>JAQIJO010000006.1:0-78496 GCA_036946225.1 Xylophilus ampelinus
GGGAATTCACTTTCTCAGTAACGAAGCTAACGCGTGAAGTTGACCGCCTGGGGAGTACGGCCGCAAGGTTGAAACTCAAAGGAATTGACGGGGACCCGCACAAGCGGTGGATGATGTGGTTTAATTCGATGCAACGCGAAAAACCTTACCCACCTTTGACATGTACGGAATTTGCCAGAGATGGCTTAGTGCTCGAAAGAGAACCGTAACACAGGTGCTGCATGGCTGTCGTCAGCTCGTGTCGTGAGATGTTGGGTTAAGTCCCGCAACGAGCGCAACCCTTGCCATTAGTTGCTACGAAAGGGCACTCTAATGGGACTGCCGGTGACAAACCGGAGGAAGGTGGGGATGACGTCAAGTCCTCATGGCCCTTATAGGTGGGGCTACACACGTCATACAATGGCTGGTACAGAGGGTTGCCAACCCGCGAGGGGGAGCTAATCCCATAAAGCCAGTCGTAGTCCGGATCGCAGTCTGCAACTCGACTGCGTGAAGTCGGAATCGCTAGTAATCGCGGATCAGAATGTCGCGGTGAATACGTTCCCGGGTCTTGTACACACCGCCCGTCACACCATGGGAGCGGGTTCTGCCAGAAGTAGTTAGCTTAACCGCAAGGAGGGCGATTACCACGGCAGGGTTCGTGACTGGGGTGAAGTCGTAACAAGGTAGCCGTATCGGAAGGTGCGGCTGGATCACCTCCTTTCTGGAAAACTGCACTCAAGTTTGAACGCCCACACTTATCGGTTGTTGGAAAAAGGCCGGTGCGACCGTGAGGTCGAAACCACAGGGGTCTGTAGCTCAGCTGGTTAGAGCACCGTCTTGATAAGGCGGGGGTCGTTGGTTCGAGCCCAACCAGACCCACCATGATTCCAGGCAATCGAGGCGAGAGTAGAGGCGAGCATAGGCCTGCGCAAGTAGGCAGGCATGCGAGCAAGGCGTATGGGGGATTAGCTCAGCTGGGAGAGCACCTGCTTTGCAAGCAGGGGGTCGTCGGTTCGATCCCGTCATCCTCCACCACTACCGTCGGATAATTCAACACCAAAGCGACTTCGCAAGAGGTTGCTTTGTTGTTGATCAAGATCACTTGATCAATCGGCTGTTCTTTAAAAATTCATAGAGTCGAATCAGCGTTGTCGACGGAAAGAGTCCTTGTGGCTCACCGTGCCGTCGGCAACATGAATTTTTGATTGCGTCAAAACGAATATCAAACACTTTGGTTTGAATTCAAGAAATCAAGCGAAAGCTTGGTTTACGGCATAACGCGTCAGGTGAAAGACCTGACATATTCCTTGAATCGACGGAGATGTCTTGAAAGAGACGTCAAAGTTATAGGGTCAAGTGAATAAGAGCATGTGGTGGATGCCTTGGCGATGATAGGCGACGAAAGACGTGATAGCCTGCGATAAGCTTCGGGGAGCTGGCAAATTAGCTTTGATCCGGAGATTTCTGAATGGGGAAACCCACCCTTCGGGGTATCGCATGATGAATACATAGTCATGCGAGGCGAACCGGGTGAACTGAAACATCTCAGTAGCTCGAGGAAAAGACATCAACCGAGATTCCGAGAGTAGTGGCGAGCGAAATCGGAAGAGCCTGCTAGTGATAGCACGACATTTAGCAAAACGGTGTGGAAAAGCCGACCATAGCGGGTGATAGTCCCGTATGCGAAAAGTGACGTGTGGTACTAAGTTAGCGAAAAGTAGGGCGGGACACGAGAAATCCTGTCTGAATATGGGGGGACCATCCTCCAAGGCTAAATACTCATCATCGACCGATAGTGAACCAGTACCGTGAGGGAAAGGCGAAAAGAACCCCGGGAGGGGAGTGAAATAGATCCTGAAACCGCATGCTTACAAAAAGTAGGAGCCTGCAAGGGTGACTGCGTACCTTTTGTATAATGGGTCAGCGACTTACATTCAGTGGCAAGGTTAACCGAGTAGGGAAGCCGTAGAGAAATCGAGTCCGAATAGGGCGTCCAGTCGCTGGGTGTAGACCCGAAACCAAGTGATCTATCCATGGCCAGGATGAAGGTGCCGTAACAGGTACTGGAGGTCCGAACCGACTAGTGTTGCAAAACTAGCGGATGAGCTGTGGATAGGGGTGAAAGGCTAAACAAACTTGGAAATAGCTGGTTCTCTCCGAAAACTATTTAGGTAGTGCCTCAAGTATTACCTTCGGGGGTAGAGCACTGTTTTGGCTAGGGGGTCATGGCGACTTACCAAACCAAGGCAAACTCCGAATACCGAAGAGTACAGCTTGGGAGACAGAGCACCGGGTGCTAACGTCCGGACTCAAGAGGGAAACAACCCAGACCGCCAGCTAAGGTCCCTAAAATTGGCTAAGTGGGAAACGAAGTGGGAAGGCTAAAACAGTCAGGATGTTGGCTTAGAAGCAGCCATCATTTAAAGAAAGCGTAATAGCTCACTGATCGAGTCGTCCTGCGCGGAAGATGTAACGGGGCTAAGCCAGTTACCGAAGCTGCGGATGCACAGTTTACTGTGCGTGGTAGGAGAGCGTTCTGTAAGCCTGTGAAGGTGCGTTGTAAAGCGTGCTGGAGGTATCAGAAGTGCGAATGCTGACATGAGTAGCGTTAAAGCGGGTGAAAAGCCCGCTCGCCGTAAGCGCAAGGTTTTCTACGCAACGTTCATCGGCGTAGAGTGAGTCGGCCCCTAAGGCGAGGCAGAGATGCGTAGCTGATGGGAAACAGGTCAATATTCCTGTACCGATGTGTAGTGCGATGTGGGGACGGAGAAGGTTAGCTCAGCCAACTGTTGGATATGTTGGTTCAAGCCTGTAGTCGTGCCTGGTAGGCAAATCCGCCGGGCTTAGATGAGGGGTGATAACGAGGCTGCTTGCAGCCGAAGTGAGTGATACCCTGCTTCCAGGAAAAGCCACTAAGCTTCAGCTACACACGACCGTACCGCAAACCGACACTGGTGCGCGAGATGAGTATTCTAAGGCGCTTGAGAGAACTCAGGAGAAGGAACTCGGCAAATTGATACCGTAACTTCGGGAGAAGGTATGCCCTCAGTAGGTGAACCTGTACAAGGGGAGCCCAAAGGGGTTGCAAAAAATCGGTGGCTGCGACTGTTTATTAAAAACACAGCACTCTGCAAACACGAAAGTGGACGTATAGGGTGTGACGCCTGCCCGGTGCTGGAAGATTAAATGATGGGGTGCAAGCTCTTGATTGAAGTCCCAGTAAACGGCGGCCGTAACTATAACGGTCCTAAGGTAGCGAAATTCCTTGTCGGGTAAGTTCCGACCTGCACGAATGGCGTAACGATGGCCACACTGTCTCCTCCTGAGACTCAGCGAAGTTGAAATGTTTGTGATGATGCAATCTCCCCGCGGAAAGACGGAAAGACCCCATGAACCTTTACTGTAGCTTTGTATTGGACTTTGAACGGATCTGTGTAGGATAGGTGGGAGGCTTTGAAGTGCGGTCGCTAGATCGCATGGAGCCAACGTTGAAATACCACCCTGGTGCGTTTGAGGTTCTAACCTAGGTCCATTATCTGGATCGGGGACAGTGCATGGTAGGCAGTTTGACTGGGGCGGTCTCCTCCCAAAGCGTAACGGAGGAGTTCGAAGGTACGCTAGTTACGGTCGGACATCGTGACGATAGTGCAATGGCATAAGCGTGCTTAACTGCGAGACTGACAAGTCGAGCAGATGCGAAAGCAGGACATAGTGATCCGGTGGTTCTGTATGGAAGGGCCATCGCTCAACGGATAAAAGGTACTCTGGGGATAACAGGCTGATACCGCCCAAGAGTTCATATCGACGGCGGTGTTTGGCACCTCGATGTCGGCTCATCTCATCCTGGGGCTGTAGCCGGTCCCAAGGGTATGGCTGTTCGCCATTTAAAGAGGTACGTGAGCTGGGTTTAAAACGTCGTGAGACAGTTTGGTCCCTATCTTCCGTGGGCGCTGCAGATTTGAGGAAGCCTGCTCCTAGTACGAGAGGACCGGAGTGGACACACCTCTGGTGTATCGGTTGTCACGCCAGTGGCATTGCCGAGTAGCTAAGTGTGGAAGAGATAACCGCTGAAAGCATCTAAGCGGGAAACTCGTTTCAAGATGAGATCTGCCGGGGCCTCGAGCCCCCTGAAGAGTCGTTCAAGACCAGGACGTTGATAGGTCGGGTGTGGAAGCGCAGCAATGCGTTAAGCTAACCGATACTAATTGCTCGTGCGGCTTGACCCTATAACTTTGATCGACCCCTCGATCAAGGCTGTTATGCCAAGTTGACGCAGTCAAAACCACAAGCTGATTCCCAACTCTATGAATTCGCTGAGCTGTCCCAAAGACAGCTCGGCAACCAGTTATGCCTGATGACCATAGCGAGGTGGTCCCACTCCTTCCCATCCCGAACAGGAAAGTGAAACGCCTCTGCGCCGATGATAGTGCGGGTTCCCGTGTGAAAGTAGGTCATCGTCAGGCTCCTTACAGCCCAGCAAGCCCCCCGGTCTCAAGATCGGGGGGCTTTCTGCTTTGCGCTTAAGTATTCGATGCAACTGCGCTGTGCAGCGCATGCACGAATGTTCTACCTAGTCGGCATGAAGTCCGAATCCTGATGCGTTTCTACAAAGAAAAAGCATGCAGCAAGGCTGATCTCGACCGTCGGAAAGTTGATCGAGTCAACCAGGAACGGTCGTTCCTATGACAGAGGATCAACCAGGAAAGCAGGCATGGTCGCCCCGTGATCCGCCTGGGAGAGGAAACGGTCCGCAACGTCCAGCGCCTCGGCGATCGTCACATGCATGTCGAGGTAGCGGTAGGTTCCCAGTCGGCCCACGAAAGTGACCTTGTTTTCCATCTTCGCCATTTCGACGTAGCGACCGAGCAGCGTCTTTTCCTCAGTGAGCCGGATCGGGTAGTAGGGCGTGTCTTCCGGTTCGCAGGCGCGGCTGTATTCTTTGTAGACGACAGTGCGCTCGTGCGTTTCCCAAGGAGCGAAATGCTTGTGCTCGGCGATCCGCGTCCAGGGAACCGTGGGATTGCAATAATTGATGACGGCGTTGCCTTGGTAGTCGCCCGTATGGTCTTCCCGGACGAAATCGAGCGTACGGTAGCCCAGGTGACCTTCGCTGTGCCCGAACCACGCATCGATCGGACCGCTGTAGAACACGTGGGCGTAATCTTCCGCCAAGGACCGCTCGAACCGGGTGCGCAGGTGGAGATGGATGTTGGCATGGTCGAGCATCCTTTCGACAATCGCGCTGTAGCCTTCGCGTGGCATTCCCTGGTAGGTGCTCGCGTAGTAGTTGTCGTCGTAGTTGAACCGCACCGGCAGACGCTTGAGGATGCTTGCGGGCAGGGCGGAGGGTGGAACGCCCCACTGCTTGGTGGTGTAGCCCTTGAAGAATGCCTCATACAAGTCCTCCCCGAGCAGCGACAAGGCCTGTTCTTCGAAATTGCCGGGCGCGGGGAAGCGCCGGTCGCCGATCTCGGCGAAGAACGCTTGCGCTTCTTGCGGGGAAAAGGTGCGTCCGAAGAACTGGTTGATCGTGAGCAGATTGATCGGAAGCGAGAACACCCGGTCACCGGCGATGGCCTTGACCCGATTGACGAACGGCATGAACTCGCCGAAGCGCTGGATGTAGTTCCACACCCGGAGGTTGCTGGTATGGAAGATGTGCGGACCGTAGGCGTGTGTCAACACGCCGGTCGCCGCGTCGCGTTCGGTATGGCAATTGCCGGCGATGTGGGGGCGTGTGTCGAACACGTCGACATGGTGGCCTGCCCGGCCCAGTTCCTGGGCCAGCACGGCGCCGGAGAAGCCGGCGCCGGCGATGGCGATGCGTGGCATGGGAGACGGTTTCGTCGATGGATGGAAAGGTGCGGTCACAGTGCAGCGGTCTCGGCATGCGGCGCCGGGCGGCTGGGGGCGGCGATGACCACGACTTCCGACGTGTCGTCCTCCAACGATGCCTCCGAACCGACTGCCCGCAGCAAGGCTGCCATTTCCCGCGCGGTCCTGTCCCACGAGGTGTTGGACACCACCGACATACCCGCGGCGGTGGCGTGTTGCCGCGCGGCGGGATCGCGCCGCAGGATGTCTTCGCACGCGGCGACGAAGGTGTCCGGGGTATCCGCGATGCTCACCACCGCCGCATACTGATCCGCCACGTCGCGCACCCGGGTGCTCACCACCGGTTTGCCGGCCGCGAGGTACTCCAGGGTCTTGGTGGGGCTGATGAAGCGGGTCGACGCGTTGAGCGCGAAAGGCATCAGCGACACGTCCCAGCCTGCCAGGAACGACGGCAGTTCGTCGTAGCGGCGCTGCCCCATCCAGTGGATGTTGGCACGGACCGGCAACCGGGCTGGATCGATCTTCACCACCGGGCCGACCATGACGAACTGCCAGTCCGGTCGCGCATCAGCCAGGGCGGCCAGCAGTGCCAGGTCGAGCCGCTCGTCGATCACGCCGTAATAGCCGAGACGCGGGTGCGCGAGTGCGGCTTGGTCGGGATGGTCCGCAACGTCCGACGCGCCGAAATGCGCCCGGTCCACACTGCTCGGGAAGCAGTGCACCTGAGGATGGCGCTTACGCTTGGCCTCGTACAGGCTGCGGCCGCCGGTGAACACCAGGTCGACCTTGTCGAACAGGCGGTTTTCCAGCTTGATGAGCGCAGGCGGGGCGAAATCGAAGGCGGACAGCTCGTCCATGCAGTCGTAGACGCTGCCACGGGGGCGCAAGCCGCGTGCGAGGGGCAAGGCCATCGGTGTGTAGAACCACAGCAAGTAGTCGTCAATGCCGTGGGCTTCGAGGTAACCGGCGAGCAACTCGCGCATGGCGCCCAGGTGCTCCTCGTGGAAGCCGCCTCCATGGCTGGTGAGGTGCATGCGCAACACCGTCACACCGGCGCAGGGCCGATATTCCTCGAGTCGTGCCGCGGGGGCCCCGGGAACGGGCTCCTCGACGAACAGCACCGGAAACTCGGTGGCGATCCGCGAAAGGAGGTGTTGCGGGCGCTGGTAGACGAAGTCCCACCGGAGATGCGAGAAGACGATCAATTGGGTCATGGCGGGTGGGTGGGCGGAAGGGTGGGAGGGAAGGGAGAAGGGAAAGGGGACACGGGGATCCAGCACCGCCTGCCAGTGGCGCAGTCGATCGGCGTAGGGTTGGTGGATCCGGCGCGCGAAGTCGCCTGTGTCGGCGCCCGGCACGTCCCAGAGGCCGCTCCGATGCCAGTGGGTGGCGCATTGCCAGTCGGGTCGGTCCACGATCGGATAGAGGCAGAGTCCCGCGACCGGGATGCCGCGGGCGGCGCACGTGCGCACTTCGTGCGCCATGTGGTCGAGCCAAGCGGCGCGGCCCTCGCCGACGTGGCCGGTTTCCGCGATGCACAACGGCCGGCCGTAGCGTTTCCAGACGGTGTCCGCCAAGTCGGCGAACGACCGGCGGCGCGGGTCCGCCCGGTGCCAGTGCAGGCGGGCGTCGCTGCCGTGCTCCCACTGGTTGTTGTGGTAGTAGTTCAGGCCCGGCAGGTCGAGGTAGTGCGGCGCGCCGCCGAGTTCGGGCGCGAGTCGGCCGGCGATCATGTCCCAGGCCTGGAACTGCAGTGCATGCTCCGCTTCCGCAGCGGCCGTTTCGTGCGGACCCGCGCCCCGCCGAGGTTCGATGTGGATGACCGGGTCGGTGTGCACGATCCGGGCGTGGGGCGCCTCGGCGCGTATGGCATCGGTGGCGCGCAGCGCGGCGCGCACGAGCGAACGCTTGAACAGGAAGCCGTTGCCGGGCTCCGATGGCAGGTAGGGATGGATCAGGCCGGTCCGGGTCGCGGCCCATGCCAGGAACGAGATTTCGTTGATGGGCTGGTAGACCGGCCGGGGACCATCCACCGCTTCCAGCACCCGGGCGATTCGACGGCAATGGGCAGCGAAAGCCTCCGCGAACGCTTCTCCGCCGTGCAGCGGATCCAATTCCGGCGGCCAGCCGTAATGCATGAGGCTCCAGACCACCTGCAAGCCGTGGCGGGCGGCCGTACGGGCCTGCCTGGCGATGGCGTCGAGGCCCGCAGGACCGCGCGATGCCGTCAAGCGCCAGCCGATGCTTTCCCGCACGGTGCGGATGCCGAACGCCGCCAGGGCGGCGTAGTCCTCGTCGAGCCGTGCCGTATGCCCGTTGCGGGCATTGATGTCCAGCGGCTCGCCGAAGCCGTTCACATGGTCCGCGCCCTCGAAGCCCGCCATCCAGAAGCTCTGGAAAGGCGCAGCATCGGATTGTGAGGGGGACGTGCTACATGGCATGGCGACTGGCTTTGCATGATTAAGAGCCAGTTCAGTTTTTGCCGTGTAACAAGATGGCGAGGTCGCGTTGGCCTCGTCAGTTCCCGGGAACGCACCCCCTCGGTGGCGATATCCCTATCGCTTCAAAACGATCGCTCGCTAGGGACGGGCTTCAGCTTTCGACCATGTCCAGCAGGCGCCACTCGTCGGTGGCGCGATCGTGCTGGATCATGCAGGCGGCGGTGCCTTCCCGTGAGTCGCCGCTCTTGTTGGTGAGCCGGTAGCGCAGGATGACGGTCCATGCGCCCGATCCATCGGAAGTGGCTCGCCACTGCGCCATGTCGAGCCATTCGGCGCGTTTCGGATCGAGGAGCAGCTTGCGCGCCGCGCTGCGGCAGGCTTCGCGGGCGTCCTGCGCGGTGGGCTCGACGGTGCTCGGCCGGGGCGACAGGCGGTAGGCGATCAGCAGGGACCCGACCACGCTCAGCACCACGGCGGCAGCCAGCACCAACCCGAGCGCAGTCAGCCAGCGGGGACGGTGGGGAGCGGGGTCTGCGGACGGCACATCAAAATCCGGAAATCGGGTACGTGATGCCGGCATCCGCTGGGATCCCGGGGCGCGGCACCAGGACGCGACGCCTTGTCGCCGCTATGCCAAAAGCGGTGACCATGGCGGAGAAGCAGGCGGGTCGTGCGGGCGCCATGAATCGAGGGTGCCCTCACGCGTCCGGTCAGAAGCGACGCGGAGCGGCGGGGCCGCGGCCTTCGATGTAGCGGAAAGTCACCCGGCCCTTGTTCAGGTCGTAGGGAGACATCTCCAGGGTCACCCGGTCGCCGGCCAGGATGCGGATGTGGTTCTTGCGCATCTTGCCCGAGGTGTAGGCGATCAGTTGGTGCCCGTTGTCCAGGGTGACCCGGAAACGGGAGTCGGGCAGGACTTCGTTGACCAAGCCCTGCATTTCGATGAGTTCTTCCTTTGCCATTGCGGATCCTGCCGATCGGAATATTGAATGTGAACCGTTGGGGAAGCGGCCGCTGCGCGCACCGGACGGCGCTGGAGCTCCGGCCGTTCCGGAAACTACGGGCGCTTTCCCGGTGTCGGTCGCTGCGTGGATGGCAGGTCGAGCCGACGGGGGCGGTGGATGCGGACGTTCGGCACCGGTTCCTGCAATGCACAGATCGGGGCGAACGCGCGATGCGCAAGCCCGATGCCGGAATGTCTCCGGGAGCACCGTCCGACCAAAAAACTCGGCGTTCGGCATTACCCGGAAAAACGCATGATTGTAATTCAAACCGTGCCGTGGAGCGCCTGGGCACGGGCCCTGCCTGATGGGGCGAAGGCATGGAAGGCCGTACCGCCCGTGAGCCCGCATGCGCCTCCAGGAAGCTCGCAGCGTGATGCGGCCAGGAGCCGTCCCGTCGGGCAGCGGAGGTCCGGGGCACGCAGCCGGGCACGGCTACCAGTTACCGGCGCGGCAGGCCGCCATGGAACGACGCATTAATCGCCCGGGGATTATCCGGAGGCGCCGATGATTAATGCGCGGCACGGGGCGCGCGGATCCCGGCGCCGGTCCGGCATTCTCCGCCGGGATGGACGCCGGCTTCCGGATCCGCGGTTTCGTCGTCGGAGTGCGAAACGCATAATCGGCGAATGGAAATCCAGGACATCCTCTACGCGCAGGGCTTTGGAACCCGCAGGGTCTGCGCCGGGCTGGTGCAGCAGGGTTGGGTGCAGGTGCGCGAGGCGGCTGCGGACGCGGGGGCCGCGGATGGATGGCGTCCGTGCGCCGCCGCCCACGAGGACGTCGAAACCGACGGGCTGCTGCTGCGGGTCCAGGGCGTCGAGTGGGAATACCATGCGCAGGCGTACCTGATGCTGCACAAGCCCGCCGGCACCGAGTGCTCGCAGAAGCCCTCCACCTATCCGAGCATCTACACCTTGCTGCCCGCACCGCTGCGGCAGCGGCCGAGCAAGCACGCGATCCAGGGCGTGCAGGCCGTCGGCCGGCTCGACCAGGACACCACCGGCCTGCTGCTGCTCAGCGACGACGGGCAGTTCATCCACCGGATGAGTTCGCCGAAGAAGCACGTGCCCAAGGTCTACGAGATCGGCGCCAAGCATCCGGTCGATGCGCGCCAGGTGGCATGCCTGCTCGAGGGCGTGGTCTTGGACGACGATCCGAAGCCGGTGCGGGCCGCGGCCTGCGAGCGGGTCGAGGACCCCGCCGCGCCCGGCGAGACGCGCCACCTGCGCATGACGCTCACCGACGGGAAGTACCACCAGGTCAAGCGCATGCTGGCTGCCGTCGGCAACCGGGTCGAGACCCTGCACCGCTCCCGGATCGGCGGGTTGGTGCTCGACGGCCTGGCGCCCGGCCAGTGGCGCTGGCTGCGTCCCGCGGACCTGGCGCTGCTGCAGCCCCTGCCGTCGCCCGCACGCGTCGCGCAGACCCCTGCCGCCTGACCGGAACCTGATCCCCGACGGCGCGCAGGGAACTGGCGCCGCGGAGAACCTGCGGCCCGGGGGGCGCCGCTACACTTTTGGATTCCTTCCAGCCGAGCCCCCACGCGTGCATCCTCCCGTCACTCCCGGTTCCCCGGCGCCCGCCTCGCGGCGCGTCTTCGCCTTGCAGGCCCTGGCGCTGGCCGCGGCTCCCGCCCTGGTGCGCGCGGCGCCGCCCGCCTCCGGTCCGTCCGGCCCGGTTTCCCCGGCGCTCGTCCATCCCATCTTCGTGCTGAACTCCCTCGATGCCGACGTGAGCGTCATCGATCCGGCCACCTGGACCGAGACCAAGCGCATCCCCACCGGCAAGGAGCCGCACCACCTCTACCTGACGCCGGACCAGAAGTCGGTGATCGTCGCCAACGCGCTGTCCGACTCGTTGACGTTCATCGATCCGCGCACGGCCGAGATCCAGCGCACGGTGCGCGGCATCGTGGACCCGTACCACCTGCGCTTCTCGCCAGACATGAAGTGGTTCGTCACCAACGCCAACCGGCTCAACCATGTCGACTTCTACCGCTGGGACGGCCAGGAGCTGACGCTGGTCAAGCGGGTGGCGACCGGCAAGACGCCCAGCCACCTCTGGATCGACGGCAAGAGCACCACGGTCTACGCGTCGATGCAGGACAGCGACGAACTGGTCGCGATCGACATGGCCACCCAGGCGATCAAGTGGCGCACGCCCACCGGCACCTCGCCGGCCGACATCTACGTGACCCATGACGACCGCACCCTGTTCCTGGGCCTGACCGGCGGAGAGAACGTGGAGGTCTACGACGTGGGCGGGCCGCAGCCGCGCAAGCTCGATCCGGTCATCACCGCCAAGGGTTCGCACGCCTTCCGCGCGGCGGGCGACGGGCGGCACCTCTTCGTGAGCAACCGGGTGTCCAACACGGTGAGCAAGATCGACACCCAGGCGCGCAAGGAAGTCGCGGTCTATCCCGCGCCGGGCGGGCCGGACTGCATGGACCTCTCGTCCGATGGACGGACGCTGCTGGTCACCTCGCGCTGGGCGCGCAAGCTCACCGTGATCGATACCGCCTCGCGCCAGATCGTGCGCCAGGTCAAGGTCGGCAAGTCGCCGCACGGCGTCTGGACGCTGGACCATGCACCGATGCGTTGAGCCTGTCCTGCGCCGCGCCGCGGCGCTGGCGCTGCTGCTGGCGGCGATCCCCTGGACTGCCGGCGCGGCCACCGGCGGCGCCTGCGCCAAGCCGGTCTACCTGACCTTCGACACCGGCCACATGGAGATCGCGCCGTTCGTGGCGGACGTGCTGCGCCGGCGCCACGTGCAGGTCACCTTCTTCGCCGCCAACGAGCGCACCAAAGCGGGCGACGGCAGCCTCGGCGAGCATTGGGCGCCATGGTGGCGGGCGCGCGCGGCCGAGGGCCACGCCTTCGCTTCGCACACCTTCGACCATGCGTACTGGCGTGGCGACCTGCCCGCCGGGCCCGACGGGGCGCCGCGCTTCCGCATCCGGCCGTCCGCCGGACCGCAGGAAGGCCGCGAGTCGGCGCTGGACGCGGCGGCCTACTGCGCGGAAATCGCCCGCGCGGCGGACCGCCTGCGGCAGGTCACCGGCGTCGCGCCGCTGCCGCTCTTCCGGGCGCCGGGTGGCAAGACTTCGCCGGCGCTGCTGGCCGCGGCGCGGAACTGCGGCTACGCGCACGTCGGCTGGTCGCCGGCGGGTTTCCTCGGCGACGAACTGCCGAGCGAGAAGTTCAGCAATGCGGCGCTGCTGCAGAAGGCGCTGCGCGACATCCGGCCCGGCGATATCCTGCTGGCGCACCTCGGCATCTGGTCGCGCAGGGATGCCTGGGCGCCGGCGGTGCTGGAGCCGCTGATCGAAGGGTTGCAAGCCAAGGGCTTCTGTTTCGAGACGCTGCGCGCCCATCCCGATTACCGGGACTGGATCGCGCGGCACGGCGCGCCGGCCGCCGTCCGCTAGGGCGGCGGAACGCGCAGCTCCGAGGATCCCCGGGACCGGGACGCAGGGAGGGCAACGATGGACAGGCTGGTCGATGCATTCGTCAACGCGTTCGACGTGGCGCAGCAGGGATTGTTCGAGCGCGCCGTGCAGCCGCTGCTGTTCGCGCTCGGCCTCGGCAGCTTCATCGAGGACGGCTACGCGGCCACCGGATGGCTGCTGGTCGGCCTGGTCCAGCTGGCGGTGATGGTGGCCGTCATCGCTCCGCTGCAGCGCTGGCGGCCGGTGGAGCCGGTGCGCGACCGCGCGGCGGTGCGGGTGGACATCGTCTACACCCTGATCGCCCGGCTGGGCGTGCTGCGGGTGGCGCTCTTCTTCGCGGTGGAACCGCTGTTCGACGCGATCTTCGGGGCGCTGCGCGTCTCGGGCTGGAGCACCTTCCACCTCGACGAGGCATGGCCCGGCGTGACCGACGGCGCGCTGGCGAGCCTGCTGCTGTACTTGGTCGTCTTCGACTTCGTGGAGTACTGGATCCACCGCGGCCAGCACCGCTTCGAATGGTGGTGGAAGCTCCACGCGCTGCACCATTCGCAACGCCAGATGACGATGTGGAGCGACAACCGCAACCACCTGATCGACGACGTGCTGCACGACTGCATCATCGTGGTGGTGGCGCAATTGATCGGCATTCCGCCGGGGCAATTCGTGGCGGTGGTGGCGATCACCCAGCTCAGCGAGAACTTCCACCATGCCAATCTGCGGCTCTGGTTCGGCCGCGTCGGGGAGCGGCTGTGGGTCAGCCCGCGCTTCCACCGGCTGCACCACAGCATCGGCATCGGCCACGAGGCGAATGGCCCGAAGACGCTCGGCGGGCACAACTTCGGCGTGCTGCTGCCCTGGTGGGACATGCTGTTCGGCACCGCGGACTTCCGGCTGCGCTTCGATCCGACCGGCATCCGCGACCAGGTGGAGCCCGACGCGCAGGGCCGCGTGCGCGACTACGGCCGGGGCTGGTGGTCACAGCAGTGGCTCGGCGTGATGCGGCTGCTGGGGCGGCGGTGAGTTCCGGCGCGACGGGACGGGCGGGAGCCATGGGGCCGGGCGATGCCTTGGCGCTCGTGGGGGCGAGCGCGGTCCGCGCCGCGGCCGGGATGCTGCGGCCGGCGGTGCTGGCCCTGACGCTGGCGCCGCTGGCCATCATCGCGCTGGCCCTCGGGGCGCTCGGATATGCGGGCTGGGACGCGACGGTCGGCGGACTCGCCGACTGGCTGGGCTCTCTCGGACCGTTGCGGGGGCTGGGCGAATGGTTCGGCGACCGCGGCTGGCACTGGATGCGCCATGCGGTCGCCGCCGTCGCGGTGCTGGCGGTCGCGGTGCCGGCAGTGGGCGTGGCGGCGCTGCTCGCCGCATCGCTGGCGATGACGCCGCTGCTGACCGCCGGCGTGGCGCGCCGGCGCTTCCCGTCGCTGGAGAAGCGGCGCGGCGGCTCGTTCTGGGACAGCCTGCGCTGGTCCCTGCGGTCCACCGCTGCTGCGCTGCTGGTCCTGGCGGTGTCCCTGCCGCTCTGGCTGGTGCCTCCGCTGATGCTGGTGATCGCGCCCCTGGTCTGGGGATGGCTCACCTGCCGCGTCATGGCGTTCGACGCGCTGGCCGAGCATGCCAGCGCGCTGGAGCGCGCCGCCATCCTGCGCCGCCACCGCTGGCCGTTGCTGGCGATCGGCACCGCCTGCGGCCTGCTGGGCGCGCTGCCGGCCCTGACCTGGGTGTCCGCCCTCTGGTTCGTCGTGGGCTTCGCGGTGCTGGCGCCGCTGGCTGTGTGGCTCTACGCGGCGGTGCTGGCGTTTTCGGCACTCTGGTTCGCCGAATACGCGCTGGCGGTGCTGCAGCGCATGCGTCTGGCGGATACACCTTCCGCGCACGGCGGCGCTACCATGCGCGAATGACCTCCGCCACCCCCGTCCACGGATCCCTCGCATCCTCCCACCACGCCTCCCCAGCGGCGCCGCGCCCGGCGCTCGAAGGCCCTCCGTCCTTCGGGCTGATCATCGTGGGCGACGAGATCCTCTCGGGCAAGCGGGCGGACAAGCACCTGCCCAAGGTCATCGAACTGCTGGCCGCGCGCGGGCTGCAGCTCGCCTACGCCGACTACGTGGGCGACGCTCCGGACCGCATCGCCGCGACCCTGCAGCGTGCCTTCGCCACCAGCGACGTGGTGTTCTCCTGCGGCGGCATCGGCGCCACGCCGGACGACCATACCCGGCAGTGCGCGGCGCGCGCCCTGGGCGAGGCCCTGGTGCTGCACCCCCAGGCCGAGGCGCTGATCCGCGAACGCATGGCCGACACCGCCCGCGAGCAGGGCATCCCCTACGAGCCCGATCGGCCGGACAACATCCACCGGCTGAACATGGGCGTGTTCCCGGCGCACGCGCGCATCATCCCGAACCCCTACAACAAGATCCCGGGCTTCAGCAGCGCCGGGCCGGGCGGCGGCATGGTGCACTTCGTGCCGGGCTTCCCGGTGATGGCTTGGCCAATGATCGAGTGGGTGCTCGACCACCACTACGCGCATCTCGCCAACGCCCAGTCGCATGTCGAGCGTTCGGTCATCGTCTACGGTTCGATGGAGGCCACGCTCACGCCGCTGATGGAGGAGATCGAATCGGTCCATCCGGGGGTCAAGGTGTTCAGCCTCCCCAGCGTGGACCATCCCGAGCACGGCCGTCACATCGAGTTGGGCGTCAAGGGCGATGCGGCTACCACCACGCACGCCTATGCGGCATTGCTGGAAGGCCTGCGACCGTTCGGAGTGCAGCTTGGCCCTGAATTGGTGCGTTGATGCCCATGTTTGTTGAATATATTCTGAATGCACCGATGAGGTGCATTAATTTCACCCCAAAATAGGGCGGTCCTGGTTGGCCGAGATCGCGGACGCGGCTCCGGCGGCGACGTTCCGGCGGGCTCGCGCATCCGGCCCGGTGCATGCCTGCAGGCAGAATATCGGGCCGCACCCCCCGAGCGGATGCCGGGTCGCAATGGCACAGAATCTGCATTCCTGCCGCGTCCCGTAGTTTTGATCTGCATTCAACCCAGGAGAGCCTGAATGGCAAAGACCGTCGCAGACGTGATGAAGCTGGTGAAGGAAAACGAAGTCAAGTTCGTGGACTTCCGTTTCACCGATACCCGAGGCAAGGAACAGCACGTCACGGTGCCGCTTTCGCATTTCGACGAAGACAAGTTCACGTCCGGCCACGCCTTCGACGGCTCGTCGATCGCCGGTTGGAAGGGCATCGAGGCTTCGGACATGCTGCTCATGCCCGACCCGAGCACCGCCAACGTCGACCCCTTCTTCGAAGAGCCGACCCTGATCCTGACCTGCGACGTGCTGGAGCCGGGCGACGGCAAGGCCTACGACCGCGATCCCCGTTCCATCGCCAAGCGCGCCGAGGCCTACCTGAAGGCGTCCGGCCTGGGCGACACCGCCTACTTCGGTCCGGAACCCGAGTTCTTCATCTTCGACGGCGTGCGCTGGAACACCGACGCATCGGGCGCCTTCTTCAAGATCGACGAATACGAGGCACCCTGGAATTCCGGCGCCAAGATGGAAGGCGGCAACAAGGGCCATCGCCCGACCGTCAAGGGCGGCTACTTCCCCGTCCCCCCGGTCGACAGCTCCCAGGACCTGCGTGCCGAGATGGTGCTGATCCTCGAATCCCTGGGCATCCCGGTCGAGGTCTTCCACCATGAAGTGGCCGGCGCCGGCCAGAACGAGATCGGCACCAAGTTCAGCACGCTCGTCGAGCGCGCCGACTGGACCCAGCTGCTGAAGTACGTGGTCTGGAACGTGGCCCACTCCTACGGCAAGACCGCCACCTTCATGCCCAAGCCGATCGTCGGCGACAACGGCTCCGGCATGCACGTGCACCAGTCCATCTGGAAGGACGGCAAGAACCTGTTCGCCGGCGACGGCTACGCAGGCCTGTCCGAGTACGCGCTGCACTACATCGGCGGCATCATCAAGCACGCACGCGCCCTGAACGCCATCACCAACCCCGGCACCAACAGCTACAAGCGCCTGGTCCCCGGCTTCGAAGCCCCGGTGAAGCTGGCCTACTCGGCCAAGAACCGTTCGGCATCGATCCGCATCCCGTACGTGGCGAACCCGAAGGGCCGCCGCATCGAGGCGCGCTTCCCGGATCCGCTGATGAACCCGTACCTGGGCTTCTCCGCGCTGATGATGGCCGGCCTCGACGGCGTCGAGAACAAGATCGATCCGGGCGAAGCCGCGACGAAGGACCTGTACCACCTGCCGCCGGAAGAGGACGCGCTGGTGCCGACCGTCTGCCACAGCCTCGACCAGGCCCTCGAATACCTGGACAAGGACCGCGCCTTCCTGACCAAGGGCGGCGTGTTCACCGACTCCATGCTCGACGCCTACATCGAGCTGAAGTCGGGCGAGGTGACCCGCCTGCGCCAGGCCACGCACCCGATCGAGTTCGACATGTACTACTCGCTGTGATCCGCGGCTGCGGCGCCTCCGGGCGCCGCACCCGGGAACACCCGAAAAGGGCAGCTTCGGCTGCCCTTTTTGCATGGAACGCCCGGGGAACCACCGCCGCGCCGCGCGGTCCATCCGGGGGGCGGGAGACGCAGCGCCATCGGTGCCTCCGGGCGCTGCGGGATACTCGGCAATGGCTTCACACCGACGCGCCGGATGGCGGGGAATCGCAATGCACACCACTGACCTGATCGCCCGATGCGGCCGCCCGGCGGCCGCCCTGGCGCTCGCCCTGGGCGGACTGGCCGCGGGCACCGCCCACGCCCAGGACCGCATCTACCGCTGCGGCAACGAATACACGAACAACGCGGCCGTCGCCAGGGAGCGCGGCTGCCGGCAGATCGAAGGCGGCAACGTCACCATCGTGCAGGGCACGCGGCCCAACGGCGGCAGCGCGTCGCCTCCCGCCAACCCGGCGGATGGCGCGCGCACGGTGGCCGCGCCATCCGCGCCGGCGACGGTGCGGAGCGACGCGGCCGCCTCCGAGCAGCGGGCCCGCGACGCCGATGCGCGCGCCATCCTCGAAGGCGAGCTGCGCCGTGCCCAGCAGCGCCAGGCCGAACTGCGCAAGGAGTACAACGACGGCGAGCCCGAGAAGCTCGGTCCCGAGACGCGCAACTACCAGAAGTACCTCGACCGGGTCGCCGACCTCAAGGCGCAGCTGATCCGCAACGAGAACGACATCGCCGGTCTCCAGCGCGAGATCGCGCGCATTCCGGGCGGACGCTGATGGCGCGGATCCCCATGACTCCGAAGGATCCGGCACGCGCCGCGCCGGCATCCGCCGAGGGCGCCGTTCCCGCTCCGGCGGCCACGCCTGGCAAGCCCTCGCTGCTGAAGAAGCTCAAGCGGCTCGGCCAGCCCGCGCCGGCCGCCGCGCCGGGAGGTCCTGCCGGCCAACGTCCGTGCGGCGACGGCCGGTTCCAGCCCTTCGACCTGCTGGCCACGCTGATCGCGGTGGTCCGCAGCGACGGCGAGGTCTGCTTCGCCAACGCCGCGCTCGAGGACGCGACGGGCATCTCGCGCAAGGCGATCGAGGGATCCCAGTTCGCGGACCTGCTCACCGTGCCGGAGATCATGCGCCACGCCATCGCCGGCGCGCAGACCAACGCCTTCGCCGCGCTGCGCTTCGAGACCATGCTGCGCCGCCCGGGGCACGAGCCGATGCCGGTGCACGCCATCGTCGCGCAGGCCGAGCGCAGCGACGAGGTGGTCATCGAGCTGCTGCCGCTGGAGCAGCAGACCCGCCAGGACCGCGAGGAGCGCCTGATCGACCAGGCCCAGGCCAACAAGGAGTTGATCCGCAACCTGGCCCACGAGATCAAGAACCCGCTGGGCGGCATCCGCGGCGCGGCGCAGCTGCTGCAGATGGAGGTCGAGTCGCGCGACCTGATCGAGTACACGCAGGTCATCATCCACGAGGCCGACCGGCTGCAGACCCTGGTAGACCGCCTGCTGGCGCCGCACCGCAAGCCCCATGTGGTGACCGACGTCAACATCCACGAGGTCTGCGAGCGGGTCCGCTCGCTGGTCCTGGCCGAGTTCCCGCGCGGGCTGCAGGTGGTGCGCGACTACGACACCTCGATCCCGGAGTTCCGCGGCGACCGCGAGCAGCTGATCCAGGCGGTGCTCAACATCGCGCACAACGCGGCGCAGGCGCTCGCGCCGCAGATCGCGGAAGGGGAGGGCTGCCTGACCCTGCGGACCCGCATCGCCCGGCAGGTGACCTTCGGGCGCCAACGCTATCGGCTGGCACTGGAATTGCATGTCATCGACAACGGACCGGGGGTGCCGGAAGAGATCCGCGACAGGATCTTCTATCCGCTGGTCTCGGGCCGCGAAGGCGGCTCGGGGCTCGGGCTGACGCTGGCGCAGACCTTCATCCAGCAGCACCACGGCCTCATCGAATGCGACAGCGTCCCCGGGCGCACGGACTTCACCCTGATGATTCCGCTGCCCTGAGCGCCGCCGCGCAGGCCAAGAACTTACCGCGCGACCGTCAGAGACGACGGCGCCGGAGCAAAGGAGCGACAGGATCTCATGAAGCCCATCTGGATAGTGGATGACGACCAGTCGATCCGTTTCGTCCTCGAGAAGGCCCTGCTGCGGGAAGGCCTGCCGACCCGCAGCTTCACCAACCCGCGCGACGTGCTCGCCGCCCTCGACGACGCCGCCGGCGATCCGGCGCAAGGGCCGCAGATCCTGGTCAGCGACATCCGCATGCCGGGGGGCTCCGGCCTCGACCTGCTGGAGAAGATCAAGGCGGTCCAGCCGGGCCTGCCGGTCATCATCATGACCGCCTTCTCCGACCTCGACAGCGCGGTGTCCGCCTTCCAGGGCGGCGCCTTCGAGTACCTGCCCAAGCCCTTCGACCTGCCCAAGGCGGTGGAGCTGATCCGCCGCGCGGTGGAGGAGAGCCAGCGCGAGGAAGTCGCCGAGGAAACGCTCGCCGCGAGCCCCGAGATGCTCGGCCAGGCGCCGGCGATGCAGGACGTGTTCCGCGCCATCGGACGGCTCAGCCAGAGCAACGTGACCGTGCTGATCACCGGCGAATCGGGTTCCGGCAAGGAGCTGGTGGCGCACGCCCTGCACAAGCATTCGCCGCGCGCCGGCGGGCCTTTCGTGGCGATCAACACCGCCGCCATCCCGAAGGACCTGCTCGAGAGCGAGCTCTTCGGCCACGAACGCGGCGCGTTCACCGGCGCGCAGACCATGCGGCGCGGCCGCTTCGAGCAGGCCGAGGGCGGCACGCTGTTCCTCGACGAGATCGGCGACATGCCCTTCGACCTGCAGACCCGGCTGCTGCGGGTGCTGTCCGACGGGCATTTCTACCGCGTGGGCGGCCACAGCGCGGTCAAGACGCACGTGCGGGTGATCGCCGCCACCCACCAGAACCTGGAGCAGCGGGTCAAGGAGGGCGGCTTCCGCGAGGACCTGTTCCACCGCCTGAACGTCATCCGGCTGCGCCTGCCGCCGCTGCGCGAGCGCCGCGAGGACATCCCGGTCCTGGCGCGCCACTTCCTGCAGCAGAGCGCGCGGCAACTCGGCGTCGAGCCCAAGCGCATCGCCGACGCGGCACTGGCGCGCCTCGGCGGCTTCGGCTTCCCGGGCAACGTGCGCCAGCTGGAGAACATCTGCCACTGGCTGACGGTCATGGCGCCCTCGCAGGTGATCGAATCCAAGGACCTGCCGCCGGAGGTGCTGGGGACCGAAGCGGCGGCAGCGCCCGCCGCCGCGGGGGCGACCGACCGGTTCGCGCCGGCGCCGGCGGGAGCGGCGCCGCACGATGCGTCGCCCTTCGCCGAGGGGCTGCCGAGCGCCGAGGCGCCGCCGCCCGAGACCAGCGCGCCCTGGGGCATGCCGCCCTTCGGCGGCCCCGGCGAGGCGGCGCTGCCGGCCGGCTTCGGCGGCATGCCCGGCGCGGCCGTCGCCGCGGCGCCGGCGGCCGGTCCCGCAGCCTGGGAGTCGGGCCTGGAGGCCGAGGCGCAGATGCTGCTCGACGGCGGATCGCACGACGTCTGGGACGCGCTCACCCGGCGCTTCGAGTCGCGGCTGATCCTGACCGCGCTCGCTTCCACCCGCGGGCGCCGCATCGAGGCCGCGCAGAAGCTCGGCATCGGCCGCAACACCATCACCCGCAAGATCCAGGAACTGGGGCTCGAATAGTCCCGGCGGATGCGGCGGCGCTGCAAGCGGGGAGGGCGCCAGCGCCCGTCCCGCCCGCATGCCGTGCTATCGAATGGATAGCGCAGGCACGGCGGGAGGGCGCCCGGTCCGCGGATTCAGAGTTCGACCACCACCGGCGCGTGGTCGCTCGGCTGCTTGTTCTTGCGCGGCGCCCGGTCCACGTGGCAGGCGACCACCTGCGGCCGCAGCGCGTCGCTGACCAGGATGTGGTCGATGCGCAGGCCGCGGTTCTTCTGGAAGCCGAGCATCCGGTAGTCCCACCACGAGAAGCTCTTTTCCGGCTGGTCGAAGAGCCGGAAGGCGTCGTGCAGCCCCAGTTCCAGCAAGGCGCGGAAATGCTGCCGTTCCTCGGTGGTGTGGTGGATGGTCTCGCGCAGGCCGTCCGGATCGAAGGAGTCGCGGTCTTCGGGGGCGATGTTGAAATCGCCCAGCAGCGCGAGGCGGGGATGCGCGGCCAGTTCGTCGCGCAACTGCCCGCGCAGCGCGTCCAGCCAGCGCATCTTGTACGCGAACTTCTCGCTGCCGGGCGCCTGGCCGTTGACGAAGTAGCCGTTGACCACCCGCAGCGGGCCGTCCGGCGCGTCGACGGTGGCGGCGATCACCCGCGACTGCGCGTCCTCGAAGCCCGGGATGTTCCTCGCCACGTCGCGCAGCGGCTGCCGGCACAGGATGGCCACGCCGTTGTAGGTCTTCTGGCCGAACACGGCGGCGTGGTAGCCCGCGTCCCGGAGGACGTCGAGCGGGAACTTGTCGTCGTGCAGCTTCAGCTCCTGCAGGCAGAGCACGTCGACCGGCGTGGCGGCGAGCCAGTCGAGCACCTGCGGCAGGCGCACGGCGAGGGAATTGACGTTCCAGGTGGCGAGTTTCATGGGGAATGCGGTGGAGCGGGGCGATGGCAGGAGGGGCGGCCGCGGTGTCCGGCGGCGGAGGACGGGCATCCCCGCACGAAGCGCCGGAAGCGGCGGCACGGCCGTCCGACTGTAGCGCCCCGGCCCGCGTCCCGCCGTGCGCCGCCATGCCGGCGTCGGTCCGCGGCGGCGCCGCGGACGGATGTCCGGCAAGCGGAGGTCCGGTTGGCGTCCGGCGCGGCTCCCCGGCCGACCCGCGCCGGGCGTCGGGCGAAGCGGGGCCCGCCCGGCGGCCAGGCGTCCCGGACGCGGCGCGCCCGGGGCCGGGGACCGGCTCCGGCGCGCAGGCTCAGGCCGGCGGGGTGCGCTGCGACAGCGCGGTCGCCGGATCGCGCGCGACGTCCCAGCCGGCGGGGGCGGAAGGCGCGGCCGGGGGACGGGGCTTGCGGATCGCCACCAGGGTCTCCACCCGGCGCAGCAGCTCGCGGTCGTTCCAGGGCTTCTTGAAGATGCCGTAGAGGCCGGCGTACTCGTGCACCCGCGCCTGCAGCTCGTCGTGGCCGGTGACGGCGACGATGGGCAGGTCCTCGGTGTCCAGGCTGCCCTGGACGTGGGCGATGAGTTCGAGCCCGTTCATGTTGGGCATCTCCAGGTCGGTGACCAGCACCGAGAAGAAGGCGGCGCCCAGCATCTCGATGGCTTCGGCGCCGTCGCGCGCCACGTCGACGCGGTAGCCGGCGGATTCGAGCAGCTTGCGCAGCTTGGCGCGGGCGACCGCCGAGTCGTCGACCACCAGGACGCGGGTGGCCGGATCCTCGGCCGCCGCGCGCCCGGTGCCCGGCGCCGCGGGACCGGGCGCGGGCGCCTGGACGGCGGCCGCCTGCGGGGCCGCGGGGGCGGGCACCTGCGGCCGGGCCGGATCCTCGGGCGCGGACGCGTCGGCGTTGCGGCGGTTGAAGGCGATGAGCACGAGGATGGTCACCCCGATGCCGATCGCGATGCTGTTGGGGAGCAGGTACTCCTGCAGCACGTGGGCGACCTGCGCGTGGAGGCTGTCGAAGAAACCGAGGGTTGCGTTCATCGGGGAACCTTGTGCACGGGATGGGGGGCCGCGGCGGCGTTCGCGCGCGAGGGGAAAATGTGGAAGCCAGGATTGTTGCCAATTGTGACACGCCGCGCGGCGGGTGGGAACCATCCGCGCCGGGGCGGCCCGGGCTTCGCGCTATAACCCTCCGATGCCCCGCACCGCCCCGCCCGCATCCCCCGCCGCCGCATCCTCCGCGGCCTCCGCCGCCGCGCGGCAGCAGCCCCTCGCCGAGCGCCTGCGGCCGCGCACCCTCGGCGAGGTGATCGGCCAGCAGCACCTGCTGGGCGAGGGCATGCCGTTGCGCATCGCCTTCGAGTCCGGCCGGCCGCATTCCTGCATCCTCTGGGGGCCGCCCGGGGTCGGCAAGACCACCATCGCGCGGTTGATGGCCGACGCCTTCGATGCGCAGTTCCTCTCGATCAGCGCGGTGCTCGGCGGGGTCAAGGACATCCGCGAGGCGGTGGAACTGGCGCAGGCGGCGCGCGACGGGCTGATGGGGCAGGGGACCATCGTCTTCGTGGACGAGGTCCACCGTTTCAACAAGAGCCAGCAGGACGCCTTCCTGCCGCATGTGGAGTCGGGCCTGTTCACCTTCATCGGCGCGACGACGGAGAACCCGTCCTTCGAGGTCAACTCGGCGCTGCTGTCGCGCGCCGCGGTCTACGTGCTGCAGCCGCTGTCCGAAGACGATTTGCGGCAGATCGTGGCGCGGGCGCAGGCGATACGCGCGGTTCCAGCTATCGAAAAGGTAGCGGAGGACCGGTTGATCGCCTACGCGGACGGCGACGCGCGGCGGCTGCTCAACACGCTGGAGACCCTGTCGGTCGCCGTGGAGGCCGAGCGGCTGGAATCCATCGACGACGCCTGGCTGCTGCGGGTGCTGGGCGAGCGGATGCGGCGCTACGACAAGGGCGGCGAGCAGTTCTACGACACCATCAGCGCGCTGCACAAGTCGGTCCGCGGATCGGATCCGGACGCGTCGCTCTACTGGTTCGTGCGCATGCTCGACGGCGGCGCCGACCCGCGCTACATGGCTCGCCGGCTGGTGCGCATGGCCAGCGAGGACATCGGGCTGGCCGATCCGCGGGCGCTGCGGCTGGCGCTGGACGCGGCGGAGGTCTACGAGCGCCTGGGCAGCCCCGAGGGGGAGCTGGCGCTGGCCGAATGCGTGGTCTACCTCGCGATGGCGCCAAAATCCAACGCGGTCTACGCGGCCTACAACGCCGCCCGCGCCTTCGTGAAGAAGGACGGCACGCGGCCGGTGCCGATGCACCTGCGCAACGCGCCGACCCGGCTGATGAAGTCGCTCGACTACGGCAAGGGCTACCGCTACGCGCACGACGAGGCCGACGCCTTCGCGGCGGGGGAGCGCTACCTGCCCGACGGCATGGAGCCGCCCGGCTTCTACCAGCCGGTCGCGCGGGGGCTGGAGATCCGCATCGGCGAGAAGCTGCGCGAGCTGCGGCAGCGCAACGCGGAGGCGACGGACGGCGGGCAGGCGCCCGCGGCGGACGAAGGCGGCGCGGCGCGGCCGGCCGACGGAGGCGCCGGCTGAAGCGGCGGCGCCGGGCGCGGCCGCCGCGGAGGCGGCTTGCGCGCCGCGCCGTGCCGCCAGCGTTCCGCACGGACCCGCTCCCGCGCGCGATGCGGGCACCGTCCGGCGCCGCGCCGGTCGCGTCCACCCATGAAAAACGCAGCCCGGGGGCTGCGTTCGATGCCGGCCGGAGCCGGCGCGCGGGAGCGGCGCTGCCCGGCGTCAGAAGCGGTACTGCACGCCGATGGTCGCGGCCTTGACGTTCTGGCGCTCGCCGACGAACTTCATGCGGTGGCTCTCCCACTCGGCGACGATGCCCCATTGCGGCGTGAAGAAGTAGCTCGCGCCCACGCCGTAGGAGATGCCGAAACCGTTCTCGTTGCCCGAGGCGTAGCCGGAGCCGGCGGTGGCGGTGCTGCGGGTCCAGCCGTAGGTGGTGCCGACCTTGCCGAAGATGTCGAACTGCTCGTTGAGCGGCAGGCGGCCGACCGCGCTGATGTTGAGGCCCTGGGCGCGCACCCGACCGCCGCCGCGCTCGGCGTTGCCGAAGTGCAGGTAGCCGAACTCCAGGCCGAAGTTGCGGTTGATCTGGCCGCCGGCGTAGATCTTGCCCATGGTGTCGCTGTCGTCGAAGTTCAGCGCGTTCCCGAAGCGGTTGTCGATGCCGTACTTGGAGCGTCCGATGCTGGCGCCCACGTAGCCGTTGGTGGTGTAGGGGATCCAGGAGTCGCGGGTCGCGCCGTAGGACGAGGTGCCCGCGGCGGACGGGCTGACCTGCGCCTGGGCCGCGAGGGCGGCCATCGAGGCCACGGCGATCGCCAGGGAGCGTGCGGGGAAGCGGAGTGCCATGCGGGGGCGGAGGGAGGTCATCGGAGTGTCCTTGGGATGAGGGATGCAGGGATCGGGGCCTGTGCGGCCGGGTATCGGACATGCGCGGAGTCGTGGCTCCGTCTGGCCATGCCGCTATCAAATTTAAGGAGGATCCGGCGGCCGTCCTGTAGGACTCGGGCGGTCGTTCGAACTGTTACCGCGCCACGGCCGCCTGCCCGCGGTCGATGACCACCGTGTGACGCGGGCGTGACGGACGGGCGCAAACGGTACACTCGCGCCTGTTTTTCGGCCGCCGGGCCGGGCCTGCGCGCACGCGCGCGGAGCCACCGCACGGCCGCCCGCGCCCGCGCCGACCCGGCCGCGCCTTCCTGCGTACTTCCGGCGGCCCCGACCCGCCGCACCGATTCCCCCTGGAGAAGAAGAGCCATGATCTTTGGCAAGCTGCTGCCCCGCGAGGGCAATTTTTTCGCGATGTTCAACCAGCACGCCGACCGGATCGTGGATGCCGCGAAGGCTTTCTCGATGCTGGTGGCCCGCTACGACGATCCGGACGACCGCCAGAAGTACAACGCGGAGGTCGACAAGGCCGAGCATTCGGCCGACCGCATCACGCACGAGGTCAACCGCATGCTGCACAAGACCTTCATCACCCCGATCGACCGCGAGCAGATCCATTCGCTGATCAACACCATGGACGACGTGGCCGACCTGATCCAGGACTCGGCCGAGGCGATGGCGCTCTACGACGTGCGCCGGATGACGCCCGAGATCGCCCGCCTGGCCGAGCTGAGCCTCAAGTGCTGCGAGCGCCTGCGGGTCGCGGTCAACCTGCTCGACCGCATCGCCGAGCCGTCCACCGCCGAGGCGGCGCTCAAGACCTGCGAGGAGATCGACCAGCTGGAATCCGACGCCGACCGGGTGATGCGTTCGGCCATGGGCAAGCTGTTCCGCGAGGAGACCGACGTGCGCGAGCTGATCAAGCTCAAGGCCATCTACGAGCTGACCGAGACCATCAGCGACAAGTGCGAGGACGTGGCCAACGTGATCGAGGGCATCGTCCTCGAGAACTCCTGAACGGCGCAGGGGACGGATTCCGATGGAAACGGTACAAACCGCGCTCTGGGTCGTGATGCTGCTGGTGGCGATGGCCATCGTGTTCGACTTCATGAACGGCTTCCACGACGCGGCCAACTCGATCGCCACCGTGGTGTCCACCGGGGTGCTGCGGCCCGGCCAGGCGGTGGTGTTCGCCGCCTTCTTCAACTTCATCGCCATCTTCATCTTCCACCTGAGCGTCGCGGCGACGGTGGGCAAGGGCATCGCCGATCCCGACGTGATCGACGTGCACGTGGTCTTCGGCGCGCTGGCCGGCGCCATCGTCTGGAACCTGGTGACCTGGTACTACGGCATCCCGAGCAGTTCCTCGCACGCGCTCATCGGCGGCATCGTCGGCGCGGTGATCGCCAAGGCGGGCACCAGCGCGCTGGTGGCCAGCGGCATCCTGCGCACCGTGGCCTTCATCTTCGTCTCGCCGCTGCTGGGCTTCGTGCTCGGATCGCTGATGCTGGTGCTGGTCGCCTGGATCTGCCGGCGGGCGACGCCATCCAAGGTGGACCGGTGGTTCCGCCGGCTGCAGCTGGTCTCCGCCGGCGCCTACAGCCTGGGCCACGGCGGCAACGACGCGCAGAAGACCATCGGCATCATCTGGATGCTGCTGATCGCCACCGGCTACGGCTCGGCCGCCGACAGCGCGCCGCCGACCTGGGCGATCGTCGCCTGCTACACCGCCATCGCGGCCGGCACCATGTTCGGCGGCTGGCGCATCGTGCGCACCATGGGCCAGAAGATCACCAAGCTCAAGCCGGTGGGCGGCTTCTGCGCCGAGACGGGCGGGGCGATCACCCTCTTCCTGGCGACGCTGCTGGGCGTGCCGGTGTCGACCACCCACACCATCACTGGAGCCATCGTCGGCGTCGGCTCGGTGCAGCGCGCGAGCGCGGTGCGCTGGGGCGTGGCGGGCAACATCGTCTGGGCCTGGGTGCTGACCATCCCGGCCGCCGCCTTCGTCGCGGCCATCGCCTACTGGGTGAGCTGGCGGCTGTTCTGAGCCGGCCGGCACGCGCCCCACGCCCGTGCGCCGCGGGTGCGGGCGACGCCGGTCAGCTCCGGTAAAGCAAGGGGCCGCTTGGGCCATACTCCGGGCTTCACAGCCGAGGAGCGCGGGGCATGTCCGACACCGAGAACTTCCACCACCAGGGCTACCGCGTGGCCTGCGCCGCGCGTGCCCTGGACAACGGCCGGTTCGTGCCGGAACTGGCGATCACCAAGGACGTCTGGCCGACCCGCGAACGCCGCATCGCGGTCGACGGCCCGGACCATCCGACCGCCGCGGCCGCGGTCGCCCACGCCCGCCTCTGCGGGCTGAAGTGGATCGCAGACTACGGCTGAGGCCGGGCGCCGCGGTCGGCCGCGCCGCGCCGGGCGCTCCGATGCCGCCCAAGCGGGATACGGCCTGTTGGCCGACACGCGCGGGCCGCCGGCGGCCGCATCATCCGGGGCTGCACTTCAACCACCGGAGCGAACGATGCCCTTCAAGGATGCCTACGAGGAATGGAAGCAATTCGATGACAACCGTCCCAGCCTGCCCGGCGAGCACTGGCTGACCGCCGCGGCCGGGGCCGGCCTGCTGGTCGCGGCCACCCGCACCGATTGCCGGGTGACCGCCGGTCTGCAGGCGCTGGTCGGCGGCGCGCTGCTACTGCGCGCGGCGACCGGCCGCGACGGCCTGCGCAGCCTGTGCGCATCCTTCCAGGGCGGGCAGGGCGGCGGCCGCACCGAATCCGGAGGTCGTTCCGGCGCGGACGGCGACGCGGGCGAGTGGCAGGAGAGCGACGTCGCCGGCACGGACGCGGAGGGCCCGGCCAACCCGGCCGATCCCAACCTCGGCCGCAGCTGAAGCCCTGGACCGGCCTGGGCTGGCGCCGCGGGGCCGGCGGCCTGGGTCAGCGGTCGATGTCGGCGCTGCAGAACAGCTTCTCGATCGGCAGCACCGCGGTCATGTCGGCGGCCTGGCCGGCCTGGTCCGGCAGGACCGACGCCGCGGTCGCGCTGACGGCGACGAGGACGGTGGCGGCGAAGGCGATGGTGGCGGTGCGGAGCGAGCGTTGCATGATGGATCCCGGTGGCATGGAAGCGATTGCAAACTGTCACGTAACGAATTCCTGCAAGACGTTCGCTCCTCACGCGCGAGGAAACCGCCTACAGATGTCCGACGACCGTGCCGCGTTCCCGCGGCGCCCGGCCCGCGCCGCGGCCTCAGCGGGCGGCCGGGCCGCCGAGGACGTCGTCGAGTTCCCCGGCCAGGGTGTCGAAGGCCCGGCGCGCCTCCGACTGCCAGAGTTCCGCCTCGTCCCACGACAGGCCGGGCAGGTCCAGCGCCTGGTCGCGCGCCTGGGGCGACATCCGCGCGCGCAGCAGCGCGACCTGGCGATCCCGCTCGGCGGTCGGCAGGGAGGCCAGCAGGTCGCGCAGGGCGCCGGCCTGCATCCGCGCCATCGCCACGGCGGCGGCGGCCCGCGCCGCCAGCTTCAGTTGCTCGTATTCGTGCTTTTCCATGGGGCGGAGCTTAACGGTCCGACGCCCCGGTCCGTGCCCCGTCCGCGCCGTCCGGCGCCTGCGCGTGCAGCAGGTCGAGGAAGCGCCGGGCCGCCAGGCTGGCCGGGCGGTCCTGCCGCACGATGCTGCCGTAGGACGCCAGCTGATGCCGCAGCCGGTAGGGCAGCACCGCGAGCAGGCCGTGCGCGGCGTAGCGGGAGGCGATGGATTCCGGGATCACCGCAACCATGCGGGTCCGCGCGATCAGGTTGGTGGTGGTGAGGATCGAGGCGCTCTCGATCAGCCCGCGCGGCAGCGGCGTGTGGTGCGCGGCGAATTCCCGCTCGATCACCTCGCGCATCGGGCTGCCGCTGGGCTGCAGGATCCAGGAGAAGGCGCGCAGCTCGTCGAAGGCCACCCGGCGCCGCGCGGCCAGCGGATGGTCGGTGGCGGCGACCACCGACAGCGCTTCCTCCGCGAGCGGGCGGAAACGGTAGCCGGCGACCGCATGGCGCGGCAGCCGACCGATCGCGAGGTCGAGCGTGCCCTCGTTCAGGTGCTCCATCAGCCGGTCGCTGGTGCCGGTGTCGATCTCGATCGCCAGCATCGGCATCTGCTGCTTGAGGGCGATCAGCGCCGCGGTCAGCGGCCCGGGCGAGGCGGCCATGATGCTGCCGATGCGCAGCCGCCCCACGCCGCCGTGCCGGATCTGCTGGAGTTCCTGCGTCAGCGACTCGATGGTGCCGCGCAGGCCGCGGAAATAGCCGGTGGCGCAAAGGCCGGCCGCCGTCGGCCGCAGGCCGCGGCCCGCCCGCTCGAACAGCGGCTGCCCGAGCGCCTCCTCGAGTTCGTGCAGCATCTTGGTGGCCGCCGGCTGGGTCATGCCGAGCGCCTCCGCCGCGCCGCGCAGGGTGCGCTGCTCGTCGATCGCGAGCAGCAGCGCCACCTGGCGCATGCGCAGCCGGTTGAGCAGGCGCAGCGTCGTGCCCGCCGTGTCGTGGGGCGCGTCGCGCCCGTTCGCCTCATCGTCCACCGCAGCCTCCAGTCGGTCCGAATCGGATAACCCAGGGTTATCGGAGCATCACAAGCTTTCAATATACGGCAATCGATCGGCTTCCTAAGATCGCCGCACTTCCTACAAGAACGGAGACGGACATGAAGCGATGGATGACAGCGGCCGCCCTGGCGGCCGCGGGCCTGGCGGCGCCGGCGCTGGCGCTGGCGCAGGGCGGCGACGCCTGGCCCACCCGGCCGCTGCGCATGATGGTGGGTTCGGCGCCCGGCGGCGGGACCGACGCGATGGCCCGCGCGGTGGCCGACCGGCTCGGGCCGCTGCTCGGCGGACAGCCGGTGGTGGTGGAGAACCGGCCCGGCGTCTCCAACACCCTGGCGGCCGACGCGACGGCCAAGTCCACCGACGGCCACACGATGGTGATGGGCGTGGTCACCGCGCACGCGATCGCGCCCCACCTGCTCAAGCTCGGCTACGACAACAACCGCGACCTGGTGCCGGTGGCCTTCGTCGGCGCGGTGCCCAACGTGCTGGTGGTGACCAACGGCCTGCCGGCCCGCAGCGTGCCCGAACTGGTGGCGCTGGCCAGGCAGCAGCCCGGCGCCATCAACTACGCCACCAGCGGCGCGGGCAGCACCCAGCACATCGCGGCCGAGGTGTTCCGCGACGCCGCGGGCATCGACCTCGTGCACGTGCCCTACAAGGGCAGCGCCCCGGCGCTGATCGACCTGGTCGGCGGCCAGGTGCAGATGAGCTTCGACACCATGCCCTCGGTGATCGGGCAGGTCCGCAGCGGCAAGATGCGCGCGCTCGCGGTCACCACGCCCAAGCGCAACGCCCAGCTGCCCGACGTGCCGACGATGGCCGAGGCCGGCTACCCGGCGGTGGACGTCGCGGCCTGGTACGGCATCTACATGCCGGCGTCCACGCCGCCGGCGGTGCAGGCCAAGGTGCACGCCGCGGTCAACAAGGTGCTGGCCATGCCCGAGACCAAGACCCGGCTCGAGGCGGTGGGCGCGGAGCTGTCGCCGATGACCCAGCCCGACTTCGCGAAATTCCAGCAGCGCGAGTTCCAGCGCTACGGCGCCCTCATCCAGAAGAACGGCATCAAGGTGAACTGACATGGCGAGCATCCCCCCGACCGACATCCTCCTCGCCGGCGAGAAGCCGGTGGTGGCCCTCACCCTGGGCGACCCCGCCGGTATCGGCGCCGAACTGGTCGCCCGCCTGCTGGCACGGCCGGAGGCGGCCGCGCTGGCCAACATCGTGCTGGTGGGCGATCCCTGGCTGTGGGAGGAGGGCCAGCGCATCGCCGGCGCCCCGGTCGCCACCGTGCCGGTCGCCTCGCTGGAGGCGGTGCGCGGGCGCGCCGATGCCGACCGTCCCGCCTTCCTGCCGATGGACACGGTGGCGCCGTCCGCGGTCCACCGCGGCTGGGCGGAGCCGGCGGGCGGACGCTCGGTGCTGCAGGTGCTCGACCGCTGCATGGACGCGGCCCTGGCCGGCGCGATCGACGCGATCTGCTTCGCGCCGCTCAACAAGCAGGCGATGAAGCTCGGCGGCCTGCGCCACGAGGACGAGCTGCACCATTTCGCCGAGTACCTGGGCGTGACCGGCTACTTCTGCGAGTTCAACACCCTGGGCGAGCTCTGGACCTCGCGCATCTCCTCGCACGTGCCGCTCAAGGACGTGGCGAGCTACCTCAGCGTCGAGCGCATCGAGCAGGCCGCCGAGCTGATCTACCGCTCGCTGCTGGCCAGCGGCGTGGCGGCGCCGAAGGTGGCGGTCGCCGCCTTCAACCCGCACGGCGGCGACGGCGGCGTCTGCGGCCGGGAGGAGATCGACACCATCGCGCCGGCGGTCCGCAAGCTGCAGGCCCGGAGCTGGCCGACCGACGCGCCCTTCCACGGCCCGTTCCCGGCGGACACCATCTTCCTCAAGGCCCAGGCGGGCGAGTACCAGGCCATCGTGACCATGTACCACGACCAGGGCCAGATCGCGATCAAGCTGTTGGGCTTCAGCCGCGGCGTCACGGTGCAGGGCGGCCTGCCGATCCCGATCACCACGCCGGCCCACGGCACCGCGTACGACATCGCCGGCCAGGGCCGCGCGAGCGACGAGGCCACCTGGCAGGCCTTCCGCATCGCCTGCCGCATGGGCGCCGCCCAGCGCCGCAAGTCCGCTGCCGTTGCAGCCCCGGAAGCCGCATAGCGCGCGCCGGACCTACGCCCCCAGCTACTCTTTCGATAGCAAGCAACCCCTTGGAGCTTTCCGGAGACACCGCCATGAAGATCACCGCCGTCCGCGCCCGCGTATTCCAGTGGAAGGGCAAGACCGTCCCGCCGCAGGGCAATTTCTGCTCGAACGCGATGGACCTGCTCTACTCGCCCGCCGAGACGATGAGCACCTTCCGCTTCCATTCCTGGACGGTGGTGGAGATCGAGACCGACGCCGGCATCGTGGGCCTGGGCAACGTCGCGCTCGCGCCGGCGATCGCCAAGGCCATCGTCGACCAGTACCTCGCGCCGCTGGTCATCGGGCAGGACCCCTGGGACTACGAATACCTCTGGCAGCGCATGTACCGCTCGACCCAGGCCTGGGGACGCAAGGGCGTGGCCATGGCCGCGATCTCGGCGGTGGACCTGGCCATCTGGGACATCCTGGGCAAGTCGGTGGGCAAGCCGGTCTTCAAGCTGCTCGGCGGCCGGACCAAGGAGAAGATCCCCTGCTACTACAGCAAGCTCTACCGCACCGACCTCAAGGCGATGCAGGACGAGGCGCAGCAGTTCCTGGACCAGGGCTTCACCGCCTTCAAGATGCGCTTCGGCTACGGCCCGGCGCACCTGCAGCACGGGGTGCGCGAGAACCTGAAGTCGGTCGAGGCGGTGCGCGAGGTCATCGGCTACGACAACGACCTGATGCTCGAGTGCTACATGGGCTGGAACGTCGAGTACGCCAAGCGCATCCTGCCCAAGCTGGAGAAGTTCGAGCCGCGCTGGCTGGAGGAGCCGGTCATCGCCGACGACATCGACGGCTACGCCGAACTGAACGCGCTGACCAGCATCCCGATCTCGGGCGGGGAGCACGAGTTCGGCCTGCACGGCTTCCGGCAGCTGCTCGACCGCAAGGCGGTCAGCGTGGTGCAGTACGACACCAACCGCGTCGGCGGCATCACCGCCGCCCACAAGATCAACGCGCTGTGCGAGGCCCATTCGGTGCCGGTGATCCCGCACGCCGGCCAGATGCACAACTACCATCTGACGATGAGCACGCTCGCCTCGCCGATGGCCGAGTACTTCCCGATGTTCGACGTCGAGGTCGGGAACGAACTCTTCTACTACATCTTCGACGGCGAGCCGGTCGCGGAGAACGGCTTCCTGCAGCTGCGCGACGACGTGCCCGGCCTGGGCCTGACGCTCAAGACCGAATTCCTGGACCAGTTCGACATCGTCGAATGAACGCGATGGAGCCGCCGCCGACCATGCCCGCCCCCAGCCTGTCCCACCCCCGCTACCGCGGCATCTTCCCCGTCGCGCCCACCACCTTCGCCGAGGACGGCAGCCTCGACCTCAAGAGCCAGCGCCGCTGCCTCGACTTCATGGTCGATTCCGGCGTGGACGGCATCTGCATCCTCGCCAACTTCTCGGAGCAGTTCCTGCTGTCGGACGAGGAGCGCGAACTGCTGACCCGCACCGCGCTGGAGCACGTGGCCGGCCGGGTGCCGGTGATCGTCACCACCACCCACACCAGCACCGCCGTCTGCGCCGCGCGCAGCCGCCGGGCGCAGGACATGGGCGCCGCGATGCTGATGGTGATGCCGCCCTACCACGGCGCGAGCTTCCGCTTCCCGGAGCCGCAGATCTTCGAGTTCTACGCCCGGCTGTCGGACGCGGTCGCCATCCCGATCATGGTCCAGGACGCGCCGGCCAGCGGCACCGTGCTGTCGGCCGCCTTCCTGGCGCGCATGGCCCGCGAGATCGAGCACCTCGCCTACTTCAAGATCGAGACCGCCGGCGCCGCGAGCAAGCTGCGCGAGCTGATCCGCCTCGGCGGTGAGGCGGTCGAAGGCCCCTGGGACGGCGAGGAGGCGATCACCCTGCTGGCCGACCTTGACGCCGGCGCCACCGGCGCGATGACCGGCGGAGCCTTCGCCGACGGCATCCGGCCGATCATCGAGGCGCACCGCCGGGGCGACGCGGACGCGGCCTTCGCCCAGTACCAGCGCTGGCTGCCGCTGATCAACTACGAGAACCGGCAGGCCGGCTTCCTGGCCGCCAAGGCCTTGATGCGGGAAGGCGGCGTCATCGCCTGCGAGGCGCCGCGCCATCCCTGGCCCGCGATGCACCCCGAGGTGCGGCGCGGCCTGATCGACACCGCGCGGCGGCTCGATCCGCTGGTGCTGCGCTGGGGCCGCTGAGCGGCCGTCCGATCCGACGACGGCGGCGGCCTGCGCAGGGTGCTATCGATTCGGTAGCGCGCTGCGCAGGCGGGGTGCCGGCCGAGCCGTGTTTTCGACCCGGGAATCAGCGTTCCGCCGGGCGTCCGCGGCGCAGCAGCCGGTCCAGCAGCCCGAAGAACGCCTCGCTCGCCAGCGCGAGCAGCGCGGCCGGCAGCGCGCCGGCGAGCAGCAGCCCGCGGTCGTTGAGCGCGAGGCCGGTGACGATGCGCTCGCCGTAGCCGCCGGCCCCGACGAATGCCGCCAGGGTGGCGGTGCCGATGGAGATGGCCGCGGCGGTGCGCACGCCGGCCAGCGCCACCGGCAGCGCCAGCGGCAGCTCCACCCAGCGCAGCCGCTGCGCCGGCGTCATGCCCAGGGCCAGGGCCGCGCCGCGCAGGCCCGGCGGCACGCCCGCGAGGCCGGCGACGGTGTTGCGCATCACCGGCAGCAGCGCGTAGAGCGCCAGCGCGACCAGCGCCGGCGCGGTCCCGATGCGTCCCATCCACGATATCAGCGCCGCCAGCAGCGCCAGCGACGGCACGGTCTGCAGCAGCGAGGCCGCGCCCAGGACCAAGCCGCGCAGCCGCGGCCGGCCCGCCGCCGCCACCGCCAGCGGCACGCCCGCGGCCACCGCCAACCCCAGCGCGGCCGCGACCAGGCCCAGGTGCTCGCGGGTCAGGCGGCCCAGGTCGGGGCCGAAGAGCTTGTCCGCGAAGCCGCGCGGCGCCGCGGTCGGCGCCGCGCCCGCCCGGGCGCCCGCGTCCGCGACGGCGCCGGCGGTCCCTGTCCCGTTTCCAGCGCCTGCCCCGGCACCGGCACCGGCACCGGCGGAGCGGTCCGCGAGCTGCGCCACCACCTCGCGCCCCAGCGCGTCGAAGGCCGCGCCGTCGATCTCGGCGCGGGCGTTGAGCCGGATCATCCACGCCTCGTCGATCCGGCCTTCGAGCCGCTGCAGGGCCGCCCAGGCCTGGGGGAAGCGCTGCGGAATGTCGAGCCGGTGGAGCAGCACCGCGTCGTAGCGCGGGAAGTAGCCGTCGGCATCGCGCAGCACCCGCAGGCCGCGCCGCTCGATCTGCGCGTCGGTGGTGTAGATGTCGATCACGTCCACCTGGCCCCGCGCCAGCGCCTCGTAGGCCAGGCCGTGGTCCAGCGCCTGGGGCCGTTGCGGCAGCCCGTGGTGCGCCGCCAGGCCGCGCCAGCCGTCGGCCCGGCCGAGGAATTCGTTGGACAGGCCGAGCCGCAGCGCCGGATGCCGCGCCAGGTCGGCCAGGGTGTCCAGGCCGAGCCGCTCGGCGTCGGCGGCGCGCACCGCCAGCGCGTAGCCGTCGTTGAAGCCCAGCGGCACCGCCACGCCCAGCCCCAGCGGCGCCAGCGCGGCGCGCAGCGCGGGCAGGTCGGCGGCCTCGGGCCGGCGCAGGATCTCCTGGGCGATGGTGCCGGTGTATTCGGGATAGAGGTCGATGCCGCCGGACCGCAGCGCCGCGTAGACGACGGCGGTGTTGCCCAGCCCCTGCAGCACCCGGGTCGGCGCCCCGGCGCCGGCCGCCTGCTGCGCGAGCACCTCGGCGAGGATGTAGCTCTCGGTGAAGCGCTTGGAGCCGACCCGCAGCGCGTCGGCTGCCCGCGCCGGCGCCAGCGCCAGCAGGAACGCGGCCGCGAGGAGCGCCGCCAGGACGCGCCACCCGCGCCGCGCGCCGGTCCCCGGGCGCCCGTCCGCCGGCGCGCGGGCGGCGCCTCCCCGGTCGGCGGCGGGACGGGGCGCCGGGCGTCCGGGATCCGGCGCGGGCGGGCGGTCAGGAGGGGGGCGGCGCGGCATGCCGGCAGTATCGGGGCGCGCGAAAACGCTGGGCCGTTCCGGCACCGGGCGTTACACTCGGCGCCTCTGCAGGAGAGCCGCCGAGGCGCCCGACACCGGGCGGCACGGCCACCGAAGGCGCAAACTCCCATGACCGCTCAGGTACCCGTACTGCAGATCCAAGCAAACATGCCGTCTGGAGAGCCGGCGCCCGCCGCACCGCGGCCGGAGCGCCGCACCGAAGGAGCAAGCGCCGCAGGGGTTGCGTCGTGAATCTCTCAGGTACCGAGGACAGGGGGAGCGGCAACCTGGACGGGCGTCCGGTTGCCATTGCTATCTTTTCCATAGCTGCATCCGCCCGCCGTCCTTGCGCCATCCCTTGAAAGGGGCATGACATGCGTGTGATCGTCCTCGGTGCCGGCCTGCTCGGCGTCACCTCCGCCTATTTCCTCCAGCAGCTCGGCCACGACGTGACCGTGGTGGACCGCCAGGCCACGCCCGGCGCGGAAACCAGCTTCGCCAACGGCGGCCAGATCTCGGTCAGCCACGCCGAGCCCTGGGCCAACCCCGGCGCGCCGCTCAAGGTGCTGCAGTGGCTGGCCAAGGAGGACGCGCCGCTGCTCTTCCGCCTGCGCGCCGACCTGCGGCAGTGGCGCTGGGGCCTGCAGTTCCTGCGCGAATGCACCCCGGCCAACACCCGCCACAACATCGAGCAGATCGTGCGGCTCGGCACCTACAGCCGCGACACGCTGCAGCAGCTGCGCCGCGACACCGGCATCGAGTACGCCCAGCGCACCCAGGGCATCCTGCACTTCTACACCAGCCGCAAGGAGTTCGACGCCGCCGAGGAGCCCGCGCGCCAGATGCGCGAGCTCGGCTGCGACCGCCGGGTGATCTCGGCCGACGAGGCGGTGGCGCTGGAGCCCGCGCTGCGCCACATCCGCCCGCAGCTCGCCGGCGCGACCTTCACCGCCGAGGACGAGTCCGGCGACGCCAACCGCTTCGTGCGCGAACTGGCCCGGCGCGCCGAGGCCGCCGGCGTGCATTTCCTGACCGGCCACACGGTCACCGCGCTGCGCGAGGCCGGCGGCCGGCTCGACCACGTCGAGGCCACCGACGCCGAAGGCCGCTTCCAGCGCCTGCGGGGCGACGCCTACGTGCTGGCGATGGGCTCCTTCAGCCCGCTGCTGGCCGAGCCGCTGGGCATCCGTCTGCCGATCTACCCCGCCAAGGGCTATTCGGTGACCATGCCGGTGCAGGACGCGTCCATGGCGCACCAGGTCTCGCTGACCGACGACGAGTACAAGCTGGTCTTCTCGCGCCTGACCCGCGAGGACGGCGACTTCCTGCGCATCGCCGGCACCGCCGAGCTGGGCGGCTACGACCGCAACCTCAACCCGGTGCGCTGCCAGGCCATCGTGCGCCGGGTCGAGCAGCTCTTCCCCGGCGCCGGGGACGCCTCGCAGGCCCAGTTCTGGACCGGCCTGCGCCCCGCCACGCCGAGCAACGTGCCGCTGATCGGCGCCACCAAGCTCGCCAACCTCTACCTCAACACCGGCCACGGCACCCTGGGCTGGACCCATGCCTGCGGCTCGGGCAAGTCGATCGCGCGCATCGTCAGCGGCCTGCAGCCGGAAGTCGATTTCGCCTTCACCGGCGACGTGCGCGGCCGCGCGCCGCGTCTGGCGGCCGGACAGCCGGCCTGAGGGCACGGCCGCCGCCGCGGCGGCCCGGAGCCGGGCCGCGGCACTATCCCGCCGGCCGTCCCGGACCCGCGCGCCGCATGTGAAAAAGCCCTGCGACGCAGGGCTTTTCCATGTTCCGGCGCGCCGCGCGGCGGCGGCGCGGTCCTTCAGGCGCCCTCGGCCAGTCGCCGCAGGGCGGCATTCACCGTGTCCGCCCCGACGCCCTCCGGCAGCGGTTCGAGCATCGGAGCCACCGCCGGCAGGGCGGTGTCGCCGCTGTCGCGCAGCGCGGCGACGGCCGCGCCCGCATCGCGCGGATGGTCGAAACCCCGGCTCTGCAGCAGCAGGCTGCCGTCCGCGTCGAGCAGCTTGAAGCGGAAGCGGCCGTCGGCTTCGCGGTACTGCTTGAAGCTCGGCAGCGACTGGCGCGCCGGTGCCTTCGCCGCCGCGGCCGGCGCGGCCAGCGATTCCAGGCCGCGCAGCCCGACCGCCCGGCGCAGCTCGCGCACGAAGGGCGTCGCGATGGCGCGGGCCCGGGCGGCGCCGGCCTGCAGCGCCTCCTCGATGCGCGCCGGCTCGGCGACCAGCGCCCGGTAGTGCTCGCGCATCGGCGCCAGCTCGCGGTCCACCCGCTCGAAGAGCAGCTGCTTGGCGTCGCCCCAGGCGATGCCTTCGGCGTAGGCGTTGCGCAGGGCCTCGGTCTCCTCGGGCGCGGCGAAGGCCTGGAAGATCTGGAACAGGGCCGAGCCCGCGGTCTCCTTGGGCTCGCCGGGCGCGCGCGAGTCGGTCACCAGCCCCGCGATGCGGCGGCGCAGTTCCTCGCGCGGCAGGAAGAGCGGGATGGTGTTGTCGTAGCTCTTGCTCATCTTGCGGCCGTCGAGGCCGGGCAGCAGCGCCACGTCCTCCTCGACCGCCGCCTCGGGCAGCACGAAATGCTCGCCGTAGAGGTGGTGGAAGCGCGCGGCGATGTCGCGCGCCATCTCGATGTGCTGGACCTGGTCGCGTCCGACCGGCACCTTGTGCGCGCGGAAGGCGAGGATGTCGGCGGCCATCAGCACCGGGTACATGAAGAGCCCGGCGGTCACATCGGTGTCCGGGTCGTCGCCGGCGGCGGCGTTGCGGTCCAGCGCGGCCTTGTAGGCGTGGGCGCGGTTGAGCAGGCCCTTGCCGGTGACGCAGGTCAGCAGCCAGGTCAGCTCCGGGATCTCGGGGATGTCCGACTGGCGGTAGAAGGCGACCCGGGCCGGGTCCAGGCCGGCGGCCAGCCAGGTGGCCGCGATCTCCAGCGTCGAGCGGTGGATGCGGGACGGATCGTCGCACTTGATCAGCGCATGGTAGTCCGCCAGGAAGTAGAAGCTCTCGACGCCGGCCTGCCGGCTGGCGGCCACCGCCGGACGGATCGCGCCGACGTAGTTGCCGAGGTGGGGGGTGCCGGTGGTGGTGATGCCGGTGAGGACGCGCAGCTTGCTCATGGGACGGTGGGTTCGGGCGGGAGGGTGAAGAGGGGGCGGGACGGCGCGGCGCCGGCCGCTCAGCGCAGCAGCGCCGCCAGCGGGGTGACCAGCGCTGCGACGATGCCGTAGCCGAACGACATCAGCGGCTGCAGCCAGTAGGTGCCGACGACGCCGACCAGCACCAGCCCCATGACGATGAAGAAGCCGTAGGGTTCGACGCGCGAGACCGCCAGCGCCTGGCTCGGCGGCAGCAGGCCCACCAGCACCCGGCCGCCGTCGAGCGGCGGCAGGGGGAACAGGTTGAAGGCCCACATCACCAGGTTGACCAGGATGCCGCCGCGCGCCATCTCGCGGAAGAAGCGCTCCTCCACGCCGAAGGCCACCAGCAGCACCGCCACCAGCGCCCAGAGCAGCGCCTGGATGAAATTCGACAGCGGGCCGGCCAGCGCGACCAGCACCATGTCGCGCCGCGGGTTGCGCAGGCGGTCGAAGCGCACCGGCACCGGCTTGGCGTAGCCGAACAGGAAGGCGCCGGAGGTGGCGAAGTACAGCACCAGCGGCATCACCACGGTGCCGATCGGGTCGATGTGCTTCGCGGGGTTGAGGGTCACCCGGCCCAGCATGGCCGCGGTGTTGTCGCCCAGGGCGCGCGCGACGTAGCCGTGCGCGGCCTCGTGCACCGTGATCGCGAAGACCACCGGCAGGGCGTAGATGAGGATGGTTTGGATGAGGTTCTGGAAGTCCACGTGCCGATTGTCGCAAAGCGCGGCGGCCCGTCCCGGCCCGCGGCCGGATCAGGCCGCGAGGCCGATGGCGGCGAGGTCGCCGCGGCCGCGTCGCACCACCACCGGATCGTCGCCGTCGCCCATCGGCACCAGGTCGATCACCGTGCTGGGTTCGGAGCTGCAGGCGCCGGAATCGATCACCGCGGCCAGCTGCTTCTCGTAGCGGGCGCGGATCTCCTGCGCGTCGTTGAGCGGCTCGGTCTCGCCGGCGGGGATCAGCGTGGTGGACAGCAGCGGGCCGCCGTGCTGGACCAGCAGCTCCTGCAGCACGCCGTGCTCCGGCACCCGCAGGCCGATGGTCTTGCGCTGTGGGTGGCTGAGGCGGCGGGGGACTTCCTTGGTGGCTTCGAGGATGAAGGTGTAGGCGCCGGGCGTGGCCGCCTTCAGCAAGCGGTACTGGCGGTTGTCGACCCGGGCGTACTGCGCGAGTTCGGCCAGGTCGCGGCAGATGAGCGTCAGGTGGTGCTTCTCGTCGATCTGGCGGATGCGGCGCAGGTGCTCGGCGGCCTCGCGGTCGTCGACGCGGCAGACCAGCGCGTAGCTGGAATCGGTGGGCACCGCGGCCACGCCGCCGCGCTGGAGCAGCGCCGCGGCCTGGCGCAGCAGCCGGGGCTGCGGGTTGTCGGGGTGGACGTCGAAATACTGGGCCATGGGAGGTGGGGGCGGGAGGTCGGTCCAGTGTCCGATCCGCGCCGGGCTGCGAAGTTTCAGGATGTCCGCGCGGGGGCAGCCGGCGCGGCCTCGGCGGCCAGGCGGCGCTGGCGCTCGCGCACCGCGAGCCACGCGCCCGCGGCGCCGCAGACCATGACCAGGCCGATGCCCGCCAGCGAGAGCCTGTCGGGCACGTGCGAGAAGACCAGCCAGCCGGCCAGCACCGAGAACACGATCTGCCCGTAGAGGAAGGGGGCGAGGGTGGAAGCCGGCGCGCGCCGGTAGCCGAGGATGAGCAGCATGTGGCCGACGGTGCCCATGACGCCGGTCAGCACCATGCCGGCCCAGGCCCAGCCCAGGCCCGCCTGCCAGCTCGACGGCAGCAGCGCCGAGGTGATCAGGAAGCCGACCCAGCCGGTGTAGCAGTGCATGGTGAGCGGCTCCTCGGTGCGGGCCATGCGGCTGGTGAGCACCTGGAACCAGGCGTTGGTGACCACCACGCCCAGCGGCAGCAGCAGGGTCCAGCCGAAGGCCTGGCCGCCGGGGCGGATCACCACCAGTGCGCCGCAGAAGCCGCCCGCCACCAGGGCCCAGCGCAGCACCGAGACGCGTTCGCCCAGGGTGCGCGCGGCCAGCACGGTGATCGCCAGCGGGGTCAGGGTGACCAGCGCGGTGAATTCGCCGACCGGCATGGTGCGCAGGCTGAAGAAGGCCAGCAGGCTGGTCATCAGCATCAGCACGCCGCGCAGCAGCTGGAAGCGCGGATTCGCGGTGCGCAGGCCGGCCAGGCCGCGCCAGGGCAGCAGCACCGCGGCGGTCACCACCGCCTGCACCCCGTAGCGCGCCCACATCGCCATCAGCACCGGCACGCCGGCGCCGCTCAGCAGCTTGGTGGTGGCGTCGAGCACCGAGAAGCAGGCCATCGCGGTGAGCACCATCGCGATGGCGGGCACCGGCCCTTGCGCGGCGGGCGCGGCGGCGAATCGGGAGGTGCCGGCGGCGGTGGAGGCGGAAGGCGCGGGGGCCGGCGGCGGTGCGGCCATCAGCGGATGCGGCCGGCCAGCAGGTCCCAGACCGGCGTCAGGCCGGCGGGCAGCGGCGGGAGCCCGCCGAGATCGACCCGGGATTCCTCGGGGCTGTGGAAGTCGCTGCCGCGCGAGGCGGCCAGGCCGAACTCGCGCGCCATGTCGGCGTAGGTGCCGTATTCGGCGGTGGTGTGGCTGCCGGTCACCACCTCGACGCCGCGGCCGCCGTGGGCCTTGAACTCGCTGAAGAGCGCGTATTCGGCGTTCGTCGAGAACCGGTAGCGCGCCGGATGGGCGATGACCGCGACGCCGCCGGCCTCGACGATCCAGCGCACCGCGTCGCCCAGCGCGGCCCAACGGTGCGGGACGTGGCCCGGCTTGCCGTCGGCGAGGTACTTGCGGAAAACGTCGTGGGTGCTGGCGCAGACGCCGGTCTCGACCAGGAAGCGCGCGAAATGGGTGCGGGAGACCAGTTCCGGATTGCCGGCGTGGCGCAGCGCGCCTTCGTAGCTGCCGCGGATGCCCAGGAGCGCGAGCTGCTCGGCCATCTCCTGCGCCCGCTTCTGCCGGCCGCCGCGGGTGTCCCGCAGGCCCTGCACCAGGCGCGCGTCGTCGGGGTCGAAGCCCAGGCCGACGATGTGCACCGTCTCGCCGGCGAAGGTCACCGAGATCTCGGCGCCGGTCAGGTAGGGCAGGCCCGCCCGGGCGGCGGCGGCGATGGCGCGGTGCTGGCCGCCGACCTCGTCGTGGTCGGTCAGGGCCCACAGCCCGACCCCGTTGGCCCGGGCGCGCGCGGCGAGGGCTTCGGGCTCCAGGGTGCCGTCCGAGACGGTCGAATGGCAATGGAGGTCGGCGTTGAGGACGGGTGTCACGGCGGTCGATTCTAGGCGCCTGTCCGCGCAGGGGCCGGACGGCCCCGGGAGAGCCCTATGGCAAAAGTATTGATACGGTATTAATATTTGCTTACAAAGCCGCGCGGAGGCCGGCGGATTCCCTCCGCCGGCCCCCGCTCCCGCCGATCCGCCGCCCGGACTTGCCCATGACCACCGACCCGTTCCGCCCTTCCCGACGCTCCCGCCGCTTCTGGGCGGCCACGCTCGCCTCGCTCGTGCTGCTGGCGGGCGCCGCGGGCTGGCTGCAGTGGTGGAACGCGCGGACTACCGACGCGGCGCTGGAGGCCCTCGCGTCGCAGCAGGACCGCATCGTGCTGGCGCTGCAGTGGAAGGGCGTGGTCGAGAACGTCGGGGAACGGGTGCTGGCGGCCCATGCGGCGACCGATCCGTCGCTGTCCGCGCTGATCGACGGCCGGACCCGCGTCGGCCTGGGCCGCGCCGCCGCGATGCAGGCGCGCATCGCCCGCATCGCGACCGGCGCGCAGGACGTGGCGGCGCTGGAGCGCATCGCCGGCGAGCGGATGGCGGTGATGGACCTGGACCGCCGGATGCACGAGCTGCGCGCCGCGGGCGACGCGGTCGGGCTGCGCAGCTTCGTGGCCGAGCGCTACTTGCCGACCATCGGCGGCTACGCGGTGGCGCTGGACGAATTCGTGCAGCTGCAGGTGCAGCGCCGCGACGACCTGGCGGCGGAGCTGCGCCGCGCCCGGGAGCAGGTGCGCGTGCAGTACGCCTGCGTGGCCGCCATGCTGCTGGGCCTGGCCCTGGCGCTCGGCCGCGCGCTGCTGGCGCCGCGGCGCGAACCGGGGGCGCCCCGCGGCGGACCGGACGGCGGCGGGGCGCAGGCCGCGGCCTTCCCGCAGCCGGCGTCCGGTGCGCCGGCCCCGGCGGCCGGCGCACCCCGGGCCGCGGCCGACGCGCCCTGGCACGCCGGCCTGCGGCTCGAGGCCTGAGGCCGGCCGGGGCGTCAGGTCTCGACGCCCTCGACCAGGAACTGCACCTTCCGCTCGCCCCGCCATTCGTTGACGTCGAGCCGGAAGGCCAGCCGCACCTGCGCGCCGGGCAGCGGCGCGGTGCGGCCGAACCAGATGCCGTCCACCGGCTGGCCGTGGTGCATCATCCGGATCGAGAGGTGCTTGCCATCGCCCACCAGGCGCTGCGACAGCACCTGCATCTCCTCGCAGAAGGTCGGCGCGGCGAAGCCCTGGCCCCAGACCTCGCGGTGCAGGGTGTCGACCATGTCGGCGCGGCAGTACTGCGGCTCCAGGGGGCCGTCGGTCTCGATCCGGCGGGTGAGGGTGGCGGCATCCAGCCATTCGCGGGCGACCTGGGTCAGCGCCTGCGCGAAGACCGGGAAGGCGTCGGCCGCGATGGTGCAGCCCGCCGCCATCGCGTGGCCGCCGAACTTCAGCAGCACACCGGGATGGCGCTTGGCGACCAGGTCGAGCGCGTCGCGCAGGTGGAAGCCCGGGATGGAGCGGCCCGAGCCCTTGAGCTCGCCCTCCTTACCGGGCGCGGCGCTGGCCGCGAAGACGAAGGCCGGCCGGTGGAAGCGGTCCTTGAGCCGCGAGGCGACGATGCCGACCACGCCTTCGTGGAATTCCGGGTCGTGCACGCACAGCGCCGGCGGCGGCTCGTCGTCCTCGTCGAACAGGCCGGCGGCGATCTCCAGGGCCTGCTCGCGCATGCCGCCCTCGATGCTGCGGCGCTCGCGGTTGATCGCGTCGAGCGTGCGCGCCAGTTCGTCGGCGCGGCCGGCGTCGTCGGTCAGCAGGCATTCGATGCCGATGGTCATGTCGGCCAGCCGGCCGGCCGCGTTGATGCGCGGCCCCAGCGCGAAGCCGAAGTCGAAGGTGGTGGCGGCGAGGGCGCTGCGGCCGGCGGCGCGGAACAGCGCGGCCATGCCTTCGGGCAGGGCGCCGGCACGGATGCGCTTGAGGCCCTGGGCCACCAGGCGGCGGTTGTTGGCGTCGAGCTTCACCACGTCGGCCACGGTGCCCAGCGCCACCAGGGGCAGCAGCGCGTCGAGGCGCGGCTGGCCCGCCGCGTCGAAGGCGCCGCGGGCGCGCAGCTCGGCCCGCAGCGCCAGCAGCACGTAGAAGATGACGCCGCAGCCGGCGATGGACTTGCTCTCGAAGCCGCAGCCGGGCTGGTTCGGGTTGACCAGCACGTCGGCGTCCGGCAGCACCTCGCCGGGCAGGTGGTGGTCGGTGACCAGCACCCGCAGGCCGAGCGCGCGCGCCGCGGCCACGCCGTCGACGCTGGCGATGCCGTTGTCCACCGTCAGCAGCAGGTCGGCGCCGCGCGCGGCGACCCGCTCGGCGATCGGCGCGGTCAGGCCGTAGCCGTCGACCACCCGGTCGGGCACCAGGTAGTCCACCCGCCGCGCGCCGAGCATGCGCAGGCCCCGCACCGCGACTGCGCAGGCGGTGGCGCCGTCGCAGTCGTAGTCGGCGACGATGCAGATGCGCGCGTCGGCCGCGATCAGGTCGGCCAGCAGGGCCGCCGCCTCGGTCGCGCCGCGGAGCGTGGCCGGCGGCAGCAGGCGGGCCAGGCCGTCGTCGAGCTCGTCCTTGCTGCGCACGCCGCGCGCCGCGAAGAGCCGGGCCAGCAGCGGATGCACCCCGGCCTGCTCCAGCGCCCAGGCGCTGCGCGGCGGAACGTCCCTTGCTACTATCTTCATAGCACGTCCTGCAGGTCCTGCAAGCGCTGGCCTCCGAAAAGTCCGGAAATCTTCCTGCGCCAGCGGCCGAGCGCGCCCTCGGCGCCGGCGGCGAAGGCGAGCGCCGCGCGCTCGCCGCACAGGGTCAGGGCCGCGGGCCGGCCGGCGTCGGCGGCGGCCCGCAGCGCGGCGCACTCGCCGGCGTCGATGCGCTCCCATGCGGCCCGCCAGGCGGCCCAGTCCTCGCGCAGGCCGGCGTCGCGCAGGCCGGCGGGCACGACCGGCTCCGGGCCGGGGGGCGGCGTCCAGCCCGGCGGCAGCGCGCCGGTGCCGCTGAACCAGAGCGAGTTGACCGCCGGCAGGCCGGCCTCGGCGCGGGCCTCGGTCCAGGGATGGGTGTAGAGCAGCATCTGCATCTCGCTCTGCAGCCGGCGCAGCGACCGGGCCTGCGGCGCGTCGGGCATCCAGAGGTCGATGTTGCGGCCGGCCACCCGGTCGAGCGAGGCGGTCGCCAGTCCGCGGAAGGCCTCGCCGCGCGCGAGCCAGCGGGTCGGCGCCGCGTAGCGCAGCGCGATGCCGTCGTCGGCGCAGTAGGGCGCGAGCAGCGCGAGCAGCTGGCGCGAGCCGGCCGCGTCCAGCCGCAGCATCGACGGGTCGGCCAGGGTGATGTGGTCCGCCCCGATCATCCAGTGGCAGGGGGTGACGAAGGCCCAGGCCGCGCCGGCGTCCGCGCCGTCCGCCGCGCCGCCGCGCGCGGCTTCGAGCGCCGCCCAGGGAATCGCGCCGTCGGCCGCGGGCAGTCCGAGGGCGCGCGCCAGGGCGCGCTCGTGCGGCGGGGACAGGCTGAGTTCGTCGGCCTCGCCCGCCGGGGCGGCGGCGTCGGCGGCCACGGGCGCCAGCTGCGCCAGCAGCCGCTCCAGGTTCGGCAGCCGCAGGTCGGCCAGCGCCTGCCGGCAGCCGGGTGCGCTGGCGGCGGCGAAGGGGATCAGGAGATGCATAGCCGGCGATTGTCGCCCGCGCGGCCCACGGGGGCTGCCGTCCGACAGGACGGGCCCGCCGCTTGCACGACAATTCCGCCTCCCCCGCCCACGCCGCTCCCCGATCCGACCCTCCATGCAACTCCCCTACGAACTGGCCCTGGGCTGGCGCTACACCCGCGCCGGCCGCGCCACCCGGCGCAACGGCTTCATCTCCTTCATCTCGGGCGTCTCGATGCTGGGCATCGCGCTCGGGGTGGCGGCGCTCATCATCGTGCTGTCGGTGATGAACGGCTTCCAGAAGGAGGTGCGCGACCGCATGCTGGGCGTGGTGTCGCACATCGAGATCTTCGCGCCCAACGGCGCGGCGCTGCCGGATCCGGCGCGCACCATGGCCGAGGCGCGGCGCAACCCCGAGGTGATCGGCGCGGCCACCTTCGTCGCGGCGCAGGCCCTGATCGCGCGGGGCGAGGACATGCGCGGCGCCATCGTGCGCGGCATCGATCCGGCGCACGAGGGCGAGGTCACCGACGTGGCCGCCGCCCTCAAGCCCGAGGTGCTGCAGCGGCTGGTGCCCGGGCAGTTCAACGTGGTGCTGGGCGCGGAGCTGGCGCGCACCCTGGGCGTGCGGACGGGCGACCCGGTGACGCTGGTGGCGCCCAGCGGCCAGGTCACGCCCGCCGGCGTGGTGCCGCGCCTCAAGCAGCTGACCGTGGCCGGCACCTTCGACTCCGGCCACTACGAGTACGACTCGGCGCTGGCCATGCTGCACCAGGACGACGCCGCCCGCATCTTCCGGCTGGAAGGCCCGACCGGCATCCGGCTGCGCATCAAGGACCTGCACCGCGCGCCCGAAGTGGCCCGCGAACTGGCGGCGACCCTGAGCGGCGACCTGCTGATCCGCGACTGGACGCAGCAGAACAAGACCTGGTTCTCGGCGGTGCAGCTGGAGAAGCGCATGATGTTCATCATCCTGACGCTGATCGTCGCCGTCGCCGCCTTCAACCTGGTCTCGACCCTGGTGATGACGGTGACCGACAAGCGCGCCGACATCGCCATCCTGCGCACCCTGGGCGCGAGCCCGTCGAGCATCATGGGCGTCTTCGTGGTGCAGGGCGCGATGGTGGGCGTGATCGGCACCCTGGCCGGGCTGGCGCTCGGGCTGGTGGTCGCCTTCAACATCGACGTGATCGTGCCCTTCCTCGAGCGGCTGTTCCACGCCAGCTTCCTGCCCAAGGACATCTACCTGATCAGCCGCATGCCGAGCGATCCGCAGAGCTCCGACATCGTGCCGATCGCGGTGATCGCCCTGATCCTGGCCTTCGTGGCCACCCTCTACCCGAGCTGGCGCGCCAGCCGCGTCAACCCGGCCGAGGCGCTGCGCTATGAATGAGATTTCCGTGAACCCCGCCGCCGAGGCTTCCCGCGCCGCCGGCGACGTCGTGATCGAGGCCGCCGGCCTGACCAAGCGCTTCCACGACGGCACGCTGGACGTGACCGTGCTGCACGGCGTCGACGTCCGGGTGCACGCCGGCGAGACCCTGGCCATCGTCGGCGCCTCGGGCTCGGGCAAGAGCACCCTGCTGCACCTGCTCGGCGGCCTGGACGCGCCGAGCGCCGGCACCGTCGTCCTGCAGGGCCGGGACCTGGCGCGCCTGGGCGCGGCCGAGCAGGGCCGGATGCGCAACCGGCACCTGGGCTTCGTCTACCAGTTCCACCACCTGCTGCCGGAATTCAGCGCGCTCGACAACGTCGGCATGCCGCTGCGCATCCGCCGCGAGACGCCCGAGGCCTGCGCCGCGGCGGCGCGCGCCATGCTGGCCGCCGTCGGGCTCGAAGGCCGGATCCACCACCGCCCGGCCGAGCTGTCGGGCGGCGAGCGCCAGCGGGTGGCCATCGCCCGCGCGCTGGTCACCCGGCCGGCCTGCGTGCTGGCCGACGAGCCGACCGGCAACCTCGACCGCGGCACCGCGGACGGCGTCTTCGCGCTGATGCTGCGGCTGGCGCGCGAGCAGCGCACCGCCTTCGTGATGGTGACCCACGACGACGCGCTGGCCGCGCGCTGCGACCGGCGGCTGCGGCTGGTGGCGGGGCGGCTGGCGACCGGCGGGGCGGCGGAGGCCGCGCCGGCCGCGGCCGGCGGCGCCGGGGTGCTGGCCGCCACCGTGCCGCTTGCCTGAGTTCCTCGCTGGCGCGCGGCGCCGGGCGCCGCGGTCCGCGGCTCAGTGGTGGCCGGCGGGCGGCTGCATCAGGCGGTCGGTCAGCGCGATCGCCATGGCCGAGAGCAGGAAGGTGATGTGGATGGCGGTCTGCGCGATCAGCACCCGGTCGGAATAGTTCTCGGCGTTGATGAAGGTCTTGAGCAGGTGGATCGAGCTGATGCCGATGATGGCGGTCGCCAGCTTGACCTTGAGCACCGAGGCGTTGACGTGCGAGAGCCACTCGGGCTGGTCCGGGTGGCCTTCGAGCCGCATGCGCGAGACGAAGGTCTCGTAGCCGCCGACGATCACCATGATCAGCAGGTTGGAGATCATCACCACGTCGATCAGCGCCAGCACCACCAGCATGATGATGGTCTCGTTGAGCGTGGTCGGCGCGGCGGTGGACTTGTAGCCGATGCTGGTGACCAGCGCCTGCAGGGCGGTGGTGCTGCCGAAGGCGGCCTCGATCAGGTGGACCAGCTCCACCCAGAAGTGGAAGACGTAGATCGCCTGCGCGGCGATCAGGCCCAGGTAGAGCGGCAGCTGCAGCCAGCGGCTGGCGAAGATCAGGTTGGGCAACGGGCGCAGGAAGCCGTTGCGTGCCGGTTGCGCGGCGGGCGGGGTGTGCAGGGGATCGTGGGCCATGGCGGGGAGGGGGTGGGAGGGGCGGCGCCGGCGGCCCGCAGGCCGTGGCGCCGGGGCGGCGGAATTGTAGGCGCGCGCCGCGGCCGGGGCGTCAGCGCTCGGTCAGCGCTGCGTCAGTGGTCCGTAAGTCCCGGTGCCGACACTTCCGCGCCATAAGATAGACGCCAGCCCGCGCGTCCGCGAATTCACAAGGAGACCTGTCCATGACGACAACCACACCGAGCCGTTCCGCCACGGATGCCGCCGCCGGCGCATCCACCATCGAATCCGTCCTGGTCGAGAACCGCGTCTTCCCGCCCTCCGAGGCGTCCCGCGCCGGCGCCCGGGTCGCCGGCATCGACGCCTACCGCGCGCTGCGCCAGGAGGCCGAGGCCGACCCCGACGCCTTCTGGGCCGGCCGCGCCCGCGAACTGCTCGCCTGGGAGCGCCCCTTCACCCGCACGCTGGACGCCAGCGACCCGCCGTTCTTCCGCTGGTTCGACGACGGCATGCTCAACGCGTCGGCCAACTGCCTGGACCGCCACGTCGGCACCCCGGTCGAGGACAAGACCGCGATCGTCTTCGAGGCCGACGACGGCGCGGTCACCCGGGTCACCTACCGCGAGCTGCTGGAGCGGGTCGGCCGCTTCGCCAACGCGCTCAAGGCGCAGGGCATCGGCAAGGGCGACCGGGTCATCATCTACCTGCCGATGACCATCGAGGGCGTGGTGGCGATGCAGGCCTGCGCCCGCATCGGCGCGACCCACAGCGTGGTCTTCGGCGGCTTCTCGGCCAAGGCGCTGCAGGAGCGCATCATCGACATCGGCGCGGTGGCGGTGATCACCGCCAACTTCCAGAAGCGCGGCGGCAAGGAGCTGCCGCTCAAGTCCATCGTCGACGAGGCGATCGCCATGGGCGGCTGCGACGCCGTCCGGACCGTGCTGGTCTACGAGCGCACCGCCACCGCCTGGACCCGCAACGACCGCGACATCCCCTTCGGCGAGGCGCTGGCCGGCCAGCCGTCGGAATGCCCGCCGGTGGCGGTGGAGGCGGAGCACCCGCTCTTCGTGCTCTACACCAGCGGCTCGACCGGCAAGCCCAAGGGCGTGCAGCACAGCACCGCCGGCTACCTGCTGTGGGCGCGCATGACCATGGACTGGACCTTCGACCTGCGGCCGGACGACGTCTTCTGGTGCACCGCCGACATCGGCTGGATCACCGGCCACACCTACGTCGCCTACGGCCCGCTGGCCGCCGGCGCCACCCAGGTGGTGTTCGAGGGCGTCCCGACCTTCCCGAACGCCGGCCGCTTCTGGCAGATGATCGAGCGGCACGGGGTCACGATCTTCTACACCGCGCCGACCGCGATCCGCTCGCTGATCAAGGCCGCCGAGGCCGACGCCCAGGCCCACCCCGACCGCAGCGACCTCTCCAGCCTGCGCATCCTGGGCACCGTCGGCGAGCCGATCAACCCCGAGGCCTGGATCTGGTACCACAAGCACGTCGGCGGCGAGCGCTGCCCGATCGTGGACACCTTCTGGCAGACCGAGACCGGCGGCCACGTGATCACCCCGCTGCCGGGCGCCACGCCGCTGATCCCGGGCTCCTGCACCCTGCCGCTGCCGGGCATCGACGCGGCCATCGTCGACGAGACCGGCAACGAGCTGCCCGACGGCACCGGCGGCATGCTGGTGATCCGCAAGCCCTGGCCCTCGATGATCCGCACCATCTGGGGCGACCCGGAGCGCTTCAAGAAGTCCTACTTCCCGGCCGAGATGGGCGGCAGCATCTACCTCGCCGGCGACGGCGCGGTGCGCAGCGCCGGCACCGCGGCCATCGACGGGGTGGACAAGGGCTATTTCCGCATCACCGGCCGCATCGACGACGTGCTCAACATCTCCGGCCACCGCATGGGCACGATGGAGATCGAGTCGGCGCTGGTCGCCAAGACCGACCTGGTGGCCGAGGCGGCCGTGGTCGGCCGGCCCGACGAACTGACCGGCGAGGCGATCTGCGCCTTCGTGGTGCTCAAGGGTCCGCGCCCGACCGGCGACGCCGCCAAGGCGCTGGCCAAGGAGCTGCGCGACTGGGTGGCCAAGGAGATCGGCCCGATCGCCAAGCCCAAGGACATCCGCTTCGGCGAGAACCTGCCCAAGACGCGCAGCGGCAAGATCATGCGCCGCCTGCTGCGCAACATCGCCCGCGGCGAGGCGATCACCCAGGACACCAGCACGCTGGAGAACCCGGCGATCCTGGAGCAACTGGGCGAGGCCAACTGAGCGGCGCCCGCGCCGCATCCGCCGTCCGGGCACGGGCCGGCGCGCCGCGAGGCGCGGCCGGCCTTTTTTCCGCCCGCCGCGCAGCCGCCGCCGCGCGGGGCGCGCCGGCCGGTCCCGGCGCCGCGGCGGCGGGCCGTCCGGCGCGGACGAGGCGGGTGGACGGCGCGGCGAGGGTTTCGGTAACACCCGGAGCAGCGGGCTGGATTACAAATCCCGCCAGGGCGGCGCCGGCCGATGGGCGCGCCGCCGCCGCCGCAACCGATCCCCGAGGAGCCTCCCATGTCCATCCGCACCCTCCTGCTGCTGATCACCGCCGTGGTCATCGCCGCGCTCGCCGCGCTCAACTGGAACCTGCTGGCCGCGCCGGTCCCGATGTCGGTGGGCTTCCGCACCGTCGAGGCGCCGCTCGGGCTGGTCATGCTGGCGCTGACCATCGTGCTGGCCATCGTGTTCGCGGTCTACATCGCCTACCTGCAGAGCACCGCGCTGCTGGAATCGCGCCGGCTGCACAAGGACCTGGACGCCCAGCGGGCGCTGGCCGACCAGGCCGAGGCCTCGCGCTTCACCGAACTGCGCGGCGTGCTGGAGAGCCTGCACCAGCAGGCGGCGCTGGACGCCCGCCAGGCCCGCGAGGCGATCGAGGCGCGGATCGAGCGGCTCGACCGCGGCCTGCACGCCCGGCTGGAGGAGTCGGACAACAGCAGCGCCGCCTACCTCGGCCAGCTGGAGGACCGCCTCGACCGGCGCGCGCCGTCCGGCCATGTCGCGCCGGTGGTGGTGCATCCGGCCGGCAGCGCCGGCGACCGGCACGATCCGCTGATCTGAGCATGCGCAGGGTTTTCCGCCTGCAGCGCAGGCGGGACGGGCGCTTCCAGCTACCGAATCGATAGCGGATCGCACGGTTCGGGGCGGGGGCGAGCCGCCTTCCGGCCGTCGGCAGCCGGCGCGCCGGCCCGGCCGGGGCTATTTCAGGCCGAGGACCCAGGTCGCCAGCAGCTTGGCCTCGGCCGGGCTGACCTGCGGGTTGGCCGGCATCGGCACCGGGCCCCAGGCGCCGGAGCCGCCCTTGACGATCTTCGCGGCCAGGGCGCCGGCCGCGTCCTGGCCGGCGTAGCGCGCGGCCACCGCCTTGAAGGCGGGCCCCACCAGCTTGCGGTCGATCGCATGGCAGGCCATGCAGTTGCGCGAGGCGGCCAGCGCCTGGTCGGCCTGCGCGGACGCGGCGCCGCCGAGCGCCGCGAGGGCGACCAGGGCGGCGGGCAGGGGATTCGGCATGCTGAAGGTCATCGGTACGGGCTGCGGTACATTGCTCCGCTGATTGTAGGGAGGCGTCCGGCGACGCGCTTCCCCGGGGCCATGACCGGCGCGGAGCGTCCGGCCGCCCCGGGCGCATGGTGCGCTACGGCCGGGGCGAACACGGGAGACGGAGCATGTGGTTCCTGGGAGCGGGCGTGGTCCTGCTGCTGTCGAAGTGGCTGGAGATCGGACCGGTGGCCGGCTGGAGCTGGTGGATCGTGCTGGCGCCGTTCGCCCTGGCGGTCGTCTGGTGGGCCTGGGCGGATTCCTCCGGCTACACCAAGCGCAAGATGAGCGAACGCATGGACCGCCGCAAGGAAGAGCGCCTGGAGCGCAGCCGCCAGGCGCTGCGCCGGCCCGGCGACCGCCGGCGCTGAGGCCGCCCGGCGGCGGGCGCGGCGCGTGGCGCCGGCCGCAGCCCGAGGCGCCCATGGGGCCGGCAACCCCGCCCGGCGCGCGCCGGTGCCCCGGGGCCCGCCGGCCGCCGGGCCTCAGGGCGCGGCGGTGCCGCCGCCCAGCGCCTGGAAGAGCGCCACGCTGTCGCCGACCAGGGTGCCGAAGCTGGCCGTGCGGGCCGACTGCGCCTGCAGCCAGGCCTGCTGCGCCGCAAGCATCGACGGCCGCGAGGCGTAGCCCGACTCCAGCTGCGCGCGTGTCAGCCGGTAGCCGGCCTGGGTGGCCGCGACGCTCGCGTCCGCCGCCTGCAGCGCGCGCTGGTCGATGGCCAGCGCGTACAGCGCGTCCGAGACGTTCTGGAAGGCGGTCAGCACCGCGCTGCGGTACTGGGCGGCGGCCGCGTCGAACTGGGCCTCGGCGACCCGCTGGCGCGCCTGCAGGGTGCCGCCGGCGAAGATCGGCGCCAGCAGGCCCGAGCCGATCGACCAGACGGTGTTGCCGGCCGAGAACATCTTCCCGAACTCGGTCGCGCCACCGCCGAGGGAGGCCGTGAGGTTGAGCTGCGGGAAGCGCGCCGCCTTGGCTACGCCGATGGCCGCGCTCGCGGCGTGCAGGTCGGCGTCGGCCTGGCGCACGTCCGGCCGGCGCGCCACGAGTTCCGAGGGGACGACCTGCGGCAGCGCGGGCAGCCGGATGTCGGACAGGCGCAGGGCCGGCAGCGCCGCGTCGGGCGTGCGGCCCATCAGCACCGCGGTGAGGTTGCGGCTCTGCTCCAGCGATTTCTCCAGCGGCGGCAGGCTCTGCTGCAGCTGGCTGAGCAGGTTCTCCTGGGTGGCGACGTCGAGGCCGCTCGCGTAGCCGCTGCCCTGGAGCTTGCGCATCACCTTCAGCTGCTCCTGCATCGCGGCGACGGCCTGGGCGGTGAGATCCGCCTGCTCGGCCAGCATCGCGGTCTGCAGCGCCGCACCGACCAGGTTGCTGGCCAGCGTCAGCCGCGCGCCTTCGAGCTGCCAGCGCTGGCTGTCCGCGCCGGCCTGGGCCTGCTCCACCGCGCGCCGGGTGCCGCCGAACAGGTCGGGCGCGTATCCGACGCTGAGGGTGGCGGTCTGGTAGCGGAAGACCGCGTCGCCGGAATTGAGCGGCGACTGCTGGGTCCTGCCGACGTTCTGCCGGCTCAGGTTGGCGCCGGCCTGCGCCTGCGGGTAGAAGAGTCCGCGCTGCGCGGTCACGTTCTCCTGGGCGGCGCGCAGGGTGGCCTGCACGGCGGCCACGGTCGGGCTGTTCGCCAGGCCTTCGGCCACCATCGCGTCGAGCTGCGGCGCGCCGAAGGCCTTCCACCACCGCGCGTCGACCGGGCCGGCGCGCAGGTCGAGCGGCAGGGCGTCGCGGGTCAGCGCGGCCGGCGCCGGCGAAGCCGGGGTGGCGTAGTCGGGGCCGACGGCGGCGCAGCCAGCGAGCTGCGCGGCGAGGGCCGCGAGCGCGGCCAGGGTGGCGGCGGGGCGGGCGCCGCGCCGGCGGTTCAGGGCATCAATCACGTTTGCCTCCCAGGCCGATGCGGCGTTTGGACGGTGCGAGCCGCTGCAGCACCAGCAGGCGCAGCGCGGGCATCACCAAGAGCAGGAACACCGGCCCGATCAGCATGCCGCCGACCACCACGGTGGCGAGCGGCCGCTGGACCTCGCTGCCGATGGCGTGCGAGAGGGCGGCGGGGAAGAGGCCGATGCAGGCCGACAGCGCGGTCATCAGCAGCGGCCGCATCCGGCTCTCGTAGGCCTCGGCGACGGCCGCGAGGTCGCTGCGGCCCAGGGCCTTGAAGTCCTTGTACGTCGTCAGGATCAGGATGCCGTCCATCACCGAGACGCCCAGCAGCGAGATGAAGCCGATGATGGCCGACACGCTCAGCACCTGGTCCGAGACGTAGAGCGCGAAGATCCCGCCCATGACGGTGAAGGGCACCGCCGCGAGCGTGAGCAGGCTGTAGCTCAGGTTGCCGAAGAGCGCGAACAGCAGCACCAGGATGAGCCCGAAGGCGAGCGGGATGGCGATCGCCATGCGCGCCTTTGCCTGCTGCAGGTTCTCGAACTCGCCCGCGTAGACGATGCGGTAGCCCTCGGGCAGGCGCACTTTCTGCGCGACCGCCTTCTGCACCTCGGCGACGGTGCTGCCCAGGTCGCGACCGCGGGCGCTGAACTTGATCGGGATGTAGCGCTCGTTGCTCTCGCGGTAGATGTAGGTCGCGCCGGTGTCCACGCTGATGGTGGCCACGTCGGTCAGCGGGACGAAGGCGGTGGCGCCGCCGGCGGTGGTGTAGCCGATGCGCAGCCGGCGCACGTCGTCGATGCTGTCGCGGTAGTCCTTGGGGAAGCGCACCGTCAGCCCGACCTGGCGCACGCCCTCCAGCACGGTGGTGGCGGTGGTGCCGCCCAGCGCCGCCTGGATGGTCGCGGTGACGTCGCCGGTGTTGAGCCCGTAGCGCGCCGCCCGGGCGCGGTCCACGTGGATGTTCATGTTGGGCTGGCCGAGCGTGTGGAAGGTGCCGAGGTCGGCCACGCCGTCGACCTGCGCCATCGTCTCCGTCACCTCGCCGGCCAGCCGCTCCAGGGTGGGCAGGTCCTGGCCGATGATCTTGACCGAGTTGGCGCCCTTCACGCCCGAGAGGCCTTCCTGCACGTTGTCCTGGATGTACTGCGAGAAATTGAAGCCCACGCCCGGGAACTCGTTCTCGAACTGGGCCTGCAGTTCGGCGACCATGCGCGCCTTGTTCATGCCGGGGCGCCATTCGTCGTACGGCTTCAGGGGCGCGAACAGCTCCACGTTGTTGAAGCCCGCGGCGTCGCTGCCGTCGTCGGGCCGGCCGTGCTGCGAGACGATGGTGACGACCTCCGGATAGGCCTTGATGAGCGCGCGCATGCGGTCGACCTGCCGGGTGCCCGCCTCCAGCGAGATGGTCGGGGGCATCGAGGCGCGGATCCAGAGGTTGCCTTCCTCCAGCGCCGGCAGGAACTCGCTGCCGAGCCGCGCCGCCATGAAGCCGCTCGCCGCCAGGGCCAGGCAGCCGACGGCGACCGTCAGCTTCGCATGCGCCAGCGTCCAGCGCAGGGCGGGGCGGTAGACGTGCTCGATGGCGCGCACGATGAAGGTCTCCTTCTCCTCGATGCGGCGCGGCAGCAGGTAGCTGGCGAGCACCGGCGTGATGGTGAAGGTGGCGATCAGCGCGCCGGCGAGGGCGTAGCCGTAGGTGCGGGCCATCGGCCCGAAGATCTGGCCCTCGACGCCCTGCATGGTGAACAGCGGGGTGAAGGCCGCGATGGTGATCGCGGTCGAGAACAGCACCGAGCTGTCCACCTGGGTCGCGCTGAGGTAGATCATGCGCAGCCGCTTGGTCCAGCCGAGCTGCGGCGTCAGCGCCGCGCCGTGGGTGGTCCGCGCCATGGCGCGCAGCATCATCGCGCGCTCGGGCGTGCTGCGCTGGAAGTTGCGGAACACGTTCTCGACCAGGATCACCGCCGAGTCCACGATGATCCCGAAGTCCACCGCGCCCAGCGACAGCAGGTTCGCCGACTCGTTGGTCATCACCAGGATCATGATGCTGAAGAACAGCGCGAACGGGATGTTGACGCTCACGATCACCGCGGAGCGCAGGTCGCCCAGGAAGATCCACTGGATCAGGAACACCAGCGCGCAGCCGAAGATCAGGTTGTGCAGCACCGTGTGGGTGGTGACGTTCACCAGCACCGAGCGGTCGTAGTAGGGCGCCAGCTTCACGCCCTGCGGCAGGCTGTGGTCGGAATTGATCTTCTTCACCGCCTCGTCGACCCGGGCGATCACGTCCTTGGTGTGCAGGGTGCGGTTCATGATGACCACGCCGGTCACCACGTCCTTCTCGGCGTCGCGCCCCGCCTCGCCGAGGCGGGGCACGCTGCCTTCGGTGATCCGGGCGACGTCCTTGACCTGGACCGGCAGGCCGTTCTGCTGGGTGATGACCACGTTGCCGATGTCCTGCAGGTTCTCCACCAGGCCCAGCCCGCGGATGTTGACCGACTGGTCGCCGACGCTGATCGAGCGGCCGCCGACGTTGAGGTTGGCGTTGCCGATGGCCGAGAGCACCTGCTGCAGCGTGATGCCGCGCGACTCCAGCAGCTTCGGGTCCGGCTCGACGTGGTATTCCTTCGTGGTGCCGCCCCAGGTCACCACCTGCACCACGCCGGGCACGGTCAGCAGGCGGCGCTGGATCACCCAGTCCTGCAGCGAGCGCAGCTCGGTCAGGCCCATGCCCGGCGGTCCCTTGACCTGGTAGCGCAGGATCTCGCCCACCAGGCTGGAGGCCTGGATCTGCGGCTCGACCCCGCCCGGCAGGTTGACGTTGGCCTGCAGGTTGTTGGCCACCTGGGTCAGGGCGAAGTAGTAGTCGGTGTCGTACTTGAAGGTGACCCGGACGAAGGACAGGCCGTAGAACGAGGTCGAGCGGATGTTGTCCACGCCCGGCGTGGTCGCGAGGCCGACTTCCATCGGCCGGGTGTAGTAGCGCTCCATTTCCTCGGCCGACAGGCCGGGCGCCTGGGCGGTGATCTCCAGGATCACCGGCGCGGGATTCGGGTAGGCCTCCACGTTGAGCTTGAGGAAGGCGAAGACGCCGGCGGCCATGAAGGCCAGCAGGCAGAGCAGCATGACGGGCCGGCGCGACAGCACCAGGGCCAGAAGAGGACGGAACACGGTCGGCTCCCGGAAAGGGTCAGGCGGGCGGAATCGGGGACGCGGTCAGGCGCGGCGCGCGGCCGGGCGGCTCATTCCGCGTTGGTCTCGTAGAGGTTGCTCAGGAAGAGCGCTTGCTTGCGGGCGATCCGGTCGGCGGGCTGCAGGCCCGAGACGACTTGCACCCGGCCGCCGTCGCTGCGTCCGATCTCGACGGCGCGCCGCTTGAACAGCAGGCCCTGGCCGTCCTGCCCGGCGGCCGTCCAGACCACGTTCTGGCCGGAGGTCTCGCGCACCACCGCCGTCGCGGGCACCGAGGTCGCGTCGACCGGGGCCGACAGCGTGATGCTGAATTCGGCCAGCATCTGCGGACGCAGCTCGCGCTTCGGATCGGCCACCTCGGCGCGCACTGCGATGCGGTGGGTGGCGGGGTCCACCGTGTCGCCCAGGTAGGAGACGCGGCCGCTGAACGTCCGGCCCGGCCAGGCCTGCACGCGCACGTCGACCTTCTGGCCCAGGCGGTAGAGGGAGAAGTCCGATTCCGGCACGCTCGCCACCATCCACAGCGTGCGCAGGTCCGACACCGTGACCGGCGCGGGCGAGGCGCCCGGCTGGGTCAGCAGGCCCGGCTGCGCGGCGCGGGCGGTGACCCGGCCGTCGATCGGGCTCTTGACCGGGATCTCCACGCCGATCGCCTTGTCGCGCTCGATGCGGGCGATGTCGGCCTCGGCCAGCCCGAAGAGCTGCAGGGTCTTGCGCGCCGCGCGGTAGGCGGCGTCGGCGGCCTGCTGGTCGGACTGGTTCTGCTGGAACTCGCGCTGCGGGATGCTGCTGTCCTGCGCCAGCGCCTGGGCGCGCTTGAGCGTGTCGTTGGCGGTGCGCAGGGTGCCGGCGGTGCTGATCAGGGTCGCGGCGGCCTGGGCGATGTCCGGCGCGTCGACGGTGTAGAGCGTCTGCCCCGCCCTGACCTCGTCGCCGGCCTTGACCAGCACCCGCGCGATGCGGCCGGCGTAGGCGGTGGTCACGCCGACGGAGCGGTCCTGGTTGAAGTCGATGCTGCCGATCGCCTGCTGCACGTCACTGAAGGACTGGCGGCCGGGCGCGCCGACGTCGAGGGCCGGCAGCTGCTCCTGCAGCACCCGCACCGTCTCGGCGCCGGCCTTGCCGGCGTGCGCCGCCTCGGGCGCGTCCGGGGCGGCGGCCGCGGGCACGGCGGTGGCACGGGTGACCGCTGCGTAGATCAGCAGCGGCGCGACGGCCAGCAGGAGCAGGGCGAGCCACCAGCCGTGGCGGCGGATTTCGAACTTGGCGTGGGTCATGTCGATCGGTCCGGAGTGCGGGAGGCCTCGCGCGGAGGCCGGGATGCGGCCAGTGTCCGATCGGTCTGCTTGTGATTGGCTTAACGCGCCGGCGGCCCCGCACGCCGCCGCCGGGCGCCGTCCCGGGCCGCGGGGACGCGCGCGGTCAGGCGCGCGGCGCCGCGCCGCGCGCGCGCGGCAGGCGCATGTCCAGCCGCGTGCCGGCGCCCTCGGGCAGGTCGCAGGGCGCCAGCGCGCCGCCCATGTTGCGCACCACCTGCTGCGCGATCGACAGGCCCAGCCCCGAGCCGCCCTGCGGCGCCTGGGCGCCGCGCCAGAAGGGCTCCAGCATGCGCGCCCGGGTGGCGTCCGACAGGCCCGGGCCGTCGTCGTGCACCGACAGCCGCACTTCCGAATCGTCGGCCGCCCACTCGATGCGCACCTCCGTTCCGCCGTGCTGCAGCGCGTTGTCGACCAGGTTGCCGAGCGCCTCGCCGAGCAGCACCGCATTGCCGCGGACGGAGACCGGCGCCGCGTCGTCGCCGGCCGGCGCCGCGCGGCGCGGCGGGTGCAGCCGCTTGCCGGCCGCGCCCGCGGCGGAGCGCCAGCGGTCGGCCACCTGCGCGACCAGCTGCGCCACGTCGATCGGCGCCTCCGCCTCCTCGGGCGTGTTCTCGAGCCGCGCCAGCGCGAGCAGCTGGCGGACCAGGTGCGCGGTGTGCTGGGCCGAGGCCTGCAGCTGGTCGAGCACCTCGCGGTCGGGCGGCTGGGTCGGGTCGGCCTGCGCGGTGCGCTTGAGGTCGCCCACCAGCAGCTTGATGCCGGCGACCGGGGTGCGCAGCTGGTGCGCGGCGTCGGCGATGAAGCGCCGCTGGCCGTCGACCGCCAGCTCGAGCCGGGCCAGCAGGTCGTTGAGGTGGCCCACCAGCCCGCGCAGCTCGTCGGGCGCGTCGTCGGCCGGCAGGGGCGAGAGGTCGTCGATGCCGCGCTGCGCGACCAGGGCGCTGATCGCGCGCGCCGGTGCCAGGCCGCGCCGCACGCCCAGCGCCAGCAGCGGCACGACCACGAGGTTCAGCGCCGCGGCCGGCAGGAAGATCGCCGCGGCAAGCTCCTTCACCACCTTCTCCCGCGCGAGGAAGGGTTCGCCGACGATCACCCAGACCGAGGCGCCGGCGGCCCGGTCCAGGCGCAGGGCGACCGCCCGCAGCGGCGCGGTGCGGTGCGGCGCGGACGTGCCCTCGATGTCGAAGAAGAAGGGCGCGCCGCCCGGGGCGTCCGCCGCGCCGGGCGGCAGGCCCAGGCTGGCGTTGCCCACCAGGACGACGCCGTCGGTGGTGCGCACCAGGAAGCGCGAGGGCGCCAGCGAGTCGTAGACGATGGAGGCCGCGGCGCCGGCGTCGACCGAGAAGCTCGGCCGGCCGCCGTCCCAGTGCACCTGGCTGGCCAGGGCCTGCGCATCGTCCTGCAGCGTACGGTCGAAGGCGAGCTGGGCCGCGCGCCCGGCGAGCCAGAAGGCGGTCACCGCGGTGGCGAGGCCGCCGCCGAGCCAGATCCAGAGCAGCGGCCGCAGCAGCGTGGCGCGCAGGCTGCCGACGCGGCGCAGGGCGGCGCCGGAGCGCCGGCCTGCAGCGGCCGGCCCGGGGGCGTCGAGCGGCGCGGGGCTCACGCCGGCTCCATCGCGTAGCCGACGCCGCGCACCGTCACGATGGCGACGCCGGCCCCGGCGAGCTTGCGGCGCAGCTTGAGGATGTAGATCTCGACCAGGTTGGGGCTGAAGTTGGCCTCCCAGCTCGACATGGCCGAGACGATGCGGCTCTTGGGCACCGCGGCGCCCGGCGAGGCCATCAGCAGCTCGATCAGCGCTGCCTCGCGCGGCGTGAGCGGCAGGCGCTCCTCGCGCAGCCGCAGCTCGCGGCTGTCGGTGTTGAACTGCAGCGCGCCCACGGTCAGCAGGTTGCTCGCGCTGCCCTGGCGGCGCCGGGTGACGGCGCGCAGCCGGGCGACCAGCTCCTCGGGCTCGAAGGGCTTGGTCAGGTAGTCGTCGGCGCCGCCGTTGAGGCCGCGCAGGCGGTCGGGCAGCTCGTCGCGCGCGGTGAGGATCAGCACCGCCAGGCCCTGCCGGGTGTCCCGCCATTGCTGCAGCACGCCGAAGCCGTCGCGCCGCGGCAGGCCCAGGTCGAGCACCGCCGCGTCGTAGGTCTCGGTGGCGGTGGCCGCCAGCGCGTACTCGCCGTCGGTCACAGCGTCCACCTGCCAGCCCTCGGCCTGCAGGGTGCGGGTGATGCCCAGCCGCAGGGCCGGGTCGTCTTCCACTACCAGGATGCGCATGGGGTGCCGGGCGGCCGCGCGGGCCGCCCGCTCCGGGCTCAGAAGTCGTCGAGCACCGCGCCCTTGCTGGCGCTGGCGGCGTTGAAGGCGAACTTGGCCTGCACGCCGCGGGTGTAGCGCGGCGCCGGCGCGGTCCAGCGGGCGCGCCGCTTGGCGATCTCGTCCTCGGGGACGTTGAGTTCGAGCTTGAGCGCGTGGGCGTCGATGGTGATCGTGTCGCCTTCCTCGACGAAGGCGATGGTGCCGCCCGCCGCCGCTTCCGGCGCGACGTGGCCGACCACCATGCCCCAGGTGCCGCCGGAGAAGCGGCCGTCGGTGATCAGGCCGACCGATTCGCCGAGGCCGGCGCCGATCAGTGCGCCGGTGGGCGCCAGCATCTCGGGCATGCCCGGGCCGCCCTTGGGGCCGAGGTAGCGCAGCACCATCACGTCGCCGGCGACGATCCTGCCGTCGAGGATGGCCTTCAGGGCCGACTGCTCGTCGTCGAAGACCCGGGCCGGGCCGGTGATGACCGGGTTCTTGAGGCCGGTGATCTTGGCGACCGCGCCCTCGGGGCTCAGGTTGCCCTTGAGGATGGCGAGGTGGCCCTCGGCGTACATCGGATCGGCGATCGGGCGGATCACGTCCTGGTCGGCGCGCAGCGCCGGCACGTCGGCCAGCGTCTCGGCGATCGTCTTGCCGGTGATGGTGACGCAGTCGCCGTGCAGCAGGCCCGCATCCAGCAGCACCTTCATGACCGCCGGGATGCCGCCGGCGCGGTGCAGGTCGACCGCCAGGTACTTGCCGCTCGGCTTCAGGTCGCAGATCACCGGGATCTTCTTGCGCATGCGCTCGAAGTCGTCGATCGTCCATTCCACGCCCGCGGCGTGGGCGATCGCCAGGAAGTGCAGCACCGCGTTGGTCGAGCCGCCGGTCGCCATGATCACCGCCACCGCGTTCTCGATCGCCTCCTTGGTGACGATGTCGCGCGGCTTCAGGTCCCGCCGGATCGCCTCGATCAGCACCTTGGCCGATTCCCTGGCCGAGTTCTCCTTCTCGTCGTGCGGATTCGCCATCGTGGACGAGTAGGGCAGCGAGATGCCGAGCGCCTCGAACGCGCTCGACATCGTGTTGGCGGTGTACATGCCGCCGCAGGAGCCGGTGCCGGGGATGGCGCGCTTCTCGATCTCGGTCAGGTCCTCGTCGCTCAGGATGCCGGCGGCGTTCTGGCCGACCGCCTCGAACACGCTGACGATGTTCAGGTCCTGGCCCTTGTAGCGGCCCGGCAGGATGGTGCCGCCGTAGACGTAGATCGCCGGGACGTTGGCGCGCAGCATGCCGATCAGGCCGCCCGGCATGTTCTTGTCGCAGCCGCCGACCACCAGCACGCCGTCCATCCACTGGCCGCCGACGCAGGTCTCGATGCAGTCGCTGATCACCTCGCGGCTGACCAGGCTGTACTTCATGCCTTCGGTGCCCATCGCCATGCCGTCGGAGATGGTGGGGGTGCCGAAGACCTGCGCGTTGCCGCCGGCCTCCTCGATGCCGGCGATGGCGGCGTCGGCGAGCTTCTGCAGGCCGGAGTTGCACGGGGTGATGGTGCTGTGGCCGTTGGCCACGCCCACCATGGGCTTCTTGAAGTCGCCCTCCTGGTAGCCCATGGCGTAGTACATGGAACGGTTGGGCGCGCGCGACTTGCCTTCGGTGATGTTGGCGCTGCGGCGGTTGATCTGGATGACTTTGGTGTCCATCGTGCGTCTCGTGGGAATGGTCGTGGTGCAGGGTGCCGCCGAAGTATGCGCCGATCGAACGATCCGTTCCAATCGTTTCCGCCGCGTCGATTGATATGCTGCGCATATGGAAAGCAAGCACGGCGCGGAAGGGCGGAGGGACGGCGCAGTGGAGCTGCGCGTCTGGCGCCAGTTCCTGGCGGTGGCCGAGGAGCTGCACTTCGGCCGTGCGGCGCAGCGCCTGCACATGACGCAGCCGCCGCTCACCCAGGCCGTCGCGCAGCTGGAGAAGGCGCTCGGCGCGCGGCTGTTCGACCGCAGCCGGCGCCGGGTGGCGCTGACGCCCGCCGGGCAGGCCCTGGTGCCCGGGGTGCAGGATCTGCTGGCGCGGGCCGCGGCCCTGCCGGGCCGGGCCCGCGCCGCGGCGGCCGGGGAGCTCGGGCGGCTGCGGCTGGCCTTCGTGTCCACCGCGGGCTACGAGCAGCTGCCCGCCTGGGTCCGCGCCTTCCGCGCCGCCTGCCCGCGGGTCGCGCTGGAACTGGTCGAGGCCACCGGCGACGTGCAGCTGGAAGCGCTGGCGCGGGGCGAGGTCGACGCCGGCCTGATGCTGCACGCCCCGGGGGCCGCGCCCTCGGGCCTGCGCAGCCTGCGGGTCTCGACCGAGCCGATGGTGCTGGCGCTGCCGGCCAGCCATCCGCTCGCCGCCTCGGACCGGCCCGGCTGGGCCGCCGTCCGGGACGAGCCGCTGGTGATCTTCCCGCGCCGCATCGCGCCGTCGCTGCACGATGCGGTGCTGGGCATGTACCGCACGGCCGGCCGGTCGCCGGCGGTGGCGCAGGAAGCGATCCAGATGCAGACCATCGTCAACCTGGTGTCCGCCGGCATCGGCCTGGCCTGGGTGCCGGAGAGCGTGACGCGGTTCCGGCGCGAGGGCGTGGTCTACCGCACGCCGCGCGGCGCGCGGGCGGGGCGGGGCGGGGCGCCGGCGGTGCCGGTCTGCGAGACCAGCCTGGTGTGGCCGCCGGAGCCGGCCCCACCCGCGCTGGAGCGGTTCATCGCCTCGGTGCGGGAGCACCTCGCGGCCGATCCCGCCGGCGGGCCGTCGGCCCCCGGCGCCCCGGCCGCCGCCTGACGCGCCGGAGCGGGGCCCGGCCCCGCGGCGGATCCGGCGTCCGCCGCCCTCCGCGCCGCGCGCCGGGCCCGCTGCGGCGGAGCCTGGCGCGATCCGGGCGGGCCGGGGCGGCGCGGCACAATAGCCGCCACCATGCTGATGTATCCCTCCATCGATCCGATCGCCGTGCAGATCGGCCCGCTCGCCGTGCACTGGTACGGCCTCACCTACCTGGCGGCGTTCGGCCTCTTCATGCTGCTCGGCTCCCTGCGGCTGAAGCACGAGCCCTTCGCGTCGATGTCCGCGGGCACCGCGCGCTGGACCCGCAAGGACGTGGAGGACATCCTCTTCCTCGGCGTGGCCGGCGTGGTGGCGGGCGGCCGGCTGGGCTACTGCCTCTTCTACAAGCCGGGCCACTACCTGGCCCATCCGCTGGAGATCTTCGCCATCTGGCAGGGCGGCATGAGCTTCCACGGCGGGCTGCTGGGGGTGATCGCCGCGATGACCTGGTTCGCCCGCAGCCGGCGGCGCAGCTGGCTGGAGGTGGCCGACTTCGTGGCGCCCTGCGTGCCCACCGGCCTCGCCGCCGGCCGCATCGGCAACTTCATCAACGGCGAGCTCTGGGGCCGTTTCAGCAGCGCCGACCTCCCCTGGGGCATGGTGTTCCCGCAGAGCGGGTCGCTGCTGCCGCGCCATCCGTCGCAGATCTACCAGTTCCTGCTCGAAGGCCTGCTGCTCTTCGCGCTGCTGTGGCTCTTCGCCCGCAAGCGGCGCCGGCCGGGGCAGGTGGCGGCTTTCTTCCTGATCGGCTACGGCAGCCTGCGCTTCGCCGCCGAGTTCTTCCGCGAGCCCGACAGCTTCCTCGGCCTGCTGCCGCTGGGCATGAGCATGGGGCAGTGGCTGTGCGTGCCGATGATCGCGCTGGGCGCCTGGATGTGGTGGCGCAGCCTCGGGCGGGAAAGCTACGGCGCGCCGTCCGCCGTCGCCACCGGCCGGGCCGCCTGAGCGCCTGGCGCCGCGCCGAGCGGTCGGGGGCCGCGCACGGTCCCCCGTGGCGCCCGGCTGGCCCGGCAGTTGCGTTCATTGGGATAATGGATGCAAATTCGGTCGCGCCGTTACAAATTACCTCTCCTCACGCCATGAATGATCTCCAGTCGGAAATGGTCGATGTCAGCCGGCTGCGCAAGGGCATGTTCATCCAGCTCGACCTCGGCTGGATGGCGCATCCCTTTCCCCTGAACCGCTTCAAGATCTCGTCCGAGGACCAGATCCGCACCATCGCGTCGCTGGGCGTGCTGCAGGTGCGCCACTATCCCGCGCAGAGCGACGCCGGCGCGGAGCCGCTGGCGGACGCCCCGGCGCCGTCGGGCGCGGACGGGGCCGGGGACGCGGCCGCCGCGGACGACAGCCCCGCCCGGGCCGAGGCGCGCCGCCGGCAGATCCACGCGGCGGCGCTGGCCGCCCAGCGCGACAGCCTGCGGCAGTGCGAGCAGCGCTACCTGCACGCCGGCCGCTGCTTCCGCCTCATCGCGGAGCAGGTCGCCGAGCGTCCCCGGGACGCCGCGCGCCAGGGCGAGCAGCTGGTGCGGCAATGCATGGACGACATCCGCGACGCCCAGGGCGACGGCGTCATCCGCCTGCTGTCGCAGACCTCCGGCGAGCGCAGCGCCCAGCATCCGCTCAACGTGCTCGTCATCGCGCTGCTGCTGGGGCGCGCCCTGGGCATGCCGCACGACGAGATCCTGGACCTGGGCCAGGCGGCGCTCCTGCACGACATCGGCAAGCAGGGCCTGCCGGACCGGGTGCGCCACCCGACCGACGGTTTCATGATGTACGAGCACCGCCTCTACCAGAGCCACGTGCAGCTCGGGGTCGAGGCGGCCGGGCGCATGGGCCTGCCGCGCCGGGTGGTGGAGGCCATCGCCCAGCACCACGAGATGGTCGACGGCAGCGGCTTCCCCCTGAAGCTGCGCGGCGAGGACCGGCTGCAGCTCGCCGGCAAGGTGATCGCCCTGGTCAACCGGTACGACAACCTCTGCAACCCCGCGCGCGGCGTGGCGACGATGACGCCGCACGAGGCGCTTTCGGTGATCTTCTCCCAGATGAAGGCGCGCTTCGACGGACGGGTGCTCGCGGCGTTCATCCGGATGATGGGCGTCTATCCGCCCGGCTCGCTGGTGCGGCTGAGCGACGAGCGCTGGGCGACGGTGGTGGCGGTCAATCCGGTGCGGCCCCTGCGTCCGCGGGTGCTGGTCTACGATCCGTCGACGTCGCGCGACGAGGCCCTGCTGCTCAACCTGGAGACGGTGCCCGAGCTGGGCATCGCCCGCAGCCTGCGCGCCAGCCAGCTGCCGCAGCCGGCGCTGCACTACCTGATGCCGCAGCAGCGGGTCAACTACTTCTTCGAACGCACCGCGGGCGCCGGGGCGGACGCGCAGGCGGAGGGCGCGCCATGACGCCGGACCTGTCCGCCGGCGCCTGGATGGATGTGCTGATGGAGGCCGTCTGCATCGTCGACCCGTCGACGATGCGCATCGCCGAGGCCAACGCCGCGGCGACGCGGCTGCTGCGCTGCCGTCCCGAGGATATCGTCGGGCGTCCGGTGGTCGACCTGTTCCGGATGCCGGAGGACCAGTTCTTCTGGGAGGAGGTGGGCGCGCACGACCCGGCCCGCGCGCCGGCGCCGGCGCTGCTGTCGCACACCCGTCTGCAGCGGCCCGACGGGACCGTGGTGCATGTGGAGCGCAGCGTCCGCCAGGTCCGCCCCGGCGCGGGCGCGGCGGCCTACCTGGTCGGGATGATCGAACGCGACCGGCAGCACGAGGCCGAGGAGAAGCTCGAGGAGACGGTGGCGGAGCTGCGCGCGACGCTGGAGTCCACCGCCGATGGCATCCTGGTGTGCGGGCTCGACGGGACTGTCCGCGCCTTCAACCGCCGGTTCGCGCAGCTGTGGGACGTGCCCGGCGACCTGCTGGAGGAGCGCGACGGCGCGGCGCTGCACGCCTACCTGGCCGAATGCGTCACCGACGCGCAGCGCTACGCCGAGCGGCTCGCGGAGATCGCGGACGGGACCTGGAGCGAACGTTACGACCTGCTGCGGCTGCGGTCGGGCCAGCTGATCGAACGCACCACCCTGCCGCAGCGCAGCCGCGGCCGGGTGACGGGGCAGGTGTTCTGCTTCCGCGACGTCACCGACCGCACGGCCGCGGACGATGCGCTCAAGCTGGCGGCGAAGGTCTTCGCGTCCAGCCCCGACGCGGTCTTCATCACCGACAGCGCGCTGCGGATCGCTTCGGTCAACCCGGCCTGCCTGCACCTGAGCCAACGGTCCGAGGGCGGCCTGATCGGCTGCAACGCCATCGACCTGTTCGACGACGCGGACTCCGGGCGGCTGCTCGGGGAGATCCAGCGCTGCTGGGAGGAGGGCGGCGTCTGGGAGGGCGACCTCTGGCACCGCCGCGGGGACGGGGGATCGATCGCGGTGCGGCTGTCGTGGGTGGTGCAGCGCGACGACCAGGGCCGGCTGAACCAGACCATCGGCTTCTTCAGCGACCTGACCGGGCTGCACGCCCAGCAGCGGCGCATCGAGGAGCTGGCCTACACCGACGCGCTGACCGGGCTGCCCAACCGGCTGCTGCTGTCGCGCCGGGTAGAGCGCAACCTGCAGCAGCGGGGCGGGACCGAGGCGCCGTTCGCCATCCTGTTCATGGACCTGGACCATTTCAAGAACATCAACGACTCGCTGGGCCACCAGTTCGGCGACCGGGTGCTGATCCAGGTGGCCCAGCGCATCAACGCCTGCCTGCGGCAGGTGGACACGCTGTGCAGGCTCGGGGGCGACGAGTTCGTGCTCTACATCCACCAGGCCGACGCGGAAGGGGCCGAACTGGTGGTGCGGCGCATCCTGGACTCGATGGCGCAACCGTTCACGCTGGACGACATCGGCTTCTCGGTCGGCTGCAGCGTCGGGGTGGCGCTCTACCCGCGCGACGGCCAGACGCTGGACGAGCTGATCAAGCAGGCCGACACCGCGATGTTCCGCGTCAAGGGCGGCAGCCGGGGCGGCTACCGCTTCTACGAACCGCAGATGAGCGTCAACCTGCTGTCGCGGATGAAGATGGAGCACGCGATGCGGCAGGCGCTGGAGCAGGAGCAGTTCCGCCTCCACTACCAGCCGCAGGTCGCCCTGGACGACGGCGCGCTGATGGGCGCCGAGGCGCTGATCCGCTGGACCGACGCCGAACGCGGCCCGGTCTCGCCCGCGGTCTTCATCCCGCTGGCGGAGGAGTCCGGGTTCATCGTCGCCATCGGCGCCTGGGTGCTGCGCGAGGCGGCCCGGCAGGCGGCGGAGTGGGAACGCGCCGGCACGCCGGTGGTGGTGTCGGTGAACGTGTCGGCGATGCAGTTCCGGCAGGCAGATTTCCTCGACCGGGTGCGCGGTGTGCTGGAGGAGTCCGGCCTCTCGCCGCACCTGATGGAGCTGGAGCTGACCGAAACCATCCTGGTGCAGGATGCCGACGAGACGCTGGAGCGCCTGCATGCCCTGGCCGCGATCGGCGTGCGCATGGCGATCGACGACTTCGGCACCGGCTATTCGAGCCTCGCGTACCTGAAGAAATTCCCGATCCAGAAGCTCAAGATAGACCGTTCCTTCGTCGACGGCCTGCCCGACGACGCGAGCGACCAGGCGCTCGTCAGCGCGATGGTCAGCATGGGTCGGGCCCTAGATTTCGCGATCGTCGCGGAGGGCGTGGAAACCGAAGCGCAGCGCGACAGCCTGATCGCCCTCGGCTGCGGCCAGTACCAGGGCTACCTGTGCTCGCCGGGCCTTCCGGCCGAGGAGTTCGCCCGGACGATGCTGTCGGCGCGGGCCCGTGCACCAAAGGAAACGGCGCTGACCGGTGACCGGGCAGCGCCGTCGAGGAAGAAGGTGTCCGCAGGAGCCACCGGACCGGCATCCTGAACCAGGGGTTCAGGTGGGCGAGGGCAACCAGGCATTGGGTTCATCTGACGCGAGACGATCACGCTTGCCTGGCAATGTACCAAGCCCATGCTCAGAGAGCATTGGTTCAAGGAGATATAAAGCCCGGCATGCTCCGCGGACGGCTCCATTGTAGTGGCTGGAGTCCCGTCCGGAAGCCCCGCCGGCCCACCCGCGGCAGGGTTATCCGGGCACTGTGTCGGCAGGCCGTTGCGAATTCTGGATGGATTCCCCGGCGGCGCTGCCGTCCTGGGCTGCGCCCGCGGATGTATCGGCGGACACTTGGTCATCGCCCGCGCCATCCGCGTCGGACGCTCCGACATCTTGCGGCGGATCCTGGGCATCCTGCCGGACCGGAGCCGCCGGATCCGCCGGCGGCTCGGCCGCGCCGGAAGGCGCCGCCGGGCCGGCCGGCGCGGCGAGGTCCTGCGGCCCTGCGGGGATCGCGCCGGCGCCGTCCGCCGCCCCGGATCCCGGGGACGCCGTGCTGCCCTCCTGCGCCAGCGCCTCGTCGAGCCGCTGCAGCAGGGCCTGCAGGCGCGCGGCGTCCTGCAGCGCGGCCGCGTCGGGCTCGGCCGGGGCCGGCTCCGGCACCTCGGGCGCCACGGCGGCGGGCCGGTCGGCCAGGTCCACCAGTTCGAGCGCGAGGTTCAGGGCCGCCAGCACCGCGATGCGGTCGCGGGCGCGGACCTTGCCGGCGTCCCGGATGCGGTTCATGGTGCCGTCCACCTGGGCCACCGCGGCATGGAAGCGCTGGTCGTCGCCCTCGGCGCAGCTCAGCACGTAGGGCTGGCCCATGATCTCCACTTCGAATTGCTTCATGGCCGGCCGCCTTCCTGCGCGCCGTCGGCGGCGTCCTCCGCGGGCAGGGGGGCATCGGCCGGGGCCGGCACGACGATGCGCGGCATGGTGACCTGGGCCGCCTCCAGCCGGGCCAGCAGCGCGTCGGCGCGGGCGCGCGAGGCGCGCAGGCGCGACTGCAGCGAATCGCGCTCGCGGACCAGCGCCGCGTTCTCCTCGACGAGCTGCTGGTGGGTCTGCTGCAGGTCGGCGTGGCGGGCGAGCAGCTGCTCGACGCGCTCGGCGATCTGATCGATGGGAAGGGGAATGGCGGCCATGGTGCGGAATTGTAGGGTTGGGCGACCCGTTTCCAGGGGTAAGAAGCTGTTCATGTTCCTGCAAAACACCAATCTGGTGCGTTTGGGCGCGGCTCCGGCGGGGCCACGGGCGGCGCCCGCGCGCGGATCGCCGGCGCGGATGCCGGCGCGCATGCCGGGGAAGGTGCGGGCGAACCCGTAGAATCCCGGCCGTTGGTGCTCGCGGCGCTGGTTCACAGCCCGCAGTTCAACGGGAAGCAGGAGGACGGGCGCCCGCCGCGGGCGCCGCCCAGCCTGCGCTGCCCCCGCAACGGTCAAGCGGACGGGATCGGGCGCCTCCGGGACGCCCGGCCCAGCCTCCATCCACACAGCCACTGGACGCGCTTCGAACACGCGACTGGGAAGGCGATGGACGGCGCGCCGCCAGCCCGGATACCGGCCAACGAGGAGGCCGCGCCGTCCACCGCCCGCACCGGGCGGCGGGCGGCGCGGCCATGACGCCCAATCACCGGCGGGGAGGCCGGTGCGGGCACGTAGCCCCTGTGCGCGCGACCCTGTCGCCCCGACCATGACAACCTGTACCGCTTCCGTGCGCCTCGCCGCGCTGCCCCTGGCGCTGGCCGCCGCATTCCCGTTCACCGCCGCCGTCGCGCAGACCGCTCCGGCCAGCCTGCCCGAGACCGTGGTGACCGCCACCCGCGTGGCCCAGCCGCTGTCGGACCTGGTGGCCGACGTGACCGTCATCGACGCCGACGCCATCGCGCGCAGCGGCGCGGTCGGCGTGGCCGACGTGCTGGCCCGCCAGCCCGGCATCGAGATCGCCCGCAACGGCGGTCCCGGCCAGAACACCAGCGTGTTCATCCGCGGCGCCGACTCGCGCTTCACCGCCGTCTACCTCGACGGCGTGCGCATCGACTCGCAGTCCACCGGCGGCGCGATCTGGGAGCAGATCCCGCTGGCGCAGATCGACCGCATCGAGATCCTGCGCGGCCCGGCGGCCGCGGTTTACGGCTCCGACGCCATCAACGGCGTGATCCAGCTCTTCACCCGCAAGGGCGAACCCGGCAAGCCCGCGCCCTACGCCGGCGTCGGCGTCGGCAGCTACGGCCTGCGCAGGGCCGAGGCCGGCGTGAGCGGCGTGGCGGGCGAAGGCCGGGCGGTCGACTACGCGATCGGCGCGGCGCACGAGGAAAGCCACGGCTTCAACGTGCAGCCCAACGGCCTGCGCACCCGCGCCGACGGCCTGCGCAATCCCGACCGCGACGGCTACCGCACCACCAGCGCCAGCGCCCGGGTCGGCCTGCAGGTCGATCCGCGCCACCGCATCGAGGGCAACCTGGTGGCGAACAACCTGGTGTCCGGCTACGACGGCAGCGGCTACCTCGCCGCCCGTCCCGTCGGCGACCAGAACCACCACCAGCTGCGCACCGGCGGCCTGAACTGGCAGGCCAAGTGGACCGACCAATACAGCACCCGGCTGCAGGTCACCGAGTCGCGGACCCGCTACGAGACGACGCCCTCGCCCTACGTGACCCTGACCGACCTGCGCGGCTACCTGTTCCAGAACGAATGGCGCAGCGGCCCGCACCTGGCCACCGCCGCGCTGGAGCGCCGCGAGGACCGCCTGGAGCAGCCGCTCGACAACTTCGACCGCAAGCGGGCGCAGAACGCCCTGGCCCTGGGCTACGGCTTCCGCCAGGGACCGCACACGGTGCAGCTCAACGCGCGGCACGACGAGGACAGCGAATTCGGCGGCAAGACCACCGGCAGCGCCGCCTACGGCTACGCGATCGCGCCGCAGCTGCGCGCCACCGTCTCGGCCGGCACCGCCTTCCGCGCGCCCACGCTCTACCAGCGCTTCAGCGAATACGGCGTCGCGGGCCTGCGGCCCGAGGAGAGCCGCAACCTCGAGGCCGGCCTGCACTGGACGCAGGGCGCCAGCAGCGCCGGCGTGGTCGTCTACCGCAACCGGGTGACCGACCTGATCAACTTCGGCGGCGCGGGCACCTGCCGCTCGTCCTTCGGCTGCTACGCCAACGTCGGCCGCGCCGAGCTGCAGGGCGCGACGCTGACCGGCGCGCACCGGCTCGGCGGGGTCAACCTGCGCGCCTCGGCCGACTTCCAGGACCCGCGCAACCTCGACACCGACAAGCTGCTCGCCCGCCGCAGCCGGCGCCACGCCACCCTGGCCGCCGACACCGACTGGGCCGGCTGGAACTTCGGCGGCGAACTCCAGGCCTCGGCCCGCCGCTTCGACGACGCGGCCAACGCCCGGCCGCTGGGCGGCTACGCCCTGGTCAACCTCTACGCCAGCACCCGGATCGCGCGCGACTTCACCCTGGTCGCCCGCATCGACAACCTGGCCGACAAGGACTACCAGCTGGCGCGCACCTACGCCACTCCCGGCCGCACGGCCTACCTCGGCGTGAAGTGGGCGCCGCGCTGACGCGGCGGGCGACGCATGGCTGAGAACCACGCGCGGCCGGACGGTGCGTCGGAGCCCGCTCCGGTGCCGGGGCCAGCGGGCGCGCCAGGCGGGGCGCGGGCGGATGCGCCGCCGCAGGACGCGCCCCGGGAACCGGACGGGCGTGCGGCCCCGGGGCCGTCGCGCCCGGGCGGCATGCACGCCGATCGCCGGGTCGCCCGCCGGCGCGCCGGGGACCGCCGCGCCCCCGCCGGGCCGGGCGCGGCGCCCGCAGCGGCGGGCGGCATCGCCTGCCCGGCGGTGCTGGTCGCGGCGCCGGCTTCGGGCCAGGGCAAGACCACCGTCGCCGCCGGCCTGGCGCGGCTGCACGCGCGGGCCGGCCGGCGGGTGCGGGTCTTCAAGTGCGGCCCCGACTTCCTCGATCCGCAGTGGCTGGCGCTCGCCAGCGGCGCGCCGGTCGACGCGATCGACCTCTGGATGGTCGGCGAGGACGACTGCCGCGCCCGGCTGCACGCCGCGGCGCGGGACGCCGACCTGCTGATCGTCGAAGGGGCGATGGGCCTCTACGACGGCGACCCGAGCGCGGCCGACCTGGCGCTGCGCTTCGGCCTGCCGGTGCTGGCGGTGATCGACGCGGGCGCGATGGCCGGCACCTTCGGCGCCCTCGCGCACGGGCTGCGGCACTACCGCGACGGCATGCGCTGGGCGGGCGTGCTGGCCAACCGGGTCGCCAGCGAACGTCACGCCGGCATGCTGCGCGACAGCCTGCGCGACCCCGCTTCCTGGCGCGGCGCGCTGGGCCGCGACCCGGCGCTCGCGCTGCCGGGCCGGCACCTGGGCCTGGTCGCGGCGGCCGAGACGGCGGATGCGCTGGCGCGGCTCGACGCCGCGGCCGACGCGCTCGCCGCCACGCCGCTGGGCCGGATGGACGCGGCGGCGCTGCGCGACTGGCTGGTGGATTTCGCGCCGCCGGACGCGGCCGCCGCGGCCGCCACCGCGGCCGGGGAGCGTTTCGTGCCGGTCATCTCCGCATCGGTGCTGGCCCGGGCCGCCGGCTGCCCCGCGAAGGCGCCGCCGCTCGCCGGCCGGCGCATCGCGGTGGCGCGCGACGCGGCCTTCGCCTTCGTGTATTCGGCCAACCTCGACTGCCTGCGCGCGCTCGGGGCGGAGCCGGTGGCCTTCGCGCCCCTGGCCGGCGACCGGCTGCCGGACTGCGATGCGGTCTGGCTGCCCGGCGGCTACCCGGAACTCCACCGCGAGGCCCTGGCCGGCTGCCGCGCGCTGCGGGCCGACCTGGCCGAGCACCTGCGGCGGGGCAAGCCCGTCTGGGCCGAGTGCGGCGGCATGATGGCGCTGATGGACACCATCGCCGACGCCGACGGGACGCCGCTGCCCGCCTGGGGCCTGCTGCCGGGCGCGGTGCGCATGCGCAAGCGCCTCGCCGCGCTCGGGCCGCAGCAGCTCGCGCTGCCGCAGGGCACGCTGCGGGGCCACACCTTCCACTACTCGACCGCGGACACCGGGTTGCCGGCGGTCGCGCGCACCGCGCGGCCCGGCATGCCGCCGGCGGCCGACGCCGGGGAGGCGGTCTACGCCCACGGCAGCGCGCGGGCGAGCTACTTCCACGCCTGGTTCCCCTCCTGCCCCGAGGCGGTCGCGGCCCTGTTCCGGGGCGAATGGCCCGGGGCGGACGAGCCGGAGGACGCGGCGGGCGCCGAGGGCATGGCGGCGGCGGCGGCGGCGGCGGCGGCCGTGGGGGAGGGCGCATGACCGCCGTCCCGACGGTCGCCCGCAGCGAACTGGTGCTCGGCGGCCAGCGCAGCGGCAAGTCGCGCCGGGCCGAGGACCTGGCGGCCGCCTGGCTCGCGGCCGGGCCGGAGCGCCGGGGCGTGTTCGTCGCCACCGCCACCGCCTGGGACGACGAGATGCGCGAGCGCATCGCCCGCCACCGGGCCGACCGGGCCGCGCGGCTGCCCCGCATGCGCACGTTGGAGGAGCCGCTGCGGCTGGCCGAGGCCCTGGCCGCGCACAGCGCGCCCGGCACGCTGGTGGTGGTCGACTGCCTGACCCTCTGGCTCAGCAACCGGACGATGGCGGCCGAGGCGCAGGACGCGGTACAAGGTTCCGAAGGGAATCCGGTCCTCGCGCCCGCGGAACCTGGGGATGCTGCTGCGATTTCGAGAGCGATCGCCGCCGCGCCCGGGCCGGTGGTGCTGGTCAGCAACGAGATCGGCCTCGGCGTGGTGCCGATGGGCCGGCAGGTGCGGGCCTACGTCGATGCGCTGGGCCGGCTGAACCAGGCGGTCGCAGCGGCCTGCGACCGGGTCACCCTGATGGCGGCCGGGCTGCCGCTCGCCTTGAAGGACACGCGATGAACCGATTTCCCGCGCCGCGCGCCCGCGGCCGCGCCCCGTCCGGGCCGGCGGCGCTGGCGGCCTGCCTCCTGGCGGCCTGCCTCCTGGCCGCTGCGCCGGCGGCGGCGCAGCGGCAGTCGCAGCCGGATCCCCCTTCCCCGCCATCCCCGGCGCCGCCGGCTTCGCCGCGCCAGCCGTCCGCGCCGCCCGCGGCGACGGCCGCGCCAGCGGCCCGGTCGTCGTCCGATCCGCCGGGCGCGGCGGTCCTTCCGGCGCCGGCGGCCGCACGGACGGCCGCCTCGGGGCCGACAGCGGCAGCTTCGGCGGCGCCCGCGGGCGGCGGCCCGGTGGAGATCGTCGACGGCCGCGGCCGCGCGCAGCGCTTCGCCGAGCCGCCGCGCCGCATCGTCAGCCTGCTGCCTTCGCTGACCGAGAGCGTGTGCGCGCTCGGCGAGTGCGGCCGGCTGGTCGGGGTGGACCGCTATTCCAACTTCCCCGAGAGCGTGCGCCGGCTGCCGCAGCTGGGCGGCGGCATCGACCCGAACATCGAGGCCGTCGCCGCGCTCCGGCCCGACCTGGTGCTGCTGGCGGTGTCCTCGCGCGCCAGCGACCGGCTCGAAGCCCTGGGCATCCGGGTGGTGGCGCTCGAACCCAAGACCCACGCCGACGTGCGCCGGGTGCTGGGTCAGCTGGGCGCGCTGCTGCGGGTGCCCGAGGCCGACGGCGCCGAGCGGGTCTGGCGGGTGATCGACGCCGGCGTCTCCGCCGCGGCGCAGTCGCTGCCGGCCCGGGCGCACCGCGCGCGGGTGTATTTCGAGGTCAGCCGCGGGCCGTACGCGGCGGGCGAGTCGTCCTTCATCGGCGAGACGCTGCAGCGCCTGGGCGTGCGCAACGTGGTGCCGGCGGCGCTCGGTCCCTTCCCGCGGCTCAACCCCGAGTTCGTGGTGCGGGCCGACCCCGACGTGCTGATGATGGGCAACCGCAGCATGCAGGCGGCGGTGCCCTACCCGGGCTGGCAGGCGTTGCGCGCGATCCGCGGGCAGCGCCTGTGCGTCTTCGGCCCCGACGAGTCGGACGTGGTGGTGCGGCCCGGGCCGCGCATGGCCGAGGCGGCGCGCATCATGGCCCGCTGCATCGCGGAGAAGGCGCCGTGAGGGCGGGCGCCGGAGGCCGCGCCGCCGCCGGCGCCGGTGCCCCGCCCGGGGCCGCCGGCCGCCGCCCCGCCCGCCGGGCGCCGTGGCTCGGCGCGGCGCTGCTCGCGCTGGCGGTGGTGCTGCTGCTGCTGGGCGCGGCGGTCGGCAGCACCGGGCTCGACAGCCTGCGCGGGCTGCGCGACGACCCGGTCGCGCGCCAGATCGTGTTCGACATCCGCCTGCCGCGCACCCTGGGCGCCTGGCTGGCCGGGGCGCTGCTGGGACTCGCGGGGGCGGTGGCGCAGGGCCTGTTCCGCAATCCGCTGGCCGATCCCTACCTGCTGGGCAGCGCCTCGGGCGCATCGCTCGGCGTCTCGCTGGCGCTGCTGGGCGGCGGGCCTGTCGCCGGCGGCGGCGACCGCGGCCGGCTGGTGGCTGCAGCTGGGGGTGACCGGCGCGGCCTTCCTCGGGGCGGTGCTGGCGGTGCTGCTGACCCCTCGCGCTGGCGCGCGGCGTGCAGCACACCCTGCGGCTGCTGCTCGGTGGGGTGATCGTCGGCGTGGTGCTGGGCGCGGCCAAGGACTTGGTGGCGCTGTCGGCGCCGGACATCCTGCAGTCGATGCAGGGCTTCACCCTGGGCAGCACCAGCTTCCTCGGCTGGTCCGCGGCGCTGCTGATGGCCGGCGTGCTGGCGGCCTGCGCGCTGGCCGCGCGGCTGCTCTCGCCGGTGCTCGACGGCCTGGCGCTGGGCGAGGCCACCGCCGCCAGCCTGGGCCTGTCGCTGCCGCGCTGGCGCGCCGCGCTGGTGGCGGTGCTGGCGCTGGCCACCGGCACCGCGGTGGCGCAGACCGGGCTGATCGCCTTCGTCGGGCTGGCGGCGCCGCACCTGGTGCGGCCGCTGGTCCGCTCCACCCACGGGGCGCTGGTGCTGCTGGCGGCGCTGATGGGCGGCGCGCTGCTGATGGCGGCCGACCTGCTGGCGCGCTGGCTGGTCGCGCCCCAGGAGCTGCCGGTCGGCGTGCTGACCGCGCTGCTCGGCGGCGGCTACCTGCTGTGGCTGATGCACCGCCACGGCGGCCTGGGCGGGGGGCGCGCGGCATGAGCGGCGGCCGGGACCGGGCCGGGCCGCCGGCGGGCGCGCGAGGCGAGGCGGCGGGCGCCGGCGCGGTCGCCCATGACGCCGCCGCCGACGTCGCCGGACGGGGCGCGGGGACCGACGGCGCCCCGCCGGGCGGGGCGGGGCCGCTGCTGCAGGCGCGCGGCCTGCGGGCGCGGCTGGGCGGCCGGCTGGTGCTGCACGGGATCGACCTGGACCTGCGCGCCGGCCGCTGGACCGCCATCGTCGGGCCCAACGGCGCGGGCAAGTCGACCCTGCTGAAAGCGCTGGCCGGGCTGCTGCCGCACGAGGGCGCGGTGCGGCTCGGCGGCCGTCCGCTGTCCGCGCTGCCGGGCCGCGAGCGCGCCCGGCGCCTGGCCTGGCTGGGCCAGAACGAGGGCGCGGCGGACGACCTCACGGTGCACGATGTCGCGATGCTCGGCCGCCTGCCGCACCGGCCCTGGCTGGCGCCGCCGTCGGCGGCCGACCGCGCGGCGGTCGAGGACGCCCTGCGCGCCGCCCGGGCCTGGGACTGGCGCGACCGGGCGCTGGGCGAGCTGTCGGGCGGCGAACGCCAGCGGGTGCTGCTGGCCCGTGCGCTGGCGGTCGGCGCGCCGCTGACGCTGATGGACGAACCGCTGGCCAACCTCGATCCGCCGCACCAGGCCGACTGGCTGGCCACGGTGCGGGCGCAGGTGGCCGGCGGCGGCGCCGTGGTGAGCGTGCTGCACGAGCTGGGCATGGCGCTGCAGGCCGACGACATCGCGGTGCTGCGGGACGGCCGGCTGCTGCACGCCGGCCCGAGCGGCGACGCGGCGACCCACCGGACGCTGGAGGCGGTGTTCGACCGCCGCGTCGCGGTGCACCGGCTGCAGGGCCAGTGGGTGGTGCTGCCGGTGGCGGCGCCGCCCGCGGGACGGCCGGGCGGCGGGCCCGCGTCCGCGGGCGCGGACGCGGGAACGGATACGGACGAACGCACGGAATAGGACGGGCGCATGCTGATCGAGACGACATTCACCCAGGTGGCGCAATCGCTGCTCTGGCCGGTGCTGGCGCTGGTGGCGCTGGCCTTCGCCTACGCGCTCTGGAGCGCTGGCGCCACCCTGATGGAGGCCTGGCAGCGCTGGCGGTCGCCGGCTTTCGCGGTGCTGCGGCCGCGCCCGGCGACACCCTGGAGGAGCTGGAGCTGCAGGTGCTGCGCCGCATCGAGCCGGTGCGGCTGCTGAGCCGGCTCGCGCCGATGCTGGGCCTGATCGCGACCATGATCCCGCTGGGCCCGGCGTTGCAGAGCGTGG
>JAQIJO010000007.1:0-253849 GCA_036946225.1 Xylophilus ampelinus
CTCGGCGTACTACTACTGGTCGCCCAAGTGGACCGGCGTGATGTATTCCGAGTCGCGCGGCCGGATCCACTTCTGGTGGTCGATCATCTCGTTCAACATCACCTTCTTCCCGATGCACTTCCTGGGCCTGGCCGGCATGCCGCGCCGCTACGCCGACTACCCGATGCAGTTCGCGGACTTCAACGCGATCGTCTCGGTCGGCGGCTTCGCCTTCGGCTTCGCGCAGGTGTACTTCTTCGTCTTCATCGTGCTGCCGGCCATGCGCGGGCAGGGCGAGCCGGCGCCCCAGAAGCCCTGGGAAGCCGCCGAGGGCCTGGAATGGGAAGTCCCGTCGCCCGCGCCCTTCCACACCTTCGAGGTGCCGCCGAAGCTCGACGCCACCGCGACCCGGGTCGTCGGCTGAGCCCGCGCCGCCGTCCCGCCGCCACGGCCCCACCCCCGACCGCGCCATGACCACGCCCGACCAGAAGAAGGCCAACCGCCGCCTCGCGCTCATCCTCGCCTCGGTCGCGGTGGTGTTCTTCGTGGGCTTCATGGTGCGCATGGTCCTGCTCTCGGGCCGCTGAAGGGCATCCCCGCATGGCGCTCCGCTCCGACAACCTGCGCAATGACCGGCAAGCTGGCCGTGGTGGTCGGCGTCATGTTCGTCTTCGGCTACGCGCTGGTGCCGCTCTACCGGCACATCTGCGAGGCGCTCGGCATCAACATCCTCTCGCTCTCGGAGCGGCAGGTGCCCGGCGCGGGCAAGGCCGGGCGCGACGCGGCGAATCTGCCCGGCAACACCCAGGTCGACGCCAGCCGCACCATCACCGTCGAGTTCGACGCGAACGCGCGCGGCCCCTGGTCCTTCCGGCCGGCCGAGCGTTCGATCAAGGTGCACCCCGGCGAGCTGGCGACGGTGATGTACGAATTCCAGAACACCCAGGACCGCCGCATGGCCGCGCAGGCCATCCCGAGCTACGCGCCGCACCAGGCGGCGCCGCACTTCCACAAGCTCGAATGCTTCTGCTTCAACCAGTACACCCTGGAGCCCGGCGAGAAGCGGCAGTGGCCGGTGGCCTTCATCATCGACCCGAAGCTGTCCCGGGACGTGACGACCATCACCCTGTCCTACACCTTCTTCGAGGTGGGCGGCAAGGTCCCGCCGGCGCCCCAGGCCTCCGTCAAGGCGCCCGACGCGCCGGGCGCGCCCCGCGCGCGGAGCGGCGCTGTGGAGCCCGGGTCCGCACCGCCTCCCGGACGGGCGTCGCGCGGACGCGCCGCCGGCCCGCGGCCTCGGCGCGCTGCTGCGCGCCCTGCGCGCGGTGGGCTGGGCCTTCCTCGGCGTCCGCAAGCGCAGCGGCTACCAGGACGACCTGCGGAGGCTCAACGTGCTGCACGTGGTGGCCGTCGGCATCGCGGCGGCGGTGCTGCTGGTGCTCGGGCTGGCCGCCCTGGTGCATGCCATCGCCTGAGCCGACCGCCGCCCCGCCGAACCGTCCCTCGAACCCGCCGATCCAAGAACCGACGACAAGACAGAGCCAGGAGCATCCATGAGTTCGACCACGACCCCCGGCGCAACGCCGTACTACTACGTCCCGGCCGAGTCGCGCCATCCCGCGATGGCGGCCGCCGGCCTGTTCTTCGTCATCCTGGGCGCGTCCCAGTGGATCAACGGGCACGGCTGGGGCATGTACTCGCTCGGCTTCGGGCTGCTGTGGTGGTGGATGGTGCTCTACCAGTGGTTCCGCGACGCGGTGGGCGAGAGCGAGGGCGGGCTCTACAGCCACAAGATCGACCTGTCCTACCGCTGGAGCATGAGCTGGTTCATCTTCTCGGAGGTGATGTTCTTCGGCGCCTTCTTCACCGCCCTGTGGTGGGCGCGCGCGCATTCGGTGCCGGCGCTGGGCAGCCTCGACAACGCGCTGCTCTGGCCGGGCTTCAAGGCCGTCTGGCCCAGCCTCGCGGCCGGCGCCACCGCCTCGCCGGCCGCCATCGTCGAGCCCTTCCAGACGGTCGGGCCGTTCTGGCTGCCGACCATCAACACCGCGCTGCTGCTGACCTCCGGCGTCACCCTGACCATCGCCCACCACGCGCTGCGCGAGAACCACCGCAGCCGGGCGGTGGGCTTCATGTGGGCGACCGTGGCGCTGGGCCTCGTCTTCCTGTTCGTCCAGGCCTACGAATACGTCCACCTCTACGACGCCTACAACCTCAAGCTGAATTCGGGCGTCTACGGTTCCACCTTCTACCTGCTGACCGGCTTCCACGGCTTCCACGTGTTCGTCGGCATGCTGATGCTGCTGTTCATCACCCTGCGGTTGCGCAAGGGGCACTTCACGCCGGATCGGCACTTCGGCTTCGAGGGCGCCGCCTGGTACTGGCACTTCGTGGACGTGGTCTGGCTCGGGCTCTACGTGCTGGTGTACTGGCTCTGAGCGCCGCCGCGCCTCCCACGAAAAGCGCCGCGAGGCGCTTTTCGTCTTCTGGCGGCGCCGCGCCGGGCGCGGCGGGGAATCTTCCGGCGCCGCAGCGCTCCAAGCTCAGCGGCCGGGCACCAGGCCGGTGGGCCGGATGTAGCCGAGCTTCCAGGCGAGGAGCACGCAGAGGAACAGCGCGATCGACAGCCCCACCCGCAGGGCCAGGGCCCAGGCCATGCGGCTGGTCTTGCGCCGGCCGTCGCGGCCGTCGCGCATCATGAAGACCAGCGCGGCCGCCAGGCTGGCCAGGATGGCGACGAAGCCGCCGGCGACCAACAGATTTTTCATGGAAGGCATTATCCGGTGAGAGCCCCGTTCCTGCGCCAGCATCCGCGGCTGCGCTTCCTGGCCGTGACCGCGGCCGCCGCCGCCGGCATGGCGGCCACCGCGTCGCTGGGGCGCTGGCAGCTCGACCGCGCCGCGCAGAAGGAGGCGCTGCACAATGCCATCGCCCGGCGCGGGGCGATGCCGCCCCTGGACGCGGCCGCGCTGCGGCAGGCGCTGGCCGGCGCGGCGGCGGACCAGGCCGGCGCGCCCGGCGCGGGCGGTCGCGGGGCGGCCGAGCCGGGGCGCGCCGGCGCCGCCGATGACGCTTCCGGCGGGCCGTCCGCCGTGCCCGATGCGCTGCTGCACCGCGCGGTCCTGCTGCGCGGACGCTGGCTGCCGGGGGCAGGCGGTCTACCTCGACAACCGGCCGATGGACGGCCGCACCGGCTTCTACGTGCTGGCGCCGCTGCAGCTCGACCTGGGCCCCGCGGCCCCGGACGCGCCAGACCCCGCCCCGCCGGTGGTGCTGGTGCAGCGCGGCTGGATCCCCCGCGATTTCGCCGACCGCAGCCGGCTGCTGCCGGTGGAGACCCCCGCCGGCCCGGTCGAGGTGGCGGGGCGCCTCGCCGCCGGGCCCGCGCGGCTGCTGTCGCTCGGCGGGCCCGGGGACGCCGCGCCGCAGGGGGATTCCCCCATCCGGCAGAATCTCGACCTCGCGGCCTTCCGCCGGGAGACCGGCCTTCCGTTGCTGCCGGCGACGGTGGTGCAGACCGCGCCGCGCATGTCCGACGGGCTGATGCGCGCCTGGCCCGAGGCCGCCAGCGGCGTCGAGAAGCACCACGGCTACGCATTCCAATGGTTCGGCCTCAGCGCCCTGATCGCGATCCTCTATGTCTGGAACCAAATCCTCCGCCGCTTCGTCCGTCCCCGGCGCCCGTCCGCCGGCGGATGAGGCGCGCGACGAGCCGCTGGCGCTGACGGTGCACTCGATGCCGTCGCCGCCGATGGACGGCGCGGACGACGCGCGCCGCCGGCCCGCGGGCCGGTTGAAGATGCTGCTGCTGCTGCTGGTCTGCGCCGCCCCGGTGATCGCCTCCTACTTCACCTACTACGTGATCCGGCCGCAGGGCGGGCGCAGCCACGGCGAGCTGATCGACCCGCAGCGCCCGCTGCCCGCGCTGGCCGCCGCGGCGCTCGACGGCGCTCCGACGGACCTGCGCGCCCTGCGCGGCCAGTGGCTGCTGGTGAGCGTGGCCGGCGGGGCCTGCGACGCCCGCTGCGAGAACCACCTCTACCTCCAGCGGCAGCTGCGCGAGAGCCTGGGCCGCGAGAAGGAGCGCATGGACTGGGTCTGGCTGGTGGACGACGCCGCGCCGGTGCCCGAAGCGCTGCGCCCGGCGCTGCGCGCCGCGACGGTGCTGCGGGTCGACGCGGCGGCGCTGGGGCGCTGGCTGGAGCCCGGCGCCGGCCGCGCGCTGGCCGACCACCTGTACCTGGTGGATCCGATGGGGAACTGGATGATGCGCTTCCCGGCCGGCATGGACCGGCGCAGCGCCGCGCAGGCCAAGCGCGACCTGGACCGGCTGCTGCGCGCCTCCGCGTCCTGGGACGAGGAAGGACGGCCGACGCCATGAACCCGCGCATCTGCCCGGCCCCGGGGATCTGTCCGGCGCCGCGTACCGCCGCCGCCGCCGCTCGTGCCCGCTGCGGCATCGTGCGCCGTCGCGTAGCGGCGCGGTTGCCGGCATGCGCTGGCGCCGCACGGACGGGGAGGATCGCCTGATGGATTCCGCCTCCCTCTACGACCTGTCGCCCGCGCTGCGGCTGATGATCGCCGGCATCCTGATCGCCTGCGGCCCGCTGCTCTGGATCTGGATGCGCAACCGCAATGCCTCGCTGCCGCGCCGGCTGCAGGCGCTGACGGTGCTGACGCTGTTCCTGACCTTCGACCTGACGCTCTTCGGCGCCTTCACCCGGCTCACCGATTCCGGCCTGGGCTGCCCGGACTGGCCGGGCTGCTACGGCAAGGCCAGCCCGGCCGGCGCGCACGCGGACATCGCCGCCGCCCAGGCCGCGCTGCCCAGCGGGCCGGTGACGCACGGCAAGGCCTGGATCGAGATGATCCACCGCTACCTCGCCACCGGCGTCGGCGTGCTGATCCTGACCCTGGCGGTCGCGACCTGGGTCGCGGTGCGGCGCCAGCGCCGGGCGGCCCGGCCCGCGGCGGCGGCCGGCGGGGGCCGCGCCCCGGACGGACTGCAGGCGGTGCCGCTGAGCCCCTGGTGGCCGACGGCGACGCTGTTCTGGGTCTGCCTGCAGGGCGCCTTCGGCGCGCTGACGGTGACCATGAAGCTCTTCCCGGCCATCGTGACCCTGCACCTGGCCGGCGCGGTGGTGCTGCTGGCGCTGCTGTGCGTGCAGGCCTCGCGCTACAGCCGCGCCGCCACCGGCCGGCTGCCCGCCGCCGTCGGCCCGGGCCTGCGCGCCCTCGTGCTGCTGGCGCTCGCAATGGTCGCGATGCAGATCCTGCTGGGCGGCTGGGTCAGCACCAACTACGCGGTGCTGGCCTGCAACACCTTCCCCACCTGCCAGGGCCGCTGGTGGCCGGAGATGGATTTCTCCCAGGGCTTCCAGGTCTGGCGCGAACTCGGCCTGCTGCGCGACGGCAGCAGCATCGGCTTCGCCGGGCTCACCGCCATCCACTACGCGCACCGGCTGTTCGCCTACGCGGTCTTCGCCGTCCTCGGGCTGTTGGCCTGGCGGCTGCGCGCGGTGCCCGCGCTGCGCCGCACCGGCGGCTGGGTGGGCGGGCTCGCGCTGTGGCAGTTCGCCACCGGGCTGTCCAACGTGGTGCTGGACTGGCCGCTCGCGGCCGCGGTCTCGCACACCGGCGGCGCCGCCGCCCTGGTGGTGGCCCTGACCTGGGCCGCCTGCGAGAGCCGCGCCGCCCGTCCCGCGGCGTCCGCCGCCGGCCCCTTCCGCGACGGGGGCCGCGCCGGCGCGGCGTCCCCGACGACCGTATCCTCCCCGCTCCCATGACCGCCATCCCTTCCCTGGCCGCGCCCTCCCGGTTCCGGCAGTTCTACGCACTGACCAAGCCCCGGGTGGTGCAGCTCATCGTCTTCTGCGCGCTGATCGGCATGGCGCTCGCCGTGCCCGGCCTGCCGTCCTGGGCCGACCTGCGGCTGGCCGGCGTCGCCTGCCTGGGCATCTGGCTGGTCGCCGGCGCGGCCGCCGCCTTCAATTGCCTGGTGGAGAAGGGCATCGACGCCCGCATGCGGCGCACCGCCTGGCGCCCCACCGCGCGCGGCGAGCTGTCGGACGCGCAGGCGCTGGCCTTCTCGGCGGCGCTGTGCGGACTGGGCTCCTGGGTGCTGTACGCGTGGGTGAATCCGCTGACCATGTGGCTGACCTTCGCCACCTTCGTGGGCTACGCGGTGGTCTACACCGTGATCCTCAAGCCGCTGACGCCCGCAGAACATCGTCATCGGCGGCGCCTCGGGCGCGATGCCGCCGGTGCTGGGCTGGGCCGCGATGACCGGCGAGGTCGGACCCGAGGCGGCGATCCTGTTCCTGATCATCTTCCTCTGGACGCCGCCGCACTTCTGGGCGCTGGCGCTCTACCGCGTCGAGGACTACCGCAAGTCCGGCCTGCCGATGCTGCCGGTCACCCACGGCAACGAATACACCCGCCTGCAGGTGCTGCTCTACACCTTCGTCCTGTTCGCCGGCTGCCTGCTGCCCTTCGTCTACGGCATGAGTTCCTGGCTCTACCTCGCGGCCGCGGTGCTGCTGGGCGCGGGCTTCTGCGGCTACGCCTGGCGGCTGTGGCGCAGCTATTCCGACGAGCTGGCGCGGCGGACCTTCCGCTTCTCGCTGATCCACCTGAGCCTGCTGTTCGCGGCGCTGCTGGCGGACCACTACCTGTCCTGACGAACCGAACCCCGGCCCGCGGGCCGACCGAGGGAGCCTCTCCATGCCCACCAAGCGCGCCGTCCTGCGACGCATCGCCCTGGCCCTGTCCGTCCCGCCGGCGCTCGCCGCCCTGTCCGCCTGCGACCGCAAGGCGCCGGCGGCCGCCTTCGAGTCGGTGGACGTCACCGGCGCCGACTACGCCACGGGCTTCCAGCTGGCCGACCACGACGGCAAGCGCCGCAGCCTCGCCGACTTCAAGGGCAAGGCGGTGGCGGTGTTCTTCGGATTCACCCAGTGCCCGGACGTCTGCCCGACCACCATGGCGCGGCTGGCCGAGGTCAAGCAGCGCCTGGGCGCCCGGGGCGACCGGCTGCAGGTGGTCTTCGTCACCGTGGACCCGGAGCGCGACACGCCCGAGATCCTGAAGGCCTACATGGGCAACTTCGACCCGTCCTTCGTGGCGCTGCGCCCGACGCCCGAAGAGCTGCCCGCGGTCGCGAAAAGCTTCAAGATCTACTACAAGCGGGTCGACGGCGCCACGCCCGGGAGCTACACCATGGACCATTCGGCCGGCGACTACCTCTACGACCCGCAGGGCCGGCTGCGCCTCTACGCCCGGCAGGGCACCAGCGCCGAATCGCTGGCCAAGGACATCGCGGCGCTGCTCGACGCGCCGGCCTGAGGCGTCCCGCGCCGATGGCGTCGCGGGGACGCGGCCACGGGCCGCAGCATCCGGACGCCCGCGCAAGGCGCGCATCGAACGCTATCGAAAAAGTAGCTGAAAGCGCAGGCGGGACGCGCGCCCGGCCGCGATCCGGCTCCGATATTCCTCAGTCCGCGCGGATCCTCTGCGCCGCGATCACCCGGCCCATGGCGCGGGTGTCCGCGGCGATCCGGTTCGCCAGCCCTTCGGCGCTGGTGCCGACCGCCTGCCAGCCCTGCTGCCGGAGCTTCGCCCGGATCTCGGGCGTGCGCACGATCTCGCCCACCAGGGCGGAAAGCCGCGCGGCCACCGGCCGGGGCATCGCGGCCGGCGCGGCCACCGCGTTCCAGATCTCCAGCGAGAAATCGCCCACCCCGGCTTCCGCCAGGCTCGGCACGTCGGGCGCGAGCACGCTGCGGCCGGCGGCGGTCACCGCCACCGCGCGCAGCTTGCCGGCCCGCACCTGCGCCGCGGCCAGGGCCGGCGGCAGCATCGAGAGCTGCAGGTCGCCGGCCAGCAGCGCGTTCGCGACCTGCGGATAGCCGGGATAGGGCACGTGCACCGGGGCGATGCCGGTGCGGGCCTTGAGCATCTCCATGCCGATGTGGCCGACGGTGCCGATCCCCGGCGAGCCGTAGCTCCAGCGGTCGCCCGCGGCGCGTGCCGCCTCCAGGAAGGCGCGCGCATCCGCGCCCGGCGACTGCAGGGGCGCGGCGAGCACCAGCGGGGACACGCCCACCAGGCTGACCGGCAGCAGCTCGGTCAGCGGGTCGTAGGGTGCGCGCGGATTGACCAGCCGCGCGATCGTCATGTTGCCGTTGATCATCAGCCCCAGGGTGTGGCCGTCGGTCGCCTTGGCCACCGCGTCGGCGCCGATGTTGCCGCCGGCGCCGACCCTGTTCTCGACGACCACCGGCTGGCCCAAGGCCCGGGCCAGCGGTTCGGCCAGCGTGCGCGCGGTCAGGTCGGGCGAGGAGCCGCCGGGGAAGCCGACCACCAGCCGCACCGGCCGCGTCGGCCAGGCCTGCGCTTCGGCGGCGCCGGCGGGGCGCCAGGCCAGGGAGGACAGCAGCGCCGCCTGCAGGCAGGCGCGGCGCGTGGCGCGGGGTTCGGAGGGGTGAAGTGAACGAGGCATGAAGAATCGGAGGCTGCGCGGGGGAGCCGCAGTGTGCACGATCGGCCGGCCGCGCGCCGCGCGGGCGCACCGGGACGGGGGAACGCCGGCGCGTGCGCCGCGGGCGGGGGAGCGGGGCGGGGCATGGGCGGCCCGGCGCCGGAACGCGGTAGAGTCGCGCGCATCCCTGGCTCCCTCCGGTCGACCCCATGCGCGACACCCGCAGCCCCCGCCCGTCCCCGACACGTCCCCGCAAGCGTGCCGCGCAGATCGCCCTGGGCCTGCTGGCCGCGGCGCTGCTGCTCGGTGGATGGGCCGCGAAGGCGACGTACGACCGCGTCGGACGCACGCCGGGCGAACTGATGGACTACGCCGAGCGGCGCCTGTACGGCCACACCCGACTCGAGAGCGTGGCCCTGCCGGCGCTCGGCATGGTGCGCGACTGGCTCGGCGAACCCTCCCGCGCCGAGCGCCTCCGCACCCCCTTCGTCGTGCCTCCGCCCCCGCCGCTCGACCAGGCGCGCGCGGCGACGGGCGCGGCGGATGCGCTCGCGGCCTGGTCGCCCGGGCAGCGCGTCTTGAGCGTCGGCCCGGCGGGACGCTTCATCACGGTGGCCGATGCGGCGCGTGCGGCCCGGGACGGCGACATCATCGAGATCGCATCCGGCACCTACCGCGGCGACGTCGCGCTGTTCCTGCAGAAGCGGCTCACCATCCGCGGCGTGAACGGCCGCGCCCGCTTCGTCGCCGACGGCCGCAGCGCGGAGGGCAAGGCGATCTGGGTGTTCCGGCACGGCGACATCGACATCGCGAACGTCGAATTCGTCGGCGCCCGCGTCGACGACCGCAACGGGGCCGGCATCCGGTTCGAGGGCGGCACGCTGCGCATCGCCGACAGCCTGTTCTGGGGCAACGAGAACGGCATCCTGGCCCACGACGGCGTCGCCTCGGTCGAGATCCGGGACTGCGAGTTCGGCTACAACGGCTCGGGCGACGGCCTGAGCCACGGCATCTACATCGGCCGCGCGCGCCGGCTCGCGGTCTCCGGCAGCTATTTCCACCACGGCAACGTCGGCCACCTGCTCAAGAGCCGCGCGGCGTCCAGCGACATCCGCGCCAGCCGCTTCACCGACGAGAGCGGCGGCCGTTCGAGCTACGAACTCGACTTCCCGGACGGCGGCGTCGTCGTCCTCGTCGGCAACATCGTCCAGCAGAACCGCGACACCCAGAACTCGGCCATGGTCGCCTACGGCGAGGAAGGACGGCCCCATGCCGAGAACCGCCTCGTGGTGGCCAGCAACACACTGGCGAACGACCATCCCTGGGGCGGCGCCTTCCTGCGCGTCGCCGCGGCGCCGGTCCCGGTGCTGCTGGCCGACAACCTGCTGGTCGGCGCGGGCGTGGTCCAAGTGCCGTTCGACCACGCGTCCCTGCAGAACCCGCGCGTGGGGTGGGAGGCTTTCGTGCAGGCCGCACGGCAGGACTACCGGCCGGTCGCCGCCGACCCCGCGCTCGCCTACCAGCCGGCGCCGTCGTCCATGGGCGCGGACGACTCCATCGTCCCGACGCTGGAATACTTCCATCCCGCGCAGTCGCGCCGCATCCCGGCTCCGCCCGCTTCCGCCGGGGCGCTGCAGGCGCTGCGCTAGGGCGAAAACGGAAACGCCAGCGCAGGGGAGCGCTGGCGTCTAAAGGGGGCGCAGCCGCTCCGGCGGCCGCCGGACCGTCAGGCGTACTCGGCCAGGGCCTTCTTCATCTTCTTCATCGCGGCCGATTCGATCTGGCGGATGCGCTCCGCGCTGACCTTGTACTCGGCCGCCAGCTCGTGCAGGGTCATGCCGCCCGAGCCGTCGTCGTTGACCTGCAGCCAGCGCTGCTCGACGATGCGCCGGCTGCGGTCGTCCAGCGCGTCGAGCGCGGTGGCGATGCCGTCGGTGGCCAGCACGTCGCGCTGGCGCGACTCGATCATCGCCGTCGGCTCGTGCGAGGCGTCGGCCAGGTAGGCGATGGGGCCGAAGGCCTGCTCGCCGTCGTCCGAGGGCGACGGGTCGAGCAGCACGTCGCCGCCCGAGAGCCGGGTCTCCATCTCCATGACTTCCTCGCGCTTGACGTTGAGTTTGCTCGCGACCTCGTCGATCTGCTGCGCGCTCAGGGTCTCGCGGTGGCCGAACGCGGACTCGCCGACGTCGTCGGCCAGCGCGCTGTCGGCCTTGAAGGCCTGCTTCATCGAGCGCAGGTTGAAGAACAGCTTGCGCTGGGCCTTGGTCGTGGCGAGCTTGACCATGCGCCAGTTCTTCAGGATGTACTCGTGGATCTCGGCCTTGATCCAGTGCATGGCGTAGCTCACCAGCCGCACGCCCTGGTCCGGATCGAAGCGCTTGACGGCCTTCATCAGGCCGACGTTGCCCTCCTGGATCAGGTCGCCGTGCGACATGCCGTAGCCCAGGTACTGGCGCGAGATGGACACTACCAGGCGCAGGTGCGAGAGCACCAGCCGGCCGGCGGCGTCGAGGTCGTTGTGGTCGCGCAGGCGGCGCGCGAAGCGTTGCTCTTCCTCGAGCGTCAGCAGCGGCAGGCGGTTGGCGGCCGAGATGTACGCGTCGAGGTTGCCCAGCGGAGGCACCAGCGACCACGGGTTGGCGGCAGCGACGGAAGTGGCGGTGACTCCAGTCTGAGTATTCATTCCAGGCATCCTTTCCTTGTTGCTTTGGTGCGTTTTGATGTTAGCACTCGGTTGGATCGAGTGCTACGCGCGAAGTTCCCCAAAATACCTATCACGCAAATTGTTTGCGGGCAAAAGGCGAAAAGGCGGAGGGTTGCGTGGATTTGCGGGGGCTTCGGCGCGCGTTGCGTGATAGAGCCTCGATCATGGCCAGAGGTTCCGCGCGCCGGGAAACCGGAGGCAACAGGGCTTCACGAAACGTACCGGCGCGGCGTCGCGGCCGACGCCCGCCTCGGACGGGACGCACACGGCACGGGCGCGGGCGCGCCGCGCGCCGGGGCGGACCGGGCGGCACGGCGCCTGCGGACGCGCTCAGCCGAGCAGGGCCTGGGCGAATTCCCGCGCGTCGAAGGTCTCCAGGTCCTCAAGCTTCTCGCCGACCCCGACGAAATAGACCGGCACCGGCCGCTCCTGCGCGATGGCGGCCAGCACGCCGCCCTTGGCGGTGCCGTCGAGCTTGGTGACGATCAGGCCGGTGAGCTGCAGCGCGTCGTCGAAGGCGCGCACCTGGGCCAGCGCGTTCTGCCCGGTGTTGCCGTCGATCACCAGCAGCACCTCGTGCGGCGCGGTGGCGTCGGCCTTCTGCACCACCCGGCGGATCTTGCGCAGCTCCTCCATCAGGTGGAGCTGGGTCGGCAAGCGGCCCGCGGTGTCGACCAGCACCACGTCGCGCCGGCGGGCCTTGCCGGCGGTGACCGCGTCGAAGCTCACCGCCGCCGGGTCGCCGCCCTGCTGGCCGACGATCTCGACCAGGTTGCGGTCGGCCCAGACGCCGAGCTGCTCGCGCGCCGCGGCGCGGAAGGTGTCGGCGGCCGCCAGCAGCACGGTCGCGCCCTCGTTGGCCAGGTGCTTGGTCAGCTTGCCGATCGAGGTGGTCTTGCCCGCGCCGTTGACGCCGGCGACCATGATCACCGTCGGCGTGTGCTCGCCGATCACCAGCGCGCGCTCCAGCGGTCGCAGCAGGTCGGCCAGCGCGTCGGCGAGCAGCGCCTTGACCTGGGCGGGTTCGGTGGCGCGGGTTTCCTTGACCCGGCGCTTGAGGTCGTTCAGCAGGCGCTGCGTCGCCTTGACGCCGGTGTCGGCCATCAGCAGCGCGTCCTCCAGTTCCTCGTACAGCGCGTCGTCGATCCGGGTGCCGGTGAAGACGGTGGTGATGCTGCCGCCGGTCTTGCGCAGGCCGGTCCGGAGGCGGTCGAGCCAGCCCGTGCGCTGCGCCGCGTCGGACGACGGGCCGGGCGCGGCCGGCGACGCGGGCGCGGAGGCCGGTGCCGCCGGGCCGGGCGCGGGCTGCCACGCGCCCGGCACCGGCGCGGGCGGAACCGGCGCGGCGGCGGGCGTCGCGGGTGCGGAGGAGGCCGGTGCGGCGCCGGCCGGCGGCGGCAGCGGCGCTCCGCCCGCGGGCGGCGCCGGCTCGGCGGCGGGTCCGGCCGCCGGCTTGGCGACGAAGGTGTTGCGCAGCCAGCCCATGGCCGCGCTGGCGACCGATGCGGAAGGCGCGTCCGCCGGCGCGCCGGGCATGTCGGCGGGGCCGGGCGCCGGGGCGCCGGCCGGCGGCGGGACCGGGGCGGGGGCCGCGGAAGGCGCCGCGGCCGGGCCGGCCGGCGGGGGCGATTCCGGCGCCGGTCCGTTGGGGGGAGCAGGCGTTTTTTTCTTGAAAAAGCTGAACATTGGGTGCGTTCTTAGAATCATGCATTCTATGAAACGCGCCTTTCCCACGCTCCGTGCGCTGCCGGCGCTGTCCCTCGCGGGATGGCTGGCCGCCTGCGCCCCGCTCCCCCCGCACGCCCCGGCCACGAACGCCCCGGCGGCCGGCGTCCCGGCGGCTTCCGCCGGCGACCGGCGGCCGGCTTCCGCGGAGGCGGGACAGCCGCAGCGGTTCACGCTCGCCAACGGCATGACGCTGATCGTCCAGCCCGACCGGCGCGCGCCGACGGCGGTGCAGATGGTCTGGGTCCGGGTCGGCGCCTTCGACGAGTCCGACGGCTGGACCGGCGTGGCGCACGCGCTGGAGCACATGATGTTCAAGGGCACGCCGGACCTGAAGCCGGGCGAGTTCTCGCGCCGGGTGGCCGCGCTCGGCGGCCGCGAGAACGCCTTCACCAGCCGCGACTACACCGGCTACTACCAGCAGATCCCGGCCGGGCGGCTGGAGGACGTGATGCGCATCGAGTCCGACCGCTTCGCCCGCAACCAGTGGCCCGACGAGGAATTCGCGCGCGAGATCGAGGTGATCAAGGAAGAGCGCCGGATGCGCACCGACGACAACCCGCGCTCCCGCCTGCACGAGGTGCTGCAGGCCACGACCTTCGCCGCCTCGCCCTACCGGCGGCCGGTGATCGGCTGGCCGGGCGACCTCGACACCATGACGCCCGCGGACGTGCGCGACTTCCACCGGCGCTGGTACCTCCCCGGCAACGCGGCGGTGGTGGTGGCCGGCGACGTGGACGTGGCCGCGGTGCGCCGCCTGGCCGAGAAGTACTACGGCGCCGTCCCGGCCGGCGCGCTGCCCGAGCGCAAGCCGCGCACCGAGCCCGCGCAGGCCGGCATCCGCCGCGCCGAGGTCAAGGCGCCGGCCGAGCAGGCCTACGTCGCGCTCAACTTCAAGGTGCCCGGCCTCGCGGCCGCCACCGGCCTGGACCGCGCCAGCGCCACGCCGTCCGACGACGACGCGCTGGCGCTGACGGTGCTGGCCGCGGTGCTCGACGGCTACCCCGGCGCCCGGCTCGACCGCGCGCTGACCCAGGGTCCCGACCGGATCGCCGACAGCGTCAACGCATCGCACGACCTGATCGGCCGCGGCCCTTCCACCTTCGGGCTGCAGGGCGTGCCGGCGCGCGGCAAGACGGCGGCCCAGGTCGAGGCCGGCCTGCGCGCCGAAGTGGCCCGGGTCGCCCGCGAGGGCGTGACCGCCGCCGAGCTGGAGCGGGTCAAGACCCAGTGGCGCGCGGGCGAGGTCTACAAGCGCGACTCGGTCTTCGGCCTGGCCAACGAGCTGGGCAGCGACTGGGTGCAGGGCCTGCCGCTCGACGCCAGCGAAAGGCTGATCGCCCGGCTGCAGGACATCACCCCCGACCGGGTCCGGGCGGTCGCCGCCAGGTACTTCGGCGACGACCAGCTCACCGTCGCCACCCTGGTGCCCCAGCCGCGCGCGGCCGGCGACGCGCCGGCCCGTCCGGCCGCTCCCCCCGCGGCCGGCGCGCTGCGCTGACCGCCTCCCCACCGGATCCGACCTCCATGATTCTTGCTCTCAAAAAGATAGCTGCTGGCCTAGGATTGGCGGGCGCCGGCCTGCTCCTCGGCATGCATTCCGCGCACGCTGCGCTGCCCATCGAGCACTGGACCCAGCCCAGCGGCGCGCAGGTCTACCTCGTGGCCAGCCCGGCGGTGCCGATGGTGGACGTGCAGATCGACTTCGACGCCGGCGACCGGCGCGATCCGCCGGGCCAGGCGGGCCTCGCCGGCGTCACCGCCGGCATGCAGGGCCGCGGCGTGCGCGCCACCCGGGCCGCCGACGGCGCGCCGCTGCCGGCGCTCGACGAGAACGCGCTCGGCGAGGCCTGGGCCGACCTGGGCGCGAGCTTCGGCGGCAGCGCGGGCGACGACCGCACCAGCTGGGGCCTGCGTTCGCTGACCGATCCGGACCTGCTGGAGCGCGCCGCGCAGCTCGCGGCGCGCCAGCTCGGCGAGCCCAGCTTCGATCCGGCCGTCTGGCAGCGCCAGCGCCAGCGCATCGACGCCGCGCTGCGCGAGGCCGACACCCGGCCCGGCACGGTCGCCGCCAAGGCCTACGCGGCCGCCGTCTACGGCGACCATCCCTACGGCCGGCAGACCACGCCGGCCAGCCTCGCGCGCATCGAGGCGGCGGACCTGCGCGCCTTCCACGGCCGGATGCTGCGCGCCTGCGGCGCCAAGGTCAGCATCGTCGGCGCGGTCGACCGCGCCGGCGCGGACCGGCTCGCCGCGACGCTGCTGTCGCGCCTGCCGGCGCAGGGCTGCGCGCCGCTGCCGTCGGTGGCCGAGGTGGCGCCACTCGCGGCGGCGCGCGAGGAGCGCATCCCCTTCGACGCCGCGCAGGCGCAGGTCCTGGTCGGCCAGCCGGGGGTGCCCCGCAGCGACCCGGCCTACTTCCCCCTGCTGGTGGGAAACTACATCCTGGGCGGCGGCGGCTTCGTGTCGCGCCTGACCGCCGAGGTGCGCGAGAAGCGCGGCCTGACCTACGGCGTCGACAGCGGCTTCGGCTTCGGCATGCACGCCGGCGCCTTCACCGTGGGCTTGCAGACCCGGCCCGACCAGGCGGCCCAGGCGGTCGAGCAGGTGCGCGCCATCGTGCGCGGCTTCGTCGCCGACGGCCCGACCGCGGCCGAACTGCAGGCGGCCAAGGACAACCTGATCGGCGGCTTCCCGCTGCGCATCGACAGCAACCGCAAGCTGGTCGGCAACCTGGCCAACATCGCCTGGTACGGCCTGTCGCTGGATTACCTCGACACCTGGACCGCGCAGGTCGCGAAGGTCACGGTCGCCGACATCCGCAGCGCCTTCGCCCGGGTGCTGCAGCCCGACCGCATGGTGACCGTGGTCGTCGGGGGCCGGCCGTGAAGCCCGCGCCCCGGCCCGCCGCCCGTCCGGGCGCGCCGCGCGCTTCCGCCGGTCCCGCGCGCGGCGCGAAACCCGGCGCCGCGCCCGGCGGCGCGGGCGAGATCCGCATCGTCGGCGGCCGCTGGAAGCGCAGCCGGATCCGGGTGCCTTCGCATCCCGGACTGCGCCCCACGCCCGACCGGGTGCGCGAGACGCTCTTCAACTGGCTCGGCCAGGACCTGGGCGGCTGGCGCTGCCTGGACGCCTTCGCCGGGACCGGCGCGCTCGGGTTGGAAGCCGCGTCGCGCGGCGCCGCGCAGGTGCTGGCGGTCGAGCAGGACGGCGCCCTGCGCGCCGCGCTGCGCGCCGCCTGCGAACGCCTCGGCGCCGCGGCGGTGTCGGTGCAGGGCGGCGACGGGCTGGCCGCGCTGGCGCGCGCCGCCGGACAGGAACCCGGCGCGCTCGACCTGGTGCTGCTGGATCCGCCGTTCGCGGCGCCCTGGTTCGAGGAGATGCTGCGCAGCGCCGCGCGCGCGGCCGCGGCGGACGGTTGGGTCTACCTCGAAGCCCCGCGCGCCTGGAGCGACGCGGAACTGGAGCCGCTGGGCCTGGCGCTGCACCGCCACCTGCGCGCCGGCATGGTCCACGCCCACCTGCTGCGGCCGCGTGCGCCGGGCGCGGTGGGCGGCGACGCCGCGGCCGGGGAGGGGGCGGCATGAGCGCGGCCCCCGGGGCGCCGGCGCCCGCCGTCCGCCCGCCGGTGCACGCGGTCTACGCCGGCACCTTCGACCCGGTCACGCTGGGGCACGAGGACATGATCCGCCGCGCCGCCCGGCTGAGCGACCGGCTGGTGGTGGCGGTCGCGCGCGGCCACCACAAGAAGACGCTGTTCTCCTTCGAGGAGCGGGTGGCGATGGTGCGCGAGGCCGCCGCCGGCGAGCCGCGCATCGAGGTGAGGGCGCTCGACGGGCTGCTCAAGGATTTCGTCGGGGCGATCGGCGCGAACGTGCTGGTGCGCGGCATGCGCAGCGCCACCGACTTCGACTACGAGCTGCAGATGGGCGGCATCAACCGCATCCTGATGCCGTCGGTGGAGATCCTGTTCCTGATGCCGAGCGACGAGACGCGCTTCATCTCGGGCACCTACGTCCGGGAGATCGCCCGGCTCGGCGGGCCGCTGGAGCGCTTCGTCTCGCCCGCGGTGCAGGAACGCCTGCGCCGCAAGCTGGCCGAGGGCTGACGGCGCCGGGCGCGGCGGTTCAGGCCTGGGCGATCTCGTCGGCCTGGTCGGTGCCGACGCGCTGGTCGCCCTGGCGCAGGGCGTCCTGGCCGGCCTCGACCTGCTCTTCCATGCTCGCGTCCGCCGGCAGGGCGTTGTCGCGCGCGACGTCCTCTTCGCCGTCGACGAAGGGCATGTCGGCGCAGACGTGGATGATGTCGTGCACGAAACGCAGCTTGCGCAGCGCGCCTTCCGACAGGGCGAACGGGTAGGCGTCGTCCTGGCCTAGGCTGCGGTTCAGGCTGTTGAGCATCAGCGTCACCGGGATCCACTGCTTGACCAGGTCGTCGAAGTCCACCTCGGCCGACTTGAACGGGCTGGTGACGCCGTCTTCCGGCAGCGGGGCGCTGCCCGGCACCACCACGTTGGTGTGGTAGGCGGCCGCAGTCTCCAGCAGGTCCACCATGTGCAGGTAGTGCGCCCAGGTCTCCGCCCAGTCCTCCCAGGGGTGGGCGGTGGCGTAGATGCTGACGAAGTCCTGCTGCCACTCGTCGCCGTGCTCGCGCGCGTAGTGCAGCCGCAGGGCCTCCTGGTAGTCGAAGGATTCGTCGCCGAAGACCTCGCGGAAGGACTGCACGTTGTTCTGCTCGCGGATCAGCCGGTCCCAGTAGTAGTGGCCGCTCTCGTGCCGCAGGTGGCCGAGCAGGGTGCGGTAGGGCTCGTGCAGCTCGACCCGCCGCTTGACGCGCTCGTCGTCGTCGGCCTCGATGACGTTGAGGGTGATCAGGCCTTCGTTGTGCCCGGTCATCACCGGCGGCTTGCCCGGCAGGTCCTCCAGGAACTCGTAGGTGGGCGCGGGGGCGCGAAGGCTGCCGCCGTGGGTGGTGGTCGCCGCCAGGCCGAGGCGCGCCAGCGTGTAGAAGAGGCGCCGCTTCGCGACCTCGATCCGGTACCAGCGCTGGCGGTTGATCGGGGAGGACAGGTCGGGCAGCAGCCGCGTCTGCCGGCAGGACATGCAGAGCGCCTCGGGATCGTCGTCCTCGACGCTGAAGTTGCAGGCCTGGTACTCGTCGTGGTTGTGGCACATGCGGTAGCGCGGCGCGTCCGCACCGTGGCCCGCGCCGAGGCGGCGGTAGACCCCCGTCTCGCCCTCCACCGGTTCCAGGGCACCCATCGAGAGCTGATCCGGCAGGAATGCCAGGCGGCATCCGCAGTTGAGGCACTGGACGTTCTCGAAGAACACCGGGTTGCCGCAGTTGTCGCAGTTGAAGATCTTCATGGTCTCTCGATTCCGAGCGGATGCGCTCCGCTATCAAAAAAGGCAGGCGACGAATTGAGTTCGTCCGCCTGCCTTCGGATCCCGGCCCCGGGCGACATGCCCGGGACGGGGAGGTTTCCTGGGTGCCGTGCCCGCTTACGGGCGCACGACGATGTTGTTGCGCACGTCGCGCACGTTCTTCGCTTCGCGGGCCAGGGCGCCGGCGCGGTCCTTCTCGGCCTGGCTCTTGGCGAAGCCGGACAGCTGGACGGTGCCGTTCAGGGTCTCGACGCTGATGGAGGTGGCGGACACGGTCTTGTCCTCAGCGAACTTGGCCTTCACCGCGGTGGTGATGGCGGCATCGTCGACGTACGAACCCACGGTCTGTTGGTTGCGTGCGACCGAGCAGCCGGTGGTCACGACGGTGATGCCTGCGAGGGCTGCGAATGCGATGGCGCGTACGTATTTCATGATGAGTTCCTCAGGTCGTTTAGTTGGAAGGGAAGCGTGCGGAGTTGATATCCGGCCGCAGGTTGCACCCGCCTGGGCCAGGCCGAAAAAGGGTCAGCGGTGGGGCGCCGGGCCGCCGTCCGCGGGATGGGGAGCCGTCGCTTCCGCGCTGCGGAGGTTCTGGCGGGCGATCTCCGCCGAACTCTGGGCCGCGGAGATGAGCGACAGGGCGATGCTCGACACCTGGGACGACTTCATGGCCGCGACCACGATGCCGCCGACCGACAGCAGCTTCCAGGGACGCACGACGACCAGCGTGGCGCCGACGCCGGCCGCCACCGCCACCGCCTTCCAGGGACGGCGCTCGACGTAGTCCTCGAGGAAGGGCCTGCCCATGGAGAGCAGGGCGCGCGCAGGGTGGTACTCCCACCAGGTGCGGGCCATGTGCTTGGCGATCGGCAGGAAAGCGGAAACGCTTCCCGACGCGGGACGGGAGGAATCGGGATCGGACAAATAAGCGTCCGCACGCTCCGCGGCGCCGCGCGCCGCGCGGACGGCGTCGTCGGCCACGGCGTCCGCGGCTACGGAAGGATTCGGGACCGCGACGCGGCGTCCCTCGATCATCTGGACGCGCGCGGACACCGGAGCGCGGCGGGCCTTCTTGCCGCCGCGCGCGGCGAACTGGTCGATCAGCGCCTGGCGGTTCAGTTCGAGGCGCTCCTTGGCGGAAATCTCGGGGGTGCTGGAATCGTTCATTGTTATTCTCCAGCGTGCTTCAGGGCGTCCACGTCCGCATTGATCTGCGACTTGATCACCGCGAAGCGGTTGGCCGTGAGCGGTTTCTTGGCGTAACCCCAACCGACCAGGGCGGCGACCAGGGGGATCGCGGGCACCACGCCTAGCGCCCAGTGGAATTCGCCGTACACGGCGGCCAGCATCGCGGCGACGCCGGCGAGGACGAGGAACAGCAGGGCGGCGACGCCGACCACCACCCAGGCGACGGCCTTGTAGACGACCTCCTTGCCGGCGCCGGTCACTTCCTCCTGCACCAGGCCGACATAGCCCGCCAAGTGTTCGGCGAGCAGATCGGGCCGTCGTATCAGCACGGAGAAGATGGGATGGAGCATAGGGCGGTCGATCGAGGGGACGGGGCAGGGAGGGCGGCCACGGCAGGGCGGGGACGGCTGCGGCGATCCGCCGCGCGCTGCGCCGGATCGCCGTGCCTGGGAGGCGTCAATAGCGGTTGCGATTGTTCTCGCGGGTCAGCAGCAGGATCGCCGCGGCGATGGCGGCGCCGGTGGCGGCGGCGATCAGCACCGAGCGGACCGGCTGGTCGGCCACGTAGCGGCCGGTCACGTCGGCGTAGCGGTTGATCTGCTGCTGGGCGCGGCTGGCGGCGTCGGACGCGTAGTCGATGCCGCGCTGGGCGATGTTCTCCGCGCTCTTGCCCAGGTTCTTGATGGTGGGCTGCACGCTGTCCTGCAGTTCGCGCACCTTGCGGCCTGCCTTGTCCAGGGTGTCGTTGGCGAAATCGCGGGTCGATTCGACCGCGCTGTCGGCACTCTTCAGGACGTCGTCGGTGGTGTTGCTGGCCTTGTTCGCGAGGTTGGACATGGAGGTGCTCCTTCAAGGAAGTAGTTGTTGAACGGAATCCGCCCCTTGGGTCTGGCAGGGCGGAAGGAGCCAGGTCAGCTTCTGCGCATCAGGCTGGCGACGAAGCTCACGATCGCCATCACCAGGAAGACGAAGAACAGGATCTTCGCGATGCCCACCGCGCCGGCGGCGATGCCGCCGAACCCGAAGAGCGCGGCGACCAGGGCGATGACCAAGAAAACCACGGCGTAATGCAGCATGTGTGTTCCTTCCAGGCTGGATTCCCCGGTGGGGAGAGGACGGTGGCGAAAGCGGATCGCCTGCCTGGAAGGTTAGTGAAAGCCGCATGACGGCCCGATAAGCACCGGACCCGAGCCGGTGTCAGTACGCGAGGCCGCGCCCTGTAGGAGGCGGCCGACAGTCCGGCCCGGGCTCAGGCGGCGCGCGGCAGCACCGCCCGCACCAGGGTCCCGCGGCCCGGCGCTGCATCGACGAAGAGCTTGCCGCCGAGCGCCTCCACCCGGTGCCGCATGCCGGCGAGGCCGTGGCTCGACGGGTCGATCGCCGCCGGGTCGAAGCCCTGCCCGTCGTCGCGCACCTGCACCTCGACATGGTCGGCGTAGGCGTGCAGGGTGACCAGGATGCTCTGCGCCTGGGCGTACTTGCCGATGTTGGTGAGCGATTCCTGCACCATGCGGTAGATCGTCAGCTCGGTGGATTCGTCGAGTTCGCAGGGTTCGATGTCGCTCGCGACCTGCATGCCCGAATGGTCCCGGAACTCGCCGGTCAGGATCTCCAGGGCGGCCACGAGCCCGAGATTGGAGAGCGAGGAGGGCCGCAGGTCCTCGATGATGCGGCGCTTCAGGGCGATGCCGCTGTTGAGCGTCTGCGCGAGGTGCTCGATGCGCTCCGCGACCTCGGGCGAGTCGCTCCCGACCCGCGACTTCAGGCGCGCCACGTCGAGCTTGGCCGCCGTCAGCAGCGATCCCAGCTCGTCGTGCAGTTCGCGCGCGAGGTGGCTGCGCTCCTCTTCGCGGACCTGCTGCAGGTGCGTCGCGAGTTCGGCGAGGGTGGCGGTGCGCTCGCGCACCTGCTCGCCGAGCCGGTCGCGCTCCTTCTCCAGCGCCTCCTGCTCGCGCTGGCCGAAGCGCTTGAGGACCAGCGTCTGCCGCAGGTACATGAAGAAGGCCATCAGCGCCACCACCGCGACCAGCGCGATCCCGATGCGCGAGAGCACCAGCGACTGCCGGATCTGCGCCTGCGCCCGCAGCAGGTCGTTGCGCTCCAGGCGCAGCAGTTCGTTGCCGCCGGCGCGGATCTCCTCCATCTGCCGGCGCCCGATGTCGGTGTCGATCACGAAGCGCCAGGCGTCCTCCTGGTCCTGCTTGCGCAGGCGGATGCTCAGGTCCATCTCCGAGAGCTTGCGCACCACCGCCTGCGACAGGGCGATGGCCTGGGACGATTCGCGCGGCGAATGGTCGTAGAGCTGGTGCAGTTCGCGCAGCGTCGCCTGCAGGGACTCGATCGCCAGGGTGTAGGGCGGGAGGTAGCTCGCGTCGCCGGTCAGCAGGTAGCCGCGCTGGCTGGTCTCCGCGTCGAGCACCTGGAGCATCAGGCGGTGCACCACGCTGCGCGAGCGCTGCTGGATTTCCATGGCCTGCACCGCGGCGGCGGAACGGCGGTAACCGATCTCGTTGATTCCTATCATGACCACGGCCGCCAGGCACGCCAGGGCCATGCTGACCATGGCCTTGGAAATGTGAAACCGCCAGATAGCCAAGCCGGACTCCCGGGAAATAATGGTCAATAATCGATGCCAAGCGCTCGTCATGAGCGGCAGCTGAATCGTAGGTGATGCGGCATTGTGCCCACGCTACCGTAGTTCCCAAAGAAAGATCGTGAGATGATCAAAATCGGAATCGTCGACGACCATGCAATCGTACGGTCGGGTCTCAAGCAGTTCTTCTCGGACCATGTCGACCTGCGCGTGGTGGGCGAAGCCTCCAACGGACGCGAAGCCATCGATCTCATCCGCACGACCGAGATCGACGTGCTGGTCATGGACCTCTCGATGCCCGGCCAGACCGGCCTCGACGCGCTCGGAATGATCCGCGCCAAGGCTCCGGACGTGGGCATCCTCATCCTGAGCGGCTATCCCGAAGAGCACTACGCGATGAACCTGATCCGTCAGGGCGCGAGCGGCTACCTCAACAAGGAATGCGATCCGATGGACATCGTGAACGCGATCCGCACCGTGTCGCTGGGCCGCCGCTACATCACGCCGGCCGTGGCCGACCTGCTGGCGCAGCAGCTCAACCGCAAGGACGACGCGCCCGCGCACGAACTGCTGTCGGAACGCGAGTTCCAGGTGTTCCTGAAGCTGGCCAAGGGCGAGACCGCGGGCGACATCGCCAAGTCGCTGTCCCTAAGCGTGAAGACTGTCAGCACCTACCGGACCCGCCTGATGGAGAAGATGAACCTCACCTCCAACAGCGACCTCACCTACTACGCCCTCAAGAACAAGCTCATCGATTGATCGTCCGGCGCATCCCGGCCGGATGCCGCGGGCCGCATACGCTTCCTCGAGCAGGGGCGGATGCGGCCCGCAGCGCTTATGGGGGATGCGCGGCGGGGCTCAGGAACCGGTGTCCTGCACGAACCGGTTGCTGTGCTGGATGCAGTAGTCGACAAGCGCGTCGATTTCGTTGGACTTGTCGAAGACCGCGTCCACCCCGAGCTGGGCGCAGCGGTTGCGCACGTCGGGCGTGGCGTAGTTGCTCAGCACCACGAGCCTCTGGTCGGCGCTCCGCTTCTTGCAGGCCGAGAGGATCCCCAGGCCGCTGCCCTGCTTCAGGAAGAGGTCCACGATGGCCAGGTCCCAGTCGTCGGGATGGGCGAGCAGCCAGGCGCGGCCCGCGTCTTCCGTCTCGGCGATGCCCACGGTTTCGATGCGCGCCAGTTCCTCCAGAGTGCCGATCAGGTTCTCCCGGATGGTCGCGTTGTCTTCGACGATGTAGGTTTTGAGGGCCAAGGGGGGTCCGGGGTGCGGGACGGGAACGGGAGGAAAGCGCGAGGTGGTTCCCAGCGCTCTAGGAAATCTATCTATCCGCGCATCGGCATCATGCCAGCGATGGGTCGTCCGTCGGGTGGGCTTTTTCCTACGGGCGCCGCGCATCGGTGTAGGCGTGTGCTGACGGGCGGTGGGGCAGGGCGCCGATCGTAGCGCACCCGCTTCATCTCCATAGTCGATCCATTTCCGCAGCGCTGCGCGCCTCCGCCGACGCCGCGTCGGGAGGCATCGCGCGACTCCAGCGGACCGCCCGCCGCATCCAGGCCACGCCATGTCCCCTTCCTCTCCTTCCCATTCCTCCGCGCCCGTTCCAGGCGGTGCCGAAGCCGGCGCTTCCGTCGGTGGCGCGCCGCGCCCTCCGCGTCGCCATGGCGCCTGGCGCAAGGTGGCCATCGGTCTCTTGGCCTCGGTGGCGCTGCTTGTGGCGATCGTGGCGTTCTTCCCCTGGGACCTGCTGCGCGGACCGATCAACCGCTACGTGAGCGAGAAGACCGGCCGCCGCTTCGAGATCACCCGGCACCTCGACGTGAAGCTCGGCCGGACCGTGCGGGTGGTGATGGACGGGATCGAATTCGCCAATCCGCCCTGGGCCCAGGATCCCTACCTGATCCGCGCGGAAGGGGCGGAGTTCGACATCCGGCTCTGGCCGCTCCTCAAGCGCGAGGTCGTGCTGCCGATGGTGCGGCTGCGTTCCCCGCAGATCGGCCTGCAGATGGAGCCGGACGGCCGCAAGACCTGGGCGCTGGACCGGCAGGACACGGGCGGAGGCGGGACCACGCCGGACGTGGGCACACTCCAGGTCGACAACGGCAGCCTGCATTTCATCGCGCCCGAGAAGGGCGCGGACATCCGGGTCGATATCCAGCTTCAGGAGCAGGCCGACAGCCAACTGCCGCTGCGCTACGACGCCAAGGGCACCTGGCAGAAGCAGCCCTTCTCCGCCAGCGGTCGGACCGGAGGCATCCTGCAGCTCACCGACTTGGCGCAGGCGCCGCCGTTCCCGCTCGAGATCGACGCGAAGGCGGGGCAGACGGAGTTCGTCGCCAAGGGCACCATCGGCAGCCTCGCGACGCTGGAGAACATCGCGGCCGACGTGCGGATGCGCGGGCAGAGCCTCTCGGACCTCTACGGCTACCTGGGCGTGGTGCTGCCCACGACCCCGCCTTACGCGGTCAAGGCGCGCGTCGAGAAGCAGGTCGGCCTCTGGAAGGTGACGAACCTGCAGGGGAAGCTCGGCAGTTCCGACATGGCGGGCGACCTGCAGTACGACCAGCGCCAGAAAGTGGCCAAGCTCTCGGGCAACCTGGTGTCCGAACGGCTGGACTTCAACGACCTCGGGCCGATCATCGGGCTGGAGCCGTCGGCGACCAAGGGCAGCCGCCAGACCGCGGCGGGCGCGGTGCCACGGCCTTCCGCCGAACGGGTGGCGAAGGCGCGCAAGGGCAAGCGCTCCGGCAAGGTGCTGCCCACCGCCAAGCTCGATTTCAGCCGGCTCGCGGCCATGGACGCGGACGTGCGGTTCGACGCCAAGCGCATCCAGCACGTGGAGCAGCTGCCGCTGCAGAGCCTGCGGACGCACGTGGCCCTGCAGGACGGCAGGCTGCGGCTCGACCCGCTGGACATGACCGTCGCCGGCGGCAAGCTCGACGGCAACCTGCGGATCGACTCCGCCAGCAGCCCGGCCGCCATCGCGGTGGACCTCAAAGGCCGCGGCATGCAGCTCAACCGCCTGTTCCCGAGCATCGAAAGCACCAAGAGCAGCCTGGGCGAGCTGACGGCGCAGGTCAAGCTGGAAGGGCGGGGCGGCTCGGTGGCCCAGTTGCTGGGCGACGTCTCCGGCGAGGTCGGTGTGCTGACCGGCAGCGGCCGGTTCAGCAACCTGCTGATGGAGTTCATCGGCCTGGACGGCGGCGAGGTGATCCGCTTCTTCGTCCGCGGCGACCGCGAAGTCCGGCTGCGCTGCGCCGCCGCGTCCTTCGACGTGAAGAAGGGTGTGATGACCAGCAAGGCGATCGTCTTCGACACCAGCGACACGGTGGTCTACGGCGACGGGCGGATCGACCTGGGCGACGAGACCCTGGCCCTGGTGCTGCGGCCCCAGCCGAAGGACGTGAGCATCCTGAGCCTGCGCTCGCCGCTCAAGATCGGCGGCACCTTCGCCGATCCGTCGGCCTTCCCGGACACGGGCGCACTGGCGGGCCGGGCGGCCGCCGCGGTCGCGCTCGGCATCATCAATCCGCTGCTGGCGCTGGCGGCCACGGTGGAAACCGGCCCTGGCAAGGACGCCGACTGCGGCCAGGCCCTGCGCCAGACCACCGCTCCTAAACCGGCTTCCAAGTGAGCGGCGGAAGCGCACCGGTCGCGGACGGCCGGGCGCGGACGGTGCGCCTGGACGGCAGCAAGAACGGCAAGTCGCGCCGCGTCCTGGGCGTTTCGCTCAGTCCGGCGCGCCGCCCGGCGGGTGGCCGCCGCCGCAGACCGGGCAGCCGGGGTCGCGGCCCACGCGGATGTCGTTCCACTCCATGCGGCGCGCATCCAGCATGAGCAGGCGGCCGTCCATCGGCCGGCCGGCGCCCATGGCGATCTTCAGGGCCTCGGCGGCCTGGGTCGCGCCGACGATGCCGACGAGCGGCGCGAAGACGCCCATGGTGGAGCAGGCGACCTCTTCCGGGACCTGGTCCGGCGGGAACAGGCAGGCATAGCAGGGCGAGCTGCCGGCGTGCAGGCCGAAGACCCCGACCTGCCCGTCGAAGCCGAGCGCGGCGCCCGCGACCAGCGGCGTGCCCGCCCGGACGCAGGCGGCGTTGACCTGCTGGCGGGTGGCGAAGTTGTCGCTGCAGTCCACCAGCACGTCGGCCTCCGCGGCGAGGCGGTCCAGCAGCGCCGGCGTGGCCCGTTCGCGCAGGCAATGGATGGCGGTCGCGGGATTGAGCGCGACGGCGGCCGCGGCGGCCGATTCCACCTTCGGGGCGCCGACGCGGTCGGTGGCGTGCGCGATCTGGCGCTGCAGGTTGGTCAGGTCGACCGTGTCGTCGTCGACCAGCGTCAGGCGCCCGACGCCGGCGGCCGCCAGGTAGAGCGCCACCGGCGAGCCGAGGCCGCCGGCGCCGATGACCGCCACGTGCGCGTCGAGGGCCCGTTGCTGGCCCTCGATGCCGATGTCGTCCAGGAGGATGTGCCGCGAGTAGCGCAGCAGCTGGTCGTCGTCCATGCGGTGTGCGCGGGGCCGCGTCCTGCGGCACGCGCAGGACGGCGGGGCCTCACTCGTCCTTCTTCTCGTCCTTGCGCTCGACCTGCAGGGTCTTGCTGGCGATCACCGTCTGGCCCTTGAGCTGGCGCAGCGCCTGGGCCAGCTGGAAGTCGTCGGCGCTGCCGTACTCCGGCGGCTTGGCGCGTTCGGACGCCGGCTTGGCGGCCTCGGCCTCGAGGCGCTTGCGCGCGTCCTCGCGGGCCTTGTCGAGCGCCATGCCCTTCTTGTCCTCGGTCTGGCCGCTCATCAGGTGCTTCTCGAGGTCGGCCTCGCGGATGCGCAGGGCCGCCAGGGGGCTGCCCTCGGGCGTCTCGTCGACCAGCACGTCCGGCACGATGCCGGTGGCCTGGATGGACTTGCCGCTCGGGGTGTAGTAGCGGGCGGTAGTGATCTTGAGGCCGGTGTCCGGGCCGAGCGGCCGCACCGTCTGCACCGAACCCTTGCCGAAGGACTGGCTGCCCATGACGGTCGCGCGCTTGTGGTCCTGCAGCGCGCCGGCGACGATCTCGCTGGCCGAGGCCGAGCCTTCGTTGACCAGCACCACGAGCGGCACCTTCTTGATGGCGGCCGGCAGGCTGGTGAGCGGATCGGTGCCGCGGCGGCGCTGGTAGAACTCGGGCGCCGCCTTGTAGGTGAACTTGCTCTCGGCGAGCTGGCCGTTGGTGGAGACCACGGTCACGTCGGACGGCAGGAAGGCGGCCGAGATGGCGACGGCCGCGTCGAGCAGGCCGCCCGGATCGTTGCGCAGGTCGAGCACCAGGCCCTTGAGGTTGGGCTCCTGCTTGTAGATGTCGTCGATCTTCCTGACGAAGTCCTCGACGGTGCGCTCCTGGAACTGCGACAGGCGCAGCCAGGCGTAGCCGGGCTCGACCACCTTGCCGCGGACCGACTGGGTCTTGATCTCCTCGCGGGTGATGGTCACCGGGAAGGTGCGGCTCTCGTCCTTGCGGAACATGGTGAGCATGACCTTGGTGCCCGGGTCACCGCGCATGCGCTTGACCGCCTCGCTGAGCGCCAGGCCCTTGACGGCGGTGTCGTCGATCTTGGTGATGAGGTCGTTGGGCTTGATGCCGGCGCGGAACGCGGGCGAACCCTCGATCGGCGAGACGACCTTGATCAGGCCGTCTTCCTGCGAGATCTCGATGCCGACGCCCACGAAGCGGCCCGAGGTGCCTTCGCGGAATTCCTTGTAGGACTTCTTGTCGAAGTACTGGGAGTGGGGGTCGAGGCTCGCGACCATGCCCGAGATGGCGTCGGTGATGAGCTTCTTGTCGTCCACCGGCTCCACGTAGTCGGTCTTGACGATGCCGAACACGGCGGCGAGCTGCTGCAGTTCCTCGAGCGGCAGGGGGGCCATCGCGCCCCGCGCCACGGTCTGCAGCGAGACGGTGGTCAGCGCGCCGGCCACCACGCCGACGGAAATCCAGCTGGCAATCTTCAGTTTCTGGCCCATACAACCCTTGTTGTCCGATATGTGCGGATGTGCGCCCCGGTATTGTGGGGCTTCCTGGGCACTTAGAGGGGGTCCGGGGACGACGGTTCCGCGATCCGCAGGGTCATCGGAGGAATTTCCGCTGCGGACCGCCGCCGCGGCCGGGGGTTCAGCCCTTGCCCTGCGCGGCCACCGCCGCCGCCGCCTTCGCGGCCGCCTCGGCGTCGCCGAGGTAGTAGTGGCGGATTGGCCGGAGGTCGGCGTCGAGCTCGTAGACCAGCGGGATGCCGTTCGGGATGTTCAGGCCGACGATGTCCTCGTCCGAGATGCCGTCGAGGTACTTGACCAGCGCGCGGATGGAGTTGCCGTGCGCGGCCACGACCACGCGCTTGCCGGCGCGGATGGCGGGCGCCATGGCCTCGTTCCAGAAGGGCAGCACGCGGGCGACGGTGTCCTTGAGGCATTCGGTCAGCGGGATCTGCTCGGGCTGGAGCTTGGCGTAGCGCACGTCCTTGCGCTCGCTGCGCGGGTCGTCGGCCTCCAGCGGCGGCGGCGGGGTGTCGTAGCTGCGGCGCCAGACCAGGACCTGGGCGTCGCCGTACTGCTTGGCCATGTCGGCCTTGTTGAGTCCCTGCAGGCCGCCGTAGTGGCGCTCGTTGAGGCGCCAGCTGTGCACCACCGGCAGCCAGGTGCGCTCCATCTCGTCGAGCGTGTGCCACAGGGTCCGGGTGGCGCGCTTGAGCACGCTGGTGTAGGCGAGGTCGAAGTCGAGGCCCTCGGCGCGCAGCAGCCGGCCGGCGTTCTTGGCCTGCTCGACGCCGGTGTCGGTCAGGTCGACGTCGGTCCAGCCGGTGAAGCGGTTTTCCAGGTTCCAGGTGGATTCGCCGTGGCGAATCAGGACGAGCTTGTGCAAGGGAGGGTCTCCAGGTGGGGTGCCGGGGCGGGCGACGGGCCTGCCGCAGCGGGACGGAACACAGCATTCTAAAATTGCCGGGTTTGCCCATCCAAGGAAGCCCGTGAATTTCATCATCGACAACTGGTCGCTCTTACTCATCGCGCTCGTCTCCGGCGGGCTGCTGCTCTGGCCCCTGATCCAGGGGGCGAACGGCGGCGCGCTGCAGCCCACCGGCGCGGTGCAGCTCATCAACCGCGAGAAGGCGGTGCTGGTCGACGTGAGCGAGCCCGACGAATACGCCCGCGCCCATGCGGTGGGCGCGCGCAACGTGCCCCTGGGCGAACTGGAGTCGCGCCTGCCCCAGGTGGTGAAGAACAAGGCCCTGCCGGTGGTGATGGTCTGCGCCTCGGGCGCCCGCGCGGCGAAGGCCGCGGCGGCGGCCAAGAAGCTGGGTTACCAGCAGGCCCAAGCGATGGCGGGCGGGCTCAAGGCGTGGAAAGACGCTAACCTGCCGGTCACGTCCGAGAAGGCCTGAGCGGACGCCCGGACCCGGTCCCGGCCTGCCCGGGCCCCGGTTCCTGCCCCGGCGGCGAGCGCCGCCGGCGGCGCCCGCGCCTTCGCGCCCCTGCCATCCCGTCGCCCCGCGCGAGAAGAGGAACACCCCCGCATGCAGCCCGTCAAGATGTACACCATCGGTTTCTGCCCCTACTGCACCCGCGCCAAGCAGCTGCTGGCCGCGCGCGGCGTGACCGAGATCGAGGAGATCCGCATCGACCAGGTCCAGGGCGAGCGCAACCGCATGATGGAGCTGACCGGCCGCCGCACCGTGCCCCAGATCTTCATCGGCGCCACCCACGTGGGCGGCTGCGACGACCTGGTGGCGCTCGACGGCCAGGGCGGGCTGGTGCCGCTGCTCGAAGGCGGCGCGGGCGGCTGAGCCCGCCCGGGCCCGTCCGGGCCTGCTGACATAATGCGGCGCGCCTCCGGGCCCCGCATCCTCCCCTTTCCGAACCACCGAGCACGACCATGTCCGACCAGCAGCAAGAACAACCCGTATTCCAGATCCAGCGCGTCTACCTGAAGGACCTGTCGCTCGAGCAGCCGAACTCCCCCGCCATCCTGCTGGAGCAGGAGCAGCCCAGCGTCGACATCCAGCTCGGCGTGGACGCGCAGTCGGTGGCCGACGGGGTCTTCGAGGTGTCGGTGACTGCCACCGTGCAGACCAAGGTGAAGGACAAGACGGTGTTCCTGGTCGAGGCCAAGCAGGCCGGCATCTTCGAGATCCGCAACCTGCCCGAGGAGCAGGTCGCCCAGATCATGGGCATCGCCTGCCCGCAGATCGTCTACCCCTACCTGCGCGGCAACGTGGCCGACGTGATCCAGCGCGCCGGCTTCCCGCCGGTGCACCTGGCCGAGATCAACTTCCAGGCCATGTACGAACAGCAGCAGGCCCAGGCCGCCGCTGGCCAGGCCGCCACGCTGCCCCAGTAAGCCTTGCGCATTTCCGGCTTCCGGCGCACGCCCCGCGTGCGCCCCATGCTATGAAAATCGCAGTGCTCGGCGCCGGTGCCTGGGGCACCGCCATCGCCCTGGCCGCCGCCGCGCGCACGTCGCCCGGCGGCGGCGTCGCCTTGTGGGCGCGCGACACCCGGCAGGCCGAGGCCATGCGCGCTTCGCGCGAGAACGACCGCTACCTGCCGGGCATCGCGCTGCCGCCGGGCCTGCGGGTGGACGCGGGCGATCCGGTCGCGCTGGCCGGCGCCGCCGATCTGGTGGTCGTCGCCACGCCGACCGCCGCGCTGCGCGGCCTGCTGGCGCGGATCGCCCACCTGCGCATGCCGGTGGCCTGGCTGTGCAAGGGTTTCGAGACCGCCGCCGACGACCGGTCCGGCCGGGCGGGCGGACCGATGCCGCACGAGATCTGCGCCGAGGTCGCGCCCGGCCTGGTCGCGGGCGCGCTCAGCGGTCCGAGCTTCGCGCTGGAGGTGGCCCGCGGGCAGCCGACCGCCCTGGTCGCGGCCAGCGCCCATGCGGCGGTGCGCGACGCGCTGGTCGCGGCCTTCCACGGGCCGGCGCTGCGCGTCTACGCCAACGACGACGTGGTCGGCGTGGAGGTCGGCGGCGCGGTGAAGAACGTGATGGCGATCGCCACCGGCCTGTGCGACGGCCTGCGCCTGGGCCTCAATGCCCGGGCCGCGCTCGTCACCCGCGGGCTGGCCGAGATGACGCGGCTCGGCGTGGCACTGGGCGCGCGGGCCGACACCTTCATGGGCCTGTCGGGCCTGGGCGACCTGGTGCTGACCGCGACCGGCGACCTGAGCCGCAACCGCAAGGTCGGCCTGCTGCTGGCCGAAGGCCGCACGCTGCGCGAGGCGGTAGATTCGCTCGGCCATGTGGCCGAGGGCGCCTATTGCGCCCGGGCGGTGGTGGCGCGGGCCCGCGGCCTGGGCCTGGAGATGCCGATCGCCGAAGCGGTGGTGGCGCTCCTCGACGGCCGCATGCGGCCGGCCGAGGCGGTCGCCTCGCTCATGGGCCGCGACCCGGTCGCCGAAGCCTGAGGGCGGGCCGCGGCCGCCAGGGCCGCGCAGGGATCGAACCGCCCGGCGCGCGCATCGGCGCCGGCCGTGCGCAGCCGCGGGTGGAATCACGCCGGGCAGACCGTCCGGATGCTATGGAAAAAGGAGCTGCCAGCGCAGGCGCAGCGCGCGCCGCAGCGGCTTCCATTTGCCGAAAAACGCGCTCAACCTTCCGACAGCCGCTCCTTGACGTAGGAGGCGCGGTCCATGTCCACGATCTCCACGCTGAGCTGCACCAGGGCGCCGGCGGGCCGGGGCACGCGCTGGCGCAGCACCACGGCGATGCGCTCGGACAGCGCCTGCTTGGCCTCGGGCGTGCGGCCCGACAACAGGCGCAGCTGCGCGTGGACGAAGGCGCGGGCGCCGGGCTCGGTGCCGACCTGCACCGTGTCGAGCGCGATGGCGCGGGCCTTGAGGTCGGCCTCGGCCTGGATCTCGCCGCTGGCGAAGAGGCTGCGGTTGATCTCGCGCAGGGTGTCGGCCACCGCGAAATCGGCCAGGTCGCGGGTGTATTCGAGGGTCAGGTGGGGCATGGGACGGTCCGGTCGGTCGGGGAGGGGAAACGGTCGGGGAGGAGGGAGCGGGATGGCGGGGGACCGCGCGGAGCCGGAGCGCCCGGTGGCGCGGGCCGGCCGGTCAGCCGGCGGCGCCGGCGTCGAATTCCAGGTTGTCGATCAGGCGGGTGCCGCCCAGGCGCGCCGCGCCGAGCGCGACCAGGGGCGGCAGCGGCGCGCCGTCGGCGGGCGGCCGCAGGTCGGCGCGGCGGCGCACCGTGAGGTAGTCGGGCCGCCAGCCGCGCGCCTGCAGCGCCTGCATCGCCTCGGCTTCCAGCGCGGGCAGGTCGCGGCCGCCGGCGCGGACCGCGTCGGCGAGCCCGCGCAGCGCCCGCGGCAGGGCCACCGCCTCGGCCCGCTCCGCGGCGGAGAGGTAGCCGTTGCGCGAGGACAGCGCCAGGCCGTCCGCGTCGCGCACCGTGGCGCCGCCGACCACCTCGACCGGCAGCGCGAACTGCCGGGCCATGTGGCGCAGCACCAGCAGCTGCTGGTAGTCCTTCTGCCCGAAGACCGCGACCTGCGGCTGCGCGCACTGCAGCAGCTTCATCACCACGGTGCAGACGCCGCCGAAGAAGCCGGGCCGGAAGGCGCCTTCGAGGATGTCGGCCAGCGCCGGGTCGGGCGCGATGCGGAACGCCTGCGGCTCGGGGTAGAGGTCGGCCTCGCGCGGCGCGAAGAGCACGTCGCAGCCGGCGGCCTCCAGCCGGGCGCAGTCCTGCTCCCAGGTGCGCGGGTAGGTGTCGAAATCCTCGTGCGGCAGGAACTGCAGCCGGTTGACGAAGATGGTGGCGACCACCGCGTCGGCCAGGCCGCGCGCCTGCGCCACCAGCGCCAGGTGGCCGCCGTGCAGGTTGCCCATGGTGGGCACGAGGGCGGTGCGGTTGTAGCGCTCCAGGTGGGCGCGCAATTCGGGGATCGTGTGGGCGATGAACATGGCGTCGGTGCGGGGGATGCGTCGGGCGGCCGTGGCGGGATCGGGGCGGCCGGGAAGGGCAGGGAAGACGGGAAGTGCGGGCGGCGCGGAGCCGGGCGCCGGGCCGCCGGCGGACGGGCCGCGCCGTCCGTCCGGCGCCGGCCTCACCAGGCGTGCAGCCGGTCGTCGGGGAAGCTGCCGTCCTTGACCGCGCGCACGTAGGCCGCGATGGCCGACTGCACGCCATCCTGGCCGGCCATGAAGTTGCGCACGAACTTCGGCATGCGGCCGAGGTTCATGCCCAGCATGTCGTGCATCACCAGCACCTGGCCGGCGGTGGCGCGGCCGGCGCCGATGCCGATGGTGGCGCAGTGCGCCAGCTCGGCGGTGAGCGCGGCGGCGAGCGGCGCGGGCACCATCTCCAGCACCAGCATCGCCGCGCCGGCGTCCTGCAGCGCCAGGGCGTGCGCGCGCAGCAGCGCGCCGGCCGCCTCGCCCTTGCCCTGCACCCGGTAGCCGCCGAGCGCGTGCACCGTCTGGGGCGTCAGGCCGAGGTGGCCGCACACCGGGATGCCGCGCTCGACCAGGAAGCGCACCGTCTCGGTCGTCCAGCCGCCGCCTTCGAGCTTGACCATGTGCGCGCCGGCCTCCATCAGCGCCGCGGCGCTGCGCAGCGCCTGCTCGCGCGATTCCTGGTAGCTGCCGAAGGGCAGGTCGCCCACGATCCAGGCGGTGCCCTGGGCGCGGCGCAGGCCGCGCGAGACGCTCTCGGTGTGGTAGCGCATCGCCTCCAGCGTGACGCCCACGGTGCTGTGCAGGCCCTGGCAGACCATGCCGAGCGAGTCGCCCACCAGGATGCATTCGACCCCGGCCGCGTCGGCGATGGCGGCGAAGGTGGCGTCGTAGGCGGTCAGCATCGCGATCTTCTCGCCGCGGGCGTGCATGTCGGCGAGCCGCGGCAGGCTCAGCGGCTTGCGGCTCGCGGGCGGGCTGGCCGGCGGCAGGGTGCCGTAGGGCGTCGCGGCGTCGGCCGGGGCGGGTGCGGGGGGCGTGGTCATCGGCGGGCTCCGGTCGGGCGGGTCAGTGCGAGGCGGCCTGCACCGGCACGTGGCCGCGCTGCTCCTGGATGCGGTTGCGCCGCGCGGCGTCCACGAAGACCAGGCGCGGCGCGAAGCCCGGCACCCGCTCCTCGGGCACCTGGGCGAAGGCGGCGATGATGAGCAGGTCGCCCACCGCCGCGCGCCGCGCGGCCGAGCCGTTGACCGAGACGATGCCGGTGCCGCGCTCGCCGCGGATGGCGTAGGTGACGAAGCGTTCGCCGTTGTTGATGTTCCAGACGTGCACCTGCTCGTTCTCGGCGATGTCCGCGGCGTCGAGCAGGTCCTCGTCGATCGCGCAGGAGCCTTCGTAGTGCAGCTCGCAGTCGGTGACGGCGGCGCGGTGGATCTTGGACTTGAGCAGGGTGCGGTGCATGGTCGGGTGTCTCCTCGGGTTGCGGGATCGGGGCGGCGGCGGACGCCCATGGCCGGCGCCCTGGCGGGATGGTCCGCGGCGCGCGCCGGGCGGCATTCTCGCGGATGGCGGGATCGCGGTCCCGGACCGGCGCTCAGGCCCGCGCGCCGGCGGGCGGCGCCGGCGTGTACGCGAGCCGGACGTAGATCGGCGCGAAGGCTTCCGCCTGGGTGATCTCGATCAGCGTCTCCTTGGCCAGTTCCAGCAGCGCGATGAAGGTGACCACCAGCACGGTGCCGCCGCGCGCGGGGTCGAACAGCTCCTCGAACTCGACGAAGCGGCGGCCGTGGAGGGTGCGCAGCACCGCGGTCATGAAGTCGCGCACGTGCAGCGTCTCGCGGGTCACGGTGTGGTGGCGCGCGACCTTGGCGCGCTGCAGGATGCGGGCCCAGGCGGCCCGCAGCTCTTCCGGGGCGACCTCGGGCAGCGGCGCGTCCATGCCGCGGTCGAAGTGGGCCTGCGCGGTCAGGAAATCGCGCCCGGCCTGGGGCAGGGCCTGCAGCCGGGCGGCGGCGAGCTTGATCTGCTCGTACTCCAGCAGGCGGCGGACCAGCTCGGCGCGCGGGTCCTCGGGCTCGGCGGCGTCGGCGCTGCGCTTGGGCGGCAGCAGCATGCGCGACTTGATCTCGATGAGCATCGCCGCCATCAGCAGGTACTCGGCGGCCAGTTCCAGGTTGCGGTCGCGGATCTCCTCGACGTAGCCGAGGTACTGGCGCGTGAGGTGCGCCATCGGGATGTCCAGGATGTTGAAGTTCTGCCGCCGGATCAGGTAGAGCAGCAGGTCCAGCGGCCCTTCGAAGGCGTCGAGGATGACCTCCAGCGCGTCGGGCGGGATGTAGAGGTCGCTCGGCAGCGCGAAGAGCGGCTCGCCGTAGAGCCGCGCGACCGCGTCGGGCGGCGGCGCGGCGCCGTCCGGCGCAGGCGGCGCGTCCGCCGGGGCGGCGGGCATGGCGGCGTCCATCAGGCCCCGCGCCGGGATGGACGGGCGGGCGGCGGGCTCCGGCGGCGGCCCGTCACGGCGGATCAGCGCGCGTCGTCGGCGTCGCTGTCGGTGTCGGCGCCGGTGCTGTTCTGGTAGACGTAGGGCTTCTGCGCGACCTGGGCGGCGCGGTATTCGCGCCAGGACTTGCGGTCCACCGCCTTGTCCCAGAGCAGCGCCCGGCCGGCCTGCTGCTCGGCGTCGAGCGAGGGCTTCGCGGCCTTGAGGTCGTTGATGAAGTCGGTGGCGTCGGAGGTGTAGTGGGGGCGGGCGAAGATGGACATGGGCGGGGGGACCGGAAAGCCTGGTGGGGGCCGGGATTTTATCGCCCCGGCCGCGGGCGGGCGCTGGGGTAGAGTGGCCGTCCCCGCCCCGCACCCGAAGGACGCCCGCCATGCACCGAACCGCCCCCGAAGGAATGCCGCCCGCCGGCCGCGCGGGCCGACGCCGCGGCATCGCGTCGCTGGCGCTCGCGGCGGCGGCCGCGCTGCTGCCCGGCTGCGACAACCAGCGCATCGGGCGCCTGGAGGAGGGCGTGGCCACCGAGGCCGACGTGCGCCGCGAGTTCGGCGAGCCCGAGCGCGTCTGGCCTGAGGCCGGGGGCGCGCGCACCTTCGAGTACAACCGGCAACCGGAGGGCGCGCGCAACTACATGGTCACCCTCGGCCCCGACGGCACCATGACCGCGCTGCGCCAGGTGCTGACGCCGCAGAACTTCGCCGCCATCGCGCCCGGCATGCCGGCCGAGGAGGTTAGGCGCCGCCTGGGCCGGCCGATGCGGGTCGCCTCCTATCCGCTCAAGCGCGAGACCGCCTGGGACTGGCGCTACCTGGAGTCGCCGACCGAGGCCATGGTCTTCAGCGTCGACTTCGGCCCCGACGACCGGGTGCTGCGCACCGGCCGCATGCGCGACCCGCGGGAGCAGGGCGGCTAGGCCGGCGCCGGGCCCGCGCCGGTCGCGGCGCCATGGCGCGCGACGCCCGGCCCGCACGGATGCGACCTGTCACGATTGCCGCGCCCCGCGGGCCTATAACACCCGGGAGGCGCCGGCTCTTCGTCCGCGTCCGCCATTCCTCATCCAGCAAAGGAGAACGCATGTCGATCATTGGAACCATACTCGTCGGGCTGATCGTGGGCCTGCTGGCCCGGGCGCTCAAGCCGGGCAACGACAGCATGGGCTGGATCCTCACCATCGTGCTGGGCATCGCCGGCTCCTTCCTGGCGAGCTGGGTCGGCCAGCAGGCCGGCTGGTACGCGCCGGGCGAGGCGGCCGGCTGGATCGCCTCCATCGTCGGCGCGGTCGTGCTGCTGGTGCTCTACGGACTGGTCGCGCGCAAGCGCTGACGGCCGGGCCGCCCCGCGGGGCGGCAGGCCGGCGTCCCGGGCGCGCAGGGCGGCCCGGACGGGCGGGCGCGCCCCGATCAGCCGATGCGCATGCCGGGCGCGGCGCCCGGCCAGGGTTCGAGCAGGTGGATGCCGGGATGCGCCTTGGCGTCGGCGTGGCTCGCGGCCAGCACCATGCCCTCGCTCAGGCCGAACTTCATCTGGCGCGGCGCGAGGTTGGCCACCACCACGGTGAGCTTGCCGACCAGTTGCTCCGGCGCGTAGGCCGAGGCGATGCCCGAGAACACGTTGCGGGTCCGGCCTTCGCCCACGTCGAGGGTGAACTGCAGCAGCTTCTTCGAGCTGGGGACCGCCTCGCAGGCCACGATCTTCGCAATGCGCAGGTCGATCTTCGCGAAGTCCTCGATGCCGATGGTCGGCGCGATGGCCTCGCCGCCCGGCGCGTCCGGGGACGACGTAGCCTCGGGCGCAGCGGCCGCTGCTATCTTTTCGGGAGCTGCCGGCGCAGGCGCCGGCTGCGTCGGGACCTCGAACAGCGCTTCGAGCTGCTTCGCGTCCACCCGCTGCATCAGGTGCTGGTAGGCGCCGATGGCGTGGCCGGCGCCCAGCAGGCCGCGGGCGTCCGCGGCGGTCAGCGGCCCGACCTGCAGGAAGGACTCGACCTGCGCGGCCAGGGCCGGCATCACCGGCTTGAGGTAGAGCGCCAGCAGCCGGAAGGCCTCGATGCAGGTGCTGCAGACGTCCTGCAGGCGGGCCTCCTGGCCTTCCTGCTTGGCCAGTTCCCAGGGCTTGTTGGCATCCACGTACTCGTTGACCCGGTCGGCCAGCAGCATGGTCTCGCGGACCGCCCGCGCGGTGTCGCGCTTCTCGTAGGCGTCGAAGACGGCGTCGGCCTGGGCCTGCAGCGCCTCCAGCAGCGCCCGGCCGTCGGCGCCGACCGCGCCCAGCCGGCCGCCGAAGCGCTTGGCGAGGAAGCCGGCCGCGCGCGAGGCGATATTGACGAACTTGCCCACCAGGTCGCTGTTGACCCGCGCCATGAAGTCGGCGGGATTGAAGTCGATGTCCTCGTTGCGGCCGTTGAGCTTGGCCGCGAGGTAGTAGCGCAGCCACTCGGGGTTCATCTTGAGCGCGAGGTACTTGAGCGGGTCCAGGCCGGTGCCGCGGCTCTTGCTCATCTTCTCGCCGTTGTTCACCGTCAGGAAACCGTGCACGAAGACGCGGTCCGGCGTCTTGCGGCCGCTGAACTTCAGCATCGCGGGCCAGAAGAGCGTGTGGAAGGTGACGATGTCTTTGCCGATGAAGTGCACCTGCTCGGTGTCCGGCGCGGCGAGGTATTCCTCGAAGCTGCGGGTGTCGCCGTGCCGCTCGCGCGGGCCGCCCTTGTCGAACCAGTTCTTGAGCGAGGCGAGGTAGCCCACCGGCGCGTCGAGCCACACGTAGAAGTACTTGCCCGGGGCGTCGGGGATCTCGATGCCGAAGTAGGGCGCGTCGCGGCTGATATCCCAGTCGCCCAGGCCCTCGCTGGTGCTGCCGTCGGGATTGGTGCGGACGGTGAACCACTCCTTGACCTTGTTGGCCACCTCGGGCTGCACGTGGACGCCGTCCTGCGTCCAGCGCTCCAGGAACTCCACGCAGCGCGGGTCCGACAGCCGGAAGAAGAAGTGCTCCGAGCTGCGCAGCACCGGCGTCGCGCCCGAGAGGGCGGAGTAGGGGGCGATCAGGTCGGTCGGCGCGTAGACGGTGCCGCAGACCTCGCAGTTGTCGCCGTACTGGTCCTTGGCGTGGCACTTGGGGCACTCGCCCTTGATGTAGCGGTCGGGCAGGAACATGTTCTTCTCGGGGTCGAAGAACTGCTCGATGGTCCGGGTGTCGATCAGCGAGCCCTCGGGATTGGCCTTGAGGTCGCGGTAGATCTGCTGCGCCAGGGCGTGGTTCTCGGGGGCGTCGGTGCTGTGCCAGTTGTCGAAGGCGATGTGGAAGCCGTCGAGGTATTCCTTGCGGCCGGCGGCGATGGCGGCGACGAACTCCTGCGGCGTCTGGCTGGCCTTCTCGGCCGCGATCATGATCGGCGCGCCATGGGCGTCGTCGGCGCCCACGAAGTTCACCCGGGCGCCCTGCATGCGCTGGAACCGCACCCAGATGTCGGCCTGGATGTATTCCATGATGTGGCCGATGTGGAACTTGCCGTTGGCGTACGGCAGGGCGGTGGTGACGAAGAGCTGGCGGCGCGCGGGCGCGGCGGTGGCGGAAACGGTCATGGGGCTTTCTTCCAGGCGGAACCCCTGATTTTAGGAGGGGCGCGGAGGCGCTGTTTACACTGCGGCCTCCGCCGCGCCGGCGCCCGTACGCGCGTTCGGCGCCCGCCGGGCCGTCCCCGGGGCCGCCGTCCGGCCGCCTCCTCGCGCGCCCGCCCGCGGCCTGCCCGCCCCGTTCCCGCGCCCTGCCCGCCCCCGAAAGAAGACCCGCCCGATGCTCTCGACCGACACCGTCCTGCATGCCCTCGCCTCCGTGATCGACCCGGCCACCGGCCAGGACCTGGTCGCCGCCAAGGCGGTCAAGAACCTGCGGGTGGAAGGCGGCGGCGTGGCCTTCGGCATCGAACTGGGCTATCCGGCGGCGCGCCGGGGCGCGGCGCTGCGCGCGGCCGCCGAGGCCGCGGTGCGGGCCCTGCCCGGCGCCGGCGCGGTCGAAGCCGAGGTCTCCAGCCGCATCGTGGCGCATTCGGTGCAGCGCGGCCTGCAGCCGATGCCGGGCGTGCGCAACATCGTCGCGGTGGCCTCGGGCAAGGGCGGGGTGGGCAAGAGCACCACCGCCGCCAACCTGGCGCTGGCGCTCGCGTCCGAGGGCGCGCGCGTCGGCCTGCTCGACGCCGACATCTACGGCCCGAGCGTGCCGCTGATGATGGGCGTGGCCGACCGCAAGCCCGCCAGCGCCGACGGCAAGACCATGGAGCCGCTCGAGGCGCACGGCCTGCAGCTGATGTCCATCGGCTTCCTGGTCGACCCCGACCAGGCCATGGTCTGGCGCGGCCCGATGGCCACCCAGGCGCTGGAGCAGCTGCTGCGCCAGACGAACTGGCAAGACCTCGACTACCTGGTGGTGGACATGCCGCCGGGCACCGGCGACATCCAGCTCACCCTGAGCCAGCGGGTGCCGATCGCCGGCGCGGTGGTGGTCACCACGCCGCAGGACCTGGCCCTGCTCGACGCGCGCAAGGGCATCACCATGTTCCAGAAGGTCGGCGTGCCCATCCTCGGCCTGGTGGAGAACATGGCGGTCCACGTCTGCAGCCACTGCGGCCACGCGGAGCACATCTTCGGCGAGGGCGGCGGACGCCGGCTGGCCGAGGCCGGCGGCATGGACTACCTCGGCGCGCTGCCGCTGGACATGGCGATCCGGCTGCAGGCCGACGGCGGCGCGCCCACGGTGGTGGCCGATCCGGACGGCGCCAACGCCGCGATCTACCGCGAGGTGGCGCACCGGGTCGCGGTCAAGCTCGCGCTGCGCGGCCGCGACTTCTCGGGCCGCTTCCCGACCATCACCGTCAGCCAGGACACCTGAGGGCGCGCCGCGCGGCGGGAGGAGGGCGTCCGCATGAACCTGCTGTCTTCCATGCGCTACCTGATGGCGCTGCACGAGCACCGGCACTTCGGCCGCGCGGCGCAGGCCTGCCACATCACCCAGCCCGCGCTGTCCAACGCGGTGCGCGCCCTGGAGGCGGAATTCGGCGTGGCCATCGTGCGGCGCGGCCGGTCCTTCGCCGGGCTCACGCCCGAGGGCGAGCGGGTGCTGCGCACCGCGCGGCGCATGGTGCGCGAGCACGAGATGCTGCAGCAGGAGCTCGACAGCGAGGCCGGCGCGCCGCGCGGCGCGCTGCGCATCGGCGCGGTGCCGACGGCCATCCCGGTGGCGGCCCGCTTCGCCGCGGCGCTGCAGGCGCGCATGCCGGGCATCGCGCCGGTGGTGCGCTCGATGAGCTCGCCGGCCATCGAGGTCGAGCTGGAGGCCTTCTCGCTGGACCTCGGCCTGGGCTACACCGACCGCCTGGGCAGCATGCGCTTCGAGCTGCGGCCGCAGTACGTCGAACGCTATTTCCTGCTGTGCCCGGCGGCCGGCGACGCCGCCCCGGACACCGCCGCGTCCGGGCCGCGCGTCGGGCCGCCGGTCAGCTGGAAGGAGGCTGCGTCGCGGCCGCTGTGCCTGATGACGCCCGAGATGCACAGCCGCACCATCGTCGACAGCGCCTTCGCGCTGGCCGGCGCCTTCGCCAAGCCGGCGATGGAGACCGACTCGGTGCTGACCCTGGTGCTCGCGGTCCACGGCGGCGGCGTGCAGAGCGTGCTGCCCGGCGCGCTGGTCGCGGCGCTGGGCGCGCAGCCGGGGCTGCAGGCCCATCCGCTGGTCAGCCCCGACGTGCAGACGCCGGTGGGCTTCATGCTGCAGGCGGGCAGCCGCGCCTCGCCGGTGATGGATGCCGCCCTGGCCCTGGCGGACGACCCGGAGTGGCTGCGCACCGCGCGGCGCTGCAGCGGCTCCGACCCCGGCGACCCGGCCTGAGCGCGCGCCCCGCCGGTCCGCGGCCGCCGCCGCCGGCATTCAAGGCTTGAATCGTCCCATAGGCCGATTGAATTTGACCGGTCCGCCGCCATCCCCGACACTCCCGCCCCGGACCGGAACGTCCGGTTACATATCGGGCTGCCCCACAGGAGGCGGCTGCAGGACGACATCGCAAAAAGGAGGCGAAGACATGGCAGGCTTGCTCGACAAGGAACGCACGATCGCGGGGCCGGGATTCAACCGCTGGCTGGTGCCGCCGGCGGCGCTGGCGATCCACCTGTGCATCGGCATGGCCTACGGCTTCTCGGTGTTCTGGCTGCCGCTGTCCAAGGCGCTGGCCACCGCGGGCACCGGCGCCCAGACCTGCCCGAAGGACATGAGTTTCTTCGCCGAGCTGTTCGCCACCGGCTGCGACTGGCGCATCGCCACCCTCGGCTGGATGTACACCCTGTTCTTCGTGTTCCTCGGCTGCTCGGCCGCCATCTGGGGCGGCTGGCTGGAGCGGGCCGGCCCGCGCAAGGCCGGCGTGGTCAGCGCGATGTGCTGGTGCGGCGGCATGGCCCTGTCGGCCGTCGGCATCCACCTGCACCAGTTCTGGCTGATGATCCTCGGCTCGGGCGTCATCGGCGGCATCGGGCTGGGCCTGGGCTACATCTCGCCGGTCTCCACGCTGATCAAGTGGTTCCCCGACCGCCGGGGCATGGCCACCGGCATGGCCATCATGGGCTTCGGCGGCGGCGCGATGATCGGCTCGCCCCTCGCGGCCGAGCTGCTCAAGCGCTTCGCCACGCCCACCAGCGTCGGCGTGGCCGAGACCTTCCTGTGCATGGCGGCCATCTACTTCGTCTTCATGATGGCCGGCGCGCTGCTCTACCGCGTGCCCGCCAGCGGCTGGAAGCCGGCCGGCTGGACCCCGCCGCCGCCCGCGGCCAACGCCATGATCACCCAGCGCCACGTGCACGTGAAGCGCGTCTGGGGCATCCCGCAGTTCTGGCTGGTCTGGCTGGTGCTGTGCATGAACGTGTCCGCCGGCATCGGCGTGATCGGCATGGCCTCGCCGATGCTGCAGGAGGTCTTCGGCGGCGCGCTCATCAACGTCCAGGCGCGCTACGCCGAACTGGACAAGGGACAGCTGACCGCCATCGGAGCGATCGCCGCCGGCTTCACCGCGCTGCTGTCGCTGTTCAACATCGGCGGCCGCTTCTTCTGGGCCAGCATGTCCGACAAGCTGGGCCGCAAGCTCACCTACGCGGTCTTCTTCGTGCTCGGCGGGCTGCTCTACGCGAGCATCCCCAGCGCGGCCGCAGCGGGCAACAAGCTGCTCTTCGTGGGCGCCTTCTGCATCATCCTGTCGATGTACGGCGGCGGCTTCGCGACGGTGCCGGCCTACCTGGCCGACCTGTTCGGCACCCAGTTCGTGGGCGCCATCCACGGCCGCCTGCTGACCGCCTGGGCGACCGCCGGCATCCTGGGCCCGGTGGTGGTGAACTACATGCGCGAGTACCAGCTGGGCCTGGGCATCCCGCGCGAGCAGGTCTACAACCAGACCATGTACATCCTCGTCGGCATGCTGGCCATCGGCTTCATCGCGAACCTGCTCGTGCGGCCGCTGGCGGACAAGTGGTTCATGAGCGACGAGGAGCTGGCCGCCGAGAAGCGGCTGGCCCACGAGAAGGCCGCGGCCACCGCGGTCGGCGCCGGCTCCGGCGCCGGCGGCGGCGTCCACCCGGCGCTGGTGGCGCTGGCCTGGGCCGCGGTCGGCATCCCGCTGGCCTGGGGCACCTGGAAAACGCTGCTCAGCGCCTCCAAGTTCTTCCAGTGAGCGGCGCCGGCCCCGCGCCGGCGCGGGGCCGTCCGACGACGACGCAGGGGCACCGTCCCCGCCACCCTTCCCCACAGGAGCCTGCCATGGCCGAACAACGCATCGAACTCTACGACGGCCCGGCCGGCGGCTGGGGCGCCCTCAAGTCCGTCGCCCGCCACCTCCAGAAGCAGGACATCGCGCTCAAGGGCGCGCGCACCCTGCTGTCGGCCAACCAGCCCGACGGCTTCGACTGCCCGGGCTGCGCCTGGCCGGACCGCAACCACGCCTCCACCTTCGAGTTCTGCGAGAACGGCGCCAAGGCCGTCGCGGCCGAGGCCACGGCCCGCCGCGCCGGGCCCGAGTTCTTCGCGCGCCACACCGTCGCGGAGCTGGCGCAGAAGAGCGACTTCTGGCTGGAGGACCAGGGCCGGCTGACCCATCCGATGGTCTTCGACCCGGCGGACGACAGGTACCGGCCGATCTCCTGGGACGACGCCTTCGGCCTGATCGCGCGCCACCTCGGCGCGCTGCCGGACCCGAACCAGGCGATCTTCTACACCTCGGGCCGCGCCAGCAACGAGGCCGCGTTCCTCTACCAGCTGTTCGTGCGCGAGTACGGCACCAACAACTTCCCCGACTGCTCCAACATGTGCCACGAGCCCAGCGGCAGCGGCATGCGGCCCCAGATCGGCGTGGGCAAGGGCACGGTCAGCCTGGACGACTTCGAGAAGGCCGACGCGATCTTCATCTTCGGCCAGAACCCCGGCACCAACCATCCGCGCATGCTCGGCGAGCTGCGGGCGGCCCACAAGCGCGGCGCGCGCATCGTCAGCTTCAACCCGCTCAAGGAACGCGGCCTGGAGCGCTTCGCCGATCCCCAGGACAAGCTGGAGATGGTGACCAACGGCTCGACCCGCATCAGCACCCACTACTTCCAGCCGCAGGTCGGCGGCGACCTGGCGGTGGTCAAGGGCATGATCAAGCACCTGGTTGAGTGCGAGGACCGCGACGGCGGCGTGTTCGACCACGCCTTCATCGCGCAGCACACCACCGGCATCGACGGCCTGCTGCGGAGCGCCCGCGCCGAGTCGTGGGAAACCATCGTGACCGAATCGGGCCTGAGCCAGGCGCAGATCCGCAGCGCCGCCGAGGTCTACCGCCAGGCCGAGCGGGTGATCGCCTGCTGGGGCATGGGCATCACCCAGCACAAGCACGCGGTCGCCACCATCCAGACCATCGTCGACCTGCTGCTGCTGCGCGGCAACATCGGCCGGCCCGGCGCCGGCCCGTGCCCGGTGCGCGGCCACAGCAACGTGCAGGGCGACCGCACCATGGGCATCTGGGAGAAGCCGCCGGCCGCATTGCTCGACAAGCTGCAGCAGGTCTACGGTTTCGCCCCGCCGCGCGCGGACGGCTTCGACACGGTGGAGGCGATCCGCGCGATGCGCGACGGCCGGGGCAAGGTGTTCTTCGCGCTCGGCGGCAACTTCGCCGCCGCCACGCCCGACACGCTCGAGACCTGGAAGGCGCTGCGCCGCTGCGACCTGACGGTGCACGTCACCACCAAGCTCAACCGCAGCCACGTGGTCCACGGCCGCGAGGCGCTGATCCTGCCCTGCCTGGGCCGCACCGAGATCGACATGCAGGCCGCCGGCCCGCAGGGCGTGACGGTGGAGGACTCGATGGGCATGGTGCACATCTCCAGCGGCATCAACCCGCCCGCATCGCCGGACCTGCTGTCCGAGCCCGCCATCGTCGCCCGGCTCGCGCACGCCACCCTCGGCGCGCGCAGCCGGGTGCGCTGGCTCTGGCTGGTGGAGGACTACGCCCGCATCCGCGACCAGATCGAGGCGGTGTTCCCCGATTTCCGCGACTTCAACGCCCGCGTGGCCCATCCGGGCGGCTTCCGGCTGCGCAACACCGCGAGCGAGCGCGTCTGGGCCACCGCGTCGCGGAAGGCCGAGTTCCAGGGCCATGCGATCTCCACCGACACGCCGGTGCACCACGCCCGCGCCCGGATGCGCGACAGCATCGTCTTCAACCTGCTCTCGACCCGCTCGCACGACCAGTACAACACCACCATCTACGGCCACGACGACCGCTACCGCGGGGTGTTCGGCCAGCGCCGGGTGGTCTTCATCGGCGCCGAGGACATCCGCGCGCTCGGCATGCAGGACGGCGACCTGGTGGACATCAAGACCGTCTGGGCCGACGGCGTCGAGCGCCGCGCCGACCGCTTCAAGCTGGTCGAATACGACATCCCGCGCGGCTGCCTGGCGGCCTACTACCCCGAGACCAACCCGCTGGTCTCGCTCGACTCGGTGGCCGACAACGCCGGCACGCCGACCTCCAAGTCGATCCCGGTGCTGCTGGTGCCGCACGACCCGGCCACCGCGGTGATCGGCGAGACGCTGGTGGGCGAGCCGGCATGACGGCGGCGGCCTCCGCGGCCGGCGGGCCGGCGGCGTCCGGGCCCGCGGCGGCGGGGCCCGCGTCCGGGACGGCGCCGGCGCCCGGCCCCGGGGAGGCGCCCGCGCTGCGCATCGACCGCGCCACCGCGCTGCTGCTGCTGGCCTTGCAGGACGAGGGCGCGGCGGTTTCGGTGCCGCGCCTGGGCAAGCGCCTGGGCGAGGGCGCCAGCGTGCTGATGCGCCGGCTGGCGGCGACAGGCGACGCCGCCGTGGGCGGCCGGCCCGGCCCGGGCTGGACCCGGCTGGAGCACCAGGGGGACCGCTGGATGGCCGGGCTCACCGATGCCGGCCGCGATCTGGCGCAGCGGCTGCGCGCCCTGGTGGAGGCCGCGCCCGCGTCGGACGGCGCGTCGCCGGACGCCGGCGCCGCGCCGCAACCGGGCCGGGGCGCGGACGCGTCCCGCGGGGGGCGCGGCGCGTGACAGCCGGTCCTGCGGCCCCGGGCGCGATGTTCCACGCCGGCGCCGACGATGCCGCCGGCGGGGCGGAAGAAGGGGGCGGGCTGCCCGCGCCGATGCAGCTGCTGCCGGTCGAGCGCCAGCGCCTCGCGGACGACGGCGCGCCGCAGCGCCTCACGGCGATGGAGGACAGCGTCGCCGCCGAAGTGCCGGTCGCGCTCGTCTTCAACGGCATCTCGCAGGCGGTGATGATGTGCACCCCGCAGGACCTGGAGGACTTCGCGCTGGGCTTCGCGCTCAGCGAGGGCATCCTGGACGCGGCGGCCGACTGCCGCGACATCGCGGTGCGGCCGGTCGCGCCGGCGGGCTGCGCCGGCCCCGGCGCGGCGCCGGCGCCCTTCGACGAGGAGGCGCCGGCCGTCGAGGTGCACCTGGAGATCTCGGCCCGCAGCTTCGCGCGGCTCAAGGACCGGCGGCGCACCCTGGCCGGACGCACCGGCTGCGGCGTCTGCGGCGTGGACAGCCTGGCGGCGCTGGACCTGGCGCCCGAGCGGGTCGCGGAGCCGGACTGGCTCGCGGCGCTGGACCTGCGCGCGGTGCGCCGCGCGTTCGCCGACTTCCGGCGGCTGCAGCCGCTCAACGCGCGGGCCGGCTCGCTCCACGCGGCGGGCTGGGCGCTGCCCGACGGGCGCCTGGCCGCGGTGCTGGAGGACGTGGGGCGCCACAACGCGCTCGACAAGCTGCTGGGGCGGCTGGCGCGCGAGGGGCGGCTCGGCGGCGGCGCGGGGCTCGCGGCGGCGCCGGGCTTCGTGGTGATGAGCAGCCGGGCGAGCTACGAGCTGGTGCGCAAGTGCGCGCGGATGGGCATCCCGGCGCTGGCGACGATCTCGGCGCCGACGGGGCTGGCGGTGCGGATCGCGGAGCAGGCGGGGATGCGGCTCTGGGGGCTGTGCCGGGGGGATGCGGCGGTGCTGTATGCGCCGGCGGGGAGCTTCGGGGCCGAGGGGGCGTAGCGCGGCGGCGCCGGGGGGCGCCGCGGCGGTCGGCGCGGCTGGGGCCCTGGCTTCGGGGCTCGGTCGCTGGCTCCTGGCTCGTGCTCTTCTTCTGGCGCTTCCTATGGCTCTGGCTCTGGCGAGGCGGACCGAGGGGGTGGATGTCGTTCCGGGGCCGGGAATTCGCCCCGGCGGGCGAGTCCCTTTCTTTTGCTTCGCCAAAAGAAAGGAACCAAAGAAAAGGCGACCCCACGTGCTGCGACCCTCCGCTTCGCTGCGGGCACCCTGCGGTGCTCGGTGCAGGCGGGGTCCGCGCAAACTCGCTGCGCTCAAACATGCGCGGCCCTTTTCCCGCCTGCCCCTGCGCTCCTCGGCGCATCCCGAGGGGGCCCGGGGGACTGGCGGCTGCTGCCGGCTGCGCGGCAGTTACGCCGGGGGGCCGGGCTTTGGTTGAGGCGGGGGCGTGAGCGGGGTGGGGCGTGCCGCGGGGCTGGCCGACCGCTTCCGGGGGTCAGTACGCGCCGCGGGCGTGCGGCGCAGGGGCGGCGGCTTCCGGGGCGCCGAGCGGGGCGAGGAACTGGGCGGCCAGCTTGCGGGCGGCGTTCGCGAAGACCAGCACGTCGACGCCGACCGCGACGAAGGTGCATCCCACGTCCAGGTAGCGGCGCGCCAGCGCGGGGTCGGAGGTGAGGGTGCCGGCGGCTTTGCCGGATGCGACGATGGTGCGCATCGCGCCTTCGATGGCGGCCTGCACCTCGGGATGGCCGGGCTTGCCGCGGTGGCCCATCGAGGCGGCGAGGTCGGCGGGGCCGATGAAGACGCCGTGCACGCCGTTGACCGCGCAGATCGCCTCCAGGTTGGCCAGCGCGGTGGCGGTCTCTGCCTGCACCAGCAGGCAGACCTCGTCGTCGGCGACGTCGAGGTAGTCGGGCCGTCCGGTCCAGCGCGAGGCGCGGGCGACCGCGCTGCCCACACCGCGCACGCCCTGCGGCGGATAGCGGGTGGCGGCGACCGCCGCGCGCGCCTGCTCGGCGGTGTCGACCATCGGCACCAGCAGGGTGGTGGCGCCGATGTCCAGCAACTGCTTGATCAGCGCGGTGTCGCCCTGCACCGCGCGCACCACCGGCTGCGCCGGGTAGGGCGCCACCGCCTGTAGCGCCGCCAGGGTGGAGCGCAGATCGTTGGGCGCGTGCTCGCCGTCGATCAGCAGCCAGTCGAAGCCGGCGGTGGCGCTGACTTCGGCGAGGTAGGGCTCGGCCATGGAGAGCCAGAGGCCGACCTGCGGGCGGCGGGCGGCCAGGGCGGCCTTGAAGGGGTTGTGTGCGGGCATCGGTTTCCTGTGCGTCTCGGGAGGGGGAGGGAAGGGCCGCCGGCGCGGCGCGGACCGCGCGGGACGGCCGCGGGGCGCGGGACCGGGCCGCGCCGCGGCATCCGCGGCCCGCGCCGTCCATCGTAGCGCTGCGCGGCCGCTTCCCCGGGCCGGGCGCGGGCCCGGGAAGCCTGCCGCGCGCGGTCCGGGCGTCCGTGCGGCGCGGAGGACGGATGCGCAATGAAAAACGCGTCCGGCGTGCGCCACGCCTGCGCTGGTTGCTACGGTTTGGAGAGCATGCGGGTCGCGGGTTCAGCTGACGATGCCCAGGTGCCAGGGCACGAACTCGTGGTCGCCCAGGCCCAGCGCCTCGCTCTTGGTCGGCTCGCCCGAGGCATGGCGCAGGATGCGCGCGAAGATCTCGCGGCCCATGTCCTCGACGCTCGCCTCGCCGTCGATCACCGTGCCGCAGTTGATGTCCATGTCCTCCTCGAGGCGCCGGTACATCGGGGTGTTGCTGGCGAGCTTGATGGTGGGCGCGGGCTTGCTGCCGAACATCGAACCGCGCCCGGTGGTGAAGCAGATCAGGTTGGCGCCGCTGGCGATCTGGCCGGTGGCGGCCACCGGGTCGTAGCCCGGCGAGTCCATGAAGACGAAGCCCGGCGTCTCGATCGGCTCGGCGTACTCGTAGACCGCCCGCAGCGGCGTGGTGCCGCCCTTCATCGCCGAGCCGAGCGACTTCTCGAAGATGTTGGCCAGCCCGCCGGCCTGGTTGCCGTGGCCCACCACGCCGTTGAACTGCGCGTTCTGGCCGGCGGCGTAGCGCTCCCACCAGGCCAGGCGGTCGAGCAGCTTCTGCCCGACCTCGGGCGTGGCGGCGCGGCGGGTCAGCATGAATTCGACGCCGTGGATCTCGGGCGTCTCCGACAGGATGGCGGTGCCGCCGTGGCGCACCAGGATGTCCATCGCCGCGCCCAGGGCCGGGTTGGCGCTGATGCCCGAGAAGCCGTCCGAGCCGCCGCATTCGAGGCCGATCTTGAGGTGGCTGGCCGGCACCGCGCTGCGCCGCGCGGCGTCGGCCTCGGGCAGCATCGCCTCGACGGCGCGGATGCCGGCCTCCACCGTCGCGCGGGTGCCGCCCACCTCTTGCATCACCAGGGTGCGCAGCAGCCGGCCGGCCTGCAGCCCCTGCGAATCGACCAGGGCATCCACCTGGTTGCGCTCGCAGCCCAGGCCGACGATCAGCACGCCCGCCAGGTTCGGGTGGCGCGCGTAGCCGGCGAGGGTGCGGCGCAGCAAGTCGAAATGCGCGCTCGGCGAGGACATGCCGCAGCCGCTGGACTGGGCGAAGGCGACCACCCCGTCCACGTGCGGGAAGGCGGCCAGCCGCTCCGGCGTGAAATGCGCCGCGATCCGCTTGATGACGGTGGCCGAGCAGTTCACCGAGGACAGGATGCCCACGAAGTTGCGGGTGCCGACCCGGCCGTCGGCGCGCACGAAGCCCTGGAAGATGGCGCGCCCGGCCTCGGGCACGAAGTCCACCGGACGCACGTCCCGGCAGAAGGCCGGGTCGCGGTAGAAGTCCACCAGCGTCAGGTTGTGCCCGTGGACGTGGTCGCCCGGCGCCAGGTCGTGCGCCGCCACGCCGATCACCGTGTCGTACTTGCGCACCGGCTCGCCGGCGGCGATCGGCGCCGCCGCGATCTTGTGGCCCGCGGGCACCTGGGCGCGGGCGCGCGCGCCCAGGCCCGGAAGCTCCTGGCCCATCGACAGGGCGCTGCGGGCGACGAGCACGTTGTCGTTCGGATGCAGCCGGATCAGCGGGTTCGCCGCGGCGGCGGCGGGCGGGGTCGGCGCAGGCGGGGCGGCGTTCGCGGAAGCGTGGGCGGTGGCGGTGGTCATCGGGGCGGCGGGCATGGGGGGCGGAAGGGGGCGGGCCGGACGGCGCGCGGGGCGGACGCCCGCGCCGCGTCATCCACGCATCAGCTCCTTGAGCTTGAGCTTCTCGATCAGGCCCTGCTCCTTGCGGACCTGGGCGGCGACGTACTGGGCGTATTCCGGCGCGTCGAGGTAGAGCAGGGTGGCGTCGATCCGGGCGCAGGCCTGCTTGAACTCGGGGCTGGCGGCCGCCAGGCGGAAGGCGTCGCGCAGCTTCTGCGCCACCGCCGGGTCCAGGCCGCGCGGCGCGCCGATGCCGTTGGGCGCGTCCACCACCACGTCGTAGCCGCATTCCCGCAGCGTGGGCACGTCCTTGAAGCGCGCGGTGCGCTCCGGGCCCCAGGTGGCCAGCAGCCGCAGCTTGCCGGACTCGACGTGCGGCGCCCAGGAGCTGGAATCGGCCAGCAGGTCCACATGGCCGCCGAGCACCGCCTGCAGCGCCTCGGCGCCGCCCTTGTAGGGCACGTCGCGCAGCCGGATGCCGGCGGCCATCGCGAACTCCTCCATGCCCACGTGGGTCGCGCCGCCGATGCCGGCGTGGGCGTAGGTCACCTTGCCCGGGTTCGCCTTGGCGTGGGCGACCAGCTCCTGCAGCGTCTTCCAGGGCGCGCCGGCCGGCAACGCGATGCCGAAGGTCTGGCCCGAGACGCGCGCGATGTAGCTGAAGTCCTTGAGCGGATCGAGCTGCACCGTGCCGAGCTGCGAGAAGCGGGTGACCGAGATCGGGATCTGGCCGATGGTGTAGCCGTCGGGCCGGGCGCTCGCCAACGCTTTGGCGCCGATCATGCCGGAGGCGCCGGCCCGGTTCTCGACCGCGATCGGCTGGCCCAGGTGGGCGGCCGCCACCTGGCAGAGCACCCGCATCGACTGGTCGGCGGTGCCGCCGGCGGGCCAGGGGCAGACGAAGGCGATCGGCTTGTCCGGGTAGGCCTGGGCCCGGGCGCGGGACGCGGCGGCCAGGAAGGCCGCGCCGGCCGCGCCCAGGACGAGGCTGCGCCGCGGCAGCGTGGGGAATGGGGTCATCGTTGTCTCCGGTCGTTCTCGTGGGCGGCACCGCAGGGATGCACGGACCGGATTCTTCCGCCGAGAATCATCGCTTTCCAATGAATTTGCGGACTCGCTCCATAACCCGCAGGTTATGGAGGCGACCTCCGCGCCACCGCCATGGCCCAGATCGACCGCGTGCTGCGCTCCAACCTCAAGCTGCGCCACCTGCAGATGCTGGTGGCGCTCGACCAGTTCCGCCACCTGGGCCGGGCGGCCGAGTTCCTGTCGGTGACCCAGCCCGCGGTCTCCAAGACGCTCGCCGAGGTGGAGCGCATGTTCGGCATGCCGCTGTTCGAGCGCTCCAGCCGCGGCACCGCGCCCACGCCCGCCGGCGCCAGCGCGGTGCGCTTCGCCCGGTCGGTGCTTGCCGGCTACGACCGGACCCGCGACGAGATCGCCGCCGAGGCCAGCGGCGCCAGCGGACGCACCAGCGTCGGCGCGATGGTGGTCGCCACGCCGGTGCTGCTGGCGCGGGCGGTGGAACGGCTCAAGGCGCGCTCGGCGCGCACCACGGTGCTGATCGACGAGGGCGACCTGACCCGGCTGCTGCCCAAGCTGCGGCTGGGCGAGCTGGACCTGTTCGTCGGCCGGCTCGAGCCGGGCTACGCCGCGCCCGACCTGGAGACCGAGGCGCTCCACGAGGAACCGATGGCCGCGGTGGTGCGCCCCGGCCATCCCCTGGCGCGCCGCCGCGCGCCGGCCTGGGCCGACCTCGCCGCGCTGCCCTGCGTGATGCCGCCGCCGTGGGCCTCGCTGCGGGTCAAGCTCGACCAGCGCTTCCACGCCGAGGGGCTGCATCCGCCGGCGGACATCGTGGAGTCGGCCTCCTTCCTGTCGCAGGTCAGCTTCCTGCGGCAGCGCGGCGCGGTGGCGTTCATGGCGCGCGGGGTGGCGCGGCATTTCGCGGCGCAGGGCATGGTGGCGGTGCTCCGCCTGGAGGTGCCGATCGCGCTGCCGCCGGTGGGGCTGATCACCCTGCGCGGCGGCCGGCCCACGCCGGCGACCGCGCAGCTGATGGACTGCCTGCGGCAGGAGGCGCAGGCGCTGCGGCGCGCCGACGGCTGACGCAGCGCCGGACGCGGCCCGGGCCCGCGGCGGGACCGGGCCGCGCATGGGGGGGCGGCGCGAGCGATGGACGCGGAGGCGTCGGATGGCGGGCGGCATGGCGCGCGGCGCGGCGCGCAATGGCGGCGCGCCAGCCGACCGGCCGCGTCAGTCGCGTCCGACCCGCCGGCCCGGAGCCGGCGCCCAGCATGGGCGCGCAGTCCCCCGAAGGACGCAGCGCGGCCGCCGTCCGGCGCGGCCCGTCCCACCAGGAATTCCTCCATGACCATGAAACGCCTCCTCATCGCTTCCTGCGCCTGCGCGCTCCTCGGCGCCTGCTCGGCCTTCCCGTCGGCGGAGCGGGGCGGCGCGGCCTCCCCCGGCCCCGTATCCGCCGGCGCCGTTCCGCCGGGCGGCGCGGCGCCGGCCGCGGCGGCGCCCGCCAGGACGGCGACCGAGTACATGGCCATGGCCGCGTCCGGCGACCTGCTGGAGATCCGGACCTCGGAGCTGGCGTTGCAGCGCACGCAGAGCGCCCCGGTGCGCGCGTTCGCGCAGCTGATGACGCAGGACCATCCCCGCCTGAGCCAGGCGCTGATGGCCGCCGCGCGCAGCGGCGGCCTCACCCCGCCGCCGCCGGCCCTGCTGCCCCGCCATGCCGAGATGCTGCGGGCGCTCCAGGCCGCGCCGGCGGCGCAGTCCGACGCCGCCTACCTGCGCCTGCAGGTGGCCGCGCACGAGGAGGCGCTGGCGCTGCACCGCGGCTACGCGTCCTCCGGCGACAACGCGGCGCTGCGGGCGGCCGCGGCTTCCGCGGTGCCGGTCGTCCAGGGCCACCTCCAGCACGCGCAGGGCCTCGCCGCACAGGCCGGCCGCCCCTGAGCCGCCGCCCCCGGGACGCGGCTCCGGCGTGCGCCGCCCCGCCCGGACGGGCAGGGGCGGGGCGCCTCATCCCGGCCGGCGCGGCGGGTCGGGCGGGCGGCGCGGGATGCGCACGGTGAAGGCCGTGCCGCCCGCATCCGAGGCCACGTCGATGGCGCCCCCGTGCGCCAGCGCGATCTGCCGGCAGATGTAGAGCCCGAGGCCGATGTTGCCGGTGTCCGCGCCGCCGGGCGCGCAGCCGCGGGTCAGGGGGTCGAAGATGCGGCCCAGCGCCTGGGGCGCGATGGGCGGGCCCTGGTTGCGCACCGTCAGCTCCACCCGGTCGTCCAGGCCGTCGAGCCGGACGGCGACCGGCTGCGACGGATCGCCGTACTGGATGGCGTTGGCGCCCAGGTTGGAGACCACCTGCGCCAGGCGCGCGAAGTCCCAGCGGCCGCGGAGATCGCCCCGGGCCTCGTAGAGGACGCAGGCGTGCGGGTGGCGGCCGCGCAGTTCCTCCACCACCTGTGCCGCGGTCTCGCCCAGGTCGCCGTCGATCGGCGCGACCGGCAGGCTCCGGCCGAGCCGGGTGCGGGTGAAGTCGATCAGGTCGTCGACCATGCGTTCGATCCGCCGGGCGCTGCCGTGGATCCGGGCGCTCGCCTTCAGCGAACCGGGCGACAGCTCCTCGGCGCGCATCAGCAGGCGCGCGGAATTGAGCACCGCGCCGAGCGGATTGCGCAGGTCGTGGCCGAGCACCCCGAGGAACATGTCGCGCGCCTCGTTGAGCTTGCGGTCGAAATGCTCGATCGACACGGTCAGGGCCTCGTCGACCGCCTCGTTGAAGCGCTCGATCTCGTCGATCCGGAAGGCCGGGCCCGGCGCCGGCTCGTCGGCCAGCCGCATGACGCTCGCGCGGGCCGCCCGGAACTCGGACACCAGGTCCGGCAGGGAGAAGCCTTGGGCGACCCGGTGGTCGGCATGCGCGGTGGCGTGCGTGGTGATGGCCCGTGAATTGCCGGGACGCCGTCCGCGGGCCTTGTCGGCCTGCTCGCCGGGCGTCTGCAGGGTGTCCATGTCGTCCGCGATGGCGGTGAAGAGCAGGCGGGAACTGTCCCGCAGCGCCTCGTCGTCGAGCGTCCCGGCCGCCGCGACATGGTCGCGCGCGTAGCAGGTCCATTCGTCGATCAGGCGGTCGACGCGCATCCGGATCGTTTCTGCCAGGCTCATCGGGTTCCCCTCCGCTGCGGCCGGCCGCGCGGCGGGCGGCCGGATTGTTCGGCTCCAGGCGGGCATCATCGCCGCCCGGGCGGGCGCGGCGCGTCGGCCATCGCCGGGCGATAACGCGCGAGGACCGCGGAGGCGGCGCGGGAGCGGACGCCCGGGCAGGGCCCGGGCCGTCCTCAGTCGCGCATCCGCTCCGCCATCAGCGCGCGCAGGATCGGCAGCGTCGGCGCCTCGGCGCGCCCGCGCAGGGTCACCAGGCCGAAGCGCGCCACGCCGCCGAGCGGCGGCTGCATGCGCAGCTCGACCAGATCGGGCGCGGCGGCGCGGATCGCGAGCAGCACCGCGTCGCTGCGGCGCGCCACCTCGACCAGGCTCTGGATCTCCTCGCACTGCAGGGTGACGCACCGGTCGGGGTGCGCGTCCGGGCCGTAGGTTTCCACCAGCAGGCGGGCGACCTCGTCGCTCAGCGGCGAGGAGGCGATCGGGTGGCGCCGCACCGCCGCGAAATCCAGCGGGCGGCGCGCGCGCGCCAGCGGATGGCCGCGCCGGCACATGAAGGCACCCCGCATCTCGCAGAGCGCATCGATCGCCAGGTCGGCGGCCGGCTGGAGCGAGCGCGCGTCCACCACCAGGGCGTCGAGCGTGCGGGCCCGCAGCGCCTGGGCCAGCAGCGCGGTGCCGCCGCGCGCCACCACCACCCGCAGCTTCGGGTAGTCGGTCGCCATCCGCATCAGCAGCGGGGTCATCAGCATCGCGCCGGGGCCGGAGCCCATGCCGATGCGCAGCGTGCCGCCTTCGCCCGCGGCCATGCGCCGGCCGCTGTCCTTGAGCTCGTCCGCCTCGGAGACCAGCTGCCGCGCGCGCTCCACCACCTCACGCCCGTAGGCGGTGAGTTCGTTGCGCCGGCCGACCCGGTCGAGCAGCGGCTGGCCCAGCTCGTCCTCCAGCGCGCGGATGCTGCGGCTGAGCGCGGGCTGGGTGAGGTTGAGCGCCACCGACGACTTGCTGAACGAGCCGGTGCGGGCCAGCGAGAGCAGGTGGCGGAGCTGGACGAGCGTCATCGCGGCCTCCGGAAACGATGCATCGGATGCATGCTAATGCAGAAAAGAATGCATTGGACCTTGGTTCGGCCGGCTCCTACGATCTGCCCGCGATCCGCCTCCACGGGCGGCGCCAACCCACCGGAGTGCCCCATGAACCCCATGTTCCGGCGCCTGCGCGCCTTCCTCTGCACCGGCGTGCTGCTCGCCGCCGGCCTGGCCCATGCCGACCCCGCGGGCCGGCCGGTCAACCTGCTGGTGCCGTATCCGGCGGGCGGGCCGTCCGACGCGATCGCCCGCATCTTCGCCGCGCCGCTGGGGCGCGAGCTGGGCCGGCAGGTGATGGTCGAGAACCTGGGCGGCGTCTCCGGCGCCATCGGCGCGCAGAAGGTGCTGGCCGCCCCCGCCGACGGCCACTACCTGTTCCAGGGCTCGCCGAACGAGGTGATCCTGTCGCCGCTGGCCAACGCCGCGGTCAAGGTCCGGGCCGAGGACTTCCGCCTGCTGCAGCCCACGGCCGAGGCGGTCATGGTGCTGGTGGCGCGCAAGGACCTGCCGGCCGACAGCATCGACGAACTCATCGCCCTGGCGCGCCGGTCGCCCGGCCGGCCGCTGAGCTACGGCAGCGTGGGCATCGGCTCGCTCTACCACCTGATCCTGGAGGACGTGCAGCACCGCACCGGCACGACGATGACGCACGCGCCGTACAAGGGCAACGCGCCGCTGCTGCAGGACCTGGGCGGCGGCCAGCTGGATTTCGCGGTGCTGGTCTACAGCGCCGGCATGGGCGCGATGGCCGAGCAGGGCCGGATCAAGGTGATCGGCCAGCTGGGCGAGCAGCGTTCCGAACTGCTGCGCCAGGTGCCGACCTTCGCGGAGGGCCGGGAACTCAAGGGCTTCGCCTACCGGATCTGGAGCGGGTTCATGGTGCCGCGCGCCACCCCGGAGGCGGTGGTGGAGCGGCTGCACCGGGCGATCGGCGCCACCCTGCAGGATCCGGCGGTCCGCACCCAGCTCGCGGCGCAGTCGCAGCGCCCCGCGCAGCCGATGGCGCTCGCCGAATCGGCCCGCTTCTACGACGACGAGATCCGGCGCTACCGCGAGATCGCCAAGTCCATCAACCTCCAGCCGCAATGAGGCGACCCATGACCGCACTGCTCGAACAGATCCAACGCTCCGCCGGCGAATTCATAGGCGTGCGCCGCGACATCCACCGGCATCCGGAACTGGGCTTCGCGGAGCACCGCACCGCGGCGCTGGTGGCCGAGAAGCTGCGATCCTGGGGCTACGAGGTCGAGCGCGGCCTGGGCGGCACCGGGCTGGTGGCCCGCATGCGCCGCGGCGCCGGGACGCGGCGCCTGGGGCTGCGCGCCGACATGGACGCGCTGCCCATCGAGGAGGCCACCGGCGCGGACCACGCCAGCCGCCACCCCGGCGTCATGCACGCCTGCGGCCACGACGGGCACACCGCGATGCTGCTGGCGGCCGCGCACCACCTGGCCGCCCGCGGCCGCTTCGATGGCACGCTGCACCTGATCTTCCAGCCGGCGGAGGAGGGCGGCGGCGGCGCCCTGCGCATGATGGACGACGGCCTGTTCGAGAAGTACCCCTGCGACGCCGTCTTCGCGATGCACAACATGCCCGGCGTGCCGCAGGGCCGGCTGGTGCTGCGCGAGGGCGCGACCATGGCGTCCTCGGACTACGCCACCGTCACCCTCACCGGCGTCGGCGGCCACGGCGCGATGCCGCACCGCGCCGCCGACCCGGTGGTGGCGGCCGCCAGCATCGTGATGGCGCTGCAGACCGTGGTGTCGCGCAACGTCGATCCGCTGCAGATGGCGGTGGTCACCGTCGGCGCCCTGCACGCGGGCACGGCCAACAACGTGATCCCCCAGACCGCGACGCTGGAGATCAGCGTGCGCGCCCTGGACCGCCAGGTGCGCCGCATCCTCGAGGAGCGCATCCGGGCCCTGGTCGCCGCGCAGGCGGCGGGCTTCGGGATGGTCGCGGACATCGACTGGCGGCCCGGCTACGCGGTGCTGGTCAACACCCCGGAGGAGACCGCCTTCGCCCGCGCGGTGGCGCTGGAGCTGCTCGGCCCCGAGCGCGTCACCGCGCAGGGCCCGGCGGTGCCGGGCAGCGAGGATTTCGCCTTCATGCTGGAGCGGGTGCCCGGCAGCTACCTGTTCATCGGCAACGGCGACGGGGACAGCGCCGGCGCCTGCATGGTGCACAACCCCGGCTACGACTTCAACGACGACAACGTCGCGGTCGGCGCCGCCTACTGGGTGCTGCTGGCGGAGCGCTTCCTGGCCTGACCGGGCTCAGGCCCGGGCGATGCGTTCGGCGACGGCCTCGCCCATCGCGGTGGTGGAGGCGCTGCCGCCGAGGTCGGGGGTGCGGACTTCGCTGCGCAGGGTGTCCTCGATGGCCGCGACGATGGCGTCGTGCGCGGCGCGGCCCGCGCCCTGGCCGTGGGTCAGGAAGTCGAGCATCAGCGCGCCCGACCAGATCATGGCCACCGGGTTGGCGATGTTCTTGCCGTAGATGTCCGGCGCCGAGCCGTGCACCGGCTCGAAGAGGCTCGGGAACTTCCGCTCGGGGTTGAGGTTGGCCGAGGGCGCCAGGCCGATGGTGCCGGTGGTCGCCGGGCCCAGGTCGCTTAGGATGTCGCCGAAGAGGTTGGTCGCGGCCACCACGTCGAAGCGTCCGGGCTGCAGCACGAAGCGCGCCGAGAGGATGTCGATGTGCTGCTTGTCGAGCGTGACCTCCGGATAGCCTGCGGCCACGCGGTCGGCCTGCTTGTCCCACCAGGGCATGCTGATGGCGATGCCGTTGGACTTGGTGGCGAGCGTGAGGTGCTTGCGCCCGCGGCTCTGCGCGAGGTCGAAGGCGTACTTGAGCAGCCGCTCGGCGCCGTGGCGCGAGTAGACCGACTCCTGGATCACGATCTCGCGGTCGGTGCCCTCGTACATCACGCCGCCGAGCGCGGTGTACTCGCCCTCGGTGTTCTCGCGCACCACGTAGTAGTCGATCTCGCCGGGCTTGCGGCCGGCGAGCGGGCAGGGCACGCCCTCGAACAGGCGCACCGGCCGCAGGTTGATGTACTGGTCGAACTCGCGGCGGAACTTCAGCAGCGAACCCCAGAGCGAGACGTGGTCCGGCACGATGGCCGGCATGCCGACGGCGCCGAACAGGATGGCGTCCATGCCCTGGAGCTGGGCCTTCCAGTCCTCGGGCATCATCGTGCCGTGGGCGAGGTAGTAGTCGCAGTGGGCCCAGTCGAAGGCGTGGAGCTCGAGGTCCAGGCCGAAGCGCCCGGCCGCGGCCTGCACCGCCCGCAGGCCCTCGGGCATCACCTCCCGGCCGATGCCGTCTCCGGCGATGACTGCGATCTTGAAGGGGCGGGAGGTCTGCATGGCGATCCTGGGAACGGAGGGGGGGTGTCTCGGAAGGGGGCGGCCCCGACGGGGCCGCGGGCGGAGCCGGCGCCGCGCCGTCGGGGGACGGCGGGGCCGGACGGACGGATTCTTCCCGCTCCATCGTGCACGGACAATCGGGTCGCCGTAAACCCACTGTACACGCATCGTGCACGACAAAGCCGCCCGCTCCGCCGCCCCGCCTTCCGCGCCCGCCGCCCCCCCGTTGACCCGGCATCCCTCGAACGACGACCTGCGGGTCTTCCTCGCGGTGGTCCGGCGCGCCAGCTTCGCCGCCGCGGCCGGCGACCTGGGCGCGTCCACCGCCTACGTCAGCAAGCGCATCCGGTTGCTCGAGGAGGGGCTGGGCGTGCGGCTGCTGCACCGCACCACCCGCACCGTGGCGCCGACCGAGGACGGCGAGCGGCTGGTGCTGCGGGCGCAGCGGGTGCTCGACGAGGTGGACGCGCTGGTCCAGGACGTGGCGGCCACCCGCAGCCAGCCGCGCGGGCTGCTGCGCATCAGCACCAGCTTCGGCTTCGGCCGCAACGTGGTGGCGCCGGTCATCTCGCGCATGGTCGAGCGCTACCCGCAGCTGCAGGTGCGGCTGGAGGTGTTCGACCGGCTGGTGGACGTGGCGGGCGAGGGCTTCGACCTGGACGTGCGGGTGGGCGACGAGATCGCGCCCCACCTGATCGCCCGGCGGCTGGCCGGCAACCACCGGCTGCTGTGCGCCGCGCCGGCCTACCTGGCGCGCCGCGGCGCGCCGCGGACGCTGGCCGAGCTGGCGTCGCACGACTGCCTGGTGATCAAGGAGCGGGACCATCCCTTCGGCCTGTGGCGGCTGCGCGGCGCCGACGGCGCCGGCGCGGTGCCGGACGAGCGGGTGGTCAAGGTCGCCGGCACGCTCTCCACCAACCACGGCGAGGTGGCGGTGCGCTGGGCGGAGGAGGGGCGGGGCATCCTGCTGCGCTCGGTCTGGGACGTCGCGGGCCAGCTGGCCGACGGCCGTCTGGTGCCGGTGCTGCCGCAGTGGCGGCAGGACGCCAACGTGTGGGCGGTGTACCCGTCGCGGCTGGAGGCCTCGGCCAAGGTGCGGGTCTGCGTGGACTACCTGGAGCAGCACTTCTCCGTCGCCGCGGCGCGCTGGACCGGGGACGCGGGCGCGGCGCCCGGGCCGCGGCCCGCCTGAGGCGCGACGGTCGGCGCCCGGTCCGCGGCGGCCTGGCGCATGCGGCGCGGAGCGGCGCAGCGTCCGCGGGTCCGCGCCGGGCGCTTCCGACCCCGGGGCGGCGCGGGGCGGGCGCCGCGCCCAATAATGGCGGATTCCACCCGGAGACCCTGCCGCATGCCCGCATCCCCGCCGTCCGCTCCCCCCTCCGCCGTCCGCCTGGGCTGGCGCAGCCTGCTGCGCGACCTGCGCGCCGGCGAGCTGCGGCTGCTGGCCGTGGCGGTCGCGCTGGCGGTGGCGGCCCTGACCGCGGTCGGCTTCTTCTCCGACCGGCTGCAGGCGGGGCTGCAGCGCGACGCGCGCCAGCTGATCGGCGGCGACGTGGTGGTGGTGGGCGACAACCCGCCGCCGGCCTCCTTCGCCGAGGAGGCGCGCGTGCTCGGTCTGCAGGCGACGACCACCGTCGCCTTCCCGACGATGGCGCGCGCGACCGACGCCCAGGGCGGCGCGAGCACGCTGGTGACGCTCAAGGCGGTGCAGCCGGGCTATCCGCTGCGCGGCAGCCTGCGCACCGCGCCCGCCGGCGACGCCGTCGGCGCCCCGACCCGCGAGGTGCCTGCGCCCGGCGAGGCCTGGGCCGAACCCGCGCTGCTCGAAACCCTGGGCCTCCAGGTGGGCGACACGGTGCTGCTGGGCGATTCCCGCCTGCGCATCGCCCGGGCGCTGACCTTCGAGCCCGACCGGGGCGGCGGCTTCCTGAGCTTCTCGCCGCGGCTGATGATGAACCGCGCCGACCTGCCCGCCACCGGCCTGGTGCAGCCCGCGAGCCGCCTGACCTACCGGCTGGCGGTGGCCGGCGGCGAGCGGCCGGTCGGGCAGTTCACCCGCTGGGCGAGCGCGCGGGTCGAGCACCACGCCGCGGGCGATCCGGCCTCGACCGCGACCGCCGCGCCCGAATCCACCCTGCGCGGCCTGCGCATCGAGACCTTCGACAGCGGCCGCCCGGAGACCCGGCAAACCCTGGACCGCGCCCAGCAGTTCCTCAGCCTGGTGTCGCTGCTGGCGGCGCTGCTGTCGGCGGTGGCGGTGGCGTTGGCGGCGCGCGGCTTCGCGGCCGGCCACCTCGACGACTGCGCGATGCTGCGGGTGCTGGGCCTGTCGCAGGGCGCCATCGCCCGCGCCTACGCCGTGGAGTTCGCCACGGTCGGGCTGGCCGCGAGCCTGGCCGGCGTGGCGATCGGCTTCGGGGTGCATTACGCCTTCGTCGCGCTGCTGGCCGGGCTGGTCGACGCGCAGCTGCCGCCGCCCGGCTGGCGGCCGGCGGGCTTCGGGGTGGGCATGGGTCTGACGCTGCTGCTGGCCTTCGGGCTGCCGCCGGTGCTGCAGCTGGCGCGGGTGCCGGCGCTGCGGGTGCTGCGGCGCGACCTGGGCGGCCTCAAGCCCGCGTCGGCCGGGGTGCTGGCGGTGGGCGTGGCCGGCTTCGCCGCGCTGCTGCTGGCGGTCAGCCGCGACCTCAAGCTCGGGCTGATCGCCGTCGGCGGCTTCGCCGGGGCGGTGGCGGTGTTCGCGCTGCTGGGATGGTGCGCCGTGTGGCTGCTGCGCCGCTTCGTCAACGAGGCGACCGCGCCGCGCTGGCTGGTCCTGGCCACCCGGCAGATCGCCGCGCGGCCGGCCTATGCGGTGGTGCAGGTCAGCGCGTTGGCCGTCGGCCTGCTGGCGCTGGTGCTGCTGGTGCTGCTGCGCACCGACCTGATCGGCAGCTGGCGCGCCGCCACCCCGCCGGACGCGCCCAACCGCTTCGTGATCAACGTGCAGCCCGAGCAGGGCCCGGCTTTCCGCCAGGCGCTCGCATCCGCCGGGGTGCGGGACTACGACTGGTTCCCGATGATCCGGGGCCGGCTGGTGGCGGTGAACGGCAAGCCGGTCTCGCCCGACGACTACGCCGACGACCGCGCCAAGCGGCTGGTGGACCGGGAGTTCAACCTGTCGCACGCGGCCGAGGCGCCGGCCCACAACCAGGTCGTCGCCGGCCGCTGGACGCCGAACGAGGCCGGCGCGATCAGCTTCGAGGACGGGCTGGCCAAGACGCTGGGCCTGAAGCTCGGCGACGTGCTCCGGTTCGATGTCGGCGGCATCGAGAACGAGGCGCGGATCACCTCGCTGCGCAAGGTGGACTGGGGCTCGATGCGGGCCAACTTCTTCGCCATGTACCCGGTGGCCGAGCTGCCCGACCTGCCCGCGACCTACCTCGCGGCCTACCGGGCGCCGCCGGCGCGCGGCTTCGACAACGCCCTGGTGCGCCAGTTCCCGAACATCACCAACGTCGACCTCTCCAGCACCCTCGGCCAGATCCAGCGGGTGCTCGACCAGGTGATCCGCGCGGTCGAGTTCCTGTTCGCCTTCACCCTGGCCGCCGGGCTGGTGGTGCTGTTCGCGGCGGTGACCGCCACCCGCGAGGAGCGGGCCCGCGAGTTCGCGCTGATGCGGGCCATGGGCGCGGGCGGCGCGCTGCTGCGCCAGGTGCAGCGCGCCGAGCTCGCCGGCGTCGGCCTGCTGGCCGGCGTGCTCGCCAGCCTGGTCGCGGTGGCGGTGGGCTGGGCGCTGGCGCGCTGGGTGTTCGACTTCGCCTGGACCGCCTCCGCCTGGGTGCCGCTGGCCGGCGGGGTCGCCGGCGCGCTGCTGGCCCTGGCCGCGGGCTGGTGGGGGCTGCGCGACGTGCTGCGGCGCCCGGTGGTCGAAACCCTGCGCCGCGCGGCCGAGTGAGGCGTCCCGGGCCGGGATGTATGCTATTTAATTGATAGCTGCCAGCGCAGGTGCGGCCTGCGCTGGCGGCGTTTTCCATGATGAACATCGAAGAGCAAGCCCCTTTCGCCACGCCGTACGAATGGATCGGCGGCGAGGCCCGCGTCCAGGCGCTGGTCGACCGTTTCTACGACCTGATGGACCTGGAGCCCGGCTACGCCGCGCTGCGCGCCGCCCACGGCCCCGGGCTGGACCATGCCCGCGAACGGCTTTTCTGGTTCCTGTGCGGGTGGCTCGGCGGGCCGCAGCACTACGCCGAGCGGGTCGGCCATCCGATGCTGCGGGCGCGGCACCTGCCGTTCTCCATCGGCATCGTCGAGCGCGACCAGTGGCTCGCCTGCATGGCGCAGGCCATGCGGGAGACCGGCGTGGACCCGGCCCTGCGCGCGCGGCTGGAGAAGAGCTTCTTCCAGACCGCCGACTGGATGCGCAACCGCGGCGGCTGATCCGGCCGGCGGCCCCGGCGCGGGGCGCAGCCTGCGCCCTTCGCGCGGCGGAGCCGCCGGGTCACGGCGCCTCGCCGTCGTAGCACCGCAGGCGCTCGCGCAGCAGCGCGATCAGCCGGTCCATGCGTTTGGAGAGCGCCGCGTGCGGCGACAACGACAGGACCACCTCCACCGGGCAGCGCGGCGCGAACGGCCGGACGGCGAGCCGGTGCCCGAAGGCCGAAGCCACGTAGGGATTGACCACCCCGATGCCCACGCCTTCGGCGGCGAGCGCGCAGATGGTGGACGAATAGGTGGTCTCGATCATCGCGCCGCCCTCGACCTGGTGCGCGGTCATGACGCCCTGGAGCTGGCGGAAGACCACGTCGCCCGCGTTGAGGGTGAGCAGGGGCTGCTCGTGCAGGTCGCGCACGTGCAGCTCGTGCCGCACGGCCAGCGGATGGTCGGGGTGCAGGACGCAGACGGCCCGGCTGCGGTGCAGCACCTCGGCGTTGAATTCCGGCGTGCCCATGGGGGTGGCGCTGACCACCGCGTCGAACTCGCCGTGCAGCAGGCGCTCGCGTAGCACCCGCAGCCCGAGCGTCTGCAGGCTGAGGTGCGCCCCCGGATGCTCCTGCAGGAAGGCGCGCATCACCGCCGGCATCACCGCCACGCCCAGCGCAGGGGTGCAGCCGATGCGCAGCGTGCCGACGCCGGAGCGCCGCAGGGCGTGCATGTCCCGCTCGATGCTGTGCAGGCCGACGTAGTGCTGCTGGATCGACCCGTACAGCTCGGTGGCTTCCGGCGTGGCGTGCAGCCGGCCCTTGCGCATCTCGAACAGCTTGAGCTGCGTGCCGGCCTGCATCTGGCCGAGGGTGCGGCTGATCGAGGGCTGCGTGGTGTGCAGCAGCTGGGCCGCGGCGGTGGCGGTGCCGGTCTGCATCACCGCGCGGAAGACTTCGATTTCCTTGATGGTGAGGGAGCGGGGCATGGCGGGAGTCGGTTCCGGTCGGTGTCCGAAGGGGGGAGGCTATACCGCCGGTGTATGGCAAGGGCGGAAAAATGAATTATTCGACACAGGCTTCGATTCCTACACTGCTCCCGTCATTCAACGAAGGATGACCATAAGAAGATTTTCGGGGGGAATGTTTATGACAGCACGGACCGTGCGCCGGCGACTGCTTGTCGTCTCGGTCGCGATCGCGCTCGGCAGCGCCGGAGGCGCCCGGGCCCAGGCCGTGTACGCCTACCAACCCGCGCACCCGGTCCGCATCGTCGTGCCCTTCACCGCCGGCGGCAGCTCGGACGTGCAGGCCCGGATGCTGGCCGACCGCCTGTCGCGCCTGTGGGGGCAGCCGGTCGTCGTGGAGAACCGGCCCGGCGCGGGCGGCCACCTCGCCGGCAAGCATGTGGCCGACCAGCCCGCCGACGGCCGCACGCTGATGGTCGGATCGATCGGGCTGCACGCCACGTACGGCATCTATCCGAAGCTGCCCTACGACCCCGCCGCCGACCTCCGGGTGGTGACCGTCCTGGCCGAGATGCCGCACGTCGTGGTGGCCGCGCCGTCCCTGCCGGCGCAGGACCTCGGGCAGCTCACCGCCCTGGCGAAGCAGCATCCTGGGACGATCAACTTCGGCTCCGCCGGCATCGGATCCTCGGTGCACATGATGGGCGAGCTGTACAAGCTGCAGTCGGGTGCCCCGATCGTGCACGTGCCCTACCGCGGCAGCTCGGCGGCGCTCAACGACCTGCTGGGCGGCCAGATCCAGCTGATGTTCGAGAACCCGCCGACCGTGCTCGCGCACGTCCGGGGCGGCAGGCTCCGGGCGCTGGCGGTCACCGGGCGGCAGCGCCTCGCCGCGCTGCCCGAGGTCCCGACCGCGACCGAAGCCGGCGTCGCGGGCTTCGAGGCGACCTCCTGGACCACGGTGGCCGTGTCCGCCAAGGTTCCGCAGGACGTGGTCGAGAAGCTCAACGCGGACTTGCGCGCGGTGATCGGCGCGCTGGACTTCCGCCAGGGCCTGGAGGCGCAGGGCATGAGCCCGGTGGCCAACCGTCCGGGCGAGGCCCAGGCCTTCGTGGCCCGCGAGAAGGCCCGCTGGGACCGGGTGATCCTCGCCGGAAAGGTCACCGCCGAATGAGCCCGCTGCGCCGCATCCTGCCGTTGTCCGCGACCGCCCGACGGCGGTCCGCACGCCTCGCCCCGTCGCCTGCCGTACCTGCAGTACCCGCCGCACCCGCCGATCCGTCGGGCCCCCCGGCCATGGCCTATGCACCCTGCCGCCGCGTCGGGGACGGCAGCCACCACCACTTCTTCGGCTACTACAACAAGACCGCCTGGGACCGCGACGACCGGCTGCTCGCCGCCCACCGCACGCCCTGGATGGACGCGCGCCTGACGCCGCAGTCGCGGGCCACCGTCGGCTACTTCGACACCCACGACCGGGACCGCTTCCACGCCGTCGGCGAGACCGGCGCCTGGAACTGGCAGATGGGCAGCCAGCTGCAGTGGCTGTGCGGGCTGCCGGGCCGCCAGCTGGTCTACAACGACCGGGCCGCGGATGGCCGCGGCTTCGCGTCGGTGGTCGTCGACATCGACACCGGCGCGCGGCGCATCCTGCCGCGGCCGGTCTACGTCGTGGCGCCCTGCAGCCGCTGGGCGCTGTCGGTGGACTACCGGCGGCTCTACCGGACCCACGAGACCATCGGCTACAGCGAGGAGGGCGGTCCGTTCGACCTGCCCCTCGCGCCGGACGACGACGGCATCTGGCGCCTCGGCCTGGCGGACGGCGACGCGCGCCTGCTCGTGAGCTACGGCGCGCTCAAGCGCTTCCACCCGCGCGCCTCGATGGAGCGCGCCATCCACTGGGTGAGCCACATCGAGGTCAACCCGGCCTCCTCGCGCGTGCTGTTCCTGCACCGCTGGACCGAGCGGGTGGCGGACGAGACCTGCTTCCTCCACCGGCTGATCACGATGGACCCGGACGGCGCGGACATGCGCCTGCTCGAATGCTCGGACCATCCGCTGCCGCAGCTGGCGGAGGACTTCGACCCGTCGGCGGTCGCCACCTTCGCCTACGAGAAATCAGAGCACCAGATCTCGCACCCGATGTGGCAGGACGACGCCCGCATCATCGTCTGGGGCCCGCACGCGGGCAGGATCCATTACCACCTCTACCACGACGCCCCCGGCGGCGGGGTGGAGGCCGTCGGCCCGGGCACGCTGGTGGAGAACGGCCACATGAGCTTCTCGCCGACGGATCCCCGCTGGCTGCTGAGCGACACCTATCCCGACGAACGCTCGCACCTGCGCTACCTCTTCCTGTACGACATGCGCACCGGCCGCCGCCACAACCTGGGCCGCTTCTTCGCCGAGCCCTCGCTGGGCAAGGAGAACCGCTGCGACCTGCATCCGCGATGGAGCCGCAACGGCCGCCAGGTCTGCATCGATTCGGTCCACGAGGGCCAGCGCCAGATGTACGTGCTGGACGTGTCGGCCATCGTCTGACCGGCGCGTGCGGCGCGGGGCGCGCCGTGCCCGGGCCGGCGCGGCCCGGCAGACCGCCCCGGTCAGCGGCCGCGCGCCTGGCCCGGCCGCAGCAGCACCACCAGCGCGCCGGCGCCGCCTTCGGCCGGCCGCGCCTGCACGAAGGCCAGCACCTCGTTCTTCTGCACCAGCCAGGCCTGCACCCGGCTCTTGAGCACCGGCGTGCGCCCCGGCGAGCCCAGGCCCTTGCCGTGCACCACCCGCAGGCAGCGCAGCCCCTGGCGGAAGCATTCGCGGATGAAGGCGCCCAGGGCCTCGCGCGCCTCGTCGGTGCGCAGGCCGTGCAGGTCGAGCTGGCGCTGGATGCTCCAGTCGCCCTTGCGCAGCCGCTGGGTCACGTCCACGTTGACGCCCGGGCGGCGGAAGCTCAGCGCGTCGTCGGTGTCGAGCAGGGTGCTGACGTCGAAGTCGTCGCTGATCGACTCGTGCAGCACCCGCTGCTCGTCGAGCTGGTGCTGCACCGGGATCGGCGGCGGCGGATCGTGCCGCGGCGGCGCGAGGCGCCGGTCGCGCAGCGGCCGCACCGGTCCGACGCTGCGGGCGAAGAGGTCCTGCGCGGCCTGGCGGCGCGCCCGGTCCGCCTGCCGCGCGGCCTCCTCGGCGGCGGCGCGCGCCGCGCGTTCGGCGAGTTCGCGGCGCATCGGCTGCAGGTCCTGCAGCGAGCGGGCGCGCAGGCCGGCCGCCGCCGCGCCCGGCGCGGGCTTCGGCGGGCTCACACCAGCCCCTCGGACGCCATCGACAGCGAGGCGCCGGCGGCGACGATCACGTGGTCCAGCACTCGCACGTCCACCAGCCCCAGCGCGGACCGCAGGGTGCGGGTGAGGGCGATGTCGGCCTGCGAGGGGCGGACCGTGCCGCTGGGATGGTTGTGCGCCAGCACCACCGCGGCGGCATGGTGGTGCAGGGCGCGCACTACGACCTCGCGGGGATAGACGCTGGCCTGGTCCAGGGTGCCGCGGAACATCTCTTCCATCGCCAGCAGCCGGTGATGGCCGTCGAGGAAGAGCACCGCGAACACCTCGTGGCCGCGCGCGCCCAGGTGGAGCCGCAGGTAGTGCTGCACCGCCTCGGGGTTCTCGAAGACCTGGCGCTCGCGCAGCTGCTGCGCCAGCGCGCGGCGCGCCAGCTCCATCACCGCGACGATCTCGGCCCGCTTCGCGGATCCGCCCAGGCCCTTGATGCGCTTCAGGTCGTCGGCGGTGGCGTGCAGCAGGCCCGCGATGCCGCCGAAGGCGTCGAGCAGTTCCTGGGCCAGCTGCAGCACGCCCTTGCCGGCCAGGCCGGTCCGCAGCAGCAGCGCCAGCAGCTCGGCGTCGCCCAAGGCGCCCGCGCCGCGGGCCAGCAGCTTCTCGCGCGGGCGCGCGTCGGGGGGAAGGTCTTTCAGGGGCATGGCGCATCCGGCCGGAGCCCGGCTTTCTACAATGGAGGCCAGTTTATCGGGACTTCCATGCCATCTGCGCCGCCTCCAGAATCCACCTCCGCCGCCCCCCTGCCGTCCGCGCAGGGCGCCGCGGGCACCGCCTCCGCGGCGACCCCGCCGGACGACGCGGCCCGCGTCGCGGCCGACTCCTTCCTGACCCTGCACTACCGCCTGTCGGGCCCGGCCGGCACCGTCATCGACACCTTCGAGGGCAAGCCGGCCACCCTGTCGATGGGCGCGGGCGCGCTGTCGCCGGCCGTCGAGCAGCGCCTCGTCGGCCTGCCGGAAGGCGCCCGGGCGCGCTTCGACCTGCCGGCCGGCGAGGCCTTCGGCGAGCGCAACCCCGAGATGCAGCAATGGGTCGCGCGCAGCCTGCTCGACCAGCTGGGCGACCCGGCCGAGCGCTACCAGCCCGGCGACGTGGTGCAGTTCCCCACGCCCGACGGCCTGGGCAGCTACGCCGGCGCGGTGCAGGAGGTGCGGGACGAGGCGGTGCGCTTCGACTTCAACCATCCGCTCGCCGGCCAGCCGGTGACCTTCGAGGTGCACGTGATCGGGGTCCTATGACGACGACCGCGCCCGCCGCCCTCCCGTCCGCCTCCGCCGGCGCGCCCGGCGCCGCCGCGGTCCCGTCCGAGATTCTGCTGGCCGAGCCGCGCGGCTTCTGCGCCGGCGTGGACCGCGCCATCGACATCGTCGAGCACGCGCTCGCCAAGTTCGGCGCGCCGATCTACGTCCGCCACGAGATCGTGCACAACACCTACGTGGTCAACGACCTGAAGCAGAAGGGCGCGATCTTCATCGAGGAGCTGTCCGACGTGCCCCCGGGCGCGACGCTGGTCTTCAGCGCCCACGGCGTGAGCCGCGCGGTGCAGGAGGAGGCGCGTGCGCGGGGCTTCTCGATCTTCGACGCCACCTGCCCGCTGGTCACCAAGGTGCACGTCGAGGTCGCCAAGCTGGCCCGGGAAGGCTACGAATTCATCATGATCGGCCACAAGGGCCATCCGGAGGTCGAGGGCACCATGGGCCAGCTCGACGAGGGCATCCACCTGGTCGAGGACGTCGAGGACGTCGCCCGCGTCCAGCCGCGCCAGACCGCGAAGCTCGCGGTCGTCACCCAGACCACCCTGTCGGTGGACGACGCGGCCGAGATCCACGCCGCCGTCCGCGCGCGCTTCCCCGCGGTGCGCGAGCCCAAGATGCAGGACATCTGCTACGCGACGCAGAACCGCCAGGACGCGGTCAAGATCATGAGCCCGCAGGTGGACCTGGTCATCGTCGTCGGCAGCCCCACCAGCTCCAACAGCAACCGGCTGCGCGAACTGGCGGTGCGCCTGGGGACCGAGAGCTACATGGTCGATTCCGCCGACGAGCTCGATCCGGCGTGGTTCGCCGGCAAGAGCCGCATCGGCCTGACCGCCGGCGCCTCGGCGCCCGAGGTGCTGGTGCGGCAGGTGGTCGACCGCATCCGCGCGCTGGGCGCGGTGTCGGTGCGAAAGATGGACGGCATCGAGGAGACCATCCGCTTCCCCCTGCCCAAGGGCCTGCGGCTCGACGGCGAACCGGCGCCCCACGGCGGCGCCTCGCCGCTGCCGCGCTGATCGTCGGCCGCGGCCCGAACCGTCCGCGGCCTCAGGTCCAGAGGTCCAGCGGCGGCTCCTGCGCGATGGCGCGCAGCAGGTCGCCGCGGGTGATGAAGCCGGTGACCTGGCCGTCGCCCACCGTGACCGGCATGCCGGGCAGGTCGAGGTCGAGCATCACCCGCGCCACCTGGCGCAGCTGGGTGTCCGGCGCGGCCGAGGGCACCGGCGTCACCATCACGTCCGCCGCGCGCGGCGCTTGCCCGGGCGCCACCCGCGGGGCGCGCACCACGAAGCCGCTCGGCAGCCGCTCGGGCCGCATCACCATGCCCACCAGATTGCCGCGCGGCCCCAGCACCGGCATCTGGCCGATGCGGTGCTGCTCCAGCAGCGCCTCGGCCTCGTGCGCCGGCAGGTCGTGGGGAACGGTGATCGGGGTGAGGGTCATGAGCTGCTCCGCCCGCGTCATCGGATGGCGCTGCGGCGGCGCCGCGGCGGTGGCCGCCTGCGCGTACGCCGACATCGCCTCCTGCACCGGGCGGGGCATCGGGTCCTCGTCCTCGTCGCCGGGCGGGCTGCCGAACGGCGCCGCGGCATCGCGCCCCAGGTCCAGCGGCTGGACCGGCGCGGCGCGCTGCACCGGTTCGACGCGCGGCATCATGTCCTGCATCGTTCCCCGATAGACCTGCCCGCCGATACCGTAGAGATAGAACATTCGAGGGTCGGCCGGATCCGCGGGCCGCATCGGGACGGAAGGAACGCGCCTGCGCGCGGCGAGCCCGCATGGTCCCGCATATCCGCCGCGTCCGGACCGCCGGGCACCAAAACTTACAATCCACCCATGCTAGACATCACCCTCCTGCGGCGCGACCTCGACAGCGTGCTCGCCCGGCTCGAAACCCGCGAGGCCGGCCAGACCTTCCTCGACGCGGCCGCCTTCACCGCCCTCGAATCCGAACGCAAGACCCTGCAGACCCGCACCGAGGAACTGCAGGCCGAGCGCAACAGCGCCTCCAAGCAGATCGGGCAGCGCAAGTCGCGCGGCGAGCCGGCCGACGACCTGATGGCCCGCGTCGCGCAGATCAAGGCCGAACTCGAGACCTCCGCCGCACGCCTCGACGCGCTGCAGGCCGAGCTGCAGGCGCTGCTGCAGGCAGTACCCAATCTGCCGCATCCCGAGGTGCCGGTCGGCGCCGACGAAGCGGGCAACGTCGAACTGCGCCGCTGGGGCACGCCGCGGGAATTCGACTTCCCGGTGCGCGACCACGTGGACATCGGCACGCCGCTGGGCCTGGACTTCGAGACCGGCACCAAGCTGGCCGGCGCGCGCTTCACCGCGATGAAGGGACCGATCGCCCGGCTGCACCGAGCTCTCGCGCAGTTCATGCTCGATGTCCAGACCCAGGAGCACGGCTACACCGAGTGCTACGTGCCCTACATCGTCAACGCCGCCTCGCTGCGCGGCACCGGCCAGTTGCCGAAGTTCGAGGGTGACCTCTTCGCCGCCAACAAGGGCGGGCAGGACGCCGAACCCGAACCGGACCGCACCGCGCTCTACCTCATACCCACGAGCGAGGTGCCCCTGACCAACTTCGTGCGCGACGAGATCGTGGCCGAAGCCGACCTGCCGATCCGCCTGACCGCGCACACCCCGTGCTTCCGCTCCGAAGCCGGCAGCGCCGGCCGCGACACCCGCGGCCTGATCCGGCAGCACCAGTTCGACAAGGTCGAGATGGTGCAGGTCGTCCATCCCGAGGCCAGCTACCGCGCGCTCGACGAGATGACCGGCCATGCCGAGGCGGTCCTGCAGAAGCTGGGCCTGCCGTACCGCGTCATCGTGCTGTGCACCGGCGACATGGGCTTCGGCGCCGCCCGCACCCACGACCTCGAGGTCTGGCTGCCGGCGCAGGACACCTTCCGCGAGATCAGCTCGGTGTCGAACTGCGAGGCCTTCCAGGCCCGCCGCCTCCAGGCCCGGTTCAAGAACGCGCAGGGCCGCAACGAGTTCGTCCATACGCTGAACGGCTCCGGCCTGGCGGTCGGCCGCACCCTGGTCGCGGTGCTCGAGAATTACCAGAACGCCGACGGCTCGGTCACCGTGCCCGAGGCGCTGCGCCCTTACCTCGGCGGCCAGGAGATTCTCAAGGCCTGAAAAAGTGTCCGCGCGATCTGCTAGAATGCGCGCTTCGACACACAGGAGAGGTGGCAGAGTGGTCGAATGTACCTGACTCGAAATCAGGCGTACGTGCAAACGTACCGTGGGTTCGAATCCCACCCTCTCCGCCAGAACAGATGCCCCCAAGCGACGCACTCGCTTGGGGGTTTTTTGTTGTCCGGACCGTTCCGCGTCCCGACCACGGGGGCCATGCGCAGGGCTGGCGCGCTCGGGTCTCGCCGGTCCATCGCGAGCCGTGACGGCGCGGCAGCCTGCCGTCCGGGCCGTCCGTCCGGGACGCGCCTGACGCTCCTGCGGTCCTGGTCGCGCCGGGACCCGCGGAGCGGCGCCGTCGGCATCCGCCGCTCATCCGCCGCAGGTCGTGGCCGTCTCGCGGCCTGCCAGCAGATCGCGCACGAAGGGCAGCGAATCGGCCAGCGATGCGTTGACCGTGCCGCCGTGGTCCTGCTCCGGATAGAGGTGCGCCTGGATGCGGGAGCCGGCCTTGCAGGCGTCCCGCGCCAGGGCCTGCTGCATCGCGGCGGGCACGTCCGCGTCCTTGCCTCCGATGCCCAGGAAGACGGGCCGGTCGAGCTTGAGCGTGGCGTATCCGGTGACCGGCGCCACGGCCTCGAACAGGTGCTTCTTGCCGCCGGGCCGGTAGGTGTTTCCTTCGGTGCGGCCTTCGCGCACCAGCCGCGCGAAGAGGGGCGCCACGCAGGTCTCGGCCGAGGCGTCGAGCGCCGGCAGGGCGGCCGGCAGGAACACCGTGGCCGGATCGAACGCCGGTTGCACCAGCTTCGCGGTCGCCGTGCCGTACATCGCGTAGGCAATCTGCGGCGAGACGCGGTCCGGCGCGGTGAGCGCATCCGCCGCGCCGGGAACGAGGTAGGGCGTGCCGGTTGCCACGGTGCCCAGCAGCCGGACGTCCGGTGCGTAGGCGGAGGCGAGCCCCGCGGTGCCGAAGGCCGCGCCGCCGCCCTGGGACTGCCCGACGAGCACCACCCGGTTCGCCACGCCCGGAAGCGTCAGCGCGGCGCGCACCGCATCCAGCATGCTGTACGCCTGCGACCGGGTGTGCAGGTAGGGGTGCGGCCCCGGGGTGCCCAGTCCCTGGTAGTCGGTCGCGACGACCACGAAGCCCTCGCGCAGCCAGGCCCCCAGGTAGGCCGCATCCCGCGGCGACCGCGGATTGCGCGAGGGCGCGCAAGCGTCGCCGACGCCGGTGGTTCCGTGGGCCCAGGCCACCACGGGCCATCCGCCCGCGGGACGCGGGGTCTTGGGGAAGAACACGGCTCCGGATACCTGCACCGGCCCCCGGCCGGTCACGCCGTCGGTCGAGCTGTAGAGGATGCGGAATTGCCCGCCCGCGTCGGCCAACGACAGCCCGCTGTCCAGGGGGACCTGTTCGATCAGGCGGCCGGGGGCGGCGGAGCCCGGGCCGATGGGATCGCCGCGCCCGGCGCAAGCCGCGAGGACGGCGATCCATGCGGCGAGCACCGCGGTGCGGCGGAAACGGACGGTCGATCGGCGGAGCGTGGATTGCGGCATCGGCTTGGAGGGGGCGGGGTGGAGGAATCGGAAGGCGCCGGCCGCATTAGACCGTGAACTCCCCGGGCGCCGGCCGTGTCCTGGCGATTCGATGGCGGCCGCCCCCCGTTCAGCGGACTGTCATGGCGCACCTCGACGATCGGACGATGCAGAAAATCGTACGAAACCTCGGCGTGCTCCTGGCGATCGCCATCCTGCCGTTGCTGGCGGCGGCGCAGGTGGCTCGTGAAGTCCGCCAGCTCGAAGGCGTCACCGAGTACGTGCTGCCCAACGGCTTCGGCTTCCTCCTGATGCCCGACGGCTCCAAGCCCACCACAACGGTCAACCGGACCTACCGCGTCGGCAGCAGCCAGGAAGGTTATGGCGAAACCGGCGCGGCGCACCTGCTCGAGCACATGCTGTTCAAGGGCAGCGCGACGGTCGCCGATCCCAAGCTCGCGATGTCCCGGCGCGGGGCGCGATGGAACGGCACCACCGGCATGGACCGCACCAACTACTTCGCGAGCTTCCAGGCTGACCCCGAGACGTTCGGCTGGATGATCGGCTGGCTCGCCGAGTCGATGACGCGGGGGATTCTCCAGGGGCGCGATTTCGACAGTGGAACGACCGTGGTACGCGAGGAATTGGAGCGTCGGGCCGCGAGCGGCTTCAGCGAAGTCGAGGTCGGTTTCGCGCGCCGCGCGATCCTCAGCGCGCGCGCCCAGGCGCTGGCCCAGTCCGCCAGCCTGGCGGCCGTCCTCGCCAACGACCTGCGCCACGGCCACGGCATGGAGCGCTACGCGAAGCTGGACGCGGCCTTCCAGGGCCTCGATGCCGAGGCGGTGAACGCCGCGCTCAGGAGATACCTGCGCACCGAGCGGATGGTGGAGGTGACGGCCGGAAGCTTCGCGACCCGCGATTGAGGGATCCGCGCCAACGGTTGGCACCGGGGCCGGACAGGGCGCACGCGCACGGTCGGCGTCGACGAGAATGGATGCGGCAACCACCACCACCACCTGGGAGACATGCCATGCCCATCCGCACGACCATTCCTAGCGCGCTCGCGTGCGCGCTGCTCGTCCTGGCGGGGCTTCCCACCCACGCCGACGTCTTCGCCAAGGACAGCCTGCTCAAGCTGAACAAGGAAAAAGCGGGCGGCGGCGCCGGCACCCTGTACGGCGAATACGCCTTCACCCGCGACAAGGCCGCGAAGGACCAGGCGATCAAGGAGGTCAGCTGGCTGACACTGCAACCGGGCGACTCGATCGGATACCACTTGCACACCGCCAACGAGGACGCCTACGTCATCGTGTCCGGCAGCGGGACCTTCCGGGACCAGGATGGCCGCGACGTCCCGGTCAAGGCAGGCGACGTGACGATCGTGCGCAAGGGGGAGTCGCATGCCCTGTCCAACACCGGCAGCGTGCCTCTGGTCTTCGTCGACGTCATCGCGGAGCAGTGAACGCCCGGAGGCCGGTGCGGCGCCCTTTCCCGGGCGGCGATCGGGTCGGTCCTCCCGGGCATGCGCGCACCGGCCTGGCGACGCGCCGGCGCTCGATGCGCGCGCGCCGCGACCGGTGCCCGGAACCCTTCAGCGGCCGTCGCGGTCGGAGTCGCCCGGGATCGCGCGTTCGACCGAATCGCTGACCCGCTGCCAGGCATCGCGCGTGGCATGGCGGGCGCGGTCCCATCCCAGGGAAGAGCGTCCGCGCGTGGATTCCCAGTCGCGGCCGAGGTCGGATTCCACGTCGTCGAACGAGCGGCCCGGGTGGCGCGAATAGGCATCGACCCCGTAGCCGTAGGCCGGGCCGTAGTCGTCGTAGGTGCCGCCTTCGACGTACGGGCGACCCGCGTAGTTGTCGCGCCAGTAGGCGTCTTCCGCCGCCGGATCCACCTTCGCGGCCTTGCCCGCCAGGGCTCCGGCCGCGGCGCCGATGGCGGCGCCCACGACGGCGCCGACCGGGCCGGTCATGCCGCCGACTGCGGCTCCCGCCGCCGCGCCGCCGGCGACGCCGCCCGCGATCCCGCCCACCACCGCACCGGTGCCCGTCTTGTCCTTGTCTTCCATGGTGATCTCCTGAAGGTTGAGGGAGTCCTCAGGCTAGGCACGGTCCCCGCGACGGGTGCGGGACGGATTCCACGGCGCCTGTCGGAAACGGTGCTTGGATTCGGCGCCGCCCGGGAGCGGTGGGACCGCGTGCGCCGGTCTGCGGTCCGCCGGCCGGCACGCCGTCCGCCTACAGGAGTGCGGGCGCAGGGCAGGGAGAATCCCGCAACCGGACCGTCCGCGGACGCCGTCCAGCAAGAAACACGCAGGGTCGAGCGATCATGAAATGTAACAAGGCATCCCTGGAGGCGGTCGGCGCGCGGGCCGCGGCCGCCGCGCGCTCCATCCCCTTGCTGCCGCTCGTCGTGCGGGCGATGCGGAACTACATCTTCCACCAGAGCGCGAACCAGGCGGGAAGCCTCGCGTTCTCTGCGGTGCTCGCGATGTTCCCGCTGCTGATCCTGCTATCCGCGACGGCGGGTTATCTCGGCCAATCCGGCGATGCGCTGTCGCTGATCGTCCGGGTGATGAGCTACGCGCCTCCCGCGGTGCGCGAGTTCATGCAGCCGGCGGTGGACCAAGTGCTGCGCCAACGCAACCAGACCCTGCTGACCGTCGGCCTGTTCGTCACGCTCTGGACCGCCTCCTCGAGCATGCAGGCGGTGCGGACCGCGCTCAACCGCTCCTACGGCGTGGACCGGGGCCTGCCGTTCTGGAAGGCACGCATCAAGTCCACCCTATTCACCATCGTCGTCGGCATCGGGATCCTCGGCGCATTTAGCTCGGTGATCGTCATGCCCTACATCTGGGGGCTCCTCGAATCGAACGTCGGGTCCGGCCCGGAGATGTCGGTCCTGCAGGACATCGTGCGCTACGCGATGGCGTTCCTCACCCTGACGGCGCTCTACGCGCTGATGTACGCATGGCTTCCCGACGTGCACCAGGAGCTGCGCACCGTCCTTCCGGGCGCATTGATCGGCGCCGGCCTGTGGGTGCTGGCTGCGGCCGTCCTGGCCTACACCTTGCGCACCCTGGGCAAGCTGGCGCTGATCTACGGGAGCTTCGCCGGCGTGGTGGCGACGCTGATCTTCCTGTACGCGAGCGCCAGCACCCTCATCTTTGGCGCCGAAGTCAATGGGGTCCTGCACGGCAGGGACCGGTTGCCCGACCGCCATCGGCCGCGGGCCGACTGACCGCGGCGCGTCGGACGGGTGCGCGGCTTCCGCGGGATCCCACCGGATCGCGCGGGCGTTCATCATTCATGTCGCGATAACCGAGGTTCGACCAGCGCTTTGCGGCGGAGTGTTGATATTTGTCAAGAGGTTTCGCTTTGGATTATCGCGGTGCCGCGTTTTTCGCCGGAATGCGTTGCGTATTCGCAAAGGATCCGGGCTGAGGAGATATTCGCCCCCAATGGGTGCGGATTTTCCAAAAAAGGGCGTGAAACTGAATTTTTGAATCGAGTCGCACTTCCGTGGTGCCGATGGCATAGACTGCTGCTGAATCTAGTCAAACAGCAACAATAATCTTTTGCGACCCCGATTTCGGCGTCTGCGTGCGGAGGCGCCATGTTGAAATTCGCTGTCCATTCCAATGCCGGTATTGCAAGGCATGGATCGACAGCACTGCAATGCCGTTCCCAGCGAACGGCATCGACGATTCATTTTTGAGGGGTTCGTGATGATGAAGAAGAGTTTGGTGGCCGTACTCGCGGTGGCGGGAAGCACGGCCGTGATGGCGCAATCCTCGGTGACGCTGTTCGGCGTGGTCGATGCGGGCGTGGGCTCCTACAAGTCCACCGGCGCGGGCCGCGTCACCGGCATGTTCAGCGGCGGCTACAACACCCCGCGCCTGGGCTTCCGCGGCGTCGAGGACCTCGGCGGCGGCCTCTCCGCAGGCTTCTGGCTCGAAGGCCAAGTCAACCCCGACACCGGCACCGGTGCCAGCTCCGGCGCCTTCGCCTTCACCCGCCGCTCCACCGTCAGCCTGACGGGCCCGTTCGGTGAGGTCCGTATGGGCCGCGACTTCGTCGCCTCCTACCCGATGACCTTCTCCTTCGACGTCTCCGAGCAGCGCGGCTTCAGCCAGGTCGAGATCCTGGGCATGAGCAGCGCCGGCGTGAGCGGCGTGAGCGCCTTCCGCGCCAGCAACAGCGTGTCCTACTTCCTGCCGAACACCCTCGGCGGCTTCTACGGCCAGCTGCAGTACGCCTTCGGCGAGTCGGCCTCCACCGTCACCCCGACGGCCAACGCCGCTGGCCTGAGCGCCAGCGCCGCGGCTGCGGCCACCAAGCGCACCGGCAACTACGCCGGCATCCGCGGCGGCTACGCCAGCGGCCCGGTCAACGTCGCCGCCTCGTACGGCCAGTACTTCGACGCCACCCGCACCGTCTCGGGCTCGTCGTACGCCGGCGACTTCAAGGTCGCCAACGTGGGCGCGTCCTACGACTTCGGCTTCGTCAAGCCCATGGGCTTCGTGCAGACCGACAAGATCGAAGGCCGGGCCGGCATTCCGGCCTACCAGTTCAACACCTACGCCATCGGCGCCACCGCCCCGATCGGCGCCGGCCTGCTGCGGGTCCAGGCCTCGCACTACAAGCAGGACAACACCGCCAACGGCGCCAACAAGTACTCGGTGGGCTACGTCTACAACCTGTCGAAGCGCACCGCACTCTATGGCGACGTCGCACGCCTGAACAACAAGGGCATCTCGACCTACCAGGTCGACGGCGTCAGCGGCCTGAGCATCGCCGCACCGGTGGCCGGCGGCAACTCCACCGCCTTCGGCGTCGGCGTCAAGCACAGCTTCTGATCGGTATCCAGCCGGCCGCGCGCCGGCATCCAGCATTTTCTGCCATTGCGAGTTTGGCGGGGTTCCGGAAGGACCCCGCCTTTTTTATTGCCCGCCGCTGGCGGCATCCTCGATCGCATGCTCGAATACCCCAGGCACGCGCACGGGGCGCGGGCTTCGGTTATTTCCCGGGATGCCGTAATCCTCGTGACGGGAATCGCGCGGGTCCAATGCGAACGGCCGGCGGGTATCGCTACCCGCCGGCCGGAAATCGTTCGAAGGATTATCTTTCAGGCTGCGCTGGATAATCCCCCGTTCATGTTCAGAGCTGTCCCTGGCAAAGGTACTTGAGGTGGAGGTAGTCGTCGAGGCCGTGGACGGAACCCTCGCGGCCATAGCCCGATTCCTTGATGCCGCCGAAGGGCGCGGCCTCGGAGGCGAGCGCGCCTTCGTTGATGCCCACGAGCCCGGTCTCGAGCTGCTCGGCCACGCGCCAGATGCGCCGCACGTCGTTCGCGTAGAAGTACGACGCCAGGCCGAAGGGCGTGGCGTTGGCCGCGGCCACCACTTCGGCCTCGGTCTCGAAACGCGTGACCGGCACCACCGGGCCGAAGGTCTCCTCGCAGCTGCATTCCATCGTCGCATCGGCGCGCACCAGCACCGTGGGCGCGAAGAAGTTCGTCCCCAGCGCCGCGAGCCGCTGGCCGCCCACGCGCACCTCGGCGCCGCGGGCCACCGCATCGCGCACGTGGCGCTCGATCTTCTCGACCGCGCGGGCGTTGATCATCGGTCCGATCTGCGAGGATGGATCGCTGGCGGGGCCCACCCGCAGCGCGCCCACCCGGGCCGCGAGCCGTTCGACGAAGGCGTCGTGCACGCCGGCCTGCACGAACACGCGGTTCGGGCTCACGCAGGTCTGGCCGCCGTTGCGGAACTTGGCGGCCATCAGGCCGTCGACCGCGGCATCGAGATCGGCGTCCTCGAAGACGATGAAGGGCGCATTGCCGCCGAGCTCGAGCGACAGCTTCTTGAGCGTGTCGGCCGATCGGCGCGCGAGGTGCTTGCCCACCGGGGTCGAGCCGGTGAAGCTGATCTTGCGCACCCGCGGATCGTCCAGCCAGGCGTCGACCACTTCGGGCGTGCGCTCGCGCGAGGCCGTCACGATGTTGACCACGCCCGGCGGCACGCCGGCCTCCTCGGCCAGGCGCACCAGCGCGAGCGAAGTCAGCGGCGTGTCCTCGGCGGGCTTGCAGACCACGGTGCAGCCGGCGGCGAGCGCGGGAGCGATCTTGCGGGCGATCATGGCCGCGGGGAAGTTCCAGGGGGTGACGGCGGCGACCACGCCGACGGGCTCCTTGAGGGCGAACATGCGCCGGCCGGGCACCGGCGCGGGGATGACGTCGCCGTTGACGCGGGTGGCTTCCTCGGCGAACCACTCGACATAGCTGGCGGCGTAGGCGACCTCGGCCTTGCCCTCGGCCAGGGGCTTGCCCTGCTCGCGCGAGATGAGGCGGCCGAGGTCGTCCTGGTGGGCCAGCAGCAGGTCGTTCCAGCGCTTGAGCAGCAGGGCGCGCTGCTTGGCGGGCACGGCGCGCCAGGAGGCGAAGGCAGCGTGCGCGGCATCGACCGCGGCGCGGGCGTCGGCGGCGCCGGAGTCGGGCACGGAGGCGAAGACGGCGTCGGTGGCCGGATCGGCCACCTCCAGGCGGCGTCCGTCGGCCGCGGCGCGCCAGGCGCCCGCGATGCATTGGGCCTCGCGCAGCAGCTCGGCTCGGCTCAGGGTCAGGGTGGTGCTCATGGGATGGAGTCAGGTGGTGGAAACGTGTGCTCGGGAACTCGCGACCCGCGGCATGCGATGGCCGGGACGGAGCGGTTCGGCGCGGCCGCCGACGGATCGCGTCCCTCGGGCGGCCGGTCCGGCGGAGCTAGTCGGACAGGACCGGCGCGCTGTCCATTTCGTCGAGCCAGCCGCGGCGCAGCTCGGGCACCGACCGGGCCAGCAGTTCGTAGTATGGATGGTGCGGGCCGCGGTCGAAATCGGCGCGCGCCACTTGCGCGAGCTTGCGGCCGTGCTGCATCACCACGATCTCGTCGCAGACGGCGCGCACCGTGTGCAGGTCGTGGCTGATGAAGAGGTAGGACACCCCGAGTTCGCGCCGCAGTTCGGCGATCAGGTCGAGCACCGCGGCGCCCACCACGGTGTCGAGGGCCGAGGTGACCTCGTCGCACAGGATCAGGTCCGGCTCGGCCGCGAGTGCGCGCGCCAGGTTCACCCGCTGCTTCTGTCCGCCGGAGAGCCCGCCGGGCAGGCGGCCGGCCACCGCGCTCGGCAGCTGGACCAGGTCCAGCAGCTGGCGGATGCGCCGACGCAGCGGCTCGCCCTGCATGCCCTTGTAGAACTGCAGGGGGCGCGCCAGGATGCGCTCGATGGTGTGGGATGGGTTGAGCGCCGTGTCGGCCATCTGGAACACGATCTGGATCTGGCGCAGTTCCTCCCGGTCGCGCTCCGCGAGCGTCGGCCTGAGTTCCCGGTTGTTGAAGAGCATGCTGCCCTTGCAGGGCTGGATCAGTCCGGCGATGGCGCGCGCCAGCGTGGTCTTGCCCGATCCCGATTCGCCGATCACGCCGACGGCCTGGCCGCGGTAGAGCCGGAGGTCGATGTCCTCGAGGATCAGCTTGGCGGGGCGGCCCTGCGCATCCACCGGGCCGTAGCCGGCGCTGAGCTCGCGCACCTCGAGCAGCAGTTCGCTGTCGCCCGAGCACTGGCCGGAGGCGCGCGGCTGGGGCCGCGCGGCGTCCAGCAGGCTCTGGGTGTAGCTGTGCGACGGCTCGGCGAGGATGCGCTCGGTCGGGGCGATCTCCTGCATCCTGCCGTTGCGCAACACCAGGATGTGGTCGGCCATCTGGGCCACCACCGCCAAGTCGTGGCTCACGTAGACCGCGGTGGCGCGGCGTTCCCGCACCACGCGGCGGAAGGCGCGCAGCACCTCGATCTGGGTGGTGACGTCGAGGGCGGTGGTGGGCTCGTCGAGGATCACCACGTCCGGATCGGCGATCAGCGCCATCGCCGCCATCAGCCGCTGGAGCTGGCCTCCGGAGACCTGGTGCGGGTAGCGGGATCCGATGTTCTCCGGATCGGGCAGCGCCAGCTCGCGGAACAGCTGCACCGCCTTGGCCTCGGCCTCGGCGCGGCTGCAGATGCCGTGGATGCGGGCGGGCTCCACCGTCTGGTCCATGATGGTCCGCGACGGGTTGAAGGAGGCGGCGGCGCTCTGGGCGATGTAGGCCACGGTGCGGCCGCGCAGGGCGCGCTGCTGCGCCGGCGGCAGGCCCAGCACTTCGGTGTCGCCGATGCGCACGCTGCCGCCGGAGATGCTGCAGCCGGTGCGCGCATGGCCCATCAGCGCGAGCGCGGTCGTGGTCTTGCCGGATCCCGATTCGCCGATCAGGGCGAGCACTTCCCCGGGTTGGATGGCGAAGCTCAGGCGGTCTACCAGCGTCTGGTCGCCGGCGGTGATGCAGAGGTTCTCGACGATGACCGACGTGCCCATCAGCGTGCTCCCCGTTCGCGGGCGACGCGGCCCGGCAGATTGTCGATGACCAGGTTCACCGCGATCGTCAGGCTCGCGATGGCCATGGCCGGTGCGATCACCGCGGCGCCGGCTTCCGGCAGCGCGCCGATGTTCTCGCGGACCAGCGATCCCCAGTCCGCGGCCGGCGGCTGGATGCCCAGGCCGAGGAAGCTCAAACCCGCGAGCAGCAGCACGACGTAGACGAAGCGCAGGCCCAGGTCGGCCAGCATCGGGCCGACGATGTTGGGCAGGATCTCGCGCAGCATGATGTAGAGCCGGCCTTCGCCGCGGGTGCGGGCCACCGTGACGTAGTCCAGCGCGTTGATGTTGATCGCCAGGGAACGCGCGATGCGGTAGGCGCCGGGCACGTAGATGACCGCGGCGGTGAGCACCAGCATGCCGGTCGACGAGCCGAAGCCCGCCACCATGATGAGCGCGAACATCTTGCTCGGGATGGCGGTGAGGGTGTCGAGCGCGCGGCTCAGGGCGGTGTCGACCGCGCCGCCGCTGGATGCCGCGAAGAGCGCGAGCACGGTGCCGGTGCCGCTGGCGAGCAGGGTAGCGACCAGGGCGACGCCGACCGTGGAGCGCGCCCCGTCGATCACCCGCACCAGCATGTCGCGGCCGAGGTAGTCGGTGCCGAGCCAGTGCTGCGCGCTGATCGGCGCGAACACCGCGGCGTTGCCGCCGTTCGGCAGCGTGCGGGTGAGTAACTCAGGGCCGACGAGTGCGGCGAGGATCCAGGACAGCACGACGGCCAGGCCGAGCATCCCGGTCCAGCCGAAGTGGGAGATCCAGCCGCGCAGCCGCCCGGGGGCCGGCTGCGCGGGCGCTGCCGTCGCCGGCGGGGCCGCGGGGGAAACGGAGATTTTCATGGCGGTGGCTTCCGGTTCAGCGATGGCGCAGGCGCGGATTGGCCAGGATGCCGCACACGTCCGCGAGGGTCACGAGGATCAGGTATCCCGCGCAGAAGATCATGGTGCAGGTCTGGACCAGCGGCATGTCGCGCTGGGCCACGCCGTCGACCATCAGCTTGGCGATGCCGGGGTAGTTGAAGATGGTCTCGATGATGATCACGCCGCCCAGCAGGTAGGACAGGCTCAGCGCGACGGCGTTGGCGATCGGTCCGATCGCGTTGGGCAGGGCATGCGCCAGCACCATGCGCGCCGGCGACGCGCCCTTGAGGCGCACCATCTCGATGTAGGGCGCTTCGAGCTGGTCGATGACCGCGGCGCGGGTCATGCGCATCATCTGGGCGATGATCACGCAGCACAGGCTCAGCACCGGCATCGCGAAGGCGCGCAGCACCTCGCCGATCGAGTCGATGTCGCTGGCGTAGGAGAGGGCGGGCAGCCAGCGCAGCTTGACGGCGAACACCAGGACCGCGAGCGTCGCGATCAGGAATTCCGGCACCGACACCACGCCCACCGCGGCGGTGGAGGCGAACCGGTCGAACCGGGACCCCCGCCACACCGCCGAGAGGATGCCCAGCGTGAGCGCGATCGGCACCGAGAACAGCGCCGTCACCGCCGCGAGCATCAGGGAGTTGGGCAGCCGGCTGCCCACCAGGTCGCCCACCGGCATCTGCGTGGTCGCGGAGGTGCCCAGGTCGCCCTGGAGCAGCCCGCCCAGCCAGCGGAGATAGCGCTGGGGGGCGGGCACGTCCAGGCCCATCTGGGTGCGCAGCGCTGCGAGCGATTCGGCGGTCGCGTCCTGGCCGAGCTGTTCCTGCGCGGCGTCGCCCGGCAGCACCGAGGTGATCGCGAACACGATCGCCGATACCACCAGCAGCGAGACCAGCGCCAGGCCCAGGCGCTGGACCAGGAGCTTGGGAATGACGGAGTTCATGCGGCGATCCTCGGTGGAGGCCGGTGCATCAGGCGTCGAGCCAGACGTTTTCGGCGAAGGCGTAGCCCATCATGCCGCCCAGGGGGATGGGCGACAGGCCCTTCAGCTTGGTGCTGTGGCCGTCGATGCTCGCGAGGAACAGCGGGATGCCGATGCCCGCGTCGTTGTGGACCATCAGCTGCAGGTCGGCGTACATCTGCTTGCGCTTGGCGAAGTCGGTCTCGGCGCGCGCGGCCAGCAGCAGGTCGTCGAACTTCGCGCTCTTGAAGCGCGATTCGTTCCACGGCGCGTCGGACTTGAAGAACTGGGTCAGCAGCACGTCGGCGTTCGGGCGCGGGTTGACGTTGCCGAAGCCGACCGGGCTGTTGAGCCAGTGATTGGACCAGTAGCCGTCGGCCGGCATGCGCTTGACGTCGAGGTCCAGGCCGATGCGCTGCGCGCTCTGCTGCATCAGCAGGGCGATCTCCGTCGAATACATGGCCGCAGGCGAAGTGATCACCGGCACCTTGCCGGTGACGCCGGACTTCTGCAGGTGGAACTTCGCCTTGTCGAGGTCGAGGGCGCGCTGCGGCAGCTTGGCGTAGAAGCGGTTGGTCGGATCGATCGGCTGGTCGTTGCCGATGGTCGCGAAATCCAGCGCGATGGCCTTCTTCATCTGCTCGCGGTCCATCAGGTACTTCATGGCCAGCGCGAAATCGGGGTTGGCGCCCGGGCCCATGTCCTTGCGCATGATCAGGTCGCTGTACTGGCCCGACTGCGTCAGCATGATCGCGAACCCCGGGGTCGACTTCACCCGCTCGACCGAGCGCGGATTGACCGAGGCGACCAGGTCCATGCCGCCCGACAGCAGGGCGTTGAGGCGCGCGTTCTCGTCGCCGATGCCGACGAACTCGATCTCGTCGAGATACGGCTTGCCGGGCTTCCAGTAGGCCTCGTTGCGCACCACCACCGAGCGGATGCCGGGCTTGAACTCCTTGAGCTTGTACGGGCCGGTGCCGATGCCGGCGTTGAAGTCGGTGGTGCCGTCCTTGACGATCTGGAAATGGAAGGTGCCGAGGATGACGGGTAGGTCCGCGTTGGGCGAGCCGAGCACCACGGTCACCTCGTTGGGCCCGCTCGCGGTGACGCTGTCGATCTGCTCGGCGAGGACCTTGGCCTTGGAGGCCGTGGCGGGGTTCTTGTGGCGCATGAGCGAGTAGACGACGTCGGCCGGCGCGAGCGACTTGCCGTCGTGGAACACCACGCCCTTGCGCAGGGTGAAGACCCAGGTCTTGGCGTCCTGGGTGGTGAACGACTGGGCCAGCGCGGGCTGCGGCGAGAGGCTCGCGTCGAGCGAGGTCAGGCCGTTGTAGAGCATGTTGCAGCGCGAGTAGTCGGTCTGGTTCGACTGCTTCGCCGGATCGAGGGTGTCGGAGGCGGCGGCGGTAGCGCCGGCCACGCGGATGCGGCCGCCGCGGCGCGGCGTCTGGGCGTGGGCCGACAGCGCCAGGGTCGAGAGGCTGCCTGCCAGGCCGGCCTGCATGCCGCCGGCCATCAGCATGCCGAGGATGTCGCGCCGGCTGGCTCCGCGTTGCAGGAAGTCCATCATGCGGCGGCTTTCCTGGGGACCGACGAGCGTCTCAAAACTCTTGCGGGGGGCGTTCATGACGGATGTCTCTTCCTGAAGGGTGGGGAGGGTGGGAGGGTGGAGGGGCGGGGGGACCGTGCCGGAACGGCCGCGGCTCAGGCCAGCTTGTCCTTGAGCTTGTAGTAGAGCCCGACGGCCGGCAGGAACCAGGGGGCGCCGAAGTGCCCGGGGATGGCGGGCCAGTCGCGGCCCCGCCAGGGGTTGGCATCCGGCTCGCCGTTCATGCACGCGGCCATGCGGTCGCCCATGTGCACCGACATCTGCGTGCCGTGGCCGCTGTAGCCCATGCTGTAGTAGAGGCCGTCGCGTTCGCCGGCGTGCGGCAGCCGGTCCTGTGTCATGTCGACCAGGCCGCCCCAGCAGTAGTCGATGCGCACCGCGCCGAGCTGGGGGAAGGTCTCGGCCAAGCCGGCGCGCAGGATCTCGCCGCTGGCGGCATCCGACTGCGGGCTGGAGATGGCGAAGCGCGCCCGGCCGCCGAACACCAGCCGGTGGTCCGCGGTGAGCCGGAAGTAATGGTGGATGTTGGCCACCGTGGTGTAGGTGCGGCGTGCGGCAAGCAGGGCCTGCGCGCGTTCCGCGCCCAGGGGCTCGGTCACCACGATGAAGCTGCCGATCGGCACGATCCGGCGGCGCAGCCAGCCGAAGCTGCCGTAGCCGCCGTGGCGCGTCGCCCCGGTGGCCAGCAGCACCTGGCCGGCCTCGACGGTGCCGCGGCCCGTCACGAGGCGGTGCGCATGGCCGCGCCCGACGCGCTGGAAGCTGCGCACCTCGGTGCCCGTGTGGATCTCGGCGCCGCGGCGCTCGGCCGCGGCCGCGAGTCCGCGGGCGAAGCGGCCCATGTGCATCTGACCGCTGCGCTTGTAGAGCAGGCCGCCGTAGAAACGCGCGCTCTGCACCTCGGCGCGCACCCGGGCCGCGTCGAGGATCTCGACGTCGGTGTCGACGCCGTCCGCGATCAGGCGCTGCGCGCTGCGTTGCAGCGCTTCCAGGTGCTGCGGCCGGGTCGCGAGCTTGAGCTTGCCGTGGCGCAGGAAATCGCAGTCGATGGCCTCCTCGCGCACCAGCCGCTCGACCGTGTCGACCGATGCGTCGTAGGCGTGGTACCAGCCGCGGGCCCGGTCCACGCCGACCTTGGCCGCGACTTCGGCGTAGTCCACCGCGAGCCCGTTGTTGACATGGCCGCCGTTGCGGCCCGAGGCCTCGGCGGCCACGCGCGGGCCCGCCTCCAGCACCGCGACCCGGGCGCCCCGCTTCGCCAGCGCCAGCGCCGCGGACAGGCCGGTGAAGCCGCCCCCGACGATCGCGACGTCCACCCGGGCGGGCAGGTCGCGCGCCGGCGGCGCGAAGGCTTCGGCGGATTCGGTCCAGTAGCTTTCGAGTTTCATGCGGGGCCCGGTGCGGCGGATCGTGGGAGGAGTCGGGTGGAGCGGAGGATCAGAGGCCGACGACGCCCGGCAGTCCGCCGATGTCCTGGATCTCGGTGTAGCCGTAAGCCGGGTTGCCCGGGCCGTGGCCGCGGTTGACGAACACCTTGTTCTTGATGCCGATGTCGTCTGCCGACATCAGGTCGTAGCGCAGGCTCGAAGACACGTGCAGCACGTCCTCGGGATTGCAGCCCAGCGAGTCGAGCATGTACTCGAAGGCCTTCAGGCGCGGCTTGTAGGCCTGTGCCTGCTGGGCGGTGTAGACGCGGTGGAAGGGCGCGCCGAGCATGGCGACGTTCTTCTGGATCTGGCTGTCGTCGGCGTTCGACAGGATCACCAGCGGGATCTCCTTGGCGACCTTGGCCAGGCCGGCGGGCACGTCGGCGTGCGGATCCCAGGTCGGGACGGCGTCGTAGTAGGTCTGGCCGTCGCTGTCGAGGTACTGGATCTTCCACTTCTTGCACAGGCGGCGCACCGCGTTCTTCAGCACCGTCTCGTACGGCTTCCAGTCGCCCAGGACCTCGTCGAAGCGGTAGGCGGTGAAGTCGTTGATGAATTCGGGCATGCGGTCCGCGGAGACACGGTCGGCGAAGAGCACCTTCGTCAGTTCGGCCATCCGGAACCGCGTCAGCGTGCCGTAGCAGTCGAAAGTCACGTACTTGGGGCGGAAAGCCATGTCTCGGGATCCTTGGATAAACCCGGTTACCGACCGGAGCGGGCCGCAGTGCTAGGAGGTTCCTGCGACAGATTCATTGAGGAGGGATTGCAACATGCACATCGCTGCGAGCCATTGGGAAAAACGGGTTGCGGCGCTGCGAAGCTGCGGTTTGGGTGGGCGGCTGCGGCATGCCATGCGGTCTGCGTTGACGGGGTGCGCGCATGCACCGGCATGCGGCGCGAAGGCGGTATTCGGCACGGTTTTGGGGCGCGAATGGCGGTCTGCATGGCGTCGGGCAGTGGTTCGGGGGCGGTTGGCGAGGGGGGGTGCATGGGGCGGTCGATGCTAGGCAGGGGCATGCAGCATTTGTGTGCGTATGCGGCGAGGGCGCCGCAGCGAATTGCGAAACGCCGGCGATCGGCAACCGAAGCTTGCAAATTACGTAGCAACCCTGATTCGCCATGGCGTGCCGGGGCGATGTCGGCCAAGATGAATACGCACGTTCCCTTTCCTGCATCCGTTTTCCGAAAGCACGCTCCGATGAGTCCGTTCCTCTGGAAGTCCCGCGCCGCGGGCAGCGCATTCCCGCGGCGATCCGGCCGCGCACCGTCGGCGCTGCCGTCCGCGCGGGGCGCGGCTCGCCCCGCCGTCGCACGCCTCCAGGATTGAGGCCGGCCATGCACGCTTTCCTCTACAAATCCGATCCGGTGCGCGGCCAGCGGTGGGCCGAGGTGTTCCGTCGCCGCGCGCCGGAACTCGACTTCCGGATCTGGCCCGACATCGGCGATCCGGAGCGCGTGCGCTTCCTCGCCGCCTGGGAGCCGCCGGCGGACCTGGCCACGCGGTTCCCGCGCCTGGAGGTCGTGTTCTCGTCGGGCGCGGGCGTCGACCAGTTCGACCTCGGGGCGATCCCGCCGGAACTGCCGGTGGTGCGCATGGTCGAGCCCGGCATCGTGCAGGGCATGGTCGAATACGTGACGCATGCGGTGCTCGGCCTGCACCGCGACATGCCGCAGTACCGGCGCCAGCAGCGCGAAGGCGTCTGGAAGCCCCTGCCGGTGCGCACCGCGGGCGAGCGGCGCGTCGGTGTCCTGGGCCTGGGTTCGCTCGGGCAGGCGGTCCTGGCGCAACTCGCCGCCCTGGGCTTCGACTGCGCCGGCTGGAGCCGGTCGCGCCATGCGGTCCCGGGCGTGGAAACCTACGCGGGCGCCGGGGAACTGCGCGATTTCCTGGCGCGCACGGAGATGCTGGTCTGCCTGCTGCCGCTGACCGACGAGACCCGGGGCTTCCTCGACGCGGGGCTGTTCGCCGGCCTGCCGCACGGTGCGGCGCTGGTGCATGTCGGGCGCGGGCCGCAGCTGGTCGCGTCCGACCTGCTCGCCGCGCTGGAAACCGGCCGGCTGGCCGAAGCCGTGCTCGACGTGACCGACCCCGAGCCGCTGCCGGCAGGACATCCGTTCTGGGCGCATCCCCGCATCCAGCTCACGCCGCACATCGCGAGCATGACGCAGCCCGTGAGCGCGGCCGAGGCCGTGCTCGACAACCTGCGCCGCTTCGAGGCCGGCGAGCCGATGGTCGGCCTGGTGGACCGCGGCAAGGGCTACTGAAACCGCTCCGCCAAACGATCTGCTGTCCGGGCGCCGAGAACCGCAGGCTGCTGCGCGGGGCGGCCCCAATGCAGCACCCGGGCGGAGGCCGCGGAAATTAAGCTGTGTCGGCTCGCCGGCGACCGCCGCGCGTCGCGCGGACGCCGCCCCGAAGCCGCATGCCCGAATTCCCGAGACGATACCCATGTCCCCTCCGCTGAACCGCATCAACACCTCGCCGCAACCTCCCGCTTCCGCCGACGTCGTCGTGATCGGCGGCGGCATCATCGGCGTCTTCACCGCCTATTACCTCGCCAAGCGCGGCGTCAAGGTGGCGCTGGTCGAGAAGGGCTGGATCGGGGCGGAGCAGTCCAGCCGCAACTGGGGCTGGTGCCGGCAGCAGAACCGCGATGCGCGCGAACTGCCCCTGGTCACCAGGAGCCTGGAACTCTGGGAGCAGTTCTCCGCCGAGAGCGGCGAGGACACCGGTTTCCGCCGGTGCGGACTGCTCTACCTCAGCAACGACGACGCCGAACTGGCCCGCTGGGACAGCTGGCGCGCGTTCGCGCGCACGGCCGGCGTGACGACCCACATGCTCGACAGCCAGGAAGCGACGCAGCGCGGAAGCATCACCGGGCGGACCTGGAAAGGCGGCGTCTTCTCGCCCACCGACGGCGCCGCCGATCCCGCGCTGGCGGCGCCGGCCGTCGCCACGGCCCTGATGCGTCTCGGCGGCAGCGTCCACCAGAATTGCGCGGCGCGCGGCCTCGAACTGGAAGGCGGCCGGGTCAGCGGCGTGGTGACCGAGGCCGGCGTCATCAAGACCCGGACCGCGGTGCTCGCAGGCGGCGCCTGGGCGTCGTCGTTCTGCCGCCAGCTCGGCATCCGCTTCCCGCAGGCCGCGGTCCGCCAGACCATCCTCAGCGTGTCGCCCCTCGCGATGCAGATCCCGGGCGCCCTGTACGCGGACGGCGTGTCGGCCACGCGCCGGACCGACGGCCGGTACGCCCTGGCGATCAGCGGACGCGCGCGCGTCGACCTCACGCCGCAGTTCTTCCGGTTCGCGCCCCAGTTCGTGCCGATGTTCGCGAAGCGCTGGAACAACCTGCTCCCGGGCGGATTGCAGGGCGTGCGGAGCGGGCACGAAACGCTCAAGCGCTGGCGGCTCGACGCACCCACCCCGATGGAGCGGATGCGCGTCCTCGATCCGCGGCCCGACGCCGCCACCGTCCGGCAGACGTACCGCCGGGTGGCCGAGCTGGTGCCCGAGTTCTCCAAATCCCGGATCACCCACGCCTGGGCGGGCTACGTGGACAGCACGCCCGACGGCGTGCCCGGCATCGGCGAGGTGGAGGGCGTCCCGGGCTTCGTCCTGGCCGCGGGCTTCTCCGGGCACGGCTTCGGCATCGGCCCCGGCGCGGGCCACCTAGTCGCCGACATCGTCAGCGGCGCCGCGCCGATCGAGGACCCCGAGCCCTACCACCCCGCGCGCTTCAGCGACCCCTCGTGGGGCAAGGTCGCCGATTTCTGAGCGCCGCCCCCAGGCGCGGCGCATTCCTCCCTTCCCGATCGTCCCCTTCCGAAAGCACCCACATGACCACACTTCTCGCGGAGACGCCCGCTGCCGGCAGTGCCGTGCTGCGTCCGATGACGGCCGACGACCTGGAGCCGTCGCAGGCGCTGTCGGCGGAACTGCGCTGGCCGCACCGGCCCGCCGACTGGGCGCAGTCCTTCGCGCACGCCGAAGGCGTCGTGGCCGAGATCGACGACCGGGTCGTCGCGACCGCGCAGCGCTGGCGTTACGGCGCGCGCCACGCCACCATCGGCCTGGTGATCGTCTCGCCCGCCTGCCAGGGCCAGCGCATCGGCAACCGCCTGATGGCCGCGCTCCTCGACGGACTCGAGGGCTGCACCGTGCTGCTGCACGCCACGTCCGCGGGTCGCGGCCTTTACGAGCGCATGGGCTTCGTGCGCACCGGCGAGCTGAACCAGCACCAGGGCACCGCGCAATCCGTCGCCCCGGTCGCGCTGCCCCCCGGGTGCCGGCTGCGGCCCGCCGGCGTCAACGAACTGCCCGCGCTGCAGGCGCTCGACGCGCAGGCGCGCGGCATGCCGCGCGGCGCGCTGATCGCCGACCTGCTCGGCAGCGCCGAATCGTGCGTGGTGCTCGACCAGGACAACGCGCCCCGCGGCTTCGCGATGCTGCGCCGTTTCGGCCGCGGCCATGTCATCGGGCCGGTGGTGGCGCCCGACGCCGAGGGCGCGAAGGCGCTGATCGCGCACCTGGCGAGCATGAACGCCGGGAGCTTCACCCGCATCGACGTCCACCAGGCCAGCGGCCTGGCGGCCTGGCTCGAGTCGATCGGCCTGCCGCTGGTGGATGCTCCCACCACGATGGTCCGTGGCGAACTGCCGGCGCCCGCGCCCGGCGACGCCCGGCTGTTCGCCATCGTGACGCAGGCCCTCGGCTGAATCCGTCCGGCGCGCGCCCGCCGGCCGGCGGCGCGCGGCATGCCGAAGGATCCGCCATCCGCGCTCCGACAACCGCAGTCCGCTGCGGACGATGACCACCCAAGCGGCACCCGGTCCCTCCCATCGGAAGTCAAGCTGGCAGTCATCTCCCTTCCACCGTTCACTTCCCAACCGCTGCCATGACCCATCCCACCGCTCTTCCTGCCCATGCCGCGCTCGAGGCCGTCGATCGCGCCCACCTGATCCATCCGGTCGCGCCCTGGCGCGCCCACGAGGAGCGCGGTCCGACCGTGCTCGCGTCCGGCCAGGGCTCCTGGCTCACCGATGCCCAGGGCCACCGGCTGCTCGACGCCTTCGCCGGCCTGTGGTGCGTCAACGTGGGCTACGGCCAGGAGAGCGTGGTGCAGGCGGCGGCGGAGCAGATGCGCACGCTGCCCTACGCCACCGGCTATTTCCACTTCGGCAGCGAACCGGCGATCCGACTGGCCGAGAAGCTGGTGCAGATCACGCCCGCCTCGCTGACCCGGGTCTACCTCACCCTGGGCGGTTCGGAGTCGGTGGACGCGGCGGTGCGCTTCGTCGTCCAGTACTACAACGCCCTGGGCAAGCCGTCCAAGAAGCACTTCATCTCGCTGGAACGCGGCTACCACGGCTCCTCCTCGACCGGCGCGGGCCTGACCGCGCTGCCGGTCTTCCACCGCGGCTTCGATCTGCCGCTGCCGACGCAGCACTACATCCCTTCGCCCAATCCGTACCGCCATGCCGACGGCGCCGATCCGCAGGCGCTGATCGCCGCATCGGTGGCGGCGCTGCGCGCCAAGGTCGCCGAACTCGGCGCCGAGAACGTGGCCGCCTTCTTCTGCGAGCCGATCCAGGGCTCGGGCGGCGTCATCGTGCCGCCCCAGGGCTGGCTCAAGGCCATGCGCGACGCCACGCGCGAACTCGACATCCTGTTCGTGGTGGACGAGGTCATCACCGGCTTCGGCCGCACCGGCCCGATGTTCGCGTGCGAGGCCGAGGGCGTCGAGCCCGACCTGCTGACCATGGCCAAGGGCCTGACCGCCGGCTACGTGCCGATGGGCGCGACGATGATGAGCGAGCGGGTGTACGCGGCCATCGCCGACGGCGCGCCCGCAGGCATGCCGATCGGCCACGGCGCTACCTATTCGGGCCACCCGGTCAGCGCCGCCGTGGCGCTGGAGGTGATCCGGCTCTACCAGGAAGGCGGGGTGCTGGCCAACGGGCAGCGCGTGGCCGCCCACTTCGCGGCCGGGCTCGACGCGCTGGGCGCGCATCCGCTGGTCGGCGACGCGCGCCACCGCGGCCTGCTCGGCGCGCTGGAACTGGTGAGCGACAAGGCATCGAAGCGCGGATTCGACGCCGCGCTCGGCTTGTCGGACCGCATCTTCCGCGCCGGCTACCGCAACGGCCTGGTGTTCCGCTCCTTCGGCGACCACATCCTGGGCTTCGCGCCAGCGCTGACCTTCACCGAGGACGAGTTCGCGCAGATGTTCGCGCGCCTGCGCAAGACGCTTGACGAGGTGCTCGACATGCCCGACGTGCGGGCCGCGATGGCCGCCTGAAGCCCGGGCCGGAGCGCCTGGAAACCGAGCAAAATCCTGCCCTCACCAATCGGGGCCCCTGTGATGTCAGAAGCATTCAAGATCGACCGTCTCGACCTGCGCATCCTGTCGCAGCTCCAGCGCAACGGTCGGATGACCAACGTGGACCTGGCCGACGCGGTCGGCCTGTCGCCCAGTCCCTGCCTCATCCGCGTCAAGCGGCTGGAGCAGGCCGGCTACATCGCCGGTTACGGGGCGCACCTGCGATTGGAGCGCCTCGGGGACACGCTGACCGTGTTCACCGAGGTCACGCTGACCGACCACCACCGGGAGGATTTCCACCGCTTCGAGACCGCGATCCGCGAAGTCGACGAGGTGCTCGAATGCCACCTGGTCAGCGGCGGCTACGACTACCTGCTGCGCTTCCTGACCCGCGGAGTGAACCATTACCAGGAAGTGATCGAGGACCTGCTCGAGCGCAACATCGGGATCGCCAAGTACTTCAGCTACATCGTCATCAAGTCGCCGTTCATCAAGACGCACTGCTCGATCGACAAGCTGTTCACGCATCCCCGTTGACGCGCCGCCGCCGCGGGCGGCGCGTGGCGTCCGGAGCGGCCCATCCTCGAGCTGCGAGGCCGCTGCCCGATCGCGGCGATGCCGCGGGCGCCCTCCACGGACCCCAGGACGGCCCGGGCGAACGGCGCCGAAGCGGTCGGCCAATCCGGAGCGGATCGCATGCGGAGCCCGTGCCGGTTCCGCAGGGACGAGGGGGGGCCCATCGCGGGAGCGGAGAACAAAATAGCGGCGGCACGGGCACAACCGCACGATATGCCGGTCGGCGCGGGCGATTCGCGGCGCGCGGATCCGGGTCCCCCGATAAGCTTTCCTTCCCTGTCGTCCTGCGGCGGGCGGTGCGCGTGCGGCCCTGTCCGGCGCCCCGCCGCAGGCCCCAACCTGAAGGAATTCGATGGAATCGCGGCCAGTCGCGTCCCTGCGGCATCCGGAGCCGGCGCCGGCTTCCCTGGAGGGCATCGGGCAGCCGATCGCCGACCTGCTGCCCGACCTGGTGGCGCTGCGCCGTGACCTGCACGCCCATCCCGAACTCGCCTTCGAGGAGCACCGGACGTCCGGCATCGTCGCGGAATCGCTGCGTCGGCTGGGGCTGGAGGTGCACACCGGCATCGGCGGCACCGGCGTGGTGGGGGTGCTGCGCTGCGGCGACGGCGCCCGCAGCGTCGGGCTGCGGGCCGACATGGACGCGCTGCCCATGACGTCCGCGAACGCGCTCGCGCATTCCAGCCGCCATCCGGGCGTGCACCACGGCTGCGGCCACGACGGCCACACCGCCATGCTGCTCGGCGCCGCGCGGCAGCTCGCGCGGACCCGCCACTTCGACGGCACGGTGAACTTCATCTTCCAGCCGGCCGAGGAGGGCAGGGGCGGCGCGCGGGCGATGATCGAGGACGGGCTGTTCGCGCGTTTCCCGTGCGACGGCGTCTACGCGGTCCACAACTGGCCGGACCTGCCCTTGGGCCAGGCGCAGACCCGCCCCGGCCCCATCATGGCCGCGGCCGACCGCTTCGACATCGTGCTGCGGGGCCGCGGCGGCCATGCGGCGCAGCCGCACCACACGCCCGACGCGATCCTGGCCGCGAGCCAGCTGGTGGCGCAGCTGCACACCATCGTTTCGCGTCGCATCGATCCTTCCGAATCGGCCGTGCTCTCGGTCACCCGCATCGCGGGCGGCCACAGCCACAACATCCTGCCGGCCGAGGTCGCGATCACCGGGACCGTCCGCAGCTTCGACGCCGCGTCGCAGGACCGCATCGAGGCCGCCCTGCGCGAGACCGCGGCCGGCGTCGCCCTGGCGTCTGGAACGCAGGTCGAGGTGAACTACCTCCGCTACTACCCCGCCACGCACAACACCCCCGCCGAGGCCGAACGCGCGCTGGCGGCGGCGCGCGCCGTGGGCCTGGATGCCCGTCTCGCGCCCCAGCCGGCGTTCACCTCCGAGGACTTCTCCTTCATGCTGCGGGAGCGCCCGGGCGCCTATCTCTGGCTCGGGCAGGGCCGGGGCGACTCGCAGGCGGTCGGCGAGGCGCCGCTGCACCACCCGCGCTACGAGTTCAACGACGCGGCGCTGCCGCTGGGCGTCCGCTGGTTCTGCGAGGTCGCCGAGCGCGCGCTGGAGGCCCCCTCCGCGCCCGGCGGCCGGCCGGCCTGAGGCGGCGGCCGGGCCGCATCCTTTCCTCCCTCCGATCCCTTCCCATGAGCATCCCTTTCCTCGATCGCCTGCGCAGCGCCGGCCGGCTGGACCAACTCTTCATCGACGGCCGGTGGACCGCGCCGCACGGCGCCGCGCGCATGCCCGTCGTCGACCCGTCGACGGAGCGGCCGGTCGCGGAGATCGCCCTGGGCGACGCGCAGGACGTCGACCGCGCCGTGGCCGCGGCGCGGCAGGCCTTCGCGCAATGGTCCGCCAGCGATCCGAAGGAGCGCGCCGAGAAGATCGGCCGCCTGCATGCGCTGGTCCTGGAGCGCGCCGAAACCTTCGCGCAGGCGATCTCTCTGGAAATGGGCGCGGCGATCGCCACCGCGCGGGGCGCGCAGGTGCCGGTCGCCGCGGAGCACCTGCGGGTCGCGCGGGACTTGGCGCGCGACTACGCGTTCATGGCACGGCGCGACGGCGTGGTGATCGTGCGCGAGCCCATCGGCGTGTGCAGCCTGATCACGCCCTGGAACTGGCCGCTCTACCAGATCACCGCCAAGGTCGGCCCGGCGCTCGCGGCCGGCTGCGCCGTCGTGCTCAAGCCGAGCGAGCTGTCGCCGTTCAGCGCGATCCTGTTCGCCGAGGCGGTCCAGGACGCCGGCTTCCCGGACGGCGTCTTCAACCTCGTGGCCGGCGAAGGCCACGACGTGGGAGCGGCGATGTCCTCGCATCCCGAGGTCGACATGGTCTCGATCACCGGCTCGACGCGCGCGGGCGTCCTGGTGGCGCAGGCGGCGGCCCCCACGGTCAAGCGGGTCGCGCAGGAACTGGGCGGCAAATCGCCGAACGTCGTCCTGCCGGATGCGGACCTCGCGCGCGCGGTGCCCGCCGGGATCGCCGCCGGGATGCGCAACGTCGGGCAATCGTGCAGCGCGCCGACCCGGATGATCGTGCCCCGCGCACGCCTCGCCGAGGTCGAGCGGCTCGCGGCCGAAGCGGTGGCGGGGCTCGTGGTCGGCGATCCGCGCGCGGAGTCGAGCACTCACGGCCCGGTGGCCAACCGCGCCCAGTTCGCCCGGGTGCAGGAGATGATCGACGCGGGCATCGCCGAAGGCGCCCGGCTGCTGTGCGGCGGCCCCGGCCGTCCCGACGGCCTGGCGCAGGGCTTCTACGTGCGCCCGACCGTGTTCTCGGGCGTGCGCTCGACGATGCGGATCGCGCAGGAGGAGATCTTCGGCCCGGTGCTCTGCATCATCCCCTACGACACCGTGGACGAGGCGGTCGCCATCGCGAACGACACGGTCTACGGCCTGGGCGCCCACGTGCAGGGCGAGGACCTGGGCGCCGCGCGCGCCGTCGCCGCGCGGATCCGCGCCGGCCAGGTGCACATCAACAACCCGGCCTGGAGCCCGCACGCGCCGTTCGGCGGCTACAAGCGCTCGGGCAATGGCCGCGAATACGGCGTGGAGGGCCTGCAGGAATACTTGGAGACCAAGGCCATCCTCGGATACGAAGCAAAGGAGAGCGCATGACTGACTTGGTAATACTGCACCGCGCAGGCGATGCACCATCGAACACTGTTTTCCGCCCGGGCGGCTTCGGGCCGGACGATCCCCTGGCGCCCTACCGCGAACGCGCCGGGGACGAACTGCCCGCGGTGGCGGCGGGCCGCGTGCGCTTCCAGGGCGACCTCCACGTCGCGCGGTTCCCGCACATCGAGACGCTGGTGGTGGTCGAAGGCCGCCTGACGGTCGCGGCCGCCGGCGCGGAGGCCCTGGTGCTCGGCACCGGCGAGGGCGCGGTCATCGGGCGCGGCGCGGACGTGCGGATCCGGGCGGACGCGCCCGCCACGTTCGTGTTTTACGCGTCCGCCGGGAGCGAATCCGGTCCGGACGGCGTCGCCGCGCTCAGGGCGGACGCGAACTTCAAGCCGTCCACCACGACGCTGCCGGCCGAGGTGCTGCTCGGACCCGCGCCGGACTGCCGCAGCGACAACGTCTTCACCGACGAGGCCCGCGGCTACCAGGCCGGCACCTGGGATTCGACCCCCTACCACCGGATCGTCCGGGCCCACCGCGTCCACGAGTTCATGTACATCGTCGACGGCGAAGTCCGCTTCGAGAAGCCCGACGGCTCGTCCGAGACCGTGGCCGCCGGGGATGCGGTGTTCGTGCCGCAGACCGCGCCGATCGGATGGGAGAGCCGCGCGCGCGTGGCCAAGTTCTACGTGGTGCAGCCCGCCCAGGCCTGAGGCGGGAGGGCGCCGCGGCCCGCCGCGGCGTCCGGATGCGGAAACCGCACGAAGCCCCTGGCGCGCATCGCCCGGGGCTTCCGCTTTTGCGGCCGGAGCGGACGGGGACGCCCGTGGGCGGCCTGGCGGGCGCACTCCATCTTGTTACCGTGCGCCGCGGCCGGTGTCATACTCTTCCGCCTGGCGTGCATGGACTCTTCCTGCGGTTCCGATCCGCGCCGGCGACGACATCCCGGTCCCCCCAGCAATCCATGCGCCCCACCCATTCCCCCCGAAAGATCGTTCGGATGCCCAGCGGCATCCCCGGATTCGACGAAGTCCTCGACGGCGGCTTCATCGAAGGCTCGCTCTACCTCATCGAAGGCCGGGCCGGCGCCGGCAAGACCATCCTGTCCAACCAGATCGCCTTCCACCATGCCCGCGCCGGGGCCCGGGTGCTCTACGTCACGCTGATCGCCGAGAGCCACGTCAAGCTGCTCAACCACCTCACCGCGCTGTCCTTCTACGACGAGACGCTGGTGGCCGAGCAGGTGCATTACCTCAGCGCCTACGGGCAGTTGAAGGAAGGCGGCCTGCGCGGCTTCTTCGAAGCGGTGGCGGGCGCGATGCTGAGCCACCGGCCCCAGCTCCTCTTCATCGACGGTTTCCGCAGCGCCAGCGAATTCAGCGCCTCGCCGCTCGAGCTGTCGCAGTTCATCCACGAACTCAGCACGCTGGTCAGCAGCCTGCGCACCACCTGCTTCCTGCTCGCGCCGCTCAGCGGCAACGAGCCGCACCCCGAGCACACCCTGGTCGACGGCCTGATCGAGCTCAACAACTATTCAGACGGCATGCGGCGCACCCGCGAAATCGAGGTGCACAAGCTGCGCGCGGCCGACCACATGGTCGGCCGCCACATGTTCGCCATCTCGAGCGACGGCATCCGCGTCTACCCGCGCCTCGAGTCGGTCGCCTCGCGGCGCATCGTGGAGCCCCGTCTGTTCGACGAGCAGCAGTTCTTCGGCATCGCCGGGCTCGACCGGGTGCTGCATGGCGGCATCGCGCGCGGCTCGACCACCAGCCTGGTGGGCGCCCCGGGCTCCGGCAAGACGCTCACCGGCCTGAGCTTCCTGGCCGAAGGGTTGCGCCGGGGCGAAGCGGCGGTCTACCTCGGCTTCTACGAATCGCCCGACCGGCTGATCGCCAAGATGCGCCGGGTGGGCGTCGACCTGCAGCCTTTCGTCGACGCGGGGCAGCTGCGCATCCTCTGGCAGCCGGCGCTGGAATTCACCGTCGACCTGCTGGTCCACAAGCTGTTCGAGGCGCTGCAATCGACCGATGCCCGCCGGGTCTTCCTCGACGGGGTGGAAGGCTTCAAGGAAAGCTCCATCCATCCGGAGCGCATGGTGCTGTTCTTCACCGCCCTGGCGGACCGGCTGCGGGGCTGCGGCGTCAGCGCCCTGTGCACCGAGGAGGTTCCTCTGTTCTCGGCGCGGCCGGGCATGGCGCTGCGGCACGTGTCGGCGGTGTTCGAGAACATCCTGTGGCTGCGCCATGCCTTGATCGACGGCACCAACCGCCGCCTGCTGTCGGTGCTGAAGATGCGCGACAGCGACTACGATTCCGCCATCCAGGAACTGCGCATCGACAGCGAAGGCCTGCATGTCGGTCCCCTGGTCACGCCGATCTCCGGCGTCGAGACCCTCGCCCTCGCACCGGGCGTCACGCAGGCTCACCAACCATGAGCCTCGTCCTGCTGGTCGACGACGAGTTCGACATCCTGACCACGTACGAAGTGCTGTTCCAGCTCGAAGGGTTCGAGACGATCATCGCGCGCAACGGGAAGGATGCCTTGCTGCGCGTCGCGGAGCAGCGGCCCGACTTGATCCTGACCGATTACATGATGCCGGTGATGAACGGCATCGAGCTGTGCCGGCGCCTGCGCGCCGATCCCGAGACGCGCGGCATCCCGATCATCGTCAGCAGCGCGGTCGCCCCCGACCTCGGCGCGCCGGGGAGCCTGTGCGAAGCCTTCTTCCTCAAGCCCGTCGTCTTCGACGACGTGATCGCACGGGTGCGCGAGTTGCTGGCGACCGGCGCCTGAGGCCGTGCCACGGCCGCGGCGCCTCGCGTTCAGACCGCGACCACGCGTCCCGGGTTCATCAGGTTGGTCGGGTCCAGGGCGCGCTTGACGTTGCGCATCATCGCCAGCGCGACCGGCGACTTGTGCACCTCGAGTTCGTGCACCTTGAGCGAACCCACGCCGTGCTCGGCCGAGATCGAGCCGTCGAAGGCGGTCACCGATTCGTAGACGAGGGCGTTGACCTCGTGCTCGTGGTCGCTGAGGAAGGCGCGCGAATCGCCGCCGGCGGGCGCCTGCACGTTGTAGTGCAGGTTGCCGTCGCCCAGGTGCCCGAAGTTCACCAGCCGCACGCCCGGGATGCGTTCGCGCAGGAGCGCGTCGGTGGCCTCGACGAAGGCGGGGATGCGCGACACCGGGATCGAGACGTCGTGCTTGATGTTGAGGCCTTCCTCGGCCTGCGCCAGCGGGATGCTCTCGCGCACGTGCCAGAGCTGGTGCGCCTGGGCGAGGTTCTCGGCCACCACCGCGTCGGAGACGCAGCCCTGCTCGAAGGCGGTTTCCAGCAGGTGCTCGAACTGGTGGCGCGCGTGCGCTTCGGACTCCTGGTCGGAGTTGTGCAGCAGCACCCCGTAGACCGGGCGATCGGCTTCGGCGGTGCCGTGGACGAAAGGCACCCGCAGCTGCGGGAAGTGCCGGTCCACGAGTTCCAGCGCGAAGCGGCCCATGACCTCGAAGCCGGTCAGGTTGGCCCCGAGGTGGCGCTGCGCCAGGCCGAGTAGGGTGACCGCGTCGGCGATCGACGCGACCGCTGCCCAGGCGGTGAGTTCGGCCACCGGCTTGGGGTAGAGCTTGAGCGTGGCCGCGGTGATGACGCCCAGCGTGCCTTCGCTGCCGATGAAGAGGTTGCGCAGGTCGTAGCCGGTGTTGTCCTTGCGCAGGCCGGTCAGGCCGTTCCAGACCTCGCCCTGGGCGTTGACCACCTCCACGCCCAGGCAGAGGTCGCGCGCATTGCCGTAGCGCAGCACCTGGGTGCCCCCGGCATTGGACGCCAGGTTGCCGCCGATGGTGCAGCTGCCTTCGGCCGCGAGGCTCAGCGGGAACAGGTAGCCGGCGCGGTCGGCGGCCTCCTGCAGCGTCTGCAGCACGCAGCCGGCCTCGACCGTCACCGCCATGTTGGCGCCGTCGATCTGGCGGATGGCCGCCATGCGTTGTAGGCTGAGCACGACCTGGGTGCCGGAGCGGTCGGGCGTCGAGCCGACCACCAGTCCGGTGTTGCCGCCCTGCGGCACCACGGGCGCGCCGGCCGCCGCGCAGGCCTTGACCACCGCCGCCACCTCCTGGGTGTTCGCCGGGCGCACCACCGCCAGCGCCTTGCCGTGCTCGCGCTTGCGCCAGTCCTGCTCCCAGGCCGAGAGGTCGCCCTCGGTCAGGACGTGCGCCTCGCCGACGATGCGGCGCAGGGCGTCGATCAGGGCCGGGGCGGCGGGATGCGGGGTGGCGGAAGCAGTCATGGCAATCGTCTCGCGTGGATCGTGGAAGAGGGGGCGGCCGGGACCGCCGCAACCGGAGCCGCAGCCCGGCCGTTCGCCAGCCGCAGCCGCACGTGCAGGGCGCAGGCGGCGAACAACAGCAGGCACAGGGCGATCTCCGCCAGCGCCAGCCAGCGGCCCGGCGCCGGGTCGCCCCAGGCGCGCACCACCCCCTCGGTGAAGTAGAGCCAGACTAGCAGGCTGACCCAGCGGTAGGTGTACATCCGGCGCTTGAGCAGCCCGGCCATCGGCAGGCACAGCGGCAGCGCCTTGAGCGCCAGCCACGAACCGCCCGGGCGGATCGGCGCCAGCCACAGTTCCCAGACCAGCGACAGCAGGATCAGCCCGCAGAGGCTGGCCGCCGCCAGGGTCCGGGTGCGGGCGACTGCCCGCGGGACGGCGACCGCATCGGCGGACGGCCGGCTGACGGGCAGGGAGGACGGTGGGGACGGGGCGGTCGGCACGGCGAATGGCATCATAGCGGCCATGCCTTTGCCCCCACCGTCGGTGCAGGACCCGCCGCCGTGGATGCGGGCCCGCCTGGAAAGCCTGCGGGACGCGGCGCGCCGCCGCCTCGGCGCGCGGGGCGCACAGTTCCCGTGGCGGACCACGGCGCAGACCCTGGCCGAGCGCTTCCGCGAGGACCGGATCGGCCTGACGGCGAGCAGTCTGACCTTCACCACGGTGGTGGCGCTCGTGCCGCTCTTCACCGTGGCGCTGGCGGTCTTCACCGCCTTCCCGATGTTCGCCGAGGTGCAGCGCCAGCTGCAGCGCTGGCTCTTCGTGAGTCTGGTGCCCGACACCATCGCCCGTCAGGTGCTGGGCTACCTGACGCAGTTCGCGAGCAAGGCGAGCAGCTTGGGCGCGGTGGGCCTGTCGGTGCTGCTGGCGACCGCGCTGGCGCTGATCCTGACCATCGACCGCACGCTCAACAACATCTGGCGGGTGCGCCGGCCGCGGCCCCTGGGCCAGCGCCTGCTGATCTACTGGGCGTCACTGACGCTCGGGCCGCTGGTGCTGGGCTCGAGCCTGACCATGACCTCGCTGGCGGTGGGCTATTCGCGCAGCGCCCTCCAGACGGTGCCCGGGGGGCTGCGCATGCTGCTCGACGCGGTCGAGTTCATGCTGCTGGCCGGCGGCATGGCCGCGCTCTACCACTTCGTCCCGAACACGCTGGTGAAATGGCGGCACGCCTGGACGGGCGGCATCTTCGTGGCGGTGTGCATGGAAGGAGCCAAGAAGCTGCTCGGGCTCTACCTCGGCGCGGTGCCGACCTATTCGGTGCTCTACGGCGCCTTCGCCACGCTGCCCATCCTGCTGGTCTGGATCTACGTGGCATGGCTGATCGTGCTGCTGGGCGCGGTGGTGGCCGCCTACCTGCCGAGCCTGCTCGCCGGGGTCGGCCACCGCGCCGGCACGCCGGGCTGGCAGTTCGCGCTGGCGCTCGATGCGCTGCGCCAGCTGCGGGAAGCCGGCCGGCAAGGCCGTTCGGGCCTGACCGCGGCCGACATGGGGCGCGGCCTGCGGATCGATCCCCTGCAGCTCGAACCGGTGCTGGACGCGCTGGTCCGGCTCGACTGGATCGGCCGCCTGCGCGAGCAGGACGAGGCCGCCTCGCCGCGCCACGTGCTGCTGGTCGATCCGGAGGCGGCGCCGCTGGCGCCGCTGCTCGACCGGCTGCTGCTGCCGGCCTCGCCGCCGGTGGCGGCGCTGTGGAGCGCGGGAGGCTGGCACCGCCTGCGGCTGTCCGATGCGCTGGCCGGAGCGGCTGCGGCCTGGCCGGCTGCGCCGGTCCCGGCGCCCGCGTCTGCCGACGCGGGCGGCATCCAGCCAAACACCTAGGAACCAGTGCCGCCGGCCGCTTGGCAGCCGGAACGCTGGGCTATATTCTTCCTTCCCATCTGCAATCTGCTGCGACGAGGCCCCCCCATGAAAGTCAGCGACATCCTGCGCGTCAAAGGCAACGCACTCTTCACCGTCACCCCCGACGAGCCGCTGGCGCTGGCCGCCAGCGCGATGGCCGAGCGCGACCTGGGATCGCTGGTGGTGATGGAGGACGGCGCCCTCGTCGGCATGCTCACCTTCCGCGAGATGATCCAGTGCATCGTCGCCAACGGCGGGGCGATCGGCGACGCGGTGGTCCGCCACGCGATGGACGCCCAGCCGCTCACCTGCACGCCCGAGACGCCGGTGGACGAGGTGCGCCGCATGATGCTGGGCCACCACGCGCGCTACATGCCGGTCATGGACAAGAGCATGCTCATGGGCGTGATCAGCTTCTACGACGTGGCGCGCGCGATCGTCGAGAGCCAGGACTTCGAGAACCAGATGCTCAAGGCCTACATCCGCGACTGGCCGGTCGACGAGGCCAACGTGCCACGCGGCTGATTCCCGCCCCCTGCCGCGGCGCGGACGTCCGCGGCAGGCGCCTCGCCGCGCGGTGCGCGGGGCGCATGCCCCGCCAGCGCGGCCGAGATCGGGATGACGGTCCCACCGCCACGCGCCGCGGGCCGGGCGCTCACCGCGGGCTCCAGGATCTGCAGCAGCCAGCCTTCGGGCGTGAGCGTTTCGTTGAACTCGACGAGACCGTGACCCGGCAGGGCCATGATGACGCGCTGGGCCGCGACGGTGCGTCGCCGCGCCAGCAGCGGGCTGGCCCACTCGAGGCTTGCCGGCCTTCCCGCAGGAGGCTCGTTAGCCCGCGCCGCCAGGTCCGCCAGGATGCGGTGCATCGTGCACTGGAGCGCCGAGGGCCCGTAGAAGCGCAGCAGCGCATCATTGCCCATCGCCAGACGGTCCTGCGGGTCGAACAGGCCGACCGCCATGTCCGCGTTCTGGAAGGTCCGCATCAACGCCATCGAGAGCTGCGTGCCTTCGTCCGCCGCGCCGGCCGTCGCCGCGGCCCGGGGCGCCGGTTCCGCGGGCGCTTCCCGGGACGGTTGCCATGCCGACGCGGTCCGTGCCGCAGGAATGTCCTCGGGATGCGCGGCGGCGTCGTGCGCCTGGCTGCCGACGACGGCCACGACGCGGTCGCGGCCGCCGTGCTTGGCCTCGTAGAGCATCTTGTCGGCGCGCCGGATCCAGCTGCCGTGGCGCTTGATCGAGGCGTCCAGCTGCACCGCGCCGAAGCTGGCGGTGACGGTGCGCTCCGGCAGCAGGGGTTCCTCGTGCAGCCGCTGCCGCAGCCGGCCCAACAGCTGCAGCGCGGTCGCCGCATCGGTGCCTGGCAGCAGGAGGCCGAATTCCTCGCCGCCGTAGCGGCCGGGGACGTCGATGGAACGCAGGCCCTGGCGCAGCAGGGCGGCGAAGCGCTGGATCACCTTGTCGCCCGCGGCGTGCCCGAGTTCGTCGTTGATCCGCTTGAAGTGGTCCAGGTCGGCCATGACGAGGGTGACCGGTTCGTGCGTGCGCTGGAACCGTGCGAATTCGGCGCGCACCTGCTTTTCCCACGAGGTGCGGTTGAGCAGTCGCGACAGGCCGTCGTGCTGGCTGATGTGCTCGAGTTCGCTGCGCCGCCGCTCCAGCCTGCGCATCGCCTGGTGCGCGATGTGGCTGATGGCGATGGGGTAGACCAGCAGCAGCGGCAGGCTGCAGAGCACGTCGGTGCGGGTGGATTCCGGGAACCAGCGGACGCCGAAGGCGAGCACGGCGAGCGAGGCGCCCAGCGCGCTCGAGGTCAGGCCGTTGATCAGCAGCAGGGTGCCGCCGGTGGCCATGCTCGACATGCCGGTCATCGCCAGCAGCAGCACCGACGGCAGCGGATTGAAGCCGATGACGGCGCAGGTCATGCCGGCGAGCACGTGGTCGCCGATGAGGTTGCGCTGTTCCCAGGCCGCCGGCCGGCCGGACCAGCGCGGCAGCGTCTGCGCCACCAGCGGCCACGCCACGAGCGCGACGCCGAGCAGGCCGACCGCCCAGGGCGAGATGTCGCGCTGGTAGGCCGATGCGGCGAGGATCAGGAGCAGGAAGGGCATCGCCAGCATCCGCAGGTGGTACACCCTGCGGGCCTGGAGGCCCGCGGCCATCGGCCCGGCCGCCGCGGCGCGTGCCTCGTGGGGCGCTACGGCAGGGGGTGTGGCAGGGCGGCGGATGTTCATGGGCGTGCAGGGCGGAGGATGGTTGCCGCACGGAACGCGGCATGCCCCCTTGCGGGCGAAGCCGGCATTCTGCGGTCGCCCGCCGCCCGAGTCGTATTAATTCGCATCCGCCGCCGACCGCGCCGGAGCCCCCCCGGATGCCGCACGGGCCGCCCGGGGATAATCGGCGCCATGAGCGGCAACACCATCGGAACCCTTTTCACCGTCACCAATTTCGGCGAATCCCACGGCCCGGCCATCGGCTGCGTGATCGACGGCTGTCCCCCCGGCATGGCGCTCGATGCGGCCGACATCCAGGGCGAGCTCGACCGGCGGCGCCCGGGCACCAGCCGCCACGTCACCCAGCGCAACGAGCCCGACGCTGTCGAGATCCTGTCGGGCGTCTATGAAGGACGCACCACCGGCACGCCGATCGCGCTCCTGATCCGCAACGCCGACCAGCGCAGCAAGGATTACGCCGCCATCGCGCAGAGCTTCCGCCCCGGCCATGCCGACTACACCTATTGGCACAAATTCGGCATCCGCGATCCGCGGGGCGGGGGCCGCTCGTCGGCCCGGCTGACCGCGCCGACGGTGGCCGCCGGGGCGGTCGCGCGCAAATGGCTGCAGCAGCAGTACGGCGTGACCTTCCGGGGGTGCATGACCCAGCTCGGCGAGATCCCGCTGGCCTTCGAGGGCTGGGAGCACGTGCCGAACAATCCCTTCTTCGCGCCGCTGGCCGACGTCTCTGCGCTTGAGGACTACATGGACGCCCTGCGCAAGGCCGGCGATTCCTGCGGCGCGCGCATCCGGGTCGTCGCCTCGGGCGTGCCGGTCGGGCTCGGCGAGCCGCTCTACGACAAGCTCGACGCCGACATCGCCCACGCGATGATGGGCCTCAACGCGGTCAAGGGCGTGGAGATCGGCGCGGGCTTCGCCAGCGTGGCCCAACGGGGCACCGTGCACGGCGACTCCCTGTCGCCGGAAGGGTTCCGCACCAACCATGCCGGCGGCATCCTCGGCGGCATCAGCACCGGGCAGGACATCGAGGTGTCGCTCGCCATCAAGCCGACCAGTTCCATCCTGAGCCCGCGCGAATCCATCGACGTCCAGGGCCGGCCCGTCGAGGTCGTCACCAAGGGCCGCCACGACCCGTGCGTCGGCATCCGCGCCACGCCGATCGCCGAAGCGCTGCTGGCCCTGGTGGTGATGGACCATGCCTTGCGGCACCGCGCGCAGTGCGGCGACGTGGCGTTGCCGGTGGCGCCCATCCCAGCCGCCGGCTGAGCGGGGGCGGTCCCCGCGGCGGTCGAGCGGAGGCCGCGGCGCGCGCCTCGGCCCGCGGAACGGGTGCCGCGCCGGCGGGCCCGGAACCGGGGATCAGCCCGCGTGCACCCGCTCCACCGCGAGGCCGGACCGGCGCAGCGCTTCGGCCAGGGCCTCGGGCAGTCCGGCATCGGTCACCAACTGGTGGATGTCGCCGAGTTCCCCGAACTGCATGAAGGCCCGCGGCCGGAATTTCGAACTGTCCACCAGCAGCCTGCGCTGCAGCGCGGCGCGCAGGAAGGCGCGTTTGACGGCCGCCACGTCGGCATCGGTCTCCGAGAGCACCGCGTCGGTCACCGCATGCGCCCCGACGAGGAGAACGTCCGCCTGCAGCGCGGCCGCGCCCTGCAGCACGCCGTCGCCCACCAGGGTGCGGCTGCCGGAGCGCAGTTGTCCGCCGAGCACGTGGACCCGGACTTGCGCGCCGGTGCCCAGCAGCTGGGCGATCGCCAGGTCGTTGGTGGCGGCCACCAGCGGGATGCGCCGCTCCAGCGCCGCGCGCGCGGCTTCCAGCACGGTGGTGCCGCTGTCGAACAGCACGCTCTGCCCCGGCAGCAGCGCCGCCGCGGCCGCCACGCCGATCGCGCGCTTCTCGCGGGGCGAGAGTTCGGCTGCCGCGTCCGCATCGGGCTCGAAGGTGCCGTAATGCTGCTGCCGCAGGATGGCGCCCCCGTGGGTGCGGTCGAGCAGGCCGTCCGCCTCCAGCCCGTCGAGGTCGCGCCGCAGCGTGGACACCGAGGCATCCAGCGCCTGCGCCAGCTGCTGCAGCGTCACGGCGCCGTGGCGCTGCAGGAAATGCACGATGCGTTCGCGCCGCTGGGCGGGCAGCAGCGAAACGGGGGCCAAGTGGGGAACATTCATTGGAAGAGTGTGGTAGTTGATGCTAGGTGTTTTACCTAGGAGACGTGCGTTCGCCGGGATTTCCTCTCGCCTGAATGAAAGATTGTGGAAGAATTTGGCGCGTTCTGTCCGTGCCACCGGAGCGTTGACTCGGACGGTCCGACATCCCGCACACCAGGAGACACCGCCATGCATTCTTCCTCGACTTCTTCCGGGCCGCGCGCCGCGCGCTGGTCCCGGCGTGCGATGCTCGCCGCGGCCGGCCTCGCCGCAGCGTGCGGCGGGACCGCCGCGTGGGCCCAGTCCGCCGGCGCCTATCCCCAGCGTCCGCTCACGCTGATCGTCCCGTATCCCGCCGGCGGCGCCAACGATGCGATCGGCCGCTTGGTCGGGCAGAAGCTGTCGGATGCGCTGGGCCAGCCGGTAGTGATCGACAACCGCCCCGGTGCGGGAACCACCATCGGCACCGCGCTGGCCGCTAAGGCTCCGGCCGACGGGTACACGCTGGTCCTGGGCTCGCTCGCCAGCCATGCGGTCGGCCCGCACCTGATCGCCAAGGCCGGCTACGACCCGGTGCGCGACTTCGCGCCGATCGGCCTGATCGGCACGGCGCCGATCATCGCCACCGTGGCGAAGGATTCCAAGTACGCCACGCTGAAGGCGGTGGTGGACGACGCGAAGGCCCATCCGGGCGAGGTGATGTACGGCTCGGCCGGCAACGGCTCGCCCCTGCACCTGGCGGGCGAACTCTTCAACCAGGCGGCCAACGTGAAGCTGGTGCACGTGCCCTACAAGGGCGGCAACGCGCACACGCTCGACCTGATCGGCGGCCGCCTGGCGGTGATCTTCGACACCAGCACCGCCGCGATGCCGATGATCCGCAGCGACAAGATCCGTGCGCTGGCGGTGGCTTCGCCGTCGCGCCTGCCCGAGCTGTCCGGTGTGCCGACCTTCGCCGAGGCGGGCTATCCGAACTTCGAGGTCAACGCCTGGTACGCGCTCTACGCGCCCGCCAGGACACCGCAGCCGGTGGTGGCGCGGCTGAGCGCCGAACTCGGCAAGGTGATGGCGCTGCCCGACGTGCAGGACAAGCTGCGCGGCTTCGCGGTCCGGCCGGCCTACGGCTCGCCGCAGGAACTCGGGCAGTTCACCCAGTCGGAATACGCCAAGTACGGCCAGGTGATCAAGTCGGCGAGCATCACCGTCGATTGATCGCGGCACGGCCTGGGGGACGACGGCGCAGCGGGACGGCACGGTGCCGGCGGCCGCGGCCCGCCGTCCCTCAGGCCGGTGCGGGCGGGCGATCGGACAGGTCCGTGGAAGGCAGGGCGTCCGGCGGCCCGGGCACGGCCAGCCTTCCCGCCCAGGCGACCAGCGATTCCGCCTGACGGCACACCAGCGCGAGCTGGGTCGGCACCACCTGCGGAGCGTTGCCGTCCTCGCCCTCCTGCAGCCGTTCGAGGCGTGCCGCCCAGGCCGGACCGCTGCCGGCGTCGATGCGCGGCAGCCGGCGGGCCCGCAGGGCCGCGGCGATCTCCTCCAGGGCGGCCGCCACCTGGTCGGCGACCTGCTCCACCGGGGCGCGCACCGACGGATCCTCCAGCGTGCTGCGGTGGGCGCCGAGCGAGGACAGGTAGTTGAGCAGCGTGTGCGAGGCCACCATGTAGCGCAGGCCCGCGTCGGCGTTGTGGCGGAAGTAGCCCGGTTCCCGGAACACGTTGGCGAGCACCGTGGACAGCGCCGCATCGGCGTTGTGCGCATCGCGCCGCGCGACGCGGTAGGCCAGGTCGTCGCGTTTGCCGGTGGCGTACTGGGCCACGATGCTGCGCAGGTAGGCCGCGTGGGCCGCCGCCGCCCGCGCCGCAGCCTGGTCGAGCCGGCGCGCCTGCCAGTCGGGCAGGACCAGGAGCATCGACAGTCCTGCGATGGCGGCGCCGAGCACCGTGTCCACCAGCCGCGGCAGGATCAGCGCGTAGCCGTCGCCCGCCTGGTTGAAGCACAGCAGCACCACCAGCGTGATCGCGCCGGTCGCCAGGGCGTAGCGCTGCTTGCGCGCGGCGAAGAAGACGGTGCCGGCGACCACGGTGAACACCGCCTGGAGCAGGGCGCTCGGGAACAGCCGGAACAGCGCCCATCCGGCGACCAGGCCGACGGCGGTGCCGAAGACCCGCTGGCCCATGCGGCTCAAGGTCGCGCCGTAGCTGGGCTGGCAGACGAAAAGGGTGGTCAGCACGATCCAGTAGCCCTGGTTGACGTGGACCAGGTGCAGGACGCCGTAGCCCGCGGTGAGCGCGAGGCTCAGCCGCACCGCGTGGCGGAACAGCGGCGAGGCCGGCGCCAGCTGCAGGCGCACCCGGTCCGCGGCCTCCCGCCAGGTGCGGGGCGATTGGTCGAACAGGCTGCTGTCGTGCGGCGCGCCATGGGTGTGCGGGTGGGCGGCGCCGGCCAGCTGGCGTCCGAGCGTCGCCAGGTTGGTGGCCACAGCGCCCAGGGCGTGCAGCAGCCGCTCCCGCGGCGCCGGGCCTTGGGCCTGCAGGTGCGCGATGGCGGCGCGGAGGTCGTCGAGCGCTTGCCGGCTCGCGTCGCCTTTGTCGAACGGCTGGCGCAGGCGGATGGCCCGGGCCAGCCGGTGGCAGTCGCGCCCCTGCAGCGACAGCAGCCGCTGGCAGCGGAACAGCACGTCGCTGTGGAAGAAGGCCGCGGTCAGCGCTTCGTAGGGCGAATGGGACGAGCTGGCCCGCTCGTGCACGTCCTGGGCGATGAAGTAGAGGCGCAGGTAGCGCGCCAGTCGCCGGCCCGGACGGCCGTCGCCCATGCGGGCGAAGAGCGTGTCCTTGGCCGCATTGAGCGCGCGCACCACCTCGCCGTTGTGCTGGGCCAGGGCGACCCGACGCTGCTCCATGTCCAGTCCGCGCACCGGCTCGAAGAGCCGGGCCTTGAGCTGCAGGTAGCCGGCCAGCGCCTCGAACAGGTCCGACAGGCTCTGCTGCACCGGCTGGTGGGCGAAGACGGCGGCCCAGGCGACGGACAGCAGGCCGTACCAGGCCGCGCCCGCGATCATCAGCGCCGGTTCCAGCCAGGCCGGCTGGCCGCGCGCGGCGCTGCCGCCATGGTCGAGGGCGATGGCGAAGTAGATCGCCAGGATCAGCGTGGCCGAGGACACCGCCCGGTAGCGCTCGCCGACCGCCCCCATCATGGTGAGCCCGAAGGTCGCGGCCGCCAGCATGAGCGCGAACAGCCAGGGACGGCCGAACGACGCATGCACCGCCAGCGCTGCCAGGCTGAAGCAGGCGAGCACCGCCAGCTGCGTCCGCAGGCGGCCGCGCCAGGTGTCGTCGGTCTCGGCCAGGGCGCAGGCGATGATCCCCAGAAAGACCGGGAGCACGTGGTCCATCGCATCCGCCATCCAGCAGCCCGCCATGACCATTCCGAGTGCGAGGAACACCCGCAGGCTGTAGACGAAGGTGTCGCGCGCCCACAGGCGGCGCAGCAGGTGCGGAAGGGAGGGAAGGGGCATGGGAGCGCGGCGGGCGGGGCGGCAGGCGGAAAGGAAAATGGCGTGCCGGTACGGGACCGGGCACGCCATGCAGCTATCGTGCCCGCAGGGGGCTTCTCCGGCGTCGGCAGCGCGTCAGGTGCGCACCTCGTCCACTTCAATGCATAAGTCGTTGTTTTCCTTGAAAATCAATGACTTGGAGTGACTTTACTGTGTACCTGGGCTAGCATACTTGGATGGATAAGAGTATGCCCAGAAGAGAGCGATGTGTCTTCAGCAGAAAGGGTACGAATGTTTGGCAGTTCCAGATAAAGGTTCCCCTCAACCTGCGCCATCTTTATGACGGCAAGACCTGGGCCGAACGGTCTTCGCTCGGAACCTCGGACCTGACTGAGGCAAACAGGCTCGCCCGTAGACGTTACGACGAGTGGCAGGAACGCTTCCGCCTCCAACGGGAAGGCGCCACCCTAACCCCCGAGATGTCGACCTACCTTGTGCAGAAAGCCATGCACACGACTTTAAAGGAAGACGAGCTACGCCGATCTGACCCAAAGCATCAGGAATGGATGATCCAGTGGATGCAGGGCATGGGCACAGACGTTCAACCGGCTGCCCCACTTCAAGGCATGCCGGATGCGCTGGCCGACCTTCTTGAAGATACAAACCAGCAGCATGGCACCGAGTTTGGGAAAGCGTTGGCAAGAGGGAAGCTTATGAAAGCCTTCCCTGGCCTGCAATACATGGCAGCGCAGCAGGGCGTCCATGTCGGTCCTAACACTCCAGGTCTTGAGCCTGCCTTGCGTGCCTATCTCGCCATGATGGTGGAGGCTAAAAAGGCCCAGATAGCCAGGGATGGGGGTAGGGTAGTTCCAACCCCTCCGGAGCCCGTTCTAGCCACTTCTGTGGCCTTGGAAACGCCTTCGCAACTGACCTTGCGTGATGTCTTCAATCGCTGGAAGGAAACTAGCTCCACTGGCATCCATGTAGATACCGTGCGAGCTAGAGAACGTGCCCTTGAAGCCTATGAGGAAACGTACAAAGACGTTCCTATCGCCTCCATCACTCGGGATCAGGGCCACGACTTCAAAGCCAAGCTCATGAAGTCTGACCTTGCCCCCTCGACCGCAGCTGATAGGTTGATGTACGTGGTCGCCCTGTTTTCCTATGCCTCTCGGGAGATGGAGTGCATCCCCAAGAATCCGTGGGAGAAGATCACCATCAAGCCTGTAGCAAAAACCAAGCGCCGCCCCTGGACCGACACCCAGATTGAGGCCTACTTCGACCAGCCCCTTTACACCTCTTACAAACTACCTGGAAACGTTTGGAAGAGCGGAGGTGCTGCCAGCTATTGGATTCCTTTGCTAGCCCTCTTCAGCGGTGCGCGTGTGGGAGAGCTTGTTCAGCTACACAAGGAGGACGTGTACACAGAGGATGGCGTGCCTGTCATCGACATCAACGAGAACGACGAGACGAAATCCGTCAAGACTGATGCCGCCCGCCGCCGAGTCCCCGTCCACCGCGAACTGATCCGGCTTGGATTTTTGGATTATGTTGGAGCCATGCCCCCGGCTGAAGACACTACCCTTTGGCCCGGCCTACACCTCAAGGCCACGCGCTCCTCCACCGCCTTCAGCCGGTATTTCAAGGAGACATTGAGGTCGGCACCGGCCATTCCTATACCCACTTTCCATGAGCTACGACATCTAGTACGGACAACTTTGGCTCGCAAGAAAGTGGAAGAACAGATCATCAACCTGTTGCTCGGCCACGAAGTACGCGGTTCCGTTGGCGCCACTGTCTATACACATTACACCGTTGCCGACCTCCAGGAAGCCGTAAACAAGATCGAGTACCCGACCTTCCGACTAAACCGGACATATCAACTGGTGGATAGCCCGGTATCGCAGAAATAATCTAGGCAAGGTGTTTGATACTTGACAAACCACCCACCTACCATGTTATAATAGCGTTTGACAGATGCGATTGTCGCTACTCTGCCGGGCAGTATCTTTCTGCCCTTAGTTGCTAGCTTTAACGGGCCTAGCAATCACTCTCTTCAGCCGCTCCAGCACAAGCTCTGAGCGGCTTTTTCTTTTCTACCTTAAATCTCTAACTACAAGGGAGGCTTGCGCATGAGCGCTTACAACACCAAAACCCGACACTCAAGTCACTACTACCACTCCGTCATCTTCGCTCTGATTGAAGGACTAAAGAAGCATCTCCGTCAGGAAGACATTGCCAAACGTCTTAACGATGCTTCCATACCTTCACCGCTCGGAACGTCCTGGACTGCAAGCAAGATCAAGGAACAGATCAAGAGGCTCAGAAATCCAATTCTCTATCGTAGCCCTTTGTACACGGGCGTCCTGGAACTTGTTGTACTTGGCGACCTATCGCACGAGGACGCTGCACTTTTACTATCAGCGCCAAAGGTTCTATGAGCCACCGTCTATCTACGAAAACAATTCGGGAGGATGGCTGGTATGTGAGACTGTTTCAGAGCCTGTGCCGATGCCTGAACGAAGGCTTCTCGAACGAGAGCATCTCTGTCTACCTCAATCAAAGCGCCATCACATCGCCAACCGGCCTACTGTGGAATGCAACGAAAGTGGCAGAGGCGATCAAGAAACTCAGACATCCTCATTTGTACCGGTCGAAGCTTCACGCCAAGCTAATTAGTCTACTTGCACAAGGCAAGCTGAACGTCAGGGAAGTCAGTATTCTCTACCGCCCTGGCGATAGGCGATGAACAACAGCCTTGTAGAGCAGGCGCGACGCTCTACTCCTAGCCAGCTACGCAAGTAGTCTTCGGCGCATCAATTATCACATCCAACCAGACGCAAGCACTAGAGGCTAGCAGCCGCATGCGCGTCAATCTATGAGTATAACCATGAACGAATCACAAATAGTATTTCCACCCCGCCCTGCGGACCTTGACAACACAGTCCCACACCATGCGGACACATACCGAGCACACAAGCGGCGCATTCAAGAATGGCAGGACCAATGCAATGCAATACGGGCTGCGGCTCGGAAGGCGGAAGAAGAGGCTAGCCGTCCTGTAGTTCCAAATGAAGATGAAATTTACGCTCTGCGCCTAGCCGAGCACCAACGATTGACGGAAGCACGGCTGGAACGTGAGGCGCAAGCTGAACGTAGCCGTCTCGCAAATGAACAGTACCTTTCTGAAACACCGCCTACCGTCACCGTATCTGCTACTAATCTGTATGCGTTTCTCGTAGAAGTCGCTCACAGAGGAAGTCAAGGGTACGAAATTGATCCAATGTCAGTTGAGTCAGTGGGCTTCAATTTCTTCTCAACCGCCATGACTCGCAAGTCTCCAGTAAAGAAAGCAGGCAAGGCATGAACAAGCAGAAAGTCATCAACCTACTGATTCAGTACATGCGACAGCAGCTCGGCATCAGGTCAGCTAAGTAGCAATCGATTTCTAGGCTTCATATGCAGGCCTAGAAGCCCTCCAAATCCAAAGTTGATACCTGGGCTGCCAAAGGGCCTTCTTGAACAGGTAGCACAGATGGTGGACTGCATCGCTATAGCTCCGTAGGAGCCTGTCCCCTATAGCGCATATGCGCCTGTGGACTACCCGAAGGGAGAGCATCTACAGCCCCGTAGGGGCCAGTCAACTAGATCAAGGGAGGTAGGTAGGGGCAAGCCCTCCCTCCCATATCTAAACATGCTCTATGCGTTGGACAACGCCTATAGAAAGGCCATGTACATGGCTTGAATGAGTAACTTCTACTGTGCACCACTAGCCTGTAAGGCCTGGCTAGACGAAGTCTTTGCTCATATGGCGTTGTACAACGCTTTACTGCTAAGCCATGTACATGGCCTGTCCACAATGGTCTACGACCATAGGCTACAACTTAGTTGGGGAGGGGTACGTATGTACCTCATTCCCTCCCTTCTACTAAGTTTCTATGCCATGTACATGGCCTACTCACTGGCGCCTAAGGCGCTTTATTACAACTAAGTTTAACCCTTAATACCTATGTGCGTTTTATGAATTTGCACTATCGAAAGCATCTATGAAGACACCAATCCAACATGACAACTCAATTCCATACAACCACTTGTACAGCTACATGTTTTGGGAGGATGCCATGGAAGACTACCGCAGCATTGACAGCATCCTATCTGGTGTGTGCAACCTAGACTTTGGCGGAAACAAAAAGCCTCTCAACATGAATACCATGTTTTGGCTACTGAAGAGCCTTCCTGTCATCACAACAAAGGGCGTTGAAGACCTGTATGGCTGCTGCAAGCAACATGCTACCAAGTTGGCAACGGCTCTACGGGTTGCGTCTAACGCCTTCACTGCAACCTACGGGAAATACGAGGTGCCGAAGTGGAGGGAAGAACTTACAACGTAGCCAACCAGTTCCTGACACTCAGTAACTCATCCGGAAATGTAGTGAAGATCATGCCCACCACTAGCCAGACGCCACCGAACTGGAGCATGGCGTAATTGCCAATGGCAGCGTCTTTTAGAACATTGTGAAGCTGTGCCAAGTCTTTGGCTCTCGTCTTCGATTCTTTACGTAAATCATCTTTGAACTCTCTTGACACCTCACCAACCTTGGTGTCAACGCGAGTGATCCGGCTATGAGCAATCTCTACATTCTTTTCTAGAGCTATCAATCTATCTTCAACCGAGTCGCTTGCTGGGCCATGTGTCCCTAATGCCACCCCTGGAGCGAAAGTCATAGAGATGCCAGCTTCGACACCAAGAGTGATAGCGTGTTTCTTGCCTAAGCCCTCAAGTAGCCAATTGGCTGTGTTCTTCCACAAGCTTTCCCGCTTGTAGTAACGAGCAGCGCCGGCCAGGTCCATGCCAACAATGATGACACCGACCAATTGCAATAGGCTGCCCCACACTCTCAGGCCTAGGCTTTGATATGAATTTTCAAAGAACATGAATACGCTGAAAGGAAAGAACAGCGCATTCAAGAAGAACAGTGGATTACGTCTTGCCCATGCCAGCTTCGTTGCAACCCACTTCTTCATCGGCATGCATTGTCACACAGATTCCGGAAAGAAAGCAAGAAGTTTGTTGCGCGCACACCCGTTTTAGTGTATGGATTCCATAATCGGGCTGCTCAGGCGTAGCGTCTACGATGTAGAAAGCAAAAAGGCACCTACCATGACAGCAGATGCCTTCTCCGAAGCCTCGTGAGAGGCCAAGGATAGTATTACTTACGTTGGCGGCGTGCTGCGGCCAGACCGACCAAGCCCAAACCTACCAGGGCGAGGGATGTAGGCTCGGGAACTGCAGAGATTTGAGGAGCGAACCGGTAGGCGGTCATCGCGTCGCTTGCATTGATGCCTGCGTAGTATGTGGAAGTAGCGGGCGAGAAGACGAACGTGGGGTCCGATCCGAGAACAGGGAAGGTCCAGGACAGCCCTATATAAACCGAATATTCCCCTCTCGGCATTCCGTCCATGAGCCAATCTTCACGCGTTGTAGTATTGCCATCATGGTCATAACTTGGACTATTCAGCACAGTCTGATTCCATGTCCAGTTGATCAACGTCGTCCCGTAGGCGTCACCTTTGAGAGTGCCTTCGGCGTCAAGCAGGCCGGCGTAGCCATCAGCGAACGTCACAGTTCCCGAGAATTTGGCACCGGATGCGTAGTCGATATCAAGTTGACGAACGACCGAAGCACTAGCACTGGCGGCAGCAAAAACACCTGCAACGGCCACAGCAGCAGTCAGAGCAATCTTCTTCATCATCATGTCGTTCCCTCATACTCTTGTGTTGATTCAGGAACTGAGCAGGCAGCGTGCCAACCTTATGAAACAACGTGTTGCGCGGCTTAGTCGTACATGGTGTAAGCAACTCCGACAAGTTTCGTTACCTACTTTCATGGCAGATGAGTTAAGGCTTTGTTCACCATCCTTCTGAAAACCAACCAACGGCTCAGCAAACGAACTTGCTGTTCTTCGTGCTTGAAGAAATCGACCAATCTACTCCCGATTTCACCCTAAATAGCCAATCGCTATGACTAAATAGTCATCAATAGCCTTTGCTACTTATGTGAAAAGATAGCAAAAGAGGGCTGATTTCATCACTTTTCGTGCGAAAACACAGCCCTCATCGTCTATCTGGGGTACACCCTAGACGCACGCTTTGCATCTTCATATTTCCCTAGGCACCATGTGTCCATCTAGGGTGCGAATTGAATTGTTTGACGCAATTCCAAATAGGGTCTAAGATTCCATCCATACAAAACAGGAGGAATCATGGGGCATGTCATTGGGTACATACGGGTCAGCAGCACCGGGCAAAACACTGATCGCCAACTCGACGGCATCGAATGCGATGAAACCTATGAGGACATGGCAAGCGGTGGCAATGCTGATCGACCCAAGCTTAAGGAGATGATCCTTCGCACTCGCAAGGGTGACACCATCAAGGTCCATAGCATCGACCGGCTAGCCCGCAACCTTGCTGACCTTGAGAGCATCGTGGGTCAGCTCACCACAAAGGGGGCTACTGTCCACTTCGTCAAAGAAGGTTTGACTTTCAAGGCGAAGGACAAGGACGGCAAGGAAGATCCTATGTCTACCCTCATGCTTCAGATGATGGGAGCCTTCGCACAGTTCGAGAAGGCGATGATCAATGAGCGACAGCGCGAAGGCATAGCGCTTGCCAAGGCGGCAGGGAAGTACAAAGGTCGTGCCCCAAGCCTCACCGAAGAGCAGAAGACGGCCATCCGTACCCGTGTACAAGCCGGTGAGAGCAAGGTAGCCTTGTCTGCTGAGTACGGTGTCAGCCGTCAGACGATCTACTCTGCCTTAAGCCAATAGCCCGCAAAGCCCTCTGTATTACGCAGGAAGGGCCTTCAAACAGCGATCCAAGGGGGTAGGTGCCTGAAGCAGTCAAAGGGCCTGTTTCGCGTCTACAGAAGCCTTGCACCCCTCTAGCGCATCGGCCTACCAAGCACCGCACTACAGAGCACAGAAACACTTGACAGCCTTAGCTCTCTGTGCTATACGCGCGCACGTATAATTATTAATACTATAAGTATATATATAACTAAGTACTTATAAATTAATGTATATATAACTAAAGTATATAACTATTGGTTCGGTCGTACCTATCGGTACTCCCTACTTAGTTATATATAACTTAAGTATTCTATGGTCTGTGCTGACGCGAATATACCTACACTAAAGCATGAAACAGCATTGTAGCACATTTCTTTGGTGTTGTGCAAGGGAATTCTAGGTTGTGCTAGGAGCCCCGTAGAGGCCCTGCAAACCAGGCAATGTAGGGTGCCCTAGGGAGACGTGCTAGAGGGCCTTCTACGATATTTCCAACTGGCAGGAAACGGCACCTGCGAGAGCCTTGCATCCGGCCTCAACGGCCGTCCCGCTCCCCCGTCATTTTTGGTGCAAAAGTCCTTGCTTCAGACCACTCCGAAAGATACTTTTCCCCGGCTTCCCCTCTAGAGATGCTAAGGATGGGTACCCTTTTCTGAAATTTTCAAAATGCTCTCAAGCTACGGTTGCTCAATGGTCGCTTGATGTCCTAGACTGTGTACCTGGACTGATGAACTTGAGCAGGCTTACCTTTGTAAGTGCTTGATTTCATTAGTATTTTAAACGCTAGCTCAGGTGCGCACCTCGTCCACCAGGTTCTTGAAGTCGTCGATGTCCTCGAAGCTGCGGTAGACGCTGGCGAACCGGATGTAGGCGACCTGGTCCAGCCCCTTGAGTTCGAGCATCACCATCTCGCCGAGCCGGCTCGAGGCGATCTCGCGCTGGCCCAGGGCCAGCAGCCGCTCCTCGATGCGCTCGACGGCGGCGTCGACCGCCGCGATCGGCACCGGGCGCTTGCGCAGCGCGAGGTTCATCGAGCCGCGCAGCTTCTCGGGCCGGTAGTCGACCCGCCGGCCGTCCTTCTTGACCAGCGCGGGGAAGCTCAGGTCGGGGCGCTCGTAGGTGGTGAAGCGCTTCTCGCAGGCGCCGCACTGCCGGCGGCGCCGCACGAAGCTCGCATCCTCGGCCACCCGGGTCTCGACGACCTGGGTCTCCGCATGGCTGCAGAACGGGCACTTCATGGCCGTGCGTTCCCGACGGGGCCGGACGGGCCTCAGCCGTAGACCGGGAACCGCGCGGTCAGCGCATTGACCTTCTCGCGCACCGCGGCGATGTTGGCTTCGTCGCGCGGGTTGTCCAGCACGTCGGCCAGCAGGTTGGCCGTCAGGCGGGTTTCCTCTTCCTTGAACCCGCGGGTGGTGATCGCCGGGGTGCCCACGCGGATGCCGCTGGTGACCATCGGCTTCTCGGGGTCGTTCGGGATGGAGTTCTTGTTGATGGTGATGTGCGCCCGGCCCAGCACGGCTTCGGCTTCCTTGCCGGTGATGCCCTTGGAGCGCAGGTCCACCAGCATCACGTGGCTCTCGGTGCGGCCGCTGACGATGCGCAGGCCGCGCTGGATCAGGGTCTCGGCGAACACGATCGCGTTCTTGGCCACCTGCTCCTGGTAGGCCTTGAACTCGGGCGAAAGCGCTTCCTGGAACGCCACCGCCTTGGCCGCGACGACGTGCATCAGCGGGCCGCCCTGCAGGCCGGGGAAGATGGCGGAGTTGATCGCCTTCTCGTGCTCCGCCTTCATCAGGATGATGCCGCCGCGCGGTCCGCGCAGGCTCTTGTGGGTGGTGGAGGTCACCACGTCGGCGTGCGGGACCGGGTTGGGGTAGACGCCGGCGGCGACCAGGCCGGCGTAGTGGGCGATGTCCACCCAGAAGATGGCGCCGACTTCCTTGGCGATCTTCGCGAAGCGTTCGAAATCGATGCGCAGGCTGTAGGCGGACGCGCCGGCGATGATCAGCTTGGGGCGGCTCTCGCGGGCCTTGCGCTCCATGGCCTCGTAGTCGATCTCCTCCTGGGCGTTCAGGCCGTAGGAGACCACGTTGAACCACTTGCCGCTCATGTTGAGGGGCATGCCGTGGGTCAGGTGGCCGCCCTCGGCGAGGCTCATGCCGAGGATGGTGTCGCCGGGCTTGAGGAAGGCCAGCAGCACGGCTTGGTTGGCCTGGGAGCCGGAGTTGGGCTGCACGTTGGCGGCGTCGGCGCCGAAGATGCGCTTGATGCGGTCGATGGCGAGTTGCTCGACGACGTCGACGTTCTCGCAGCCGCCGTAGTAGCGGCGGCCGGGGTAGCCTTCGGCGTACTTGTTGGTGAGCTGCGAGCCCTGGGCGGCCATCACGGCCGGCGAGGCGTAGTTCTCGCTGGCGATCAGCTCGATGTGGTGTTCCTGGCGGGCGTTCTCGGCCTGGATGGCGGCGAAGACTTCGGGGTCGGCTTGCTCGACGAGGAGGTTGCGGTGGTACATGGCGGTGGCAGTCCTGACAGACGGTGGTCCCTGCGTGGAAACAAGGGCTGCCCAGGCGAACGGCGGAACGCCAGGCCCGTGGCCGTGGCGGCACGCTTCCCCGTGGTTGGCCGCAGGGCGCTCGTCCCTGCCGCTGCCTGCCGGGCCGCGTTCGGCGGTCCCTGCGCGGCGTCCACGTCGGCGGCAGCGCGTCCGCGTCCCGTCGGATCGCCGAACCGCCGCGCCTATCGCCAGTCGCGTACTCCGCGAGTGTAGCCCATGCCCCCGCCCCGGCGGCCGGGCCTCAGCTTTCCGAGGACACCGGCTCGACGCTCTCGCGCGCCGAGGCCGACGCGTCGGGAGCGGGAGAGGGCGCGGCCGGCGCGACCACGGCGGCGGCGCGGGCCGCCTTGGCCTTGCCGATCGCCGCGACGGCCTGCAGCCGGGCGTGCTCGGCGAGCACCTTGGTGGTGTAGCCGCCGTCGTCCGGGATGTTGGCCGCGCCGACGTAATAGCGCAGGCCGCCTTCGATCGAGCCGGCGCGGCCGATGCATTCCTGCAGCACCTTCACACCGACGCGCAGGTTGGTGATCGGGTCGAAGGCGGCGAGGTTGCCGCCCGCGTGGCTGTACTTGTCGCTGTGCACGCTGGTCATGACCTGCATCAGCCCCTGGGCGCCGACCGGGCTCTGGGCGAAGGGGTTGAAACCCGATTCGATGGCCACGATGGCCAGGATCAGCGTCGGATCGAGCTTGCTGCTGCGGCCGATGTCGAAGGCCTCGGCGACCAGCGTTCCGACCGGCTCGGGCGCGACCCGGTACTTCTTGCTGAGCCAGTACGCCACGGCGGCTTGCTGGCGGGGCAGGTGGCGCGGGTCGATCGCGGTCGGACGCTCCGCGGACGCCGAAGCGCGCAGCGGGACGGCCGCGTCGGCGGCCAGGGCCGGGACCAGCGAGGCGTCGGCCCCGGCCGTGCCGCCCGCGGGCGACGCGGGAACGGGCGCCTGCCGGCTCTGCAGCCAGCCGATGAGCTGCCGCTCGCCGCTGTGGCGCAGATCGGGCCGCGTCAGCAACAGGACGGCGGCGAACGCGACGGCCAGGCCGAGCAGGGCGAACCCGTTGTGGATGATTTCGAGAAAGCCGGTGGCGATGTCGGACGCGATGGTCCGCATGCCCCGCCGTATCTCTTGGGACGCTGTCATCAGCATTTCCTTTCTACGCGGGCGCGGTCGGCAGGCGGGAAAGGCTGCATCGCAGCGGTCACGCCCCGAGCACGACGCTCGCTTGGATTGGTACGCCATCCTTGTCCACCAGCACAGCCTTTCCGAAGGGAAAGTGAGGCAGAACAAGAACTTAGCCTGGTCGGGCAGCGGCTCGGAAGGAGTCCGAGGAGAAAACGGGCGGATTCTAGGAGTCCGCAAAATATCGCGTCAAGAATAAAGAAAGAAGTCTTTATTCAAAAATACATAAGTAAAAAATCGTATCGAAGCGATTTTCCAGATGCTTCGCCTCTTAGCGAGTCGCCGTGCCGCGCCCTGCGCGAATTCCAGGATGGCCGTGACGCATCACCGTCCTGTAACAATTTGGCGAACAAAAAACAAAGCTGAAGGGCCTTCGGCTCGGCTTTCCATGATCGGCCGCGGCATCCCCGCGGCACGCCGGCGCGTCCATGGATGCGATGAGGAACGGTCGGGCGCGAATCGCACGCGATCGGAAGCGACCGACTTCCGGCGCGCGATCACCGGTTTCCGGCGCGGACGCAAAACCGGCGAGAATAGCCTTCGATCCCGAGGCCTGCACGGAGGCGGGGCTACCATTTCCCGGCACCGCCACCATCTCCGATACCCGTCGCCCGATTCCGCCGACTTCCTGCGGCCATCCATCTATATATAGAGAAGGTGGATCGATCGCGGGCACGGGGGCGGCGGACGAAAAATCCGGACGCCGCCAGGCATGGTCCCGACGGCTTTCCGCAGGTCTCCTCCTTTCCTTTCCATTCCCGTTTTCCTCACTAAGACATGCCCGAAGCTTCCGACGTCAAACCCGCTTCCGCCACGGCCAAGCAGGCGGACCAGCATCCGCTCGACGCGCTGACCGGCGGCGCCTTCTCCGCGGCCACCTCGGGCGAACGCGCTGCGCGGGTGCGCGAGTGGCTGGGCACCCAGCCGTCCGCCGAACAGATCCAGGACGTGTTCAAGGAACTGAGCGTGCGCGACAAGGGCGCGGCCAAGCCGCTGCGCGAGCGCCTCGACGAGATCAAGCGCGCCAAGGGCCAGGAGGTCATCGCCGCCGAATGGGCAGAGAAGGCCCGCGCGCTGCTCGAAGCGCCCAAGCTCAACATCGCCGACGCCATGGCCTGGCAGCGCGACGCCGCCAAGGCCGGCGCGCCCCTGAGCCGGGAACCGCTGTCCGTGCTCAAGGGGCAGCTGGCCGAACGCATCAAGGTCATCGAGGACCTGCAGCACCGGGTGCAGGTGCAGCGCGAGGCCGCGGTGCTGCTGGCCCAGCGCATCGAGGTCCTGTCCACCAAGTCCTGGAAGGACGCGCAGGCGGCGCTCGACGTGCTGCAGGCCGACGTCGGCCGTTGGCAGCAGCAGGCGGAGAGCCTGTCGCAGGACGGCAACTGGGCGAGCGTCGAGGCCAAGTTCCCGCCGCTGCTCGAAGCGTCCGCCAACCAGCTGCTGGTGGTGTGGGAAGCCTTCCGGGCCGCGCTGGGCCAGGCGTCGGCCGCGGCAGGGGACGCGGCCGCGCCGCTGCCTCCGGTCCCGGTGTGGGCCGAAGAACTGGGCCGCGCCCGGTCGGGCGATGCCGCGCCCGTCGAAGGCGCGGAAGCGGCGCCGGCCAAGGAAGGCGCCGCCCGTCCGCCTCGCGGTCCGCGCAAGGCCGATCCGGAGACCGTCGAGAAGGCGATGGCCGCGGTGCGCGAGGCCGTGGCCCGCCTGGAGCGGGAAACCGCCGAAGGCCACGGCAAGGCCAGCGCCGGCGCGGCCGGCGCGCTGCGCGCGGTGCTCAAGGAGCATGGCCGCCACATCGACGGCGCCCTGGAAGCCCAGGTCAACGCCGCGCTGACCGCCGCCGGCGAGCTCGAAGGCTGGCAGCGCTGGAGCGCCGACCGGGTGCGCGAGGACCTCGTCGCCCGCGCCGAAGGCCTGCTCCACCGCCCCGAGGGCCAGGCCCTCGGCGGCCGCAAGATGCAGGAGACCCTGCGCGGCCTGCGCGAGGAATGGAAGAAGGCCGACCAGGGCAGCCCGTCCAACCATGCGCTCTGGAAGCGGTTCGACGAAGCCTGTAACCAGGCCCACAAGGTGGTCGAGGCATGGCTCGACAAGATCCGCCACGAGGCGGCCGAGAACAAGGGCCAGCGCCTCGCCCTGATCGCCGAACTCAAGGCCTGGGGCGAGTCGAACGCCGGCTCGACCGACTGGAAGGCCTTCAACCGGGCCCTGCACCAGTTCGGCGACCGCTGGCGCGAGGCCGGCCACCTGGGCGAGAAGGCTTTCGCGGAGCTGCAGCCGCAGTGGAAGCAGGCCATCGCCGCCGCCGCCGCGCCGCTCGAGAACGCCCAGAAGGCCAGCCTGGACCGCCGCCACGCGATGATCGAGGAATCGCGCCAGCTGGGCGAGGCGTCGGTGCTGCGCATCGATGCGGTCAAGGCGCTGCAGCAGCGCTGGCAGGCCGAGGCGCAGGCCGTGCCGCTGGACCGCCGCCAGGAACAGAAGCTGTGGGACGCGTTCCGCAAGCCGATCGACGAGGCCTTCAACCGCAAGACCGCCGAGCGCGAGCAGCACGCCGCGGCCATCAGCGGCCATGACCGCGCAGTGCTCGAGGCCTCGAAGGCGCTCGAGGCGGCCAACGCGTCGGGCGATGCGCAGAAGATCCGCGCCGCCGTGGCGGGGCTGGAGGCGGCGCTGCGCGGCCAGGCGCAGGCCGTGGCCGAGGGCGCGGCGGCTGCCGCTGCGGCCGCCGCCACCGGCGCAGCCGCATCCGTGCCCCAGGCGGCCGGCGACACGGCGTCCGCGCCGGCCGCGGCCGATGCGGCCGACGGGACCGCCCCGCAGGACGCGCCTGCCGGGGGCGATGGCGAAGCGGCAGCCCCCGCGGCGCCGCCGGCCGCTGCGCCGGCGCCGGCCAAGCGCGTCGTCGCGGTGCGCGGCGACGACCGGCCCGGCATGAAGAAGGACGCGCCGGCGGCTCCCGGCCGCGGCGGCAAGTTCGGCGACCGGCGCGATCCCCGTGCCGGAGGACGACCGGGCGACCGGGCGCCGGCGCCGGGCGACAACCGCTTCGCGCCCGCCGACCGCGGCGGCCGCTTCGGCGGCGACCGCGCGCCGCGCGAGGACCGCGGGCCCCGCCTGGGCGACGCGGCCTTCCGTGCGCAGCGCGAGGCGATGGAGCATGCCCAGCTGGCCCTGCGCAAGCTGGCGGCCCAGGCCCATGGCGAAGCCCTCACCCAGCTGATGGCGGCCTGGGAGGAGCGGGACGCGTCCAAGGTGCCGAGCGTGCAGGAGCTGGGCGGCCGGGTCAGTCCGGCGGTGCGCGGCCGATGGGCGCAGGCGCTCGGCGGAGCGGCGTCGGGCGATGCCTCCGAAGCGCTGCTGCGCCTGGAGGTCGCGGCCGAGGTGCCCACGCCGGCCGAGCAGCAGGACGCGCGCCGCGCGCTGCAGCTCAAGCTGCTGACCCGGCGCAACGATCCGGCGCCGGCCCAGACCTGGGGCGACGATGCCGCCCGGGTGCTGGCGGGCCCGAGCGACGGCGCGGCCGCCCGTCGCCTGCAGAACGCCCTCAAGGCGCTGCTGCGCAAGTAGGCGGCGGACGCAGCGCGCGGCAGGGCAGGATGCGGACGCCGCAGGCTCCCGGTCCCGCGCCGTTCGATGCGCCGGCGGGCCGCCTGCGCATCCGTCCTTTCCGCGATGCCGACACCGAGGCGGTGGTCGGGCTCTGGCGCGCATGCGGACTGCTGCGCCCGTGGAACGATCCCTACCGCGACATCGACCGCAAACGGGCGGTGCAGCCGGAACTGTTCCTGGTCGGTATCGGCGAGGACGCGGACCCGCGAGGGGTGACGGGTCCGGGTGGTCCGGTGGAGGGGCCGGTCGTCGCCAGCGCGATGGCGGGCTACGACGGCCACCGCGGGTGGCTCTACTACCTCGCGGTGGCGCCTGGCCGTCAGCGGCTCGGCCACGGCCGCGCGCTGGTCGCGCATGTGGAGCGGCTGTTGACCGCGCGGGGTTGCCCCAAGCTCAGCCTGCAGGTCCGCAGCGGCAATGCGTCGGTGATCGATTTCTACCGCCGGCTCGGCTACCTGCAGGACGAGGCGGTCGGCCTGGGCAAGCGCCTGATCCCGGACGCGTAGGCCGCGCCCCGCGTCAGCCGTCTCGCCATGGAAAAAGGCTCCCGCGGGAGCCTTTTTCCATGGACGGCGCCGGGGCGCTGCGTCAGACGCGCTTGCGGTATTCGCCGGTGCGGGTGTCGATCTCGATGCGGTCGCCCTGGGAGACGAAGAGGGGCACCGGCACTTCGAAGCCGGTGGCGATCTTGGCGGGCTTGAGCACCTTGCCGGAGGTGTCGCCCTTGACGGCGGGCTCGGTCCAGGTGATCTCGCGCTCGACGCTGGTGGGCAGCTCGACCGAGATGGCCTTGCCGTCGTAGAACACCACTTCGACCGGCATGCCGTCTTCAAGGTAGTTCAGGGCGTCGCCCATGTTCTCGGCCTCGACCTCGTACTGGTTGTACTCGGTGTCCATGCAGACGTACATCGGGTCGGCGAAGTAGGAATAGGTGCATTCCTTCTTGTCGAGGATGATCTGGTCCATCTTGTCGTCGGCCTTGAAGACGACTTCGGTGCCGAAGTTGGCGATCAGGCTCTTGAGCTTCATGCGCACGGTGGCGGAGTTGCGGCCGCCGCGGCTGTATTCGGTCTTGAGGACGACCATCGGGTCCTTGCCGTGCATGATGACGTTGCCGGCGCGGATTTCTTGAGCGATTTTCATAGAGGTGCGTAGGGGTCCTGTGTGCCCCAGGGTTGCATGCAGGCCGCATCCGGTGCGGCGGGAGCGCCACCAGGCAGCGGCTGCCCGAATTGCGCAAAGCTCTGTATTTTAACGTTTTTCCGCCACGAAGCCGATCAGCCGGGCGGCCAGGTCGGACTGGGCCAGCAGGCGCGACCGCGCCTCGCGCGCCGTCCGGCCCCAGGCGTCGAGGTCCCAGGCGGGCAGGGGGCCGGGAACGAGGCCGTTCCACGCGCGGTGGAACGCGCGCAGGCCGTCGGGCGCGCCGAGCCAGTCGAGGAAGGCCTCCAGCTTGGCCGCGTGCGCGCCGTCGTCCTGCGGGTAGATCTGCCAGACGAAGGGCCGACCGGCCCAGAGGGCGCGCACCAGCGAATCCTCGCCGCGCACGAAGTTCAGGTCGGCGGCCCAGAGCGGGGCGTCGAATTCGGCCTGGCTGCAGGCCGGCGCGAAATGCAGCGACAGGGCGCCGGTCCGCCATTGCGCGGCCGCTTCCCCGTCGTCGGACGGGGACGCCGCGGGAAGGCATCCGTCCGCGTCCAGCGCGGCGCGCACCGCCGCGGCGGCGCGTCCCGGCGCCACCCGCAGCCGGGTGGGCGCCGGCCCGTTCCGCAGGCGCCGAAGCAGTTCGCCCAGCGCCGGCGGCTCGTAGCAGAAGAGGGTGGCGAGCCGTTCGCCGTCCGCCGCGCCGCAGGCTGCGCGGAAGGCCGCGCGGTCGAAGCGGGACTGGCGGGCTTCCAGGCCGGCCTCGCGCAGCAGGCCGCCGCTGTCGGTCGTGAAGCCGGGGTAGTAGAACCACTTGGTCCATCCGGCCGCCGGGCCGCGCAGCACCGGCGAGGGCAGGCCGTGGCAGCGCTGCGCATAGGGCTCGGCCGTCAGGTATTCGAGGTTGATCCACAAGGGTTTCGGGCCGCCAGCGGGCGCCGCGTCTACGCAGAGTGCTACGAATTCAGGAGCAATCTCGCAGCCGAAGGCCTCGACCAGCACCTCGCCCGGGCGCACGCCGTCGAGCGCCAGCGGCACGGTCCAGGGGCGCACCTCCACGCCCGGCGCGCCCCCGGGCGCCATCCACGGCAGCGCCGCGGCGTCGTCCACCCAGAGCCGCACCGATTCGCCGCGCGCGGCCAGGTCGGCGGCCAGCCGCCAGCAGACGCCGATGTCGCCGTAGTTGTCGATGACTTGGCAGAAGATGTCCCAGCGCATGGCGGATCCGGAAGTCGCGATGCGCGGACTGTAGCGGCGGCGCCGGGCTTTAACGCCCGCACACGCGCCGCCCGGGAGCGGCGCGGACAATAGCCGCACCATGTCCCAAGCGCATCCCGAACAATTGCTCCGCGAGGTGGCCGCGCTGCCGGCGCTGCCGGGCGTCTACCGGTACTTCGACGCGGCCGGCGTCCTGCTCTACGTCGGCAAGGCGCGCAACCTCAAGCGCCGCGTCGCCAGCTACTTCCAGAAGAACCACGGCGGCACCCGCATCGGCCACATGATCACCAAGATCGTCCGCATGGAGACGACGGTGGTGCGGTCGGAGGCCGAGGCGCTGCTGCTGGAGAACAACCTCATCAAGCAGCTCGGCCCGCGCTACAACATCCTGTTCCGCGACGACAAGAGCTACCCCTACCTCAAGATCGCGTCGCACGCCTTCCCGCGGGTGGCCTACTACCGTGGCAGCGTCGAGAAGAAGCACCAGTACTTCGGCCCCTTCCCGAGCGGCTGGGCGGTGAAGGAGTCGATCCAACTGCTGCAGAAGGCCTTCCGGCTGCGCACCTGCGAGGACACGGTCTTCGCCAACCGCACCCGGCCCTGCCTGCTCTACCAGATCAAGCGCTGCTCGGCACCCTGCGTCGGCCTGATCTCGCCCGAGGCCTACGGGCTCGACGTGCGCAACGCCGGCCGCTTCCTGCGGGGCGAGACCCGCGAGGTGATCGACGGGCTGCAGGCGCAGATGATGGCGCACGCCGAGCGGCTCGAATTCGAGCAGGCGGCCGAGCTGCGCAACCAGGTCACCGCGCTGTCGCGGGTGCTGCACCAGCAGTCGATCGAGACGGCGTCGGACAAGGACGTGGACATCCTGGCGGTCAAGGTCCAGGGCGGCCGCGCCTGCGTGAACCTGGCGATGGTGCGCGGCGGCCGCCACCTAGGCGACCGGCCGTACTTCCCGGTGCATGTCGAGGATGCGGCCGCCCTGCTGGCCGACGAGGACGAACTGGAATCCGCCGAGGACGCGGCCGCGCCTCCGGAGCCGCCGGCCGCGCCGGAGCAGGGCGCCCCCGGGGCGCCCGCGGACGCTGCCCGCGCCGTCCGGCGAGGCTGGCGCCGGCAGCGGCGCCGACGCGGCCCCGCCGCCGGCCGCGAAGTCCCCGGCGCCCCGGATCCCGGTCGAGACCCGCGTGCTGGAGGCCTTCATCGCCCAGCACTACATCGGCGTGCCGGTGCCGCCTTCGCTGATCACCGGCGCGCCGGTGTCGCGCAGCCTGCTCGACGCCCTGGCCCTGCAGTCCGGCACCCGGATCAGCGCATCGCACAATCCCCGCGAGCAGCGCCGCATCTGGCTGGAGATGGCGCAGAAGAACGCCGACCTGCAACTCGCCCGGCTGCTGGCGGAGGAGGGCTCGCAGCAGGCCCGCACCCGCGCGCTGGCCGAGGCACTCGACCTGCCGATGGACGTGCTCGACGAGCTGCGCATCGAATGCTTCGACATCTCGCACACCGCCGGCGAATCGACCCAGGCCTCCTGCGTGGTGTTCCAGCACCACAAGATGCAGAACGGCGAATACCGCCGCTACAACATCGAAGGCATCACGCCGGGCGACGACTACGCCGCCATGCGCCAGGTGCTGACCCGGCGCTACAGCAAGATCGCCGAGGCGGCGCGCGCCGCGGCCGAGGCGGGCGACGAGGACGGCGCCGTCCCCTCCGGGGACCGGCCGCGCATGCCCGACCTGGTGCTGGTCGACGGCGGCAAGGGCCAGGTGTCGATGGCCCGCGAGGTCTTCGCCGAACTCGGCCTGCACCTGTCGCTGATCGTCGGCGTGGAGAAGGGCGAGGGCCGCAAGGTCGGCCTCGAGGAGCTGGTCTTCGCCGACGGCCGCGAGAAGGTCTACCTGGGCCGCGACTCCGCCGCGCTGATGCTGGTCGCCCAGATCCGCGACGAGGCGCACCGCTTCGCCATCACCGGCATGCGGGCGCAGCGCGCCAAGGTGCGGGTCGGCGGCAGCAAGCTGGAGGACATCCCCGGCATCGGCCCCAAGAAGCGCGCGCGGCTGCTGCAGCGCTTCGGCGGGGTGCGCGGCGTGGCCGCCGCCAGCGCGGAGGACATCGCGCAGGTCGAGGGCATCTCGGCCGACCTGGCCGACGAGATCTACCGTGCGCTGCACTGAACCGCGGGCCGGGCGCGGCGGACGGAGCGGACGGGACGGACGCGCCGATTCGGCACAATGACGCCATGTTCCTGACCATTCCGACCTTCATGACCTGGACGCGCATTGTCGCGATCCCGTTGATCGTGGGGATCTTCTACCTGCCGATCGACCCGGCCAGCCGCAACCTGATCGCGACCGTGATGTTCGTGGCGTTCGCGGCGACCGACTGGCTCGACGGCTACCTGGCCCGGAAACTGAACCAGACTTCCTCGTTCGGCGCCTTCCTGGATCCGGTCGCCGACAAGTTCCTGGTGTGCGCCTCGCTGCTGGTGCTGGTGCACCTGCACCGGGCGGACGTGTTCGTCGCGCTGATCATCGTCGGCCGCGAGATCGCCATCTCGGCCCTGCGCGAGTGGATGGCGCAGATCGGCGCGTCCCGCAGCGTGGCGGTGCACATGCTGGGCAAGGTCAAGACCACAGTGCAGATGGTCGCGATCCCCTTCCTGCTGTTCAACGGCATGCTCTGGGGCATCGACACCCGCTTCTGGGGCTCGGTGCTGATCTGGGCGGCGGCGGTCCTGACCGTGTGGTCGATGGTTTACTACCTGCGCAAGGCGTTGCCCGAAATCCGGGCCCGCGTGAAGCGCTGAGAGGGCCGGCCGGCGCCCGGGATTCCCCGGGGGAAATGCGTCTAGAATCGCCCGCTTGCCCAGGCCGGCGCGGCCGGTTCCGGAGCGCCGCCGGGTCCCTGCGGCGCGGGTCGCGGCCACGGGCCGCGCCGCCCGCGCAGCGTCCGCGCATCGCCGACGCGGCCGGGCCCCCGCCGCTCCCGGCCACGTCATTTCCGAACGAGGGTTTTCCGTGAACAAGACCGAACTCATCGAACACATCGCCAAGAACGCCGACATCTCCAAGGCCGCCGCCACCCGCGCCCTGGAGTCCACCCTCGGCGCCGTCCAGTCCACGCTCAAGCGCGGCGGCACGGTGTCGCTGGTCGGGTTCGGCACCTTCGGCGTCGGCAAGCGCGTCGCCCGCAGCGGCCGCAATCCCCGCACCGGCGAAGCCATCAAGATCAAGGCTGCTAAAGTACCGAAGTTTCGTCCAGGCAAGGCATTGAAGGATGCGTTGAACTGAAGCAGGTTTCATCGAGGGGGTGCTTAGCTCAGTTGGTAGAGCAGCGCCTTTACACGGCGTAGGTCGGCGGTTCGAGCCCGTCAGCACCCACCACCCCTCCCTCCGGAAAAAGGCGAACGCAGGTTCGCCTTTTCTTTTTTCTGCCGTCGTCCGAGAGATCGCCCATGTTTGAGTTCGTCCGCAAGCACTCCAAGATTGTGATGATCTTGCTGTTTTTGCTGATCATCCCCTCCTTCATCCTCGTCGGCATCGACGGCTACCAGCGCTCCTCCGAGAAGAGCGCCGCGGTCGCGACCGTCGGCGGCCACGACATCACCCAGGCCGAATGGGACGCGGCGCACACCGCCGAGGTCGAGCGCATCCGCGCCAGCGCGCCGTCGGTGGACGCGCGCCTCCTGGAGTCGCCCGAGGCGCGTTACGCCACCCTGGAGCGCCTGGTCCGCGAGCGGGTGCTGCTCGGCGCCGCGGCGGACGGCTTGCTGTCGCCCAGCGACGCGGCCCTGGCGCGACGGCTCCAGGAAGACCCGGGCATCGCCGCCTTGCGCCGGCCCGACGGTTCGATGGACATCGAGCAGTACCGCGCCGCCCTCGCGCGCCAGAACATGACGCCCGAGATGTTCGAGGCCCGCATCCGCAGCGACCTCGCCTCGCGCCAGGTGCTCGCCGGCATCGCGGGCACCGAGATCCCCGTGGCCGCGATGGCCGACGTCGCGCTCGACGCCCTGCTCGAGCGGCGCGACGTGCATGTCGCGGTCTTCAAGCCGCAGGACTACGTCGGCAAGGTGCAGGTGACGGACGCGGACCTGGAGGCCTACTACAAGGCCCACACGGACGCCTTCCGCCGGCCGGAGCAGGTCGACATTGAGTACGTGGTGCTGGACCCCGCCGCGGTGCGCGACACCATCGCGCCCAGCGAATCCGACCTGCGCGGCTACTACGAGCAGAACCTGGCGCGCATGACCACGCCGGAAGAGCGCCGCGCCAGCCACATCCTGATCACCGTGCCCAAGGACGCTCCCGCCGCCGACCGCGAGAAGGCCAAGGCCCGCGCGGCCGAACTGCTGGCGCAGGCGCGCGCCAACCCTGGATCGTTCGCCGAACTGGCGCGCAAGAACTCTCAGGACCCCGGCTCCGCCGCCTCCGGCGGCGACCTGGGCTTCTTCGCCCGCGGCGCCATGGTCAAGCCCTTCGAGGATGCCGCCTTCGCGCTCCAGAAGGGCCAGATCGGCGACCTGGTCGAGTCCGACTTCGGCTACCACGTGATCCAGCTCGCGGACATCAAGCCCGGCGAGCAGCGCAGCTTCGAGGAAGCCCGTCCGGAACTCGAGGCCGAGTACCGGCAGCAGGCGGCCCAGCGCCGCTTCGCCGAAGTGGCCGATAACTTCGGCAACAGCGTCTACGAGCAGGCCGACGCGCTCGCGCCGGTGGCCGAGAAGCTCCGCCTCAAGCTGCGGACCGCCGAGGGCGTCACGCGCGAGCCGGCGCCCGGCGCCACCGGCGCGCTGGCCAACCCGCAGTTCCTGCAGGCCCTCTTCTCGGCCGACGCGATCGAGAAGAAGCGCAACACCGCCGCGGTGGAGATCGGTCCGAGCCAGCTGGCCGCCGGCCGGGTGGTGCGCCACACGCCGGCGCGCGTCGCCCCCTTCGACGAGGTGCGCGCGCAGGTCCGGGAACGCCTGGTGGCCGAGCGCGCCCTGGCGCTGGCGAAGGAGGACGGCGCGGCCAAGCTCGCCGCCTGGAAGGCGAAGCCTGCCGATGCGGTGCTGCCGCAGTCGGGCGTCATTGTGCGCAACCAGCGGCCGCCGTTCGCTGCGGCGATCGTCGACGCCGCCATGCGCCTGCCGGTCGCTTCGCTGCCGGCGCTGGCCGGCGCCGACCTGGGCCAGGAGGGGTACGCCGTGATCCGTCTCGACAAGGTCGAGGCGCGGGTGAAGGATCCGGCGCAGGAACAGCAGGGGCGGGAGCAGTTCGCGAACTGGTGGGGCACCGCCGAGGCGGATGCCTACTACCGCCTGTTGCAGGAACGGGCCAAGGTGCAGATCAAGGTGCCGAAGCCGGTCGGTGCCTTGCGACTCGGATGAACGCGATGTCGGCCCTGCTGTGCGCGGTCCTTCGGAAAGCGGTCCGTATGGCGCTATAATTCCGCTTCTACGGTGGCTGTAGCTCAGTTGGTAGAGTCCAGGATTGTGATTCCTGTTGTCGTGGGTTCGAGTCCCATCAGCCACCCCAAGGAATCTTGAAACGCGACGGGCACCTCGGTGCCCGTTTCGTCTTTCTGGGGTAGCGCCGCGGAAGCCATGGACGCGCGGGCTTCGCCTGCTCCGGATCGTCGCGGCTACCGACGAGCCGCTTTGAGCGGACCGTCGGTAGCATCCCCGACCGCGTGCCCTATCTGCTACGACCAGCGTCGCACCAGGCCGCCAGCGGCCTGATCGCGCAGGCGTGGCGCACGGTGTTCGGCGCTTGGCAGTTGGTGTCTTGCGCCTTGAGGGCGGGGATCCAGAACGAACGAAGGAACGCCCGCTTGTCCGCCGAGGCACCCCGTGTTCTTCGGGCTCGATGGCTGCGCGGGCCTGCATCGGCTGCCGTGTCCGGAGATTGCCTCGGTCATCCGGCTGTTCCTTTCGATATCAATCCAAGATCGGCCTCGGTGTTGCTGCATCCAATGCGGTAGCGCCCGCGTATCGCATGGTTTTGCCGTTCTCCATGACGAAGCACAGCTACAGCGAATTCAAGCGCATCCTTTTCGCAGAGACGACGTACATCCTGGGCGTGTTCCGCATTGACGACCTCTGGCGCGGCAGTGTGCTCGTCCTCAGCAGCGAGGCCCAGAGCTGGCATCGAAGCCGACTGGCTCGCGAAACGCGTGACGAGGCCTGCAGGGACGCCGAAGCCGATGCCGAGCACATGATCCAACGCGGGTGACTCCGGGCGTGGTCGGGCATTCGCCGCAGGACCGCGTTCGTTGCAACGCTGCATCGTCTCCATGGCGGTCGTGCGGAGTTTTTTTGGCCAAGGGCCCGGCACAGCGCTTCCCGTCGGATTTCGCCATGAAGACGGTGCGAAGAGCGCCGATGGACGCGGTATCGCTCATGGCGGTCCTACAGATCGGTAGGGACAATGACGACCGGCTCAGGGCGTGCCCTGCAAGACATTCGCAGCATGAAACACAACCTGAAAACAGGTCTGGAACCGAACGAGGTCCGCAAGGCTCGCGCCCTGCGGGAATGCTCTGCTGAACTGCGTGGCGATCTTCGTGAGGCAACGGCAGGCAATCGTCTCCAAGTCGACCTGATTCAGGCGCAGGTCCGGAAGACTGCGCGTCTGCTCAATGACTTGGTGGTCAAACGTTGACGCATTGCCCGTTCCGTCCGGGTTCGATTCCACCGGGAGGAATCGAACCTGAAGAACCATTTGTCCGGCTTCTCCCGGGCAGCGTTGGGATGACGGGATTCGGCATCCGCTTCGGAGCACGCTTGGCCGGATCGGCTTACGCATCCGATCCGCCATCTGCCCGAAGATGGCGTCCAGGATGTGCTCCAGGACATCGCCCGGCATGAGCAGGCAGGCCCGGCTGATACGGGCAGCGGGAGGGCGTCGTCCCGGATCGGGGCGAGCACCGTCCGGCCATGGACTTTCGTGAGGAAGGCGGCATCGTCTGCCTCCAAGGTCGGAGTCATGTGTCCGTCGGCTGCAGGCCGTATCGATCAGGAAGCTGCCGGGCCCGGTGCATGCGACGCATGGCATCCGCCATCAGCTTTGCCTTCGCGCACGTTACGCTTTCGAACCGGTCGGCATGATGCCGGCTCGACCCTATGCCTGATATGGTCAGAAAACGTTCAGAAAAAGCATCAGCGTGTCGGCACCACGATTCACCGGTAGCTCGGATTTCGACGTCATCGCCCTGACCGGGTCCGCAGGAGCGGGCTCCGCGGGCCTGCGCCTGCTGCGCGACCTCTCGGCCGATTCCGATGTGCCGGTCGTGGTCGCCTTCCACCTCGCGCCCGAATCCGCCCTGGTGGAGGTCTATTCGAAGCTGCGCTACCGGGTGGAGTGGGCAATCGACGGGGCCTTCCTCGAACCGGGCAAGATCCTGGTGTGCCCGCCACGGCACATCCTGCGGCTGCTGCCCGACGGCACCTGCACCCTGGCCCCGGCCGAACTCGGCACGCTGGATCGGCCGCTCGACCGCTTCCTGGAATCGGTGGCCCGCAGCTTCGCCAGCCGCGCCATCGGCATCGTGCTGACCGGCATGGGCAAGGATGCGGCCGCGGGCGCGCTCGAACTGCACCGCGCCGGCGGGCAGGTGATCGTGCAGAGCGAGTCCAGCGCCGAATACCCTGCGATGCCGGCCGCCGCGATCGCGGCCGGCGCGGCCGACATCGTGATCCCACTGTCCGAGGCGGGGCACCTCGTCGGCGAGCTGCTGACCAATACGCCGCGCCTGCGCATGCGTTCCGAACTCGACGTGGTCCGGCGCGTCTTCGGCGAGCAGGGGGAGATGGCCGCCCGCGCCCGCCAGGTGGACTGGTCCCGGACGCCGCTGGGTCCCGCCGTGGAATGGCCCGAGACCCTGCGGTCGTCGGTGCGCACGATGATGGATGCGCCCGATGCGCAGGCGCTGTGGTGGGGGCCCGAGCTGGTGCAGTTCTACAACGACGGCTGGCGGGGCGTGCTCGGCACCGACAAGCATCCCCAGGCCTTCGGCGCCCGCGCCCGCGACACCTGGGCCGACATATGGCACGAGATCGGGCCGCGGGTCGAGCGCGTCATGGCGACGGGCGTGGCCGAAGGCGGGGTCGACTCCGCGTTGTTCGTGCGCCGCGAGGACTACGTCGAGGAGGTGTTCGCTGACTTCTCCTACGCCCCGCTGCGGTCGCCGTCGGGGGCGGTGGTGGCGGTCTGCAACCATGTGCGGGACACCACGCGCCATGTGGTGTCCGAGCGCCGCCTGCGCACGCTGCGCGACCTGGCGTCCCAGTCGGGCCGCGCGCAGGGCATCCGCGACGCCTGCGAGCGCGTCGCCGCCGTGCTGGCCGGTGCCGACCGGGACCTGCCCTTCGCGCTCTTCTACATGCTGGACATGCGATGGCGCCGGGCGACGCTGCTGTGCGCCGCCGGCGTGCCCTCGGGCGGCGCCAGCGCGCCGCACACGCTGGGGCTGGACGGGCAGGGGCCCTGGCCGCTGGCGCGGGCGCTGGAGCCCGCCGCCGGGGAGCGGGGCGGCGTGCTGCTGCAGGACCTGGCGAGCCGTTGCACCGGGCTGGCGCCGGTGGCTTCCGGCCCGCAGGGCGCCACGCCGCCCCGCGGGGCGGTGCTGCACGTCCTGCGCGCCGCGGCGGGCGAGCCGCCGCTGGGCGTCGTGGTGCTGGGCCTGAGCCCGCACCGCCGGTTCGACGAGGGCTACCGCAGCTTCGTTGATCTCGCGGTCCAGCAGATGTGCGTCGGCATCGGGCAGGGCCGCGCCGTCGAGCGCGAGCGCGAGCGGCTGGAGCGCCTGGCGGAGGTCGACCGCGCCAAGACCGAATTCTTCGCCAACGTGAGCCACGAGTTCCGGACGCCGCTGACCCTGCTCCTCGCGCCGCTGGAGGAATTGATGCGCCGGAAGGCGGACCTGCCCGCGGAGCTGGTGGAGGACGTCGAGGTCGCCGGCCGCAACGCGCGCCGGCTGCTGACGCTGGTCAGCAACCTGCTCGACTTCTCGCAGATGGAGTCGCGCCGGCAGCCGGCGCAGCTGACGCCCGCCGACCTGCGCACGCTGACGACCGACATCGCCAGCCATTTCCGCAGCGCGATCGAATCGGCGGGCCTGGCCCTGCGGATGGAATTCGACCCGCAGCTGCCGCCGGTGCCGGTGGATCCGGAGATGTGGGCCGCCGTCGTCTCCAACCTCCTGTCGAATGCCCTCAAGTTCACCTTCGACGGCGAGATATCGATCGCGGCGCGCGCCCTGCGGCTGCATGCCGAGGTGGTGGTGAGCGATTCCGGCGTCGGCATCCCGCCGAACGAGGTCGGCAACGTGTTCAAGCGTTTCCACCGGGTGCGGGGCGCGCGGGCACGCACCGCCGAGGGCGCGGGCATCGGCCTGTCGATCGTGCAGGACCTGGTCCAGCGCATGGGCGGGCAGGTGCAGGTCCGCAGCGTCGAAGGCCGCGGCAGCTCCTTCGTGATCTGGCTGCCTTACAAGTCCCAGCGCATGCCGGCGGCCGATCCCGGCCCTGCCGTCCCCGCGACGCTGCAGGACCGCACCATCGACCTGGCGGATCAGGCCGCCCGCTGGGGCGCCGAGGAAACGCCGGAAGGGATCCTGCCGGACATCCTCGGGGCTCCGGCGGCGCGGGCCGGACCGGTCGCGCTGGAACGGCGCGACCGCATCGTCGTCGCCGACGACAACGCCGACATGCGCAGCTACCTCCGGCGGCTGCTCGGCGACCGCTGGGAGGTCACCGCCTGCGGCGACGGGACGGCCGCCTTCGAAGCGGTGCGGCGGCTGCGGCCCGGGCTGGTCCTGGCGGACGTGGCGTTGCAGGGCGCGGACGGGTTCGAGCTGCTCCGGCGCATCCGCGCCGATCCGCTGATCGAGCACACGCCGGTCGTGTTCCTCGCCGCGCGCGCCGGCGAAGCCGCGGCGATCGAGGGCCTGACGGCCGGCGCGGACGACTACATCGCCAAGCCTTTCTCGCCCCGGGAACTGCTGGCGCGCGTCGCGGGCCAGCTCGAACTGACCCGCCTGCGGCGGCGGACCGCGGAGACCCATGCCTTCCTGGTGCGTTTCTCCGACGCCATCCGCCCGCTGGCGGAGCCGCGCGAGGTGGCGCAGACCGCGCTGCGCATGCTCGGCGAACAACTGGGCGCGGACGGCGCGCACTGGACCGAAAGCGGTGACGGCGACGAGGACCGCGAGGGCTACGCCATCAGCGGCTCTTACCGCGCCGCAGCGGCGGAGCCGGTCGATTTCGCCCGCTTCGCCGAGAAGGCATACGACCCCTGGGCCGCGCAATTCCAGGCGGGCCGGTCGGCGGTCGTCGACGGGGTGCACGGCATCGCGGCCCCGGTGGCCCCGGCGGACGCGGAGCCGGAAGCCGCGTCCGCCGCCTCCGCCGTCACCGCCCACATCTCGGTGCCGGTGCTGGTCCAGGGCGACCTCCGCGCGGTGCTCAGCGTCCACCAGCGGGGCCACCGTCGCTGGACGGCCGAGGAGGTGGCGCTCGCCGAGGGCGTCGCGGGCCGGCTGTGGGCGGAATTCGAGCGCGCGCGGGCCGAGGCCGTGGCGCGGACGAGCCAGGAGCGGCAGGCCTTCCTGCTCCGGCTGAGCGACGCGCTGCGGGCGCGCGCGGATCCGGCCGAGATCCGCCTTGCCGCGGCCACGCTGCTGGGCGAGCACCTGGGGTCGAGCCGCGTGGCCTACGCCGAGGACGAAGGCGACGGCCAGCACTTCACGGTGACCCGGAACTACGTCGACGGCGCGGCGCAGGCCGTCGGCCGTTTCCGCTACGCCGACTACGGGCCCGACATCCTCGATGACCTGCAGGCGGGACGCACGCGGGTGCAGCCGGACATCGCGAGCGACGTCCGGCTGTCCGCGCGCGAGAGGGACGCGCTGGCCCGCCACGGCGTCGGCGCTTCGCTCAACCTGCCGCTTGTCAAGGCGGGCAGGCTGGTGGCCTTCCTGGGCATCAATTATCCGGCGGCCCATGCGTTCGGCCTGGACGAGATCGACCTGGCCTCCGAAGTCGCCGAGCGCACCTGGGCCGCCGTCGAGCGCGCCCGCGCCGAGGAGGATCTGCGCGAGAGCCGCCAGCGCTTCCGCGCCCTGGTCAGCGCCAGCGCCACGTCGATTTATCGGATGAGCCCCGACTGGCGCGTGTTGTACCAGCTCGACAGCGAGAGCTTTTCGAGCACCGCCGAGCCGATCGAGGACTGGGTGCGGGAATACATTCCCGAGGAGGATCATCCGGTGGTCTTCGCGGCGATCGCGCAGGCCATCGGCCGGAAGTCGCTGTTCGAGCTGGAGCACCGCGTCCGCCGCGCCGACGGCGGTGTCGGCTGGGTGCTGTCGCGCGCCGTGCCGCTGCTGGATGCCGCGGGCGAGATCACCGAGTGGTTCGGCGCCGGCAGCGATACGACAGCGCGCCGCGCGGCGGTCGAGCAGTTGCGCGACAGCGAGGAGCGCCACCGCGAGGCGCTCGAACGGCGGGTCCGCGAACGCACCGCGGAACTGGCCGCCAGCCACGACCTGCTGCAGGCGACGATGGACAGCTCGCACGACATGATCCAGGTGTTCGAGGCGGTGCGCGACGCGTCCGGCGCGATCGTGGATTTCCGCTGGATCATCAACAACCGCAAGTCGGAGGAGGTGTACGGCGACGTCCTGGGGCGGAACCTGCTGGAGAACAACCCGGGCGTGGTCGCGGCGGGCATCTTCGACGCCTTCAAGCGCGTCGTGGAGAGCGGCGAGCCGCACCAGGGGCAGTACCGCTACGCGCACGAGCAGTTCGACAGCTGGTTCTTCCAGTCCGCCGTCCGGCTCGGCGACGGGGTGGCGACCACCACCACCGACATCGGCCCCTGGAAAGCGGCGCAGGCCGAGGTGCAGCGCCTGCAGCAGGACGTGGTGCAGGCGCGGCTCCAGGAGGCGGAGACGCGGTTGGAGGCGGTGTTCGACGGGGCCGTGCGGCGCAGCGAGGAGCGTCTGCGCAACGCGATGGAGGTCGGCCGCCTGGGGCTGTGGGACTGGAACATCGCCACCGGCGCGATCTACTGGTCCGGCGAGCATTTCCGCATGGAAGGCTACGCCGTGGGAGAGGTCGTGCCCAGCTACGAGGCCTGGGCCGCGCGGCTCCATCCCGAGGACCGCGCGGCGACCGAGGCGGCGCTCCGGGAGGCGATGGACGGGAACGGCGAATACATGCGCGAATTCCGGGTCGTCCACCCCGATGGCGCGGTGCGCTGGATGCATGCGCGGGGCCGCTTCCTGCGCGACGACGACGGGCGCGCGGTGCGCATGATCGGCGTCATGCTGGACGCCACGGAGTGGCACCGGCCGGTGGCATAGCATCGGGGGTCGTTTGCTGTACATGTTGCGTTCAGCACGATGCCGACGCACGAGAGGACCCCCATGGATGAAACGACGCCCGACCAGGTCGAGGAACAGGACGCGGAGCAGATCGACGACCTGATCCCGACGCGGGGTTACCAGATGCTGCCGGTGGTCGGCATCGGCGGCTCGGCCGGTGGCGTGGAGGCGATCTGCGCGTTCCTCCAGGGGATGCCGGCGCGTTCGGGCCTCGCGTTCGTGGTGGTGATGCACCTGTCGCCCGAGCACGAGAGCATGCTGGCCGAGGTGCTGCAGCGCTGCACGCCGATGCGGGTGGTCCAGGTGCAGGAATCGGTGCGCATCGAGGCCGACACCCTCTACGTCATCCCGCCGCGCAAGGCGCTCAACACCTTCGACGGATGGCTGCACCTGTCGGACCTGCCGCAGGCGCGCCGCCGCCACGTGGCGGTGGACATCTTCTTCCGGACCCTCGCCGACACCCACGGGCCGCATGCCGCCGCCATCGTGCTGTCCGGGGGCGACGGCGACGGGGCCATCGGCATCAAGCGCGTGAAGGAGCGCGGCGGGCTGACCATCGCCCAGGACCCGGAGGAGGCGCAGGTCAGCGGCATGCCGCGCGCGGCGCTGGCGACAGGCATGGTCGACTGGACGCTGCCGGTCGCGCAGATGGCGGAGCGGGTGCTGCAGTACTACCGCATGGAGGTGCGGCTGCGCCTGCCGTCGGAGCACGGCCCGGTGTCCGCCGCGCCGTCGCCGCACGCGGCGGCCGACGGGGACGAGACGGCGCTCAAGGAGGTGCTCGCCCTGCTGCGCAGCCGCACCGGGCGGGATTTCTCGAACTACAAGCGGGCGACCATCGTCCGGCGCATCGGGCGGCGGATGCAGGTCAACAACGTGCCCGACCTGCCGGCCTACCTGGACTGCCTGCGCACCCGGTCGGGCGAGGCGGGCGCGCTGCTGCAGGACCTGCTGATCAGCGTCACCAACTTCTTCCGCGACACCGAATGCTTCGCCGCCCTGGAGGCACAGATCCCGCGCCTGTTCGAAGGCAAGTCGGGCGCCGACACGGTGCGGGTATGGGTGGCCGGTTGCGCGACCGGCGAGGAGGCCTACTCGATCGCGATGCTGTTCAACGAGCACGCCCGCACGCTGGACGCGCCGCCGGCGCTGCAGGTCTTCGCCACCGACCTGGACGACAACGCGATCCGCATCGCGCGCGAGGCGATCTACCCGACGACCATCCAGGCCGACGTCAATGAGGACCGGCTGCGCCGCTTCTTCGTGAAGGAGCACCGGGGCTTCCGGGTGCGGCGCGAGCTGCGCGAGAGCGTCATGTTCGCGGTGCACGACGTGTTGCGCGATTCGCCCTTCTCGCGGATCGACCTGGTGTCCTGCCGCAACCTGCTGATCTACCTGAACCGCGAGGCGCAGACGCGCGTCCTGGAGACCTTCCACTTCTCGCTGCTGCCGGGCGGCACGCTGTTCCTCGGGTCCTCCGAATCGATCGAGGAGGGCGGCCAGCACTACGCGGTGATCGACAAGAAGCACCGGCTGTTCGGCCAGCGGCACATCCCGCGCGCCGGCCTGCCGGTGCCGATGCAGTCCAACATGCTGGCGCGGGCGCTGGAGGCGCAGATGGCGGCCCGCAGCGGACCGGTGGTGCCGAACGCGGCGGTGATGCGGCCCGCGGCCGACGAACCGGCCCGCCTGCTGGAAGTCGGCGGCCGCACCCTCGGCTGGTCGGAGCTGCACCTGAAGCTGATCCAGCAGCTCGCGCCGCCCTCGATCCTGGTGGACGCCGAGCACGACATCCTGCACATGTCGGCCTCGGCGGGCCGCTTCATGCAGATCTCGGGCGGCGAGCCGACGCGCAACGTCCTGCGCCTGATCCATCCGGCGCTGCGGATCGAGCTGCGCGCGGCGCTCTACCAGGCGTCCAACACGGGCGAGACGGCCCGGACGGCGATGCCCTCGCTGGAACTCGGCGGGGAGACGGTGCGGGTGCAGATCGAGGTGCGCTCGATGGTGGAGGCGGCGCCCGGCCTGCTGCTCGTCCTGGTCGACGCGGCGCCGGCGTCCGCGGAAGCGCGCGCCGAATCCGCCGGCGCGGGCTGGGTGCAGACCGGCGCCGACCTGGTGACCGACCAGCTCGACCGCGAGATGGAGCGCCTCAAGTCGCACCTGCGCGACACGGTCGAGCAGTACGAGGCCTCGACCGAGGAGCTCAAGGCGAGCAACGAGGAACTGCAGTCCATGAACGAGGAGCTGCGTTCCGCCACCGAGGAACTGGAAACCAGCCGCGAGGAGCTGCAGTCGATCAACGAGGAGCTGACCACCGTCAACCACGAGCTGAAGAGCAAGGTCGACGAACTCGGCAACGCCAACAGCGACATGCAGAACCTGATGGATGCGACCGCCATCCCGACGGTGTTCCTCGACCGCGAGCTGCGCATCACCCGCTACACGCCCTCGGCGATCACGCTGTTCAACCTGATCAGCTCGGACATCGGCCGGCCGCTGGCGCACCTGCACACGCAGCTGGACTACACCGACCTGGTGGAGGACGCGCAGTCCGTCCTCGCCAGCCTCGCGCCGGTCGAGCGGCAGGTCGGCGGGGCCGCCGCGCAGAGCTACCTGGCGCGCCTGCGGCCCTACCGCACCTTGGACGACCGCATCGCCGGCGTGGTGCTGACCTTCGTCGACATCTCGGAGCGGGTGCACGGCGCCGAGGCGCTGCGGCAGTCGGAGGAGCGCTTCAGCGCCATCGTCAACCATGCGGCCGTCGGCGTGGTGCAGGCCGAGCTCGACGGCCGCATCACCTTCGTGAACCAGCACTACGCGCGGCTCCTGGGCTACGGCGCGGACGAACTCGCCGGCCGGTCGCTGCTCGACCTGGTCCATCCGGAGGACCTGGCGCAGTGCCGGGAGAAGATGCAGCGGCTGGCGGCGCACCGCGAGCAGTTCCAGCTGGAGAAGCGCTGCCTGCGCAAGGACGGCAGCATCGTCTGGCTGCACGACAGCGTCAGCTACGTGGCCGACGCCGCCGGGCGTCCCACCGCGGCCATCGTCGTGTGCACCGACATCAGCGAGCGCAAGCGCGCCGAGGCGGCGCTGCGCGAGAGCACCGAATGGCTGCGCCTCATCCTGGAGAACGCCGTCGAGTACGCGATCTTCTCGATCGACATGGAGCGCCGCATCACCACCTGGAACAGCGGGGCCGAGCGCCTGCTGGGCTACGCCGAGCGCGAGATCCTCGGCCAGAAGGTCGATCTCATCTTCACCCCCGAGGACCGCGCGGCCGACGCGCCGCGGCGCGAGGTCGAGGGCGCGCTGCGCGAGGGCCGGATCATCGACGACCGGCTGCACCAGCGCAAGGACGGCAACCAGTTCTGGGCCAGCGGCGCGATGATGGCGATGCACGACGCGAACGGCAAGACCGTCGGTGTCGTGAAGATCCTGCGCGACCAGAGCGAGCAGCGGGCCTCGCAGCAGGCGCTGGAGCAGAGCCGGGTCGAGCTGCTGGAAGCGCTCGCCGGGAACGAGCGGGTGCGGGCCGAACTCCAGATGGCCGACGAGGCCAAGGACCGCTTCCTCGCGGTGCTCTCGCACGAGCTGCGCAATCCCCTGGCCTCCATCAGCAACGCGGCGGACGTGCTGGCCTCCGGCCACACCGCGCCGCGCGAGCACGAGCGCGCGGTGCGGATCGTGGAGCGCCAGTCGCAGGTGATGAAGGTGCTGCTCGACGACCTGCTCGACGTTTCGCGGCTGCGGCTGGGCCGGCTGGTGCTGCATCCGCAGGAGGTCGAGCTGGCGGCCGTCGTGGATTCCGCGCTCGAGTCGGTGCGGCCGCTGGTGGAGGCCGCGGACCATGCGCTCGCGGTCCGGCTGCCCGACGCGCCGGTGCGCCTGCAGGCCGACCCGGTGCGCCTCGCCCAGGTGATCTCCAACCTGCTCAACAACGCGGTGAAGTACACGCCCCGCGGCGGGCACATCGCGCTCACGGCCCGCCTGGAAGCGGCGGACGTGTCGATCCTGGTGGAGGACGACGGCATCGGCATGGACCCGGTGCAGGTGGAATCCATGTTCGAGATGTTCTCGCAGAGTCCCGAGGCGATCGGCCGCGGCGGGCAGGGGCTCGGCATCGGGCTGGCGCTGGTGCGAAACATCGTCGAGCTCCACGGGGGTCGGGTGCACGGCGAAAGCCGCGGGCCGGGGCAGGGCAGCCGCTTCACCGTCGTGCTGCCGCTGGTGCAGCCCGGGGGCGTTCCGCCGCCCGGTGCGCCCCCGCGGCCCGGCACGCAGAAGCGGGTGCTGGTCGTGGACGACAACGCGGACGTGGCCTGGTCCGTCTCGCGCCTGCTGCACGGCTGCGAGGTGGCCACGGCCGGCAGCGGCGCCGAGGCCCTGGAGCTGCTGCGGGCCCGGCCCTTCGACGTCGTCGTGCTCGACCTCGGCATGCCCGGCATGGGCGGCATCGAAGTAGCGCGCGCGATCCGCGCCGCCCCGTGGGGCGCCGGCATCCTGCTGATCGCGGCGACCGGATGGGGCCAGGAGAAGGACCGCAAGCTCGCGCGCGACGCCGGCTTCGACGCGCATTTCGTGAAGCCCCTGGACGTAGCCCAGCTGCTGCGCAGGATCCACGCGGCGCCCGGTCCCTGAGGCGGCCGGCGCCGGCGGCGGACCGCTGGCACCGGGATTGCTCCGGCAGGGCATGGCCACCTTTCCTAGCGATGTCCGCATGGGCGCGGACCAGCCGTTCCTGCAGAACGCGCAGGGCTGGAAATTCTTCCTGCACGCCGTGGAAATCCCCCCGGGCCGCTGGCGCGGCGTGGTGGGCATCCATGCCGGGCCCACCGGGCTCACCGGCCGCCTGCACTGCATCCAGAGCCGCTCCGCGGAGGGCGAGGCGCTCCAGGGCGCCAAGGATTTCGCCTGGCGGGTCTTCCGCCAGATCGAAGCGCGGCTCGGCGCCGGGCCGCGGCCGGAAGCGCCCGTCCGGGACGCCGCCGCGGCCCGGCGCGCCTGCCATTGACGTGGCGCGGAGCACGGCGATGGCACGGCAGGATGGAAGGATTTGCCGAAAATTTTTCCGGCCCGGGGGTTTCCGGCCCGTCGGCGGGGCGGGGGATGCGCCCGCTCTCCCGCGTCGCTCAGCCGAGCCCGCGGCGCCGGTCGGCCGGGCGCAGGCCGAGCTGCTGGCGGTACTTGGTGACCGTGCGGCGCGCCACCCGGATGCCCTGGCGCTGCAGGCGCAGCGCGATCGCGGCGTCCGACAGGGGCGCGCCCGTCTCCGCGGCGATGATCTGCTGCACCAGGCCGCGCACCGCCATCGGCGCGCAGCTGCCGCCGTCGCGCACTTCCATGCCGCGCGAGAAGAAGGCTCCCAGCTCGATGGTGCCGTTCGGCGTGGCGAGGTACTTCTGATTCGTCACCCGCGAGACGGTGGATTCGTGCATGCCGAGTTCCTGCGCGATCTGCCGCAGCCCCAGCGGACGCATCGCCAGCGTGCCGTGGTCCAGGAAACGGTGCTGGTGGCGCACGATGGCGCGGGCGACCTCCAGGATGGTCGAGAAGCGGCGCTCGATGTTGCGCACGGTCCAGCGCGCCTCGCTGAGCTGCTGGCCGAGGGCCGAGCCCTCGCCGCCCTCGCAGGACCGGCGGTGCAGCGCGGCGTAGGGCTGGTTGATCCACACCCGCGGGACCACCGCCTCGTTGAGGTCCACCGTCCAGCCCGCCGCACCGCGCCGGGCGATCACGTCGGGCACCAGGTAGCGGGTGTCGTCCGGGCCGTAGCGCCGTCCCGGCCGGGGATCGAGCCCGCGCAGGTGCAGGAGCAGGCGCTGGACCGTGCCTTTCCCGCAGCCGATCCGGTCGGCCAGCAGCAGCGGATCGCGCAGCCCCGGCGTTGCCTCCCACGCGTGCAGCATCCGTTCGCACAGCGCGCGGTCGTCGGGGCAGGCGACGGTCTGGAGCTGCAGCCGCAGGCATTCGCAGACGCTGCGGGCACCCACCCCGGCCGGCTCCAGCGACTGCAGGCAGGCCAGCGCCGCGGCGCGTTCGCCCGCGTCCGGCGCCGGCGCCAGCTCGTCCGGGAACGCCAGGGCGTCCAGCGGTTCGCGCAGGTAGCCGTCGTCGTCGATCGATTCGCAGAGGACGCTGGCCAGCAGGAAGGCGCGGTCGGGCAACGGCAGCAGCCGCAGCTGCGCGTGCAGGTGGTCCTGGAGGCGGGTGGGGGCCGGGACGGAGGCCAGCGCGTCGGGCGCCGCCCCGCCGTGCCGCGCGCCCCGGCGCCCGTCCATCGCGACGCCCCAGCCCGGCAGGCCGTCCGCTGGGGCGGCCGCGGCCCCGGGCCCGGCCGCATCCGCGGGGCGGTCCGGCCCGCCCGCCGCCCACTCCGCGGGATCGCGCGCGCCGACGCCGGCGTCGGGAACCGCCAGGTCGTCGCACTCCAGGAACGGGTTGTCCGCGAGGCTGGAGCGGATCGCGGCCGCGAATTCCATGTTGGGCATCTGCAGCAGCTTGACCGCCTTCTGCAGGCGGGTGGAGAACTGCGGTCGCTGGACCTGCAGCGGGGACTGGCGGACGAGCGGCATGGGCGGGGGGCGCGACCGGGCGCGCAGTGGCGAAGGACCTGTTCGCGCAAATCCCGTGCCGTGGGGTCAGCCGGGCGGAAGGATGCCCGCGGGACCGCTCCGCCGGCGCGCGCCGGCATGCCGCGGCGCATGCGTTTTCCCTTCTGCGTCAATGGCTTGCGCAAGGGTCATGCAGGTCGCCGCGTGGGTCGCGGAAGTCCGCGCGCAGCGCGGCCGCACCGGGGGGCGGGCGGCATTTTTTGCGGCAATCGGCGGACCTGCCGCAGGGTGCGCCGCCCGCCGTCGCGGGCCGCCGTCCGCGCGGGAGGGCGGACATGAGCAAGGGCGCGGGCACCGCCAAGCCGACGCCGGCGCACGGCTGGCGCCGCTTCCTCGGTCCGTGGACGGCGCGCAGCCTGCAGAGTTATTTCGTGGCGGTGATCCTGCTGACCAGCCTGCCGATCGCGTTCGGGCTGGGCTGGCAGGTGGTGCACGACACCGCCGCCAGGCGCGCGGCGATCGAGGCGCAGCTGCAATCCGCGGCGCAGGGCCTGGCGCAGCGGGTGGACCGCGAACTGCGCGCCGCGTTCGACGCGCTGCAGGCGATGGCCTACGCGATGCCCGGGAACGACCGGTCGCGCCTCGACGCGCTGTTCCGCACCCGCATGCAGGTCTACGCATCCTGGCACAGCGTCTTCGTGGCCGATGCGCAGGGCCGCGTGCTGATGGACACCGCGCCGTCGGCCGAATCCGTGCCGGGGCTGGAGGAACTGGCGCGCCGGGTCCTGGCGCGCGGGACGCCGCAGGCCAGCGGCCTGCAGCGCGGGGGCGACGGCGCGCACGTCCTGCTGGCGGTGCCGGCGCCCGCCGAGGGCGGCGTGCGCCAGGTGGTCGGCGTGCGTTCGGATCGGAGCTCCTGGCTCGCGCTGGTGGAGGGCGGCACGGTCCCGGCGGGTGAATTCCTGCGGATCTTCGACGGCGACCGCTGGCTGATCGCCGGCACCGGCGAAGGCGCCTCCACGCTGGGCTGGCAGGTTCCCGAGCCGCCGTCCGCGCCGCCGACGGCCGGCGATGCGCCGGACGGTCCCCCCGGCGTGCGGCGCACCACGCTCTTCGAAGGCGGGGAGGCGCTCACCGCCTGGCGCGCGCTGCGGGAAGCGGACTGGGGCGTGAGCGCGGGCATCCCGGCCGAGCCGATCGAGCAGGCCGAACGCGACGTGCTGCTGCAGGCCCTGACCACCGCCGGGCTCGCGCTGCTGCTGGGCATCTCGCTCGCGCTGCTGCTCGCCCGGCACGTGACCCGTCCGCTGCGGGCGATGGCGCTGACCGGGACGGCGCCGCTCGACGCCCCGTTCGCGGTCCGCGAGATCGCGGTGCTGCGGGAGGCGCTGCGCGCTGCGCGCGGCGCGGACCAGGCCGCCCACGCGGCCCTGCACGACAAGCAGGCCCTGATCGACCTGGTGCAGGACGCGGGCCATGCCGGTTTCCTGGAGTTCCGCTTCCATGTCGACGAGATGATGTGCAGCAAGGGCATGGCGCACCTGCTGGGCCTGCCGGCCGGTGCGACCTGGCGCGGCCGGCTGCGCGACTGGCTGGCGGCCGTCCATCCCGACGACCGCCGCGCCGTGTGCCGGCGGCTGGCCGGCGCGATGGCGCGGCAACGCGCGGCCGAGACCTTCGATTTCCGGGGCGCGGGGGGCGGCGCGGCCGCGCGCTGGCTGTCGCTGCGGGTGCGGCTGGAGTACCGCGTGGACGGCCGGCCATCCAAGATGGTCGGTGTCGCGGTCGACGCGACCGAGTACAAGGAGGCCGAACGCTCGCACCTGCGGCAGGCCGAGCGCGAGAATGCGGCGCGCCAGGCGGCCGAGCAGGCCAGCGAGGCGAAGGACGAGTTCCTGATGATGCTGGGCCACGAGCTGCGCAACCCGCTGGGCGCCATCTCGGCCGCATCCGAGGTGCTCGCCACCGAAGGCCGGGGCGATCCGCTGCGCGACCGGGCGGTGTCCATCGTGCTGCGCCAGACCGAACGCCTGACCCGCATCCTCGACAAGCTGCTGGACGCGACCCACGCGGTCAGGGGCACGGTGGAGCTGGCGATCCGGCCGACCTCGCTAGGGCCGGTGGTGGAGCGGGCGCGCGAGCGGGTCGAGGCGGCCGAGGGGCTGCGCCGGCACCGGGTCGCGCTCGACCTGGAGCCGGCGCGGGTGCTGGCCGATCCGCTGCGGATGGAGCAGGTCGTGGCGCAGCTGCTGATCAACGCGGTCCGCCACACCCCGGAAGGCACGCCGGTGACCTTGCAGGTGCGCGCCGAGGGCGGCCGGGGCGTGCTGCGCGTCTGCGACGCCGGCCCCGGCATCCCCGAGGAGTTGCGGGCCGCGATGTTCGGCCTCTTCGTCCAGGGCCAGCGCACCCTCGCGCGTTCGGAAGGCGGGCTGGGGGTGGGCCTGGCGCTGGTTCGCCGGCTCGTCGTCCTACAAGGCGGCGAGGTGTCGGCCGACAGCGGTCCGGGTGGATCGGTTTTTACCGTGTCCCTGCCGCTCGCCGAAGGCCGGGGCGATCCCGCGGGAGACGCCGCGCCCGCGGCGCCGGACCCGTCGCGGCCCGCGCCGCTCCCGCGCCGCATCCTGCTGGTGGAAGACCACGAGGACGCGCGCCTGGCCGTCTCGGCCATGCTGGAGGTCGACGGCCATGCGGTCGCCACGGCGGACGAGGGCGAAGCCGGCCTGCGCCTGCTGCTCGACGACTGGCCCGACATCGCGATCGTGGACATCGGCCTGCCCGGCATCGACGGGCTGGAGCTGGCCCGGCGCGCCCGCGCGCACGGATTCCCGGGCCGGATGGTGGCCATGTCCGGCTACGGCCGCGCCCGCACGGTGCAGGACGCCCGCCGCGCCGGCTTCGACCTCTACCTGGTCAAGCCGGTCACCGTCCAGCGCTTGCGCGAGGCCATGGACGAAAAGCGCGACGCGGGCACCTTCTACGCTTGAATAATCCATTCATATTTTGTTCAATGATGCAGGCTTCGGTACAGGACGGGACATGAAGGACAACAAGGAGACGGCAGGGGGGCTGGTGCTCATCGTCGACGATCAGGTGGACGCGGCGGAAATGCTCGCGGCCCTGGTGTCGGCCGAGGGCCACCGGGTGGTGGTGGCGCATTCGCTGGAGGACGCGCGCCGCCGCATCGCGCTGGAGGCGCCGGCGCTGGTGCTGCTCGACCTGCACCTGCCGGACGGCAGCGGCCTGTCGCTCTTCGGCGAGGAATCCCTGCTCGCCAATTCCGAGGTGGTGCTGATCACCGGGCACGCCACGCTGGAGACCTCGATCGACGCGCTGCGGCTGGGCGTTTCCGACTACCTGATCAAGCCGATCTCGCGCCAGCAGATCCGCGGGGTGCTGTCGCGGGTGATGCGTCCGTCGGCGCTGGAATCCGAGTTGGAGGACTGGCGCGCCCTGGTGGAACGCACCGGCCGGTTCGGCCACCTGATCGGGCGCTCGGAGCCGATGCTGCACGTCTACCGGCAGATCGCCCGCGTGGCTTCCACCGCCGTGACCGTCTTCGTGACGGGCGAGAGCGGGAGCGGCAAGGAATTGGTCGCGCAGACGGTACACGACTACAGCCGGCGGCGCGGCCAGCCCTTCCTGGCGGTCAACTGCGGCGCGATCTCGCCGAACCTGATGGAGAGCGAGATCTTCGGCCACGAGAAGGGCAGCTTCACCGGCGCGGAGCGCCAGCACCAGGGCTTCTTCGAGCGGGCGCACGGCGGGACGCTGTTCCTCGACGAGATCACCGAGATGCCGCTCGAACTGCAGGTCAAGCTGCTGCGGGTGCTGGAAACCGGCACCTTCATGCGCGTGGGCTCGACCCTGGTGCGCCAGACCGACGTGCGCATCATCGCCGCCACCAACCGCGATCCGCTGCAGATGGTGCGGAACGACCGGCTGCGCGAGGACCTGCTGTACCGGCTCAACGTGTTCCCGATCGCCATGCCGCCGCTGCGCGACCGCCTGGAGGACCTGGACCTGCTGTGCGCCCATTTCCTGGAGCACATCGGCCACCGGGAGGGTCGCTTCAAGCGGCTCGACGCGGCGGCCCGCGCCAAGCTGGACCGCTACCGGTGGCCGGGCAACGTGCGCGAACTGCGCAACGTGCTGCAGCGGGTCTACGTAATGTCCGAGGGCGACGTGATCACTCCCGAATGGCTGCCGGTCAATCCTCCGGGATCGGCGGCGGCCGCCGCCGGCGAGGCCGGCCGCGGCTTCCAGGTCGAGCCCGGCACGCCGCTGGCCGACGTGGAGCAGCAGCTGATCCTGCGGACCCTGCGCCACTACGGCAACAAGGAGCGCACCGCCGCCGCGCTGGGGATGAGCCTCAAGACGCTCTACAACAAGCTCAAGGCCTACGACGCCAAGGTCTGACCGCGCGGCGGCGGCATGCCGCTTGCCGGCTGGGGGCATGGGCCATCTTCCCCCTTCCCCCCTCCCGCCGGAAAACCGTACGTCCAGCCCGGAGCACGTCCCGGGCTGGACCTTCCTTCCGGAATCCTCCGAAACCGAACCCGGCCATTGGCGCGGCGCGGTGCGCATCCAGGCGGACGCGACCCGCATCGTCGCCCGCATGCGCTGCGACGCGGTCCGCGGCACGCGGGACGCGGCGATGCGGGACGCCCTGGATTTCGCGCGCACCGCCCGGCTCCGGGTGGCGGAACAGCTCCGCAGGGTCGAGGCCGCGCACCGGGAGGACGGGAGCCGTCCGCCGCGATGAATCCGGGCGACCGGCGGCGCGCCTGCGGCCCGTCCGCGGGTCCGATTCCCGCAGGCGCCGGCGCCTGTCCGTGGGCGCGGTGCCTCTCCGCGGTGGATGGCGGGGCCGGCGCGCCAGGGGCCGCCGGACGGCGTGCGGCCGCGCAGAGGCGACGCGCGACGCCCGGGCCAGGGCGCGCGGTTCCGTCGGAAGGAGGCCCGCCGGCCGGCGACGGTCACGCGGCCGGCGGCAGCCAGACGTCCTCGGCGCGCAGCGTCACCTGGTAGGCGCCGTCGCGCTCGGCGCGGCGCAGCGCGATCTCGCTCAGCCGGTGGATGTGCCGGTCCAGCGTCGCGAGCATGCTGAAGGCGTCGCCGGCCGCGCCGAGCTTCAGCAGCGCGTCCGCCTCCACCCGGATGAAGACGCGGCCGCGCGGCGTGCGGACGCTGATGGTGCAGCCGGCCGGGGCCTCCGGGGAATGCGAATGGGTCATGCGGCGCCTCGATGCGTTGCGGCGATGCGCCGACGCCTGCCTGCGGCAAGCGGCATGCCGGCATGCCGGCATGGCGGGGCGCGGGACCGCGGGCACCCGGCTTGCCCCGTGGAGGACGACGCGCGATCCATGCGAGGGCCGGTGGATGCGCGTCCGTCCTTCCCACCACCCAGGAGCCCTCGATGAACCCGCTGCTCGTCTTCTCGCATCTGCGCTGGAATTTCGTCTACCAGCGTCCCCAGCACCTGCTGTCGCGCCTGGCGGCGCACCGCGAGGTGATCTTCTTCGAGGAGCCGGTGCCGGGCGCCGACCATCCCTGGCTGGAGCACCTGCCCGCGCCCGCGGGCGTGACGGTGCTGCGCCCGCACGTCACCGGGCGCAGGCCGGGCTTCGATCCGGAGCACCTGCACATCCTGCGGCAAATGTTGCGCGGGATCCGGGCCGCGCACGCGCCGCGGGGTTGCCTGGCCTGGTTCTACACGCCGATGGCGCTGCCGCTGGCCGACGCGCTCCGGCCAGCCGCCATCGTGTACGACTGCATGGACGAACTCGCGGCCTTCCGGGGCGCGCCGCCGCAGCTGGCGCAGCACGAGGCGGCATTGCTGCGGCGGGCGGACCTGGTGCTCACCGGCGGCCGCAGCCTGCACGAGGCCAAGCGCGGCCGGCATGCGAACGTGCACTGCTTCCCGAGCAGCGTCGACGCGGCGCACTTCGGCCGGGCCCGTGGCGACCATCCGAGCCAGTCCGGCCTGCCGCGCCCGCGCCTGGGCTACTACGGGGTGATCGACGAGCGGCTGGACCTCGGGCTGCTCGCGTCGCTGGCCGACGCGCGGCCGGACTGGCAAGTCGTCATGGTCGGCCCGGTGGCCAAGATCGATCCCGCCGGCCTTCCCCGGCGCGCCAACCTGCACTGGATGGGGCCGCGCGACTATGCGGAGCTGCCGGCGCACTTGGCGGGCTGGGACGTCTGCCTGATGCCGTTCGCGCTGAACGAATCCACGCGCTTCATCAGCCCGACGAAGACCCTCGAATACCTCGCGGCCGGGCGCCCTGTCGTCAGCACCCGCATCCGCGACGTGGCCGAGGCCTATTCCGGCGTGGTGGCCATCGCCGACGACGCGGCGGAGTTCGTCGGCGCCTGCGCACGCATTCTCGGCTGGTCGGAGGCGGAGCGCTCGGCCCACCGCCGGCGCGCCTGGGCGGTGCTCGACGGCAATTCCTGGGATGCCACCGCCGCGCGCGTCGCGGAACTGCTGGCGCTCCTGGAGCCCGGGGTCCCGGCCGATGCCGCGGCGGATCCGGCGAGCGATGCGGCGGAGGAAGGGCCGGCGGCCGTCCGGCCCTGGGTCGTCCCGGTCGGCGCCGCGGCGCGCCCGACGGCGCGCGCTTCCCGCATCGCCCCCTGAGCCCGTCGGCGGGCCGTGGCCCGCCGATTGCCGCAGCACGGCCATGGACGACCTTCCTCCCGCTTCCTCGGAGCCCGCGCGCCCCGCGCCGGACCTGCCGTTCCTGCGCAATCCGCAGGGATGGGAATTCTTCCTCGAGGTCGCCGAGGCCGCGCCCAGACGGTGGCGCGGCGGCGTGCGCATCCGCACCGGCGACCTCGGCACGACCTGCCGCCTGCTCTGCACCGAGCACCGGTCGGACGAGGCCGGGGCGCTGCAGGATGCGAAGACCTTCGCGCAGGCGGCCTTCGACCGGATCGCGCTGCGAATGCGCTGGCGCGACACGTCGGAACGCGCGGCGCAGGGGGGATCGGCGATCCAGTGAGCGGAGGGCAGCGGGCGCGGCCGCCGCCCCGCGTCAGGCCTGCCGGGCCGAGGCCTTGAACTGGTCGACCGGCAGGCGGCCGGCTTCGATCTCGGTGCGCAGCAACTGGGCGCAGGTCCCCGGGTCGACCCGCTCGGCCGCGGCCAGGCGGCGCACGGCCTGGCGGATCGCCTCGGGCGCCATCTCGGGCACGAGTTCCTGCAGCGCGGTGACGCCGGAGTCGAAATCGGAAGGGTCGCTGCTCGGCAGGTCGGATTCGGGGGCCATGTTCGCTCCGCAAAAAAGGGCAGCATAGGCGCGGCGCCGCGCCGGTCGGCAAGCGAATGTGCGCGGCCCGCGGCGGGCTATGCCTGCGGATAGAGCCTGTGCGTCCGGCCGAACAGCCGCGCCAGCCCCAGCAGGGCGGCGGTGTGCGGCACCGGCACGCCCAGGCGCCCGGCCATCTCGTGCACCGCGCCGACGATGGCGTCGAGTTCGATGGCGCGCCCGGCTTCGACGTCCTGCAGCATCGAGCTGCGGAAGCCGCCGAGCTTGCGGGTGATCCGGTGGCGGTCCTCGGGGCTCTGGGCGATCCCGCAGCCGATGCGCGCGCCGACGGCGGCCGCCTCCTCCATGACGCGGGAGCAGAAGTCGCGGACCAGCGCGTCGTCGAGGATGCGGTCCACCGTCGCGCCGGTGATCGCCGAGACCGGGTTGACCGTCAGGTTGCCCCAGAGCTTGTACCAGATGTCCCGCCGGATGTCGGCCGAGGCCGTGGCCTCGAAGCCGGCGCCGGCCAGCAGGGCGGTGATCGCCTCGGCCCGCGGCGAGATGCCGCCGCGCGGCTCGCCGAGGATCAGGCCGTGCCCCATGTGGTGGTCCACCAGGCCGGGCTCCGGCATCGAGGCGCTCGCGTGCACCACACAGCCGACCACCCGCCGGAGGTCGATCCGGGCGGAGATGCGTCCTCCCGGGTCGACGGTCTCCAGGGGGCTGCGTTCCAGCGCCTCGACGCCCTGGCCGAACCACCAGGGCACGCCGTTCATGGCCGGGACGACCACGGTGTCCGGGCCGAGCAGCGGCCCGATCCCCGCGGCCACCGCGGCCATGGCCGGCCCCTTGACCGCCACCACCACGATGTCCTGGACGCCGAGCCCGGCCGGGTCCTCTGCGGCGCCGGCGCAGGGCGCCTGCCGCGCGACGCCCTGGTGCCGGACGCGCCAGCCGTGCGCGCGCAGCGACGCCAGCGTGGCGCCGCGCGCGACGGCGCTCACCGCGCAGTCCCCGCGCAGGGCCAGCCGGGCGCCGATCAGGCCTCCGATGGCGCCTGCGCCGTAGATGCATACCTTCGTCATGCCGATACCTCCTCGTTCCGACGGGGCGCCCGGCGGGGCGGCGCGCCAGTGTACGGGGCGGCCGGCGCGCGGCCGCGGCGGCGCGGCGCGCACCGGCGGACCGGCGTCACCGGGATGCCGGGACGTGCCCGTGGCCCGGGTCCGGGGCGGGAAGATGGCCGTGGCCGTGCGGCGCGGGCTGGCCGGGCGGGCCGGTCCGCACCGTGGCGAGGACTTCCCGGGTGCGCGTCCGTCCGCTCTCGTCCCGGAAATCGAGGCGCAGCCGCAGGCGCTCGCCGGTCCGCAGCGGCCGCCGCAGGTCGTCGAGGCCGAGGAAGTCGCCGCCGGGCGCGAGCGCCACCGGGCGGCCCGGCGCAAGCGCCACGCCGTCCGGCGCGTCCTCTAGCAGGCCCACCCCGTCGCGCAGCACTGTCGTGCGCACCCGGACCGCGCCGGCGGCTGCGGCATGCCCGCCCACCAGGCGCAGCGGCGTCCGCGCCCGCAGCACCAGGTACGCGCCGGTGCCCGCGGGAAGCGCGAAGGCGGGCCGCACCCAGGCATCGCGGATTTCCACCGGCGCGTCCCCGGCCGCGGCTTCCGCAGGATGCGGCGCCCGGGGTGCGGCCGTGCCCGGCGCGAGCAGGGCCACGGCCGCCGCGAGCGCGAACCGCAGCGGCGTGCACCCGGCGCCGGCCTGCGCGGGCGTCGGAAAGGGCGGCCGGGGCAGGGCGCGGGTCGCGGGCGGATTTCCACGGTGCATCGGGACTCCTCGGGAAACGGTGATGCAGCATCGGTCCCACCCGGCGCCGCGCGCCGACGGACCGCCGGGTGCGGCGAGGCGCCGCAGGATGGTGGCTGCCGGTCCGATTTTCTGCGCCGGCATCAGCGGCGCAGGCGCATCACCGGAGCGCAGCGCGCGCGGACCAGGGGCAGGTAGCGCTCCAGCACCGCGGGATCGACCGCGGCATCGCAAGGGCGCAAGGCCTGGCGGTCCCGCCGCAACCGGTCGCGCTGCCGTTCCCAGTCGGCGATCCGGGCCGCGTCGGGCGCGGGACGGGCCTGCTCCTCGCCGATCCGGGTCGCGAGTTCGCTGAGCATGCGGTCGAGCGCGAAGCGGGTGTCCTCCAGCCACTGCATGTCGTCTCGCGCGTTCGCGTTCATGCGGGCAGGCGACATTGTGGGTGGTGCATGCGCAGAACGTAGCGGACCGGAGGCCCGCCGCCCGGAAGCCGTTTTCCCCGTCCGGCGTCAGCCGAATTCCTTTCGGCGCCCGGCGCGCTGCGCGTCCGCCGGCCGCGCGGCCCCGCCGGGCCAGGCGGCGGGCGCGCCGCCGGCGACGCGGCGCGGACGCCCGACTCCGGCCGCCCGGACGTTCCCGGCTGCGCCAGGCGCGCGAAATGGGCGCCGAGTGGACGGCTTTTCCCGCGATGGCGGCGCGGCGCGTCCGGAAGAATCGCAGCACCCTCCACCCATTGATGGAACCTGCGATGAAGACGTCCCGAATCCTCGACATCCTGCTGCGCCGCGAACGCGGCCCGTTCCTCGCCGGACTGGTCCTGAGCCTGGTCAGCGCCTACCAGCTCATGACCCACGAGGCGGTGGACGTCCTGCTGTCGGACGTGTTCTTCTCGCCGCTCGTCCATTGCATCGTCCCCGTGGTCTGGGTCGCGCTGCTCGCGGGCCTCGGGATGGCGGGCTTCGCGCTCGCGAATGCCTGCCGGTCTGTGCCCTCGCAGCGCTGACGCCCGCCACGGGCACCTAAGGCCTGGCCAGAGATCAAGGCGCGACCGTTGTCGCAATTCTTTACATGTCGCCGGCGCATGTAGGCGACATCCTACATAAACGCTTGCGGCGCAAGGGAAATCCCTCCGTGGCCCGCTCCCTGCTATTTGTCCGAAAAGATACAAATAGAGGAAGAGGGATGCCCGCCACACCATCGATCCCGGCGCAACGCCGGGAAACGCCCATGAAGACTCGCCGCAGCACGCCGGCGCTCCGGCGCAGCGCATGCGACGGCAGCGCGCGCCCTGCCGCCGGCTGCCGTCCCACCGCCGGCTGCGGCGATCGTCTCTTCCTGGCCGACGGACCGCCGCGCTGACAGCGGTTGCGGACGCCCCGCCGGCGTCCACGCTTCTCCGCGCCGGCGCCCGGCGGGATCGGATCGACGCCGCTCCTGCCTCCGCCCCGCGCGCCTCGACGCCCCCTTGCCCGGTTCCGGCGGCCCGATCCGCCGGTGCGCGGCCGCGCCCGCACGGGCGGGGGCGCTCCTCCACGACAAAAATCCTTCGCACTTTCATGTTCCGCTATCAGAACCGCGCCGGCCGCGCGCCCGCCGATCGCTCCTTGGTCCGAAGCCTGCTGCCTCCGGCGCTGGCGGCAGCGCTTGCCGCCGCACTGGCTGGCTGCGGCGGAGGCGGGGCCTCGGAATCCCCGGCCGACGCGCAGGCCGCTCCGCGCATCAACGTCCTGCAGGCTGCCGCCGCGGCCAACTGGGTCGCGGTCGAGGCACCCGCCGATCCGCTGCTGCAGAACCTGCCGGTGCCCGCCGACGCGCCGACGCGCGGCATGTGGTCGGGCGTGCAGAAGTGGCCGCTCAATGGCCTGCACGCGACGGTGCTGCCGAACGGCAAGCTGATCAGCTACGGCACCAGCGCCGACGGAAACAACCAGGACGGACGCTACATCGACGTCTGGGACCCATCGCTGGGCTTCGGCGACGGCGCTCACTCCAGCAGCTACCGCAACGACCGGCAGGACAGCTTCTGCTCGTCCGCGGCCTACCTGAACGACGGGCGGCTGATGATCACCGGCGGCAACGGCAGCGTGACCAGCACGCTCTACACGCCGGACGGGGACCGGGTGGCCCAGTCGGCCGCGAACCTGGCCGACGAACGCTGGTACACGACCCTGCTGACGCTGCCCGACGCGCGGCAGATCGCCCTGGGCGGCATGGTGCCCTACGCCGAAGGCATGCAGGACAAGCCCGACCAGGCGGTCGCGCAGGGCCTGGCGTCGATGACGCCCGAGGTGTACGAGAACGGCGCCTGGCGCTCGCTCGCCGGCGCCTACAGCCGGGACGCCTTCGGACCGGACTACCTGCGCGCCTCGTATCCGCGCGCCTGGGTGGCGCCGAGCGGCAAGGTGTTCGGCATCTCCGCCGAGCGGATGTGGACGCTCGACCCGGCCGGCAACGGCGGCATCGTCGTCCACGGCGCGTTCAAGAACGCGCCCAGCGCCAATGCGGCCAACGCCCCGAACGTCGGCGCGACCAACACCGCGGCGATGTATGACATCGGCAAGCTGCTGGTGGTGGGCGGCAACGGCTCCTACAACGGCGATGAGCTGCCGGCGAGCAGGCTCGCCACCGCGATCGACATCAACGGCGCGGCCCCGGTGCTGACCGAGCAGCCCGCCATGTCCTATGCGCGCCGCTATGGCAACGCGATCGCGCTGCCCGACGGACGGGTGCTGGTCACCGGCGGCACGACCTACGGCAACATGTACAACGGCCAGCCCGCGGCTTCGGTGACCGCCGCCGAGATCTGGAACCCGGCGACCGGCGCCTGGACCGTGGGGGCGAACGCGGCGGTCTTCCGCGGCTACCACTCCTTCACCGCGCTGCTGCCCAACGGCACGGTGCTGTCGCTGGGCGGCGGGACGCCCGGCCCGGTCACCAACCTGAACGCCGAGGTCTACTACCCACCGCAACTGTTCCGGGCGGTCAACGGCGGGGCGCAGCTCGCGCCACGGCCGGTCATGAAGGGCATCAACGGCAGGTCCTATGCCCATGGCGACACCCTGCAGGTGGACATGGCGGGCGACGCCGCCATCGGCAAGCTCGTCCTGATCGGCCTGAGCAGCGGCACGCATTCGTTCAACAACGGCCAGCGCCGCATCCCGCTGGCCTTCGCCCAGGACGGCATCCGACTGACCGCCACGCTGCCCAACAGCTTCCTGGCGCCGCCCGGCTACTACCAGGTCGTCGCGGTCGACGCGGCGGGCGTGCCTTCGCGCGGCACCATCGTCGCGATCGGCCAGAACGTGAGCCCGCCGCCCGGCGCGGGCACGCCGTACAACCCGCCCGAGATCTCCAGCGGGATCGGCGCGCCCATCATCGCCGCCGGCGGCACGGCGCGCTATTCCGTCCCGGTGGCGGCCGGCGTCAGCTACCGCTGGGATTTCGGCGACGGCAGCGCCGCCTCGGCCGCCAGCGCCGACCCCGCGGTGAGCCATGCCTACGCGAATCCCGGCGTCTACGCGGTGACGCTCACCGCCACCGGCAGCGGAGGCGCCGTGACCCGGCGCACGTTCCTGCAGGCGGTCTCCACCACGCCCACCGCGCGCGCGCCGCAGGCATCCGGCGCCATGGCGCTGGAAGTCCGGGCCGCCGCGGCGCCGACCAACCTGGCGCCGGCCGCGACCCTGGCCACGTCGAGCGTCTCGGCATGGGAGTCGCTCGCCGCGGTGAACGACAACGCGGTTCCCGCCAATTCCGCCGACCGCGGCGCCGGCGCCTACGGCAACTGGCGCGGCGAGGCCAGCTACGGCCAGAGCGACTGGGTGAGCTTCGCCTGGGACCGGCCCAAGGCCCTGAGCGCGTTCGAGGTCTACTGGTGGAACGACGGCCAGGGCATCGCGACGCCGATCGCGGCCCAGGTCGAATACTGGAACGGCACCGGCTGGACGCCGGCCGGCGCCATCGGCACCGCGCTCAACGCGTTCAACCGCCTCGACCTGGCCGTGACGACGACCCGCGTCCGGGTCGCCATGCGCAGCGCCCGCGCCACCGGCATCCTGGAGGCCCGCGTGCTCGGCAGCGACGCGGTGCCGCCCCGCCTGTGGGTGGCCAACCCCGACACCGACACGGTGGCGGCGATCGATGCCGGCAGCTACGCGCGGGTGGCCGAGATCGCCGTCGGCAGCCAGCCGCGCGGCGTGGCGGTGGCGCCGGACGGCCGGGTGTGGGTGATCAACAAGAACGCGGCCACCGTGAGCATCGTCGATCCCGCCACGATGGCGGTGGCGCAGACGGTGGCCCTGCCGCGCGGCTCGCGGCCCCACGGCCTCGTCTTCGCGCCCGGCGGCGGCAGCGCCTACTTGGTGCTGGAGGCCACCGGCCAGCTGCTCAGGCTCGATCCGGGCAGCGGCGCGGTGCGGGCGGCCGTTCCGGTCGGCGCCAACCCGCGCCATGTCTCGGTCAGCGCGGACGCGGCGACCGTCCTGGTCTCGCGCTACATCACGCCGGCGCTGCCGGGCGAGTCCACCGCCGCGGTGGACACCGGCACGGCCGGCGGCGAAGTCGTCGCGGTCGATGCCGCGTCCCTGGCCGTCGTGCGGACGGTCGTGCTGCGGCACAGCGACAAGGTCGACAACGAGACCCAGGGCAGCGGCATCCCCAACTACCTGGGCGCCGCGGTGGTGTCCCCCGACGGCCGCAGCGCCTGGGTGCCGTCGAAGCAGGACAACGTCAAGCGCGGCGTGCTGCGCAACGGCCAGAACCTGAACTTCCAGAACACGGTGCGCGCCATCTCGTCGCGGATCGACCTGGCCGCGATGGCGGAGGACTACAGCCGGCGCGTCGACCACGACAACTCCGGCGTGGGCACTGCCGCGGCCTTCCATCCGAGCGGCGCCTACCTGTTCGTGGCGCTGGAGACCAGCCGCCAGATCGCCGTGGTGGACGCGATCGCCGGCCGCGAGCTGATGAAGGTCGACGTCGGCCGGGCGCCGCAGGCGGTCAGCGTCTCCCCCGACGGACGCACCGCCTACGTCCAGAACTACATGGACCGCACGGTCACCGTCCTGGACCTCGGCCCGCTCGTCTCGGGCGGCGAACTCCGCCTGCCCGTGGTCGCTACGGCCTCCACCATCGGCGCGGAAACGCTGGGGGCGCAGGTGCTGGCGGGCAAACAGCTCTTCTACGACGCGCGCGACCCGCGGCTGGCGCGCGACGCCTACATGAGTTGCGCGAGCTGCCACAACGACGGTGGCCACGACGGCCGCACCTGGGACCTCGGCGGCTTCGGCGAGGGCCTGCGCAACACCATCGAGCTCAAGGGCCGCGCCGGCATGCGCCAGGGCCTGCTGCACTGGAGCGGCAACTTCGACGAGGTGCAGGACTTCGAGAAGCAGATCCGCGATCTCGCCGGCGGCACCGGCCTGATGGCCGACGCCGACTACAACTACGCCACCCGCAACCAGGCCCAGGGCACGCCCAAGGCCGGCGTCAGCGCCGACCTCGACGCGCTGGCCGCCTACGTGGGCTCGCTCGCCGCCGTCGACCCGAGCCCCCACCGGGCCGCGGACGGCAGCGCGACCGCCGCGGCGGTCGCGGGCCGGGCGGTCTTCGTGCAGGCCCAGTGCGCGACCTGCCACGGCGGCGAGGGCTTCACCGCCAGCGCCCTCGGCGGCGGCATGCGCGGCATCGGCACCCTGCGCGCCGGCAGCGGCAACCGCCTGGGCGCGCCGCTCACCGGCATCGATGTGCCGACCCTGCGCGGGCTCTGGGCCACCGCGCCCTACCTGCACGACGGGCGCGCCGCCACGCTGGCCGATGCGGTCCAGGCGCACGCCGGCAACGCCGTCAGGGGCGACGATCTCGCCAACCTCGCGGCCTACCTGCAGCAGATCGACGGGACCGAGGGCGCCGTGGCGCCGCCGCTGCCCGATGGCGTCTACCGGCTGGTGGCCAAGCACAGCAAGCAGGCGCTCAACATCGATGCGGCGTCCAAGGCCGACGGAGCCGGCGCCATCCAGTCGCCGTGGGCCGCCGGCGACGACGAGCGCTGGCGCATCGCGGCGCTCGGCAACGGCGACTACGCGCTGACCGCGCAGCACAGCGGCAAGCGCCTGGAGGTGGCCAACTGCGCGGCGACCAACGGCGGCCGCGTCCAGCAATGGCCCGGCAATGGCGCCGCCTGCCAGGCCTGGCGCATCGAGCCGCTGAATGACGGCACCTTCCGGTTGGTCAACAAGAGCAGCGGCAAGGTGCTCGACGTCTCGGCGGTCTCGCAGAATGCCGGCGCGGCCGTCTTCCAGTGGGAATGGACCGGCGGAGACAACCAGCGCTGGCGCATCGAGCCGGTCAGCCCGAACGCGCCGGCGGCGGGGCCTTTCAGCCTCGCGGCGACGCACAGCGGGAAAGTGCTCGATGTCCTCGGCGTCTCGCAAGCCGTAGGCGCGCCGGTGGTGCAATGGAACTGGGCTGGCGGCGGCAACCAGAAATGGACGGCGCTCGCGGCGCCCGACGGCTTCTTCGAGCTGGCGCCGACCCATGCCCCGGGGATGCGGCTCGAAGTCGCCGGCGGCGGCCTCAACGATGGCGACCGGACGCAGCAGGGCGCCGCGAGCGGTTCGGCCGCGCAGCGCTGGGCCTTCGAGCAGCGCGCCGACGGCGGCTACCGGATCATCAACCGCAACAGCGGCAAGGCGCTCGATGTCTCCAACGTGTCGAAGGACGACGGCGCGACGGTCCACCAGTGGACCTGGCTCAACGGCGCCAACCAGTGGTGGACGCTGGTCAACCGTTGAAAGGCCTGCCCATGACGCCGCTTCCATCGAACCGCGCGGCCAGCCGCCGCGCATGGCTGCTCGCCGGCGCCGGCGCCGTCGCCGCGGCGGCTGCGCGCCGGTCGGCGGCCGCCGCTCCCCCCGACGCATCCGCCTTCGCCGCCAACTTCGAGGGCATGCGGCTGCGCGACCAGGACGACCGGGCGTTCCGCCTGGATTCGCTGGCGGGCCGGGTCGTCCTGTTCCATTTCGTCTTCACCGGCTGCTCCACCATCTGCCCGGCCCAGACCCACGTCCTGGCGGAGGTGCAGCGCGGGCTGGGCGCCGACGTGCGCCGCCGGGTGCATTTCGTCTCGGTGTCGGTCGATCCGCTGGCCGACACTCCCGCAGCGCTCCGGGCGTTCGCGCTGCGCATGGGCGCCGACCTGCGGACCTGGAGCTTCGTGACCGGCCGTCCGGAGGACATCGACCGCCTGGCCGACCGGCTCCGGCTCTTCCGCGCGGCCCCGGGGGCCGTCCGGCCCGGCGACCATGCCACCGCCCTGTGGCTCGTCGACGCGCGGGGCCGGCTGGCGCAACGCTACGGGGGAAATCCGCCGGACGCCATCCGCCTGGGGCAGGAACTGGCGACCTACGCCCGCCTCTGACCGGCCCGGGGGAGGCCGCTCCGTCATCCCGGGCGATCCGTCGGGAGCATCCGCAGCAGGTGCTGCCGCAGCGCCTGCGCGACCGGGCGGAGCTCGCGTCCGCGCCGCTGCAGCAGGCCCAGGGTGCGCCAGAGGTCGGGCGCGACCAGCGGCACCCCGCGGACCGCGGCATGGCCGGCGGGCAGGGCCAGCTGCGGCAGGGCGGCGAGCCCCAGTCCCGCCTCCACCAGCGCCAGCGCGCCGGTCACGTGGTTGCATTCGTACCAGACGACCGGCCGGTCCGGCAGCCCCGCCAGCACCTGGTCCAGCAGCAGGCGGTTGCTGCTGCGGTCCGACACCGACACCAGCCGCTGCCCGGCGAGTTCCGCCCAGGGCAGGGCGGCGCGCCGCGCCCAGGGGTGGGCGCGGGGCATGGCCAGCACGTAGCGCTCGCGCGCCAGGGCCTGGAAATCCAGGTCCGGTTCCTGGCTGCCGGTGAAGCTCAGGCCGAAATCGGCCTGGCCGCGCGCGACCGCGTCGAGCACCTGGCTCGCGTTCTCGTCGATGACGTGCACCCGGACCTCCGGCATCGCGTCGGCGAAGCTCCGCAAGGCGCGCGGGAGCATGTGGTTGGCGATCGACGGCACGCAGGCGATCGTCACCAGGCCGGCGCTCGACTGCGACCGGCTGTGGATGCGCTGCACCGCCTCGTCCAGCCCGGCCAGCGCCGCGCGCGCCTGCTGCAGGAAGTCCTCGCCTACCGGGGTCGGCGCGACATGCCGGGTGGTGCGTTCCAGCAGGCGCGCGCCCAGCGAGGCCTCGAGGCGCTCGATCCGGCGGCTGAGCGCCGGCGCCGACAGGTGCAGCGCCTTCGCCGCCGCGCGGAAGCTCGCCGTCTCGGACACCGTCACGAAGGCCTGCAGTTCCCGCAGGTCGAATTTGATGCTCTGCATGCAACAGTGGCTTCGTAAATTGCAATTTACGGATTATTCATCCTTGTCTAGGATGGCGCCCTTTTCCGATCCGGCCGACCGCAGTTCGGCCTCCAGAGAGACAACCCATGCAACGACGCCCCCTCCTCGCCGCCGCCGTCTTGGCCGCGGGCCTGCCCCTGGCCCTGCCTTCCGCGCACGCCCAGGATTTCCCGCCCAAGAAGCCGGTCACCATCGTCGTCGGCTTCGTGGCCGGCGGCTCCGCCGACATCGCCGCGCGCATCATCGCGAAGAAGCTGAGCGAGAACATCGGCCAGAGCGTGGTGGTCGAGAACAAGCCAGGCGCGGGCGGCAACCTGGCGCACGGCCAGGTCGCCACCGGACCGAGCGACGGCACGACCCTGCTGTTCGGCTCCGTCGGCCCGCTGAGCATCTCGCCGCACTTCATGAAGGTCACCTACGACCCGCTCAAGGACCTGGCGCCGGTGTCGATGGGCGTGACCTTCCCGAACGTGCTGGTGGTGCCGAGCAGCGCCGGCATCAAGACCCTCGGCGAGTTCGTGGCCAAGGCCAAGCGCGAGCCGGGCAAGATCGACTACGCCTCCACCGGCCCGGGCTCGGCCGCTCACCTCGCAGGAGAACTGCTCAACGACGTGGCCAAGATCGACACCGTCCACATCCCCTACAAGGGCGGCGCTGCGGCCCTGCAGGACGTGCTGGGCGGCCGGGTCACCGCCTTCTACGCCGCGCCCCCGTCGGCGCTGCCGCACATCGAGGCCGGTAAGCTCGTCCCGCTGGCCACCACCGGCCTGGCGCGTCCGGCCTACCTGCCCAACGTGCCCACCGTCGCCGAGACCTACCCCGGCTTCAACGCGACCAACTGGTACGCCTTCGTCGCGTCGGCCAAGACGCCCAAGCCCCTGCTGGACCGCTGGAACACCGAGATCGTCAAGGTGCTCAACGCGCCGGAAGTGCGCGACAACCTGCTCAAGCACGGCCAGACCGCCGCGCCGGGCAGCCGCGAGGATCTGGCCAAGTTCATCGCGGCCGAGCACGCGAAGTGGGGCCGCATCATCCGCGAGCGCAAGATCACCGCGGAGTGAGGCGGCGCGGCGCGCGGATCGCCGCCGTTCGCCGCCTGCCCGGCCCGGCGCTTCGCCGCAGCGGCGAAAATCGGGCCATGATCCAAGACACACGCATCGCGCCAGCTGCCGGCGGCGCCGGAGGACCGGCCCGCGGCGAGGCGGCAGGGCAGGGCGCCCGCCGCCCGCGCGGGGCCGCCGCACCCGGTCCCGCGTCGGCTCCGGCGCAGGACGCGGACGCCAGCGCCGCGGTGCTGCGCACCCTGCCGAACGGCGTCCGCCTGCTCGCCATCCCCATGCCCCAAGTGCAAAGCGCCAGCGTGGGCGTATTCCTGCGCGTCGGCTCCCGGGACGAGACGCCCGCCACCAACGGCATCGGCCACGTGCTGGAGCACATGGCCTTCAAGGGCACCGCTACCCGGACGGTGCAGGCCATCAACCTGGACGCGGAACGGCTCGGCGCGGACGTCAACGCCTTCACCGACAAGGGCAGCACTGGCTACTTCATGACCGGCCTCGGCCGCCACGCGGAGCAGCTGCTGCGCATGACGGCCGACATCGTGCTGCACAGCACCTTCCCCGAGGCCGAGCTGCAGCGCGAGCTGGAGGTGATCCGCCAGGAGGCCATCGAGTACGCGGAGGATCCGGAGGACAGCTCCGGCGAACTGCTCGACCGCGCCGTCTGGGGCGCCGATCCGATGGGCATGCCGATCATCGGCACCGTCGAGAACATCGAAGGCTTCGGCCGCGACGACCTGGTCCGCCATGTACAGGCCCACTACGTGGCGCAGAAGACCGTGGTCGCGGCCGCCGGCAACTTCGACGTCGAGGCCTGGCTGTCGCTGGCCGGCGAACTGTTCGCGGCGATGCCGGCGTCGGCCGATCCTTCGGCCGCCCGGCCGCCCGCGCCGGCCGCCTACGTCGGGCGGGCCGCGGCGCGGCGCTTCACGCAGGTGTCGCAGGTGTTTCTCAACGTCGCCTATCCGCTGGCGCCCGCGGATGCGGATGCGATCGCGCGGCAGCGCTGGCGCCTGGCCGCCGCGCTGGCGGCCAACCTGTTCGGAGGCGGCATGTCGGCGCCTCTGGTGGACACGGTCCGCGAGCGCCTGGGCCTGGCCTACACGGCGCACGCCACCATCGACAGCGGCGACGTCTGGTCCAACTTCGTGGTGCATGCGGTCACCACGCCGGACAAGGTCGACGCCCTCGTCGCGGCCACCGGCGATCTGCTGCGCGCGCAGGCCGCCGCCATCGATCCGGTGCACCTGGAGCGGGCGAAGAACCAGCTGACCGTCTCCCGCGTCCGGACCGCCGAGCGCACCTACGCGACCATGGAGCAGGCGGTGGAGGAGCTCTTCGCCTGCGGCGCGGTGACCCCGATGGCCGAGACGATGGCCGCGATCGAGTCCATCGGCGCGGACGAGGTGCGCGCTGTCTTCGCGCGCATGCTGGCCAGCCCGCCGTCGGTGGCGATCACCGGCAAGGGCGCCAGCGCGCGGCTCGCGCAACGGCTGGCCGCGTCCCTGGGATCGGCCTGACGCGTCCGGGCCGGAGCGTCCGGGCCTGCCCCGGCGCATCGCCGGACGGTCGCCTCCCGCCCTTCCCGGAAGGCACTAACACCACCGGTCGGCAAACCGCGAGCAGATGATGGCGGAGGCCAGCGAGGGCAGTGCTTGATGGATGTCGAGCCGGCGTTCGAAGCGGACATCCAGCCTATCAAAGCCTGCAAACCAGGCATGCGCGCTCTAGGGAAGATCTGCAAAACCTGCTTTCGTAGCACTGCTGATGTGTATCTTGTGTCAGCAGTCGGTAGTAGCCAAAATTTATTGACGCGTGGCCATCGAATGACTCCAATCACCCGACCACAAGCCCTTTTGGGCCGCTCTAGACGCACTCATTTCTGCATCGCCAGCAACCGCGCTCGCACCATCCACAGATTGCCCAGCGCGAACAGCATCGTCAGCCGCGCCGTGTGCTTGGCCAGGCCTCGGTAGCGCACCTTGGCGTAGCCGAACTGCTGCTTGACCACCCGGCAAGGGTGTTCGACCTTGGCCCGGATGCGGGCCTTGAGCTTCTCTGCTTTCTCCAGCGGCCGGTCGACCTCCCGCATGGGATCGTGCCGTCGCCGTTTGCCGGCGCGCACGGTACTGCTCTGGCACTCCGCGCGCTTGTCCATGCCCTGATAGCCCGCATCGCCCCAGGCATCGGTCTCTTGCTCATAAAGCAAGCCCTGCGCCTGGGCGACGTCGGCGACATAGGCGGCCGTGCCGATGACGGTGTGCACCGGGCCCGAGTCGGCATCCACGCCGATGTGGGCCTTCATTCGGCGCAGCGATGATGGTGGCGTCGACCACCGTGCCGGTCTTGAGCATCAGGCCCTGCTGGGCCAGCGTGGCGCCGATGGCGGCCAGCACCTGTGGCGGGAGTTGCTGCGACTCCCGCGAATGCCCAAAGCGCAGGATGGCGGTCTCATCGGGCATGCGCGCCGCGCCGTCGAGCCCGGCGAGGTGCCGGCATAGCGGCCCCTCGTGCAGTTCTTCTTCCATGGCTGGATCGCTCAGGTTCCACCATGATGGTCGAGCGGTTGCCAGGCCGGCGCACGACCTCGACCCGGATCTTGTGGGTCTGCTCTATCGCCCAGGCACTGCCCGCCGTAGGCACCATCGGTGTAGAGCCGCTCGATCGTGGGCACCTTGCGCCAGGCGTGTCATCGATGACGACTGCGCTTGGTTCAGAGTTACGGCCCATGCGGGCTCGCCACTGTTAGCGCAACCGATCCTGCATGTGCTCGAACGCGTCGACCTCTACCCATCGAACAAAGGCTTTGTAGACTGCCTGCCACGGCGCGAAGCTACGAAGGTAGAAGCCGCCAGGCGCAACCTGTCCGCAGCATATGGCAGCAGGCGTTGACCAAGTGCCGACGCTCGTAGCGTGCCGGCGCACCGCAGTTGCCTTCGGGACGCTCGAAGAGATCGGCGACCAAGTGCCATTCGGCATCGGTCAGATCGGTGCTGTATTGGCCAGCATCACGCCGGTGCGCTGCGGTGTAGCCGTAGCGCTTCGGTGCGGCGGCGGGTGCAACTGAATCGACCAACTTGCCCCCGGCCTGCCGCGCTGACATCGAGCGCACGATGCCTTGCGCAAGCAGCGTCCTGCGGATGGTGGCAGTGCAGACGCGGACCTCGCCGAGGCGATCGAGCTCGGCAGCGAGTTCATCGAGCGTTGCATGCGGCATCCGGGGCACTATCTCGCGCAGCAGGAGGATGTGCTGCGGCGTCAGCGCTGCAGGCATGCCGCTTCGGTTGACCACCTTCTCACCGCCGTCAGGCCTGTACTCCGTCATCGCCATCTCCCACATTGAAGACGGATAACTCGCAATGTTAAGGCCACTTGATTTCGTCTACACCCTCTTAGCGAGTCTGGAAAGCCTGAAGTCATGATTTTTCGACCGTTAGAACGATTAACGCATACCGAAGAGTTATTGACTACGACCGGTTGAATAACTCGCTGAATCTGGTGATGCCGGAGGGACGTCAAGCGCGCATGTCACACCTGTCTAAGGCCAACGGCACGGCGCGGTATGCTCATGTGTCAGGGTGCGTCTGCATCTTGTGCTCCAATATCGATCCTTTGCACGACTGTTCGCTGGCAGGCCTGCGTAGCCGAAGACGGGCGACGCACCTGACAAGCGTTGTCTTTTCTGCACAACAATGGGTCCACGGTCGCATTGGCGGCTGACCAGTCCTCACATCCATGGCGTTTCACCCGGTCTTTCTTTCCGTCGTTTTTGTCGTTCGCAACCAAGCTGACGAATTGCCCGCCTTGCTCACCGAGGCGACAACACGGCTCGGTCCGCAGGTGAGCGATTACGAAATCATCGTGGTCGACAACGCGTCGGATGACAACAGTGTTAGCGTGTTGAAGTCGCTCACCCGGGAATCCGGGCTACCCAATCTGCAGGTCTACGCTCTGACCAAGGCCGTGGACATGGATACGGCATCCTGGGTCGGCCTGGAAAACGCCCTGGGTGATTTCGTCGCCGTGGTCGATACCGCCGCTGACGACCTGGCCTTTCTGCCTGTCATGCTCGAGCACGCGGTGCGGGGCGCTGACGTCGTATTCGCCACCAACCAGCAGAAGCTGCGCCACAGCATCAGCTACGGCGTTGCCTACGCGGTGTTCGAGTGGCTGTACCTGCGCTTCAACGGCATCCGCTTGGCCAAGGAGGCGCCGCAATACCGCATCCTCAGCAAGCGGGTAGTCAACTTCCTGCTTCAGCATTCACAGCCAGCCATGAGTTATCGGCACCTGCCTGCCACGGCAGGGTTCGCCCGTGTCAACCTCAGCTACAGCGCGCCGCCCAGGAGTAACCGTGTGCGCAAGCTGGCCGACAGCATCGACCGAGGTGTGCGCTTGCTGGTGTCTACCACCCGCGCGCCGATGCGGCTCGTCACGTCGCTGTCGCTGTTCGGGGCCGTGGCCAACCTGCTGTACTCGATTTATGTCATGGCCGTGGCGCTGACCAATCCGCACGTGGCGCCGGGCTGGACCAGCATGTCCCTGCAACAGTCGGGCATGTTCTTTCTCATCTCGTTGGTGCTGCTGGTGCTGGGTGAGTACATCCTGCACATGGCCAGCTTGTCGAATGAGGGGCCGCTCTACCACGTCGGCCAGGAGTTCACCAGCGCCCGCGTGACGCGCCGCGAAAAGCTCAATATCGAGGAAGTGGTGGCAGCCCAACCCAAGTCTGAGTGGCTGGCGCAGAGTTGAGCGCCACGATGCAATCCTCTTCCACGGAGTACGACGCGGTTATTGTCGGCGGCGGTTTTTATGGTGCCGCCATCGCCATCTACCTGGCGCGGCAGCGGGGCATGCCCCGCGTACTGCTGGTGGAGCGCGAAGCCGCCCTGATGCAGCGTGCGTCGTACACAAACCAGGCGCGAGTGCACAACGGCTACCACTATCCCCGCAGCTTTACCACAGCCTACCGCAGCCGCATCAATCTCCCGCGCTTCGTGCAGGACTGGCCGCAGGTGGTACGCCAGGATTTCACCAAACTCTATGCTATTGCGCGCCGCAATTCGAAGGTCACGGCTCGCCAGTTCGAGCGCTTTTGCCGAGACATCGGAGCACGTATCGACAACGCATCCCCGGCGCTGCAGAACCTGTTCGAGTCACGCCTGATCGAGGAAGTTTTCACCGTTGAGGAATATGCATTCGACACCACGCTGCTGGCAGCGTGGGCAAAGAAGGAACTGGCCGAGAGCGGTGTCGAAATCCGGCTGGAAACCAGTGTCGTGCGCATCGTGGCGGGCCCGGATCGCAGCGTGAAGGCCTGCATGACAGACAAGGCAGGTACAGAGCAGGCCGTCACCTGCCGCTATCTCTTCAACTGCACCTATGCCGCGCTGAACCAGTTCGGCGGCGATTTCCCCGGCACACGCAGTCCGCTCAAGCACGAAATCACTGAGATGGCGCTAGTGCAATTGCCGCCAGCGCTCGAAGGTTTGGGCGTGACCGTGATGGACGGCCCCTTTTTTTCGGTCATGCCGTTTCCGGCGCGGCAACTGCACACGCTATCGCACGTCCGGTATACGCCGCACCTGCATTGGAACGACGAACGCGATCTCAGCCCCTACGAGCGGCTCGACGCCTACCATCGCCAGACCCGGGTGGACCGCATGCTGCGCGACGTGGCGCGCTACATGCCGGCCATCGCGCAGGCGCGTTATGCGGATTCGCTGTTCGAGGTGAAAACCATTTTGACCAAGAACGAGGGTGACGACGGTCGTCCTATTCTCTTCGAAAAGCATGAAAATCTGCCTGGCTGTTATTCGGTGCTGGGCGGAAAGATAGACAACATCTACGACGTGATCGAGAAGCTCGATTCCGAGCGTTTCGACCTGCCTCCCATCGTCGCCATGGCTGGACAATCAATATGACTAACGCGCTGATCGGATATAGCGGATTCGTTGGATCGACTCTTCTCAAGCAAAGTGCTTTTGAAGACCTCTATCGGTCCACCAATATTGTCGACATCGAAGGAAAATCCTTCGATATGGTGGTTTGTGCCGGAGCGCCGGCACAGAAGTGGCTGGCCAATAAGGACCCTGCCGGAGATCGTCAAAAAATCGAGGGGCTCATTTCCCACCTTGACACGATCGCGGCCAAGACTTTCGTGCTCATCAGCACGGTGGACGTTTTTGGTACGCCGGTTGGCGTGGACGAAAACACGCCTGTGGAAGAGGTCGGCCTGCATGCCTACGGACTGCACCGCCGTCTGCTGGAGAAATTTGTTGAACAAAAATTCGAACGGCACTTGATTGTGCGCCTGCCCGGGCTTGTTGGGCCAGGTCTGCGTAAGAACGCCATATTCGATTTTCTCAACAACAACAACACCGGCGCCATCGACAGCCGGGCGAAATTCCAGTTTTACCCTATGGTCAACCTGTGGTTCGATATCCAGACCGCACTGCAGGCCGATCTGCGCTTGGTGCATATGGCAACCGAGCCGATCAGCATCGCCGCCATTTCGCAGCAGGGTTTCGGACGGCATTTCGACAATGCCAGTGTTGGCACTCCGGCGCTGTATGACATGCACAGCCGCCATGCCAGCATTTTTGGCGGTCAAGGCAATTACCAATACACCGTGCGCGACCAGATTCAGGCAGTGCGCTCCTATGCACAGTCCGAACCATTGACGCAGAAAGCGGCAGCATGAGGTTGGCTATTTCGAATATCGCCTGGGAGCGGCATGACGACCAAGTGATGTCCGCGCTGCTGAACAGCCAAGGTATAGATGCCATCGACATCGCCCCTGGCAAATATTTCCCGCAGCCTGCTAGCGCGAAAGAGCAGGATATTCAAGCGGTCAAGGCTTGGTGGGCAGACCGGGGTATTGCCATCACCGGCATGCAGGCTCTGTTGTTCGGCACCACCGGACTAAATGTTTTCGGATCCGCCCAATCGCAGGAGGCTCTGCTGAGACACTTAGATGGCGTATGCCGCATTGGTAGCCTGTTATCCGCAACACGCATCGTTTTTGGGTCGCCGAAAAACCGTGACCGATCCTGCCTTGACGACGCGGAGACAATGGACAAGGCTACGGCATTTTTTCGTAAGCTGGGCGACAGCGCCGCGCGCCACGGCGTGACTGTTTGCTTGGAGCCCAATCCCACTCGTTACGGAGCCAATTTCATGTGCACCGCTGACGAAACCGCCGCCGTCGTTAACGCCGTGGCGCATCCGGCGATTCGTATGCAGTTGGATACCGGCGCGCTCACTATCAATGGTGAGAACGTGGACAGCGTGCTGCAATCGCATGCCAAAATCATCGGCCATGTCCACGCGAGTGAGCCGGACCTACTGCCGCTCGGCGATGGCAGCACGGCGCATGCCGCCATGGCACATGCCATCAGCCACCATATTCCGGACCACTTGGTCACCATCGAAATGGTCGCCACCAAATCGGAACCGCCATTGGTATCAGTCGCCCGCGCCCTGCAGGTTGCCAAATACACCTACGGCTCTGCAGTGAAGGGCTTCGCATGAAGTGGCTCATCCTGATTCTCGGCATTATTTCGAATGCATCCGCCAGCGTATTGATCAAGGTGGCGGTGCAACCGCCCTTGAAATTTCCCTCGCTCTCCGATCCGATGGCGGCGCTGCGTAACTGGCCTTTCTGGCTAGGTCTGTGCCTGTATGGCGCAGCCTTTCTGTTGTACGCCGCAGCGCTGGCGAAGTTGCCGTTGAATGTCGCCCACCCCATTCTGACGGCCGGTGCCGTCGCGATGGTGGCGCTGTCCTCAGCCCTGATTTTCCGCGAACCTTTTCCCTGGACCACCGGCGTGGGTATTGCCTTGGTGATTGCCGGAGTTGCCTTCATTACCGCGCGTGGCGCCTAGATTTTAAATTCACCGTGACCCATTCCCTTGAGCCGTCCGTGCGCGCAACCTGGCAAGTGCCCAGCTATTCCACTACTTTCTGGCAGGGACGCCGGCATCCGTGGTGTGTCGTCATTCCCCTCATCAACGAGGGTGAACGCATCAGGAGCCTGCTCGCCAGGATGCAAGCGGTGAACATTGCTGAGCTTGCCGACATCATCATTGTGGATGGCGGAAGCACCGATGGCTCCCTACAGCCGGACACACTGAAAGCCCGCGATGTGCGCGGCCTGCTGGTCAAGACCGGACCCGGAAAACTGAGCGCGCAATTGCGCTGCGCATATGCTTTCGCATTGGACGAAGGTTATGAAGGCATCGTTACGATCGATGGCAACGACAAGGACGATCCTGAAGCGATCGGCCGCTTCATCGAAGCACTGCAACAGGGCGTGGATTTTGTGCAGGCATCCCGTTTCTTGCCGGGTGGCGTGGCCGAAAACACCCCCAAGTCGCGTGATTTGGCCATTCGTCTGATTCACGCGCCACTGCTGAGCTTGTCGTCGGGATTCAAGTGGACCGACACCACCCAGGGTTTCCGCGCATACAGCCGGAAAATGTTGCTTGACCCACAGGTGGCGCCGTTCCGCGATGTGTTCGGCCGTTACGAACTGCTGGCTTATCTGTCCCACCGTGTACCTCGCTTAGGTTATCGCTGTGTGGAGTTGCCGACGGTGCGGCGTTATCCCAAGGGTGAGGTGCCGACCAAGATCAGTGCCTTTTCCGGCAATCTGGCTGTTTTTAGAACCCTGGTGGATGCGTGCATGGGAAAGTTTGATCCGAAGGGCGCTGCGTAATGGGTTCGGCATTTGCCACGACGGGTCACCGGGTTGTTCTGATGGCGCTCGTTGGCGCAGCCCTTGTCATGGGCTTCAACTTCTATACCGCCCACCATGTGTCGGCGGTGCTGCCGATCGTGGATGGGTGGGCCGTGTGGGATCGCGTGCTGCGCCTTAATGCACACGAGATTACTTGGTGGGACTATCTTTTCACCCCGCACGGTGCGCATCTGCATTCCATCGTCTATCTCATCGCTTGGTGGGACTACCGCTTCAGCGGCGCAGACCAGCAATTGATGCAGCTGTTCTCGTTCAGCGCCGTCGCGCTGTTCGCCGCAGCAGCCAGCTGGCTGATGTGGAAATGGGGTTCCTTGCAGCAGAAGCCGCTTTGGTTGCGCGTTCTGGCGTGTATTGCGACCGCCGCACTGCTGACCAGCGTGATTGATTTTGAAACGTTGCTGCAACCTTTTCAGGTCGTACTGAGTATTTCCCGGCTTTTCTACTTTGCGCTGCTTGCTGCCATCGTCATCGGTTTGGTGTACCGCAAGCCTGTGCTGTATGTGCTGGCGATCTTGGTTTCCATGGTGGCCGTCAGTTTTCATGGATCCGGTTATCTGTTTGCAGGCCTGGTTGTGGTGGCGCACCTGATATTGGTCCGCAAGCCGTCTGTATTAATCCCCGCGCTATTGCCGTTGGTCGCCGTATTCGCCTTTCAGAAAACCTTTGGCAACGGCGGCGGCGAGTTGTCGCAGCTGGACAAAATCCTGACGCCGGGTGCCGTCCTGTCGTTCGTGCGCGGCGCCAGTGCCTATTTTTCGATGCCTTTCCGGACGCTTGAGGTGCTGCTGGGCATCCGCGGCGTTGTGCTGCTGGGGCTGCTCATGATGGTGATGACCGTCGGATTGACGCTGGGTGCGTTGCGTACCGTTTTGCGCCGCACCTATGGCCTAGCGCTTTTCGGCACGAAGCTGCCGCCTGCTGCCGTAGCGGACCGACGCACCACCGCCATCGCGGCCATGGTATTTTTGACCGGGCTGTTCCTACTGCTTTCGGCAGCGGCCGCTGCCGTGTTCTGGATCGTGCGGACGGCGGCTGTCGGATCGCCGCCCGTCCATTGGATGGTGCTGGGCTCTACCCGCTACACCGCTTATTCGACCGTCGCCGTGGTGATGCTGCTGGGTTATGCCATGGCATTCAGAAAATCGGTATGGACTGCCGGTATCGCGTTGGCTTCAGTGGCGCTGATAGTGATTGCGCTGTGGCCAGCCATCCGGATCAACAAGATCTACCCAGGCGACGATGATCTCAACCGTGCCGCCGCTGCGCTCTCCATTGGCATCTCGCCCCTGCATAAGGAGGCGGAAGCGGTGTGGCCCATGGCGGAGACCGACTGGTACTGGTCTACTCATCTGCCCAAGACCATCGTGCAATTACGGTTGGAGCAGAAAAGCGCCTGGAAGGATATTCCGCCTCTGGGCGCCATCGTCGACGGGCCACTGACGCCGTTGCCCGTGGCCTTGGTCCATGTCCGGACGCTGGATCGGCTTCCGCAGCGATGCGGCTTGGGTGCCGTCCTGCCCGCCGTGCCATCCCAGAGTTCGGCAAGTACCATCGTGGCCCTTGTGTCGGGCTCACGCGAGGTCGTCGGATACGCCGCCCGGATGCGGCGCGAGTTCGAGCCGAATGCGCGCCGCATCGACGGTTTCGTACTGTGCGAAGCCGGAAAAATCGCCCACTCGTCCCTGTACATGGCAGACCTGCCCAGCCGCTGGCATGGTGGCACGGGCGTGATGGAAACGCTGGGCTCTGCCGCCAACACCACGAATGTCACATGGCTCAATGGCGTGGCCAAGGGCTGGAGCGGCTTCTTCGTGGACAGCACGCCCGAGGCCCTGAAAGCCTACGTTCCCGGCACGATGCTGAGAGTGCCCGACGGCCAGTTGAAGGTGGTGACCAGGACAAGTGAAAGCGGTGCTTACCTCAACGTGTTCCTGGACGGCCCGCCTATCGACGGCAACGTCAACGGTTATCCGCATCGGATGCAGCGGGTTCGCTGATACCGGAGGGGGGGGCGTTCGCCCCCTGTTGTCCGGAGTTGCCGCTCGATGGCAGTCACACGCCTTGCTGCACTGCCGCCCATACCTCCGTAGTTCAGTGGATAAGGTGATCCCCTTCTGAATTTTGGGCACTAGACGGCGAAAGCCGCTGTGTGAATTAGGTCAAGTTCGGCGAACCCTGCGGGCCTTCCTGAAGTTGCTCCGCTTCCACGGCGCCCACGGGGACGTCGAATCACAGCAGGTATTCGTCTTCGAGCTTTTGCTATAGGCGTTCGGCGAGACGGCGCTCGCCTTTAGTCATGCGGCCGACGCAGGTGCTGAGCGCGGGGATCAGCGTGGCCATGGTGCGAGACACGCGTGAGAGATGGGGACAGACAGCACGGGGCGCTCCGTTCAGGAATTGCCCAGTCACCGTACCGTAACATGCTGATACGGTCAATCGTTCCGGCTAAATCGCGCTGCTCCGAGCTTCAAGGAGGCAAAAGGTGCGATTTCTGGATCGTGACATGGATCGTGACAAGATCGCAGATCCAGGAGAATTCCAAAGAAAAAGCACCTAGCGATTGCTCGCTAAGTGCTTGATACAACTGTCAAATTAGTGGTGGGCCCTGAGTGACTCGAACACTCGACCTACGGATTAAGAGTCCGCTGCTCTACCAACTGAGCTAAGAGCCCACTGAAAACCGTTTGCTGTTTCAGCAGAGCCTAGAATTATAGGGGAGTTTTTTCCGGTTTGCAAACTTCGTTCGGAATCTTTCGCATGCCGGGGATGCGGAGCGCCGGCGCCGGCGGTCAGCCGGGCCGGTGACGGTGCCCCTGCGCGGAATGCGCGCGGGGGCAGTTCCTACAATCGCGGAATGCTTCCTCATGACCAGCGCCCGGCGCACGGCGGGCACGGCGCGGGCCGCGCGGCCGCTGCCTCCGACGGATCCCTCTTCCCTTCCGAACCCGACGCCGGCCCCGCCGCCGAATCGCCGCTGCTGCGGGGGCTCAACGCCGAGCAGCGCGCCGCGGTGGTGCTGCCCGACGCGCACGCCCTGATCCTCGCGGGCGCGGGTTCGGGCAAGACGCGGGTGCTGACCACCCGCATCGCCTGGCTGCTGCAGACCGGCAAGACCTCGCCCGGCGGTATCCTCGCGGTGACCTTCACCAACAAGGCCGCCAAGGAGATGACGGCGCGGCTGTCGGCGATGCTGCCGGTGAGCGTGCGCGGCATGTGGATCGGCACCTTCCACGGCCTGTGCAACCGGCTGCTGCGGGCGCACTACAAGCTGGCCAACCTGCCCTCGACCTTCCAGATCCTGGACACCCAGGACCAGCTCTCGGCCGTCAAGCGGCTGATGAAGCAGCACAACATCGACGACGAGCGCTTCCCGGCCAAGCAGACCCAGTGGTTCATCGCCGGCTGCAAGGAGGACGGCCTGCGGCCGGGCGACGTGCCGGCCCGCGGCGAGGACGACCGCCGCAAGGTCGAGATCTACCAGCTCTACGAGGAGCAGTGCCAGCGCGAGGGCGTGGTCGACTTCGCCGAGCTGATGCTGCGCAGCTACGAGCTGCTGCGCGACCACGACGCGCTGCGCGAGCACTACCAGCGCCGCTTCCGCCACATCCTGGTGGACGAGTTCCAGGACACCAACCGGCTGCAGTACGCCTGGCTCAAGCAGCTGGCCGGCCCGGAGAGCAGCGTGCTGGCGGTGGGCGACGACGACCAGAGCATCTACGCCTTCCGCGGCGCGCGGGTCGGCAACATGGCCGACTTCGTGCGTGAATTCGCGGTGGCGCACCAGATCAAGCTGGAGCAGAACTACCGCAGCTACAGCAACATCCTCGATTCGGCCAACGCGCTCATCAGCCACAACCAGGGCCGGCTCGGCAAGAACCTGCGCACCGACCAAGGGCCGGGCGAGCCGGTGCGCATCTACGAGGCGACGACCGACCTGGCCGAGGCGCAGTGGATGGTCGACGAGATGCGCCAGCTGGTGCGCGGCGGCGGCGACGCCGGCATCGAGCGCAATGAGATCGCGGTGCTCTACCGCAGCAACGCGCAGAGCCGGGTGATCGAGACCGCGCTGTTCAACGCCGGCATGCCCTACCGCGTCTACGGCGGCCTGCGCTTCTTCGAGCGGGCCGAGATCAAGCATGCGCTGGCCTACCTGCGCCTGATCGAGAACCCCCACGACGACACCAGCTTCCTGCGGGTGGTGAACTTCCCGCCGCGCGGCATCGGCGCGCGCAGCATCGAGCAGCTGCAGGATTCCGCCCGGGCCGCGGGCAGCTCGCTGCACGACGCGGTGGCGCAGGTGCCCGGCAAGGCGGGCGCCAACCTGGGCGCGTTCGTGGCCCGGATCGACGTGCTGCGCGAGCAGACCCAGGGGGTGACCCTGCGCGAGATCATCGCGCTGGTGCTCGACCACAGCGGCCTGGTCGAGCACTACCGCGCCGACCGCGAGGGCGCCGACCGGCTGGAGAACCTGGACGAACTGGTCAACGCCGCCGAGAGCTTCGTCACCCAGGAGGGCTTCGGCCGGGACGCGGTGGCGCTGCCGCTCGACGAGCACCGCCCGGGCACGGCGCCGGTGCGGCAGTCGCCGGCGAGCCAGGGCATCGACGCCTCGCTGCCGATCCTGGACGCGCCGCTCGACCCCGGCGCGCCCGACGCCGACACCGGCGAGACGCTCTCGCCGCTGGCCGCCTTCCTGACGCACGCGGCGCTGGAGGCGGGCGACAACCAGGCGCAGGCCGGGCAGGACGCGGTGCAGCTGATGACGGTGCACGCGGCCAAGGGGCTGGAATTCGACTGCGTGTTCATCACCGGGCTGGAGGACGGCATCTTCCCGCACGAGAACTCGCTCTCGGACCGGGACGGGCTGGAGGAGGAGCGGCGGCTGATGTACGTCGCCCTGACCCGGGCCCGCAAGCGCCTCTACCTGAGCCATTCGCAGACCCGGATGCTGCACGGCCAGACCCGCTACAACGTGCGCAGCCGCTTCTTCGACGAACTGCCCGAGGGGGCGCTGAAATGGCTCACGCCGCGCCAGTCGGGCTTCGCGGCGCCGGGCCGGTTGGGCAGCAGCGGGTTCGGAGGCGGCGGCGGCTTCGGCGGCGGCCGGAGCGGAGCCGGCGCGGCCGGCGCGGCCGTCGCGAGCCCGCCGGTGCCGCCGCGCAAGGAGGAGCCGTCGCACGGATTGCGGGTCGGCACCAAGGTCTTCCACAACAAGTTCGGCGAGGGCACGGTCAAGGCCATCGAAGGCAGCGGCGCCGACGCCCGCGCGCAGATCGATTTCCCGCGCCACGGCATCAAGTGGCTGGCGCTCGGGGTGGCGAAGCTGACGGTGGTCTGAGGAGCGCGTTGCCGGCCCGGGCCCGGGCCGGCGTCCGCATCCCGCTGCGCGGGCGGTCGTGCTATCGATTCGGTAGCTGGCAGCCGGCGCGGGACGTGCGCCGGAGCGGTCCTGGATGCTTCAACGCTGCGGCGCGTCGGACGCGGGTCCGGCCTGCTCGAAGCAGTCCTGGAACGTCGCCCAGAGCGAGGCGAAAAACATCGCCATCATCACCAGCGCGCCGCCGGCCACCAGCCCGCTCAGCAGGGCGGCGCCCATCGGCGATTCCGACACCAGGCCGAGGGACGCCAGCAGCACGCCGACCAGCGCCAGCGCCACGCTGCCCACCGCGAACACGCCGGCCCACGCCAGGCCGAACAGGGTGAAGGCCCCCAGGTTGCGGAAGCAGGCGACCGCGCTGAAGAACATGCTCTTGACCGGCGGGACCCCGTGCCAGTGCACCAGCGCCGGCGAATGCCAGAACAGCAGCGACAGCGGCATCCACAGCGCCAGCACCACCCACATCGCGCCCAGGAAGCCGTCGGACTGCATCGTCTCGCGCGGCACCGGCGTGCCCAGGAGGTAGGCGCGGGCGAAGTCGCCGCCGTCGACCGCCGCGGTGCAGGCCACCGCCACCAGGAAGGCGGCCGCATAGATGCCGCCCAGCGTCAGCATGCTGCCGCGCTGCGGGCCGCGCAGGCCGGCGAAGAGCGTCGCCGGATGGACGCGCGCGCCGGCGGCCGCATCGCGGGCGGCCGCCATCATGCCCAGGGTCAGCGCCGGCAGCAGCGCCAGCACCGCCACCGTGCCGAGCACCGGCAGCATCGCCAGCAGCGGCGTCAGCAGCAGGAACATGGTCAGCAGCACGCCGAAGCCCAGCGGCTGGCGCAGGAAGGTGCGGATGCCGGCGGAGACCCAGCGCAGGCCGGCGCGCGCCGGCACGATGCGCAGCCGGACCGGTCCGGAGGCGGGGAGCCCGGCGCTCATGCGCGGCCTCCCGCGCGGCGCAGCGGCAGGGACGGCCGGCGGCTCATGCGGGCACCGCCAGGCAGGATTCGGCGCGGTCGCGCAGCACCCGCTCGAAATGGGCCGGGTCGTGCGGCACCAGCATCGAGGCCGCGCGCGGCAGGTGGAAGTCCCAGAGGCGCGAGATCCAGAAGCGCAGCGCCGCCGCCCGCAGCATCGCCGGCAGCAGCGCGCGTTCGGCCGCTTCCAGCGGGCGCACCGTGGCGTAGGCGGCCAGCAGCGCATCGGCGCGGCCCGGCTCGTGGCGGCCGGTGGCGTGGACGATGGCCCAGTCGTTGAGGCAGACCGCCAGGTCGAACAGCCAGCTGTCGATGCCGGCGAAATAGAAGTCGAAAATGCCGGTCAGCGTCTCGCCCTCGAACATCGCGTTGTCGCGGAACAGGTCGGCGTGCACCGGGCCGCGGGGCAGCGCGGCGTACTCGGCCGAGGCGGCGACGTGGTTCTGGTAGGCCAGCTCGGACCGCAGCAGCGCCGCCTGCGGGGCGTCGAGGTGCGGCATCACCACCGGGGCGGTCTCGTTCCACCAGTCCAGGCCGCGCAGGTTGGGCTGGCGGCCGTCGAAATCGCGGCCGGCGAGGTGCATGCGGGCCAGCATCGCGCCGATGGCGGCGCAGTGCGCGGCGCCCGGGGCCAGTTCGCTCCTGCCGCGCAGGCGGTCCACCACCGCGGCGGGCTTGTCGCAGACGCTGTGCAGCAGCCGGCCGCGCACGTCGGGCGCCGGCGCCGGCACCGGGATGCCGCGCGCGGCGAGGTGGCGCATGAGTTCCAGGTAGAAGGGCAGCTGCTCGGCGGTCAGGCGCTCGAACAGGGTCAGCACGTAGCTGCCCTGGCGGCCTTCGGCGCCGTCGGCGCCCGCCTGCCAGGTGGTGGCGAAGTAGTTGGTGTTCTCGATGCCGCCCTGGATGCCGCGCAGTTCCAGGAGCTCGCCCAGGCCCAGGCGGCGCAGCAGGCGACGGGCTTCGTCGGGCGGGACTTCGGTGAAAACGGCCATGGGTCGGGGAACGGGAGGCGGTGCGGGACCAGGGAGGGAGGACGGGGCGGCGCCGGCGGTGCTTCCCGCGGCGGGGGCGCGTCGGACGCGCCGGGCCGGGTCAGAAGCCCAGCAGGCGCCAGGTGCGCTGGCCGGCGTCGGGGCCGGTGCCGCCGTCGCGCGGCGCGGGCTTCTGCCGGGCGCCGTCGGTCGGGCTGATGTCGTAGGGCGTGGTGGTGCCCACCTTGGGCTGTACCGTGATGCTCTGGGTCTGGCCGCCGTAGCGCACCTCGTCGACCCGGCTGCCGCCGTCCTCCACGGTGATGCGCTCGATGCGGCGCTCGGGCCGGCCGCCGGCGGCCGGCGCCTGCTGCGGGTCGGCGGGCGGGGCGGCCGGGGCCTGCGCCCAGGCGGCGCCGCAGGCCAGCAGCAGGGCCGCCGAAGCCGCGGCGCGGCGGCCGCGCAGCGGGGACGGGGAGGAAGGCGCGCCGGGCAGGGCGGACGAAGGGGCGGGGGCGGCGGGCATGGGCGGATTGTAGGTGCACGCTCCGGCGCTCCGGGCGAGGCCACGCGCCGGTGCGGGGCATGCCCGCCGGGGTGCGCCGCCGGCCGCCATCGAGCGTCGTCGGATGGCGTAGGGGAGGCGTCCGGCGGGCCGCCGGGCCCGGACCGCCGCCCGACCCGGCATGCGTACGGGAACGTGTGCCGGCGCCGCCGGGCGCGCAGGCACAATCGTTTCCATGAGCGAGCATCCCGACACCGACCTCCCCGCCGGCACCGGCGCCGAATCCCCCGCATCCGCCGCGCCGCCCCCGGCCGCCGCGCCGGTGCCGCCGGCGGTGGCCGCCGCGGTCGGGGCCGCGGCGGAGGTGGCCGAGGCCGCCGAAGGCGAATCGCGCCGCACGCTGCTGCTGGTCGACGGCTCCAGCTACCTCTACCGGGCCTTCCACGCCATGCCCGACCTGCGCGCGGTGCCCGGGGACCCGGCCAGCCCGGCCACCGGCGCCATCCGCGGGATGATCAACATGCTGCAGTCGCTGCGCCGCGAGGTGCCGGCCGACTACGCGGCCTGCGTGTTCGACGCCTCCGGGCCGACCTTCCGCGACGCGTGGTATCCCGAATACAAGGCCAACCGCTCGGCCATGCCCGACGACCTGCGCAGCCAGATCGAGCCGGTGCACGAGGCGGTGCGGCTGATGGGCTGGCAGGTGCTGCTGGTGCCGGGCGTGGAGGCCGACGACGTGATCGGCACGCTGGCCTGCGCCGCCTCGCGCCAGGGCGTGGAGGTGATCGTCTCCAGCGGCGACAAGGACCTGAGCCAGCTGGTGGACGCGCACGTCACCATCATCGACACCATGAACGGCAAGAAGCGCGACGTCGCCGGGGTGGAGGCCGAGTTCGGCGTGCCGCCCGGGCTGATGGTCGACTACCAGACCCTGGTCGGCGACGCGGTGGACAACGTGCCCGGCGTGCCCAAGGTCGGCCCCAAGACCGCCGCCAAGTGGCTGCAGGAATACGGCTCGCTCGACGCCCTGATGGCCAACGCCGGCAAGATCAAGGGCGTGGCCGGCGAGAACCTGCGCGCCGCGGCCGACTGGCTGCCGCAGGGCCGCCGGCTGGTGACCATCCGCACCGACTGCGACCTCGACGGCCACGTGCCGGGGCTGCCGGCGCTCGACGCGCTGGCGGTCGGCGCCGAGGACCTGCCGGCGCTCGCCGCGTTCTGCGAGCGCTATGGTTTCAAGAGCATGCTGCGCGCGTTCGCCGCGGCCTCCGGCCCGTCCGGAGCCGCAGGCGCCGCGGCCGCCGAGGCCCCGGCGCCGGCCGCGAAGCGCGCCGGCCCCCGCAAGCCGCGCGGCGCGGGCGGGGTCGCCCCAGCCGGCGGCGAGGGCGCGCCCGGCCTGTTCGACGCCGACGGCGCGCCGACCGCCGGCGCGGTCGCCGACGCGGACCGGCCGCCCACCCCGGGCCTGGACGCCGGCCGCTACGCGACCGTCCTGACCTGGGAGGCCTTCGACGACTGGCTGGACCGGGCGCGGGCGGCCGACCTGGTCGCGGTGGACACCGAGACCGACTCGCTCGACGCCCTGCGCGCCGAGATCGTCGGCGTGAGCCTGAGCATCGTGGCCGGGGAGGGCGCCTACATCCCGCTCGCCCACGACTACGCCGGCGCGCCGGCGCAGCTGCCGCGCGACGAGGCGCTGGCCCGGCTCAAGCCCTGGCTGGAGGACGGCTCCCGCGCCAAGCTCGGCCAGCACGTCAAGTACGACCGCCACGTCTTCGCCAACCACGGCATCGAGGTGCGGGGCTTCGTCCACGACACCATGCTGCAGAGCTACGTGCTGGAGGTGCACAAGCCGCACGGGCTCTCCAGCCTGGCCGAGCGCCACCTGGGCCGCAGCGGCATCACCTACGAGGACCTGTGCGGCAAGGGCGCGCACCAGATCCCGTTCAGCCAGGTGGCGATCGACCTGGCCACCGAGTACGCCTGCGAGGACTCGGACCAGACGCTGGCAGTGCACGAGGTGCTCTGGCCGCAGCTGGAGGCCGACGAGAAGCTGCGCAACATCTACCTGCTGGAGATCGCCAGCAGCGAGGCGCTCTACCGCATCGAGCGCAACGGCGTGCTGATCGACGCGGAGGTGCTGGCCCGCCAGAGCCAGGACCTGGGCGAGCGCATCGTCGCGCTGGAGCAGCAGGCCCACGAGCTCGCGGGCCAGCCCTTCAACCTCGGCAGCCCGAAGCAGATCGGCGAGATCTTCTTCGCCAAGCTCGGCCTGCCGGTGGTCAAGAAGACGCCGAGCGGCGCGCCCAGCACCGACGAGGAGGTGCTGGAGAAGCTGGCCGAGGACTACCCGCTGCCGGCGCGGCTGCTGGAGTACCGCAGCCTCTCGAAGCTCAAGGGCACCTACACCGACAAGCTCGGCATGCTCGCCAACCCGCGCAGCGGCCGGGTCCACACCCACTACGCGCAGGCGGTCGCGGTGACCGGGCGGCTGTCGAGCAACGAGCCCAACCTGCAGAACATCCCGATCCGCACGCCCGAGGGCCGGCGGGTGCGCGAGGCCTTCGTCGCGCCGCCGGGCAGCGTGATCGCGAGCGCCGACTACAGCCAGGTCGAGCTGCGCATCATGGCCCACATCAGCGGCGACGAGTCGCTGCTGCGCGCCTTCACCGAGGGCATGGACGTGCACCGGGCCACCGCCGCCGAGGTCTTCGGCGTGCCGCCCGAGCAGGTTGCGAACGAGCAGCGGCGCTACGCCAAGGTGATCAACTTCGGGCTGATCTACGGCATGAGCAGCTTCGGCCTGGCGCGGCAGCTGGCCATCGACAACACCGCCGCCAAGAACTACATCGACCGCTACTTCCAGCGCTACCCGGGCGTCAAGCGCTACATGGACGAGACCCGCGCCCAGGCCAAGGAGCAGGGATACGTCGAGACCGTCTTCGGCCGCCGGCTCTACCTGCCCGAGATCAACTCGCCCAACGGCCCGCGCCGCGGCGCGGCCGAGCGGGCGGCGATCAACGCGCCGATGCAGGGCACCGCCGCCGACCTGATCAAGATGGCGATGGTGCAGATCCAGGACACGATCGACGCCGAGGGCCGCGCCACCAAGGTGGTGATGCAGGTGCACGACGAACTGGTGTTCGAGGTGCCCGAGGCCGAGGTCGGCTGGGTGCGCACCGAGGTCCCGCGCCTGATGGCCGGCGTGGCCGCGCTGCGGGTGCCGCTGCTGGCCGAGGTCGGCGTCGGCCCGAACTGGGACCGGGCGCACTGAGCGCCGGACGGCAAGCCCCCGCCGCTGCCGCACTGACCACGCCCCCGCCGTGCCCCGCCGCCTGCTGCTGCTGACCGGCCCCCACCGCACGCCGGCGATCAACCGGATGCTGGGCGGGGTGCTGGCCTTCAACGCCGGCGCGCTCAATGCCGGCGGCTTCCTGGCGCTGCACATGTACACCTCGCACATGAGCGGCTTCGCCTCGATGCTGGCGGACAACCTCTTCGACGGCAACCCGGCGCTGCTGCTGGCGGCCCTGGGCGCGCTGCTGTCCTTCGCGAGCGGCGCGGGGGTGGCGGCGGTCCTGATCAACTGGGGCTGGCAGCACCACCTGCGCAGCGCCTTCGCGCTGCCGCTGCTGCTGGAGGCGGCGCTGATCCTCGCCTTCGGCGTGACCGGCGACGCCACGCTGCGCCGCAGCACCCCGTTCGCGGTGCCCTTCACCGTGCTGCTCCTGGCCTTCACCATGGGCCTGCAGAACGCGATGGCGGCCAAGCTCTCGCGCGGCCAGATCCGCACCACCCACGTCACCGGCACCGTCACCGACCTGGGCATCGAGCTGGGCAAGATGCTCTACTGGAACCGCATGGGCACCCCGCCCGAGTCGCGGGTGCGGGCCAACCGCCTGAAGCTGCGGCTCCACGGCATGCTGCTGGCGATGTTCATCCTGGGCGGCGTGGTGGGCGCGGCGGGCTTCCGCAAGGTGGGCTTCGGCTGGGTGCTGCCGCTGGCGCTGCTGCTCCTGCTGCTGTGCCTGCCGCCGGTGCTGCACGACCTGCGGCGCGTGGCGCAGCGGCGCTGGCAGGCCCGCGGACGGCGCCGCGATCCGCTGCGCGACCGTCCGCCGGGGTGAGAGCGCCGTCCTGGGTGCTATCGTTTCGGTAGCTTGCAGCGTAGGAGCGAGGCGCGCTGGAGGGGTTTTCCTTCGAGGATTTCCGTGCCTTCCACGCCTTCCACGCCTTCCACGCCTTCCACGTCTTCCACGCCTTCCACGCCTTCCGCGCCTTCCGCGCCTTCCGCGCCTTGCGCTTCCCGGCGCTCCCGCGGATCGCGGCGCGCGGGTTCCGGCGCCGTCAGGCCGCCGGGCCGCTGGAGGCGCCCGGGGCCGCGGCGGCCCGGGACCCGGCCGTACCGCCGCCCAGCGCCCCCGGTGCGCCCAGCGCCGTGCCGCAGCGCATGCAGTAGGCGGCGTCGGGCATGTGGCCGACCATGCCGCAGGACAGGCATTCGCGCCCCGGCGCCGGCGCGCCGTCCGGGCCCGCCGCCGGCGGAAGGTAGATGCGCCGCGCGGTCATCTCGGCGGTGACGATGCCGGTGGGCACCGCCAGCGTGCCCCAGCCGAGCAGCATCATGGCCGAGGAGATCAGCCGGCCGAGCCCGGTCTTGGGCGCGATGTCGCCGAAGCCGACGGTGGTCATGGTGGTGATCGCCCAGTAGACGCCGGTCGGGATGTTGGTGAAGCCGTGCTCCGGCCCCTCGACCACGTACATCACCGTGCCGGCGATGAGCACGATCATCAGCACCGCCGACAGGAACACCATGATCTTGCGCCGGCTGTGCCGCAGCGCCATGCCCAGCGCCTGGTACTCCTGCAGGTAGGCGGTCAGCTTGAAGATCCGGAAGATGCGCAGCAGCCGCAGGATGCGGACGTCGATCAGCGCGTGCAGCTCCGGGAAGACCAGCGCCAGGTAGGTCGGCAGCAGCGCCAGCAGGTCCACGATGCCGAAGAAGCCCAGGGCGTAGCGCAGCGGCCGCTGCACGCTCGCGACCCGGGCCAGGTATTCGAGGGTGAAGAGGGCGGTGAAGAACCATTCGAAGCGCTCGAAGGCCCGGTGGTGCATCGCGTGCAGCGGCGCCACGCTGTCGGCGATCACCACGCCCACGCTCAGGAGGATGGCGGCGATCAGCGCGATGTCGAACAGGCGCCCGGCGCGGGTGTCCGACTCGAACACCACCCGGTAGACCGCGAGCCGCCAGCCGTCCGGCGGGCGGCCCAGGTCGTCGTCGGCGGCGGGCGGCGCGGGCATCAGTTCCAGGCCAGGGTGACCAATTCCCGGTGGTGGGCCGGGACGCGGCCGATCAGCGAGGCGATGCCCTCGTCGCGCACCACGTTGTCGGAGGCGAGCATCGCCAGGGTGTCGCTGCACCAGGGCACGCCGGGCAAGCGGTCGCCCAGGCGCGCCGCGCCCTCGGCGACCCGGTCCGAGAGCCGCAGCACCCGCGCGGGCGGCAGCCCCAGCTGATGGCGCAGGCTGGCGATGAATTCGCCCAGGGACAGCGCCTCCGGGCCGCCGCATTCGACGATGCCGCGCACGTCGTCGGCCCGGTCGAGCAGCGCGGCCACCGTGTCGGCCAGGTCGTGCACCGACACCGGCTGGATGCGCGCGTCGAGCAGCGTCGCCGGCAGCGGCAGCACCGGCAGGCGCGCCAGCGCCATGAAGAGCGCGCTGCTCGACCCGCCGCGCCCGAAGACGATGCTCGGCCGCAGCGAGACCGCGTCGAGGTCGCCGTCCTCGTCGAGCGCGAGCAGGTGCGCCTCGGCGGCGCGCTTGGTCTCGGCGTAGCGGCTCGCGCCGCCGTCGATGCCCAGCGCCGCGATGTGCACCACCCGCCGCACGCCCGCGTCGGCGCAGGCGTCGAAGAGCGCGACCGGCGCGCGCACGTGCACCGCGTCGATCGGCCGGGCGGGCGAGTCGCGCAGCACGCCCACCGCGTTGACCACCGCGTCCACCCCGTGGAGCCGCGGCAGCCAGTCGGCGGGCCGGACGTCGCGGACGAAATCCACCACCGCCACCGGGTCGGCGCCGGCACGGGCGGCGCGGCGCGATCGGGCCGAGACGGCGGCGGTGACCCGGTGGCCCTCGCGGCGCAGGGCCTTCTCCAGGTGGCGCCCGATGAAGCCGTCGGCGCCGCAGAGCAGGATGTGCATGGTTGGATCTCCGTTGGGCGGGGCGCCGGCCGCGGCGCCGCACGCGACTGCGCGCAGGCAGCTGCTCCGGAGTGTGGCCGGTCGCGGGGCGGGCCCGGCAACCGTTTGTGCCGGGCGGCGGACCGTCCGGGCCCGCGGGCGCCGCCGCGGCCGGGGCCGGAGGGCGCGCGTCCCGGGACCGGCCGCGCGCCGGACACGGCGCGCAACACATGAACGCAGGCTTATCCCTAGACTCCGTGCCGCGCCGCCGCGCGCACCGCCGCGCGTCCCCTGCCGTGCGACCCACCGATCCCCGAGACCAGGAGCCTTTGCCATGCACACCGACGACCTCCGCGCCGACATCGATTCCCTGCTGCCCGGCCGCAGCACCGAGGCCGGCGCCAGCCGCCGCACCGCGCTGAAGGTGGCGCTGGGCGCGGGCTACGCGGCCGCCACGCTGCCGATCGCCGCCCAGACCGCCATCGCCACCACCTCCGAGGGGCTGCGCGCCGGCCCGGTCACCTACCCGGTGGCGGGCTTCGACGTGCCGGCCTACATGGCCGCGCCCGCGAACCGCACCGGCGTGCCGGTGGTGCTGGTGGTGCAGGAGATCTTCGGGGTGCACGAATACATCGCCGACGTCTGCCGCCGGTTCGCCCGCGCCGGCTACCTCGCGATCGCGCCGGAACTCTACGCCCGCCAGGGCGACCCCAAGGGCTACACCGACATCGCGAAGCTGCAGGCCGAGCTGGTCTCCAAGGTGCCCGACGCGCAGGTCATGGCCGACCTCGACGGCGCCCTGAAGCATGCCGCCGCGCACGGCGGCGACGTGTCGCGGGCCGGCATCACCGGCTTCTGCTGGGGCGGCCGCATCGTCTGGCTCTATGCGGCCCAGGGGCCGGTCAAGGCCGGCGTGGCCTGGTACGGCCGGCTGGTGGGCAACGCCACCGCCAACACGCCGCGCCACCCGGTGGACGTCGCGGCCGAGCTGCGCGCGCCGGTGCTGGGCCTCTACGGCGGCCAGGACAGCGGCATCCCGCTTGACACTATTGATAAGATGAAATCATCTCTGGCCGCCGGCACCGCGGCGGCCAGGGCTTCGCAGTTCGTGGTCTACCCGGAAGCCGGGCACGCCTTTCACGCCGACTACCGGCCCAGCTACCGCAAGGCGGCGGCCGAAGACGGCTGGGCCCGCGCCCTGGCCTGGTTCGCGTCGCACGGCGTGGCCTGAGCCGGCCGGCCGCGGCCTGCGATTCCCGCGCCCTCCGGACTCCGCATCCGCCGCCCGCCCTCGCCGGGCGGTCTTCCGCGGCGGCGTCCGGTGGGCATGCACCGGTGGGCGGCTGGAGGCGCGCGCCGCAGGGCGCGCAGATGGACCGATTCGATGACTCTGTTGGCAATCCTCGCGGGCACGCTGGCCTGCGGCGTGGGCAGCGTGTGGGTGGCGGCGGCGCTGCTGCGCGCCGGGGCGGACGGGCGCTTCGGCGTCGGCGCCCAGCACCTGCTGAGCCTGGCGGCCGGCGCGCTGCTGGCCACCGCCTTCATGCACCTGCTGCCCGAGGCTTTCGAGCGGGTGGGCGGCGCCATCGGCGTGCACCATCTCTTCGGCGCGCTGCTGCTGGGCATCGTGTTCTTCTTCCTGCTCGACAAGGCCGAGCTGTGGCACCACGGCCACGAGCACCACGGCGCCGGCAGGCCGCAGGGCACGGCGGGCGACGCGCACGGCCGCTCCCCCGGGCATGACCATGGGCACGACCACGGACACGGCCACGCGCACGGCCACCGCCACGACCATGGTCACGGCCACGCGCACCACCCGCCGGCCGCGGGCGGATGGGCGGTGCTGACCGGCGATTCGGTGCACTGTTTCGGCGACGGCATCCTGATCGCTTCGGCCTTCACCGCCGACCTGTGGCTGGGCACGGTGGCCGCGCTGGCGGTGCTGGCGCACGAGGTGCCGCACCACATGGGCGACCTGATCGTGCTGCGCCAGAGCAGCTCCGACCGCCGCACCGCGCTGCTCAAGGTCTCGCTCGCGGGAGCGACCACCGCCCTGGGCGGCATCGCCGGCTACTTCCTGGTCGAGCAGCTGCAGGACTGGCTGCCGCTCTTCCTGGTGGTGGCGTCGAGCAGCTTCGTCTACGTCGCGCTGGCCGACCTGATCCCGCAGCTGCAGCGCCGCCTCTCGACCCGCCAGACGCTGGCGCAGATCGCCTGGCTCGCCGTGGGCATCCTGTTGGTGACCGCGGTCAGCTCGCTGGCCCACGGGGACCACGACCACGGGCACGACCACGGGCATGAGCACGAACACGAACACGACCACGGGCCCGCGCAGGCCCGCGGCGGCGACGGGACCGCACGCGCGGCCGTCCGGGACGGCGGCCGGGACCCGGGCGCGGCGGAAGCGCAGGCCCCCGCGGCCGCCGCGCCGCCGGCCCGCTGAGGCTCAGCCCGAGAGGGCTTCCCGCACCGCCGGCGCCTGGCGGCGCGAGACCGGCAGCAGTTCGGAGAGGCCGTGCATGCGCACCGCCCAGCCTTCGCCTTCCTCGGCGTCGAAATAGTGCTTCTCCAGGGCGCGGATCGCGTGCCGCGCCACCAGCGCGTTGCGGTGCACCCGCAGGAAGCGGGCGCCGAAGCGGGCCTCCAGGTCGCTGAGCGAGCCGTCCAGGATGTGGCTGGCCGCGCGGGTCCGCACGGTGATGTACTTCAGCTCGGCCTTGAAATACAGCACCTCGGCCAGCGGCACCCGCACCGTGCGGCCGCGCTCGTGGATCACCAGCGCATCGTCCGCCGGCGCCCCGGCGGCAGCGTCCGCGTCCTGCGGCCGGCTGCGCGCCGCCTTCTGCAGCGCCTGCACCAGGCGCTCCAGCCGCACCGGCTTGGTCAGGTAGTCGGCGGCGTCGAGCTCGAAGGCGGTCACCGCGTGGCCGGCGTGGGCGGTCACGAAGACCACCGCCGGCGGCCGGGGCAGCACCCGCAGCGCCTGCGCCAGCGCCAGGCCGCTGGTGCCGGGCATGTGGATGTCGAGCAGCACCAGGTCCACCGGCGCGGTGGCCAGCACCGCGCGCGCCGCGTCGGCGGTGGCGGCCTCGTAGACCATGCCGACCGCGGGCGCGCCGGGCACGGCGGCGCAGTCCGCCAGCAGGGTCTGCAGGCGCTGGCGCGCCAGGGGCTCGTCGTCTACCAGGAGGATGTGCATGGCGGCGGCTCGGGCGGGTGGTGGTGGGTCGTGCGGAGAGGATGGCGCGGGATGGCGAAGGCGATTGTCAGACGCCTTCCAGCGGCCATTGCAGCCGGACGCGGAACTTGCCGTCGCGCGGTCCGGCCTGCATGCGGGACTCGACATCGTGCATCAGCTGCAGCCGCGCCCGCACGTTGTCGAGCGCGATGCCGTGGCCGCGCGGCGCGGCCGGGTCCGGCCCGGCGTCCGCGCCGTCGCGGGCCGGGGGCAGGGTGTTCTCGATCTTGACCACCACGAGCGCGCCGCGCCGCTCGGTGGAGACCAGGATGCGGCCGCCCTCGGCGCTGGGTTCGACGCCGTGCACCACCGCGTTCTCGACCAGCGGCTGCAGCAGCAGCGGCGGCAGGCGGGCGCCGCCGGCCGACGGGTCGATCGCCCAGCGCACCCGCAGCCGGTCGCCGAAGCGCACCTGCTCGATCGCGAGGTAGCGCTGCGCCAGTTCGATCTCCTGCGCGAGCGTGGTCGACTGGCCCGGATCGGCCAGCGCGTGGCGGAACAGGTCGCCCAGGTCCTCCAGCAGCGCCTCGGCCTTCGCCGGCTCGGCCCGCACCAGGGCGATCGCGCTGTTGAGGGTGTTGAACAGGAAATGCGGCCGGATGCGGGCCTGCAGCTCGGCCAGCCGCGCGGCGGTGGCGGCCGGCATGCGGCCGCGCGCCCGCAGCGCGAGCACCGCGGCCATCGCCAGCGCCAGCAGCGCGCCGGTGCAGGCCGAAGCGAGCCACGGCAGGGCCGCGGCGTCGCCCAGCCCCGCGCCCAGCGGCAGGGCCCGCGCGAGGGCGAGCAGCGCGCAGCCGCACAGCCCGGCGAGCGCGCCCAGCGCCGTCGCGGCGGCCAGCTGCGCGCCCGTCGTCCGCCGCGCCAGCGCCTGCTTGCAGCCGCAGGCGGCCAGCAGCCAGAGCAGGGTGGCGGGCAGCATGACCGCGGTCAGCTGCGTCCACTGCGCCAGCCAGGCGGCGGGGGAGGCGGCGAAGAACATCGCAGCGGTCGCGGCGACCAGCTCCACCAGCGCCACAGCGCGCAGCACCACGCCCGGATGGCAGGCGTCGAGCACCGGCGGGCCGGCCGGCCGCGGCGGGGCGCGCCCGGCCGCCGCCGCCCCGGCGGCGGCTTCGGGCGGGGCCGATAAAATTTGCGCGTCTTTCACAGCAGGCATCCGGGGGCGGCGCGGTCGCGCTTCGGGTGTTGTCACCGGATTATTGCCTCCCCCATGTCTTCGCCCATCCCTTCCGCCGACGCTTCCTCCGCCCCGTCCCGCGACCAGCTCGCCACCAAGTCCGAAGCCTGGTCGGCGCTCTTCTCGGAGCCGATGAGCGACCTGGTCAAGCGCTACACCGCCAGCGTCTTCTTCGACAAGCGGCTCTGGCAGGCCGACATCCAGGGCAGCCTGGCGCATGCCGAGATGCTGGCCGCCCAGGGCATCCTCTCCGCCGAGGACCATGCCGCCATCCGGCGCGGCATGGCGCAGATCTCCGAGGAGATCGCCGGCGGCGGCTTCGACTGGAAGCTCGACCTGGAGGACGTGCACCTCAACATCGAGGCCCGCCTGACCCAGCTGGCGGGCGACGCCGGCAAGCGGCTGCACACCGGCCGCAGCCGCAACGACCAGGTCGCCACCGACGTGCGGCTGTGGCTGCGCGGCGAGATCGACCTGATCGCCGGCCTCTTCGCCGACCTGCAGCGCGCGCTGGTGGACATCGCCGAGAAGAACGCCGACGTGATCCTGCCGGGCTTCACCCACCTGCAGGTGGCGCAGCCGGTGGCCTTCGGGCACCACATGCTGGCCTACGTGGAGATGTTCGCCCGCGACGCCGAACGCCTCGACGACGTGCGCCGCCGCGTCAACCGCCTGCCGCTGGGCGCCGCGGCGCTCGCCGGCACCAGCTACCCGCTCGACCGCGAGCGGGTGGCCCGCACCCTGGGCATGGTGGACGCGCAGGGCGAGGCCTGCGTCTGCCAGAACAGCCTGGACGCGGTCAGCGACCGCGACTTCGCGATCGAATTCACCGCCGCCGCCTCCCTGGCCATGGTGCACGTGAGCCGGCTGTCGGAGGAGCTGATCCTGTGGATGAGCCAGAGCTTCGGCTTCATCGACATCGCCGACCGCTTCTGCACCGGCAGTTCCATCATGCCGCAGAAGAAGAACCCCGACGTGCCCGAGCTGGCGCGCGGCAAGACCGGCCGCGTCGTCGGCCACCTGATGGGGCTGATCACCCTGATGAAGGGCCAGCCCCTGGCCTACAACAAGGACAACCAGGAAGACAAGGAGCCGCTGTTCGACACCGTCGACACGCTCAAGGACACGCTGCGCATCTTCGCCGAGATGGTGGGCGGCATCACCGTCAAGCCCGAGGCGATGGAGCGCGCCGCCAAGCGCGGCTACGCCACCGCCACCGACCTGGCCGACTACCTGGTCAAGAAGGGCCTGCCCTTCCGCGACGCCCACGAGGTGGTGGCCCACGCGGTCAAGACCGCCATCGGCCAGGGCGTGGACCTGTCGGAGCTGCCGCTCGACACGCTGCGGACCTTCCACCCGGAGATCGGCGAGGACGTCTACGGCCCGCTGTCGCTGCGCGGCTCGCTCGAGGCCCGCGCCACCCTCGGCGGCACCGCGCCGGAGCAGGTGCGCCGGCAGGTCGCGCGCCACCGCGCGCGCCTCGCGGCCCGCTGATCCCGGGCGCCCGCCGGTCCCCGCGGGGCGGCCCGCGGCCGCTTCAGATTCGCATCAGGCGGCGGCCGCAGCATCGGGGACCCGACACTTTCCGACGAAGGGAACGCGCGCGATGCGACTGCTGCTGGTGGAGGACGACACGATGATCGGCGAGGCCCTGCTCGACCTGCTGCGCGCCGAGCGCTACGCGGTCGACTGGGTGCGCGACGGCGCCATGGCCGACACCGCCCTGCGGTCCGAGCGCTACGACCTGGCGCTGCTCGACCTCGGCCTGCCGAAGCGCGACGGGCTGGAGGTGCTGCGCGCCCTGCGCGCGCGCGGCGACCGGCTGCCGGTGCTGGTGGCCACCGCGCGCGACGCGGTCGCCGACCGGGTCGCCGGGCTCGACGCCGGGGCCGACGACTACGTGGTCAAGCCCTACGACACCGACGAGCTGCTGGCCCGCGTCCGGGCGCTGATCCGGCGCGGCGAAGGCCAGGCCGGGCCCGCCTTCTCGCACCGCGGCGTCACCCTCAACCCCGCCACCCACGAGGCCACGCAGGACGGCCGGCCGGTGCTGCTGTCGGCCCGGGAATGGGCGGTGCTGGAGCCGATGATCGCCCGGCCCGGCGTGGTCTTCTCGCGCACCCAGCTGGAGGAGAAGCTCTTCGGCTGGAAGGACGATGTGAGCAGCAACGCGGTCGAGGTCTACATCCATGGCGTGCGCAAGAAGCTCGGCGCCGACCTGGTGCAGACGGTGCGCGGCCTGGGCTACCTGGTGCCGCGATGAACGCGCGGGCCGCGACCGCCGCCTGGGCCGGCCGTCTGGGCCTGCGCTCGCTGCGCGGCCGGCTGATGGCGCTGGTGCTGGCTTGCATCCTGGCGGCGGTCGGCGTGCTGGCCGCCGGCGCCTACCGCGGCGCGCTGCGCGAGGCGGATGCGACCGCCGACCTGCACCTGCAGCAGGTCGCCCAGTCGCTCGGCAGCAACCTTCCGCTCGGCGGTGCGGGCGGCATCGACGAGTCGGCGGCGGTCGACCTGCTGGTGCAGATCTGGGGGCCGGACGGGGTGCAGCTCTACCGCTCCGCCCGGGCCCGGTTGCCGCAGCGCGCGGTGCTCGGTTTCTCGGACATGGTGGCCGACGGCACCCGCTACCGGGTGTATTCCATCCAGACGCCGCTGCAGACGGTGCAGATCGCCCAGGACCTGGACGCGCGGCAGGCCCGCGCCCGCGGCCAGGCGCTGCGGGCCACGCTGCCGGTCTGGCTGACCGCGCCGCTGCTGATGCTGGCGGTGGGCTGGATCATCGGCCGCACCCTGGCGCCGGTCGAGCGCATGCGGCGCCAGGTCGCCGGCCGCGCCGCGGACGACCTCGAGCCCCTGCCCGAGGACGACCTGCCCGACGAGGTGCGCCCGCTGGTGCGCGAGCTCAACCTGCTCTTCGGCCGCACCCGCGACGCCTTCGCCGCGCAGCGCAGCTTCGTGGCCGACGCGGCGCACGAGCTGCGCTCGCCGCTGACCGCGCTCAAGCTGCAGGCGCAGGCGCTGCAGCGCGCCGGCGCGCAGGACGATCCGGCCGCGCGCGAACGCGCCGCGGCGCGGCTGGCCCAGGGCATCGACCGGGCCATCGCGCTGGTCGGCCAGCTGCTGGCGCTGGCCCGCCAGGACGCCGGCGGCGCGGCGCAGGCGCCGATGGCGCCGGTGGACCTGCGGGCGCTGCTGCGCCGGGCCGTCGGCGAACTGCTGCCCCAGGCGTCGGCGCGCCGGATCGACCTCGGGCTCGCGGACCCGGACGCGGAGGGGGCCGGCCGCGGCGCGGACAGGGAGGGCCAAGGTGACGGGGAGGCGGCCGTGCCGGTGCGCGGCCAAGCGGACGCGCTGGGCATCCTGCTGCGCAACCTGCTCGACAACGCGGTCAAGTTCACGCCCGAGGGCGGCCGGGTGGACGCCTCGCTGCGCCGCTTGCCGGACGGCGGCGCGCTGCTGGCCGTGGAGGACAGCGGCCCCGGCATCGCCGAGGCCGACCGGCCCCGGGTCTTCGACCGCTTCTTCCGCAGCGCCGAGGCCACCGCCGGCGGCAGCGGCCTGGGCCTGGCCATCGTCCGCGCCGTCGCCGACCGGCACGGCGCCGTCCTGCGGCTCGACCGCTCGGCGCGGCTCGGCGGGCTGCGGGTCGAGGTGCGCTGGCCGCCCGCCTGAGCCGCGGAGCGGTCCCGCCCGGGCCAGGCGCCTCACTTGTCGTGGCGCAGGTAGCTCGCCTGCTTCGGCAGCAGCAGGCTTACCAGGAAGGCGATCGCCATCATGCCGGTCACGTACCAGTAGAAGTAGGACTCGTGGCCCAGGGACTTCAGGCCCAGCGCCACGTACTCGGCGCTGCCGCCGAAGATGGCGTTGCCCACCGCGTAGGACAGGCCCACGCCCAGCGCGCGCACCTCGGGCGGGAACATCTCGGCCTTCACGATGCCGCTGATCGAGGTGTAGAAGCTCACCACCGCGAGCGCCAGCGTGATCAGCGCGCCGGCCGCCAGCGGGCTGCCGACGTGCTGCAGGCTGCCGAGCACCGGCACGGTCATCAGCGCGCCCAGGGCGCCGAACAGCAGCATGTTGTTGCGGCGGCCGATGCGGTCGGACAGGGCGCCGAAGAGCGGCTGCATGCACATGTAGAGGAACAGGCAGGCGGTCATCACGTTGCTGGCCGTCTTGATCGACATGCCGGCCGAGTTGACCAGGTACTTCTGCATGTAGGTGGTGAAGGTGTAGAAGACCAGCGAGCCGCCGGCGGTGTAGCCCAGCACCACCAGGAAGGCGCGCTTGTGGTGGGCGAACAGCTCGCGCAGGGTGCCGGCGCCCTCGGCCTTGCCGTGCGCCTGGCTGGCGGTCTCGGTCAAGGTGCGGCGCAGTGCCAGGGCGACCACGGCCGCGGCCGCGCCCAGCACGAAGGGGATGCGCCAGCCCCAGCTGCGCAGGTGGGCTTCGTCCAGCGTCTGCTGCAGCAGCACCACCACCAGCACCGCCAGCAGCTGGCCGCCGATGAGGGTGACGTACTGGAAGGACGAGAAGAAGCCGCGCTGGCCGCGCATCGACACCTCGCTCATGTAGGTGGCGGTGGTGCCGTACTCGCCGCCGACCGACAGGCCCTGCAGCAGGCGCGCGGCCAGCAGCAGGGCGGGCGCGGCGGCGCCGATCTGCGCATAGGTGGGCAGGCAGGCGATGACGAGCGAGCCGGCGCACATCATGCTGACCGAGACCACCATCGAGGTCTTGCGGCCCTTGCGGTCGGCGAGCCGGCCGAACAGCCAGCCGCCCACCGGGCGCATCAGGAAGCCGGCGGCGAAGACGCCGGCGGTGTTGAGCAGCTGCACCGTCGGGTCGGACTTGGGGAAGAAGGCCGGCGCGAAATAGATCGCGCAGAAGGCGTAGACGTAGAAGTCGAACCACTCCACCAGGTTGCCGGACGAGGCGGCGAAGATGGCGAAGATGCGCTTGCGCTTCTCCTCGAAGGTGTAGGGCGCGTCGGCCCGGGCGGCGGGAGCGGTCCCGGCGGCGCGCCCCGGGGCGCGGCCGGTGTCGGCGAGGGTGGTCATGGGAGGAGTCCTTGTCTCGGTGTCGCGGGAATCGGATCGGCCGCCGACCGGCGGAACGGTCGCCTGCAGCCACACCGGCGAGTCTGTGCGGCCGGCGGCCGGCTGTCGTCCGTAGCCGGCCGCGCGCCGCCTGCGTACCGATACGCAAGGGTTACTACCGAGACGCCGGCCGGGCGGCGGCCCGCGGCCTCGCCCCCCGGGCGGGCCTACAGCCCGTGCTCGCGCAGGAAGCGGTCCAGCTGGTGGCTGTTCGCGAGGCCCAGCTTGGCGAAGGCGTGCGCCCGGTGGGTCTCCACCGTGCGCTGCTCCAGCGGCGCGAGTTCCTGCGCGATCTGCTTGTTGGGCTTGCCTTCGGCCACCAGCCGGGCGACCTGCATCTCGCGCGGGGTGAGCTTGTCCCAGAGGGCCTGCGCGGCCTGCCGGGCCTGGCGGCGCGCGGCGATTGCGCCGGCCTGCCGCAGCGCGCGGTCGACGGTCTCCAGCAGGCGTTCGTCGTGGCAGGGCTTCTCCAGCCAGTCGAAGGCGCCCTTGCGCACCGCCTCGACCGCGAGCGGGATCTCTCCGTGGCCCGAGAGGAAGACGACCACCAGCGGGCTGTCCTGCGCGCGCAGCGCGTCGAACACCTCCAGCCCGCTGATGCCGCCCAGGCGCAGGTCGAGCACGGCGCAGCCCGGGCGCTGCAGGTCGGCGCCGGCCAGGAAGTCCTCGCCCGAGGCGAAGGTCTGCACCGCATGGCCGCGCGCGAGCAGCAGCAGGCCGAGCGAGCGGCGCACCGCCTCGTCGTCGTCCACGACGCAGAGGTGGTTGGCGGGCGCGGCGGGCGCGGCCGCGCTGGGGGACGGGGGGGCGTTCACGGTGCGGCGGTCTCCAGCTCGAGGGTGAATACGGTGCCGCCGCCGGGCCGTTCCGCGAAGGACAGGCGGCCCCGGTGGGCTTCGACGATGGTGCGGCAGATGTTGAGCCCGAGGCCCAGGCCGCCGGGCTTGGTGGTGAAGAAGGGCGCGAACACCTGGTCGGCCTGGGCGGCGGCGATGCCGGTCCCCCGGTCGGCCACCCGGATGCGCGCGCGGCCGTCCCGCGCCTCGGCCTCGATGTCCACGGCGCGCTCCTCCGGCGGCGTGGCCTCCATCGCCTGCAGCGCGTTGGAGACCAGGTTGAGCAGCACCTGCTCCAGCAGCACCCGGTCGCCGCGCACCGGCGGCAGGCCGGCGGGGATGCGCACCGCGGCGCGCGCCCGGCGCTGGCGCATGTCGCCCTGCAGCAGCGCCAGCGCGTTGGCGACTAGGGCGCCGACCGCGCAATCCTCGGCGCCGGCGGTGCGCTGGCGCACGAAGCCGCGGATGCGCCGCACGATCTCGGCGCTGCGCCAGGCCTGCGCCACGGTCTCGTCGAGGCTGTCGGCCAGCAGGTCCTGCCGGCCCTGCCGCGCGAAGGCCTTGGCCGCGCCCGCGAAGTTGCTCAGCGCCATCAGCGGCTGGTTCAGCTCGTGGGCCAGGGTGGAGGCCATCTCGCCCAGGCTGGCCAGGCGCTGCGCGTGCTGCAGCTGCTCGTCGTTGCGGCGCTGGCGCTCCTCGGCGCGCTTCTGCTCGGTGATGTCCACCACCGAGCTCATCCAGCCGCCGCGGCTGCCGTCGGCATGCAGCAGCGGCGCGGTGTAGACCATGGTGATCACCTCGTGCCCGTCGCGGTGCCGCAGGCGCGATTCGAAGCCGGAGCGCGCCGGCTCGCCGCGGATCATGGCCTCGTAGCGCTCCCAGTGCTGCGGCACGTCGTCGGGATGCCAGTAGGGGTAGGGCGGCGGCCGGCCCAACAGCTCGTCGGCGCGGTAGCCGGTCATCGCGCAGAAGGCGGGGTTGACGTAGGAGATGCGGCCGTCGGTGTCGCGCGCCCGCATGCCGACCACCAGCGAATCCTCCATCGCCTTGCGGAAGGCGTGGGCCTCGTCCAGCGCCCGGGTGCGCTCCCGCACCCGCAGCTCCAGGTCGCGGCGCGCGTCGCGCTGCTCGGCGAAGCGGCGCTCGCGCAGCCGCCAGTGCAGCCCGCCGAGCAGCAGCAGGCCGGCGCACAGCAGGCCCAGCATCAAGGCGCGTTCGCGGGCGCGGTCCACCGGGGCGTGGTCGGCCATCGCCGTCAGGGTCCAGCCCAGCTCGGGCAGCGGTTCGTCGACCGCGAGGAAGCGGCGCGGCTCGCCCGCGACGACGGCGCGCACCAGGTAGCCCGGCCGGTCGCCGACGCGCGCGACCCGCCAGGGCAGCAGCGCGAAGTCGGCGCGCAGGCCGTACTGCCGGTCGCGCCGCATCCGTTCGCGCACGTCGGGCGCGATCGGGCGCGTGCTGCGGTAGAGCCATTCCGGTACCCCGCTCAGGAACACCACGCCGCGCGCGTCGGACAGCAGGATCGGATCGCGGGCGGCGGCCCAGGCGTCCTGCAGCGCGCGCAGGCTGACCTTGGCGGTGACCACGCCGATCACCGCGCCGTCCTCCGCGCGCACCGGCGCCGAGATGAAGAGCCCGGGCTCCCCGGTCGTCTGGCCCACGCCGTAGAACATGCCGGTGCGGCCCGCGAGCGCGTCGAGGAAGTAGGGCCGGTTGGCGTAGGACTCGCCGACGAAGCTCCGGGGCGCGTCCCAGTTGCTGGCCGCGCGGGTGGTGCCGTCCGGCCCGATGAGGTAGAGCGCGTCGGATCCCGCCGCGCGGTTGATCTCCGCGATGCGGCGGTTGGCCCGCGCCCGGGCGGCGGCGTCCCCGGGCCGCGCCAGGGCGGCGCGCAGGTCGGGGTGCAGGCCCGCGGTGAAGGGCAGGTAGCCGTACTTGCCGGCCGCGTCGCGCAGGCCGAGCGCGTGCAGCTCGGTGGCGCGGCGGATCGCGTCGGCCAGGGCGGCGGCCTCGCGGCCGGCGGCCCACCGGGCGGCCAGGCCGATCGCCAGCAGCACGGCCGCGAGCCCGAGGGCCATGCCGGACAGGGCGCGCAGGCGCGTCCGGCGGCCGGGAGGCGGCGATGTATGGGGCGGGGCGGCGGGGGGACGGATCGGGCGGCATGGGCGGTGGCGCGGCCGGGGGCGGCCGGCGCGGCGGCGGACGGGTGCGCGCCGGGGATTCTGCGCCCCGCCGGCGGCGCGGCGCCGGGCCCGGGGCCTTCCCGCGCCGCGCGGACCCGGATCCTAAGTCCCGCCTAAGGCGGGCATTCCATAGTCGCTCCCAGGTTCTCCCCATTCCACGGTCTTTTCCCCAGGAGCTTGCACCATGCGTCTCAATTCCCTCGTTTCCTCCCCCACCCGCCTCGCCGTCGCGCTGCTGGCGGCCGGCGCCATCGGCGGCGCGGGCGTCTCCGCGATCGAGTTCGGCCATGCGCAGGCCCAGCCCGCCCCGGCCGCGATGGCCGCGGCGCCGGGCGCCTCCGTGGCCCTGCCCGACTTCTCGACCATCACCAAGCGCTACGGCCCGGCGGTGGTCAACATCAGCGTGGTCGGCACCGCTCCGGCCGCCGACGCCGACGAGGCCTCCGGCGGGCCCGAGGGCCTGCCGAACGACCCGTTCTTCGATTTCTTCCGCCGCTTCCAGCAGCAGCAGCCGGGCGGCCCCGGCATGCAGCGCGGCCGGCCGCACGCCGCGCCGATGCGCGGAGAAGGTTCGGGCTTCATCGTCAGCCCCGACGGCCTGATCCTCACCAACGCCCACGTGGTCAAGGGCGCGAAGGAGGTGACCGTGCGCCTCACCGACCGCCGCGAGCTGCGCGCCAAGGTGCTCGGCGCCGATCCGAAGACCGACGTGGCGGTGCTCAAGGTGGACGCCAAGAACCTGCCGGTGGTGACGCTGGGCAAGACCAGCGACCTGCAGGTGGGCGAATGGGTGCTGGCCATCGGCTCGCCCTTCGGCTTCCAGAACACCGCCACCGCCGGCGTGGTCAGCGCCAAGGGCCGCGCGCTGCCGGACGACAGCGCGGTGCCCTTCATCCAGACCGACGTGGCGATCAACCCCGGCAACTCGGGCGGGCCGCTGTTCAACGCCAAGGGCGAGGTGGTCGGCATCAACTCGCAGATCTACAGCCGCACCGGCGGCTACCAGGGCGTGTCCTTCGCGATCCCGATCGACCTGGCGGGCAAGGTGCAGCAGCAGATCGTGGCGCACGGCAAGGTGCAGCACGCCAAGCTCGGCGTCTCGGTGCAGGAGGTCAACCAGACGCTGGCCGATTCCTTCAAGCTCGACGCGCCCGAGGGCGCGCTGGTCTCGAACGTCGAGAAGGGCAGCCCGGCCGAGCGCGCCGGCCTGCAGACCGGCGACGTGATCCGCAAGGTCGACGGGCAGCCGGTGGTGGCCTCGGCCGACCTGCCGGCGGCGATCGCCCTGGCGGCGCCCGGCGACAAGGTGCGGCTGGACGTGTGGCGCAAGGGCGGCAGCCAGCAGCTGACCGCGACGCTCGCCAATGCCGACGACAAGGTGGCGGCCGCCGCGGACAGGGACGGCGGCGCGAGCCAGGGCCGGCTCGGCCTGGCGCTGCGGCCGCTGCAGCCCCAGGAGCGCGAGGAGGCCGGCGTGCCCTCGGGCGGCCTGGTGGTGCAGGATGCCGCCGGCCCGGCCGAACTGGCCGGGGTGCAGGCCGGCGACCTGCTGCTGGCGGTCAACGGCACGCCGGTGAAGTCGGTCGAGCAGGTGCGTTCGCTGGTCGGCAAGACCGACCGGTCGGTCGCGCTCCTGGTGCAGCGCGGCGCGGACAAGATCTTCGTGCCGGTGCGCATCGGCTGAGGCCGGGGCGAGGCCGCGGGAGGCCGGGCGCGCGGCCTTCCCCGTCGGCGGCGGCCGTGCCTGCGGCCGCCGCCGACAAGCCTTGTTGCAGCGCGCGCGGCGGGAAATCCGTACCATCGGGGGTATCGATCGCCACGCGCCTTCGGCTTTCCTTCCCGCCGCCCAGGGGGCGGTCCGGACCGGATCGGGGCCCGTGGCGGCCTCCGGCAACCCTTCCATGAACCGGCCCGCGGGCCGTCCCGATTCATGAAACACACCCGCCTCGCTTCAGCCGCCTCCCGTATCCGCGCCCGCATGCCGCGGGTCCGCCGCATCGCCGCCCGGGTGCCGCTGCGCGCCGTCGCCGTCGCCGCGGCCCTGACGCTGGGCCGGGGCGGCGCCGGCTTCGCGCAGCCGCTGCCGGCGCCGCTCGCGCCCAAGGCCTCGCCCGGCTCCGCCGGCCCGGTCCCGGCCGGGGCCTCGCTGGCCGATCCGCTGCCCTGGGGCGAAGCCGAGTTGCCGGCCGCCCAGCGCCGCTGGCGCGACAGCATGGCGGCCTTCGCCGCGGCCGACCGGGCCCAGGCGCCGGGCCACGGCGGCGTGCTCTTCGTGGGCAGCTCCACCATCCGCATGTGGAGCCAGCTGGCGCAGGATTTCCGGCAGATGCCGGTGGTCATCAACCGCGGCTTCGGCGGCTCGACCATGGCCGACTGCAACTACTTCGCGCGCCAGCTGGTCACCCAGTACAAGCCACGCCAGGTGCTGGTCTACGCCGGCGACAACGACCTGGCCGAAGGCCGCAGCCCGGCGCAGGTGCTGCAGAGCTTCGAGGAATTCGTGCGCCACGTGCGCGCCGAGCTGCCCGACGCCCGCATCTCCTACATCTCGATCAAGCCCAGCCCGTCGCGCGCCGGCCTGATGCCCAAGGTGCGCGAGACCAATACCTTGATCGCGGCCCACGTGCGCACCCTGTCCAACGCCGAGTACATCGACATCTTCACCCCGATGCTCTCGGAGGACGGCAAGGCCCGCGCCGAGCTGTACGGCGCCGACATGCTGCACATGAACAGCGCCGGTTACGCCCTCTGGCGCGGGGTGATCGCCTCGCACCTGCCGGCCTCGATCCCCGAGCCGGCGGGCGTGCAGCAGGCGGCGGGCCCTATGCCGGACCGCGCCGCCCCCAGCCAGCACGCCGCGCTGGCGCCGGCCGCGCCGTCCCTCGCGTCGGCCGCGCCGGTCGGCGTGCCGGCCGCGGCGGTGCGCCCCGTCTCGACCCATCCCGCCGGGCGCGATTGAGCCCTGCGCCGGCTCACGGGGCCGCGGTCCGCGGCCCGCTCGCGAGCGCGCTGCCAGCCGGCGGTTCGGCCAGCGACGGGCTCAGCGGCCAGGGCGGCTGGTCGTCGTCGGTCTTCTGCTTGTCCAGCCACAGCATGCCGCGCGCGGTGAGGTAGAGCCCGCCGTAGCACAGCGCCAGCACCACCGCATCCACCCAGGCCGGGTGGCGCAGCGGATCGCTGCCCAGCGTCGCCAGCACCAGCAGCACGATCACCAGGTGCGCGCAGAAGACCGCCAGCGAGGCCGCGCCCATGGTCTCCAGCCAGCGCGGCCGCCGGATGCGCCGCGCGAAGGCCGGGCCGAAGCGGATCGTCACGATCGCCAGCGCCAGCAGGTCCAGCAGCCGCAGCGGCCCGAGCAGCCACTTGTCGAACCACAGGTTGCGCTGCACGTCGCCGAGGAAGGGTGCCTGGCCCACGTGGTGGCGCCACGCCATGCCGCCGATCGCCACCGCCACCGCCAGCCAGACCACCGGGCGCGGGAAGACGAAGGGCCGGGCGTCCGGGTCGTTGCGGCTGGCGCCCATCCAGAGGCCCACCATCCACAGCAGCTGCCAGGCGAAGGTCGCGAAGGAGCCGGTGTCGCGCAGCGGCACCGGCAGGCCGGTGAAGCGCACCGCCGTCGCGTGCAGCCAGCCGCCCAGGCTGAAGAACTGCTCCACGCCCCAGATCGCGGCGCTGACCGCCAGCGGCCAGCGCCAGCCGCGCCGCATGCCCACCGACAGCACCCAAGGGCTGGCCAGCATGAACAGCACGTACATCGGCAGGATGTCGAGCAGCGAGGGCTGGTAGACCAGCAGCAGGCTGCTCGCCAGCGCCGCCACCGGCTGCTGCAGGTAGAAGTACATCAGGTTCTGCACCGCCGGCTGGTGGGTGCGCAGCCCGACGAAGGCGATCACCGTGAACAGGAACACCAGCATGCCCACGTGGCAGAGGTAGACCTTGCGCGCCCGCGCCAGCAGGGCGGAGCGCATCGCGTCGATGCCCTTGCGGTGGCCGACGCGGCCGTAGACCAGGCCCGCCATGTAGGCCGACAGCAGCACGAAGCCCTCGGCCGCCGACACGTAGCCGAAGGGCTGGCCGAGCGGCGAGGTCAGGCGGGTCGGCAGGTGGGTGATCGTCATCAGGACCAGCATCAGGCCGCGCAGCGCGTCCAGTTCCCAGTGGCGGGTGGACGGCGCGGCGGGCGGCGCCGCCGGACGGTCGGCGGCGGCCGGCGCGGCATTCGCCGCGGGCACGGGGGCGGAGGCCGTCGGCGGCTGCGGCGAGTGGTGTGCGTCGGGCATCGGGCTGGTTCGTGCCGCGCCGGTCGGCGGGGCGGAGGAGGCTTGTCTTCGTTGTGCGGTCGCCGCGCCGCGCTGCGGCCGGCGCGCTACGGGAAAGCGGGGACTCTACACTGCGCCGATCCGCCCGGCAGCGCCGCCGGGCGGCCAACCCCTGCGCCGTCCCCGGCGCCTCCGTCCTGCCGCCGGCACGGGTGGAGGCGCTCAGCGCCTCCGGCGATTCGCCCGACGCCCGGGGGGCGGCGGGCGCGGCACGGCGCTGGACCGGCGCGCATCGACCAGGAGGATCCATGGCGGAATTCATCGCTTACCTGCACGAGACGGGCGCGGACGGCGCTCCGCCGCCGCGCCACCGGATCGCGGCGCTGGCGATGGCGCCGGCGGCGGCGTTCGCGGCGCACCAGGCCCGGCTGGCCGCGGCGCTGGCCGGGGCGGAGCCCGCGGAGCCGGACCCGGGCCGCGGCGCCGGGCCGGATGGCGGCCCGGACGCCCCCGCCGATGGCGCCCCGCGCTGGGACCGGTTCGACTGGCTGGCCGCCGCCGACATCCGTTGCCACGCGGTCGTCGTGGACCGCCGGGAGACGGAGGCCGACGCGCCCGGCCTGCGCGGCAGGACGGCCGGCCAGGTGGTGCACGGCGCGGTCTGCGAGGCGATCGCCGTGGCCGGCCGCGACACCGAGGTCCGCACCGACGCGGCGGGCGTCGCGGCGCTGTCCGCGGGCTTCGCGCGCCACGCCGTCGAAGGCCGCGGGGCGGACCTGTTCCGTCCGGCGCCCGCGGTGCGCGCGGCCGAGCCCGGCGCCGCGCCGATGCGGCTCGCCGTCCTGCTGGCCCGCCGCGTCGCGCAGTGCCTGCGCGACGGGACGGACGGCCTGGCGCTGCGCGCGCCGCTGTGCGCCGGCTGGCTGACGCTGGAGGAATGGCCGCCCGCGCAGGACCGGGACCCGCCCGCCCGCAGCCCGCTGGAGGACGCGGCCGACGCGGCCGTCCGCCGGGCGGCGGTGGACGCGGCCTGGCGATTCATCGCCGGGATGCCCGTCCCGCGGGACGAGGACGGCCGCGTGCAGCGCATCGTGCTGACGCACCTGCTGTTCACCGCGCTGCACGGCGACGGCGGCTACGTCAGTTCGGCCGAGCTGCTGCGGCTGCTGGCCGCGCGCGGCTACGACAACCTGCAGGAGCACTACCTGCAGTCGGCCATCGTGGCCGGCCTGCGCGACAGCGGCGTGCCCGTCACCAGCTCCAGCCGCGGCTACAAGATCCCGCAGGCGCGGCAGGACCTGCTGGATTTCGTGAACCTGGTCGACGGCCAGGTGATCCCGCTGCTGGAGCGCCTGGCGCGGGTCCGCCAGGCCCTGGGCGCTGCGGCCGGCGGGACCGCCTGGGACCTGGGCGACGCCCGCCACGCCAAGCTCCGGCGCGTGATGGACGCGCTGGAGGACCGGGCCGGCCCTGTCGGCCCTCCCGGGGGATCGACGCCCGGCCGGTGAGCGCCGGGGCGGCACGGTCCCCGTCCTCGGATCCCGCCGATCCATTCCGATCCATCCGCCGGCGCCTCCCGATCCCGGCGCTCCAACCCATCGCCTTCCCGTGCACCGCACCGTCGATTCCCCCGCCATCCGTTCCCGGCGCCTGCTGGCCGCCGTCCTCTTGGGCTCGCTGCAGGCCTGCGCGGGCGGGCCCGCTCCCGTTCCCGAGACGGCCGCGCCCGCGCGGGAGGTGACGATCGCGCAGATGCGGCCGGTCCGCGTGCCGGAGGTCCGGGTGCCGGTGCGCGCGGCCGGCGAGCGTCCCGGCGGCGGGACCGTCGTGCTGCGGCTGCGGGCGGATGCGGCGGGCGCGGTGCGCCGGGCGGCCGTGGCCGAGGGCGGCGGCGATCCGGCGCTCGACGGCGCGGCGGTGCGCGCGATGCAGGGCGCGCGCTTCGCGGAGGACGGCATCGCCCTGCCGGTGACGATGCTGCTGCCCCTGCATTTCAACGCGCCGTCCCGCGCGGCCGGCGCCTCCGCCTGGCCCTGAGGCCGCGCATCCGCGGCCGCCGGGCGAAGTACAGCTCGCGTTCATGCAAATGCGACATTTCCCGACAAAGGGATAGTTTTTGTAACTTTAGTATCCATGCATGGAACCCGTGCCGCCTCTCGCAGGCGAGGATGGGCCGCAGACGAACCGCGCCGCCCCGGGAGGGCAGGCGCCATCCATGCTGGAGCGAATTCGATGAACATTTCCCACTGGCCGCTGGCGCGACGCCTCGGCCTGGCCTTCGGCGGCGTGATCGCCGTGTTCCTGGCGGTGATCGCGATGGCGATGGCGAGCCAGAAGCAGCTGACCGAGGCGCAGCGCTGGAGCGTCCACACCGCCCGGGTGCTGGCCGCCGGCGAGCAGATGCTGCTCGGCATGGTGGACATGGAGACCGGCACCCGCGGCTTCGCGCTGGCGGGCCGGCCGCAGTTCCTGGAGCCCTGGGAGCAGGGCGCAAAGCGCTTCCGGGAGGCGATGCAGGCGGCCCGCGGGCTCACCGCCGACAACCCGGAGCAGCAGCGGCGACTCGCGGCGATGGATGCCTCGGCCGCGCGCTTCATGGAAGCCGCCCGCGCCACGCAGGCGCTGCGCCGCCAGGTGGACGCGGGCGCCGCCACGCTCGACGGCCTGGCGGCCGAGGTCCGCGAGGCGCGCGGCAAGGCCGCGATGGACGGCTTCCGGACGGCGCAGGCCGAGTTCCTGGGCGCGGAGGCCGCGCTGCAGGTGGCCCGCGACGCCGACGCCGCGCGGGCCGAGGCCCTGGCCTTCTGGTGGGAGCTGGGCGGCTGCGCGCTCGCGGTGGCGGCGGCGGTCGTCCTCGGCGCCTGGGTGACCCGCTCGATCACCCGGCCGGTGGCGCAAGCGGTGGCGGTGGCCCGGGCGGTCGCGGCCGGCGACCTCACCAGCCGCATCGGGCCGCAGCCGCGCGACGAGGTCGGCCAGCTGCTGGACGCCCTGCGCACGATGAACGCCTCGCTCGTCGAGGTGGTGGCGCGGGTGCGCCAGGGCAGCGAATCGGTGGCCGCCACCAGCACCGAGATCGCGCAGGGCAACTCCGACCTGTCGTCGCGCACCGAGAGCCAGGCCAGCGCCCTGCAGGAGACCGCCGCGTCGATGGAGCAACTCGGCTCGACGGTCGCCCAGAACGCCGACAACGCCCGCCAGGCCAACCAGCTGGCGCAGGCCACCCGCGGCGTGGCGGAGCAGGGCGGCACGGTGGTCGAGCAGGTGGTCGAGACGATGCGTGGCATCAGCGAAAGCTCCAACCGCATCGCGGACATCATCAACGTGATCGACGGCATCGCCTTCCAGACCAACATCCTGGCGCTCAACGCCGCGGTCGAGGCCGCCCGCGCCGGCGAGCAGGGCCGGGGCTTCGCGGTGGTCGCCGGCGAGGTGCGCAGCCTCGCCGGGCGCAGCGCCGAGGCGGCCAAGCAGATCAAGCAGCTCATCGGCGACAGCGTCTCGCGCGTCGAGAGCGGCGCCCAGCTGGCCGACCGGGCCGGCCGGACCATGGCCGAGGTGGTGGGCAGCATCCGCCGGATGACCGACCTGATGGGCGAGATCAGCGCCGCCAGCGCCGAGCAGAGCGCCGGCGTGCGCCAGGTGGGCGAGGCGGTCGGCGGCATGGACCGGGTCACGCAGCAGAACGCCGCGCTGGTCGAGCAGATGGCCGCCGCCGCCGCGAGCCTGAGCCACCAGGCCCAGGACCTGGTGCAGTCGGTCAGCCTGTTCCGCCTGGGCGAAGGGCACCGCCCGGCCGCCGCCGAGGCCGCGCCCAAGCCCGCGCCCCTGCGCCGGCCGATGCCGGTGGCCGGCCGCATGGCCGCCCACAGCCCGGCGGCCGTGGCGCTGATGGCGACCGCCGCCGCGGGGCCGCGCGCGTCGGGTCCCGGCCCGGCGGCCGCGACGGCGCCGTCCCCTGCCGCGCCGGCCAAGGCCCCGCCGGCCCGCGCCGAGGCGGTGGCCGCCGGCGACGGGGACGACTGGGAAGCCTTCTGAGCGCGGCCGGGGCGGCGCTGCGCCGGGCGGGCGGCCTCGTGCTATCGAAAAAGGAGCTGCAGGCCCAGGTTCGGCGGGCGGCAGGGGCCGATCCGGCTCATGCCGCCTGCGGATCCTGCCGCAGGGCGTCGCGGATGAACCGCCCGGCCTCCCGGAGCCGGGCCGGGTCGATGCCGGTGGCGAAGCCGCGCGCGTGCAGCAGGTCCACCACCGCCTCGGTCGCGACGTTGCCGGTGGCGCCCGGGGCGTAGGGGCAGCCGCCGAGCCCGGCCGCCGAGGTGTCGAACTGCCGGATGCCGAGCGCCAGGCTGGCCTCGGTGTTGGCGAGCGCCCGGCCGTGGGTGTCGTGGAAATGGCCCGAGACGTCTTCCGCCGGGAAATGGGCGAGGGCGGCCTCCAGCGCCCGGCGCACCGTGTCCGGCGTGCCGACGCCGATGGTGTCGGCCACCGCGACCTCCTGCACGCCGATGTCGCGGAGCATCGCCGCGAGCCGGCCGACCGCCTCGGGCGCGACATCGCCCTCGAAGGGGCAGCCCACGGTGCAGGACATCGCGGCCCGGACCCGCAGCCCCTGCGCGCGCGCCGCCACCGCCACCGGCGCGAAGCGCGCGATGCTCTCGGCGATGGAGCAGTTGATGTTCTTCCGGCTGAAGGTCTCGCTGGCCGAGCCGAAGACCACGATGTCGTCGGGCCAGGCTTCGCGCGGTGCGTCCAGCGCGGTCTCCAGGCCGCGCAGGTTGGGCACCAGCGCCGCGAAGCGCACGCCCGGCGCGCGGCGGACGCCGCGCATCACCGCGGGGCCGTCGGCCATCTGCGGCACCCAGCGCGGGCTGACGAAGCTGGCGGCCTCGATCCACCGCAGGCCGGCGTCCTGCAGCCGCTCCACCAAGCCGATCTTGGTGGCGGTGGAGACCGGCCGCTGCTCGTTCTGCAGGCCGTCGCGCGGGGACACGTCGACGATGCGGACGGATTCGGGCGGGTTCATGGCCGGGCTCCCCCGGCCGTCCCGTCCGCCGCGGCGGCTCCGGCGCGCCAGGCCGGCGTGGATTTCCGCAGGAAGGCGCGCACGCCCTCGCGGCCCTCGTCGCCGGTGCGCAGCCGCGCGATCTCGTGCGCCGTCTCCTCCGCCAGGTCGTCGTCCAGCGGCCGGTGCGCCACCCGCCGCACGAAGGCCTTGGCGGCCCGCGCGGCGCCGGGGGCGGCGCGGTCGAGCGCGTCGGCGATGCCCTCGACCGTCGCGTCGAGCGCCTGCGCCGGCACCGACGCGTGCACCAGCCCCAGGCGGTGCGCTTCGTCCGCGCCGAAGCGTTCGCCGGTCAGGAAGTAGCGGTGCGAGGCGCGCGGCCCCAGGGCGCGCAGGACGTAGGGCCCGATGGTGGCCGGGATCAGGCCGATGTGGACTTCGCTGAGGCAGAAGCGCGCGCTGTCCGCGCTGACCGCGATGTCGCAGGCGGCCACCAGCCCGACGCCGCCGGCGAACACGTCGCCCTGGATGCGGGCGATGGTCGGCACCGGGCAGGCGTGGACCGCCCGCAGCATCGCGGCCAGCGCGCGGGCGTCGGCCAGGTTCTCGTCGTAGGAGTAGCCGGCCATGCGCTGCATCCAGCGGAGGTCGGCGCCGGCGCAGAAGGCCGGGCCCTCGGCGGCGAGCACGACGCTGCGCAGGGACGCGTCCCGGCCCAGGTCGTCGAAGGCTTGGCGCAGGGCGGCGACGGTCGCATCGTCGAAGGCGTTGCGCACCGCGGGGCGGTCGAGGGTGACGGTCGCGCGGCGGTCGCGGACGTCGATGCGGATCGGGGCGTCGTGGGTCATGGCGGGGCGGTCTCCGGTGGCGGATGGTCGTCGAGGGTGCGCCCGCGGCCGGCGCCGGTCAACCGGGCGGCCGGGGCGGGGTCGGAGGGATGTCAGTAGGACCTGGGCAGCCCGAGCGCCTTCTCGGCGATGAAGTTCAGCACCATCTGCGGGCTGACCGGGGCGATGCGGGGGATGTAGCTCTCGCGCAGCAGGCGCTCCACGTGGTATTCCTTCGCGTAGCCCATGCCGCCGAGGGTGAGCACCGCGTTCTGGCAGGCGTCGTGCGCCGCCTCGGCGGCCAGGTACTTGGCGGCGTTGGCCTCCTGGGCGCAGGGCCGCCCGGCGTCGTAGAGCGCGGCGGCCTTGAAGACCATCAGGTCGGCCGCCTCCAGGTTCATCCAGGCGCGCGCCAGCGGATGCGCCACGCCCTGGTTCTGCCCGATCGGCCGGCCGAAGACCACCCGCTCCCTCGCGTAGGCCGACGCGATCCGCAGCGCCGCGCGGCCGATGCCGATGGCCTCCGCCGCGATCAGGATGCGCTCCGGGTTGAGGCCGTGCAGGATGTATTCGAAGCCCCGGCCCTCCTCGCCGATGCGGTCGGCCTCGGGCACCGCCAGGCCGTCGATGAACAGCATGTTCGAGTCCACCGCGGCGCGGCCGAGCTTGTGGATCTCGCGCACCTCGACCGCCCCGCGGTCGAGCGGGGTGTAGAAAAGCGTCAGGCCCTCGGTGGGCTTGCGGACGCGGTCGAGCGGCGTGGTGCGGGCGAGGATCAGCATCCGGTCCGCGACCTGGGCGGTGGAGATCCAGATCTTGCGGCCCGAGAGCCGGTAGCTCCCGTCGGGCTGGCGCTCCGCGCGGGTGCTGAGCCGGGTGGTGTCCAGGCCGGCGTCGGGCTCGGTCACCGCGAAGCAGGCCTTCTCGTCGCCGGCGATCAGCGGCGGCAGGAAGCGCTGGCGCTGCTCCTCGGTGCCGAAGACCACCACCGGGTTCAGTCCGAAGATGTTCATGTGGATGGCCGAGGCGCCGGACATCGCCGCGCCCGAGGCGCTGATCGCCCGCATCATCAGCGCCGCCTCGGTGATGCCGAGCCCGGCGCCGCCCTGGGCCTCGGGCATGGCGATGCCGAGCCAGCCGCTCGACGCCACCGCGCGGTGGAAGGCGTGCGGGAATTCGGCGCGCTCGTCCCGCTCCCGCCAGTAGTCGGGCGGGAAGTCCTCGCACAGCCGCCCGATGGCGGCCTCCAGGGCGAGCTGGTCGTCGGTCGGGGCGAAGTTCATGCGGTGGTCTCCGGGGTGGCGGCGGGCTGCGCGGTGACGCCGCGCGCGATCAGGGCGTCGAGCGCCGCGTCGTCGTAGCCGGCCTCGCGCAGCAGTTCGGCGCTGTGCTCGCCGAGGCGCGGCGCGTGGCGGTGGATGCCGGCCGGCGTCGCGCCGTAGCGCCCGATCGGGGCCGGGGTGCGGATTGCGCCTTCCGACGGGTGGTCCATCTCCGGGAAGAAGCCCACCGTCCGCAGGTGCGGGTCCTCCAGCAGCGACTCGACGGTGTGCAGCCGCGCCACCGGCACGTCGGCCCGCTCCAGCAGCGCGCACCAGGCGTCCGAGGTGCGCGTTTCCATCACCTCGGCGACGAAGGCGTAGACCTCGCCGATGCGGGCCGCGCGGGCGGTGTGGTCGCGGAACATCGGTGCGTCCTTGAGTTCCGGCCGGCCGATGGCGTCGAAGAAGGCGCGCCAGTGCTTGTCGTTGTAGATCAGCACGCTCAGGTGGCCGTCCGCGGTGCGGTAGGGCCGGCGGTGCGGCGCCAGCAGCCGGGCGTAGCCCATCGGGCCTTCGGCGGGCTCGAAGCTCTCGCCGCCCAGGTGGTCGCCCATCACCAGCTGGGCGAGCGCCTCGAACATCGGCACCTCCACCGCCTGGCCCCGGCCGGTGCGCTGGGCGTGCAGCACCGCCGCCAGCAGGGCGATGGCCGCCTGCAGGCCGACGGCGCGGTCGGCCAGCGTGAGGGGCGCGTAGCGCGGCGCGTCGCCGCCCTGGCGGGCGTAGAGCATCGGCAGCCCGACCGCGCCCTGGATCAGGTCGTCGTAGGCGGGCTTGCCGGCGTAGGGGCCGTCCTCGCCGTAGCCGATGCAGCCGACGTGGACGATGCGCGGGTTGCGCGCCGCGACCGCGGCGTAGTCCAGGCCCAGCCGCGCCATCGCCTTCGGGCGGGTGTTGTAGATCAGCGCGTCGCAGCCTTCGGCGAGCTTTAGGCAGGCGTCGCGGCCCTCGGGCAGCTTCAGGTCCAGCACCACCGAGCGCTTGTTGCGGTTGAGGTGCAGCGACATCGCGCCCATGCCGGGGTGGCGCATCGGGCCGACGGCGCGCAGGTTGTCGCCGCCGGGGGGCTCGACCTTGACCACGTCGGCGCCCAGGTCGCCGAGGGTCTGGGTCGCGTACGGGCCCATCACCACCGCGGTCAGGTCGAGGATGCGCAGGCCCTGCAGCGGGCCGGTCGGTCGGACGGTCGTCGTCATTGGCGGTCCCTCGGGAAGCGTTCACTCGGGGCGGATGCCGGCCGCCTGGATCAGCTGGCGCCACTTGGCCAGCTCGCTGCCGGTGAAGGCGGCGAATTCCTCGGGCGTGCTGCCGAAGGCGTCGAAGCCGAGCTTGGCGGTGCGCTCGCGGAACGCGGCGCTGTTGGCGATGCCGGCGAGCGCATGGTTGAGCTTCTCGACCACCGGGCGCGGCGTGCCGGCCGGCGCGTAGATCCCGTTCCAGGAGGTGATGTCGAAGCCCTTGAGTTCCGGCGCGTCGGCCAGCGGCGGCAGTTGCGGGAAGAGCTTGGTGCGCTCCCGGGTGGTCACCGCCAGCGCGCGCATCTTGCCGGCCTCCACCGTGGCGAGGCCGGCGGCGGTGTCCACGAACATCATCGAAACCTGGCCGCCGATCACGTCGGCGATGGCCGGCGGCGTGCTCTTGTAGGGCACGTGCAGCATGTCGATGCCGGCCATGCGCGCGAAGGTCGCGCCCGAGACGATGCCGGTGCTGTTGCCGCTGGCGTAGGTCAGCTTGCCCGGGTGCGCCTTGCCGTAGGCGATCAGCTCGGCCACGCTCTTGACCGGCAGCGCCGGGTTCACCACCAGCATGAACGGCAGGTTGCCCATGCGGCTCACCGGGACGAAATCCTTCACCGGGTCGTAGGGCAGGCTTTTCATCAAGCTCGGGTTGGCCGAGTGGGTGGTGTTGGTGGTGACGAACAGGGTGTAGCCGTCGGGCGGCGCCTTGGCGACCGCCTCGGCGCCGATGATCCCGTTGGCGCCGGCCTTGTTGTCCACCACGGTCGGCACCCTGAGGGCGTCGCCCAGCGCCTGGGCGATCAGGCGCGCCACCGCGTCGGTGCCGCTGCCTGCGGCGAAGGGCACCACCAGGCGGATCGGCTGGCGGGGATAGGCGTCGGCCGGCGCCTGCGCCGCGGCCGGCAGCCCGGCCGCGGCCGCGAGGCCGAGCGCCAGGGCCAGCAGGCGGCGCCGCGGCGCCGGCGGGAGGAGGGAAGGGCGGCGGGTGCTCATGGGTGCGTCTCCTGCGTCGTTCTGGGGAAGGCGGGGCATCGGGCTCAGTGCGCGCCGGCGGCCGCGCCGGAGCCGGCCGGGCGGATCACCCGGTCGGCGCGTTCCTCGTACGGCGGGCTGTAGATCACCAGCACACGCACTGGCTCCTCGCTCACCACGGTGAAGGTGTGCATCCGGTCCGCCGGGAAGAAGCAGCAGTCGCCCGGACCCATCTCCTGGCGCTGGCCGTCCACCTCGGCGACCGCCCGGCCTTCGAGCAGGTAGCAGACCTGCTCGATCCCCGGGTGGGCGTGGGGCAGGGCGCCCTTGCCCTTCTGGATGTGGCCGACCAGCACCTCGAGCTGGCGCGCGCCCACGGTCTCGGGGCCGATCAGCCGCTTGTTGAGCGTGCCGACGTGGTTGGCGGGGTGGTAGCCGGGGATGTCCGATTCGCGCACGAAATAGCGCGCCGCGGCGGTGGGCGTGGTCATGGGTGGTGTCTCCTGTCGTGTTTTCGTGCGGACGTGCGCTCCGTCCGTAGGGCCACTGTGCATCCGGCCGCGATACGCGTCCAATACCGATTCCGTTGCGGGTGAGACACAATCCGTCTCACCATGGTCACCAGCCGATTGCTCCGCCAGTTCGTCGCGGTCGCGGAAGAACTCCACTACGGCCGCGCCGCCGCCCGGCTGCACATGGCGCAGCCGCCGCTGAGCCAGGGCATCAAGCGCCTGGAGGACATCGTCGGCGTGCGGCTGCTGGAGCGGTCGCGCCACGGGGTCGCGCTGACCGCCGCCGGCCAGGTCTTCCTGGACGAGGCGCGGGGCCTGCTGGCCCGGGAGGCCAAGGCGGTCGAGGCGGCGCGCCGGGCCGCCGACGGCATCGTCGGCCGGGTGACGGTCGGCTTCGTCGGCTCGATCAGCTACGAGCTGCTGCCGCGCATCCTGCAGGGCTTCCGGGCGCGCTTCCCCGCCGTCGACCTCGACCTGCGCGAGCACACCTCCACCGAGCAGATCGCGGGCCTGCTGGCCGACAAGCTCGACCTGGGCCTGCTGCGGCTGCCGGTGGGCAACGCCTCGGACCTGCGGCTGCGGGTGGTCCACCGCGAACGCTTCGTGGCCGTGCTGCCGCGCGGCCACCGCCTGGCCCGGGCGCGCGCGGTGCGGCTGGCGCAGCTCGCGGACGAATCGTTCATGGCCTTCCCGGCGGACCGCATCCCCGGGCTGCACGCCAAGTTCCTGCTGGCCTGCGCCGAAGCCGGCTTCAGCCCGCGCACGGTGCTGGAGGCCTGGCAGATGCCGAGCATGGTCTCGCTGGTGGCGGCCGGCTTCGGCGTCGCGCTGCTGCCGGCGCAGGTCCGCAGCCTGCCGCATCCCGGGGTGGTCCACAAGCCGATCGCCGACGCCTCGGCCCACCTCGACCTGGAGATCGCGGCCTGCTGGCATCCGGAGAACCGCGCGGCCGGCACGCGCAACCTGCTCGCCGTCCTGCCCGAGCCGCCGCCCGCCGGGGCGTCGGACGGCTAGCGCGCCCGGCGTCCGGGGCGTCCGCCGGCCGGTGCGAGGGACGGGCCGCGCCGCAGTCCGCGCCCCGGACGCCTTCCGGCCGGTCCGGCCCGGCCGGATCCGCGGCGACTTATCCCCAGTTTCGGGGGATATCCCTGGGGACAGCTTGTGCGGAGACCCCGGCGAGCCGGCCGCGCCTGCCCTATATTGCGCGGTTCCCCGTCCACGCCGCGCCCGGCGGTCCGGCCGCCCCTTCCGCGCGCACCGGACGCCCGCGGCCCTCCGATGCGCTCCCTCGCTCCCGCCGTCTTCGTGTTCATCTGGTCCACCGGCTTCGTGGTGGGGCGGGGCGTATCCGCGCACGCGGACGCCAACCTCTTCCTCGGGCTGCGCTTCCTCGCGGCGGCGGCGATCTTCGCCGCGGCGGCGGCCGCGGCCCGCGCGCCCTGGCCCCGCCGGCCGCGCGCTATCGGCATGCACCTGGCGGCCGGCGCGCTGATGAGCGGCCTCTACCTGGGCGCCGGCTGGTGGGCGATGGAGCAGGGCCTGCCGGCGGGGGTGATGGCGCTGCTCGGCGCACTGCAGCCGATCTTCACCGCGCTGGTGTCCGTCGTGTTCCTGCGCGCGCGGCTGGCCGCGACCGTCTGGCTGGGCCTGGCGATCGGGATCGCGGGCGTGGCGATGGTGCTGCTGCCGCGCCTCGCGGTCGGCGCGGGCGCAGCGGGCGCGGCGGCCTTCCCGCCGGTCGCGGTGGCGGGGGGGGTGGTGGGCATCCTGTCGCTCACGCTCGGCACGATGGTGCAGAAATCGTCCCTGGCCGACGCCGACATCCGCAGCGCCAGCGCCCTGCAGAACCTGGGCGCCGCATGCGTGTCGGCCCTATTGCTGCTGGCGGTCGGCACCCCGCGCTGGGACCACGCGGCCGCGCTGTGGGGCAGCTTCGCCTGGTCGGTGCTGGTGCTCTCGCTCGGCGGGACCACGCTGCTGATCTGGCTGATGCGCCGCGGCGAGGCCACCCGCACCACCGCGCTGCTGCTGCTGGTCCCGCCGCTGGCGGCGGTCCAGGCCTGGCTGCTGTTCGGCGAGACGCTGACGGCGGTGCAGGTCGCGGGATTCGCGCTCGCCATCGCGGGCGTGGCGCTGGCGCGGCGGTGAGCCATGCCGGCGGACCGTCCGCGCCCGGGGAGCCTGCGGAGGAGGCCTGCCGGATGCGCATCCGGCGCGCGCGCTCCCGTTCCGCCGGCGCTGCGCCCGCCCTTCCTTCCCCGTCCTCCGGAGCGCCGATCCCCATGACCACCGCATCCCCATCCTCCCCGCCGCCCCCGCCCGGGCTCGAACGCTTCGTCGAGGCGCAGGCGCGGGCCTACGGCGCGGCGCGCGCCGAGATCGCGGCCGGGGACAAGCGCAGCCACTGGATGTGGTTCGTCTTCCCGCAGCTCGTGCAGCTGGGCCGCAGCGCGACGGCGCGGCATTTCGGGCTGTCGGGCGCCGACGAGGCGCGGGCCTACCTGCGCCACCCGGTGCTGGGGCCGCGCCTGCGCGAATGCTGCACGCTGCTGCTCGCCGTCCGGGGACGGTCGCTGCAGCGCATCTTCGGATCCCCCGACGACCTGAAGCTGCGGTCCTGCATGACGCTCTTCGAGGCCGCGGCGCCCGAAGAGCCGCTGTTCGCCGCGGTGCTCGACCGCTACTGCGGCGGAGTGCGCGACCCGCTCACGCTGGCGGCCCTCGGACCGCGCTGACGGCGAAGCGCGGCCTGCGCCTGCGCGCCGCCGCGCCCGCCGCGCCGGCCGCCGGCGGCGCGGCGCCGTATCCTGACCAGCGGCCGCCGGCACGGGCCGGCGCGAAGGACGCGACGTGATTCCTGCGAACCCTGACGACCTCCTGCCCGGCAATCTTCTGCGGCGCCCCGGGCCGCCCCGACCCGATCCCGACTACCCCGGCGCCCGGATCGCCGACCGGCGGCTCGCGGCGGTGCTCGCGCCCGACGCGCCGCTGCTGGAGCTGCACGCCGGCGCGATCCACGCCGAGGGACCGGCCTGGCAGGCGTCCCACCGCCGGCTGCTGTTCTCCGACGTGCCCAACCGCCGCATCAACGCCTGGCACGAGGCGGACGGCCGGGTCGAGTCGGCGGTCGATCCCGCCTGGTTCCCCAACGGCAACGCGGTGGCGGCGGACGGCAGCGTCTACCACTGCGAACACGGGCGGCGCTGCATTAGCCGCTCGGCGCCCGACCTGGCCGGCGATCCGCTGCCGGTGGTCACGCACTTCGAGGGCCGGCGGCTCAACGCGCCCAACGACGTGGCGATCGCGCCCGACGGCGCGGTGTGGTTCACCGACCCGGTCTTCGGCATCGTGATGCCGGGGCAGGGCGCGCTCGCCGCGCCCGAACTGGCGCACCGCAGCGTCTACCGCTTCGATCCCGCCAGCGGCGCGCTCGCGCGCATGGCCGACTTCGAGCAGCCCAACGGCGTCGCGCTCGCGCCCGACGGCCGCACGCTGTACGTGACCGACACCTCGAAGGCCCTGGGCGAGGCGCCCGGATGCGCGCCGGGCGGCAAGCACGAGGTCGAGACCTTCTCGGTCGGCGCCGACGGCGCGCTCGGCGACCGGCGCTTCTTCTGCGCGCCCGCCGAAGGCAATCCCGACGGCCTGGCGGTGGACGCGCGGGGCTGGGTGTGGTGCAGCGCGGCGGACGGCGTGCACGTCTGGACGGCCGCGCAGGAGTACCTCGGCTGCGTCCCCGTCGCCGAGACGGTGTGCAACCTCTGCTTCGGCGGCAGCAGCGGGCGGCGGCTCTTCATCGCCGCGTCGACCCGGCTGCTCGCGATCGACCTGCGGGAGGCCTGAGCCGATGACCTCGCCCATCGCGGACTACGCCCTGATCGGCGACGGCCGGACCGCCGCGCTGGTCGCGCGCAACGGCTCGATCGATTTCCTGTGCCTGCCGGGCTTCGACAGCGACGCCTGCTTCGCCGCGATGCTGGGCGACGAGGGCAACGGCTGCTGGCGGATCGCGCCCGCCGGCTTCGTGACCGGCGTCGCGCGCCGCTACCGCGGCGACACGCTCGTCCTGGAAACCGAATTCGCCACCGACACCGGCGCGGTCCGGCTCACCGACTTCATGCCCTGGCACGACGGCGAGCCGATGGTGGTGCGCATCGTCGAAGGGCTGCGCGGCGAGGTCGAGGTCTCGGCGCTGCTGCGCCTGCGCTTCGACTACGGCCGGGTGCCGCCGTGGATCCGGCCCACGGCCGGCGGCTTCTACGCGGACGCCGGCGCGCACCAGCTGCTGTTCCACGCCTCCTGCCCGCTGCAGGTCGGGGACGGCGACGCCCGGGCGGCCTTCACCCTGCGGCGCGGGCAGAAGCAGGTCTTCTCGCTGATGTACGCGCCCTCCTACGAGCCCTCGCCGCGCAAGCGCGACGTCCCGAAGCTGCTGCGGCAGACCGAGGCGGCCTGGCAGGGCTGGATCGACCGGTTCCGGCCGTCCGGCCGCTGGGACGGCGCGGTCCGGCGCTCGCTGCTGACGCTCAAGGCGCTGATCGACCGGCGCACCGGCGGGCTGGTCGCCGCGGCCTCGCTCGGCCTGCCCGAGGTGCCGGGCGGCGCGATGAACTGGGACTACCGCTACTGCTGGCTGCGCGACGCGACCTTCACGCTCACCGCGCTGCTCAACGCCGGATTCCGCGAGGAGGCGGTGCGCTGGCGCGACTGGATCCTGCGCGCGCTCGCCGGCGACCCGCGGCAGATGCAGATCATGTACCGCGTCGACGGTTCGCGCCGGCTCGACGAGTACCGGGCCGACTGGCTGCGCGGCCACCAGGGCGCGCGGCCGGTGCTGGTCGGCAACGCCGCCTCGGCCCAGACGCAGCTCGACGTCTACGGCGAGCTGATCGACAGCTTCCACGTCGCGGCACGGGCCGGGGTGCCGCGCACCGAGCGGGACATCGCGGTCGAGATCGCGCTGATCGAGCACCTCGAAGGCGCCTGGGACCGGCCGGGCGCCGATATCTGGGAAGGGCGGGGCGATCCGCAGCGCTACACCTACTCGCAGGCGATGGCCTGGGTCGGCGTCAACCATTTCGTGGAGGACCCGGCGATGCGCGCTGCGGCGGGCGACGAGCTTGTCGGCCGGATGCAGGCGCTGCGCGGCACCATCCACGACGCGGTCTGCGCCCGCGGCTACTCCACCGCGCGCGGGCATTTCGTGCAGCGCTACGGCGGCGAGGCGCTGGACGCCTCCCTGCTGCTGCTGCCGCTGGTCGGCTTCCTGCCGGCCTCCGACCCGCGCATCGCCGGCACGATCGCCGCGGTCGAGCGCGAGCTGATGGACGGCGGACTGGTGCGGCGCCAGCCGGCGCGGGGCGACGGGCGGGACGAGGGCGCCTTCCTCGCCTGCTCCTGCTGGCTGGCCGACTGCATGGCGATGCAGGGCCGCGCGCAGGAGGCCGCGGCCCTGCTCGACCGGGTGGTCGCGCTGTCGAACGACGTCGGCCTGCTGAGCGAGGAATACCACGTCCCGACCCGGCAGCCGATCGGCAACACGCCGCAGGCGCTGAGCCATCTCAGCGTGGTCAACAGCGCGCTGCTCCAGTCGCGGCCGGTGGTGCAGCGCGGCGCGGCCTAGGCGGGCTCCGCCGCGTCGTCCACCTGCAGGAGGTGGCCGTCCGGATCGCGCAGCAGCGCGGAAGCGCTGCCACGCCAGACGATGCGTGTCGCGGCCGCGTCGTGGGTCGCCCAGGGTTCCACCGGCGCGCCGGGCGGCTGGCGGTAGTGCAGCAGTTCGAGGTGCGGGCCCGGTCCCGGCGGGCGCATCGGCACCACGTCCACGCGGACGCCGTCCAGGCCGTCGAGCGCGGCCTGCGTCGGGCCGTGGTTCAGGGTGGCCTCGCCGCAGGCCAGTCCGTGCGCGCGGTAGAAGGCGCGTGACCGTTCCGCGTCGGCGACCGCGATCGCGCTGTGGTCGATGCCGAGGATGCCGCTGCCGCGCCAGCCCCGGCGCTCCGCGTCGGGGAAGCGGATCAGCTCCAGCGGATGGCCTTCCGGGTCGCGGAACTTGACCGCCACCACCCCGCCGGCGGAAGCGGGCAGCGCGACCGGGCCGCCCCGGCCGATCGGCGCCGCGCCGGCCGCGCGCGCGCGTTCCCAGGCAGTACCAACGTCGTCGGCGACCAGCGCGAAATGCTGGAAGCAGCGCGATGCGGCATCCGCTCCCGCGGGGTAGGGCCGGCCCGGCCGGTCGTACTGGTCGATGCGCAGCCGCGCCGCGCCCAGGCGCATCGCGCGCCGCGTGCCGCCGCCCGCGAGGCCGAGCAGCGTCGCCTCGGCATCCGAGATCGGCCCGACCGATTCCTGCACGAAGCCCAGCGCGGCATAGAAGCGCGCCAGGGCCGCGCCGGCGCGGGCGACCAGGCAGAAGGCGGCGATGCGTTCCAGGACCGCACCGGCGCCCGCCGCACCGTCGCGCGGCGGCGGCGCGGTCAGCCCAGCGCGCACGGCTGGCGGACGGGCGCGCGGTGCAGCTGCACCGTCATCAGGCAGCAGGGCTCGTCGCCGACGGTGCCGGAGCGGTGCCCCTTCTTGCCGTCCACCTCGGCGCAGCCCTGGTCGCCGCCGAAGGAGAACTCGCCCGGGCCCTGCTCGATGCGGCTGCCGTCCATCGCTTCGATCCACCAGCGGCCCGAGAGCACCACGATCCACTGCGGCGCGGGGTTCTCGTGCCAGTCGCCCACCCAGCCGACCGGCTGCACGGTGAAGACCACCGTCGCCTCGCCGCGCTCCATCTTGTCGTTCCACTGCGGATCGGCGGGGCCGACACCCTTCAACTCGTAGTCGGTGAGCGCGCAGGCCTGGAAGCGGCTCACGCCGTCCGCATCGGTGTAGAGGTGCTGGTAGGGCACGGAGGGGCGGGGGCCGGGATCGGGCATTCAGGGGCTCCGGTAGGGTTGGCTCGACGCGAAGGGCGCGTCCAGGAAGGGCTGCAGGCCGGAACCGTCGGTGCCGACCACCAGCAGCAGGAAACCGGCGCCGAGCGCCAGGTTCTTGAGGAAGTCCCAGAACAGCCCGCGCGCCCGGCCGTCGGGGTCGGACCAGAAATCGCCGGGCTTCCAGAACTGTTTGAACAGCACCGCCGTCGCCGCGCAGTAGCCCGCGATCGCGAAGGCCGCGGCCCGGTCGGCCACGCCGGCGATCACGCCGAGGCTGCAGGTCACCTCGATCGCCAGGCCGGCTAGGATGACGGCGCGCGCCAGCCAGCGCGGCTTGAACACCTGCCGCGCCTGCTCCACCGCATGGCCGAAGCCCAGCGCCTTGTCGAGCGCGCTGAACGGCAGGAAGAGCAGCACCATGACGCAGCGCACCAGGAGGGCCGCGACGGCGGCGGCGGTCACAGGCGCCCCTTCAGGATGTCGGCGACGCGCAGGGCGTTGGCGACGATGGTCAGCGTCGGGTTCACCGCGCCGATCGAGGGGAAGAAGCTCGCGTCGGTCACGTAGAGGTTGTCCAGCTCATGCGCCCGGCAGTCGAGGTCCAGCACCGAGGTGGCCGGGTCGGTGCCGAAGCGGCAGGTGCCCGCCTGGTGCGCGGTGCCGGACAGCGGGATGTCCTTGCCGAGGTAGAGCGAGCGCTCCACCAGCACCGCGGGCCAGCCGATCGCGTCGAGCACCTGCTTGAGCTTGGCCTTGAGGCGCTTGAGCGCCTCGGCGTTGGTCTCGCGCACGTCGAGGTGCACTTGGCCGTCGCGGTAGTAGACGCGGTTCTCGGGGACCGGCAAATCCTCTGTCTGCAGCCAGAAGTCCATCGAATGGCGGGCCATCTCCTCGAAGGGCATCTCGGGCAGGTGCTTCATCAGGCCGGCCAGCGGCGCCTCGCCCTTGATCTGGTCCGCGTGGCTGGTGGCGCACATCTGGATCAGGCCCAGCGGATGCTCCCAGTCGTCGCTGCCGAAATAGAAGTCGCCGAGGGCGAGCGTCTTCTGGAAGACGGTCTCGTTGACCTCCTTCATCACCGCCATCACGATCGACATCTCGTGGCGCATGTAGTTGCGGCCGACCTGGTCCGAGCCGTTGGCCAGGCCGTTCGGATGCCGGTCGTTCGCCGAGCGCAGCAGGAGCAGGGCGGACGACAGCGCGCCGCAGGCCACCACCACCGTGCCGGCGGTGTGGCGCTCCTCGCGGCCGCCGCGCTCGACCACCACCTGGGCCACCCGGCGGCCGCTGGCGTCGGTCTCCAGGCGCGAGGCGTAGGCGCCGGTCAGCAGGGTGACGTTGGGGTGGTCGCGCAGCATCGGATCGATGCACATCACCTGCGCGTCGGCCTTGCCGTTGAGCAGGCAGGGGAAACCGTCGAAGTACGAGCAGCGCATGCAGGTGCTCGTCGGCGTGGCGAAGCCGTCCGGCTGCTGGTCGAGCAGGATGCCGAGCGGCAGGTGGAAGGGGTGCAGGCCGATGCCCTGCAGCTTCTCGCTCAGCTGCGCGATCTTGGGCTCGTGCTTCACCGGCGGGAAGGGGTAGGGAGTGGCGCCCGGGTCGAGCGGGTCGTCGCCGCGCAGGCCGTGCACGTGGAAGAGGGCTTCGGCCTCGTCGTACCAGGGCGCGAAGTCGGCGGAGGACAGCGGCCAGGCAGGTGAGACGCCGCCATGGTGCCGCACCTCGCCGAAATCGCGTTCGCGCAGGCGCAGCAGCGCGGCGCCGTAGACCTTGGAATTGCCGCCCACGCAGTAGTGCAGCTGCGGCGCGAACTTGCGGCCGTCGCGGTCCCGCCAGGTCTCGCGCGCCTGGTAGCGCCCGTCCACGAAGACGGCCTGCGCGCTCCAGTTGGCCTCTTCGCGCCGCAGGTAGTCGCCGCGTTCGAGGATCAGGATGCGCTTGCCGGTCGGCGCCAGTCGGTGCGCGAGGCTCGCGCCGCCGGGGCCGCTGCCGATGACGATCAGGTCGTAGTGGGACATTGCGCGAAGGGCGGGGATCGGTGGAGGGAGAACCCGGATGCTCCGCTGCGTCGCGCGATGGAAAGGTAACGGGAGGTTAGTTCCCGCCGCGCGCGCCGCCCGGGGCATGCGCCTTGCCCCCGCGCTCCGGGAGCGCGCCGGCGGGGGCGGCGGCCTTCCGCGGCGGCCGGGCGCATCGGGCATGCAAGCCGCCGGGAGCGGCCGCCGCTGCGCTTACCATCCGGGCTCCGACAACACATGCCGCGGCACCGCCCGGACGACACCATGAAGACAAGCCCCCTCGCGCAACTCGCCGCCCCGTTCTCCCGCCGTTCCACCCTGCTGCTCGGCGCGCTGGCCCTCGCCGGCGCCGCCGGCCTGTCGGGCTGCGCGGCGCCCGCCGCCAAGACCTCGCACCAGGTCACGATGATGACCTCGGGCGCCTTCGCCGCCACCGCCACCGAACTCAAGCCCGGCTACGAGGCCGCCACCGGCGACAAGCTCACCGTCGTCTACGGCTCGTCCATGGGCGGCGCCAGCGATTCGATCCCGGCACGCCTCGCGCGCAACGAGCCCACCGACGTGGTGATCCTCGCCCGGTCGGCGCTGGACGAGCTGGTGGCCCAGGGCAAGGTGGTGCCGGGCAGCCAGGTAGACCTGGTCAATTCGCTCATCGGCTTCGCGGTGCGCAAGGGCGCGCCCAAGCCCGACCTCAGCACGCCCGCGGCCGTCCGCGCCGCGCTGCTCGCGGCGCCTTCCATCGCCTACTCGGCCAGCGCCAGCGGCACCTACTACCAGAACGAGATGCTCAAGAAGCTGGGCATCGAGTCGCAGGTCCTGCCCAAGAGCAAGCGCATCCTGAGCGAGCGCGTCGGCACGGTGGTGGCGCGCGGCGATGCCGAACTCGGCCTGCAGCAGGTCAGCGAGCTGCTGCCGATCCCGGGCGTGGATTTCGTCGGCGTGCTGCCGCCCGAGCTGCAGCGCATGACGGTCTTCTCGGCCGGCATCTCCACCACCGCCCAGGACGTGGAAGGCGCGCGCAAGCTGATCCGCTACTTCGCCTCGCCGGCGGTGGTGCCGGTGCTGAAGCGCAACGGCCTGGAGCAGGCGTCGCAGGCGGCCGCCCCGGCCGCGCCCGCCCGGATGCCCGCCCCCGCCCTGGCGCGTTGAGCGCCGGCGGGGCCGCCGCCGCGCCGCCGCCCGGCGCGCGGCGCTCCTCCCGGGCGCGCCGCCACCCCGCATGAACTCGGACGACCTCGAATTCTTCGCCCGCGTGGCCGGGCTGGGCAGCATCTCGCGGGCGGCGCTGGAGGCGGGCATCGACCAGTCGACCGCCACCCGCCACATCGCCCGGCTGGAGCGCAAGGTGCAGGCCCGCCTGTTCCACCGCAGCGGCCGGGGAATGGTGCTGACCGAAGTGGGCCGGGGGCTGCTGCCGCACGCGGCGCAGGTCGCCGGCGCGCTGGCCGAGGCGCGGCGCGCGGTGGGCGCGCTGGCGGGCACCGGCCCGGCGCGGCTGGTGCTGGCGGCGCAGCCGACCATCGCGCACGCGTTGTTCGGGCCGCTGGCCCGGGCCCTGGCGGAGCGTTTCCCGCGCACCCGGCTGCGGCTGGTGGAAGGCTTCGTCGGCCCGGTGCTCGACGCGCTGGCCGCCGGCGAGGTGGACATCGCGCTGATCTACATGCCGGCGCGCAGCATCGCCCTGCCGGCGGACCTGCTGCTGCACGAGGACGTGGTGCTGGTGCTGCCGGCGGACCATCCCATGCGCGACGCCGCCTGCCCGGTCGCGCGGCTGGCCGAGCTGCCGCTGATCCTGCCGAGCACCTCCCACGGCCTGCGCATGCTGGCCGAGTCCCTGCTCGCCGACGCCGGCCTGCCGCTGCGCCTGGCGCTGGAATGCGACGGATCGACCGCGATGATCCGCCGCCTGGTCGAGGACGGCTGCGGCTGCACGCTGCTGCCGCTCGCCGCGGTGACCGGGGAACTGGCCCGGGGCGGCGTGCGGGTGGCGCGGCTGACCGACCCGCCGGTGCGCCGCGCCGTCGGCATCGCCACCTCGGCCGGCACCGACCGGCTGCCTGGCCTGTGGGAGATCCTGCAGCTGGTGCGCCAGCAGGCGGCGCAGGCGATCGCCTCGGGACGCTGGCCGGGGGCGGAGATGGTGCCGGCGTCCGCGCCCGCGCCGCGGCCGGACGCCGCTGCCCCGGAGCCGCGGCGGCCGCGCTAGGCCCCGCGCGCGGCGGCGGGCGGCTCCGGCGCCGCCTCAGGCCGCTTCGAGCGAGGAGAGCGGCGGCAGCGCCACGCCCCGGGCCTCGGACACCGCCCGCGCGGCGGCGTCCAGCTCGGCCAGGGTGCCGCCGTCGACCGGCACCCGCTGCGCGCGGGCCGCGCGGCTGGCGCGCTCGGGGTCTCCGGGCAGCTGGATCGGGTCCGCGCCTTCCTGCAACGGCGAGGACTGCACCCACTCGATGAAGGCGTCCGCCTCGGGGCCGAACACGTCGGCCGTGCCGAGCCGGGCCGGATCGAAGACGATGGCCAGCATGTTGTTCCACACGCCGTGCCGCATGTCCAGGTGGGCCGGCCGGGTGGTGTCGCCGCCGGTGAGCGCCGCGCCCAGCAGCTCGCAGACCAGCGCCAGCGCATGGCCCTTGTGCCCGCCGAAGGGCACCAGCGCGCCGCCGGGCATGCCGGGCGGCGGGAACATCACGGACGGGTCGTCGGTGGGGCGGCCGTCGGCGTCCAGCAGCGATCCCGCGGGCACCCTGGCCCGCTTGTTGTGGGCCACCCGCACCTTGCCCATCGCGATGGCGCTGGTGGCGAAGTCCAGCACCAGCGGGTCGCGGCCCGGCAGCGGGATGCCGACGGTGAACGGGTTGGTCACGAAGCGCGCCTGGGCGCCGCCGAAGGGCGCGACCACCGGCTTGCTCAGCGCGTTGACGAAATGGATCGACACCATGCCGGCCGCCACCGCCTGCTCGGCCCAGTGCCCGACCCGGCCCAGGTGGTGCGCATGGCGCAGGCCCATGATGCAGACGCCGTGGGCGCGGGCGCGCTCGATCGCCAGCGCCATCGCCTCGTGGGCGACGACCTGTCCCATGCCGCTGCCGCCGTCGAGCCCGAGCATGGCGCCGCCGTCCTGCAGGATGCGCACCGACTGGCCCAGCTGCAGCTCGCCCGCGAGCCACGAGGCGACGTAGCGCGGCACCATGCCGACGCCGTGCGAATCGTGTCCGGCCAGGTTGGCGCCGACCAGGTGGTCGGCGGTCAGCGTCGCCTCGCGGTCGGTGGTGCCGGCGGCGCGCCAGAGTTCGACCACCCAGCGGTGCAGGGCGGCGGTGGGGATGGGGTGTTCGGTCATGGCGTCGGCGCAGCGGCGGGATGGGTCCGTGGAGGAGGGATGAGCGCCGAGTATGGGATGCGCGCCGGCCGTCCCGCCGTCCGCGAGGGCCGTTCCCGGGAAAACACGGAGGCGCCGGACTTCGGCGATGCGCGGCGCGCATAGCAGCCATGCCCCGGTGCGGCTGCGTCCGCGGGGGATCGGAGGCAAGCTCGCGGGTCGCCGCGGCGGCCGCCGTGCCCCCACCGCGCCGTGCCGCGCCCCGCAGCGGCCGGCGCGGGGCGCTGCGCTCCGGCGGCGCGCGCCGCGCCGCCTTCCCGTCGTCCTCCGTCCGAGCCCGTCCTCCCATCCGACGCCCGTGCCCATGCCCGCTGACCCGACCATGCCTTCCCCCGGAAACCCCTCTTCCGCATCGCCCGCGCCGTCCGCCGCGCCGGCCGTCCCCGCCCGCCGTACCGGCGGCCGCGCGCTCGTCGACGCGCTGCGGCTGCACGGCGTGGACCGGGTGTTCTGCGTGCCCGGCGAGAGCTACCTCGACGTGCTCGACGCGCTGCACGACCATCCGGAGATCGACATCGTCGTCGCCAAGCACGAGGGCGCCGCGGCCGACATGGCCGAGGCCGACGGCAAGCTCACCGGCCGCCCCGGCATCTGCATGGTGACCCGCGGCCCGGGGGCGACCCACGCCAGCGTGGGCGTGCACATCGCGCAGCAGGACTCGACGCCGATGATCCTGCTCGTCGGCCAGATCGCGCGGGAGCACCGCGGGCGCGAGGCCTTCCAGGAGCTGGACTACCGCGCCGTCTTCGGCGGCCTCGCGAAATGGGTGGACGAGATCGACGACCCGGCGCGGGTGCCCGAGGTCATGGCGCGCGCCTTCCGCGTCGCCACCTCGGGCCGGCCGGGCCCGGTGGTGCTGGCCCTGCCCGAGGACACGCTCCACGGCCTGACCGACGCCGCCGACTGCCCGCCCGCGCCGCCCGCGGTCGCCTGGCCCGGCGCGGAGGACGCGCAGCGGCTCGCGGGACTGCTGGCCGGGGCCGCGCGGCCGCTGGCGATCGTCGGCGGCGCCAACTGGAGCGACGCGGCCCGCGAGGACTTCGCCGCCTTCGTGCGCGCCTGGGACCTGCCGGTGGCCGCCGCCTTCCGGCGGCAGGACCTGTTCGACAACCGCGATCCGCACTACGTGGGCCACATGAGCCTGGGCATCAACCCCAAGCTGGGCCAGCGGGTGCAGGACGCGGACCTGGTGCTCGCGGTCGGCACCCGGCTGGGCGACGTGACCACCGACGGCTACACGCACCTGGCGGCGCCCCGTCCCCGTCAGCGGCTGGTGCACATCCACGTCGATCCGGCGGAGCTGGGCCGCGTCTACCAGCCGGAGCTGGCCATCCTCGCGTCGCCCGCGCCGGCGGCCGCCATGCTGCGGGCGCTGCCGGCGCCCGCGGCGCGCCCCTGGAGCGACTGGACCCGCGCCGCGCGCGCCGACCACGAGGCCTTCATCGTGACGCCGCCGCTGGCGCCCGAGCACCGCGGCGTGGCGCTGGCCGAGGTGGTGCGCCACCTGGACGCGGTGCTGCCCGACGACGCGGTGGTCGCCAACGGCGCCGGCAACTACGCGGTCTGGCTGCACCGCTTCTACCGCTACCGCCAGGGCCGCACCGAGCTGGCCACCACCTGCGGCACCATGGGCTACGGCCTGCCGGCGGCCATCGCCGCCAAGCTCCGCCATCCCGGGCGCGCCGCGGTGTGCGTGGCCGGCGACGGCTGCTTCCTGATGTACCCGCAGGAGCTGGCGACCGCGCTGGCCCACGGGGCGGCGGTGGTCGCCATCGTGGTCAACAACGGCATGTACGGCACCATCCGCATGCACCAGGAGAAGCGCTTCCCGGGCCGGGTCAGCGGCACCCGGCTCCGGAATCCGGACTTCGTCGCGCTGGCGCAGGCCTGCGGCGCGCACGCGGAGCGGGTGACCGAGACCGATGCCTTCCCGCAAGCCTTCGCGCGCGCGCTGGCGGCCGGCCGGCCGGCGCTGATCGAGGTGGTGACCGACCCGGCGCAGATCACCCCGGGCGCGCGCATCCCGGCCTGACCCGGCGCAGGCGCGCCAGCGCCGCGGCGGGCGCGCGGTGCCGGCCCGGCCGCCGCGTCCGCCCGCCGGAGCCCGACGCAGGGCCGGCCCCGATGGCGGCGCGGCCCGCCTGCCGCACAATGGCCCGGTTCCCGTTTCGCCACCGACCACCGCCGCCGCCCGGCCGCCTCCCGCGCCGCCGGGCCGGCGGCCGCCTGGAGACATTTCCCGGAATGCCAGACCTTTCCCGCATCACCCACATCGACGTCCTGCGCCGCATCGCCCGGCGCCGGGTGCCGCGCATGTTCTACGACTACGCCGATTCCGGCTCGTGGACCGAAGGCACCTACCGCGCCAACGAATCCGACTTCCGGAAGATCCTGCTGCGCCAGCGGGTGGCGGTCAACATGGAAGGCCGGTCCACCCGCACCACCATGGTCGGGCAGGAGGTCGCGATGCCGGTGGCCATCGCGCCCACCGGGCTGACCGGCATGCAGCACGCCGACGGCGAGATCCTCGCCGCCCGCGCCGCCAAGGCCTTCGGCATCCCGTTCACCCTCTCGACCATGAGCATCTGCTCGATCGAGGACGTGGCGGCCGGCACCGGCGGGCACCCGTTCTGGTTCCAGCTCTACGTGATGCGCGACCGCGACTTCATCGAGCGGCTGATCGACCGCGCCAAGGCGGCGGGCGTCTCGGCGCTGCAGCTCACGCTCGACCTGCAGATCCTGGGCCAGCGCCACAAGGACATCGTCAACGGCCTGACCGCGCCGCCCAAGCCCACCCTGCGCAACCTGGTGGACCTGGCCACCAAGCCGCGCTGGTGCCTGGGCATGCTGGGCACCAGGCGCCGCAGCTTCGGCAACATCGCCGGCCACGCCAAGGGCGTGGACGACCTCTCGAAGCTCTCGTCCTGGACCGCGCAGCAGTTCGACCCGCAGCTCAACTGGGGCGACGTGGAGTGGATCAAGAAGCGCTGGGGCGGCAAGCTGATCCTCAAGGGCATCATGGACACCGAGGACGCGCGGCTGGCGGTGGACTCCGGCGCCGACGCGTTGATCGTGAGCAACCACGGCGGCCGCCAGCTCGACGGCGCGCCCTCGTCGATCGCCGCGCTGCCGGCCATCGCGGACGCGGTCGGCCGCGACATCGAGGTCTGGATGGACGGCGGCATCCGCTCGGGGCAGGACGTGCTCAAGGCCCGGGCGCTCGGCGCGCGCGGCACCCTCATCGGCCGCGCCTTCCTCTACGGCCTGGGCGCCTTCGGCGAGGCCGGCGTGACCCGGGCGCTGCAGATCATCCACAAGGAACTCGACCTCAGCATGGCCTTCTGCGGCCACCGCGACATCGAGACCGTCGGCCGCGACATCCTGCTGCCGGGCACCTACCCGACCTGAGCCGGTGCCCGGCGCTGGCAGCCACGCCGGCGGGGCCCTGCGCCCGCGCCGCCCGGCGCGCTCCGCCCGCACCGAGGGGCGCACCCTCGATTCCACCGATGCCTGCCGCGGCGCGCCTTCCTAGACTGGCGCGCATCGCCCACCGCCAGGAGACGCATCCCGTGACCGCTCGCATCCCCCGCCGCCGCCTGCTGGCGCTCGCGCTGGCCCCGGCCTGCGCGCTGCCCGCGCGCGCCCAGTCCCCGGCCTGGCCGTCCCGGCCGGTGAAGATCGTCGCCCCGTTCCCGCCGGGCGGCTTCACCGACGTGGTCACCCGCCGGCTGGCCCAGGCCCTGTCCGCCGTCCTGGGCCAGCCGGTGGTGGTCGAGAACCGCCCCGGCGCCGGAACCAACATCGGCACCGAGGCCGTGGTCCAGGCCGCGCCCGACGGCCACACGCTGCTGATGGGCACCTCCAGCCTCGCGATCAACCGCACGCTCTACGGCAAGCTGGCCTACGACGCGGAGCGCGACCTGCGGCCGCTCGGCACCTTCGCGACCACCGGCTACACCCTGCTCGCGAACACCGCGCTGCCGGCGGACGACGTCGCGCAGCTGATCGCCCTCGCCAGGGCGAAGCCCGACGGCCTGAGCTTCGGCTCGTCCGGCAACGGCGCGGTCAACCACCTGGCCGGCGCGCTGTTCGACGCGCTCGCGGACGTGCGGCTGCAGCACGTGCCCTACAAGGGCAGCCAGGCCGCGCTGACCGACCTTGTCGGCGGCCAGATCCAGCTGTTCTGGGCCTCGAACCTCGAAGCGATGCCGATGCTCAAGGCCGGGCGGGTCAAGGCGCTGGGCGTCACCACCCGCGCCCCGGTCCCGGCCCTCCCCGGCATCCCGCCGATCGGCGCGACCGTCAAGGGCTACGAGGCGGTCTACTGGATGGGCCTCTACGCGCCCGCGAAGACGCCGGACCCGGTCGCCGACCGGCTGACCGCGGCCCTGCGCGCCGCCGCGGCGTCCCCCGGGATGCAGGAGGCCCTGCGCGCCTCGGGCGCCGAGGCGGCGTTCGCCGGCCCCGCCGAGGCCGCGGCCCTGCTGGCCCGCGACACCCGCGTCTGGGGCAAGCTGGTGCGCGACAGCGGCGCGCGGGTCGACTGAGCGTGGCGCGGCCCTGCGTGGTGCTGCTCGGCGGGCACCTGTGCACGCCGGCGCTCTGGGAGGCCCAGTGCCGGGACCTCGCGGACGCGGCCGACTGCCTGCCGCTCGCGCTGGACGGCGGCGACACGATGGCGGCGCTGGCCGACGCGGTGCTCGCGCGGGCGCCGGAGCGCTTCGCGCTGGCCGGGCTCTCGATGGGTGGGCATGTCGCGATGGAGATCATGCGCCGGGCGCCGGCGCGGGTGGAACGGCTGGCGCTGGTGGACACGCGCGCCGGCGTGGATTCGCCGGAGCGCCTGGAGGCGCGCGCGCGCGACGCCGAACGCGTCCGGGCGCAGGGCTTCGAGGCGCTGGCGGCCGAGCTGCCCGCGCGCTGGATGCACGCGTCGAGCGCGGCGCGGCCCGAGCTGCGCGCGCGGGTGCTGGCGATGGTGCGCGCAGTCGACGCGGTGACGCGCGAGCGGCAGGTCCGGGCGCTGCTGTCGCGCATCGACTCGCGGCCCTCGCTGCCGGCGATCGCCTGCCCGACGCTGGTGCTGTGCGGCCGGCAGGACGCGGCGTGCCCGGTCTGGATGCACGAGGAGATGGCGGCGCTGATCCCGGGCGCGGTGCTGGAGGTGATCGAGGACTGCGGCCACCTGTCGCCGCTGGAGAAGCCCGCGGCGGTGACGGACGCGCTGCGCCGCTGGCTGGGCCGCTAGGGCGGCGGGGCGGAGGCGGCCGCGCGCGGCGCGGGCCCCGGCGCGAAGGTGAAGCCGATGGCGGTGGTGCCGCCGCCCGAGCGGGCCGTCGTGCGGCCGCCGTGCATGCGGGCGATGGCGGCGACGATGGCGAGGCCCAGCCCGTGGTGCCCGGTGTCGCCGCCCCCGCGCGCCGGTTCGAGCCGGTAGAAGCGGTCGAAGATGCGCGCCAGCCGGTCCGGCGGGAGGTCCTCCCCCGCGTTGCGCACGGTCAGCGCGACCGGGGCGGCCGCCGCGGGCCCGTCCGCCGTTGCGCCGTCGTCCGGCGCGCCGATGCGCACCGTCACCGTCGAGCCGGCGCGGGCGTAGCGCGAGGCGTTGCCCAGCAGGTTCGAGACCGCGCGCCGCATCAGTCCGCGGTCGTAGGCGCAGAGCCGGTCGCCCTCGACCGCCACCCGCAGGCCGCGCTCCTCGAAGGCGGCCTCGTGGTACTCGGCGACCGCCGCCACCTCGGCCGCGAGCGAGCAGGGCGCGTCCCGCCGCGCCGCCGCGCCGCGGTCGGCGCGGGAGAGGAACAGCATGTCGCCGACGATGGCCGACAGCCGCCGCAGTTCCTCCAGGTTGGAGGCCAGCGTCTCGCGCATCGCCTCGGGGGGGCGGTCGCCGGTGAGCACCAGCTCGGTCTCGCCGATCAGGATGGTCAGCGGCGTGCGCAGCTCGTGGGCCACGTCGGCGTTGAAGCCCTCCAGCTGTCCCCAGGCCTGCTCCAGCCGGCCGAGCAGCTGGTTGACCTGGTCCACCCAGGGCCGCAGCTCCTCGGCGGGCCGGTCGGCCACCAGCCGCTGGTCCAGCCGCTCGGCCGACAGCCCGCGGGTCTGCAGAGCCAGGTCGCGCAGCGGCGCCAGCCCGCGGCGCAGCACCCAGGCGCCGCCGGCGGCGATGATCGCCGAGCCGCCGGCGGCCACCACCGCCAGGATCCAGCCCAGGCGCTGGAGCAGCAGGTCGTCGGGCGACTGGTCCATGCGCAGCACCACCCGCGCGCCGCCGCCCGCCATGCCGGGCACCGGCAGGTCGAGGGCGGCTTCCCGGACCTGCCGCAGGCCGAAGTCCGGCGCGTCCGGGCTGCGGTAGGCGCGGCTGCCGTCGGAGGTGCGCAGGTCGAGCGAGAGGTCGCGGTGCACCCGGAAGAAGGCGTCAAGCTGCGTCCGCAGTTCGTCGAAGTCGTGGTGCGCGTCCTCGACCTCGCGCTGCAGCAGCAGCCGCACCAGGTCGCTCTTGCGCGCCAGTTCCTCGTCGGCGCGCGTCGCCAGCGCCCAGGCGGTGGCGAGGTAGACCACGGTGCAGACGATGCCCAGTCCGACCAGCGCCTGCAATGCGAAGAGCCGGGCGAGCCGCTGCCCCAGCGCATAGGGCCGGCGGCCGCGCGCGCGCAGCCGCGCGCGCGCCGCGGCGGCGGCGGCCCGCAGGCCCCGGGCGGTCCGGCCCGGCGCCGTCCCGCGGGCGTCCGCGGCCCGCGCCGGCCGGGCGGCCGTCATGCCGCGCCGTCCCGGGCCGCGCCCGCCGCCGGCGTCGCCGTCGCCGACGCGGCGGACGGCTCGGCGCTGCGGTCCTCCAGCACGTAGCCCATGCCGCGCACCGTGTGCAGCAGCTTGTGCGGGAAGGGGTCGTCGAGCTTGGCGCGCAGGCGCCGCACCGCCACCTCGACCAGGTTGGTGTCGCTGTCGAAGTTCATGTCCCAGACCTGCTCGGCCAGCAGCGTCCGCGACAGCACCTGGCCCTGGCGCCGCAGCAGCAGGGTCAGCAGGTTGAATTCCTTGGCGGTCAGCTCCAGCCGCGCGGCGCCGCGGTGGGCGCGGCGCCGCAGCAGGTCGATCTCCAGGTCGGCCAGCCGCAGCACCGCCGACTCCTCGACGCCGCGGCCCGCGCCGCGCCGCAGCAGCGCCTGCATCCGCGCGAGCAGTTCCGAGAACGCGAAGGGCTTGCCCAGGTAGTCGTCGGCGCCGTCCTGCAGGCCGCGCACCCGGTCCTCGACCCGGTCGCGGGCGCTGAGCATCAGCACCGGCAGGGCGCGGGTGGCGTGGGTGTGGCGCAGCGCGCGCAGCAGCTCGAAGCCGTCCATGCCGGGCAGCATCACGTCTAGCAGCAGCAGGTCGTGGCTGCCCTCGCGCGCCAGGTGCAGGCCGTCGATGCCGCTGGCGGCGACGTCGACGGTGTAGCCGTTCTCCCGCAGTCCGCGCTGCAGGTAGGCGGCGAGCTTGGGTTCGTCCTCGACGATCAGGATGCGCATGGGCCGAGGGTAGCGAAAAGCGGCTCCGGCGGAGATGACGAATTCGTAATCCGGCGGTCCGGGTCGCGTCGGCGGCGCGGGCGCACAGTGCCTCCACCCCAGCAACTTCCCCAAGGAATCCGCCATGTCCCTCCGCCATGCCCTCGCCGCCGCCGCCCTGGCCGCCGTCGGCGCCCCGGCCTTCGCCTACCAGGTCATCACCCCGACGCTCGACGAGCGCGGATACACCCAGCGCTGGGATCCCTCGGTGCAGGGCAAGAGCCGCGCGCAGGTCCAGTCCGAGCTGGCCCAGGCCCGCAAGCAGTCGCCGACGGCGGTGCGCCTCGGGGTGTACCCGACGCCGCGCGCCGCCCAGCCCGCCGACCGGGCGCAGGTGCAGCGCGAGGCCTGGCAGGCGGCCCGCACGCCGGACCATCCGCAGTACGTCCAGTGACAGCCGGCGCGCGGCGGCGGGGGCAGAATCGTCCCCGGCGCCGCGCCGGCGGCGCAGGGAGACCGCCCATGCCTTCGCTTCCGATGCCGTTCCCGTCCCGTCCCGTCCTCCGCGCCGGCGCGGCGCGATGCGCGCTCGCCGGCGCGCTGCTGCTCGCCGCCGCGGCGTCCCAGGCCCAGTCGGTCGCGGCCGACCGCGCGGCGCAGATCCGCTACGAGCGGCAGATCGAGGCCTGCAACCAGCCCGACCGCCCGGCGCCCGAGCGGCGGGCCTGCATCCGCGCCGCCGGCGCGGCCCTCGACCGGGTCACCGGCGGCCCGTCGTCCGATGTGCAGACCACCTCCGAGGACGGCCGCGCCACCATCCTCGCGCCCGCGGGCATCGGCTCGCGCGAAGGCGATCCGTCCGACATCACCCCCCAGACCCGCACCTCCGGCGACGGCCGTTCGACGGTGCTGATCCCCTCCGACAGCACGCTGCGCGGCGCCGCGGTGCGCTGAGCCGCCGCGCGGCCGGGCCGCGCCCTCATCCGCGGTGCGCGCCGTCCGCGCCTTGCCCGTCGGGGCCGGAGGTCCAGAGGCCCGGATACTCCCGCACGAATCCCTCGGCCGTCGTCCGCAGGGTCGCCGCATAGACGGCGCCGGGCGCTTCGTAGGCGTATTCGAACGCGCCGGTCCGGCGGTAGCGCTGGTCCAGCAGGCCGAGCATCGGCCGCGCGTCCAGGTCCAGCCAGGCGGCCGGCGCCGCGGCCGACGCGCCCGCCGCCAGCGCCAGCCGCCGCAGCGGCAGCAGGTTGGTGGCCGGCGTGAATCCGAGGTCCAGGTCGATGCAGTGCGCGAGGCCGGGCACCGGCGTTGCCCCGCAGCGCCAGCCGTCCGCGTCGCGCGCCAGGACGACGTCGACCGCGCGGTCGCCGATCCAGCCGCGCACCGTGCCGCGCCGGCTGCGCCAGGCGGCGTCGCAGCAGACCCGGTAGGCGAGCGCCGCCGGCCGCCCGTCCGGCCAGCGCAGCGCGGCCGCGCCGTCGAGCCGCCAGCCTTCCGGCCCGCCCAGCAGGCGGCAGGCGTCGTGGCCGGGCGCGTCGAGCCGGCGCCAGAGGATGGAAGCGAAGGTCCGCATGCGGGCGATGGTGGCGGCACGGGGCGAAGGCGCGGTAAGCGGATGCGCCGCCCCGCCGCGCGGCTCCGCGGCGGACGCGGCCGGCACCTCGGCTCCGCCCGCGCGGCGCGGGGCCGGAGGCCCGCCATCCCGCCATCCCGCCATCGCGCCGCGGCATGGCGGGATCGCGGATGGCGTGGGCGCGGGAGCGCAGGAGCGCCGACACTCGGGGGGCGGCGCCGACGCATGGCCCGCAGCCCTGCAGTCCGCTCCATTCCCCTCCGCCGTTCCATGCCATCCCTTTCCCTGGCCGCCTGGGCCTGGATTCCCATCGTCGTCTGGGCCGCCCTGGCGCAGACGGTGCGCAACGCCGCGCAGCGCAGCCTGACCTCCGAGATCGGCACGCTGGGCGCCACGCTGGCGCGCTTCCTCTACGGCCTGCCGCTGGCGGCGCTCTGGGTGCTGGGCACCTGCACCCTGGGCGACCGGGCCGGCCTGCGGCCCGCGTTCGGGCCCGAGTACGCGGCCTGGGTCGCGCTCGGGGCGCTGACCCAGGTGGGCGCGACCGCCTTCCTGCTGCGGGCGATGCAGGAGCGCAACTTCATCCTGGCGGTGGCCTACTCGAAGACCGAAGTGCTGCAGGTGGCCCTGTTCTCCAGCGTGCTGCTGCACGAGCTGCCGGGCACGGTGGCGATGGCGGCGATGCTGGCGGCCACGCTGGGCGTGGTGCTGCTGTCGCTGCCGCGCCGCGCGGCCGCCCGGTCCGCGGCGCCGGCGGAGCCCGGGTCGCGCGCCCGCATGGTCGGCTTCGGCCTGGCCTCGGGCGCCTGCTTCGCGCTGGCGAGCGTGGGCTTCCGCGGCGCCTCGCTGGCGCTGGGCGCGGATGTCCCGCCCTGGGTGGCGGGCGGCTGGGGGGTGCTGTGGGCGCAGCTGCTGCAGAGCCTGGCGCTCGGCGGCTGGTTGGCGGCGCGCCAGCCGGGCGCGCTGGCGGGCCTGGCCCGGTCCTGGCGGCTGTCCTCGGTGGCGGGCTCGATGGGGGCGCTGGCGTCCATCGCCTGGTTCACCGCCTACGCGATGCGGCCGGCGGCCGAGGTGCGCACCCTGGGCCTGGTCGAGGTGGTGTTCAGCTACCTGGTGTCGCGCCGGGTGTTCGGCGAGCGGCTGTCGCGCAACGAGGGCCTCGGGCTGCTGCTGGTGCTGGCGGGCCTGGTGGGAATCTGCCTGCAGCTCTGAGGCTGGAATGGGGAGCGGAAACCGGCCCTGGCCGGCGTGCCGCCTGGGCTTCCAGCTACTTTTTCGATAGCGCTGCAGCCTGCGCCCGGGCGGGCACCCTCGCGGCCAGCGGCTGCGGCTGGAAGCCCGGCCGGACGTGGCAGCCGCCGTCGGGGAAGCGCTTGGCCATGCCCGCGCACAGGCGGGCGACCTGCTGCGGCGTGGGCTTCTCGCCGTGGTCGATCCAGGCCATCAGCGCGGCGAGCGCGGCGGGGTATTCCGGGTCGCTCAGGTAGCTGTGCTCCGACTCGGCGGTGAAGACCTGCACCAGCCGGTCGGCGCTGCCGGCCTGGGCGACGATCTGGCGGTAGGCGTCCTCCAGCTCGACGAAGGCGATCGGGTCGTGGATGGCGTGCAGCGTCAGCACCGGCAGGCCGAGCCGGCCGGACGGCCGGCTGTCGGCGGAGAGCGCGGCCACCGCCTCGGGATCGGCCTTGTAGCGCGGCACGCCGGCGTTGAGCGCCTCGTCGTCGTCCGAGCCGCGGTAGGCGACGCCGGCGTTGCCGAAGGGGTTGCGGCCGCCCAATCGGTGCTGCGTCAGGTCGCGGAAGAGGAAGGTCGCCCAGGACAGGTGCGACAGCAGCGAGCGCTCGGGGATCTTCACCACGTCGAGGATGGTCTTGAGGTGCGCCAGCTGCTCGGGCGAGCGCTCCGACACCGGCAGGCCGATGCCGGTGCAGTCGCGCACCCGGGCGGCCAGGTCCTCGCGGCCCATCTGCGCGCCGGCGGGCAGGCCCATCCACAGCGGGTACTGCGGCTCCTGCGCGCCCGGGTGGTTGCGGCAGACGTACTGGTAGACCGCGCGCAGGTCCAGCCGGAAGGCGTAGGCGTCGACCCCGCCGCCGAGCACGCCGCTGGTGATCAGCGCGCCGTCGTAGGGGCTGGCGCGCCCTTCGGCCGGGCCGTGGAGGTCGATCGCCTTGGCCGCGACGCCGCCGCCGTAGCTCTGGCCGTGCAGGATGGTGCGGCGCGGCTGGCCGACGTACTGGACGAAGAGGGCGCGCACCCGCTCGGTGTCCTCCGCGGCCAGGGTCACGCCGTAGCCGCCGCGCCGGTAGGTGGAGCCGGCGAGCGCGTAGCCGGCCCGCACCAGGACCGCCCAGCGCCGCAGGTCCTCCTGGCCGCGCGCGGCGGTGGGGGCGCCGAGGTCGGGCCCGCCGTGCGCGTGCACCACCAGCACCTGGTTCCAGTCGGCCGGCAGGGCCATCCAGTAGAACGCGCCCGCCGCGTCCCTGCCGCCCAGGCAGCGCGCGCCGGCGGGCAGCGTCGCCGGGCAGGGCGCCGGCTGCGGCGGCAGGCCGTCGGTCAGCCCCGGCGCCGCCGGCGCGGCGGAGGCCGCCGGGACGCCGGACGGCGAGGCCGCGGGCTGCGCGCCGTGCGGTGCATGGCCGGCGCCCGGCGCAGGCGCCGCCGGGGCGGGCGTCCCGGCGGGCGCCTGCGCCGCGGCCGGGCCGTGCAGGGCGAGCGCCGCGGCGAACGCGGCGGCCGCGGACCGGAGCGCGGGCGGACGCCGCGGGGCGGGCGCGGGGGGAAGGGCGGCGGAAGTCGGCAGGCGCATGGGAAGCGTGTCTCGTGGCGTGGTCGCGCGATTGTGGCGCACGGGTCCGGGGCAGGGGGCCCGCGGCGCGGGGCGCGGGCCGGCGGACCCGCGGCCGGCGCGCCGCGCCGACCCCGCGGCGGCACCGGCCCGCGGGGCGGCGCTATGCTCGCCCGGTGACCCCGCCGCCGCCGTCCCGCCGCATCGCGCACCTCGACATGGATGCGTTCTTCGCCTCGGTCGAGCTGCTGCGCTATCCCCAGCTGCGCGGCCTGCCCGTGGTCATCGGCGGCGGCCGCCGGCAGGCCGGCCCGGAGGAGGACCCGGCCGCGCTCGCCGCCCTGCCGGTCGAGTCCTTCCCGCGGCTCGGCGGCTACGCCGGCCGGGGCGTGGCCACCACCGCCACCTACGCGGCGCGACAGTTCGGCGTCGGCTCGGCCATGGGCCTGATGAAGGCGGCGCGGCTCTGCCCCCAGGCCATCCTGCTGCCGGTGGATTTCGACCGGGTGCGGCACTTCTCGCGCGTCTTCAAGGGCGTGGTGACCGCGCTCGCGCCGGTGATGGAGGACCGCGGCATCGACGAGGTCTACATCGACTTCACCGAGGCGCCCGGCGGCCAGGAGGAGGGCGGCCGCGCCCTGGCCGCGCGCATGCAGCGCGAGATCCTCGCGGCCACCGGGCTGACCTGCTCCATCGGCGTGGCGCCCAACAAGCTGCTGGCCAAGATCGCGAGCGAGTTCGACAAGCCCCACGGCATCAGCATCCTCTGGCCCGAGGACGTGCAGGCCCGGATCTGGCCGCTGCCCTGCCGCAAGGTCAACGGCATCGGCCCCAAGGCCGACGCCAAGCTGCAGGCGCTCGGCATCCGCACCATCGGCGACTTGGCCGCGCGCGACCGCGACTGGCTGATCGAGCGCTTCGGCCGGTCCTCCGGCGCCTGGATGCACGAGATGGCCTGGGGCCGGGACGAGCGGCCGGTGGTCACCGAGAGCGAGCCGGTGTCGCTGAGCCGCGAAACCACCTTCGAGCGCAACCTGCACGCGGTGCGCGACCGGGCCGAGCTGGGCCGCATCTTCACCGGCCTGTGCGAGAAGGTCGCGGCCGACCTGCAGCGCAAGGGCTACGCCGGCAAGACCATCGGCATCAAGCTGCGCTACGACGACTTCCGCATCGCCACCCGCGACCAGACCATCGCGCTGCCCACCGACGACGCGCGCACCATCCGCGAGGCGGCCGGCCAGTGCCTCAAGCGGGTGCCGCTGGCGCAGCCGCTGCGGCTACTGGGCGTGCGGGTCGGCGCCCTGGTGCGGGCCGGCGCGGATGCCGCGTCCGCGCCCGTCGAGGCGGCTCCCGCGCCCCGGCGGACGCCGCGCGGCCGGAAGTCCGACGACCGGACCGGCCAGCTGTTCTGAGGGCCGGCCGCGGGCCGCGGCGCGGCCGGCGCACGACAGCATGATTTGGCGCGTTCCTACATCGCGGCGGCCGGCGCTGCGGTGTCATCGCGCCATGACCCTCCGCGTCTCCCCCACCTCCGTCGCCGCCGCCGCGCTGGCATCCGAACTGGCCGGCCCCGCCGACTCCCCGTCCGGCGCCGACGGCTCCGCCGCCGCGCCCACGCCGCCGCGCCCGCTGCCCGGCGGGCTGCTGTACGTGGACGGCCGGATGCCGGGCATCGGCCGGGTGCGGCGCGGCAAGCGCTTCCGCTACCGGCATCCGGACGGCCGCTGGCTGGATGACCCGGAGCAGATCGCCCGCATCGACAAGCTCGCGATCCCGCCCGCCTACCAGCGCGTCTGGATCTGCCCGCTGGACAACGGCCACCTCCAGGCCACCGGTTTCGACGCGCGGGGCCGCAAGCAGTACCGCTACCACGCCCAGTGGCGCGCGCTGCGCGACGAGGACAAGTTCGAGCGCCTCGAAGCCTTCGGCGCGGCGCTGCCCCGCATCCGCGCCCGCATCGCCCGCGACCTGGGCACCGCCGGGCGCGGAAAGGCGCCGGGGCGCGCGCAGGTGCTCGCCACGCTGGTGCGGCTGCTCGACACCACCTACATGCGCATCGGCAACGAGGAATACGCCGAAGCCAACGGCTCCTACGGCCTGACCACCCTGCGCCGCCCGCATGCCGGCGTGCGCGGCGACACCCTGCGGCTGCGCTTCCGCGGCAAGAGCGGCGTGGAGCATGCGGTCGAGCTGGACGATCCGCGGGTGGCCGCGGTGGTGCGGCGCTGCCAGCAGCTGCCGGGGCAGGAGCTGTTCCAGTACCAGGACGCGTCCGGCGCGGCCCATGCGGTGGGTTCGGCCGAGGTCAACGACTACATCGCCGAGGCGGCGGGCGAACGCTTCACCGCCAAGGATTTCCGTACCTGGCACGGCACGGTCCAGGCGCTGGAGCTGACGCGGCTGGCCTGCGCCTGCGGCGAGGCCGCCGGCACGCGCGAGGCCTTCAGCGCCAAGCGGGTGCTGGCCGAGGTCGCCCGGCAGCTGGGCAACACGCCGGCGGTCTGCAAGAAGTCGTACGTGCATCCGGCGGTGCTGGGGCTGGGCGAGACGCTGGCGCGCGATGACGGCGCCGGGATGGCCGGCATCTGGGACCGGATCGCCGGCCGCAGCGGCCAGCGCCGGCGGCTGCACGCGGCGGAGCACCGCCTGCTGGTCTTCCTGCACGAGCACCGCCGGGCGCAGGCGCGGGACGCGCGCAGGCAGGCGCGGGCGGCGCAGCGGCAGGACGGGAGCCTCGCCGCGCGCCAGGCGGGAGCGCGGCAGGCCGCGCGTGCCGCCGCCGCGGGGCGCCGGGCGCGTTGATGGCCGGCGGCGGATGCCGCGCGGCGGGATGCATGCGGGGGTCGCATCGCGCGACGGGGAAGCGGGCGGAGCGCCGTACGCGCTCCCGTCGGCCGCCACCGCCTCCGGCCGGATGGCCGCCGGCCGTGCCGGAGCCCTCAGGCGCCAGTGGCGGCGGGCGCGTCTTCCGGCGTCCCGCCGGGCCAGGCGATGGCGACCTCCCGGTCGTCTGCCGCCAGGTGCGCTCCGAGGTCTTCCGCCAGGCAGGCGAGCGCCGCGGTGCCGATGCGCAGCGGACGCGGTCCCAGTCCCGAGGCCATCGGCGGGAAGGAATCGGCCCCGTCTTCCGCGGGCTCGGCCGGCCGGAGCAGGAAGCGTAGCCCGCTTGCGCCGTCGCGCTGCACGCGTACCGTGCCGCCGCCGGGCGGCGCGTTCTCCTGCAGGTGCACCAGGGCGCCGATCACCGGGTAGAACAGGCGCGCCGGCGCGACGTCCTGCCAGTCCGAGAGGTCGGGCAGGCTGTCGGCCTCGGCGAGCTGCAGGCCCTGGGCGTCGAGCACCGGGCGCGCCAGCGCCAGGGCCTGGGGTAGCAGTTCCGCGGGCGGGGCGCGCTCGCTGCCGTGGACGTCCCACCGGCCCAGGCCCCGGATCAGCGCGACCAGGCCGTTGAGCTGCTCCTCGGTCTGCGTCAGCCGCTTGAGGCTGAGCTCGGCGTTGAATGGGTTGGCCGCCAGGTAGCGCCGCAGGACGGTGTTGCCCATGCGCGCGACCGAGAGCGGCCCGGCCATGTCGTGACGCAGCGCCGGCAGCACCCGCATCATCAGTTCGTGGCGCACGCCGGCGGCGATCCAGGACCGGGCCGCGGCGGGCTCGAATGCGGGCGGTGCGGAAGGGCTCATGACGAAGGCGCGTGGGTATTCAGGATGCGTTCGAGCTTCTCGAAATTGACCGGCTTCTGCAGGTAGTGGTCGAACACCTCGGCCTCGCCCTCGCTGCCGGTGGACGACTGCGCATGGCCGGAGACGGCCACCATCAGCGGCCGGTCGGGACGGGCCGATTCGCGCAGGCGCCGCGCCAGCTCCACGCCGTGGATGTCGGGCAGGGTCAGGTCCACCAGGTACACCGTGGGCTTGGCCTGCGCGGCCTGGGCGATGGCCTGGGCGCCATCGAAGGCGACGCGCACCGTGTGGCCCTGCATCTCCAGCAGCTCCTGGAAGAGCTCGGCCGCTTCGCGGTTGTCGTCGACGATGAGTATGTTGAGCGCTTGCAAATGAATGTCCTCCCGGGCTGCCGGGGAAAAGTGCGCAGTATGCGGCGTCCGGCAGGCCGACACGTTACCAGCCGTGGCGGCGTCGGCGGGGGGCGTCAGCCCGCGGGGTCCTACGGATGGGCCGGGAAGCGCACGGTGAAGACCACGTGCGGCGCGTCGAACCGGTAGGCGATCGTGCCCCGGTGCGACTGGACGATCTCGTGCGCGATGTAGAGGCCCAGGCCCAGGCCGGTCTTGTTGCGCTGGTTGCCGAGGGACTGGCGCTTGAAGGGGTTGAACAGCAGGCCCGCGAGCTCGGGCGGGATCTCGTTGCCGACGTTGCGCACCTCCAGCACCACGCTGCAGCCCTCCCGGCGCGCATCGAGCTGGATCGCCTGGCCGACGCCGCCGTGGTGGCGGGCGTTGCTCACCAGGTTGGTCACCACCTGCGCCATCCGGTCCACGTCCACCGTCGCCATCAGCGGCGACTCGATGCGCTTCTCGAAGCGGGTGCCCGGATGGGCCATCGCGGACTCGTCGAGCAGGTCGTGGATCAGCGGCGCCAGGTCCACCTCGGCGAACTGCAGGCCCAGGCCCAGGCCGCCCTGCAGCCGGGACATGTCGAGCACCTGGCTGACCAGGCGCTGCATGCGCGAGCTGGAGGACTGGATCCGCTGGCCCAGCCGGCCGCCGGAGCTGTTCTGGCTCTGTTCGAGCACCCGCGCGGCCATGCTGATCGAGTGCAGCGGATCGCGCAGGTCGTGGCCCAGCACCGCGAGCAGCTGATTGCGCGCCCGGCTCAGCTCGGTGACCCGGTGGGCGGTGACCCGCATGAGCTCGTCGAGCAGCTGGCGGCCCATCTCGCGCTCGGTCTCGTCCCAGGCGACCGCGACGCCGCGCACCGTCTGGCGCCAGACGTCGAAGGAACCGCGCGGCGTCAGGCGCATGCCGAGCGGGCCCGGCTTGTATTCCTTCTCCGGCCGGCCGCCCCACTGGATGGTCTCGATCTGCTCCTTGCGCAGGAAGACCAGCCAGCCGCCCGACTGCCGGTCGAAGGGCAGGGCGAGCAGGCCGCACCAGGTGCCCAGCGCCTCGGCCAGGGCGGGGGGCAGGTCCTCGCGCCGCTGGATGTCGACGATCTGCCCGTCGCCCCGCGCGTCGCCCTGGGTCTCCAGCCACTGCACCAGGGCGCGCGCGCCGTCCTGCGGCAGGTCGCCGTGGGTCCAGAGCTTGCTGCCTTCGGCCACGATCGCGGCCTGCGCGTCGAAGGCGCCCACCAGCGGCGGCAGCAGCTCGGAGATGGTCGCGACCAGGTCGTCCGAGTGCGTGGTGCGCTCGACGAACTGCGCGCGCAGCAGCGCGGCCGACTCCAGCCGGTCGGCGTGCGCGCGGGTCAGCAGGGTCTGCACGCTGGCCGCCAGGATCTGCGCGATCACGTCGCAGGCCATGCGCAGCGAATAGGGCACCTGGTGCGGCGCCATGTGGTGGCAGGCCAGCATGCCCCAGAGCCGCCCCTGCACGACGATGGAGATGCTCATGGACGAGCGCACGCCCATGTTGGTGAGGTACTCGATGTGGATCGGCGAGACGCTGCGCAGCACCGCATGGCTCATGTCCAGGGGCGAGGTCTGCTCCGGCGCGGCGACCACCGGCACCGGCGCCGAGCCGATGTCGACGATGGTGCGCAGGGTGTTGACCGCGTACAGGCGCCGGGCCTGCGCTGGGATGTCGCTGGCCGGGTAGCGCCTGCCGACGAAGGGTTCGAGCGCGTCGCTGCGCGATTCGGCCACCACGTCGCCGCTGTCGTCGTGGCGGAAACGGTAGGCCATGACCCGGTCGAAGCCGGTCAGCGCGCGGACCTCGGTCACCGCGCTGTCCAGCAGCGCGTCGAGCGAGCGCTGGCGCTTGAGCACCGCCATCGAGCGGTGCGCCTTGAGGGCGAAGGCGGCGAGGGCGTCGTCCGGCAGCATGCGCCGCTCGAATTCGACGATCAGCAGGCCGTTGCTGCGGTGCGCCAGCAGGTCGAAGCGCGCGCCGTCGAGGGTGATCTCGACCGCCAGCGGCAGCACGTCGGCCGCGCCGGTGGCGAAGGCGTCCTCGAGCGCCGCGTGGATCTCGGGATGCGCGCCGAAGTGCTCCGGCGCCAGCGGCTCGCCCAGCGCGGGCGCCCGGTCCAGGATGGCGGCGGCGTTGTCGCTCGCGTGGCACAAACGCCGCGCGCCGTCGAACGCCAGCAGCACGCCGTGCCGCTGGATCGAACCGGGGATGTGGATCGGTTCCTGGTCGCAGTTGTCCAGCGTGACCGGCAGCACGGCCAGCGCGGCGTCGGCCGTCATCGCAGCTCTCCGGCCGCCTCGAAGCGGCCGACCAGGGACGCGAAGCCGGCCACCGCGCCCGCGGTGGCGTCCCGGACCTGGTCCGGGCCGGACACCGCGGCGCGCAGCCCCTGCATGAAGCCGCGCCAGTCGGCCGCGTCGCCGGTGCCGCGCAGGTAGCGCAGCGGATGGGGGGCGAAGCGCGGCGCCAGCGCCCGGTGGAGCATCTGCCCGCCGAGCTGCGAACCCTCGACCACGTAGGCCAGGCCCCAGGCGAAGGGGGCGTCGGCGCGGGAGACGGCGGCCACGCCGTCGGCCGGCAGGCCCAGGCCGCAGTCGCGCAGGTCGGCCGCGATCAGTTCCAGTCGGTGCGCGTTGCGCCCGGCCCAGGCTGGATCCGCGCCCGGGACGTCCCAGGCGGGGGCCAGCGCTTGCAGCCACGCGCCGACGGCCTGGAGGTGGCGGCCATAGTCGGCCAGCGTGGCGTCCGCGCGCGCGAGGGGGAGCTGGCTGTCGAGCCGCTGGTGGATAGCCTGCGTCGCCGCGCGCAGCGCCTGCAGCGCGTCGGCGCCGGTCGCGGGAACCGCTGCCGCCTGGCGTGGTTCCGCCGGCGTGTCGGCGGTGGCGGGAGGGGCGTGGTCGACAGGCATGAAAAGCTGAATTCTACCTGTCTGACCTGACGCGCCTGACGCGCGCGCGGGCCTTAACCGATCGCCGCCGAGGGGGAATCGGCGGCCCGGCCACGGCCGTCCCGGAGGCCGCCTACTGGCGCGCGGTGCGCGCCGCGGCGGGCGGCGCCATCGGATGGCTGGTGCGCAGCGGATTGATGTCCAGGCCGCCGCGCCGGGTGTAGCGGGCCAGCACCGCGAGCTTGACCGGCCGGCAGCGGGTCCAGACGTCGGTGAAGATCCGCTCGACGCACTGCTCGTGGAATTCGTTGTGGTCGCGGAAGCTCACCAGGTAGCGCAGCAGGCCGGCCTGCTCGATCTGCGGACCGCTGTAGCTGACCTGCACGCTGCCCCAGTCGGGCTGGCCGGTGACCAGGCAGTTGCTCTTGAGCAGGTCGCTGGTGAGCGTCTCGGTGACCGGCGCCTCGTCGTGGGCGGCGGTCAGCAGTTCGGGCGCCGGGGTGTAGCGGTCGCAGTCGATGTCGAGGCGGTCGAGGCTGAGCCCGTCGAGCGGCGCGATGCGCTCGCGCCCGAAATCCTCGGGCAGCACCAGGCGCACGCCGACCTGCGGGACCGCGGCGCCGGGCGCCAGGCCGCCGCGCCAGACGGCCTCGCTGACGTCCTCGCGGATCTGCCGGCGCACCGCCTCGGCGTCGGGGAAGCGGGTGCCGTTGAAACTGTTCAGGTAGAGCTTGAAGGACTTGCTCTCGACGATCGACGGCGTCTCGCAGGGGATGGTCAGGTGCGCGATCGCGACCTGCGGCTTGCCGCGCGGCGTCAGCCAGCTCAGCTCGTAGGCGGTCCAGAGGTCGGCGCCGAAGAAGCGGGGCGCGCCTTCGATGCCGATCTCGGCGCGCTTGGGCGCGCGGGCGATCGGGAAGAGCAGGCCGGCGTCGAGCCGGTCGACGTAGGCGGCGGGTTTGCCCAGCGGCGATTGTTCAGGGGTGTGCATTGCTATCGATTCAGGAGCGGATGGCGCAGGATCGGCCTGCGCCGGCCCGGGTTTCTATCGGATATCGCCCCGCGGCGTTCGGTCAGGGGCTTTCGCCCGCGCCCGTCGCGGGGCGCCCGGCGCTCAGTGGAAGACGCGCTCCCGCAGCCACTTGGTGGCGATCCACTTCTCGCCTTCGAGGACCGGCGCGCCGCCGTGCAGCGTGCGGGTGGAGGGATGCGGACGCTCGTAGCTGAAGAAGACCGCGTTGCCGCGCTTGGGGGCGACCTCGAGGTGCAGGTCGGGGAAGGTGGTGCCGCCGCCCTTGGCCGGCTCGCTGAGGTACATCACCAGCGTGGCCACCCGCTGGCCGCCGCGCGCCAGGATGCTGGGCGTGCCCGGCTCGGACGGCTCGAAGTAGTCGTAGTGGGGCTTGTACTCGGCGCCGGGCCGGTAGCGCAGCACCTGCAGGCCCTCGCCGTGGTCCACCGGCCAGCGCAGCAGGCGGGAGATGCGTTCCTCGAGGCGGCGCACCGTCGGCGTCTCGCCGCGGGCGTAGAACATGCCGTCGCTGGTGCGGTCGGCGTGCAGTTCCTCGCCTCCGGTCTTGGTGGCGACGGTGAGCGAGCGCGCCATGCGCGGCGCGGCCTCGGCGATCAGCGCCTCGCATTCCTCGTCCGACAGCAGGTTGCCGAAGACCACGATGCGCGGCTGGGCGACGGCCTGCAGCACGTGCACCCGCCGGTCGCCGGCGTCGAGGTAGAGCGGCGATTGCGACAGGTCCGGCTCGGGCACCGGGACCGCCGGCGGCTGGCCCTGGGCCACCGCCAGCCCGTCCAGGTAGCCGCGCAGGGCCTGCTCCATCGCCTGCACCGCCACCGCCTCCTGCCAGCCCGCCTGCACCATCGAATCCACGATCGCGGGCGCCGCATGGCCGGCCTGGGCCTGGGCGATGATCCATTCACGGAGTTCGTCCGTGACCGGCTGGGCAGAGGCGGAAGCGGAACGGGCGGCGTTGGTGCGGTGGGGCATGGCGGTCAATCTGCGCGGAGGCGTGCGGACAGGATCGGGCGAGGGGGGATCGGGGGCGCGACGGGCGGCCGGCCGGGCCGGCGCGAGCGGAGGGAGAGGCGCACCTTACTGCAGCCGGGGATTTCGCGGAAGCCCTGCGCCCGCGTGGGGCCTGCGTTCCGCGGCCCGCGCCGCCGGGACGGTCGCGCGATGCCGTGCGCCGCCGTCACGGCTCAGCGCCGGAAGACCATCCGGTCGGCCGAGGAGGCCTGCGCGTCGTAGCAGTAGCCGGCGGCGTCGAAGTCCCGCAGGGCCTCGGGCGCGGCGATCCGGTGGACGATCGCGTGGCGGGCCATCAGGCCGCGGGCGCGCTTGGCGTGCACCCCGACCACCTTGAAGCCGCCGCCGGCCTGGGCCTCTTCGAACGCGCAGTCCACGATGCGGGCCCGGAGCGCGCGCCGGTCCACCGCGCGCGCGTACTCCTGCGAGGCGAGGTTGACCAGCACCGGCGCGCCGGCGTCCGCGGGCCGGTCCGCCAGCCAGCCGTCGAGCCGGCGCGCGATGCGGTCGCCCCAGAAACGGTAGAGGTCGGCCCCGGCCTCGGTGGCGAGGCGGGTGCCCATCTCCAGCCGGTAGGGCTGCATCCGGTCGAGCGGCCGCAGCACGCCGTAGAGGCCGCTCAGGATGGCGAGGTGGTCCTGGGCCCAGCGCAGATCGTCCATCCCGAGCGAGCGGGCATCGAGCGCGGCGTAGACGTCCCCGTCGAAGGCCAGCAGCGCCTGCCGGGCCTGCGCGTCGTCCGGCGTACGCGACCAAGCGGCGAAGCGCCCGACGTTGAGCGCGGCCAGGGGATCGCTGATCGACATCAGCGAGGCGATTTCCTGCGGCGACTTGCCGCGCAGCGCCGCGACCAGCCGCGCGGACTGCTCGGGGAAGGAAGGCTCGGTCCGCGGCAGCCCGGACGGCAGCGGCGTGTCGTAGTCGAGCGACTTGGCGGGGGACAGCAGGATCAGCATGGCGGGCGGGGCAGGCGGGTCGGGTGGCGGGGAGGCGGAAGGCAAGGCCGGCGGAGCCGGGACCGCGGCGACAGCCGCCGCGGCGGCCGGGCGGGGCGCCGGTCGGAAGGTAAATGGAGTTGCTGAACGTTGGGCAACGGGCTAGGGCTGGACGGCGCCGCGACCGGACCGCCGGGCGGACAGCGCGGCCAGGCGGGGACAGGAAGAAGCGGAGCGGCGCGGCCGGCGGAGCGCGCCGAACGGGACGCGGCGCAGCGCGGGGATCGCGGAAACGACAGCGGCCGGACCCGAAGGCCCGGCCGCGAACCGCGTCCGCGCACCGCCCGCGGGCGGCGCGCGTCGCCGGGGCCTCAGGCCGCCGGAGCGCCGGTCCCGCCGGTCCCTTCGGCCGCTGCGGCGGCAGGCGCGACGGCGGTGGCGGCCGCGGAGCCGGCCGGGACGGCGCCGACCTGCGGCTCCTCGGCCTGCGCCGCGTCGGGCTGCGCAGGCGCCGCAGGCCGTTCCGGCGCGGCCACGGCCGGCGCGACGGCGGCGGTCGCTGCGGGCGCCGGAGCCGGCGCTGCGGCCTGCGCCGGCGCAGCGGCCGTCCGCTCGAAGGGCAGCTGCAGGTCGCGCAGGTCGCGGCGCGTCTCGACCAGCACCAGCGGGCCGGCGTCGACGACCGCCGCCGGCGGCCGCTCGCGCGGCACCCGGACCGGTGCCGGCTCGGCCGCGATGGCGGCCTGCGCGGCGGCGATCCGCTCGGCGTTTGACTGCACCCATTCCAGTCCGCTGCGCTGCGCGACTTCCTGCAGCGCCTCGACTGGCAGCACGAAGGCGGCTGCCGTCGCGCGCCGCGGTGCGCCGTCCGCCTCGGCGGACGGCGCGGCCGATGCGTCGGCCGCGCGTTCCGGCGCGATCGCCGCGACCGGCGCGGCTGCCGCGACCGGGGCGTCCGCGTCCGCGCGGTCCGCCGCGGCGGATGCCGCAGGCGCCTCCGACGCGGAGCTTTCGGCATCGGCCGCGGGCCGGCCTTCGCCGTTGCGTCCGCCGCGCGGCGGACGCGCACGGCGCGGCGCACGCTGGCGGTCGGCGTCCGCCGCATCCTCCGTGGATGCCGTCGGCGCGGGCGCCGCGTCGCCGCGGGGCGCGGCGGCCTCGGGCCGGCGGGCTTCTGCGGCGTCGTCCGGCACGGCGGCCGGCGCGCGGAAGGCGTCGAAGATGCCGCCCTCGGCCGGCGCGTCCTCGCGACCAGCCGCGTCGAAGCGGGCCTCGCCCTGCGCACCGGCGTCGGGGGCGCGCTCGCCGCGCTCGCGGCGGTCGCGGCCGTAGCGGTCGCGGGAGCGGCGCTCGCGGCGTTCGCCGGACGGCGCCTCGCCGCCGTACGCGGCGGAACGGTCCGCATCCTGCGCCGTCTCGTCGCGGCCGGACAGGGCCGCCGGCTCGCCGGTGGACAGGGCGGCTTCGACCGCATCGGCCTCCGGACGCGGGGCGCGCTCGCCCCGGCGCTCGGAACGCTCCGCACGCTCGGAGCGTTCGCCACGCTCCGCGCGTTCGCTCCGTTCGCCGCGTTCCCGGCGCGGCGCGCGCTCGGCGCGGACGATCTCGACGGTGTTGCTCTCGTAGACGGCGGTCACGCTGGTGACGGTGCCTTCGGCGTCCTCAGTGCGCGCATCGGCCGGCAGGGCCTCGCGGTCGCGTCCGCCCCGGCGGCCTTCGCGGCTCTCGCGCGGTTCACGGGATTCGCGCGGCTCGCGGTCCTCGCGGAATTCCCGCGGCTCGCGGCCGTCGCGGCGTTCGCCGCTGCCGGCACGCTCGGAGCGCTCCGAGCGGCGGTCGGCGTCGCGCGGCTCGCGGCTTTCGCGTGCCTCGCGGCCTTCGCGCACGCCGCGCTCGCCCCTTTCGCCGCCGCGCTCCGCACGGTCGCCGCGTTCGGCGCGCTCGGTCCGGAACTCGGACCGTTCGCCGCGCTCGCCGCGGCCTTCCGTGCGTTCGCCGCGGCGCCCGTTCCGGCGCTCGCCGCGGCCTTCGCGCGGTTCGCGGGCTTCGCGGTACGGATCGGCCGCCGGGGCGGGCGCCGGTGCGGGGGCCGGCGCCGCGGTCGGGCCGGTCGTGGGCTGCGGCACCGGGTCGAGCGCCAGGCCGAAGAGGCGCTTGAGCCAGTCGATGAAGCTCTGGGCCGGCGAGGGCGGCGCCATCGGCGGCGGCGCGGGGATGGGCGCGGCCGCCGGCGGCGCGGCTTCGCGCTGCGCACGGGGCGCCGGGGCCGGGCGCGGGGTCGCCACCGGGGCGGGCGCGTCGGGCAGCACGCCCTTGATCACCGGGGTCTGGCGGTTGGTCGGCTCCTGCGAGCGGCGGGTCACCGACGTCGGGTCCTCGATCTCCTCGGCCAGGGTGTAGCTCGCCTCGATGTGGTCCAGGCGCGGGTCGTCGTGCTTCAGCCGCTCCAGCTTGTAGTTCGGGGTCTCCAGGGTCTTGTTGGGGACCATCAGCACGTTGACGCGCTGCTTGAGCTCGATCTTGGCGATCTCGGTGCGCTTCTCGTTGAGCAGGAAGGACGCCACCTCGACCGGCACCTGGCAGCGCACCGCGGCGGTGTTGTCCTTGAGCGCCTCTTCCTGGATGACGCGCAGGATCTGCAGCGCGCTGGATTCGGTGTCGCGGATGTGGCCCGAGCCGCCGCAGCGGGGGCAGGGGATGGACGAGCCTTCCGAGAGCGCGGGCTTCAGGCGCTGGCGGCTCATCTCCATCAGGCCGAACTTGCTGATGGTGCCGAACTGGACGCGGGCGCGGTCCTGGCGGAGCGCGTCGCGCAGCCGGTTCTCGACCTCGCGGCGGTTCTTCGACTCGTCCATGTCGATGAAGTCGATGACGATCAGGCCGCCCAGGTCGCGCAGGCGCATCTGGCGCGCCACCTCGTCGGCGGCCTCCAGATTGGTCCGGGTGGCAGTCTCCTCGATGTCGCCGCCCTTGATGGCGCGGGCCGAGTTGACGTCAATGGACACCAGCGCCTCGGTGTGGTCGATCACGATGGCGCCGCCCGAGGGCAGGGTGACGGTGCGGGCGTAGGCCGACTCGATCTGGTGCTCGATCTGGAAGCGGCTGAACAGCGCCGCGTCGTCGCGGTAGCGCTTGACCCGGCCGGCATGCTCGGGCATGACGTGCGCCATGAACTGGTGCGCCTGCTCGTAGATGTCGTCGGTGTCGATCAGGATGTCGCCGATGTCGTGGTTGAAGTAGTCGCGGATCGCGCGGATGACCAGCGACGATTCCTGGTAGATCAGGAAGGCGCCCTTGCCGCCCTTGGCCGCGCCGTCGATGGCGGTCCAGAGCTTGAGCAGGTAGTTCAGGTCCCACTGGAGTTCGGGCGCCGAACGGCCGATGCCGGCGGTGCGCGCGATGATGGACATGCCCTTCGGGTACTCGAGCTGGTCCATCGCCTCCTTGAGCTCGGCGCGGTCCTCGCCCTCGATGCGCCGGCTGACGCCGCCGCCGCGCGGGTTGTTGGGCATCAGCACCACGTAGCGGCCGGCGAGGCTGATGAAGGTGGTCAGCGCGGCGCCCTTGTTGCCGCGCTCCTCCTTCTCGACCTGGACCAGCAGCTCCTGGCCTTCGCGGATCACGTCGTTGATGCGGGCCTGGCCGGCGGGCACGCCTTCGGCGAAGTACTGGCGGGAAATCTCCTTGAAGGGCAGGAAGCCGTGGCGGTCCTCGCCGTAGTCCACGAAGCAGGCTTCGAGCGAGGGCTCGACGCGGGTCACGACCGCTTTGTAGATGTTGCCCTTGCGCTGCTCGCGCCCTTCGATCTCGATCTCGTAGTCGAGGAGCTTCTGCCCGTCGACGATGGCCAGCCGGCGTTCTTCCGATTGCGTGGCGTTGATCAGCATCCGCTTCATGATGCAATTCCTTTTCTTGTCGGTAGCCGACAGACGGCGGCGCTGCATCGCGTCGCAGCTGCCGCGGACGGTCTGTCCGGCAAAGTTTCAAACCTTCGTCAGGCCCCGCAGGGGGCCAACGATGTCCGAACCGCTACCTTGGGAACGAAGATCGGGGAATTGCCGGTGCCGGTGCCGCTTCAGGCCGGGGAGCGCAGGCTCGGCGGACGGGGGCGGGAGGGCGCGAGGACCGGAGCGGGCAGGGAGAACTGCCGCCGCAGGAACGCCCGGCCGGGCAGCCGGGCGCGCCCGGCGCGTCCTCCGGGCTGATGCGGTCGGCGCCGTGGCGGCGGGAGGGCCGACCGGACGCGCGCCGCCTTCCGGAGGCAGCAGCCACCGGCACAGGGCGCGAATCAGCAGGGTCAGCATGGGGAAAGGCTCGCTGGGGTCCGCCAGTCCCGCCAAGCACGCGCGGTGCGGAGCGGGACGGCTCGGAATTCCGTATCTCGTTTTCGGGTATCGGTTCTTTCCCGCGGACCGGCAGGGGCACGGCGGACGAACTTCCGCGGTGGACCTGCGCGGCGCGCGGGCGACATCGACCTGCTGGCGGGGCGGCCGTGGCTCCTGGATTAAAATCCAGAAAAATCAACCACTTAGGGCGCCTTGCCAGTGAAACAGATTATAGGGGGCAATCCGCAGGCCCCGGCGCCCGCCGCCAGAATTGTCGCCGTCGACGAGAACGCCGCCGGCCAGCGCTGGACAACTTCCTCATCCGCGAGCTCAAGGGCGTGCCCAAGACGCACGTCTACCGCATCATCCGCAGCGGCGAGGTCCGCATCAACAAGGGCCGCGCCGCCGCCGACAGCCGCCTCGCCGCGGGCGACCTGGTGCGGCTGCCGCCGGTGCGGGTGTCGGCGCGCCCGGCCGAGGCCGAGGCGAACCCCCGCGCCGGCGCGCGAGTTCCCGGTCCTGTTCGAGGACGAGCACCTGCTCGCCATCGACAAGCCCGCCGGCACCGCGGTGCACGGCGGCAGCGGGGGTCAGCTTCGGCGTGATCGAGCAGCTGCGCCGCGCCCGGCCGCAGGCGCGCTTCCTGGAGCTGGTGCATCGGCTCGACCGCGAGACCTCGGGCATCCTGCTGGTCGCCAAGAAGCGCTTGGCCCTGACCCCGGCTGCAGGACCAGTTCCGCGAGCGCGAGACCGGCAAGACCTACTTGGCGCTGGCCGTCGGCGCCTGGCCGGCCGGCCGCAAGGTGATCGACCAGCCCCTGCGCAAGTACCTGCTGCCCGACGGCGAGCGCCGGGTGCGCATCGCGGCGGCGGACGACCCCGAGGGCATGCGCTCGATCACCCTGGTCCGGGTGCGCGAGGCCCTGCCGGCCCGGCCCGCCGAGGGGCTGCCCGGCTTCTCGCTGCTCGAGGTCACGATCAAGACCGGCCGCACCCACCCAGATCCGGGTGCACCTGGCGTCCAACGGCCACGCGCTGGCCGGCGACGACAAGTACGGCGACTTCGAACTCAACCGCCGCCTCGCGAAGCAGGGCCT
>JAQIJO010000008.1:0-191815 GCA_036946225.1 Xylophilus ampelinus
CCGCGAGCCGTCCTCGCGCGGCGGGATCATCAGGTTCTTGATCCGCACGTTGGCGAAGGTGCCGCGCATCATCACGTCGTGGTTGCCGCGCCGCGCGCCGTAGCTGTTGAAGTCGGCCTTCGACACGCCGTTGGCCAGCAGCCACTGCCCTGCGGGCGAGGATTCCTTGATCGAGCCGGCGGGCGAGATGTGGTCGGTGGTGATCGAATCGCCGAAGAGCGCCATGATCTTCGCGCCCTCGACCTTGACCGCGGCCGGCGCGCTGCCGTCGTTGGCGGCCGCTTGCAGGCGGAAATCGGCGAAGAACGGCGGCTCGGCGATGTATGTGCTGGCGGGCCAGTCGTAGGTCTCGCCGGTCACGCCGTGGATCTTCTCCCAGAGTTCGCCCGGCTCGCTGCGGACCTTGGCGTAGTTCTCGCGGAAGGCCTCGCCGTTCATCGCGTAGTGCATCAGCGCGTGGATCTCCTCGCTGGACGGCCAGATGTCGCGCAGGTAGACCTCCTTGCCGCCGGCGCCGTGCCCCAGCGGCTCGGCGGTGAGGTCGCGCAGCACCGAGCCAGCGATGGCGTAGGCCACCACCAGCGGCGGGCTGGCGAGGAAGTTGGCCTTGAGGTTCGGATGGATGCGCGCCTCGAAGTTGCGGTTGCCGCTGAGCACCGCCGCGCAGACCAGGTCGTTGCTGGTGATCGCGTCGTTGATCTCGGGGGTCAGGTCGCCCGCGTTGCCGATGCAGGTGGTGCAGCCGTATCCCGCGAGCGCGAAGCCGAGCTTCTCCAGGTAGGGCATCAGGCCGGTCTCGGTCAGGTATTCCGTGACGATGCGGGAGCCGGGCGCGAGCGAGGTCTTGATGTGCGGCGCCACGGTCAGCCCGGCCTCCACCGCCTTCTTCGCCAGCAGCCCGGCCGCCAGCAGCACGCTGGGGTTGGAGGTGTTGGTGCAGCTGGTGATGGCGGCGATCAGCACGTCGCCGCTGCCGATGCGGGTGTCCTGCGGCGCCGCCGGGTTCCTGGCCTCGGCCACCGACTGCGCCGCGCTCAGCGTGGGCTTGTTGGCCTCCATTTCCATCACGTGGCGTTCCGCGCCCGGCTTGACCGGCGGCGTGTCGCGCACCGCGTCGCTGTCGTGGTAGAGCGCGAAGCGCTGCTGCAGCCGCTCGGCGGGCTGGTTGAAGCCGTTCTCGGCGGGCGGCTTGCTGAAGAGGTCGGCGAACTGGCGCGAGACCTCGCCCAGCTCGATCCGGTCCTGCGGCCGCTTCGGGCCGGCCAGGCTCGGGGTGACATCGCCGAGGTCGAGCGTCACCACCTGCGAATAGTCGATCTCGCCCCGCGCCGGCACGCCGAAGAGTCCCTGCGCGCGGAAGTAGGCCTCGAAGGCGGCGATCTCCTCGTCGGTGCGGCCGGTGCCGCGGAAGTACTCCACGGTCTTCTCGTCCACCGGGAAGAAGCCCATGGTCGCGCCGTACTCGGGCGCCATGTTCCCGATGGTGGCCCGGTCGGGCAGCGCCAGGGTGCGGGTGCCCTCGCCGAAGAATTCGACGAACTTGCCGACCACCTTGTGCTTGCGCAGGATCTCGGTGACCCGCAGCACCAGGTCGGTGGCGGTCACGCCCTCGCGCAGCGCGCCGGTCAGTTCGAACCCGACCACGTCAGGCGTCAGGAAATAGACCGGCTGGCCGAGCATGGCCGCTTCGGCCTCGATACCGCCCACGCCCCAGGCTACCACGCCGATGCCGTTGATCATGGTGGTGTGGCTGTCGGTGCCGACCAGCGAGTCGGGGTAGTAGACGCCGTCCTGGTTCTTGTGCACGCCGCGCGCGAGATATTCGAGGTTCACCTGGTGCACGATGCCGAAGCCGGGCGGCACCACCCCGAAGGTGTCGAATGCCTGCATGCCCCATTTCATGAATTCGTAGCGCTCGCGGTTGCGCTGGAATTCGAGCTTCATATTGAGGTCGAGCGCGTTCTTCTTGCCGAAATAATCCACCATGATCGAATGGTCGACCACCAGGTCGACCGGCACCAGCGGTTCGATGCGGCGTGGCTCCTTGCCTATTTTCCGGGCGACGCTGCGCATCGCCGCCAAATCGGCCAGCAAAGGCACGCCGGTGAAATCCTGCAATACCACGCGCGCCACCACGAAGGGGATTTCCTCGGTCCGCTCGGCGGTCGGGGACCAGCGCGCGAGCTGCTCCACGTGCGCCGGCGTGATTTTCAGGCCATCGCAGTTGCGCACCACCGATTCGAGCACGATGCGCACCGACACCGGCAGGCGCGATATCCCGGGATACTGCTTCGCCAGCAGCGGCAGGGAAAACAATTCGCCGGAAGTTCCGGATGCGGTCGAGAATTGCGTACGGACCGACTGGAATGCGTGGGAATCTTGGTCAGGCATGTTGGTTCCTCAAAAACCTCGGAAACTCCGACGACCCCGCCGCCGGAAGCGAAATCGATTGTGCGCCGCGCCCGCCTGCGCCTGTGTGACGGCATGCAAGGAGCCGGCGCAGGGCCCGCGCGACCGTCCTCGGCCCTCGCGCGACCGATGGATCCTTGCACCTCGCCACTGGTATGCAGTGGTATCGCCCCTCGATCGCCGCGTTACCCGCGGCGCGCGACAGGGCGCGTTGCCTGCCGGCGCAAGGCTGCGCGCGTTCGCGCCGGACAACCCGTCGCACGGCCCGCGGCCCGATCCCGACGCCGGCCCAATATCGCGGAGCCTGCCCTGCCGGTTCTGCATTGCGGATTTCGGGAGGCAGCCGCGCGCGAAAAACGATTCGGCCCTCGCCTACGAGGCGCCATAAAAAAAACCGGCGAATCCCGAGGGATCCGCCGGTTTTCCGGTCGATGGTGCCGCGATTCACTCGATGGCGAATTGGCTGCGGTCCTCGACGCCTTGAATCCATTTCGGTGCCTTGCCGCGGCCGGTCCAGGTCGCGCCGGTCGCCGGATCGCGGTATTTCGCGGCGACCTTGCTGCCGCGGGAAGCCGAAGCGGCGCGGGTGCGGGTCGGCGGGAAAATCTCTTCCGCGGTCAGGCCGAATTCCTGGATCAACGCCTGGATGCGTTCGACGGCTTCGGAAGTTTCACGCTTGCGGGCATCGTTGATCTGGGCCTCGAGCGCTTCGCGCTGCTGCAGGAGTTCTTTGTAGCTGGTGGTCATGGAAGTCGATGTTTTCATGGAGTCTCAATGAACTGCGGTGGATGGAAGCCCAGCGCCATTGAAACACGGGCATGGTGCGCATGGTAGCACAACATAATAAATCCATAGCATTAGATAATGGCCCGCAACACCTGGAAACAAACATGGATGCACCGGAAATATCCGCGGGCGGCCACCGCCGATGCGGTAATCGAAGGCCGGTGGCGAGGACGCGATTGCACGCACAATCCGCGAATGGCTTTCTATTGCATCGGCGATATCCAGGGTTGCGACAGCGCGCTCGGCCGCCTCCTCGACCATCTCGCCTTCTCCCCCAGCCGCGATCGCCTGGTCCTGCTCGGCGACCTGGTGAACCGCGGCCCGGAATCGCTGCAGGTGCTCCGCCGCCTCCAGGGGCTGGGGGACGCGGTGCAATGCATCCTGGGCAACCACGACCTGCACCTGCTGGCGGTGGCGCGCGGCCACCGTCCGGCCCACCGCAGCGACACGCTCGACGCGGTGCTGCAGGCCCCCGACCGCGACCGCCTGCAGGATTGGCTGCGCCACCGCTCCCTGGCCCTGGAAACGACGGTCGGGGACGAGCGCATCCTGATGGTGCACGCCGGCGTCCTGCCTGCCTGGACTGCGGCGCAGACGCTGGCGCTGGCCGGCGAGGTGGAGGCCGTCCTGCGCGACGACCGCGCGGTGGACGATTTCCTGCGCGGGATGTACGGCAACCGACCGGCCGCCTGGTGCCACGGCCTGGAAGGCATGGCACGGCTGCGCGTCATCGTCAATGCGCTGACGCGCCTGCGCTTCTGCAGCGCCAAGGGCGTGATGGATTTCGACGCGAAGGAAGGCGCCGCGTCCGCGCCGCAGGGGCTCCTGCCCTGGTTCGAGGTGCCGGGCCGCCGCACCGCGGACGTCACCGTCGCGTTCGGGCACTGGTCGACGCTGGGCTGGATCGACCGGCCGGACGTGCTTTCGCTGGACACCGGCTGCGTCTGGGGCGGTTGCCTGAGCGCGGTGCGCCTCGATGCGGCGCCCGCCGCACGGCGGCCCCTGCAGGTGCGCTGCGCGCAGAGCCAGGTGCCGGGCGCGACCGGCTGAGGCGACAGACCGGCGCGGCCGAGCACGCCGCGCAGCCGGTCCGCGAGGATCCTCAGTGCGCCTTGAACAGCGCCGCCACCTTGCGCTTGGGCTTGATGCTGGGGCTCACGCTCGAGGCGGGCGCAGGTTTGTTCGCATCCCAGGCAGGCGCGGCGTCGGCGGCGTCCGCCGGCTGGTAGGGCTGGTCAAAGAAGGGATCGCGCGGCGCCGACGGCCGCGCCGGGCGACGCTCGTAACGTTCGTGGCGCGGCGCGTCGCCGGCGGAGGCCCCGCGCGGCGGCGCGTCGTGCCGCTCGCGGCGACCGGCGCCGCCGCGATCCTCGCGACGGCCGCCGTCGCGTTCACGTTCGCGGTCGCGCCCGCGCGCGGGCTGCATGGCTTCGGGCTCGATCTTCTGCTTGACCAGCTTCTCGATGTCGCCGACCAGACGGGCGTCGCTCGGCGCGACGAAGCTGACCGCCAGGCCCGAGGCGCCGGCGCGGCCGGTGCGGCCGATGCGGTGGACATAGTCCTCGGCGTTGAAGGGCACGTCGAAGTTGAAGACCGCCGGCACGTCCTTGATGTCCAGGCCGCGCGCGGCGACGTCGGTGCAGACCAGCAGGTCGACCTCGCCTTTCTTGAAGGCTTCGAGGGCCTTGAGCCGCTCGTCCTGGCTCTTGTCGCCGTGCAGCGCCGCCGTGCGCAGGCCATCGCGCTCCAGCGCGCGGGCCAGGCGGCCGCAGCCGAGCTTGCTGTTCACGAAGACGAAGGCTTGGGTGATGCCGCGGTCGCGCAGCAGGTGGTGCAGCGCGGCGCGCTTGTCGTCGGCGTCGACCGCGTAGAAGCGCTGCTCGACGGTGGAAGCGGTGGCGTTGGAGCGGGCGACCTCGATGGTGACCGGATCCTGCAGGTAGCTGCCGGCGAGGCGCTTGATCTCGGGCGAGAAGGTGGCCGAGAACAGCAGCGTCGTGCGCTGCTTGGGCAGGTAGGAGAGGATGCGCTGCAGGTCGGGCAGGAAGCCGATGTCGAGCATGCGGTCGGCCTCGTCGAGCACCACGTACTCGACCTGGTTGAGCACCGCGTTCTTGGCTTCGATGTGGTCGAGCAACCGGCCGGGCGTGGCCACCAGGACCTCGACGCCCTTCTTCAGCTCGGCGGTCTGCGGCTTCATGTCCATGCCGCCGAAGACGACCGCGCAGCGCAGGTTGGTGTGCTGCGAGTAGAGCTTGATCTGCTGGGCGACCTGGTCGGCCAGCTCGCGGGTGGGCAGCAGCACTAGCGCGCGCACCGGATGCCGGGCGGGCGAGGTGGAGGCGTTCTCGTGCTTGAGCAGGCGCTGGAGCAGGGGCAGCGAGAAGGCGGCGGTCTTGCCGGTGCCGGTCTGGGCGGCTCCCATCACGTCGCGGCCCTGGAGCACCACCGGGATGGCCTGCGCCTGGATCGGAGTCATCGACTCGTAGCCCATGGCGGCTACGGCACGCGCCAGCGGCTCGGCCAGCGATAGATTGGAGAAGGATGTCGTCATGTAACCCGGTATTGTCGCACCGGGCCGGGAATTCCCGAACTTCCGCGCTGGCGGCAGGGCTTCCGGCCCGCAGCCGGACGCCGCGCCGGACAGCCCGGCCGCGGACCGCAGGCTTCAGAGGTTGCGCGCGCTGAAGGTGTCGCAGGCCTTGATGGTGCCCTGGTCCAGGCCCTGCGCGAACCACCGTTGGCGTTGGGCGCTGCTGCCGTGGGTGAAGCTGTCGGGCACCACCGCGCGGCCGGCCGAGCGCTGCAGCGCGTCGTCGCCGATCTTCTCGGCGGCGTTCATCGCGGAGGCGATGTCGCCGTTCTCCAGGATGTTGCGCGCCTTCTGCGCCCGGTTGGCCCAGACGCCGGCGAAGCAGTCGGCCTGCAGTTCGAGCCGCACGCTCAGGCGGTTGTATTCGCTCTCGCTGACGCGGCGGCGGGCCTGCTCCATCTGCTCGCTGATGCCGAGCAGGTTCTGCACGTGGTGGCCGACCTCGTGGGCGATGACGTAGGCCTGGGCGAACTCGCCGGGCGCGCCGAGCCGGTTCTTGAGCGTGTCGTAGAAGTCGAGGTCGATGTAGACCTTCTGGTCGCCGGGGCAGTAGAAGGGACCCATCGCCGATTGGCCCTGGCCGCAGGCGGTCGGGACGGCGCCGCGGAACAGCACCAGCTTCGGGTCCCGGTAGGCGGCGCCGTTCTGGCGGAACACCTCGGTCCAGACGTCCTCGGTGTCCGCCAGCACGGTGGAGACGAACTTCGCCATCCGGTCGTCGGCCGGCGGGCGCTGCGCGGGCGCCTGCTGCTGCACCGGCGCGCCGCTGCCCCCGCCGCTGAGCAGGCTCAGCATCGTCAGCGGATTGATGCCGAACGCCCAGCCCGCCACCACCGCCACCACGACGGTGCCCAGGCCGATGCTGCGCCCTCCGATGCCGAATCCGCCGCCGCCGCCCCCTACCTCGCCCCGGCGGTCTTCGACGTTGTCGGATTCGCGATTGCCTTCCCATTTCATGATGCTGCTCCTCGCTCGCCGGTCCGGCGCGGCAACGATGGTACGGCGGCCGCCCCGGGCACCGGTGACGAGACACAACACGCGGCGCGGGCGCTCCGACCGCAAGGACCGGCGAACGTCCAAGCGTTCCTACGCCGGGATCAGCCTCGGCCCACAACGCGGGGGCGCGCCCCTGCCCACACTGCTCGCGGGAGCCGGCGCTCCCTCCTCCCGCCCCTTCCGCCCGACCCACAGGAACAACGCACATGAGCGCACTCTCCATCGCATCGCCGTCCGGCGAGACCGTCGACCTGCACTACGTGGACTGGGGCCAGGGCCGCCCGGTGGTCCTGATCCACGGCTGGCCGGTGAGCCACAAGATGTGGGAGCACCAGCTGGCCGAGCTGCCGCGCCACGGCCTGCGGGTGGTGGCCTACGACCGGCGGGGCTTCGGCGCGTCTTCCCAGCCGTGGAACGGCTACGACTACGACACCTTCTCCGACGACCTCGCCGCGCTGCTGGACCACCTCGACCTGCGCGACGCGGTGCTGGTGGGCTTCTCGATGGGCGGCGGCGAGGTGGCCCGCTACCTCGCCCGCCACGGCAGCGGCCGCATCGGCGGCGCGGTGTTCGTGGCGGCGGTCACGCCCTACCTGCTCCAGACGTCCACCAATCCCTCGGGCGTGGAGAAGCCGGTGTTCGACAAGATGGTCGAGGGCCTGAAGGAGGACCGGCCCGCCTTCCTGGAGGATTTCGGCAAGCAGTTCTTCGGCGTCGGCCTGCTGTCCAAGCCGGTGAGCCAGGCCACGCTGGACTGGGCGCACGGCCTGGCGCTCCCGGCCTCGCCCAAGGCCACCATCGACTGCGTGCGCGCTTTCAGCGAAACCGACTTCCGCGAGGACGTGCGCGCCATCGACGTGCCGACGCTGATCATCCATGGCACCGAAGACAAGACCGTGCCGGCCGAGGCCAGCGCCGCCGAGCTGGCCCGCCTCCTGCCGGCCGCCGAGTACCGGCGCTACGAAGGCGCGCCGCACGGCCTCTTCATCACCGACCACCACCGGTTGACGGAAGACCTGATCCGTTTCGCCAGCATCCGCGGCTGAGCCGCGGCCGGCGAAAGCGACGGGCGGTGCCCGGCGCGCGGGCCCGCACCGGGCGGCGCGGCGGGTCCCGGCCGCTGGCCGGATCCATCGGATCCGTCGGATCGCCCAGTCAAAACGCCTCCCGTCCCATCGGACCGGGAGGCGTTCCCATGCGCAAGAAAACGAAGGGGTCCGGCGGCTTCCCGGACCGGCGCCCGAGCCGGCCGTCGGGCGCTCAGCGCGCGGCCGGCTCGCCGAAGGGTCCGGCGGACGACAGCGTCACCCGGCCGGCCGGCGGTTCGGCGGCTTTGGGCGCGGCATCCTGGATGCCCATGGTCCGGCGCTGGCTGTGCACGCAGGCCTCGCGGGCGGCGTCCCCGCGCACCCCGAGGCAGTTGATGACGGCCATGCGCTGCAGGCGGGCCGCGCTTTCCCGCTGGAAATCCTGCGCGGCGTCGTCCTGGGCGCCCAGGCCCGTCGCGCCGATCTGGCCGGCGACGAGGACGGCAGCCACCGCACCGACGACGATGGCCAGGGGAGCATCGAAGAGTTGGGTGATCTGCTTGAGCGCGAGCGACATTGGAGGACCCCCGGAAGAACGATCTTTATGAAGACCGGATCATCCTAGGGATGTAACAAATTCACCCCAGCCGGGGAAGTTCGTATCCATTTGTAGGATATTGCTTACAAGGTTTCTGAATGTCGGCGAACGTTTCGGTTCAGGCCCGCGGCAGGGTCACGCCGTGCTGGCCCTGGTACTTGCCGCCACGGTCGCGGTAGCTGGTCTCGCAGACCTCGTCGCTCTCGAAGAACAGCACCTGGGCGCAGCCCTCGCCCGCGTAGATCTTGGCGGGCAGCGGGGTGGTGTTGCTGAATTCGAGCGTCACGTAGCCTTCCCACTCGGGTTCGAAGGGCGTGACGTTGACGATGATCCCGCAGCGCGCGTAAGTGCTCTTGCCCAGGCAGATGGTCAGCACGTTGCGCGGGATGCGGAAGTACTCGACGGTGCGGGCCAGCGCGAAGCTGTTGGGCGGGATGATGCAGTGGTCGCCGTGGAAGTCCACGAAGCTCTTCTCGTCGAAGTCCTTCGGATCGACGACGGTGCTGTGGATGTTGGTGAAGACCTTGAACTCGGGCGCGCAGCGGATGTCGTAGCCGTAGCTGCTGGTGCCGTAGCTGATGAGCCGGCGGCCGTCGCGCTCGCGGACCTGGCCGGGTTCGAACGGCTCGATCATGCCGTGCTGTTCTGCCATGCGGCGGATCCACTTGTCGCTCTTGATGGTCATGGGTGCGCTTTCGGGCTGCGGGAAAAGGGAAGCCGGGGATTGTCGCAGCAGCGCTGCGGCGCATTCCCGGGCGGCCCGGCCCCGGCCCGGCGGGATTCCCGACGGACCGATGCGTTGTCGCACGGGCCAGGCGGCGGCCGCCCGCCGCGCGGCCGGCGCTCAGGCGCTATGCATTCGGGAGCTGGGAACGCAGGCGGGACGGGGGCCGGCGCCTGCCCTCGCCTTTCATCCCGCGATCACGGCGCGCTCGACCAGCCGGTCGTCGCCGAGCACGATCATCGCGAACAGCAGTTCGTCGAGCGTCCCCGCCTGGGCGGCCTTGCGCGCCAGCAGCGGCGTGGCGGCCGGGTCCAGCACCAGGAAATCCGCCTCGCAACCCGGCTGCAGGTTGCCGATGGTCCCGGCGAGCCCCAGGGCCGCGGCCGCGCCGGCGGTGTGCTGCCACCAGAGCCGTCCGGGCGGGAGGCTGAGCCCGGCCTTGGTCTGGCCCTCGCGGCCGACGTAGTAGGCCGCGAGCATGGTGCGGAAGGGGCTGAAGCTGGTGCCGCCGCCCACGTCGCTCGCCAGGCCGTAGCCGAAGCCCGCCCGGTCGGCGCCGGCGTAGTCGAAGAAGCCGCTGCCGAGGAACAGGTTGCTGGTCGGGCAGACCGCCGCGACGGTGCCGGTGTCGCGCATCAGCGCCCGGTCGTCGTCGTCGAAGTGGATGCAGTGGGCGTACACCGCGCGCGGCCGCATCAGGCCGAAATCGTCGTAGGTGGCGAGGTAGCTGCGCGACTGCGGGAACAGCTCGCGCGCCCAGGCGATCTCGCCGAGGTTCTCGGCGACGTGCGACTGGATCCACACGTCCGGGAAATGCGCCGCCAGCTCGCCCGCGCCGCGCAGTTGCGCCGGGGTGCTGGTGGGCGCGAAGCGCGGGGTGATCGCGTAGCCCAGCCGGTCGACGCCGTGCCACCTGCGGATCAGCGCCTCGGTGTCCTGCAGGCCCTGCTCGGTGCGGTCGCGCACGCCGTCGGGCGAGTTGCGGTCCTGCAGGACCTTGCCGGCGATCAGCCGCATGCCGCGGCGCTGCGCCTCGGCGAACAGCGCGTCGGCCGACTGCGGATGCGAGGTGGCGAAGGTCAGCGCGGTGGTCACCCCGTTGCGCAGCAGTTCGTCGGCGAAGAAGGCGGCCACGCCGGCCGCGTAGTCCGGATCGGCGAAGCGCGACTCGTGCGGGAAGGTGTAGTTCTCCAGCCAGGGCAGCAGCCCGTCGGCCGGCGATCCGATGACGTCGGTCTGCGGGTAGTGGATGTGCATGTCCACGAAGCCCGGCGCCAGGAGGCGGCCCGGCAGGTGCTCGACCGGCAGGTGGGCGTAGGCCGCCGACAGCGCCTGCCAGGCGCCGGCCGCCTCGACCACGCGGCGGCCGGTCGCGGCGTCCGTACCGGTGACCAGCAGGCCGTCGGATTCGTGGAGGGCGGTTCCGTCGTCGGCGAAGCGGAGAAGGGAGGCGCGGTAGGCTTTCTGCATGGGGCGCGAGCTTACGGGCTGGCCCCGGGCGCGGCATACGGCCGGGCCGATACCGGTTATCGCCCCGGGGCATGGGCGGCGCGGCGGATGCGGCCGCGGGCGCGGCTCCGGCCGGCCGGCCCCGCGCCCGGCGCCCCGACGGCGTCCCGGGCCGGCTACAGCCTGAAGACGCCCACCTGCCCGGCCAAGCGCTCCGCCTGGCTGCGCATCGCGGACGCGGCGGCGGCGGACTGCTCGACCAGCGCGGCGTTCTGCTGGGTGACGCTGTCCATGTTGACGATGGCCTGGTTGATCTGGTCGATGCCCAGCGACTGCTCGTGGCTGGCCGCGGCGATCTCCGCGACGATGTCGCTGACCCGCTTCACGCTCTGCACCATCTCCTCCATCGTGGCGCCGGCCTGGTCGACCAGTTGCGTGCCCTTGCCGACGTTGCGCACCGAATCGTCGATCAGCCCCTTGATCTCCTTGGCGGCGGTGGCCGAGCGTTGGGCGAGGCTGCGCACCTCGCCGGCCACCACCGCGAAGCCGCGGCCCTGCTCGCCGGCGCGGGCGGCCTCGACCGCGGCGTTGAGCGCCAGGATGTTGGTCTGGAAGGCGATGCCGTCGATCACGCCGATGATGTCCACGATCCGGCGGGACGAGGCGTTGACCCGGCCCATCGTGTCCACCGCCTCGGACACCACCGCGCCGCCGCGGACCGCGACCTCCGAGGCCGTGGCCGCGAGCTGGCTGGCCTGGTGGGCGTTGTCCGCGTTCTGCTTCACGGTGCTGGTGAACTCCTCCATCGAAGCGGCGGTCTGCTGCAGCGCGCTGGCCTGCTGCTCGGTGCGGGCCGACAGGTCGTGGTTGCCGGTGGCGATCTGGCCGGACGCGGCGGCGATCGCGTCGCTGCCGTTGCGCACCTCGCCGACGATGCCGGCGATGCTGTCGCGCATGCTGCGCATCGAGTGCAGCAGGCTGGACTCGTCGCCCGGCCGCAGGGCCAGCGCGACCGACAGGTCGCCGCCGGCCATCCGGCCGGCGATGCGCTTGGCGTCCGCCGGCTCGCCGCCGAGTTCCCGCACCAGGCTGCGCGCGATCAGCATGCCGATGCCGAACAGCAGCGCCGACAGCAGCAGCGCGCCGGCGCCGAAGGCCAGGGCCCGCTGCCGGAAGTAGGTGTCCACCGTGTCCACGTAGACGCCGGAGCCGACGATCCAGTCCCAGGGCGCGAAACCCTTGACGAAGGACACCTTGGGCACCGGCTGCTCGCTGCCCGGCTTGGCCCAGAGGTAGGGCACCGCGCCCTGACCCGCGGCCCCGACCACCCGGACCATCTCGATGAAGAGCCGCTTGCCGGACGGGTCCTTGTTGTCGGCCAGGTCCTTGCCGTCGAGTTCCGGACGGATCGGATGCATCACCATCTTCGGGGCGGAGTCCAGCACGAAGAAATATTCGTTGTTCCCGTAGCGCATCGCCTTGACGGCCTCCAGGGCCAGCCGGCGGGCCTCGGCGTCGGTCAGCTTGCCCTGCGCCGCCTGCTTTTGGAAGGCGGCGATCAGGCTGTGGGCCGATTCCACGTTCTGCTGCACGCCGGCGCTGCGCTCTTCCATGATGAGCCGGCGTTCCGAGACCAGGAAGACGGCGGTCAGCGCCGCCAGGCCGACGAGCATGCTGCCGATGAGCACGCCGAGCCTGCGGGACATGCTGAGGGAATCGAAGTGCATTGCCATGGACCTTGGAGGAAGAGGATTTCCGTTGCAGACGCCAGCACTCATGGTAACAGTATGAAACACATGCTCAAAGCACCGTGTTTTCCCGTATGCACTTATGAATGATCGCTGAAATTCGTGCGGTTACGGACCGTCCTCCTTGCCTGAACGTCGCCGCATTTCCCAGGTGCCGACGGCCGCACGCGATCGCGCGATCCGGCCGGAAAAGAAAAACCCGCCGGAGCGGGTCGTGGGGGATCGGGCCGTCATGGCCGCGGAAGGCTCACTTGCCGGTCACCTTGTCCTTGGCGTCCTTGAGCGCTTCGCCGGTCTTGTGCGCGGCGGTCTTCGCGGCGGATTCGGTCGCGTCGGCGATGGCGCGGGCCCCGTCCTTGATCTTCTCGCCCGTGGTCTCGCCGCCGGCCTTCCCGGCGGCGGAGGCGTAGGCGAGGCCGTTGACGGTCAGGCCCTCGGCCGAGAGCCTGGCGGCGCGGCTGGCGCCCACGCCCTTGACGCGGGCGATGAAGTCGTCCCAGCCCTTGAAGGGCGCCTTGGCGCGCTCGGCGACGATGAGCTGCGAGGTCGCCGGGCCGACGCCCTTGACGCCGTCGAGCTCGGCCGTGGTGGCGCGGTTGGCGTCGACCGCGGCGAAGGACGCGGCGGCGTACAGCATGGCGGCGAACGCGAGGATCTTCTTGAGCATGGTGCGATTTCTCCTGGGAAGGGACCGGCGACAGCCCGCCGGCGCGGCACCGATGGAACGCCCGCCGCGCCGGCCGGGTTGACCGGGCATGCCCGCACCGACCCGCGCCCGCCACCGCGGTTGCGGGCGTGCTACAGCGGGATTTTCTCGCCGAATCCCGTTCCGGCGCGCGCCGCACCTTCGCTGGATGCTCTTCATTCGATAGCAAATCTCCTCCGCGGACGCCAAGGGCCGCGGGCGCGGCGTCTTCCGACAAGCGGCCGTCCGCGCCTCGCCTACGATGGGGACTCGACCATCCGAGCCGGCCGCCGAGCCCGCCCCCGCCCGAGGAGGAGCCCCTTGCCACCGTCCGCCCCCGCCCGACCGTCATGCAGGCCGTCCGCGCGGCCTGCCCGCACCGGGCGCGGCCGCTGATGCTGCGCTTCTTCCTCGAATGGCTTCCCACCGTCTCGCAGCACCTGCTGTTCGGGGCGCTGTCGGTGCTGGTCTACATCCTCACCACCCGCGCCCGGCGCGACACCCGGTCGCCCTCGACCGCGATCGCCTGGGTGCTGGGGCTGGCGCTGCTGCCCTACTTCGTGCTGCCGATGTACCTGCTGTTCGGCCGGCGCAAGCTGCGGCCGGCGGCCCTGCCGCGGCTGCGGCCGCCGCCGACCACGCTGCACTGGGCGGCCGAGCTGATCGAGAGTTTCGGCCTCGCCGCGGCCAGCCACTGCCAGGCCCGGATGCACGCCGACGGCGCCGAGGCGCGCCAGGCGCTCTGGGAGGTGATCGACAGCGCGTCCGAACGGCTGGACGTCTGCACCTTCATCATCGGCGACGACGCGCTGGGCCGCGCGGCGGTCGAGCGCCTGGCGGCCCGGGCGCGCGCCGGCGTGCGGGTGCGGGTGCTGCTCGACGGCTTCGGCGCGGTGACGCTGCCGCGCCGCTATTTCGACACCCTGCGCGCGGCCGGCGGCGAGGTCACCGTGTTCCGGCCCTTCTTCGGCCTCGACAGCGGCCTGGGCCCGCGCAACCTGCGCAACCACCGCAAGTGCGTGATCGCCGACGACGCGGTGCTCTGGTCGGGCGGGCGCAACCTGGCGGCGGAGTACTTCACCGGCGATCCGGACGGCCACGGCGCGGCCGCCGGCGCGCCCTGGGACGACCTGTCGTTCGACCTCGCCGGCCCGGTGGCCGCGGCGGCCGCGCACCAGTTCGAGCAGGACTGGGCCTCGGTGCAGCGCAAGCGGCTGCGGGTGGTGCATCCGCAGCCCGCGACCGCCGCCGACTTCGAGGCGCCCGAGGACCCGGCGCCGCCGGGCGGCCCGGGCAGCCACGCGCGGGCGATCGCCCAGTTCCTGCCGAGCGGCCCCGACCAGACCGAGGACACGGCGCATGCCCTGCTGCTCGCCGCCTGCGTGCGGGCCAGGCGCCGGCTGCTGGCGGTCACGCCCTACTTCGTCCCCGACGACGCGCTGCGCGACGCGCTGCGGCTCGCGGCCCGGCGCGGCGTGGAGATCACCATCGCCATCCCGGCACGCTCCAACCACCGGCTGACCGACTTCGTGCGCACCCGGGCGATGCGCGACCTGGCCCGCGCCGGCGTGGTCTTCCGGATGCTGCCGCGCATGGCGCACGCCAAGGCGGTGGTGGTGGACGACACGCTGGCGATGTGCGGCTCGATCAACCTCGACCTGCGCAGCCTGCTGATCAACCACGAGGCCGCCGTCGTCTTCTACAGCCCGCGCCAGATCGCCTGGACCGCCCACTGGATCGGCGCGCTGGCCGAGACCGGCACCCTGTTCCGCCCGCGTCCGCCGAGCCTGGCGCGCGACATCGCCGAGGGGCTGCTGCTGACGGTGGCCTTCCAGCTCTGAGGCCGCCCGTTCCCCCCCGTCCGCCCCCACCCGCCCGCCCGCCATGCACCCGTCCCAGCTCCTCCAGGACTACGGCTACTACGCCGTCTTCTTCGCCGGCCTGCTCGAAGGCGAGACCATCCTGCTGCTCGGCAGCTACGCGGTGCACCAGGGCTACCTGAAGATGCTCCCGCTGATCGCCTGCGGCGCCGCGGCGGCCTTCCTGAGCGACCAGTTCTATTTCTTCCTGGGCCGGCGCAAGGGCGCGCAGGTGCTGGCGCGGCATCCCCACCTGGAGCGCCGCGCCGCCCGGGCCTTCGCCTTCGTGCGCCGCCGTCCGGTGGCGACGGTGCTGCTGATGCGCTTCGCCTGGGGCCTGCGCATCGTGCTGCCGGTGGCGCTCGGGATGGCCTCGGCGCCGGAGCGCGGCCGCACGGCGGCGGGCCCGGCCGCGGCGCCGGACGCCGGGCCGTCCAACCCGATGCGCCCGGCGGTCTACGTGCCGCTGTCGGCCTGCGCCTCGGTGCTGTGGGCGGCGGTCGTCTGCTACTGCGGCGTGGCGATCACCGGCGCGCTGCACCACCTCGTCGGCAGCCTGCGGCCCTACGAGCACTGGCTGGTCGGCGCGGCCGTCGCCGTCGGCCTGCTGGCGGCGATCCGCCACCTGCGCCCGGGCTGAGGCCGCGTCCGCCGGCCCGCGGCGACCGGCCCGGCAGCCCCGGGGCGCAGGCCCGATGCCCGCTTCCAGCTACCAAACTTGTAGCATCCTGCGCCTTGCGCTACAGTGCCTGCCAGAAGATTTCCGCACCACGGGGAGGACCGTCGATGAGCTCCAAAGAAAACGCCGCCATGTTCCAGCTGTTCGATCTGCTCGAATCGCGCTACGCGCTGCGCACCCTGTGGGTGCTGCGCGACCACCGGCCGCAGACCTTCCGGCTGCTGCAGGACAGCCTCGGCGGGGTCACGCCCAACACCCTGAACACCCGGCTCAAGGCCCTGCGCGAGGCCGGCTGGATCGAGCACGGCAAGCAGGGCTACCGGCTGACCGCCGCCGGCATCGACCTGGTCAAGCGGGTGTCGGACCTGCACGCCTTCGCCGGCCGCTGGGCCAACGGCCGCGCAGCGGCCGGCGCCGCCGCCCCGGCGGCCGGCGCGCTGCCCGCCGAGAGCGCCGCCTGACCGTCCCCGCGGGCCCGGACGCCGCCTCCTGCGCGGCGCCCGCGGGTCCCGCGCGGTCCGCCGCGCCCTTGCCCGGGCGCAGCGCCGGCCGCACCGCATCCCGCCAGCCCGGTCCCGGGCCGGCCGCCCCTCACCCGATCCCTCCACCGCCAACCCACAGAAAGCGACATCCATGAGCACCACCACCACCGCCTCCGGCCTGCAGTACGAAGACACCGTCGTCGGCGACGGCGCCGAGGCCAAGGCCGGCGACCACGTCCGCGTGCACTACACCGGCTGGCTCTACGACAACGGCGCCCAGGGCAAGAAGTTCGACTCCAGCCTGGACCGCAACAGCCCCTTCGAATTCGGCCTCGGCGCCGGCCAGGTCATCCGCGGCTGGGACGAAGGCGTGCAGGGCATGAAGGTCGGCGGCAAGCGCACGCTGATCATCCCGGCCGCCCTGGGCTACGGCGCGCGCGGCGCGGGCGGCGTGATCCCGCCGAACGCGACGCTCAAGTTCGACGTCGAGCTGCTCGGCACCGGCCGCTGACCGGTCCCCGGGGCCGCCGGCCCCATAGAAAAAAACCCGCCGCGGCGTGCGCCCGGCGGGTTTTTTCCTGGGGGCGCCGCCGGAGACCCGGCGGCGCGGCCCGCGCCGGAGCGCCGCTCAGCGGTTCGCCAGCTTGCGCCAGGTGTCGACCACGCTGTCGGGGTTGAGCGAGATCGAGGCGATGCCCTGGTCGGCCAGCCACACCGCGAAGTCCGGATGGTCGCTGGGGCCCTGGCCGCAGATGCCGACGTACTTGCCCTGCGCCTTGCAGGCCTCGATCGCGCGGCTGAGCATGGCGCGCACCGCGGGGTCGCGCTCGTCGAAGTCGGCGGCCAGCAGCTCCAGGCCGGAGTCGCGGTCCAGGCCCAGGGTGAGCTGGGTCAGGTCGTTGGAGCCGATGGAGAAGCCGTCGAAGTATTCGAGGAACTCGTTGGCCAGGATGGCGTTGCTCGGCACCTCGCACATCATGATGACCTTGAGATCGTCCTGGCCGCGCTGCAGGCCGTGCACCGCCAGCAGCTGGGTCACGCGGTCGGCCTGGCCGAGGGTGCGCACGAAAGGCACCATCACCTGCACGTTGGTCAGGCCCATGTCGTTGCGCACCCGCTTGAGCGCCTCGCACTCCATCGCGAAGGCCTCGCCGAAGTCCTCGCTGATGTAGCGCGCCGCGCCGCGGAAGCCGAGCATCGGGTTCTCTTCCTCGGGCTCGTAGCGGCTACCGCCGATGAGCTTGCGGTATTCGTTGGACTTGAAGTCCGAGAGGCGCACGATGACCGGCTTGGGCCAGAAGGCCGCGGCGATGGTGGCCACGCCCTCGGCCACCTTGTCCACGTAGAAGGCCTTGGGCGAGGCGTGCCCGCGGGCCACCGACTCGACCGCCTTCTTCAGGTCGGCGTCGACGTTCGGGTAGTCGAGGATGGCCTTCGGATGGACGCCGATGTTGTTGTTGATGATGAACTCCAGCCGCGCGAGGCCGACGCCGCCGTTGGGCAGCTGCGCGAAGTCGAAGGCCAGCTGCGGGTTGCCGACGTTCATCATGATCTTGGTCGCGATCTCGGGCATGCTGCCGCGGTCCACCTCGGTGACCTCGGTCTCGAGCAGGCCGTCGTAGATGTTGCCGGTGTCGCCCTCGGCGCAGCTCACGGTCACCAGGGTGCCGTTGGCCAGCTTGTCGGTCGCGTCGCCGCAGCCGACCACCGCCGGGATGCCCAGCTCGCGCGCGATGATGGCCGCGTGGCAGGTGCGGCCGCCGCGGTTGGTAACGATGGCGCTGGCGCGCTTCATCACCGGTTCCCAGTTCGGGTCGGTCATGTCGGTCACCAGCACGTCGCCGGGCTGGACCTGGTCCATCTGGCTAATGTCACGCACCAGGCGCACCGGGCCGGTGCCGATCTTCTGGCCGATGGCGCGGCCGGTGGCCAGCACCGCGCCCTTGCCGATGAGCTTGTAGCGCTGCTCGGCCTTGCCGGCCTGCTGGCTCTTCACCGTCTCGGGGCGGGCCTGCAGGATGTAGAGCTGGCCGTCGGTGCCGTCCTTGCCCCACTCGATGTCCATCGGGCGGCCGTAGTGCTGCTCGATCACCAGCGCGTAGCGCGCCAGCTGCTCGACCTCGGCGTCGGTCAGCGAGTAGCGGTTGCGCTGCTCGGCCGGCACGTCGGTCGTCTTGACCAGCTTGTCGGAGGCGGCCTTCTCCGCGGGCGTCGCGAACTCCATCTGGATCAGCTTCGAGCCCAGGTTGCGCCGGATTACCGCGCGCTTGCCGGCCCGCAGGGTCGGCTTGTGGACGTAGAACTCGTCGGGGTTGACTGCGCCCTGGACCACCGTCTCGCCCAGGCCGTAGCTGGAGGTGATGAAGACCACGTCCTCGAAGCCGGACTCGGTGTCGATGGTGAACATCACGCCGGCCGCGCCGAGGTCGGAGCGCACCATGCGCTGCACGCCGGCCGACAGCGCCACCACGTCGTGGGCGAAGCCCTTGTGCACCCGGTAGCTGATGGCGCGGTCGTTGTAGAGCGAGGCGAAGACCTCCTTCATCTTGTGCAGCACGTCCTCGATGCCGACGACGTTCAGGAAGGTCTCCTGCTGGCCGGCGAAGGAGGCGTCGGGCAGGTCCTCGGCGGTGGCCGAGGAGCGCACCGCGAAGCTGGCCTGGTCGTTCTCGCCGGCCAGGGTCGCGAAGGCCTCGCGGATCGCGGCCTCGAGGTCCGCCGGGAAGGGCTGGGCCTCGAGCCAGCCGCGGATCTCGGCGCCGGCCGCGGCCAGGGCGCGCACGTCCTCGGTGTCGAGGGTCGCGAGGCGGGCGCTGATGCGCTCGGCCAGGCCGTCGTGCGCCAGGAACTGGCGGAAGGCGTGCGCGGTGGTCGCGAAGCCGGTCGGCACCCGCACGCCCTGGGGCAGCTGCGAGATCATCTCGCCGAGGCTGGCGTTCTTGCCGCCGACCGACTCGACGTCGGTCATGCGCAGGTTCTCGAAGGGGACGACCAAGGCGGTCGCGTCGAACAGTGCGGACATGGGAAAGCTCCAGAAGTTGAAACCGGGCATCCGAGGCGCGACCGGCCTGCGCGCGGGCGCGGGCGGGTCGTCCTCCGGCGGGGGCGGCGCGGCGACTTTCTGCTTCTTCGGGGTGTCGGCCGGGCGGCGCTCGCCGGAATTCGGATAATCCCCGGGATTGTAGGCGGCGCCTTCGCGCCGCCGCGTAGGCGCGCTTCGGGTGTCTCCCGGCCGCCCGCGCACCCCGGGAGCCTCCGCGCATGCACCACCGCACCGTCTTCTTCATCTCCGACGGCACCGGCATCACCGCCGAAGCCTTCGGCAACGCCATCCTGTCGCAGTTCGACATCTCCGTGCGCAAGGTGCGCCTGCCCTTCATCGACACGGTGGACAAGGCCCACCAGGCGGTGCGCCAGATCAACCACGTCGCGGTGGTCGAGGGCAAGAAGCCGCTGGTCTTCACCACCCTAGTGGACCTGCCGGTGCTCGAGGTCATCAACCAGGGCTGCAAGGGCATGCTGCTCGACATGTTCGGCACCTTCGTGCAGCCGCTGGAGAAGGAGCTGGGCATCAAGTCGCTGCACCGGGTCGGGCGCTTCTCGGACATCAGCAAGAGCAAGGACTACCACGACCGGATCGAGGCGATCAACTTCACCCTGGCCCACGACGACGGCCAGTCCGACCGCGAGTTCGAGGCGGCCGACGTCATCCTGGTCGGGGTGAGCCGCAGCGGCAAGACGCCCACCTCGCTCTACCTGGCGATGCAGCACGGCATGAAGGCGGCCAACTATCCGTTGATCCCCGAGGACTTCGACCGCCGCCAGCTGCCACCGGCCCTGGTCCCGCACCGCAAGAAGCTCTTCGGCTTGACGATCCAGCCCGAGCGCCTGTCCGACATCCGCAACGAGCGCCGCGCCGGCTCGCGCTACGCGAGCCTCGAGAACTGCCGCCACGAGGTGGCCGAGGCCGAGGCGATGATGCGGCGCGCCGGCATCCGCTGGCTGTCGACCACCACCAAGTCGATCGAGGAGATCGCCACCACCATCCTGCAGGAGATCCGGCCGGAGCGGCTGGGCTACTGAGGCGGCGCCGGGGGACGGTCGGAGGCCCCGGGCTCCGCCTGCAGCGAGGGATGCGCCTGCAGCCGCTGCGCCAGGAAATCCACGAACACCCGCACCTTGGCCGGCACCGCCTGCCGGTCGCGGAAGCAGGCGAAGAATTCCAGGCTTTCGCGGCCGAAGCGCAGGTCGCCGGGCGGCCCGGGCGCCAGGTCCAGCACCTCCAGCCGCCCGGCCCGGACCAGCGGATCGGCGATGAACCGCCCCACCCAGGCGATGCCGCCGCCGTGCACCGCCATCTCCGCCAGGGTATCGATGTCGTTGGCCACCGCGGCCACCCGCAGCACCGGATCGATCCGCTCGTCGGGCCCGGCGTCGGCGCCCTCGCGCAGGAAGGGCCAGCGCATGAACCGGCCGTCCACCTCGCGGCGGTAGAGCAGGCAGGCGTGCGCGGCCAGGTCGTCCGCGGTCGCGGGCCGCCCGTGTGCCGCGAGGTAGCCCGGCGAGGCGACCAGCACCCGCGGCACGCTGGCGATCCGCCGCACCACCATCCCGGGCTCCAGGGCGTCGCGGTAGCGGATGCCCACGTCCACGTCCTCCCGCAGCGGATCGACCTGGCGGTCGACCACCAGCAGTTCGACCTGGACCTGCGGATGGGCGGCGATGAATTCCGGCAGCAGCGGCGCCAGCACCCGCCGGCCGAAGGACGACATGCAGGAGATCCGCAGGCGTCCCTGGGGCACGCCGCACAGCTGCGACACGTCGGACTGGGCCAGCTCCAGCTGCCGCAGCACCGGCCCGACGCGGGCCAGGTAGACCTGGCCCGCCTCGGTCAGGGCCAGCGAACGAGTGGTGCGGGTCAGCAGCCGGCTGCCGAGTTCCCGCTCCAACCGCGAGATGTTCTGGCTGGCGGCCGCCGGGGTGATGCCCAGGTGCCGCGCGGCCGAGGCGATGCTGCCGCCTTCCAGCGCCTTGATGAATGTTTCGATGGCACGGAGATTGGGCATGATCCTGTGTCGAATTCAGGCTTGGATTCGATGCTTTCGCTTAAGGGTCGCGGTAGCTGCGCAGGTCTTCCCGCACCGGGCGGGCCTGCCTACAGTACGTAACCGCTTTGTAGCAAGCCTGTGTCCGTTTGTGACCGCTCGATTCCCCGCAAGTTCCGTTTCCATGCCCCGATCTTTCCCTCCCCTCCCCCGCTCGCCGTCCGACGGCGCCGCTCCCGACGCGCCCCCGTCCGGCGCCAGGCCGGCGCGCCGGCCGCGCAAGCTGCCGCGCCGCTACGCGCCGGTGGCCTTCGCCTTCTTCATGTCCGCCATCATGGCTTTCCTGATGTGCTGCGTGATCGTGGCGGCGAACACCGGCTTCGCCCCGGGCTACCTCCTGCGGGTGCTGGGTTCCTACGCCCTCGCGATGCCGGTGGCCTTCTGCTGCGTCCTGGGCGTGCGGCCGCTGGTGCTGCGCCTGGTGGCGCTCACCGTGCATCCCTGACTCGGCGGGGCGAAGCACGCCGGGACCGCATGAAGCGAAGCAGCCTGCATCCGTCGCGCGGATGCAGGCTGCGGCGAGGAAGCGGCCCGGCGGCCGCCGTCGCGGGGTCTCAGGCCGCGACCGAGCTGCGGATCAGGTGGTCGAATGCGCCCAGCGCGGCCTTCGCGCCGTCGCCGGCGGCGATGATGATCTGCTTGTAGGGCACGGTGGTCGCGTCGCCCGCGGCGAAGACGCCCGGCAGCGAGGTCTGGCCCTTTGCGTCCACCACGATCTCGCCATGCGGCGACAGCTCGAGCGTGCCCTTAAGCCAGTCGGTGTTGGGCACCAGGCCGATCTGCACGAACACGCCCTCCAGCGCCACCCGATGCTCCGCGCCGGTGGCGCGGTCGACGTAGGTCAGGCCGTCGACCTTCTGGCCGTCGCCGGTGATGGCGGTGGTCTGCGCCGACACGACGATGTCCACGTTCGGCAGGCTGCGCAGCTTGCGCTGCAGCACCTCGTCGGCGCGCAGCTGGGCGCCGAATTCGATGAGGGTCACGTGCCCGACGATGCCGGCGAGGTCGATGGCCGCCTCCACGCCCGAATTGCCGCCGCCGATCACCGCCACGCGCTTGCCCTTGAACAGCGGGCCGTCGCAGTGCGGGCAGTAGGCCACGCCCTTGTTCTTGTACTCGGCCTCGCCGGGCACGCCGATGTTGCGCCAGCGCGCGCCGGTCGAGATGACCAGCGACTTGGCCTTGAGCGAGGCGCCGCTGGCCAGCTTGACCTCGATGTGCTCGTCGCCCGGCACCAGCGCCTCGGCGCGCTGTAGGTTCATGATGTCCACGTCGTAGTGCTTGACGTGCTCTTCGAGCGCGATGGCGAACTTCGGCCCCTCGGTCTCCTTGATGGAGATGAAGTTCTCGATGCCCAGGGTGTCGAGGACCTGGCCGCCGAAGCGCTCGGCCGCGACGCCGGTGCGGATGCCCTTGCGCGCCGCGTACACCGCCGCGGCCGCGCCGGCCGGGCCGCCGCCGACCACCAGCATGTCGTAGGGCGCGCGGGAAGAGATCTTCTCCGCCTCGCGGGCCACCGCGCCGGTGTCGACCTTGGCCAGGATCTCTTCCAGGCTCATGCGGCCCTGGCCGAAGGAGGTGCCGTTGAGGAAGACGGTGGGCACCGACATGATCTGGCGCGCCTCGACCTCGTCCTGGAACAGCGAGCCCTCGATGGCGGTGTGCTTAATGTTCGGGTTGAGCACCGCCATCAGGTTGAGCGCCTGGACCACGTCCGGGCAGTTCTGGCACGAGAGCGAGAAGTAGGTTTCGAAGTGGAAGTCGCCGCGCAGGTCCTTCACCTGGTCGATCGTCTCCTGGGCGGCCTTGGACGGATGGCCGCCGACCTGCAGCAGCGCCAGCACCAGCGAGGTGAACTCGTGGCCCAGCGGGATGCCCGCGAAGCGCAGTCCGGTGTCCACGCCGGGGTTGGTGATCAGGAAGGACGGCTTGCGCTCGCCGTCGTCGGTGCGGCTGACGACGGTGATCTTGTCGCTCAGGGATCCGATGTCGGCCAGCAGGGATTTCAGGTCGTTGGACGCCTTGCCGTCGTCGAGGGAGGCGACGATCTCGATCGGCTTGGTCACCCGCTCGAGGTAGGCCTTGAGTTGCGTCTTGAGGTTGGCGTCCAGCATGATAGTTATTTCCTAATCAAATATTTATATCGATAGTTTGCTATGGTTCGCGGAAAAAAAAGCCCGGGCGCGCCGGCCCAGGCTTTTCCTTGCAAGCGCTCGCTCAGATCTTGCCGACCAGGTCCAGCGATGGGGTCAGGGTCTCGGCGCCTTCGCTCCACTTGGCGGGGCAGACTTCGCCGGGGTGGGCGGCGATATACTGGGCGGCCTTCACGCGGCGCAGGGTTTCCTGGGCGTCGCGGCCGATGCCGTTGTCGTGCACTTCGATGGTCTTGATCTTGCCTTCGGGATCGATCACGAAGGTGCCGCGCAGGGCCAGGCCGGCGTCTTCGCCTTCCTCGATCAGGACCTGGAAGAAGCGGGCCAGCTGGGCGCTCGGGTCGCCGATCAGCGGGTACTGCACCTTGCGGATGGTGTCGGAGTTGTCGTGCCAGGCCTTGTGGGTGAAGTGGGTGTCGGTGGACACGCCGTAGATCTCCACGCCCAGCTTCTGGAATTCGGCGTAGTTGTCGGCGAGGTCGCCCAGTTCGGTCGGGCAGACGAAGGTGAAGTCGGCCGGATAGAACACCACCACCGACCACTTGCCCTTGAAGTTCTGCTCGCTGACGGGGACGAACTTGCCGTTGTGGTAAGCGGTGGCCTTGAAGGGACGGATTTCGGTATTGATCAGGGACATCGAAGACTTCCTAAGAATCGGTTTGCGGAAACGGTTGACAGGAGAAGCATAGGGCAAATACCTAGTCGCCCTGATCGCTTCGCCATATGCGGGCGATTGGAAATTCCAATCCTTCCCGGCGGCCCCGTCTGTAGGAGGCCGTCGGGCGGAAACGGATTCTCCATCATGCGCCCGGGCTCCAGACACGAACGCTTATCAGCCTTAGCCGCAGGCACACCGTGCGCGCGGGGGCTTGCCTTGGACACCGCCGGCTTAGCCCCCACAATCCATCCGTTCGAATCCGCCCATACAACAAACGTCGAATTGAAGGAGTTCCCATGAAAGGCGATGCACAGGTCATCTTCCACCTCCAGGCCCAGCTCAAGAATGAGCTGACCGCGATCAACCAGTACTTCCTGCATTACCGCATGCTCAAGCACTGGGGCTTTGACCGCCTGGCCAAGAAGGAATACGACGAATCCATCGGCGAGATGAAGCACGCCGACTGGCTGATGGACCGCATCTTCATGCTCGACGGCCTGCCCAACCTGCAGGACCTGGGCAAGCTGAGCGTCGGCGAGGACGTGCCGGAGATCCTGAAGTGCGACCTGGGCCTGGAATACGGCGCGCAGGCCACCATCAAGGAAGGCATCGCCCATTGCGAATCGGTGCGCGACTACGTCTCCCGCGACCTGCTGCTCAAGATCCTGGACGACACCGAGGAGCACATCGACTTCCTCGAGACCCAGATCGACCTCGTGGGCAGCGTCGGCATCCAGAACTACCTGCAGTCGCAGATGGGCGAGCACGAATAAGGCATCGCGCACGGGCGTCCGCCTCGGGCGCCTGCGATGGATCGCGGGGCAGGGCCCCGCTTTTTTTCGCCCGGCGGCGGCCGGGCCGGGAGCGGTCCCGCCTCAGGCGCGCCAACGGCGGTCGCAATAGTCGAAGAACAGATCGAGTTCGTTGGACTTGTCGAAGAAGGCGTCGGCGTGCAGCATCGCGCAGCGGGCCCGCATGTCGTCGGTGGCGTAGTTGCTCAGCACCACCACCTTCTGGTCCTCGGCCCGGTCGAGCGTCGCCTCCAGCACCCGCAGGCCGTTGCCCTCGGCGAGGAAGAGGTCGACCACCGCCACGTCCCAGCCGGCCGCGTGCGCGGCCATCCACTCCACCGCCTCGTGCTCTCCCTGCGCGGTGGCGACGACCTCGCTGGCCGTCAGCTCGTTCAGCGAGCCGATCAGGTTGTCGCGGATGACGGGGTTGTCTTCGACCAGAAAGATACGGGTGGGCATGGTGATAGCCAGGTTGGGAGACCGCCACGGAGACATGTTCAGCCCGGCGGCTGCGGCTATGTACGAAAAGGATTGTGTTCGTGCCGGCGGGCGGCCCTCGTAGTCCGCCCCCGGATGGCGGCCGTGGTCAACCTCCTACGGACCGCCCCACCGTCCGGACCGGCCCGGCATGCGGGAAGGCACGGGTGCGCCGTCCGCGTCCGTGGTGCTAAGGTGGTCCGGGATTCCCGGGAACGCCATGCCGACCACCGATCCGACCACCGCCACCGGCCCCCCGCCCGCCCTCGACGAGCTGCCGCCGGACGCCATCGCGCTGGCCCACCGCCGCTCCAGCGGCTTCGGGCTGCGCGCCGACGACCGGCCCGACGGCGAGGCCCTGTCCCTCGCTGCCCTGGGCGCGCTGCGCGACGAGCACCGGGCGCTGTGCGGCCACGCGCTGCCGGTCATGGAGACGCTGTTCCGCCAGATCGCCGGCACCCGCAGCATGGTGCTGCTGACCGATCCCGCCGGGACGCTGCTGCACGCGCTCGGCGACGCCGACTTCCTGCAGCGCGCGGAGCGGGTCGCGCTGCGCCCCGGCGTCGGCTGGTCCGAGGACCGCAAGGGCACCAACGCCATCGGCACCGCGCTGGCCGCCGGGTCGCCGGTGCAGATCCACGCGCGCCAGCATTTCCTGCGCGCCAACCATTTCCTGACCTGCTCGTGCGCGCCCATCCTCAATCCGCAGGGGCGCACCATCGGCGCGCTCGATGTCAGCGGCGACCACCGCAGCCAGGGCCGCCACACCCTGGCGCTGGTGCGCATGTCGGCCCAGATGGTCGAGAACCAGCTGTTCGCCCGCGAGTTCGCGGATGCGGTGCGGGTGCACTTCCATGCGCGGGCCGAGTTCCTCGGCACCCTGATGGAAGGCTGCGCGGCTTTCGCGCCGGACGGGCGCTTCCTGTCGGCCAACCGCAGCGCGCAGTTCCAGTGGGGACTGCCGCTGGCGGCGCTGCAGGCGCACACCTTCTCCTCGCTCTTCGGCAGCGACATCGCCCCCCTGCTCGCCCGCTGCCGCCAGGCCGCGCCGGGCCCGCTGGCGCTGCGGCTGCGCGGCGGGGTGAACGTCGTGGCCCGGGCCGAGTACCGGAGCCCGGCGCCGGTCCTCCCCGCGTCCGCCGCGGCGGCGCCCTGCCCCGCGCCGGCGCCCGAGGGCGCGGCCGGCCGCGGCCCGGCGCGCCCGCAGGCCGGCCTCGCGGCGCTCGACACCGGCGACCCGCAGCTGGGCCGCGCCATCGCCCAGGTGCGCAAACTGCTCGGCCGCGCGGTGCCGACCCTGGTGCTCGGCGAGACCGGCACCGGCAAGGAATGGCTGGCGCGGGCGATGCACGAGGACTCGCCGCGCCGCGCCGGCCCTTTCGTCGCCATCAACTGCGCCGCCATCCCCGAGACGCTGATCGAATCCGAGCTGTTCGGCTACGCCGACGGCGCCTTCACCGGCGCGCGCCGGCGCGGGCACGCGGGCCGGATCGCCCAGGCGCACGGCGGCACCCTGTTCCTCGACGAGATCGGCGACATGCCCCTGCCGCTGCAGGCCCGCCTGCTGCGGGTGCTGCAGGAGCGCGCCGTGGTGCCGCTCGGCGGCGACCGGCCGGTGCCGGTCGACGTGGCGGTGGTCTGCGCCACCCACCGGGACCTGCGGGCGCTGCGCGCCGCCGGCGGCTTCCGCGACGACCTCTACTACCGGCTCAACGGCCTGGTGGTGCGGCTGCCGCCGCTGCGCGACCGGACGGACCTGCCGGCGCTGGTCGATCGCCTGCTGGCGGAACAGGCCGGGCCCGGCCAGCCGGCGCCGCCGCGCCCCGATGCGGAAGTCGATCGGCTCTTCGTCCGCCACCCCTGGCCCGGCAACCTGCGCCAGCTCGCCAGCGTGCTGCGGACCGCCGCGCTGCTGGCCGAGGGCGAGGACCGCATCCGGCGGGAGCACCTGCCGGAAGACTTCCTCGACGAAGCGGCGGCACCGGAACCGCCGGCTGCTTGCGCGGACGCGGCGGCGTGCGCGGACGGCCCTTGGCGCGCCGGTGCCGGCCGCGGCCCGGCGCCGGCGGGTCCGGGGGCCGCGGGTGATGCGGACGCAGCGGACGCGGCGGACGCGGAGGGGCCGGCGGGGATGCCGGGCATGCCGCGGGCGGGCCACTTCCCGCCGGTCGAGGCGGCGCCGCCGCAGCCCGCCGCGCCGGACCTGCCGCCGTCCCTGCACCGGCTCGCCGACCAAGCGGTGGCCCATGCCCTGGACCGTTGCGGCGGCAACGTCTCGGCCGCCGCGCGGGCGCTGGGCGTGTCGCGCAACACCGTCTACCGCCATGCGGCGCGCCGGGCATCCTTGCAGGCGGAAAGCGCCCGCAGCGCAGGCGGATCCTCCGCTTGATGCTATCTATTCAATAGCATCAGGAGCTCATTCCGCCGACGGCGGCGGCCCGGCCGCCTCCAGCGCGCGCGTCTCGTCCGCTTCGTAGAGCCGCGAGCGGGTCAGGAAGCGCAGCCCGGTCGGCCGCTCCAGCGAGAACATCCCGCCGTTGCCCGGCACCGCGTCGATGATCAGGTGGGTGTGCTCCCAGACCGCGAACTGCGCGCGGCTCATGTAGAACGGCGCGCCGGCAATCTCGCCCAGCAGCACGTCGGCGGCGCCCACCAAGAATTCGCCCAGCGGGAAGCACATGGGCGCGCTGCCGTCGCAGCAGCCGCCGGACTGGTGGAACATCAGCGGCCCGTGCGCGGCCCGCAGCCGCGCGACCAGCGCCTCGGCCGCGGGGGTGGCGGAGACGCGGGAGAAGGCCGCGCCGGGCTGCGCGTCCGGCGCAGCTGCCGCGGCCGGGATCGGCGCGGGGCGCGCCGGGGGATCGTCGTCGTGCATCGCGTGCTCCTCGCCTTCGGCGCGGTGGGCGGCGGCCCGCGCCGCCGCCTCCGCGCCCTGCATTCCGGCGCCGCGCCGGCTCAGAAGAAGCCCAGCTTGTTCGGGCTGTAGCTCACCAGCAGGTTCTTGGTCTGCTGGTAGTGGTCGAGCATCATCTTGTGGTTCTCGCGCCCGATGCCCGACTGCTTGTAGCCGCCGAAGGCCGCGTGCGCCGGGTAGGCGTGGTAGCAGTTGGTCCAGACCCGCCCGGCCTGGATGCCGCGCCCCATGCGGAAGGCGCGCGCGCCGTCCCGGCTCCAGACGCCCGCGCCCAGGCCGTAGAGCGTGTCGTTGGCCAGCGCCAGCGCCTCGTCCTCGTCCTTGAAGGTGGTGACCGAGAGCACCGGGCCGAAGATCTCCTCCTGGAAGATGCGCATCCGGTTGTGGCCCTTGAACACCGTCGGCTGCACGTAGTAGCCGCCCGCGAGCTGGCCGTCCTGCAGGTTGCGGCCGCCGCCGATCAGGCATTCGGCGCCCTCCTGCTTGCCGAGGTCGATGTACGACAGGATCTTCTCCAGCTGCTCCTGGGAGGCCTGCGCGCCGATCATGGTGGCGGCGTCGAGCGGATGGCCCTGCCGGATCGCCCGCACCCGCTCCAGCGCGCGCTCGATGAAGCGGTCGTAGATCGATTCCTGCACCAGCGCCCGGCTCGGGCAGGTGCAGACCTCGCCCTGGTTGAGCGCGAACATCGCGAAGCCTTCGAGCGCCTTGTCGAAGAAGGCGTCGTCGGCCGCCATCACGTCCTCGAAGAAGATGTTCGGCGACTTGCCGCCCAGCTCCAGCGTGACCGGGATGATGTTCTGGCTGGCGTACTGCATGATCAGCCGGCCGGTGGTGGTCTCGCCGGTGAAGGCGATCTTGGCGATGCGCGGGCTCGACGCGAGGGGCTTGCCGGCCTCCAGCCCGAAGCCGTTGACCACGTTGACCACGCCGGCGGGCAGCAGGTCCCCGATCAGCTCCATCAGCACCAGGATCGAGGCCGGCGTCTGCTCGGCCGGCTTGAGGACCACGCAGTTGCCCGCGGCCAGCGCCGGCGCGAGCTTCCAGACCGCCATCAGGATGGGGAAGTTCCACGGGATGATCTGCCCGACCACGCCCAGCGGCTCGTGGAAGTGGTAGGCGTAGGTCTCGTGGTCGATCTCGCTGATGCCGCCCTCCTGCGCGCGCACGCAACTCGCGAAGTAGCGGAAATGGTCCACCGCCAGCGGCAGGTCGGCGGCGGTGGTCTCGCGCAGCGGCTTGCCGTTGTCGAGCGTCTCGGCGACCGCCAGGGTCTGCAGGTTCTGCTCCATCCGGTCGGCGATCTTGAGCAGGAGGTTGGCCCGCTCGGTGGGCGAGGTCCGGCCCCAGGCGGCCTTGGCCGCGTGGGCGGCGTCCAGGGCGGCCTCGATGTCCTTCGCGTTCGACCGCGGGATGCTGGTGAAGGCCTGGCCGGTCACCGGCGTCAGGTTGTCGAAGTACTGCCCGTCGATGGGCGGCACCCAGCGGCCGCCGATGTAGTTGCCGTACTGCTTCTTGAACGGGTTCGCGATGCCGAGGTGGGCGATCTCTGCCATGTCCATGGTGTGTCTCCTGAGGTGGTCGTTGCCGCGGACGCCGTGCCGTGCGGCGGGGCGCGTCCGACTGCCCTCCTGCAATCGCCGTACCAGTCCTCCGGGATCCCCGCGCCCCCTGGCGTTCGCCCGTCCGCGGCCCTCCGGCGGCCTCCGCGCCGCATCGCGGTCGCTCAGGACCGGAACACCTGCGACGCCGCGGAACGCCCGCGGCTGCGCCGGAACGTAACAGGTCCACCGCGTTGCGGAGCGGTTACGTGTACCGCCGCGGCGCGCCGTATCCTGCGGCCGAGGAGCCGAACCGCCATGAAATACAAGGACTACTACGACACCCTCGGCGTCGCCCGCGACGCGAGCGCCGAGGACATCAAGAAGGCCTACCGGCGCCTGGCGCGCGAGCACCATCCCGACGTCTCGGGCGACCCGTCGAGCGCCGAGCGCTTCAAGGAGATCGGCGAGGCCTACGCCACGCTCAAGGACGCCGAGAAGCGGGCCGCCTACGACGCCCTCGGCCGCCAATCCGCGGGCCAGGAGTTCCGGCCGCCGCCGGGATGGGACTTCGGCGGCGCGGCCGGCGGCGCCCCGCCGGACGGTCCCGGGGACGCGTCGCGGTACTTCGACGACATCGACCTCTCCGACCTGTTCGCCGGCATGGCCGGCGGCCGCTTCCGCCCGGGCGGCGCGCGGCCCGACGTGCCGCTCGCGGGCGAGGATTTCGACACCCCGGTCGAGATCTCGTTGCGCGACGCCTTCCACGGCGGCACCCTCAGCCTGGAGCTGTCGGTGCCCGAGCGCGGGGACGACGGACGCCTGCGGCGGACGAGCCGCACGCTCGAAGTCCGGGTGCCGCCCGGCACCGTCGATGGCCAGAAGCTGCGCCTGCGCGGGCGCGGCGGCAAGGGCGTCCACGGCGGCCGCGACGGCGATGTCTACCTGCATGTCGCGATCAAACCGGACCCGCTGTTCCGCGTCAGCGGCCACGACCTCTACCTCGACCTGCCCCTCGCGCCGTGGGAGGCGGTGCTGGGCACCGAGATCCAGATCCCCGCCCCGGGCGGCCCCTTGCTGCTGACCGTGCCGCCGGGCACCAAGTCGGGCCGCACGCTGCGCCTGGCCGGCCGCGGGCTGCCGATGCCGCGCGAAGGCGCGGGCGACATCCTGGCCGTGGTGCGCATCGACGTTCCGTCGCCCGCGTCCGAACGGGAGCGCGCCCTCCTGTCCGAGCTGGCCCGGACGTCGAGCTTCGATCCGCGCAGCCATTTCCCGAAGGAGGCCCCCCGATGAGCGCCGATTCCCGCATGCCCGCCGACCCCGGATCCGACCGCGCCGCCGAACGCGGGCATCCGTCGCAGGGCACCGCCGATGTCTCGCTCGCCGAACTGGCGCAGCTCTGCGGCCTGAGCGAGTCCGACGTGCGCGACCTGGTGGGCTACGGCGCGATCGCACCGCGCGACGCCGCGCCCGACGCGGCGCAGTGGGCGTTCGCCAGCCGCACCACCGTCACCGTCCGCACCGCCGGCCGGCTGCGCGACGACCTGGACCTGGACCTCTACGCGGTGTCCGTCTGCCTGCGCTACCTGGACCGCATCGACGCGCTGGAACGCCGCATCCGGTTGCTGGAGGCCCAGTTGCCGGGATCGCGTCCGGGCTGAGTCCCCGCGGCGCAATCGACCGGCGCCGGCCGCCGACGGCCCGTGCGACGCGGTTCGCGGTTCGCGGTTCGCGGTTCGCGGTTCGCGGCGATGCTGCCGTCGCGCCGCGCGCGACGGTCAGCGCCGCGTCTTTCGCTCGCGCTTCTCCTGGGCCCGGCGCACCTGGCGGCTGGGCGCCGGCTGGCGCGCGGCCCACTGCCGCGCCCGGCGCCGGTCGATGCGCCGGCGCACCCACCGGGCGACGACCGCCGTGATCACCATGCTGACCAGCCCGAAGAGCAAGCCGCCGATACCGCCGATGGCATCCAGGGACATTCGCCGTCGCTCCGCCGTGGCCGCTACTGCAGCGTTTCCTTGAGGCCCGGGGGCACGGGCAGCACCAGGATGCCGTCCTCCAGGAGCGCGCGCGTTTCCTGCGGCGAGGCCTGCCCGCGGATGCCCCGCTCCGGCGCCTCGCCCTCGTGGATGCGCCGGGCCTCCTCGGCGAAGCGCGTGCCGACGTCCTCGGCGGAGCGCACCGCGTCGCGCATCGCCTGCCAGAGCGCGGCGGCCTGCGGGCTGCGCTGCCCGACCGCGACCGACGCGTCGCGCGCCCTCGCCGGTTGGCGCGGCATCGAGGGCGCGCCCGTCTCGGAGGACCCTGCCCCGGGCGCCGGCGCGCCCTCCGTCGCCCCGACGGGCTGCGGGGCTGCGCCGAAGTTCAACCGCGGGGCGCTCGGCATCCTGCGCACCTGCGCGTCCCCGCACAGGGGGCAGCTCACCAGGCCCCGCGCATGCTGGTCCTGGAAATCCCGTTCGGAACCGAACCAGCCCTCGAAGCCGTGGCCGGACGGGCATCGCAGGTCGAAGACCTTCATGGCCGCGCCGCCTCCGCGGACGCAGCCGCCAGGGCGTCGGCGTCCCGCCACTCGAGCGGCCAGGCGCCCGCGACGAAGTTCTGCAGGAAGAGCGCCGCCGACAGCGTCTTGCCGTCCGTGACCCGGCCGTCGCGGCACCAGGCCAGCAGCTCGGACACGGGCGCGGTGAAGACGTCGAGGAATTCGCCGTCGTCCAGCGCGCGTTCGCCGAGGGACAGCCCGCGCGCGAACCAGATCTCGATGAATTCGTCCGAATAGCCGATGGCCGGATGCAGCACGCCCGCGCGGGCCCATTCGCGCGCGGCGTAGCCGGTCTCCTCGCGCAGTTCGCGCTGCGCGCAGCGGAAGACGGATTCGCCGGCGTCGAGCTTGCCGGCGGGGAACTCCACCATGACCCGCCCCACCGGGTGCCGGAACTGCCGCTCGAGCACCACGGCCGGGCCGGCCGCGGTCTCGACCAGGGGCACCACCATCACCGCGCCGGGATGCAGCACCAGTTCGCGCGTCGCCTCGCGGCCGTCGGGCAGGCGGACGGTGTCGCGGACCACGCGCAGGAAGCTGCCTTCGGCGAGGCCTTCGCGCGACAGGCGCTCCTCGGCGAGATGGGTGTCGCCGGCGGCCGTCGATGGCGGCGACCGGTCGGTGGGTGTGGATTCAGTCATGGCGGCGCAGCAGGTAGCGGTAGACGAAGCCCGGGAACGCGAGGGTCAGGAACAGCGACGCGGTGATGGCGTAGAACTCCCAGCCCTGCGGCGCGATCTGCCCGGCGCGTTGCTCGAGCAGCAGCGCCACCGCGCCGGTCAGGCCGTAGCACACGGCCAGCTCGCCCAGGCGCAACGCGAGGGACTTGGGCCCGCGAAGCGGAAGCACCCCCAGGACGCGGCGCGTCAGGAAAGGCAGGTTGGCGGCCAGCAGCGCCACCGCCAGCACGATCCAGACCGAGACGCCATCGGACACGATGGAGCCCCTGCCTTCAGCGGCCTTGCGGCGCGCAGGCGCGAGCCCCGGGCATCCGCGGCACGGCTCAGTAGCCGAGCGTGCGCACCATGGCCTGGGCGCACAGCGCCATCAGGCCGCCCGGCACGATGCCCAGCACCAGTACCAGGGCGCCGTTGACGGTCAGCACGAAGCGCACGTCGGCGCCGCCTTCGATGCGGGCGGTGCTGCTTGGCGCATCGAAGTACATGACCTTGATGACGCGCAGGTAGTAGAACGCGCCGATCAGCGAAAGCACCACCGCGAACACGGCCAGGCCCAGGTACAGCGACTGCCCGGACGCCACCAGCGCCTGGAGCACCGACAGCTTGGCGTAGAAGCCCACGGTCGGCGGCAGGCCGGCCATCGACAGCATGCAGATCGCCATCACGCCGGCGTAGAGCGGGCTGCGCTGGTTCAGGCCGGCCAGGTCGGAGATCTGCTCGCTCTCGAAGCCCTCGCGCGACAGCAGCAGGATCACGCCGAAGGATGCGAGCGTGGTGAGCACGTAGGTCACCGCGTAGAACATCGCCGAGCTGTAGGCGTTGTAGGTGCCCGCGGCATCGCCGCCCACCACGCCCGACATCAGGCCGATCAGCACGAAGCCCATGTGCGAGATGGTCGAGTAGGCGAGCATGCGCTTGAGGTTGGTCTGCGCGATGGCGGCCAGGTTGCCCACCAGCAGCGAGGCGACGACCAGCACCGCCAGCATCTGCTGCCAGTCGAAGGCCAGGGGCAGCAGGCCTTCGACCAGCAGGCGGATCACGATGGCGAAGGCCGCGAGCTTCGGGGCGCCGCCGACGACCAGCGTGACCGCGGTCGGCGCGCCCTGGTACACGTCCGGGACCCACATGTGGAAGGGGGCGGCGCCCAGCTTGAACGCGAGGCCGGCCACGATGAACACCAGGCCGAAGACCAGCACCTGGTGGTTCAGCGGCACGCCGGTGGCTGCGGGATTGACCGCGTTGAAGACCTGCGTGATGTCGAGCGAACCGGTGGCGCCGTAGAGCATCGACAGTCCGTAGAGCAGGAAGCCGCTCGACATGGCGCCGAGCACGAAGTACTTCATCGCCGCCTCGGTGGCGAGGGCGTGGTCCCGGCGCAGCGCGACCAGCGCGTAGCTCGACAGGGTCAGCAGTTCGAGGCCCAGGTAGATCACCAGGAAGTTGTTGCCCGAGATCATGATGTTCATGCCCAGCAGCGCGAACAGCGAGAGCGTGAACAGCTCGCCGCCGCGGGTCGACATGTCGCGCGCCGCCGCGTACGGGCGGCCGTACACCAGGGTGACGATCATCGCGATCGCGGAGAAGCACTTGAGCCAGTTGCCCATGGCGTCGCTGACCACCATGTTGCCGAAGCCGTAGACGGTGTCGCCGGCCGCCGCGTGGCTGCCGTGCAGGTAGGCGACGACGGCCAGGGTGCCCAGGGTCAGGACATAGGTCAGGTTGCGCCGCGCGTCGGTGGCCTGCAGGTCCACCAGCGCGATGATGCAGGCCATGGCCAGCAGCAGCACGTCCGGGTAGACGGCGAACCAGCTTAGTGTGTCAATCATCTCGGAGTCTCTCGGGGAAGGTGTCAGCGCAGCTTGCTCTGCGCCACGTGGCGCAGCAGGTCGGCGACCGATGCGTCCATCACGTCGGTGAACGGCTTGGGATGGATGCCCATGTAGAGCACCGCCACCGCCAGCACGGCCATGATCAGGAACTCGCGGCTGCCGATGTCGGTGAGCGCGCGCACGTTGTCGTTGGCCACCGAGCCCAGGTAGACGCGCTTGAACATCCACAGGGTGTACGACGCGCCGAAGATCAGCGCGGTCGCCGCCGCGAGCCCGATCCAGAAATTGTGCTGGACCGCGGCCAGGATCACCATCCATTCGCCGACGAAACCGGCCGTGCCCGGCAGGCCGCAGTTGGCCATGGCGAACAGCAGCACGAAGGCCGTGAAACGCGGCATGGTGTTGACCACGCCGCCGTATGCGCTGATCTCGCGCGAGTGGACGCGGTCGTAGAGCACGCCGATCGCCAGGAACATCGCGGCCGACACGAAGCCGTGGGCGATCATCTGCACGATGCCGCCAGAGACGCCGAGGTCGTTGAAGACGAAGAAGCCCAGTGTCACGAAGCCCATGTGCGCCACCGAAGAGTAGGCCACCAGCTTCTTCATGTCCTTCTGCACCATCGCCACCAGGCCGACGTAGATCACCGCGACGAGCGACAGCCCGATCATCAGCCAGGCCCACTCGCGCGAGGCGTCGGGCGCGATCGGCAGCGAGAAGCGCAGGAAGCCGTAGGCGCCCAGCTTCAGCATGATGGCGGCCAGCACGGCGGAGCCGCCGGTGGGCGCCTCGACGTGAACGTCGGGCAGCCAGGTGTGGACCGGCCACATCGGGACCTTCACCGCGAAGGCGGCGAAGAACGCGAAGAACAACAGGGTCTGCGCGGTCGAGGACAGCGGCAGGCGGTGCCAGGTCGCGATGTCGAAGCTGCCGCCGGACTGCACGTAAAGGTAGATGAAGGCCACCAGCGTGAGCAGCGAGCCCAGCAGCGTGTAGAGGAAGAACTTGAAGGCCGCGTAGATGCGGTTCTTGCCGCCCCAAATGCCGATGATCAGGTACATCGGGATCAGCGTGGCCTCGAAGAACACGTAGAACAGCATGCCGTCGAGCGCGCTGAAGACGCCAATCATCAGGCCCGACAGGATCAGGAAGGCGCCCATGTATTGATTCACGCGCTCGGTGATCACTTCCCAGCCGGCGATGACGACGATCACCGTGATGAAGGCGGTCAGCGGCACGAACCAGAAGGAGATGCCGTCCACCCCCAGGTGGTAGTGGATGTTGAAGCGCTGCACCCACTCGTAGCGCTCCACGAACTGCATGGCGGCGGACCCGACCTCGAAACCGGCGTAGAGCGGCAGCGTCACCGCCAAGCCGGCCAGCGCGCCAATCAGCGCCAGCCAGCGCACCAGCGGCGCCTGCTGCGGTTTACCCAGTGCCAGCAGCGCGGCGCCGAAAGCGATCGGCGTCCAGATGGCAAGACTCAGCAATCCCATTTTTGTTGTTCTCCGCGTTTACCGGGCCAGCCAGACGAAATAGGTCATCAGGGCGAAGACGCCGACGATCATCACCAGCGCGTAGTGGAAGATGTACCCCGACTGCGCGCGGCGCACGACCGAGGCGATGCGGCCGACCAGCTTCCAGGAGCCATTGACCACCGCGCCGTCGATCAGCGCCTGGTCGCCGCCCTTCCAGAGGCCTACGCCGAGCATCCGGGCGCCCCGCGCCACGATGTTCTCGTTGATCCAGTCGAGGTAGTACTTGTTCTCGAGCAGGCGGTAGATCGGGCCGCAGGCGCGCTTGATCGCGGCCGGCAGCGCGGGGTTGACCATGTACATGTACCAGGACAGCGCCACGCCGGCCAGCGCCAGCCACAGCGGCGCCGTGGTCACGGAGTGCAGGGCCATCGCCAGGGGTCCGTGGAAAGCCTCCGTCAGCTCGGACATCACCGGGTGCCGGGCGGCGTCCACGAAGATCACGTCGCGGAAGAAGTCGCCGTGGAGCATCGGGGTGATGGTGAACCAGCCGATCAGCACCGAGGGGATCGCCAGCAGCACCAGCGGCACCGTCACCACCCAGGGAGACTCGTGCGGCTTGGCGTCGTGGCCATGGTGGCCGTGGTCGTCGTGGTGGTGCGCGCCGTGCGCCGCGCCGCCGTCCCCATGGTCGTGGTGCTCGTGCTGGGCGGTCGCATGCGCGTCGTCATGGCCGTGGCCGTGCGCGTCCGGATTCTGGTCGTAGCGCTCCTTGCCGTGGAAGACCAGGAAGTACATCCGGAAGGAATAGAAGGCGGTGACGAAGACGCCGGCCAGCACCGCGAAGTTCGCGAAGCCGGCGGCCGGGAGGGTGCTTTCGTGCACGGCCTCGATGATGCTGTCCTTCGAGTAGAAGCCCGAGAAGAACGGCGTCCCGATCAGCGCGAGCGAGCCCAGCAGCGAGGTGATCCAGGTGATCGGCATGTACTTGCGCACGCCGCCCATCCAGCGGATGTCCTGGTTGTGGTGCATGCCCATGATCACCGAGCCGGCGCCGAGGAACAGCAGCGCCTTGAAGAAGGCGTGCGTCATCAGGTGGAACACGGCGACCTGATAGGCGGACACGCCCAGCGCCACGGTCATGTAGCCCAGCTGCGACAGCGTCGAATAGGCCACCACCCGCTTGATGTCGTTCTGGATGATGCCCAGGAAGCCCATGAACAGCGCGGTGATCGATCCGATGACCAGGATGAAGTTCAGCGCGGTGTCCGACATCTCGAAGATGGGCGACATCCGCGACACCATGAAGATGCCGGCCGTCACCATGGTGGCCGCGTGGATCAGCGCCGAGATGGGCGTCGGGCCCTCCATCGAATCCGGCAGCCAGACATGCAGCGGGAACTGCGCCGACTTGCCCATCGCGCCGATGAACAGGCAGATCGCGATCACGGTCACCAGCATCCAGTCGGTGCCCGGGAAGCGCTGCGCGCCGAGGTCGCCGGCGCGGGCGAAGATCTCGCCGTAGTTCAGCGTGCCGGTGTAAGCCAGGATCAGGCCGATGCCGAGGATGAAGCCGAAGTCGCCGACCCGGTTTACCAGGAAGGCCTTCATGTTGGCGAAGGTGGCGGTCGGCTTGTTGAACCAGAAACCGATCAGCAGGTAGGACACCAGGCCCACCGCCTCCCAGCCGAAGAAGAGCTGCAGCAGGTTGTTGCTCATGACCAGCATGAGCATCGAGAAGGTGAACAGCGAGATGTAGGCGAAGAAGCGGTCATAGCCCTCGTCGTCCGCCATGTAGCCCACGGTGTAGAGGTGGACCATCAGCGAGACGAAGGTGACGACGCACATCATCATCGCCGTCAGGCTGTCGACAAGGAATCCGACTTCCATCTTCAGGTCGCCGATGGTCATCCAGGTGTAGATGGTCTGCTCGAAGCGCGCGCCGTCGACGGCGACGCTGTAGAGGGTCATCGCCGACAGCACGAAGGCGATCAGCACGCCGAGGATGGTCAGCGTATGGCTGGCCCGGCGGCCCAGCACGTTGCCGCCGAACAATGTGCCGGGGATGCCCGCCAGCAGCGCGCCGGCGAGCGGTGCCAGCGGGATCGCCAGCAAGGTGGATGCGTTGAGGGTTGCGCTCATGGGTCGGTATCCGTGTCTTCTTGTCGTTGTCCGGCGGTCAGCCCTTGAGCTCGTCCAGCTCGTCCACGCTGATGCTGGACTTGTTGCGGAACAGCAGCACCAGGATGGCCAGGCCGATCGCCGATTCGGCGGCGGCCACGGTCAGGATGAAGAAGACGAATACCTGGCCGTGCATGTCGCCCAGGTAGTGCGAGAAGGCCACGAAGTTCATGTTCACCGCCAGCAGCATCAGCTCGATCGCCATGAGCAGGACGATCAGGTTGCGGCGGTTCAGGAAGATGCCGATGATCGACAGCGCGAACAGGATCGCGCCGAGCGAGAGGTAGTGTCCGAGGGTCAGGCTCATACTGTCTTCTCCGCGTCGACGGCGTTGGCCGGTGCGGCAGCCGGCTTGCTGGCCGCCATCTTCACGATATCCAAGCGATCGCTGGCCCGCACGCGGACCTGGTCCGACGGATTCAGGTAGCGGGAGTCCTTGCGGCGGCGCAGCGTCAGCGCGATGGCCGCGATGATGGCCACCAGCAGCAGCACGGCCGCGATTTCCAGGGGATACAGGTATTGGGTGTAGAGCAGCACGCCCAGTTCACGGGTGTTGGAGTAGGCCTGTGCGGCCTGCCCCGTCCCTGCGGCACTCGCCACGGCCGCCGCGCCGCGCGGCTCGACGTCGCCCCGGAAGCCGCCGAGCAGCACGGCCGCCATCTCCAGCGCGATGAGCACGCCCACGAAAGCCGCCAGCGGGAAATGCTTCCAGAAGCCCTTGCGCAGCGCTTCCACGTCCACGTCGATCATCATGACCACGAAGAGGAACAGCACCATCACCGCGCCCAGGTACACCAGCACCAGCGCGATCGCCAGGAATTCGGCCTGGAGCAGCAGCCAGATAGCCGATGCCTGCGAGAAGGCCAGCATCAGGTAGAGCACCGCGTGCACCGGGTTGCGCGCGAGGATCACGCGGGTGGATGCGAAAAGCAGCACCAGCGAGAAGAAATAGAAGAAACCAGTCTTGAGGTCCATGGGTCGAATCTTTGGGTGGGGACGGCGCTGCCGGCCTGGCCGACGCCGTCCGGTCGTGCACGGACCTCAGCGGTACTTGGCGTCCGCGGCCTTGCTGGCCGAGATTTCCGACTCGTAGCGGTCGCCGACCGCCAGGAGCATGTCCTTCGTGAAATACAGGTCCCCACGCTTTTCGCCGTGGTATTCGAGGATGTGCGTCTCTACGATGGAATCGACCGGGCAGCTCTCCTCGCAGAAGCCGCAGAAGATGCACTTGGTCAGGTCGATGTCGTAGCGCGTTGTCCGGCGGCTGCCGTCGTCGCGCACGTCGGATTCGATGGTGATCGCCATCGCGGGGCAGACCGCCTCGCACAGCTTGCAGGCGATGCATCGCTCCTCGCCGTTCTCGTAGCGGCGAAGGGCGTGCAGGCCGCGGAACCGCGGGGACAGCGGGGTCTTCTCTTCGGGGAACTGCACCGTGACCTTGCGGCGGAAGGCGTAGCGTCCGGTCAGCGCCATGCCTTTGACCAGCTCGGCCAGCATGAAGCTCTTGAAGAAATCCCTGATCGAAAAGGGGGAAGCGGCAACTGCGGCCATGTCGTTCAGCCTATTTCCAGATGTTCCAGGGCGTCTGCATCCAGGCGCCGACCAGGACCAGCCACACCAGGGTGACGGGGATGAAGATCTTCCAGCCCAGACGCATGATCTGGTCATACCGGAACCGCGGGAAGGTGCCCCGCACCCACAGGAAGAGGGTCGCCACGAAGAAGGTCTTCAGCGCGAGCCAGATCCAGCCCGGCACGAAGCCGAGGATGTCCAGCGGCGGTAGCCATCCGCCCATGAACATCAGCGCGGCCAGGATCGAGATCAGGATCATGCTGGCGTACTCCGCCAGGAAGAAGATCGCGAAGCCCATGCCGGAGTACTCGACCATGTGGCCGGCCACGATCTCGGCCTCGCCCTCCACCACGTCGAACGGGTGACGGTTGGTTTCGGCGATGCCCGAGATGATGTAGACCACGAAGATCGGAAGCAGCGGCAGCCAGTTCCACGACAGGACGCCCACGCCGTGCGATGCGGCGATGCCGCGCGACTGGCTGGCGACGATGTCGCTCAGGTTCATGCTGCCCGACACCATCAGCACTACCACCAGGCAGAAGCCGATCGCGATCTCGTAGCTGACCATCTGCGCCGAGGCGCGCAGCGCGCCCAGGAAGGCGTACTTGGAGTTCGATGCCCAGCCGGCGATGATCACGCCGTACACCTCGATCGAGGTGATCGCCATGATCAGCAGCAGGCCGGCGTTGACGTTGGCGAGCGCCATGTCGGGGCCGAAGGGGATGGCCACCCACGCGGCGAGCGCCGGCATGATGGCCATGATCGGGCCGAGGCGGAACAGGCCGTTGCTGGCCGCGGAGGGGCGGATCAGTTCCTTGGTCAGCAGCTTGACCGCATCGGCGATCGGCTGCAGCAGGCCCAGCGGGCCGACGCGGTTGGGACCGTGGCGCACCTGGATCCATCCCAGCACCTTGCGCTCCCACAGGGTGAGGTAGGCGACGGCGCCCATCAGCGGCGCCAACACGACGACGATCTTGAGCAGGTTCCAGAGGACGGGCCAGACAGCGGCCGTCCACCAGGGCGCGGCCACCAGGCCTTGCCCGTAGCCGAAAATCGTGTCGATCATGCTTGCACCTCGGCGTCGAGGGTCCGGGCCGGCGGCACCGCAGTGGAAGACAGCAGGGTGTCGGCTACCTGCACGGCGGCATGGCGGGTGCCGCGGGCATCGGCCGTCATCTGCAGCGCCGGGGCGCGGCGGACGATGCCGTCGAGTTCATAGATTGCGGCGACCGCCGGCGCGGGCGTGCCGGACGGCAGCGCGGCAGCCCGGGCCGCGACGCTGGTCGCGTTGCCGAGGCGCGCGGCCGGCACGTGGGTGGCGGCGGCGTCCGACGCGCCGCGCACCTGCGCGGCCACGTCCTGCGCGGAGTCGAAGGCGAAGCCGGGCAGGTCGAGCATGTTGCCCAGCACCCGCAGCACCTTCCACGCAGGACGCGTCTCGCCCAGGGGCTTGACCACCGCGTGGAAGCTCTGGATCCGGCCTTCCGCATTGACGAAGGTGCCCGGGGTCTCGGTGAACGGAGCGATCGGCAGCAGCACGTCGCTGAAGGTCAGGTTGGTCTTGAACGCGCTCAGGGTGACGACCATCTGCGCCCGGTTCAGTCCTTCGGCCGCGCGCGATCCGGCCGCCGAATCGAATTCCGGCTCGGTGTTGAGCAGCAGCACCGCCTTGAGACCGCCGTCGATCATCTGCGCGGCATTCAGGCCGCCGGCCTGCGGCTGGGCGCCCACCCATTGGGCGCCGACGGTGTTGGCAGCCTCGGTCAGGTAGCCGACGGACGCGCCCGTCCGAGCGCCGATGCGCTGGGCGAGCGCCAGCAGCACGGACGCCTGGGCATGGTGGGCGGCCGCGTTGCCCAGCAGGATGGCCTTGCGCTCGCCCGAGAGCAGCGCGGCGGCCACGGCGGACGCGGGGCTGTCCTGACGCTCGGCCTGCGAGCGCCCTTCCGCGGCGGCATCGACCGCGTCGGCGATGTCGGCGAGGACCTGGGTCCAGGCCGACGGATCGGCGACCAGGGCGTTGTCCACCGGCATCGCCCAGTCTTCCTGGGCGGCCGTGACGGCGTGCAGGGCGCCGCCGTTGCGCACGGCCTCGCGGATGCGCAATGCGAACAGGGGATGGTCCTTGCGCAGGTTGGAGCCGATCACCAGCGCCTGCTGCACGCCCGACAGCGACGCGATCGACGTGCCCAGCCAGCGCACCGCGCCGTTCTCGGCCGGCGTGAAGTCGGCGTGGCGCAGGCGGTGGTCGATATTGTCGCTGCCCAGGCCGCGCACCAGGGCGGCGGCGAGGTGCAATTCCTCGAGCGTGCTGTGCGGGCTCACCAGCGCACCGATGGCGGACGCGCCATGGTCGGTGCCGATCTGGCGCAGGCCGTTGGCGACGTACTCGAGCGCGGTCTGCCAGTCGACCGCCTTCCACTCCCCGCCCTGCTTGAGCATCGGCTGGGTGAGGCGATCGTCGCTGTTGAGGCCTTCGTACGAGAATCGGTCGCGGTCGGCCAGCCAGCATTCGTTGACCGCTTCGTTCTCGAAGGGAACCACCCGCATCACGCGGTTGTTCTTGACCTGGACGATCAGGTTCGCTCCGGTGGAATCGTGCGGGCTGATCGACTTGCGGCGGGACAGCTCCCAGGTGCGGGCGCTGTAGCGGAAGGGCTTGCTGGTCAGCGCGCCGACCGGGCAGAGGTCGATCATGTTGCCGGACAGTTCCGAATCCACGGTGTCGCCGACGACGGTCGTGATCTCGGAATGCTCGCCCCGATGGATCATGCCCAGTTCCATCACGCCGGCCACTTCCTGGCCGAAGCGCACGCAGCGGGTGCAATGGATGCAGCGGGTCATCTCCTGCATGGAGATCAACGGACCGACGTTCTTGTTGAGGACGACCCGCTTCTCCTCGGCGTAGCGCGAGCTCGATGCACCGTAGCCGACCGCGAGATCCTGGAGCTGGCACTCGCCGCCCTGGTCGCAGATGGGGCAGTCCAGCGGGTGGTTGATGAGGAGGAATTCCATCACCGACTGCTGCGCCTTGATCGCCTTGTCGCTCTTGGTGCGCACGATCATGCCTTGCGTCACCGGCGTGGCGCAGGCGGGCAGCGGCTTGGGCGCCTTCTCCACGTCCACCAGGCACATGCGGCAGTTGGCGGCGATGGAGAGCTTCTTGTGGTAGCAGAAGTGCGGAATGTATGTGCCGGCCTTCTCGGCGGCATGCATCACCATGCTGCCTTCGCTGACCTGGATCTTCTGTCCGTCGAGTTCGATTTCAACCATGTCGTGGGGTTCCTGGGACCGGCCGGATCAGGCGTGGGCCGCGCCGCCGCCGGCAGCGGCGGCGCGCGCGCGGATCAGCGCCTCGAATTCCGGGCGGAAGTGCTTCAGCATGGCGCGCACCGGCATCGCGGCGGCATCGCCCAGCGCGCAGATGGTGCGGCCCTGGATGTTGTCGGCCACCGAATTGAGCAGGTCGAGATCGGACGCGCGGCCCTCCTCGTTCTGGATGCGGTCGATCACGCGCCACATCCAGCCGGTGCCTTCGCGGCAGGGCGTGCACTGGCCGCAGGACTCGTGCGAGTAGAAATAGGCCAGGCGCAGCAGCGACTCGACCATGCTGCGAGAGTCGTCCATCACGATCACCGCGCCCGAACCCAGCATGGAGCCGGCCTTGGCGATCGAGTCGTAGTCCATGGTGCATTCCATGATGACGGACGCCGGCAGCACCGGGGAGGAAGAGCCGCCGGGGATCACCGCCTTGAGCTGGCGGCCCTTGCGGATGCCGCCAGCCAATTCGAGCAGCTTCGCGAAAGGCGTGCCCATCGGCACCTCGTAATTGCCCGGGCGCTCCACGTCGCCCGACACCGAGAAGATCTTGGTGCCGCCGTTGTTGGGCTTGCCGCAGGCCAGGTAGGCCGCGCCGCCATGGCGGATGATCCAGGGGACCGCCGCGAAGGTCTCGGTGTTGTTGATGGTGGTCGGCTTGCCGTAGAGGCCGAAGCTGGCCGGGAACGGCGGCTTGAATCGGGGCTGGCCCTTCTTGCCTTCCAGCGATTCGAGCAGCGCGGTTTCCTCGCCGCAGATGTACGCGCCGAAGCCGTGGGCCGCGTGCAGCTGGAAGCCGAAGCCGCTGCCCAGGATGCCGTCGCCCAGATAGCCGGCCGCGCGCGCCTCTTCCAGCGCGGCTTCGAAACGGTCGTAGACCTGGAAGATCTCGCCGTGGATGTAGTTGTACCCGACGCTGATGCCCATCGCGTAGGCCGCGATGATCATGCCCTCGATCACGATGTGCGGGTTGAACATCAGGATGTCGCGATCCTTGCAGGTGCCCGGCTCGCCCTCGTCGGAATTGCAGACGAGGTACTTCTGGCCCGGGAACTGCCGCGGCATGAAGCTCCACTTCAGGCCGGTCGGGAAGCCCGCGCCGCCCCGGCCGCGCAGGCCGGACTCCTTGACGGTCGCGATGACCTGGTCCTGGGTCATGCCGGCGTTCGGATCGACCAGCTGGCCGTCGGCTCCGGGCTGCGGCTGCGCGGCGCCCGCCTCCAGCTTCCCGAGGATCTTGCGCAGGGCCTGGTAACCGCCGCGCGCCTCGTAGTCCTTAAGGCGCCAATTGGTGCCGTCGAGATCCGCGTAGATCTGCGGCGCGATGTGGCGGTCGTGGAAGCAGGTCTGGACGCCGGTCGCCTGGAATTGGGAAAGCACCTGGCTCGCGTTCATCGTGCGTTCTCCTCGCCGGCTTCGGCCGCGCGCAGTCCGTCCACGAGCTGGTCGAGCTTGTCGTTGCTCATGAAGCTGCACATGGTGCGGTCGTTGACCAGCATCACCGGCGAATCGGCGCACGCGCCCAGGCATTCGCTCTGCTGCAGGGTGAACAGTCCGTCGGCCGTCGTCTCGCCCATGGCGATGCCCAGCTTCTGCTCCAGGTGGTGCAGCGCCTTCTGCCCGTCGCGCAGCTGGCATGGCAGGTTGGTGCAGACGTTGAGCTTGAAGCGTCCGACCGGCTGCTGGTTGTACATGTTGTAGAAGGTCGTCACCTCGTGCACCGCGATCTGCGGCATGCCGAGGTACGCGGCGATGTCGTGCTCGCTCTCCGTGCTCACGAAGCCCTGCTCCTGCTGCACGATGGCCAAGCAGGCCATGACGGCCGACTGCCTCTGCTCGGGCGGATATTTCGCGACTTCACGGTCGAAGCGGCTGCGCGTGGAATCGGGAATCATCGGTCGATCTCTCCAAACACAATGTCCAGCGTGCCGATCACCGCGACGGCATCGGCGATCATGTGGCCGCGGGTCATCTCGTCGAGGGCCGACAGGTGCACGAAGCCCGGCGCGCGGATCTTCAGGCGGTAGGGCTTGTTCGCGCCCTCGCTGATCAGGTAGATGCCGAACTCGCCCTTCGGGTGCTCCACGGCGGCGTAGGCCTCGCCTTCGGGCACGTGGAAGCCTTCGGTGAAGAGCTTGAAGTGGTGGATCAGCTCCTCCATGTTGGACTTCATGGATTCGCGGTCGGGCGCGGCCACCTTGTGGTTGTCGGTGATGACCGGCCCCGGATTGGCGCGCAGCCAGTCCACGCACTGCTTGATGATGCGGTTGGACTGGCGCATCTCTTCCATGCGCACCAGGTAGCGGTCGTAGCAGTCGCCGGTCCTTCCGACAGGAATGTCGAAGTCCACCTTGTCGTAGACGTCGTAGGGCTGCTTCTTGCGCAGGTCCCAAGCGATGCCGGACCCGCGGAGCATCGGGCCGGTCATGCCCATCGAGAACGCGCGCTCGGGCGTCACGATGCCGATGCCGACGGTGCGCTGCTTCCAGATGCGGTTGTCGGTGAGCAGGGTGTGGTATTCGCCGAGATGGTGGTCGAATCGCTGGGTGAAATCGTCGATGAAGTCGAGCAGCGAGCCCTTGCGGTTCTCGTTCATCTGCGCCAGCGCCCGCGCGTTGCGGATCTTGCTGACGGTGTATTGCGGCATCGTGTCGGGCAGGTCGCGGTAGACGCCGCCGGGGCGGAAGTAGGCCGCGTGCATGCGCGCGCCGGACACCGCCTCGTACATGTCGAACAGGTCTTCGCGTTCGCGGAAGGCGTAGATCAGGATGGTCGAGCTGCCGCAGTCGTTGCCGTGCGAGCCGAGCCACATCAGGTGGTTCAGCAGGCGCGTGATCTCGGCGAACATCACCCGGATGTACTGTGCGCGCACCGGAACCTCGATGCCCAGCAGCTTCTCGATGGCCAGGCAGTAGGCGTGCTCGTTGGACATCATCGACACGTAATCGAGTCGGTCCATGTAGGGCAGCGACTGGATGTAGGTCTTGTGCTCCGCCAGCTTCTCGGTGGCGCGGTGCAGCAGGCCGATGTGCGGGTCGGCGCGCTGGATGACCTCGCCGTCGAGTTCGAGCACCAGACGCAGCACGCCGTGGGCCGCAGGATGCTGCGGCCCGAAGTTGAGGGTGTAGTTCTTGATTTCAGCCATGGGGATACCGATGGGCCGGGCGCTCAGTGCAGGCCGCCGTAGTTGTCTTCGCGGATGATGCGCGGCGTGATCTCCCGCGGCTCGATCGTCACGGGCTGGTAGACCACGCGCTGCAATTCGGCGTCGTAGCGCATCTCCACCTCGCCGGTCAACGGGAAGTCCTTGCGGAACGGATGGCCGACGAAGCCGTAGTCGGTCAGGATGCGGCGCAGGTCGTTGTGGCCGTCGAAGACGATGCCGAAGAGGTCGAAGGCTTCGCGCTCGTACCAGTTGGCGGAATTCCACACCCCGGTGACCGAGGGCACCAGCGGGAAATCGTCGTCCGCGCAGAACACCTTGACCCGCAGGCGGTGGTTCAGGCTGATCGACAGCAGGTGCGACACCACGGCGTAGCGCGGGCCGTCGTAGGCTCCGTCGCGGTACGCGGAATAATCCACGCCGCACAGGTCCACCAGCAGTTCGAAGCGGCAGCCGGCGGCGTCGCGCAGGATGCGCATCGCCTCCAGGTAGTCCGCAGGCGCCACGACGAGGGTCACCTCGCCGCGCTCGACGCGGATGCGCTGCACCTTGTCGCCCAAGGCGGCGGCGACGGCTTCCTTCACGGCCTCGGGGCCGGACACGAATTCAGTCATGGGTCGGGTCCTCAGGCGCGCGCGATGGTGTGCGTGCGACGCACTTTCTGCTGGAGCTGGATGATCCCGTAGATCAGCGCTTCGGCGGTCGGCGGGCAGCCCGGGACATAGACGTCCACGGGGACGATGCGGTCGCAGCCGCGCACGACCGAGTAGCTGTAGTGGTAGTAGCCGCCGCCGTTCGCGCAGGATCCCATCGACAGCACCCAGCGCGGCTCGGCCATCTGGTCGTAGACCTTGCGCAGGGCCGGCGCCATCTTGTTGCACAGCGTGCCGGCCACGATCATCAGGTCGGACTGGCGCGGGCTGGCGCGGAAGACCTCGGCGCCGAAGCGGCCGATGTCGTAGCGCGCGGCGGCCGCATGCATCATCTCGACCGCGCAGCAAGCGAGGCCGAACGTCATCGGCCAGAGGGAACCGGTCTTCGCCCAGTTCACGACGGAGTCATACGTCGTGGTGACGAACCCTTCCTTGAAAACACCTTCGATAGCCATAGCGTGGTTCCGTCATTCCCAGTCGAGGGCGCCCTTTTTCCACTCGTAGGCGAAGCCCACGACGAGGATACCCAGAAAGATCATCATGGCCCAGAAACCGACCAGGCCGATCTCCTTGAAGGCCATGGCCCACGGGAAGAGGAAGGCGATCTCCAGGTCGAACAGGATGAAGAGGATGGCCACCAGGTAGTAGCGCACATCGAACTTCATGCGGGCGTCTTCGAAGGCCTCGAAGCCGCATTCGTAGGGGGAATTCTTGGCCGCGTCCGGACGGTTGGGCCCCAGCAGGTAACCGAGCGCCTGCGGCGCGACCCCTACTCCCACACCGACCAGAATGAACAACAGGACGGGGAGGTATTGATCGAGGTTCATGGGGTGTGCAGCCTGCCCGTTGCGGGCGCCTGCCCGGCGCACGGGCCGGGCAGGTCATGGATGGTGCCGTCGGCGAGACTCGAACTCGCACAGCTTTCGCCACTACCCCCTCAAGATAGCGTGTCTACCAATTTCACCACGACGGCGGTTTGACTGCCCGGATGGCATGAGGGCCTGCTGATGAGGCATTTGGCTTTCCGGGCAGACTCAGATTCTACTCCGAATTTTCCCTGATTCGGCAGCAGTATGTTCGCGGCATGGCGCGTGCGCCACACGGGCCGCGTCCGTGCCGCTCAGGGGCGGACCGCAGGCGTCGGCGAGACGGGCGGAACGCCCGTGGCGCTCGACGACGAGGGCGCGGCCGTAGGCGCATTGCCGGGGATCTGGTCCGCCGGCGCGGTGCCGCGCGGCGCCGCGGGTGCGGCGGGCGCGCCGGCGTCCGGGCGCTCCAGCACGCTGCCCGATCCGACCGGGCGATGGTTGCCGAGATAGGCCAGGGCCAGGGTGGTGGTGAAGAACACCGCCGCCAGCACCGCGGTGCTGCGCGACAGGAAGTTGGCGCTGCCGCTGGCGCCGAAGAGGCTGCCCGAGCCGCCGCTGCCGAAGGCGGCGCCCATGTCGGCGCCCTTGCCGTGCTGGATGAGGATCAGGCCGATCATGGCCAGGGCCGCGAGGATCTGCACGGCCAGGATGACGTTGTAGACGATGTTCATGAGGAATTCCGGATGCGAGGAGTGACCGCCCGCGCGGTCGGTTCGGTGGGAGGGACGGTCAGCGCGCTGCCGCGACGATGGCCAGGAAGTCGGCCGCCTTGAGGGACGCGCCGCCCACCAGCCCGCCGTCGATGTCGGGCTGGGCGAGCAGTTCGGCCGCGTTGGCGGCGTTCATGCTGCCGCCGTACAGGAGGCGCACGCCGGCCCCGGCTGCCTCGTCCGCCTGCCGCAGTCGGCCGCGCAGGGCCGCGTGGATCTCCTGCGCCTGGGCCGGCGTCGCCGTCTTTCCGGTGCCGATGGCCCAGACCGGTTCGTAGGCCACCACGATGCCGGCGACCGATCCGTCGCCGCCATCGCGCCGCAGGCGCTCGACCACCGCGTCGAGCTGCGCGATGACAACCGCTTCGCCCTGCCCGGCTTCGCGCTCGGCCAGCGTTTCGCCGACGCAGACGATCGGCACCAGCCCCGACGCCAGGGCGCGCTGGGCCTTGGCCGCCACGACCGCATCGGTCTCGCCGTGGTACTGGCGACGTTCGGAATGGCCCACGATGGCGTAGCGCACGCCGAAATCCTGCAGCATGGCGGCGGACACCTCGCCGGTGTAGGCGCCCGAGGCATGGGCCGAGACATCCTGCGCGGCCAGCGCGATGGGCGCCAGCGCCGCATCGCCCAGCAGTCCGCGCACCTGGCCGAAATAGGGTGCGGGCACCGCGAGGGCGACGTCGCAGGCGGCGCCTTCGCCGATGCCGTCGACCAGCGCCCGGACCAGCGCGGTGTTCGCACCCAGGCTGCCGTTCATCTTCCAGTTGCCGGCGATCAGCTGTCTTTGCTTGCTCATGGTTCTCGAAAAAAGGATCTGCGTGGGGATGTCGCGCGCCGATGGCGCGGGGTTACCAGGTCAGGACGATCTTCCCGACATGCGCTCCCGACTCCATCAGGGCGTGTGCCTGCGCCGCCTCCTCGGCGGCGAAGGTACGGTGGACGACCGGCTTGACGGCGGCGGAGCCCAGCAGGGGCCAGACCCGCTCGCGCAGGGCGCGGGCGATCGCCGCCTTGAAGGCGACCGGCCGCGGACGCAGCGTGGAGCCGGTGATGGTCAGGCGGCGGCGCAGCACCAGCCCGGCGTTGAACTCGGCCTTGGTGCCGCCCTGCACCGCGAGGATGACCAGCCGGCCGTCCTCGGCCAGGCACTCGACGTCGCGCGCGACGTAGCTGCCCGCGACCATGTCGAGGACCACGTCCACGCCGCGGTCGCCGGTGATGCGCTTGGCCTCGGCCACGAAGTCGGCGGCCTTGTAGTTGACGGCATGGTCCGCGCCCTGGGCGCGGCTGGCGGCGCACTTCTCGTCGCTGCCCGCCGTGGCGATGACCGTGGCGCCGAAGGCCTTGGCCAGCTGGATGGCGGTCACGCCGATGCCGCTGGTGCCGCCGTGGACCAGGAAGGTCTCGCCCGCCTGCAGCCGGCCGCGGTCGAAGACGTTGCTCCAGACGGTGAAGAAGGTCTCGGGCAGCGAGGCCGCCTCGACATCGCTCAATCCCGCGGGCGTCGGCAGGCACTGGCCGACCGGCGCGATGCACAGCTCGGCGTAGCCGCCGCCGGCCACCAGCGCGCACACCCGGTCGCCGACCGCGATGCCGGCTTCCGCCATCGCCCCCGCGTCGCCGGACACGACGGTGCCCGCGACTTCCAGTCCCGGGATGTCCGACGCGCCCGGCGGCACCGGGTAGTTGCCGGTGCGCTGCAGCACGTCGGGCCGGTTGATGCCGCTGGCCGCGACGCGGATGAGCAGTTCGCCGGCGCCGGGCACCGGGTCGGGACGCTCGGTGATTCGCAGGACTTCGGGCTTCCCGAAGGCGGTGATCTCGACAGCACGCATGGTTGTTCCTTCCGCCGGAGCGGCGCGGGTCACGGGACGGCGAAAGCCCGCGCGGCACCGCCGGCGGCTGCCGACGGACGCGCGCGGGCCGGCGGAGGGCCTCAGCCCTGGCGATCGTCCTGGCGCTGCTGCTCGCCGTAGGCGAGGCGCTCGACGGAGGACTCGCCCTCGCCGCCGGCATTGCCGTTGCGTTCGACGCGCTCGGCACGGTCGCCCCGGTAGCCGCCGCGTTCGCCGCGGTCGGAACGTTCGCCACGCTCACCGCGCTCGCTGCGTTCGCCGCCGTAGGCGCCCTGCGCCGGACGGTCGAGCAGCGCCTTCATGGACAGCTTGACGCGACCCTTCTCGTCGGTTTCCAGGACCTTGACCTTCACCACCTGGCCTTCGGTCAGGTAGTCGGTGACCTTCTCGACGCGTTCGTGGGCGATCTGGCTGATGTGCAGCAGGCCGTCCTTGCCCGGCAGCAGGTTCACCAGAGCGCCGAAGTCCAGCACCTTGACGACCGGGCCTTCATAGACCTTGCCGATCTCGACTTCGGCGGTGATCTGCTCGATGCGCTTCTTGGCCTCGTCGGCCTTGGCGGCATCGGTGGAGGCGATGGTGATCGTGCCGTCCTCGTCGATGTTGATCTGGGTGCCGGTCTCCTCGGTCAGCGCGCGGATGACCGAGCCGCCCTTGCCGATCACGTCGCGGATCTTCTCGGGGTTGATCTTCATCGTGTAGAGCTTGGGCGCGAAGTTGGACACCTCGGCCTTGGCCTCGCCCATCGATTCCTGCATCTTGCCGAGGATGTGCAGGCGCGCTTCCTTGGCCTGGGCCAGGGCGACCTGCATGATCTCCTTGGTGATGCCCTGGATCTTGATGTCCATCTGCAGGGCGGTGATGCCGGCGGTGGTGCCGGCGACCTTGAAGTCCATGTCGCCGAGGTGGTCCTCGTCGCCCAGGATGTCGGTCAGCACCGCGAAGCGGGTCTCGTCCTTGATCAGGCCCATGGCGATGCCGGCGACGTGCGCCTTGAGCGGCACGCCGGCGTCCATCAGCGACAGGCAGCCGCCGCAAACCGAGGCCATCGACGAGGAGCCGTTGGATTCGGTGATCTCGCTGACCACGCGCATGGTGTACGGGAACTCGTCCTTCGCTGGCAGCACCGCGGCGAGCGCGCGCTTGGCCAGGCGGCCGTGGCCGATCTCGCGGCGCTTGGTGCTGCCCATGCGGCCGACCTCGCCGGTGGCGAAGGGAGGCATGTTGTAGTGCAGCATGAAGCGGTCCTCGTACTCGCCGGCCAGCGCGTCGATGCGCTGCGCGTCGCGTTCGGTGCCGAGGGTGGTCACGACCAGCGCCTGCGTCTCGCCGCGAGTGAAGAGCGAGGAGCCGTGGGCGCGCGGCAGGACCGAGTTGCGGATCTCGATCGGGCGCACGGTGCGGGTGTCGCGGCCGTCGATGCGCGGCTCGCCGGCGAGGATCTGGCTGCGCACGATGCGGGCCTCGATCTCGAAGAGCAGGCCCTCGACCTTCACGGCGTCGAACTCGGCGCCCTCTTCCTTGAGCGCGGCCAGCACGCCGGCGTTGGCTTCGCGCAGGGCCTGGGTGCGGGCCTGCTTGCTGCGGATCTGGTAGGCGGCGCGCAGCTTGTCCTCGGCGAGCCCGACGACCTTGGCGATGAACGCCTCGTCCTGCGCGGGCGCCTTCCAGTCCCAGACCGGCTTGCCGGCGTCGCGGACCAGCTCGTGGATGGCGTCGATGGCGACCTTGCCCTGATCGTGGCCGAAGACGACGGCGCCGAGCATGATCTCCTCGGAGAGTTGGTGCGCCTCGGACTCGACCATCAGCACGGCGGCTTCGGTGCCGGCGACGACCAGGTCCATCTGCGAGTTCTTGCGGGCGGTCTGGCCCGGGTTGAGCACGTACTGGCCGTCGATGTAGCCGACGCGGGCGGCGCCGATGGGGCCGTTGAACGGGATGCCGGAAACGGCCAGGGCGGCGCTGGTCGCGATCATCGCGGCGATGTCGGCGTCGACTTCCGGATTGAGCGAGACGGTGTGGATGACCACGTGCACTTCGTTGTAGAAGCCCTCGGGGAACAGCGGGCGGATCGGGCGGTCGATCAGGCGGCTGGTCAGGGTCTCGTGCTCGCTGGGCTTGGCTTCGCGCTTGAAGAAGCTGCCGGGGATCTTGCCGGCGGCGTAGGTCTTCTCGATGTAGTCGACGGTCAGCGGGAAGAAGTCCTGGCCGGGCTTGGCGGACTTGGAGGCCACCACGGTGGCGAGCACCACGGTGTCGTCGATGTTGACCAGCACCGCGCCGGAGGCCTGGCGGGCGACTTCGCCGGTCTCCATGACGACGGTCTTGTCGCCCCATTGGAAGGACTTGGTGACTTTGTTGAAAATGCTCATTCTTGCTCCTGGATTGATAGCGCGTTGCGCACTACCGTTGCGGGCTGGAGCGCCATTCGGAACACGATGCCATTCCAGCGGACCCCGGCGGCGGGACGGCCCGTTGGAATGACACAGCTTCGATCCGTCGAGCGGCTCCGGAAGTAGAAACGCCTGAGCTAGCGCGCGCTAACCCAGGCGTTCCGTCATGCGGCGAAGATTACTTGCGCAGGCCGAGCTTGGCGATCAGCGCGGTGTAGCGGTCGGCGTCCTTGCCCTTGAGGTAGTCGAGCAGCTTGCGGCGGCGGCTGACCATGCGCAGCAGGCCGCGGCGGCCGTGGTGGTCCTTGGCGTGCGTCTTGAAGTGGGGGGTCAGTTCGTTGATCCGCGCGGTCAGGATGGCGACCTGGACTTCGGGGCTGCCGGTGTCGTTGGCGGAACGGGCGTTGTCCTTGACGACTTCGGCCTTGACGTTGGATGCGATCATGCTGTTTTTCCGGTGGATGTTTGACTTGCGCCGTGCGCTGGAACTGCACGCGGCGTGTGCCTTGCGGCATGCAAAGCTCCAGGATTATACGTCCGCGCGCCTTCCGGGTCGGCGCCGGCCCGCGCGGGTGCCCCGCGCCCCGCATGGATTTACCATTCCCGCTCCGCCCGGCGCCGCATCCGGCCGCAGCCCTGCGGCGCGGCGCCGCCATCCGTCCGGCCTTCCGGGAGCCCCCGCCATGCGACGTTCCGATTCCGTATCCGCCCCCTTCCGCCCGCGCGCCCCGGGACTGTCGACGGCTGCGGCCGCGGCGGCCCTGATCGCCGTCGCCGCCGCGGCGCTGCCGGCGCCGGCCCACGCCGCGCGGGCCGTCGGCGCCGAAGCCGTGCCCGGGACCCAGCCGCGCCCGGCGCCCGGCGCACGGCGCCACCGGATCGCGCGGCCGGCGGTGCAGCGCACCAGTTCCGACGAGACCGCCGCGGAACGCGACCGCCGGCTGGCGCGCGAATGCCGCGGCCTGCCCAACGCCGGAGCCTGCCTGGGCTACGCCCGCTGAAGCGGGCGGCGTCCCGGGCATCCGCCGGCGGCGCCGGCCGGGCCCCGCTAGGCTGCGGAGCCGGCGGGGCCGCTTTGCGACGCGACCGGCCGAGCGGCACGCTCCGCGCCGGGATCCGCGGGGCACCCCCGCGACCCGCGCGGCCGACGGCGAGGCGGACGGTCAGCGCATGCGCCGCGGTCCGCGGGCTTGAAGAATCCGGGCTGCGCCCCTGGTGGCGGCGTCCTGCGTTTCAAGGAAAAAGCTGCTCAATTTTTGTGCAACCGAAACCCTTGAAAGCCCTGCCGGGAGGCGCAGATGCGGTCCATGCGGTGCCCGCGGATGGGCGCCGCCCCTTCCAACCAAGGACCTTTCCATGTTCTTCGCTCCCGTCACCCGCCGCACCGCCTACCTGCCCCAGCCGCGCGCCATCGATCGCAGCCTCGAGCGCTTCCTGGTGCACGCATTCGCCGCCCCCGGCACCCCGGCCCGCCCTGCGCTCGAGCAGGACGAGCAATCCTTCCGCCTGCAGCTCGACCTGCCGGGCGTGGCCAAGGACCAGCTGACCCTGGGCATCGAGGGCAAGGTGGTGCACATCGCCACCGAAGGCGCGGCGCGCAGCTTCAAGGCCTCCTACGAGCTGCCGCAGGCGATCGACGCCGCGAACAGCGAAGCCACGCTCGAGAACGGCGTGCTCTCCCTGCGGCTGGCCAAGTCCGCGCCGGAAAGCAAGGTCGTCCCCCTGGCGATCGCCTGAGTCCGGCAGCGCCTCGGCGCCGTCCCGGTTCTCCGCATCCCTTTCTCCTCCAGGCCTCCGGGTCTTTGCCATGCTCCCTGCGGGGAGCATTTTTTTGGCCCGCCGGGCCGGACTCAGGCTCCGGCAGGAGCCGGGCCGAGGATGGCGTCGAGCGGCCAGCGCGGCTTGACGTCGAAGGCGTAGTCGCGCCGCGCCGGCTCGATGCCCGCCTGCATCCGCATCGCCGCGGCCATGGCGATCATGGCGCCGTTGTCGGTGCACAACTCCAGCTCGGGGTAGTGCACCCGGACGCCCGACCGGCGGCAGGCGGCGTCGAGCTGCGCGCGCAGCAGCCGGTTGGCGCCGACGCCGCCGGCCACCACGATGCGCGCCAGCCGGGTCGCGCGCAGCGCCGCGAGCGATTTCTTCACCAGCACCTCGACGATGGCCGCCTCGGTGGAAGCGGCTAGGTCGGCCTTGCGGTCGCCGAGCGCCGCGCCGAGCCGCTGGGCCTGGGTCATCACCGCGGTCTTGAGGCCGGCGAAGGAGAAATCGAGGTCGCCGCTGTGCATCAGCGGCCGCGGCAGCTTGAAGGCTGCGGGATCGCCCTGCTGCGCCAGCCGCGACAGCGCCGGGCCGCCGGGATAGCCCAGCCCGAGGAGCTTGGCCGATTTGTCGAAGGCTTCGCCCGCGGCGTCGTCGATGGTCTCGCCCAGCAGTTCGTAGCGGCCGACGCCGTCCACCCGCATCAGCTGGGTGTGGCCGCCCGAGACCAGCAGCGCCACGAAGGGGAACTCCGGCGGGTCGGCGCTCAGGAAGGGCGACAGCAGGTGGCCCTCGAGGTGGTGGATGCCCAGCACCGGCCGGCCCAGCGCTGCGCCGAGCGCGCAGGCCACGCCCGCGCCGACCAGCAGCGCGCCTGCCAGCCCCGGGCCGCGGGTGTAGGCCACCGCGTCCACCGCGCCCAGGTCCGCGCCGGCGCGCTGCAGCACCTCGGTCGCCAGCGGCACCACGCGCCGGATGTGGTCGCGGCTGGCCAGCTCGGGCACCACCCCGCCATAGGCGCGGTGCATGGCGACCTGGCTGTGCAGCGCATGCGCGAGCAGCGCCGGCACCCCGCCGTCGGCGGGCAGGCGCACCAGGGCGGCCCCGGTCTCGTCGCAGGAGGATTCGATGCCGAGGATGAGCGCGCCGGCATCCGGCGCGGCGGGGGGAACGGCGGGGCCCGTCTTGCGGGCGGAAGGATCGGCCATAGGTGCGGGAGTGTAGGCGCGCCTCCGGCCGCCCCGGCGCGCGGCGCCCATGGCCTGCGCCCGCGGTGCGGTTCGCCGGGAGGCCGCCGCGCATCCTCCGGCCCACGGCTATATTCAGGACAATGACTGCAGCGCCCTCCTTCCCGAATTCCCCTGCCGTCGCCAGATCCGCGTCCGGTCCGTCGGCGCCCGCGATGGCCGCCGCCAATGCCTCGGCCGCCAGCTTCGCCGCGCTGATCGCCAGCCTGGACTACCTCGGCCCCGAAGGCATCGAGCAGGTCCGCCAGGCCTACCGTTTCGCCGACGAGGCGCACCTCGGCCAGCTCCGCAACAGCGGCGAGCCCTACATCACCCACCCGATCGCGGTCGCCGCGCAGTGCACCGCCTGGAAGCTCGACGCCCAGGCGCTGATGGCCGCGCTGCTGCACGACGCCATCGAGGACTGCGGCGTCACCAAGGCCGAGCTGATCGAGCGCTTCGGCGCGCCGGTGGCCGAGTTGGTCGACGGCCTCACCAAGCTCGACAAGCTGCAGTTCAACACCCGCGAGGAGAACCAGGCCGAGTCCTTCCGCAAGATGCTGCTGGCGATGGCGCGCGACGTGCGGGTGATCCTGATCAAGCTGGCCGACCGGACCCACAACATGCGCACGCTCGGCAACTCGCCGCGCGAGAAGTGGCACCGCATCGCCTCGGAGACGCTGGAGATCTACGCCCCCATCGCCAACCGGCTGGGCCTCAACACGACCTACCGCGAGCTGCAGGACCTGGCCTTCCGCTACCTGCATCCCTGGCGCTACGCCATCATCGAGAAGGCGGTGGCCAAGGCCCGCAGCCGCAGGCGCGACCTGGTGCAGAAGGTACAGAACGACGTGGACGCGATCTTCGCCGCGGCCGGCCTGTCGATGCGCATCGCCGGCCGCGAGAAGACGCTCTACTCCATCTACAAGAAGATGGACGGCAAGCACCTGAGCTTCGCCCAGGTGACCGACATCTACGGCTTCCGGGTGATCGTGCCCGGGGTGACCGACTGCTACACCGCGCTCGGCCTGCTGCACCAGATGTACAAGCCGGTGCCCGGCCGCTTCAAAGACCACATCGCCATCGCCAAGGTCAACGGCTACCAGTCGCTGCACACCACGCTGGTCGGCCCCTCGGGCGTGAACATCGAGTTCCAGATGCGCACCGAGGAGATGCACGTCGTGGCCGAGGCCGGCGTCGCGGCCCACTGGCTATACAAGGCGGGCGACCCGTCCTCGCAGTCGGAGCGCCTGGGCACGCAGTGGCTGCAGTCGCTGCTCGACATCCAGCAGGAGACGCGCGACGCGACCGAGTTCTGGGACCACGTCAAGGTCGACCTCTTCCCCGACGCGGTCTACGTCTTCACGCCCAAGAGCCAGATCATGGCGCTGCCGCGCGGAGCGACCATCGTCGACTTCGCCTATGCCATCCACACCAACGTGGGCGACCGCACGGTGGCCGGCAAGATCAACGGCGAGCAGGTGCCGCTGCGCACCGAGCTCAAGAACGGCGACGTGGTCGAGGTGACGACCGCGCCGGTCTCCACGCCCAATCCGGCCTGGCTCGGCTTCGTGCGCACCGGCCGGGCCCGCTCCAAGATCCGCCACTACCTCAAGAGCCTGGCGCAGACCGAGTCGCAGGAACTCGGCGGCAAGCTGCTGACCCAGGCGCTGCGCGCAGAGGGCATCCAGCGCATGCCGCTGGAGGACGAGGAGCAGCAGCCGATCTGGGAGAAGCTGCTGCGCTTCACCGGCAACCGCGACCGCACCGAACTGCTGACCGACATCGGCCTGGGCAAGCGCATCGCCAGCATCGTCGCCAAGCGCCTGGTGACGCTGATGGCCGAGCGCGGCGAGAAGCCCGACGCCCTGCTGCTGACCCGCGAGCGCTACACCTCGCACGAGCAGGTGTCGCAGGGCGCCTTCATCCTCGACGGCAGCGAGAACGCGCTGGTGCAGTTCTGCAAGTGCTGCCGGCCGGTGCCGGGCGACGCCATCCTCGGCTACCTGGGCCGCGGCGAAGGGCTGGCGATCCACACCGACGACTGCGCCGTGGCGCAGCGGCTGCAATACAAGGACGCCGAGCGCTTCCTGGCGGTGGCCTGGGCCGACGAGCCGGTGCGGCTGTTCGAGGCCGGCATCGTCGTCACCGTCACCAACCGCAAGAGCGTGCTCGCCCGGGTCTCGGCCGAGCTCGCCAGCACCGAGGTGGACATCACCCACGTGGACATGGGCGACGAATCCAGCCTCGACACCGCCGAGCTGCGCTTCGTGATCGAGGTCCGCGACCTGGCGCATCTCGAAGCCGCGATGCGCAACCTCAACCGCATGCCGGCGGTGGTGCGCACCCGGCGCATCAAGCCCGCGCACTGAGCGGCGCGCCGCTGCGGCCGGGACGGCGGCCTCCCCGGCCGCGCTCCGTCCCGCGCCCGCTCAGGCCGCCGGCGCGGGCGGCGGATAGGACACCGCCAGCACCTCGATGTCCTGCGGCCCGGCGGGCGTCGCCAGCCGCGGCACGTCGCCCACGCGCGACTTGATCAGCGCCTGCGCGATCGGCGACACCCAGCTCACCTGGCCCTGCGAGGCGTCGGCCTCGTCCACCCCGAGGATGGTGACCGTCCGCTCCTCGCCCGCGTCGTCCGCGTACACGACGGTGGCGCCGAAGAAGACCTGGTCGCTGCCGGCGTGGACGGACGGGTCGGTGACCTCGGCGATCTCCAGCCGCTTGGTCAGGAATCGGATGCGGCGGTCGATCTCCCGCAGCCGCTTCTTGCCGTAGAGGTAGTCGCCGTTCTCCGAGCGGTCGCCGTTGCCCGCGGCCCAGTGGACGATCTCCACCACCCGCGGGCGCTCGGCGTCGATCAGGTCGAGCAGCTCGGCGCGCAGCCGGGCGTAGCCCTGCGGCGTGATGTAGTTCTTGCGTCCTGGAGGCAGCGCCGGCGCGCCGAGGTCGTCGTCATCGTCGTCGGCCGCGGCGTCGTTTTCCTTGGTGAATGCCTTGCTCATGCAGGCACTCTGTCACAGAAACGCGGCCGGCCTGCAACCGGGGCCGCGTGCGGCGCGCGCATCACGGCGCGGCCGGTCCTCCCAGCGCCGCGGCCCAGGCTGCGTAGGGCGTGTTGCGCGCCATGCGCCGGCCGTAATCGGGCGCCCCGTCGGTCCACCAGACCGGACCGCGTTCGCCCAGCCCGCGCTTGGCCGCGTCGACGGCGGCACGCGCCTGACGCAGTCCACTGGCGTCGTCCCCGCGCAATGCCTGCCGCACCGCGCGCCGCGCCGCCATGAGCTCGCGCGTCAGGCGGGCGCGCTCGTCCTCGGCCAGCGCCGGGTCGCTGCAGCGCCACAGGCGGCCGCGCACGATGATGTAACGGCCGTCGGGCGTTCGGGGAACGGCATCGGGCGCCGGCCGAAGCGGGGAGATGCAGGGTGTTGGCATGGGTGATCGCCCCGACCGTGCCGCCGGGAGCGGGCAGAATATCCTGGAACAAGTAACAGATTCAGGCTTCGGTTTACAGTTTGAATCGTTTGGACGATCATCCCCGCGCCGTCCTGCCGTTATACGGTATTCATGTCCTCCGTACTCGACCCCAACGAATCCAACGCCCTGGCCCCCGACACGACCGCCGCCGCCCTGCCGGGCATGGCGCGGGCGCTGATCGCGGCCGGCCTGATGACGCAGGAATCGGCCGAAACCCTGTATGCGAAGTCCCAGGCCCGCGGCACCCGCTTCATCGCCGAACTGACGGGCTCCGGCGCGGTGCTGGCGTCCGACCTGGCGCACACCCTGTCGCAGGCCTTCGGCGCCCCGCTGCTCGACCTCGACGCCATCGATCCGCTGCGGCTGCCGCGCGACCTGCTCGATCCCAAGATCTGCCAAGGCTACCGGGTGGTGGTGCTGAGCAAGCGCAACAACCGGCTGACGATCGCCACCGCCGACCCCTCGGACCGCGAGGCCGCGGAGAAGATCAAGTTCTCGACCCAGGCGGGCGTCGACTGGGTGATCGCCGAGTACGACAAGCTGATGCGCATGCTGGACAGCGGCGGCGTCGGCGCGTCCGTGGGCGCCGGCCTCCCCAGCACCGGCGATTTCGAGTTCGGGGACTCGTTCGAGAGCCCGGTGGAGGAAGCGCCTGAGGCGGCCCAGAACGAGGTCGAGGACGCGCCGATCGTCAAGTTCCTGCACAAGATGCTGATCGACGCCTTCAACATGCGCGCGTCCGACCTGCATTTCGAGCCCTACGAGCACCATTACCGGGTGCGCTTCCGCATCGACGGCGAACTGCGCGAGTACGCCTCTCCACCGGTCGCGATCAAGGACAAGCTCGCCTCGCGCATCAAGGTCATCTCGCGGCTCGACATCTCCGAGAAGCGGATCCCGCAGGACGGCCGCATGAAGCTCAAGATCGCCGCCGACCGGGTGATCGACTTCCGGGTCAGCACCCTGCCGACGCTCTTCGGCGAGAAGATCGTGATCCGGATCCTGGACCCGAGCAGCGCCAAGATGGGCATCGACGCGCTCGGCTACGACGCCGACGAGAAGGCGCGGCTGCTGCATGCCATCGGCCGCCCCTACGGCATGATCCTGGTGACCGGCCCGACCGGGTCGGGCAAGACGGTGTCGCTCTACACCTGCCTGAACCTGCTCAACAAGCCCGGCGTCAACATCGCCACCGCCGAGGACCCGTCGGAAATCAACCTGCCCGGCGTGAACCAGGTCAACGTCAACGAGAAGGCGGGCCTGACCTTCGCCGCGGCGCTGAAGTCCTTCCTGCGCCAGGACCCGGACATCATCATGGTCGGCGAGATCCGCGACCTGGAGACCGCGGACACCGCGATCAAGGCCGCGCAGACCGGCCACCTGGTGCTCTCGACGCTGCACACCAACGACGCACCGACCACGCTCACCCGGATGCGCAACATGGGCATCGCGCCCTTCAACATCGCGTCGAGCGTGATCCTGATCACCGCGCAGCGCCTGGCGCGCCGGCTCTGCAACGCCTGCAAGGAGCCGGTGGATCTGCCCGACGAGGTGCTGCTGGACGCAGGCGTGCCGCCCGAGTCGCTCGACGGCAGCTGGAAGCCTTACCGGCCGGTGGGCTGCAGCGCCTGCAACAACGGCTACAAGGGCCGCGTCGGCATCTACCAGGTGATGCCGATCAGCGACGAGATCCAGCGCATCATCCTGGCCGACGGTAGCGCGCTCGACATCGCCGAGCAGTCGCGCCGGGAAGGCGTGCGCACGCTGCGCGAATCGGGGCTGCAGAAGGTCATGGCCGGCATGACCTCGCTCGAGGAAGTCCTCGCCGTCACCAACATCTAACCGGACACCGTCGATCCCATCATGGCCACAGCCGCAGCATCCTCGCGCGACGTCAAGGACTTCGTCTTCGAATGGGAAGGCAAGGACCGCAACAGCCGCCTGGTGCGCGGCGAGATGCGCGCGGGCGGCGAGAACCAGGTGCGCGCCTCCCTGCGCCGCCAGGGCGTGCTCGCCACCAAGATCAAGAAGCGCCGCGGGCGCGCGGGCAAGAAGATCAAGCCCAAGGACATCGCGGTCTTCACCCGCCAGCTCGCCACGATGATGAAGGCCGGCGTGCCGCTGCTGCAGTCCTTCGAGATCGTGGCGCGGGGCAGCTCGAACGCCAACGTCACCCGCCTGCTCAACGACATCCGCGCCGACGTGGAGACCGGCACCTCGCTCAGCGGCGCCTTCCGAAAGCATCCGCTCTATTTCGACAACCTCTACTGCAACCTGGTCGAGGCCGGCGAGGCGGCCGGCATCCTGGAGTCGCTGCTGGACCGGCTGGCGCTCTACATGGAGAAGACCGAGCGGATCAAGTCCAAGATCAAGACCGCGCTGATGTACCCGATCTCGGTGATGATCGTGGCCTTCATCGTGGTCACCATCATCATGATCTTCGTGATCCCGGCGTTCAAGGAGGTCTTCAGCTCCTTCGGCGCCGACCTGCCGGCGCCGACGCTGTTCGTGATCGCGATGAGCGAGTTCTTCGTCGCCTACTGGTGGATGATCTTCGGCGTGCTGCTCGGCGGCGGCTACTTCTTCTTCCAGGCCTGGAAGCGCAACGAGAAGATGCAGCGCACCATGGACCGGCTGCTGCTGCGGGTACCGATCTTCGGCAAGCTGATCGACAAGTCGTGCATCGCGCGCTGGACGCGCACCCTCTCGACCATGTTCGCCGCCGGCGTGCCCCTGGTCGAGGCGCTCGACTCGGTCTCCGGCGCGGCCGGCAACATCGTCTACGCGGACGCCACCGACAAGGTGCAGCAGGAAGTCTCCACCGGCACCAGCCTGACCACCGCGATGACCGGCGCCGGCGTCTTCCCGTCGATGGTGCTGCAGATGACCGGCATCGGCGAGGAATCCGGCTCGATCGACCACATGCTGGGCAAGGCCGCGGAGATCTACGAAGCCGAGGTCGACGAGATGGTCGCCGGCCTGTCGAGCCTGCTGGAACCGATCATCATCGTCTTCCTGGGCGGCCTGATCGGCGGCATCGTGGTCTCGATGTACCTGCCGATCTTCAAGCTCGGGCAGGTGGTCTGATGGAGGCGATCGCGAGCGCGGGCCCCTGGGCCGCCGCCGGGCTGGCCGGCCTGCTGGGCCTCCTGGTCGGCAGTTTCCTCAACGTGGTCATCCACCGGATGCCGGCGATGATGCGGCGCGGCTGGCTGGCCGACGCGGCCGCCGGGCTGGCGCACGAGGACCGCGCGGCGCCCTCCCTCTGGAGCCAGGTCTTCGGCGACCGCAAGGCGCCGCCGGCCGGACTGGAGCGCGCCGCGGCCGAGGCGCTGGCCGCGGTCGACGCCCTGCCGCCCCTGACGCTGTCGCGCCCGCGCTCCCGCTGCGGCGCCTGCGGCCACGCGATCCGCTGGCACGAGAACATCCCGGTGCTGAGCTGGCTCGCGCTGCGCGGCCGCTGCGCCGGATGCGGCGCCCGCATCGCGTTGCGCTACCCGCTGGTGGAGATCGCCACCGGCGCGCTCTTCGCGCTGTGCGGCTGGCGCTTCGGGCTGTCGCCCGAGGCGGGGCTCTGGGCCGCCTTCTGCGCGCTCCTGGTCTGCCAGTTCGCGATCGACCTCGACACGCAGCTCCTGCCCGACGACCTCAACTACCCGCTGCTGTGGCTGGGCCTCGCCGGCGCGGCGCTGGGCTGGACCGGCGTCGGCCTGCCGCAGGCGGTCTGGGGCGCGGTCGCTGGCTACCTGAGCCTCTGGCTGGTCTACCACGCCTACCGGCTCGCGACCGGCAAGGAAGGCATGGGCTACGGCGATTTCAAGCTGCTCGCCGCGCTCGGCGCCTGGCTGGGGGCGCAGTCGCTGGTGGCGCTGGTGCTGATGTCCTCGCTGGTCGGATCGGTGCTCGGCGGCGGGCTGCTGCTGGCCGGCCGCCTGGCGCACAAGGACGTGCCGATCTCCTTCGGGCCCTTCATCGCGGGCGCGGGCCTGGCGTGCTTCGCCGTGGGCCCGGAGGCGATGCGGCGGTGGCTGCCCTTCGCCTTCCCGTTCGGCTGACGGGCGGCCCCGCCGCGGCCCCGCGGCGCCGCGACGCGCTCCCCGGGCGGATACTCGCGCCATGGCATCCGATGCACCGCTCCCCGATTTCCGTTCCCCGCCCCTGCCGGCCCCGCCGCCGGGCCGGCCCTGGCGCCTGGGCCTGACCGGCGGCATCGGCAGCGGCAAGTCGACCGTCGCCGCCATGCTGGCCGCGCGCGGCGCGGCGGTGGTGGACGCGGACGCCATTTCCCGCGGCACGACCGCGCCGGGCGGCCCGGCGATCGCGGCCATCGGCGACGCGTTCGGCGCGGACTTCGTCGCGCCGGACGGCGCGCTCGACCGCGGCCGGATGCGCGCGCTGGCCTTCGCCGACCCCGACGCGCGCCGGCGGCTCGAAGCCATCGTCCATCCGCTGGTGCGGGCGGAGATCGCCCGGCAGGCGGAGGCGGCCACCGCAGCCGGCGCGCGGCTGCTGGTGTTCGACGTGCCGCTGCTGGTCGAATCGCTCGCGTCCTGGCGCGGGCGCCTGGACCGCATCCTGGTGGTGGACTGCGGCCCCGAGACCCAGGTGGCCCGGGTCGCGGCCCGCAGCGGGCTGGAAGCCGCAGCGGTGCGCGCCGTCATCGCAGCCCAGGCCACCCGCGCGCAGCGGCTCGCCGCCGCGGACATCGTGCTGCCGAACGACGGTTGCAGCCTCGAACAACTGCGCGCCGGCGTCGACCGGATCGTGGATAGCTTCGGGCTATGATCCCCGCGTGATCCTGTACGAATTCCCCTTCAACGAACGCATCCGGACCTACCTGCGCCTCGAAGCGCTGTTCCGGCGCCTGGGCGTTCTGCTGGGCCGGGACGACGCCGTCGACCACCACTTCGCGCTGACGACGGTTTTCGAGATCATGGAGGTCGCCGGCCGGGTGGACCTCAAGACCGACGTGCTCAAGGACCTGGAGCGCCAGAGGCAGCTGCTCGACGGGCTGCGCGGCAACCCGTCCATCTCCCAGGGGCTGCTGGCCGACGTGGTGCAGCAGATCGACCGCTGCGCGACCGCCCTGGGCGCGCAGCCCGGCAAGGTCGGCCAGCCGCTGGCGGACAACGAATGGCTCGCCGCGCTGCGCAGCCGCATCGGCATCCCGGCGGGCACCTGCTCCTTCGACCTGCCGGCCTACGGCGCCTGGCAGCACCAGCCGGCAGGCCGGCGCCAGGCCGACCTGTCGCGCTGGGTCGAGCCGCTGCTGCCGCTGGGCGAGTCGGTGCTGCTGCTGCTGCGCCTGCTGCGCGACGGCGGCCTGACGCAGAAGTTCGTTGCGATGCACGGGCAGTTCCAGCAGACGCTGCCGGCCGGGCGCAGCTTCCAGCTACTGCGGCTGCAGCTCGACGACCAGGCCGGCGTGATGCCGGAGATCAGCGCCAACCGTCTCATGGTGTCGGTGCGGATGATGCGCTGCGCGCCCGACGGCCGGGTGCAGCCCGCGACCGGCGAGTCCGCCGGGCATGTGGCTTTCGACCTGACGCTCTGCGGCTGAGCACCGCCCGGCCGACAATCGGCGCCATGCCGAATTCCGACGATTCCCCTTCCGACACGGCGGCCGGCGCCGGGATGCGCACCCGCATCGTGGCCTGCCCGACCTGCGGCAGCGACAGCTGCTACGCCGCCGACAATCCGTACCGCCCCTTCTGCAGCGCGCGCTGCAAGCAGATCGACCTCGGCGCCTGGGACAGCGAGGACTTCCGCGTCCCGAGTGACAGCCCGCCCGAGGACGCGGCCTTCGGCGACCCGCGCCTGCAGCACTGAGCCTCGGAAAAGCGCAGGCGGAACGCCGCCCAGCGCGCGTCCCGCCTCGCTATTCTGCTATCGAATGCGTAGCACCCTGGAAGCCCTGCTCCTCGGCCATCCAGGTCAGCACCGGGAAGGCGCCGGGTAGCAGCGGCACCACCTGCACCGGCAGGCGCTCCCACGACATGGACTGGCCTTCCCGCATCTCGAAATCGCCGTCCCAGTCGAAGACCTTGCACCAGTGGAGCCGAACCCGCGCATGCGGGTAGTCGTGCTCGGTGACCTTCCAGGCGTGGGCGGCGCCGATGCGGATGCCGAGCTCCTCGTGCAGCTCGCGCCGCAGCGCGGCCTCCACCGTCTCGCCCGCCTCGAGCTTGCCGCCCGGGAACTCCCAGTAGCCCGCGTAGGGCTTGCCGTCGGGGCGGCTAGTGATCAGCATCGCGCCGTCGGCGCGGACCAGCACGCCGACCGCCACCTCGGTGCGCGGCCGCGCGTCGCCGCCGGCGGCCGCCTCACGCATCGCGGCGCCCTGCGTAGTCGCGCGCGAACTGGTAGGCGACCCGGCCGCTGCGCGAGCCGCGCTCCAGCGCCCAGACCAATGCCTCTGGCCGCGCCGCGGCGACGGCGTCCGCGCCCAGGCCCATCCCGGTCAGCCACTGGCCGACGATGGCCAGGTACTCCTCCTGGCTGAACGGGTAGAAACTGATCCACAGCCCGAAGCGCTCGGACAGCGAGATCTTCTCCTCGATCACCTCGCCCGGATGCACCTCGCCGTCGGGCGTGTGGGTGTAGGTCAGGTTCTCGGACATGTACTCCGGCAGCAGATGCCGGCGGTTGCTGGTGGCGTAGACCAGCAGGTTGGGCGTGGCCGCCGCGACCGAGCCGTCGAGGATGGACTTGAGGGCCTTGTAGCCGGCCTCGCCCTCCTCGAAGCTGAGGTCGTCGCAGTAGACGATGAACTTCTCCGGCCGGCCGGCCACCAGCTCGACCACGTCGGGCAGGTCGGTCATGTCGGACTTGTCGATCTCGATCAGGCGCAGGCCCTGCGGCGCGAAGGCAGCGAGGCAGGCCTTGACCAGCGAGGACTTACCGGTGCCGCGGGCGCCGGTCAGCAGGACGTTGTTGGCGCCGCGGCCCTCGACGAACTGCCGGGTGTTGCGCACGATGCGCTCCTTCTGCGCGTCCACCTCGCGCAGGCTGTCGAGCGGCAGCGCCGAGAGGTGGCGCACCGGCTCCAGCACGCCGTGGCTGCGGCCGGCGCGGCGGCGGTAGCGCCAGGCGATGGCGGCGCCCCAGTCGGGCGCCGCGAGCGGCTGCGGCAGGACGGCTTCGATGCGGTCCACCAGCCGCGTGGCCCGTGCGATCAGGTCGGCGAAGGATTCGTTCATGCGCCCCCCGGGATCAGGACCGGTAGTCGGCGTTGATGCTGACGTAGTCGTGGCTCAGGTCGCAGGTCCAGACGGTGTCGGAGGCCTCGCCCCGGCCGAGGCCGACGCGCACCGTGATCTCGCTCTGGCGCATCACGCGCTGGCCGTCCTCCTCGCGGTAGGCGGGGTTGCGGCCGCCGCGGGTGGCGACGTGGACGTCGTCCAGGTGCAGCTCGATGCCGGTCTGGTCGAGGTCCTCGATGCCGGCGTAGCCGACGGCCGCGAGGATGCGGCCCAGGTTCGGGTCGCTCGCGAAGAAGGCGGTCTTGACCAGCGGCGAATGCGCGATCGCGTAGGCCACCAGGCGGCATTCCTCGGCGCTGCGGCCGCCCTCGACGCGGACGGTGATGAACTTCGTCGCGCCTTCGCCGTCGCGCACGATGGCCTGCGCCAGCCGGCGCGCCACGTCCAGCAGCAGCGCCTCGAGCGCGCGGCCTTCGTCGCTGTCCAGCGAGGCGATCTCGGCATGGCCGGCGCGGTTGCTCGCGATGACGACGAAGGAGTCGTTGGTCGAGGTGTCGCCGTCGATGGTGATGCGGTTGAACGAGCCCTCGGCCAGGCGGCCGGCCAGCTCCTGCAGCACGCCGGGCGCCACGCGGGCGTCGGTCGCGAGGAAGCCGAGCATCGTCGCCATATTGGGGCGGATCATCCCCGCGCCCTTGCTGATGCCGGTGGCGCGCACCGTCGCGCCGCCGATGGTCGCGGTGGCGGAGAAGGCCTTGCCGATGGTGTCGGTGGTCATGATGCCCTCGGCCGCGCGCACCCAGTGGCCGGCGTCCTCGCGGGCGTCGGCGATGGCGGCGGGCAGCCCGGCGGCGATGCGCTCGACCGGCAGCGGCTCCATGATCACGCCGGTGGAGAACGGCAGCACCTGCTGCGGCGCGATGCCGAGCTGCGCGGCGGCCTCCTCGCAGGTCCGGCGCGCGCGCGCGAGGCCGTCGGCGCCGGTGCCGGCGTTGGCGTTGCCGGTGTTGACCACCAGCGCGCGGATGCCGCGGCCGCCGCCGGCCTGCAGGTGCTCGCGCCCGACCTGCACCGGCGCGGCGCAGAAGCGGTTGCGGGTGAACACGCCGGCCACCGTGGCGCCTTCGTCGAGCAGGAAGACGGTCAGGTCCTTGCGGTCCGCCTTGCGGATGCCGGCTTCGGCCACGCCGACGCGCACGCCGGCCACGGGGTGCAGGTTCGCGGCCTGCGGAGCGGAGAGATGGACGGGCATGGGATGGGGTTGCTCGCTCGGTCGTTCGGAGGAAAGGACGGATCGGGTCAGGACAGCTTGCCGTGGCAGTTCTTGAACTTCAGGCCGCTGCCGCAGGGGCAGGGATCGTTGCGGCCGACGCGCGGCATCTCGCCGCCCGCGAAGGCGGCGGCACCGGCGGCGGCGCGGCCGGCGGCGCGGGGCTCGGCGGTCACCTCGACCTCGCCGGTCTCGGTGGGCGCCTGGTAGGTCACGTTGGAGATGCGCTCGGCGCGGCTCTCCATCTGCTCCGCGGCTTCGCCGTACTGCTCGCCCGACTGGATCTGCACCGTCATCAGGGTGCGGGTCACCTCGGCCTTGACGCCGTCGAGCATCTGCCCGAACAGCTCGAAGGCCTCGCGCTTGTATTCCTGCTTGGGCTGCTTCTGGGCGTAGCCGCGCAGGTGGATGCCCTGGCGCAGGTAGTCGAGCGAGGCCAGGTGCTCGCGCCAGTGGGTGTCGATGCTCTGCAGCAGCACGATGCGCTCGAACTGGGTGAACTGCGCACCGCCGACTTGCGCGACCTTCGCGTCGAAGGCGGCGTTGGCCGCCTGCACCACCTTGCCCAGCACCTCGTCGTCGTCGATGGCGCTGGCCGCGGCGACCTCGGCCTGCAGCGGCAGGGAGAGCTGCCATTCCTCGGCCAGCGTCTTCTCCAGCGCCGGCAGGTCCCACTGCTCCTCCACCGATTCGGCCGGGACGTGGCGGCGCACCAGGTCGGTGAAGCAGCTCTCGCGCAGCCCGGCGATCTGGGCCGACAAGTCCTGCGCGTCGAGGATCTCGTTGCGTTGCTGGTAGATGACCTTGCGCTGGTCGTTGGACACGTCGTCGTATTCGAGCAGCTGCTTGCGCATGTCGAAGTTGCGCGCCTCGACCTTGCGCTGGGCGCTCTCGATGCTGCGGGTGACGATGCCGGCCTCGATGGCCTCGCCCTCGGGCATCTTGAGGCGCTCCATGATGGATTTGACCCGGTCGCCGGCGAAGATGCGCATCAGCGGATCGTCCAGGCTCAGGTAGAAGCGCGAGGAGCCCGGGTCGCCCTGCCGGCCCGAGCGGCCGCGCAGCTGGTTGTCGATGCGGCGCGACTCGTGGCGCTCGGTGGCGATGATGCGCAGGCCGCCCTGGGCCACCACGAAGTCGTGGTCCTTCTGCCAGGCGGCGCGCAGCGCGGCGACCTGCTGCTCGCGCGCGGCGGCGTCGAGCGACTCGTCGGCCTCCAGCGCGGCGATCGCCTTCTCCAGGCTGCCGCCGAGCACGATGTCGGTGCCGCGGCCGGCCATGTTGGTGGCGATGGTGATGGCCTTGGGCCGGCCGGCCTGGGCGATGATGTCCGCCTCGCGGGCGTGCTGCTTGGCGTTGAGCACCTCGTGCGGCAGGCCTTCGCGACGCAGCAGTTCGTCGATGATCTCGGAGTTCTCGATCGAGCTGGTGCCGACCAGCACCGGCTGGCCGCGCTCGTGGCATTCGCGGATGTCCTTGATCGCCGCCTCGTACTTCTCCTTGGTGGTCTTGTAGACGCGGTCGAGCTGGTCCTCGCGGCGGCTCGGCCGGTTGGGCGGGATGACGACCGTCTCGAGGCCGTAGATCTCCTGGAACTCGTAGGCCTCGGTGTCGGCGGTGCCGGTCATGCCGGAGAGCTTGCCGTAGAGCCGGAAGTAGTTCTGGAAGGTGATGGACGCCAGGGTCTGGTTCTCGGCCTGGATCTCGACGCCCTCCTTGGCCTCGACCGCCTGGTGCAGGCCCTCGCTCCAGCGGCGGCCGGACATCAGTCGGCCGGTGAACTCGTCGACGATGACGATCTGGCCGTCCTGCACCACGTAATGCTGGTCGCGGTGGAACAGGTGCTTCGCCCGCAGCGCCGCGTAGAGGTGGTGCATCAGCGAGATGTTGGACGGGTCGTAGAGCGACGCGCCCTCGGGCAGCAGGCCGTGGCCGGCGAGCACCCGCTCGGCGGTCTCGTGGCCCTGCTCGGTCAGGAAGACCTGGCGGCTCTTCTCGTCGATGGTGAAGTCGCCGGGGGTGATGACGCCCTCTCCGGTGCGCGGATCGGCCTCGCCCTCCTGGCGCACCAGCAGCGGCACCACCTGGTTCATCGCGAGGTAGGTGGCGGTGTGGTCGTCGGCCTGGCCGCTGATGATCAGCGGGGTGCGGGCCTCGTCGATCAGGATCGAGTCCACCTCGTCGACGATGGCGTAGTGGAGCGCGCGCTGCACCCGGTCGCCCACCTCGTAGACCATGTTGTCGCGCAGGTAGTCGAAGCCGTACTCGTTGTTGGTGCCGTAGGTGATGTCGCTGCCGTAGGCCGCCTGCTTCTCCTCCTTGGGCAGGTAGGGCAGGTTGACCCCGACCGACAGGCCCAGGAAGTTGTAGAGCCGGGCCATGGTCTGCGCGTCGCGCTGCGCCAGGTAGTCGTTGACCGTCACCACGTGCACGCCCTGCCCGGCCAGCGCATTGAGGTAGACGGCCAGGGTGGCGGTCAGGGTCTTGCCCTCGCCGGTCCGCATCTCCGCGATCTTCCCGTCGTGCAGCGCCATGCCGCCGATGAGCTGCACGTCGAAATGCCGCATCTTCATCACCCGCTTGGAGCTTTCGCGCACCGTGGCGAAGGCCTCGGGCAGCAGGTTGTCGAGCGATTCGCCCTTGGCGATCCGGTCGCGGAACTCCCCCGTCTTGGCGCGCAGCTGGCCGTCGTCGAGCTTCTCGAAGTCGCCCTCCATCGCGTTGATGCGGGCCACGGTCTTGCGGTATTGCTTGAGCAGGCGGTCGTTGCGACTGCCGAAGAGTTTGGTCAGGAAGGTGGTGGCCATGGAAGCGGAGGATCGTTCGCCCTGCCCGCGCCCGCAGCATCGGTTCGACGTGCGCGGCCGGCAGGATGTCCGGATGTTGGAGGAATATCGGCACGGCCGGCACCGCGGCTTGCCATCCGCGGCACCGACCAAACCGCAGAGTTTACCCGTGCGCTATATTTTGCGGAGGGCGGCCCGACCGCGGCGCACGGACGCCGCGGCGGTGCCGCGGCACCGATCCCATGAACCGCAAGCACTACCCCGTCACCCTCCAGCAGGCCAGCCGCGAATCGCCGACGCTGGCCCGTCTCGCCGCGATGGCGGAGGAATCGGGGCGGCGCCTGCAGGCGGTGCTGCCCCTCCTGCCGGCCGGCATGCGCGGCGCGGTGCAGGCCGGGCCGGTCGACGGGGAGGAATGGTGCCTGCTGGTGTCCAACACCGCCGCCGCCGCCAAGCTGCGCCAGCTGCTGCCGGCGCTGATGGCGCACCTGCGCAGCCACGGCTGGCCGACCCGGGCGATCCGGCTCAAGGTCCGGCCGGGCCGCGGGGCCTGGTAGCGCCCCGGGGTCGGCCCGCCGCGACGGCAATGGTCGCGGAAGGCGGCGCGGGGCAAGGGAGGGGCGCGGCCGGGATGGCCGCGCCGCGGTCGCCCGCCATCCGGGCAGGGGACGGCCGGGAGCCGGGGGAAGGAGTTGGTGCCGGTTGTCGGGATCGAACTGACGACCTACCGCTTACAAGGCGGTTGCTCTACCACTGAGCTAAACCGGCGAAACGGGGATTCTAGCGGTGCTGCGCGACCCGCCGGGGCCGGTCGCGCTCCCGGCCGCGGGCCGGATCACTTCACCCGCTTGAGCGCGGGACGGGACGTGCGCGGCCCGCCCGGCGGATCGTTGTCCGGCGGATCGCCGGCGTCCGCGGCGTCGCCGGCGGGCACCGGCGCCAGCGCGGGCGCGCCCGGTGCGTCGGCGCCGGCGGGCGCCTCGGCGGCGACCAGCTGCACCACCCGCGGACCCGCCGGGGCGGCGGCCGCCTCGGCGTCCTTCGGACGGGGCGCGCGGCTCAGCGCCGGCGCCGCGGGGGCGGCGGGGGCCTGGTCCTCGATCGGGAAGGCCATGCCCTGGCCGTTCTCGCGGGCGAAGATCGCCATCACGCGGCCCACCGGCACCGCGATGTCGCGCGCCACGCCGCCGAAGCGGGCCTTGAACGCGATGAAATCATTGCCCAGCTGCAGGGCGCTGGTGGCGTCCATGCTGATGTTGAGCACGATCTCGCCGTCCTTGACGAACTCGCGCGGCACCTGCACCGTGTCGTCGGCCTTGACCGCCACGTAGGGCGTGAGGCCGTTGTCGCAGCACCATTCGTAGAGCGCGCGGATCAGGTACGGCCGGGTCGAGGTCGATTCGGGAGCGTTGAGCATCATGCGGCGGATTCTGGGGAGGGGACGGGGCGGGCCGGGACGGCGCCCGGCCCGGAGGCGCTCACTTGCGCATGACCTTCTCGGACGGGGTCAGCGCCTCGATGTAGGCCGGGCGCGAGAAGATGCGCTCGGCGTACTTGAGCAGCGGCGCGGCGTTCTTGCTGAGGTCGATGCCATAGTAGTCGAGGCGCCAGAGCAGCGGCGCGATCGCCACGTCGAGCATCGAGAAGTTGTCGCCCAGCATGTACTTGTTCTTGAGGAACACCGGGGCGAGCTGGGTCAGGCGGTCGCGGATGTGGGCGCGCGACTTCTCCAGGGACTTGTCGTTGGACTTGGCGGCCGGACGGGCCTCGAGCGCGCTGACGTGGACGAAGAGTTCCTTCTCGAAGTTGAGCAGGAACAGCCGCACCCGGGCGCGGTCGACCGGGTCGCCGGGCATCAGCTGGGGATGCGGGAAGCGCTCGTCGATGTACTCGTTGATGATGTTCGACTCGTACAGGATCAGGTCGCGCTCGACCAGGATGGGCACCTGGCCGTAGGGGTTCATGACCGTGATGTCCTCGGGCTTGTTGTAGAGGTCGACATCGCGGATCTCGAAGTCCATGCCCTTCTCGAACAGAACGAAACGGCAGCGGTGGGAGAAGGGGCAGGTGGTCCCCGAGTACAGCACCATCATGGTGGAAGGCTCCTAAAAATCAGAAAGAGCGGGCCGTGCGGTGCACGCCCACTCTGCGGATGGAAACGACAGGCCGGAACGGCGCGGAAGGCGGGCCGGCACGGGCGCGGCGAACGCGTCCGGGGGCCGAATGGTACAGATGCGGCCGGAAAGGGCTATTTCACGTCTTTCCAGAAGGCCGCGTTGAGGCGCCACGCGATGATGGTGAACAGCCCCAGGAACAGCAGCACCCACACGCCGGTGCGGATGCGCTGGTTCTGGGCCGGTTCGGCCATCCATTGCAGGTAGCTCACCAGGTCGCCGACGGCCTGCTCGTACTGCAGGGGCGTCATGGTACCGGGCTTGACCTGCTCGAAGCCGGCGACGACTTCGGTCTCGTGGCCGTGCGCGTTGACCTTGGCGTAGATCGGGCGGCGCTCGCCCTGCAGTTCCCACAGGACGTGGGGCATGCCGACGTTGGGGTAGGCGAGGTTGTTCCAGCCGGTGGGCTTGGTGTCGTCGCGGTAGAAGGTGCGCAGGAAGGTGTAGAGGTAGTCGGCGCCGGTGCCGCCGTGGCCGGCGCGCGAGCGCGAGATCACGGTCAGGTCGGGCGGGTTGCCGCCGAACCAGTCCTTGGCCTGCCGGGGATCGATGGCGGACTTCATGGTCTCGCCGACCTTGTCGGTGGTGAACAGCAGGTTGTCCTTGATCTGCTGCTCCGAGAGGCCCAGGTCCTGCAGGCGGTTGTAGCGCATGAAGGCGGCCGAATGGCAGTTGAGGCAGTAGTTCACGAACAGCTTGGCGCCGTTCTGCAGCGAGGCCAGGTCGTTGGTGCGGTTGGGCGCCTTGTCCCAGGCGACGCCCCCTTCGGCGGCGTGCGCCGCGCCGACCGCGAGGCCGGCGGCCGCCGCCAGGGCGAGCAGGATTTTCTTGACGGTGTTTTTCATCGTGGGGTTCTCCGGCGCGCCTGGCTCAGTGCGGGGCGAAGGTGACGCGGTCGGGCACCGGCTTGAATGCGCCGATGCGGCTCCACCAGGGCATCAGCAGGAAGAAGCCGAAGTAGAAGAGCGTCCCGACCTGGGAGATGCGCTCGCCGGCGGGCGACGGCGGCTGCACGCCGAGGTAGCCGAGCACCATGAAGTTGACGACGAAGATCCCGTAGAGCACCTTGTGCCACTGCGGACGGTAACGGATGGACCGCACCGGGCAGTGGTCGAGCCAGGGCAGGAAGAACAGGATGACGACTGCGCCGCCCATCACCACCACGCCCCAGAACTTGGCGTCGATCGACAGCATCATGGCGGTCACCGCCAGCGCGGCGAGGACGATGACCGCCTTGAAGAAGCCGGCCATCCGGCTCTTGACCGCGTTGAACACGGCGGCCCCCAGGACGCAGGCGATGAGGGCGTACATCATCTCGCTGGTGATGGCGCGCAGCATCGAATAGAACGGGGTGAAGTACCAGACGGGCGCGATGTGGTTCGGCGTCTTGAGCGGGTCGGCCGGGATGAAGTTGTTGTACTCCAGGAAGTAGCCGCCGGCCTCGGGCGCGAAGAAGATCACCGCGGTGAAGGCCATCAGGAAGACGCTGACGCCGAAGATGTCGTGCACCGTGTAGTACGGATGGAAGGGGACGCCGTCGAGCGGGCGGCCCTGGGCGTCCTTGTGCTTCTTGATCTCGACGCCGTCGGGGTTGTTGGAGCCCACCTCGTGCAGCGCGATCAGGTGGGCCGCCACCAGTCCCAGCAGGACCAGCGGCACCGCGATGACGTGGAAGCTGAAGAAGCGGTTGAGCGTCGCGTCGGACACCACGTAGTCGCCGCGGATCAGCAGCGCCAGGTCGGGGCCGATGAAGGGGATGGCGGCGAACAGGTTCACGATCACCTGCGCGCCCCAGTAGGACATCTGGCCCCAGGGCAGCAGGTAGCCCATGAATGCCTCGGCCATCAGGCACAGGAAGATGCCGCAGCCGAACAGCCAGACCAGCTCGCGCGGCTTGCGGTAGCTGCCGTAGATCAGGCCGCGGAACATGTGCAGGTACACCACCACGAAGAAGGCCGACGCGCCGGTGGAATGCATGTAGCGGATCAGCCAGCCCCAGGGCACGTCGCGCATGATGTACTCGACCGAGGCGAACGCGAGGTTGGCGTCCGGCTTGTAGTGCATCACCAGGAAGATGCCGGTGACGATCTGGATGACCAGCACCAGCAGGGCGAGCGAGCCGAAGACGTACCAGACGTTGAAGTTCTTCGGCGCGTAGTACTCGCTCATGTGCTCCTTGTAGAGCTTGCTGGCGGGGAACCGGTTGTCGACCCAGTTCTGCAGCTTCGCGCCGATGGGCGCGTTGGGCGAGATCTCGTGGTATTCGGATGCCATGCGCGTGTCTCCCTCAGGCCTTCTTGTCTTCGCCGATGAGCAGCCGGGTGTCCGACAGGTACATGTGCGGCGGCACCGGCAGGTTGTCCGGCGCGGGCTTGTTCTTGAAGACGCGGCCGGCCATGTCGAAGGTCGATCCGTGGCAGGGGCAGAGGAAGCCGCCCTCCCAGTCGTTCGGCAGCGAGGGCTGCGGGCCGGGCACGAACTTGTCGGTGGGCGAGCAGCCCAGGTGGGTGCAGATGCCGACCACGACGAGGTACTCGGGCTTGATCGAGCGCGCCTCGTTGCGCGCGTACTCGGGGGTGAATTCCGACGGGTTGCGCTCGGACTTGGGATCGGCCAGCTGGCCGTCGAGCTTGGGGAGTTCGGCGATCTGCGCGGGGGTGCGCCGCACGATCCAGACCGGCTTGCCGCGCCATTCGACGGTGATCTTCTCGCCGGGCTGGATGCCGGCGATGTCCACTTCGACCGCCGCGCCCGCGGCCTTGGCCTTCTCGGAGGGCTGGAAGGTGCTCACGAACGGCACCGCGACGAACCCTGCCCCCACCGCGCCGGCGCAGCTCGAGGCGATCAGCCAGGTCCTCTTGCTCTTGTCGACCGCATGGGTGGCGGCGGGCGTGTCAGTCTCGCTCATTGTGGGTCCTTATGGTCATCGCCGGTGTCGCTGGAGCCGCCCCCACCGCGGGCCGGCAACCCATCCAGAATTGTATCTGCGCCCCCGGGACGCACTACCGTAGAAACGCGCGCACCGGGGCGGGCCCGGCGGCCGTCCGCCCTTCGATAATCGCGCGTCCGACCCTGCGCCCGTGCAGGAGGACCAACGAGGAGCTGGACCATGGGAATCGTGCAGGAATTCAAGCAGTTCGCCGTCAAGGGCAACGTGATCGACCTCGCCGTCGGCGTGATCATCGGCGGGGCCTTCGGCAAGATCGTCGATTCGCTGGTGAACGACATCATCATGCCGGTGGTCGGCCTGGTGTTCGGCAAGCTCGACTTCTCCAGCCTGTTCGTGGTGCTGGGCAGCATCCCCGAGGGCGTGCCGCGGACCCTGGCCGACCTCAAGAAGGCCGGCGTCCCGGTCTTCGCCTACGGCAGCTTCATCACCGTCGGCGTCAACTTCCTAATCCTCGCCTTCGTGATCTTCATGATGGTCAAGCAGGTCAACCGCCTGCGCCGCGAGGACCCGGAGACCCCGCCGACCGCCACGCCCGAGGACATCGTGCTGCTGCGCGAGATCCGCGACAGCCTGCGCGCGCCCGGCGCCGCGGCGGCCGCGCCGTCGGCTCCCGGCGCCCTCCCGCCCGCCGCCTGAACGGCGCGGGTCCGGGCTTCAGGCGCCCGGGCGGGAAAGGCTGCGCGCCATGCGCAGCGCCTCGACCAGGCTCGACGGGTCGGCGCGGCCGGTGCCGGCGATGTCGAAGGCGGTGCCGTGGTCCGGGCTGGTGCGCACCAGCGGCAGCCCGAGGGTGACGTTGACGCCCTTGTCCACCCCGAGGTACTTGACCGGGATCAGGCCCTGGTCGTGGTACATCGCGACCACCGCGTCGAACTCGCCGGTGCGGGCGCGCATGAAGACGGTGTCGGGCGCGAACGGGCCGTGCGCGTCGATCCCCGCGGCGCGCGCGGCGGCGACGGCGGGCGCGATGGTCTCGATCTCCTCGCGCCCGAAGAGGCCGCCCTCCCCCGCGTGCGGATTGAGCCCGGCCACCGCGATGCGCGGCGCGCGGCCCAGCATCCGCGACAGCGCCCCGTGGGCGATGCGCAGGGTCTCGGCGACGTTGCCGAAGGTGACCGCGTCCAGCGCCTGGCGCAGCGACACGTGGATGCTGACCAGCACGGTGCGCAGTTCGTCGTTGGCCAGCATCATGCGCACCGGCGTCTCGGCCACGCTCCGCCCCCGGTGCGCCGCGGCTTCGGCCTGCAGCAGTTCGGTGTGGCCGGGGAAATCCACGCCCGCGGCGGCGAGCGCCTCCTTGTGCAGCGGCGCGGTGACCACCGCGGCCACCGCGCCCCGCAGCGCGGCGCGCGCCGCCCAGGTCACGCTGTCGGCCGCCATGCGTCCGGCCCGGGCGTCGACCGCGCCGAAGGCCGGCAGGGCCTCGCCGGCGGCGGACGGGACGCCGACCGGCAGCACCGGCAGGCAGCGCGGCGGGACGCGCCAGGCATCGTCCGGGCGGTCGATCAAGGCGAGCGGCAGCGCCGGCCGGCCCGCCCCGCCGATGCACGCGGCGGCCCTGCGCAGCACCGCGGGATCGCCGGCGGCGAAGCAGCCGCGCACCGCGTCGGGCGCGTCGCGGAAGGCCATCGCGACGATCTCCGGGCCGATGCCCGCCGGGTCGCCAGGCGTGACGGCGATCGGCAGCGGGCCGGCAGCGGGGCCGGAAAGAGGGTCGGGGACGGGGGCGGTCACGGGGATTCCTCGGGCGGGACGCGCGGCGGGGCGGGCGCCCCGGCTCAGGCGGGGTTGTCGATGTCGATGAAGGTGTGGCGCAGCCCGAGGGTCCGCGCCACCTGCGCCGCCGCGGCCGGCGCGCCGTAGCGTTCGCTGGCGTGGTGGCCGCAGGCGATGTAGGCGGCGCCGAGCTCCCGGGCGTAGTGCGCCTGCGGCTCGGAGATCTCGCCGGTGACGAAGGCATCGGCCCCGGCGGCGATGGCCGCCTCGAAGTAGCCCTGCGCGCCGCCGGTGCACCATGCTACTCTTTTGATAGCACGGTCCGCGCCGTCCACCAGCACCACCGGCCGGTTCACCACGCGCTCCACCTGCCGCGCGAGCGCTCCGGCGTCCTCGAAGCGGGCGTCGCCGATGCAGCCCAGGCCCTGCTCGCCGAAATGGGCGTCGGCCACCAGTCCGAGCCGGGCGCCGAGCTGCGCGTTGTTGCCCAGCGCGGGATGCGCGTCCAGCGGCAGGTGGTAGGCGAAGAGGCTCACGTCGTGGGCGAGCAGCCGCGCGAGGCGCTGCTTCATCCAGCCGGCGACCCGGCCGTCGTGGCCGCGCCAGAAGAGGCCGTGGTGCACGAAGAGCGCGTCGGCCCCGGCCTCGATGGCCGCGTCGATGAAGGCGCGGCTCGCGGTCACGCCCGAGACGATGTGGCGGACCTGCGGCCGCCCCTCCACCTGCAGCCCGTTCGGTCCGTAGTCCTTGAAGCGCGCGGGTTCCAGCAGCGCGTCGAAGGCCTGCAGCACCGCGTCGCGCGAGGCACCGGCGGCGCCCGGCCCGGGATCGTGGGGGAATCCGTCGAATGTGTCCATCGGCCGATTGTCGCCCGCGCCCGCGGCCCGCGACGGACACGGATACAGGCGGCGCGCGGGCATGGAGGACAATCCCCGATCCCCATCCTGCCCGATTTCGAACGGATCCCCGCCTCCCATGAAACGCACCTGGCTGCTGTTCGCCCAGACCGTCACCGTGCTGGTGGCCGCCTATTTCGTCGTCGCCACGCTCAAGCCCGAATGGCTCGACCGGCCGACGGTGCGCGGCGGCGTGGTCTCGCTGCTCGAAGCCCCGCAGACCAGCAGCACCGCCGCGCCGGCGCCCGGCAGCCTGAGCGGCGCGGCCCGCAAGGCCTCGCCCGCGGTGGTCAGCATCAACACCAGCACCGCCGCGCGCCAGAACCCGCGCAGCAACGACCCGTGGTTCCAGTTCTTCTTCGGCGACCAGGGCAGCCAGGCGCGCTCGGGACTGGGCAGCGGCGTGATCGTCAGCCCCGCGGGCTACATCCTGACCAACAACCATGTGGTCGAGGGCGCCGACGAGATCGAGGTGCGGCTCAACGACAACCGCCACGCCCGCGCGCAGGTGGTCGGCACCGACCCGGACACCGACCTCGCCATCCTCAAGATCGAGCTCGACAAGCTGCCGGCCATCGTGCTGGGCAATTCCGACGCGCTGCAGGTCGGCGACACGGTGCTGGCCATCGGCAATCCCTTCGGCGTGGGCCAGACGGTCACCAGCGGCATCGTCAGCGCGCTGGGCCGCAACCAGCTCGGCATCAACACCTTCGAGAACTTCATCCAGACGGACGCCGCCATCAACCCCGGCAACTCCGGCGGCGCGCTGGTGGACGTCAACGGCAACCTGATGGGCATCAACACCGCCATCTACTCGCGCTCCGGCGGCAGCATGGGCATCGGCTTCGCCATCCCGGTGTCGACCGCGCGGCTGGTGCTCGACGGCATCGTGCGCGACGGCCAGGTGCGCCGCGGCTGGATCGGGGTGGAGCCCAACGACCTCTCGCCCGAGATGGCCGAGACCTTCGGCGTCAAGGCGACCGAGGGCGTGATCATCACCGGCGTGCTGCAGAACGGCCCCGGCGCGCAGGCCGGCATCCGGCCGGGCGACATCATCGTGCAGGTCGCGGGCAGGCCGATCGCCAACACCTCGGAGCTGCTCTCCAACGTCGCGGCGCTCAAGCCCGGCGAGACGGTGCCTTTCGTGGTGCTGCGCGAGGACCGGCGCACCACGGTCGACGTCACCCCGGGGTTGCGGCCCGAGCGGCGCAACCGCGAACCCCAGCGCTGAGCGGCGCGACCGCGGGCCGGGCGGCCGACCCGGTCGTTTTCCCGGCCCTTCCCGGCCCGTCCGGCCGGAAGACCGCGCGCGCCCTTAAAATCCGCGCCCGCTTTCCCGAAAAGTCACGAAAGACTCCATCCATGGCATCCACCTTCCTTCCCCGTTCGCTGGTCGCCGCCCTGGCCGTCGCCGGCTTCGCGACGGCCGCCCAGGCCGCCGACCTCAAGATCGGCGTCGCCGAAGCCCTGTCGGGCGGCGCGGCCCAGTACGGCATGGCGATCCGCAACGGCTTCCAGCTCGCGGCCGACGAGATCAATGCCGCCGGCGGCGTCAACGGCGACAAGATCGTGCTGGTCGTCGAGGACGAGCAGGGCAAGAAGGAAGAGGCGATCAACGTCTTCAAGAAGCTGATCTTCCAGGACAAGGTGCTGATGGTCTTCGGCCCGACCCTGTCGAACTCGGCCCAGGCGGCCGACCCGATCGCCCAGGCCGCCAAGACCGTGGCCTTCGGCACCTCCAACACCGCCGACGGCATCACGTCGATCGGCGACTACGTGTTCCGCAACTCGGTGACCGAGGCCGACGTGCTGCCCGCCACCATCAAGACCGCGGTCGCCAAGGCCGGCGTGAAGAAGGTCGCGGTGCTCTACGGCAACGACGACGTGTTCACCAAGAGCGGCTACGACAATTTCAAGAAGGCCCTCGAGGACCTGAAGATCCCGGTCACCACCACCGAGACCTTCGCCAAGGGCGACGTGGAGTTCAAGGCCCAGCTGACCAAGATCAAGGCCACCAACCCCGACGCCATCGTGCTGTCGGCGCTGATCGCCGAAGGCGGCCCGATCATGGTGCAGGCGCGCCAGCTCGGCCTGAACGTGCCGATCATCGGCGGCAACGGCATGAACTCGACCAAGATCTTCGACCTGGCCAAGGACAAGTCCGACGGCCTGTACGTCGGCAGCCCCTGGTCGGCGTCCAACGCCACGCCCGAGAACACCAAGTTCATCAAGGCCTACAACGACAAGTACAAGGCCGCGCCCGACCAGTTCGCCGCGCAGTCCTACGACGCGCTCTACATCGCCGCCCAGGCGCTCAAGACCGTCAAGTTCTCCGGCAACCTGGCCAAGGACCGCACCGCGGTGCGCGACGCGCTGCCGAACGTGAAATGGACCGGCGCGACCGGCGCCTTCGCCTTCCGCCGCGCGAACGACAAGGCCGGCAAGCCGGCCGGCTACGACGCGCAGCAGGCGCCCATCGTCAGTGTGACCAAGGGCGGCCAGTTCGTCATCGAGAAGTAAGGCCCCGCGGAGGGCCGCACGGCCCTTCGCCCCTGCGGACGGCGCGGCAGCGGATGCGCGCCGTCCTTTCGTTTTCTGGCATGCCACGCCCTTCCCGGCCGGCGCGCCCAACCGGAACCACCGATCGTGCTGGAACAGCAGCTTGTCAACGCGCTCTCCCTGGGATGCGTGTACGCGCTCTTCGCGCTGGGATTCACCCTGGTCTTCGGGGTGCTCGGAGTCATCAACCTCTCGCACGGCGCGGTGTTCATGGTGGGCGCCTACGCGGCGGTGCAGGTCACGGCCCGCTTCGGGCTGCCGCTCTGGGCGTCGGTCCTCTTCGCTTTCGCGTTCTGCGGAACGCTGGGGCTGCTGATCGACCTGCTGGTGCTCAAGCCGCTGCGCGCGCGCAACGCGCCGCACTTGATCCCGATGATCGCCACCATCGGCGTGGCCATCGTGCTCAACAACCTGGTGCAGGGCATCTTCGGCGCGGAGAACCTGCGCTTCCCGCCCGGCCTGGTGTCCGAGGAATCGCTGGAGCTGGGCGGCATCCACATGACCGCGCTGGAACTCGGCATCGTGCTGATGTCCTTCGCGCTGATGGGCGCGCTGATGCTCTCGCTCAAGAAGACCCAGCTCGGCCGCGCGCTGCGCGCCATCGCCGAGTCCCCCAAGGCGGCCTCGCTGCTGGGCATCAACGTCGAGGGGCTGTTCTACCTGACCTCGTTCGCCGCGGCCGGCCTGGGCGGCGTGGCGGGCGTGCTGATCGGCCTCTACTCCAACGCCATCTTCCCGCTCATGGGCCAGCCGATGCTGCACAAGGGCATCGCGGTCATCATCCTGGGCGGCATGGGCGACATCCGCGGCGCCATGCTCGGCGGCCTGTTCCTGGGCTTCGCCGAGGTGCTGTCGGTCGCCTACATCGGCTCCAACATGCGCGACGCGGTCGCCTTCGGCCTGCTGTTCCTGGTGCTGCTGGTGCGGCCCAAGGGGCTTTTCGGCACGCTGCAGGAACGCAAGGTCTGAGCCCGGGACGGCACCGCAACGGTACACATCATGGAATGGTTCGATAACTTCTGGTCGGTCTACAGCAACTTGGTGCTCACCCTGGGCACCAACGCGCTGCTGGCGCTCTCGATCTACCTCACCCTGTCCTGCGGCATGCTGGCCATGGCCAACGCCGCCTTCATGGGCATCGGCGCCTACACCGCCTCGCTGCTGACGATGAATGGCGAGTGCGCCTTCCCCGTCGCGCTGGCCGGCGGCATGGCCGCCCCGGCGCTGATGGCCTTCGCCATCGGCAAGCCGACGCTGCGCCTGTCGGGCGTCTACCTCGCGATGGCGACGCTCGCGTTCGGCGAGGTGGTGCGCATCGTGGTGCTCAACGCCGAGACCTGGACCGGCGGCGCGCTGGGCCTCAACGGCATCCCGCAGTCCACCCAGTGGTGGCACATCGCCCTGGCCCTGGCACTGGTGCTGGCGCTGCTCTGGCGCATGAAGCATTCGCGCGTCGGACGCGCCTTCGAGGCCATCAAGGAGGACGAGACCGCCGCCGGCCTGATGGGCATCGACGTCGGCGCCCACAAGATGCTGGCCTTCGTGCTGGGCGCGGCGATCGCCGGCCTGGCCGGCGCGCTCAACGCGCACCTGACCTTCTTCATCGGGCCGAACGAGTACGGCTTCGACCGCGGCGTCGAGATCCTGACCATGGCCATACTCGGCGGCATCAACGGCTTGGCGGGCCCGGTGCTCGGCGGCGCCATCCTGACGCTGCTGCCCGAGGTGCTGCGCGCCTTCCAGGGCTTCCGCCTGGTGGTCAACGGACTGATCCTGGTGCTGATCGTGCTGTTCCTGCCCAAGGGCATCTGGGATCCGGCGCGGCTGCGCGGCTGGTTCGGACGGAAGGAGGCCCGGGCATGAGCGCGGAACTCCAACTCCGGTCGGTGTCGCGCCACTTCGGCGGCCTCAAGGTGCTGCAGGACGTCAACCTGACGGTGCCGCAGGGCGGCATCTTCGGGCTGATCGGCCCCAACGGCGCAGGCAAGACCACCGTCTTCAACCTCATCACCGGCCTGCTGCCGCCCACCAGCGGACACATCCTCTTCGACGGCCAGGACCTGGTCGGCCGCAAGCCGCACCAGATCACCCGCATGGGCCTGGCCCGCACCTTCCAGAACATCCGCATCTTCAAGGAGATGTCACTGCTGGAAAACGTGATGGTCGGCATCCACGGCCACCTGCGCTACGGCGCGCTCGGCATGCTGGCCGGCTCCGGCCTGTTCCGCGCCGAGGAGAAGCGGGCGCGGGACCGGGCGCGCGAGCTGCTGTCCTGGGTGCGGCTCGACGGCAAGGCCGGCGACACCGCGGACAACCTGTCCTACGGCGACCAGCGCAAGCTGGAGCTCGCCCGGGCGCTGGCCACCGAGCCGCGCCTGCTGCTGCTCGACGAGCCGGTCGCCGGCATGAACAGCACCGAGAAGACCGAGCTGATGCGCGAGATCGAGAACATCAGCGCGCGGGGCTACACCATTTTCATGATCGAGCACGACATGCGTTTCGTCATGGGCCTGTGCCAGGAGATCGCCGTGTTGAATTTCGGGCGCATCATCGCGCAGGGCGGGCCGGACGCGATCCGCAACGATCCGCAGGTCATCGAGGCCTACCTGGGCCGCGAGGACGACGAGGCCGCGGCCGCCGACCCGGCGGCGCGCGACGCCGCGCTGGAGCCGGCGGACGACGCCGGCGCGGAGATCGCCCCGGTGCCCGGCCCGACGCCGGTGGCCGCGGGCACCGCGCCGGTCGAAGTCTCCCGTCCGGGAGGCGCGCGATGAGCGCCCCGCTGCTGCAGGTCCGCGACCTGAAGGTCGCCTACGGCCCGATCCAGGCGGTCAAGGGCATCGACTTCGAGCTGCGCGCCGGCGAGATCACCACCCTGGTCGGCGCCAACGGCGCGGGCAAGTCCACCACCCTGCTGGCCCTCTCGGGCCTGGTGCGCAAGGCGGGCGGAAGCGTCGTCTTCGACGGCCGGGACATCGCCGCGGTGCCCGCGCACCGCATCGTCTCGCAGGGCGTGGTGCAGGTCGCCGAGGGCCGCGCCACGCTGACCACGCTGACGGTGCAGGAGAACCTCGAACTCGGCGCCTACACCCGGCGCGACCGGGGCAACCGCCAGCGCGACCTGGACCGGATGTACGAACTCTTCCCGCGGCTCAAGGAGCGCGCCGGCCAGCTCGCGGGCAACCTGTCAGGCGGCGAGCAGCAGATGCTCGCCATCGGCCGCGCGCTGATGGCCAAGCCCCGGGTGCTGCTGCTGGACGAGCCGTCGATGGGCCTCGCCCCGATCATCGTCCAGGACATCTTCCGCACGCTGCAGCGCATCAACAGCGACGGGCTGACCATCTTCCTGGTCGAGCAGAACGTGCGCCAGGCGCTCAAGATCGCGGCCCACGGCTACGTGATCGAGACCGGCCGGATCGTGCTGGCCGGCACCGGCCGCGCGCTGCTGGGCGATCCGAAGGTGCAGGAAGCCTACCTGGGCAGCTAGCTGAGCCCGGCGGGCCGCGGCGGCGGCGCCGCATCCGTCGCGCCGGACCGCGCGGCCGGCCGGTCCCGGAGATCCGGAAGGAACCTTCGACCCGACGCCGCGCCGCCCGCCGCCCGGGCCGGGCGGCCGCCCCGGAGGCTCAGGGCGCGGCGGACTTGCCGGCTTCCCCGTCGTCCGCCGCCTTGGTGTGGCGCACGAAGGCCTGCGCGGCCAGGATGCCGATCTCGTAGAGGCTGCCGACCACCGCGAGCAGCATCAGCATCGAGCCGGCGTCGGGCGGCGTCACCATCGCGGTGACCACCGCGGCGCCGACCCAGAAATAGCCGCGGTACTGCCGCAGCTGGGCCACGGTGATGACGCCCATGCGCACCAGCAGCACCACCGCCACCGGGACTTCGAAGGCCAGGCCGAAGGCGAGGAACATGCCGAGCACGAAGCTCAGGTACTCCTCGATGTCCGGCGCGGCGGTGATCGACTTGGGCGCGAAGCTCTGGATGAACGCGAAGACGTGCCCGAAGACGAAGTAGTAGCAGAACCCCACGCCCATGAAGAACAGGACGGTGCTCGACACCACCAGCGGCAGCACCAGCCGCTTCTCGTGTGAGTAGAGGCCCGGCGCCACGAAGGCCCAGACCTGGTAGAGCACCACCGGCAGCGCGATCATGAAGGCCGCCATCAGCAGGATCTTGAGCGGCACCACGAAGGGTGAGATGACGTTGGTCGCGATCAGCGTCGCGCCCTGGGGGAGCGTCGCCACCAGCGGCGCGGCCAGCAGGTCGTAGAGCGCGCCCGGGCCGGGGTATACCGCCAGGACGGCGGCCACCGCGGCGATGGCGACGATGGCGCGCACCAGCCGGTCGCGCAACTCCATCAGGTGCTGGACGAACGGCTGCTCGGTGCCGGCGAGTTCGTCTTCGTGGGAGGGATCAGGCATGGACGGGGCGTCGGAGCGGCGCCCGACCTTTCACAGGGAGGAACATCGGGGAGGCGATGGCGTCGGGAGCCGCGGGGCGCGGCGGATCAATCGGGGCGCCGCGGCCGGTAGCGGGCCACGCGTGCCGCGCCGGACAGGGCCTTGGTGCGCACCCCGTGGCGCGCCTTGTACCACTGCGGCGTCGCGCCCTGCTTGACGCGCCACTTCTTGTTGGGGCGGCTGTAGACCGGGGGCGCCTCGGCCGACAACCCGCCGTAGACGCTGCCGTACGGGTCGGTGCCGGCGTCGGCGGCCTGGGCGGCGTCGCCGGCGACCGCGCCATGCATGTCGCGCTCGAAGTCGCCGGCGTGGGTGCGGACCGACTGCTCCACGTCCCGGGCGGCGCCTTCGACGGTCTCCTTCATCTTGCGGAGCTCGTCGAGTTCCATCGAACGGTTGACCTCCGCCTTGACGTCGTTGACGTAGCGCTGGGCCTTGCCCAGCAGCGTGCCGACGGTGCGGGCGACCCGCGGGAGCTTCTCGGGGCCGATGACGATGAGCGCCACGGCGCCGATCAGCGCCATCTTGGAAATGCCGAGGTCTATCACGGAGTCAGGCGGCGCGCAGCGGGTGGGAAGTCGGGGCGGACGGCAGGGCGCGCGGCATCAGGCGCGCGGCTTGGCTTCGACGTCGATGGTGGTCTTGTCGACCGGCGGCACCGGGACGTTGCCCGTCACGTGCTGCGGCGGGACCGCGGCCTTGTCGTCGGACGTGGTGCCGTCCTTCATGCCGTCCTTGAAGCCCTTGACGGCGCCGCCCAGGTCGGAACCCATGTTCTTCAGCTTCTTGGTGCCGAAGACCATGACGACGATCAGCAGCACGATCAGCCAGTGCCAGATGGAAAAGGAACCCATGAGAAATCTCCTGCGGAATCAGGTAAGCGGATAGTGCGGATTCTAGGTCGGTGCCGTGACGGCGCGGCCGGCGGGGTGGAGTATCACCCCTTGGCCCATGGGCGGGGCCCGCCCATGACGTGCAGGTGCAGGTGGTGGACCTCCTGGCCGCCGTGCGTGCCGGTGTTGACCACCAGGCGGAAGCCGCCCTCCGGGTAGGGCTCGCAGCCCTGCTCCAGCGCGAGCCTGGGCGCCAGCGCCATCATGCGGCCGAGCAGGGCCTCGTGGCGCGGCAGGACGTCCGCGAGCGAAGGGATATGCTCCTTCGGGATCAGCAGGAAATGCACCGGCGCCCAGGGGGCGATGTCGTGGAAGCCGAGGATCTCCTCGTCCTCGTAGACCTTGCGCGAGGGGATGGTGCCGGCGGCGATCTTGCAGAAGATGCAGTTCGGGTCAGAGGCCATAGGGGGCGGGATCCACGGGTTGGCGGGCATGCATGCGGACCATGCCCTTGACGATGCGGTAGAGGAACCAGAGCGAGATCAGCGTCCAGGCGATCCAGCCCGGCACGAGCAGCAGCAGCCACAGCGGCAGCGTGACCAGGTACAGGATGCCGGCCCAGGCCACCGAGCGGATGCGCCAGCGGAAGTGCGAGGCCTGCCAGGTGCCCGCCGCGTCCTCGCGCTTGACCAGGTCGATGATCAGCGCCACCACCAGCAGCAGGACCGAGGCCTGGGCGCTGGGGATGACGGCGCCGAGCGCGACGACCAGGTGCAGGATGTAGCTGACCCAGCCGATGGTCGCGAGCGAGCCGTCGGGGACGCGGCTGCCCTCGACGTCGATGATGTCGGGCGGACGGTTCATGGCCGCTCCCCGGGGACGTGCGCCTGGCGCAGGGCCTTCTCCTCGATGCCGCTGGTGCCCTCCCGGCGCTCCAGCTCGTCGATTACCTGGGCCGGGCTCAGGCCGTAGTGGGCGAGCGCGACCATCGAATGGAACCAGAGGTCGGCGGTCTCGTTGACGATCTTCTGCCGCTGGGCCGGCGTGTTGCCGGCGAGCTCCGCGTCCTTGGCGGCCAGGACCACCTCGGTCGCCTCCTCGCCGATCTTCTTGAGGAAGGCGTCCGGCCCCTTGTGCAGCAGGCGGGCGACGTAGCTGGTCGCGGGATCGCCGCCGTTGGCGGCCTTGCGGCTCTCGATGACCGCCGCGAGGCGCGCCAGGGCGTCCTGGGGCCGGCCGGCCGCGGCGGTGTCTGCGGTGTCGCTCATCGGTTCGGCTCCCTGCTCACTTGTAGATGGATTCCGGGTCTTTGAGGACCGGCTCGACGACGTGCCAGGCGCCGTCGCGGTACTGCTGGAAGAAGCAGCTGTGGCGGCCGGTGTGGCAAGCGATGCCGGGCGCGTGGCCCTGCTGGGTCACGGTGAGCAGCACCACGTCGTTGTCGCAGTCGAGGCGGATGCCGTGCACCGTCTGCACATGGCCCGACTCCTCGCCCTTGAACCACAGCTTGCCGCGCGAACGGCTGTAGTAGACCGCGCGGCCGAGTTCGGCGGTCTTCGCCAGCGCCTCGCGGTTCATCCACGCGAACATCAGCACGTCCCCGCTGCCCTGCTCCTGCGCGATGACCGGCACCAGTCCCTGCGCATCCCATTTGACTTCGTCGATCCAGTTCATGGACGCCATTGTCCGTCAAGCGCGCCCGCGCGGCGGCGGGCGGATGCGTGCGGGAGCGGTACACGGCCTGCCGGGGCGGCCGCGCGGACGCCGCAGCGCGCGGAAGGCGAAAACCGTGCGTACCCCTGGAAATGATCAATTTTTTTCTCTATCATTCAAATACTGAAAATTTTTAATCAGCCCCGTCCCGTTCGCCTGTCCTCCCGCTGCGCCGCATGTCCGAACCCGCAACCGCCGACCCGGTGTCCATCGCCCTGCGCATCGGTCGCGCCCGCCCGACGCTGACCCGCTCGCACCAGCAGCTGGCCGACTACGTGCTGGCGCATCCGCTGCAGGCCGCGACCATGCCGATCGACGAGCTGGCGGCGGCGGTGGGCGTCTCGATCGCGACGGCCAACCGCTTCGCCCGCGCCATCGGCCTCGACGGCTATCCGATGCTGCGGTCCGAGCTGGTGCGCGGCTTCGAGGCCATGCTGGCGCCGATCGAGAAGATGCGCATCCGTGTCGGCGAACCCAGCAGCGTGCGCGACGTGTTCACGGCCGCGCTGGAGGAGAGCCAGCGCAACATCGCCGCCACCCGCGAGGCGCTGGATACCGCCGCCTGCGAAGCGGCGGTCGCGGCCATCGTGGCGGCGCGCCGCGTCTACCTGGCCGGCTTCGGCGCCAGCGGCTGGCTGGCCGGCCTGCTGCAGCGCGGGCTCGACGGCTACTGCGACAACATCCACCTGCTCGCCGGCGTGGGCGGCGCCTCCTACGGCGCGCGCCTGCTGCCGCGCATGCGCCCCGACGACCTGCTGGTCGCCATCAGCTATCCGCGCTACCTCACCGACACGGTCGTGCTGGCGCAGGGCGCTTTCCAGCAAGGCACGCGGGTGCTGGCCCTGACCGACGGACCGCAGTCGCCGCTGGTGCCGCACGCCCACGTCTGCCTGTTCGCCCAGACCGGCAACCAGTACGCGGCCAATTCCGAATCCTCGGCGCTGGCCCTGATCGAAGCCCTGACCAGCGCCGTGGCGCACCAGGCCGAGGGCGCGGTCCAGTCGGCCGCGCGCATGACCGAGGCGGTGCTGCCCTGGCTGCACGACAGCCACCGCAGCCGGCTGGCGCCCGGCCAGCCCGGCCGGAAACCGGTCCCGCCGACGGCCTGAGCCCCGCCCGTTCGCGCCGCCCGCCCGCTCCCGCCTTCCTCCACCCTGTCCCGACCCCGATCCCGCCTCCATGTTCGTCGCGCCTCCCTCCTCCGCCGCCCCCTCCGTGATCGCCATCCACGGCGGCGCGGGCACGCTCAGCCGCGCGTCGATCAGCGAGGCGCAGGTGCAGGAGTACCGCCGCGCCCTGCACGACATCCTGCAGGCCGCCTCCGCCGTCCTGGCGCAGGGTGGCGGCGCGATGGACGCGGTCTGCCTCGCCGTGTCCCTGCTCGAGGACTGCCCGCTGTTCAACGCCGGCCACGGCGCGGTCTTCACCGCGGACGGCACCCACGAACTGGACGCCGCCGTCATGGACGGCCGGGACCTCGCGGCCGGCGCGGTCGCGGGCGTCACTACGGTCCGCAACCCGGTCGAGGCCGCGCGCGCCGTCATGCGCCACGGCCAGCACGTGCTGATGGCCGGCACCGGCGCGGAAGCGATGGCCCGCGAGGCGGGCCTGCGCATGGTCGCGCCGGACTACTTCTCGACCGAGTCGCGCCTGCGGCAGCTGCACGCAGCGCGGGCCCGCCAGGCCGGGGCGGTGCTGGACCACGACGGCGCCGCGGCGCTCGCCGCATTCGGCGACCGGGCCGAGCCGCCGCTGGCAGAAAACACCAAGATGGGCACCGTCGGCGCGGTGGCGCTCGACCTGCACGGCCACCTGGCCGCCGCCACCTCCACCGGCGGCATGACCAACAAGCGCCCCGGCCGGGTGGGCGACTGCCCGTTGATCGGCGCCGGCACCTACGCCGACGACCGCAGCGCCGCCGTCTCCTGCACCGGCCACGGCGAGGCCTTCATCCGCGTGGCCGCGGCGCACGACGTCTGCGCCCGCATGGCCTACGCCGGCGCCGACCTGCGGGCCGCGACCGACGCGGTGGTGCACGGCGCGCTGCCCGCCGTCGGCGGCACCGGCGGCCTGATCGCCGTGGACCGCCACGGCAACGTCTGCCTGCCGTTCAACACCGAGGGCATGTACCGCGGCCTGGCGCGCGCCGGCGGCACGCCCGAGACCTTCATCTTCCGTTGAGCACGGCCGAACCGACTCCCGCCATCGCTGCCCCATGACCCTCGCTCCCGCCCCCACCCTTTCCACGCCCCCGGCCTCCGGCGGCCTGCCGCCGCAGCGCGTGCTGGCGGTCGACGACCTGACCGTCCGGTTCGCGAACTCCGAGCGCACGGTGGACGCCGTGCGCCGGCTCTCCTTCCACGTCGACAGTGGCGAGACGCTTGCCATCGTGGGCGAATCGGGCTCCGGCAAGTCGGTCACCTCGCTCGCGCTGATGCGGCTGGTGGAGCACGGCGGCGGGCGCATCGTCGGCGGCCGGATCACGCTGCGCCGCCGCGACGGGCAGGTGCTGGACCTGGCGCAGGCGCGCAACGCCACCATGCGCGCGGTGCGCGGCGCCGACGTGGCGATGATCTTCCAGGAGCCGATGACCTCGCTCAATCCGGTCTTCACCGCGGGCGACCAGATCGCCGAGTCGATCCGCCACCACCAGGGCATGGACCGGGCGGCCGCGCGCGCCGAGGCGCTGCGCATGCTGGAGCTGGTGCGCATCCCCGAAGCGCGCAACGTGCTCGACCGCTACCCGCACCAGCTCTCCGGCGGCATGCGACAGCGGGTGATGATCGCGATGGCGCTGTCCTGCAAGCCGCAGCTGCTGATCGCCGACGAGCCGACCACCGCGCTCGACGTGACCATCCAGGCGCAGATCCTGCAGCTCATCCGCCAGCTGCAGGAAGAGATGCGCATGGGCGTCATCTTCATCACCCACGACATGGGCGTGGTGGCGGAGGTGGCCGACCGGGTGCTGGTGATGTACCGCGGAGACAAGGTCGAGGAAGGCCCCTCGGCGGACATCTTCGCCGCGCCGCGCCACGCCTACACCCGCGCCCTGCTCTCGGCGGTGCCCAAGCTGGGCGCGATGCAGGGCACCGACCTGCCCCGCCCCTTCGACCTGCTGCGCGACGGTGCGGTGGTCGGCGCGGGGACGGCCGAAGCCGTCGACACCCGCCCCGCCGGCGAGCCGCCGGTGCTGCGCGTCAAGGACCTGGTGACCCGCTTCGACCTGCGCGCCGGCCTGCTCAACCGGGTCTCCCGCCGGGTGCACGCGGTCGAGCGGGTGAGCTTCGACCTCTACCCGGGCGAGACGCTGGCCATCGTCGGCGAGTCGGGCTGCGGCAAGTCGACCACCGGCCGATCCCTGCTGCGCCTGGTCGAGAGCCAAGGCGGCGCCATCGAGTTCGGCGGCCGCAACATCCTGGACCTGCCGACCTCGCAGGTGCAGGCGCTGCGCCGCGACATCCAGTTCATCTTCCAGGATCCCTTCGCGTCGCTCGACCCGCGCCTGACGGTGGGCTTCTCCATCATGGAGCCGCTCCTGGTGCACCGGGTCGCGAGCGGCAAGGCCGCGCAGGACCGGGTGGACTGGCTGCTGGAGAAGGTCGGCCTGCCGCGCGAGTACGCGCAGCGCTACCCGCACGAGTTCTCGGGCGGCCAGCGCCAGCGCATCGCCATCGCGCGCGCCCTGGCGCTCAACCCGCGGGTGGTGGTGGCCGACGAATCGGTGTCCGCGCTCGACGTGTCGATCCAGGCGCAGATCGTCAACCTGATGCTGGACCTGCAGCGCGAGCTGGGCGTGGCCTTCCTGTTCATCTCGCACGACATGGCGGTGGTCGAGCGCATCAGCCACCGGGTGGCGGTGATGTTCCTGGGCCAGATCGTGGAGATCGGCCCCCGCCGCGCCATCTTCGAGAATCCGCAGCACCCCTACACCCGCAAGCTGATGAACGCGGTGCCGATCGCCGACCCGACGCGCCGCCACCTCAAGCGCGCGCTGCTCGAAGGCGACATCCCGAGCCCGATCCGCGCGGTCGGCGACGAGCCCGAAGTGCGGCCCCTGGTGGAAGTCGGGCCCGGCCATTTCGTGGCGCGCCACTCCATCGCCAACCTGTACTGACCCCGCCCGGCCCGACGGCGCCCCCCCGCGACGACCCCTTCCCAGACCGCGGCCGCCACGGCGGACCGCGGCGCACGACTCGACCCATCCATCGAGCGCTCCTTCCCGCAACCCGCTTCCCGCTCTCCGTTCCCTTCCCCAGGAGTTCCCATGAAGAAGACGCAATCCTCCCGCTCCATCGCCGCCGGCCTGCTGGCCCTGTCGGCCCTGGCCGCCTCCGGCCAGGCCCTGGCCGCCGGCAACGTGGTGCTCGCGATCGGCCAGCAGCCCGAGACGCTGGACCCCTACAACACCAACACCACCATGACCACGGCGGTGACCAAGACCTTCTACGAGGGCCTGTTCCAGTTCGACAAGGACCTGAAGGTCCGCAACGTGCTGGCCGAGAGCCACGAAGTCTCGAAGGACGGCCTGGTCTACACCTTCAAGCTGCGCCAGGGCGTGAAGTTCCACGACGGCACCGACTTCAACGCCGCCGCGGTCAAGGCCAATCTCGACCGGGTGATGGATCCTGCCAACCGCCTGCTGCGCGCTACCCAGTTCAACCGCATCGCGAAGGTCGAGGCGGTCAATCCCCAGACCGTGCGCATCACGCTCAAGGAGCCGTTCGGGCCCTTCATCAACTCGCTCGCCCATGCTTCGGCCGCCATGATCTCCCCCGCCGCGCTGCAGAAGTACGGCAAGGACATCGCGCTGCACCCGGTGGGCACCGGTCCGTTCGAGTTCGTCGAGTGGAAGCAGACCGAAGCCATCGTCGGCAAGAAATTCGCCGGCTACTGGAAGAAGGGCTATCCGAAAATCGACGGCGTGAGCTGGAAGCCGGTGCTGGAGAACAACACCCGCGCCGCCATGCTGCAGACCGGCGAAGCCGACTTCGCCTATCCGATCCCGTACGAACAGGTCGCCCAGATCAAGAAGAGCGACAAGATCGAGGTGGTCACCACGCCGTCGATCATCACGAACTTCCTGGCGTTCAACATGCTGCAGAAGCCCTTCGACAATCCGAAGGTGCGCGAGGCCGTCGGCTACGCGGTCAACAAGGAAGCGCTGGCCAAGGTGGCGTTCAGCGGGTTCGCGTTCCCGGCGCAGGGCTTCGTGCCCCAAGGCATCCAGTACGCCGTCAAGATGTCTCCGATCCCCTACAACGTCCAGAAGGCCAAGGACCTGTTGAAGGAAGCCGGGTACCCGAACGGTTTCGAGACCACCCTCTGGAGCGCCTACAACAACTCCACCAGCCAGAAGGTGCTGCAGTTCGTGCAGCAGCAGCTGTCCCAGGTCGGCATCAAACTGCAGGTGCAGGCCCTCGAACCCGGCCAGCGCGCGGAGCAGGTGGATTCCTGGCCCGATCCGAAGACCGCGAAGGTCCGTCTCTACTACACCCGTTGGTCCTCCTCCACCGGGGAAGCCGACTGGGCGCTGCGCCCGCTGTTCGCGACCGAAGCCTGGGCGCCCAAGCTCAACAACATGTCGTTCTACAGCAGCCCGGTCGTGGACGGTTCCATCGCCAAGGCGCTGGTGAGTGTGGACGATGCCGAGAAGGCCGCGCTCTACAAAACCGTCCAGGAACAGTTGGCCAAGGACCTGCCGCGCATTCCGCTCGTCACCGACGAGAACGTGTCGGCCCACGCCAAGCGCCTCTCGGGCGTGGTCGTGATGCCCGACGGCAACATCAACAGCGACGAGATCGCGACCAAGTAAGGCCGCGCAGGCAGGCCGCGCCGGGCATCGCGCCCGGCGCGGCCATGCAGAGCATCCGCCCCTGCCTCGGGGCATCCGCCCCATCGGCCGCCGCGCGCGGCCTCGCTCCCCATGCTGAACTATTTCCTCAAGCGTCTGATCGGCCTGCTGCCAACGCTGCTCATCGTCTCGGTGCTGGTGTTCCTGTTCGTGCACATGCTGCCCGGCGATCCGGCGCGGCTGGCCGCCGGCCAGGATGCGGACGAGGCCACGGTGGCGCTGGTGCGTCACGACCTGGGCCTCGACCAGCCCCTGCCCACGCAGTTCGCCAACTTCTTCAAGCGCATGGTGCAAGGCGACTTCGGCACCTCCATCCGCACCCGCCGGCCGGTGGAAACCGAAATCGGCGAACGCTTCCTGCCCACGCTGATGCTGACGATCACCAGCATGGCGTGGTCGGTGGTTTTCGGCATGGGCATCGGCATCGTCTCGGCGGTCTACCGCAACCGATGGCCCGACCGGCTGGGCATGACGCTGGCGGTCTCGGGCATCTCCTTCCCCGCCTTCGCGCTGGGCATGATGCTGATGCAGGTGTTCTCGGTGCAGCTGGGCTGGCTGCCCACCGTCGGCGCCGGCACCTGGCAGCACTACGTCCTGCCCTCGCTGACCCTGGGCGCGGCGGTGGCCGCGGTGATGGCCCGCTTCACCCGCGCCTCTTTCGTCGAGGTGGTGCAGGACGATTTCGTGCGCACCGCGCGGGCCAAGGGCCTCGACGAGCGGGTGGTGATCCTCAAGCACTGCCTGCGCAACGCGCTGATCCCGGTGGTCACCATGATGGGCCTGCAGTTCGGCTTCCTGCTGGGCGGCTCGATCGTGGTCGAGGCGGTGTTCAACTGGCCCGGCCTCGGCCGCCTGCTGGTGGATGCGGTCAACATGCGCGACTACCCGGTGATCCAGACGCTGGTGCTGCTCTTCTCGCTGGAGTTCATCCTGATCAACCTGGTGGTGGACGTGCTCTACGGCTTCATCAATCCCACCATCCGCTACAAGTGAGCGCCGCCCGCCCCGAGGTATCCGGCATGACCACGCCCTCCATCCCCACCCCTCCCGACGCGGCGCAGATCGCCGCGGCGTCCGTCGCCGCCACCGCCCAGTCCGCCTCGGCCGGCGCGGTCCGCACCCCCTGGCGCGAGTTCTGGCGCAAGTTCAAAAAGCAGCGCGTGGCCGTCGCCGCGCTGGCCTTCGTGCTGCTGCTGGTGGCCGCCGCCGCGCTCGCGCCCTGGCTGGTGCCCTTCGATCCCGAGAACTACTTCGACTACGACCGGCTCAACGACGGCCCCTCGGCGATGCACTGGTTCGGCGTCGATCCGCTGGGCCGCGACATCTTCAGCCGCATCCTGATGGGCGCGCGCATCTCGCTCGCCGCGGGCTTCCTGTCGGTGATGGCGGGCTGCGCGATCGGCACCGCGCTCGGCCTGCTGGCCGGCTACTACGAAGGCTGGTGGGACCGCATCGTGATGCGCATCTCGGACGTGCTGTTCGCCTTCCCCGGCATCCTGCTCGCGCTCGGGGTGGTGGCCATCCTCGGCAGCAGCATGACCAACGTGATCGTGGCGGTGGCGGTGTTCAGCGTGCCCGCCTTCGCCCGCCTGGTGCGCGGCAACACGCTGGTGCTCAAGCAGATGACCTACATCGAATCGGCCCGCAGCATCGGCGCCTCGGACTGGACCATAGTCGTGCGGCACATCCTGCCGGGCACGATCTCCTCCATCGTGGTGTACTTCACGATGCGGGTCGGCACCTCGATCATCACCGCGGCCAGCCTGTCCTTCCTGGGCATGGGCGCCCAGCCGCCGACGCCCGAGTGGGGCGCGATGCTCAACGAGGCGCGCGCCGACATGGTCAACGCGCCGCACGTGGCGCTCTTCCCGAGCCTGGCGATCTTCCTCACCGTGCTGGCCTTCAACCTGCTGGGCGACGGCCTGCGCGACGCGCTCGACCCCAAGATCGACCGCCAGTCATGAGCATCGGCAGCCTGCCGCCCTCCGGCGCCGGACGGCCCCCGCGCATCGGCGCCCTCGCCTCCGGGCCGCTCGACACCATCGGCGACGTGCCGGGCGTGCGGGTCGGCCACGCCACGCGCGACGCGGGCCCGGTGCAGACCGGCGTGACGGTGGTGCGGCCGCACGCGGGCGACCCCTTCCGCGACAAGGTTCCGGCCGGCCTGGCGGTGGTCAACGGCTTCGGCAAGAGCGTCGGGCTGCTGCAGGTCGAGGAACTCGGCCAGCTCGAAACCCCGATCGCGCTGACCAACACCTTCGCCGTCGGCGCCGTCGCCCAGGCCCAGGTCCGGGCCTGCATCGCGGACAACCCCGAGACCGGCCGCCGCCTGCCCACGGTCAACCCGCTGGTGCTGGAATGCAACGACGGCTACCTCAACGACATCCAGCGCATGGAGGTCGGCGAGGCGGACTACCGCGCCGCGCTGGAAGCGGCCGCGCCCGCCTTCGCGCAGGGTTCGGTGGGCGCCGGGCGCGGCATGTCGAGCTTCCAGCTCAAGGGCGGCATCGGCACCGCCTCGCGCCGCGCGCCGCTGGACCGTGGCGCGGCCTGCACCGTCGGCGCGCTGGTGCTCGCCAACTACGGACGGCTGCCCAACCTGGTCTGGGCCGGGCGGCCGATCGGCCCGGGCATCGCCGCCCGCATCGACGACGCCGCCCGCCGGCAGGCGGCCGAGGCGGAGAAGGGCTCGATCATCATGGTGCTCGCCACCGACGCGCCGCTCGACGCGCGCCAGCTGCGCCGCCTCGCGCTGCGCGCCGCGGCCGGGCTGGCCCGCACCGGCTCGGTCTACGGCCACGGCAGCGGCGACATCGCGCTGGCCTTCGGCACCGCCTACACCCTGCCCCACCTGCCCGACGCGCCTCAGCCCGCCCCGGCGCTGCTGCACGAGAGCCTGCTCGACGGCCTGTTCCAGGCCGCCGCCGACAGCGTGGAGCAGGCCATCGTGCACGCCCTCTGGCATGCCGCGCCGGTCACCGGCCGCGACGGCCACCACCGGGCGGCGCTGCGCGAATTCCTGGCCCCCGAGGGCTGAAGGGCGGCGTCCGGCAATCTCTCCAGGACAACGACCACACCATGAAAAGAATCCTGATCTCCGTGGACATCGAAGGCGTCGCCGGGGTCTACCACCCCGAGCAGGTGCGCCCCGGCAATCCCGAATACGAACGCGCCCGCCGCCTGATGGCGGCCGAGGCCAACGCCGCGATCGCCGGCGCCTTCGACGGCGGCGCCGACGAAGTGCTGGTCAACGACTCGCACGGCGGCTTCCGGAACATGCCGCCCGACCTGCTCGACGAGCGCGCCGAGGTCGTCCAGGGCAAGCCGCGCTACCTGGGCATGGTCTCCGGCGTGGAGCTGGGCGTGGCCGGCGTGTATTTCGTCGGCTACCACGCGCGGGCGCAGGGCCGCGGGATCCTGGCCCACACCATCAACAGCTTCGCCTTCGCCCGCATCCTGATCGGCGGCCGGGAATTCGGCGAGGCCGGCATCTACGGCGCGCTGGCCGGGGCCTACGGCGCGCCGGTGCTGATGGCGTCGGGCGACGATGCCTTCGTGGCCGAGACCCGCGGACTCTTCCCCCAGGCGCGCTGGGTGCAGACCAAGCGCGCGACCGGCGCCAACAGCGGCGTCAGCCTCTCGCCCGCGCGGTCCTGCGCCGCGATCCGCGAAGGCGCGCGCGAGGCCGTGGCGCTGTGCGGCGCGGTCGCGCCGTTCACGCTCGACGGCCCGGTCGCGGTGACGCTGCAGACGCAGACCACCGCGCTGGCCGACCTGTTCTGCCAGTGGCCCGCGCTGGAGCGCAGCGGCGGCGACGAGGTGCGCTTCACGGCCGACGGCACCGAGGCCGCGGTGCGCATGCTCAACTGCCTCTCGGCCATGTCGAGCATGCTGCGCTGAGGCGTCGGGCCCGCGCCGGCGTCCCCTTACCATTCCCTTCCCCCCAACGCATTCCGCCACCGCCATGAGCACCGCCCCTTCCGCTGCCGCCGAGCCTTCCGCACCGACCGCCTCCTTCGAGCGTCCGGCGACCGTCGGCATCCTGGGCGGCATGGGGCCGGCCGCCGGGGTGGACTTCGCGCGCCTGTTCGTCGAGGCCTGCGAGCGCTGCCTGCGCGAAGCCGGCCTTCCGGTGAAGGACCAGGCCTATCCTCCGCACTGGCTGGCCCAGCTGCCGGTGCCGGACCGCACCGCCGCGCTGCAGGACGACGCCGCGCCGCAGCCGCTCGACGGCATGCGCCAGGGCCTGGCGCAGCTGCGCGGCCTCGGCGCCCGGGCCGTGGCCGTGTCCTGCAACACGGCCCACGCGTGGCACGCGCCGCTGCAGGACTCCGCCCCGGACCTGGAGCTGCTGCACATCGCCCGCGAAACCGTGGCGTCCCTGCGCCGGCAAGGCCACGGCCGGGCCGCGCTGCTGGCCACCCGCGGCACCTACCGCTTCGGCATCTACGACCGGGCGTTCGCCGACGCGGGCATCGAATGCGTGCTGCCCGACGAATCCGCGCGGGACCTGCTGATGCAGGGCATCTACGACGGCGTCAAGGCCGGCGACCTGGCGCTGGCGCGGTCGCGCTTCGTGGAGGTCGGCAACGCCCTGCAGGAGCGGCACGGCCCGCTGCCGCTGGTCATGGCCTGCACCGAGATCCCGCTGGCGCTGCCGTCGGCGCCGCAGGCGGAAGGCTGGCGGCTGGTCGACCCCTCGGCCATCCTGGCGACGGCGCTGGCCCGTCGCGCCTACGGCCGGGGCTGAGCCGGCGGCGCGCCGCCGGTCCGGGCGGGTTCAGCGCCGGACCGGGATGCCGCGCTCGGCCATGCGGGCCTTGGCCTCGGCCACCGTGTGGTCGCCGTAGTGGAAGATGCTCGCGGCCAGCACCGCGTCGGCCCCGCCCTGCTGCACGCCGTCGGCCAGGTGGTCCAGGTTGCCGACGCCGCCCGAGGCGATCACCGGCACCGGCACCGCGTCGCTGACCGCGCGGGTCAGCGCCAGGTCGAAGCCGCTCTTGGTGCCGTCGCGGTCCATGCTGGTCAGCAGGATCTCGCCCGCGCCGCGCCGCGCCATCTCCGTGGCCCAGGCCACCGCGTCGAGGCCGGTGTTGCGGCGCCCGCCGTGGCTGTAGACGTCCCAGCCCGGGCCCCGCACCGCGGCGTCCTCGGCGCTGCGGCGCTTGGCGTCGATCGCGACCACGATGCACTGCGAGCCGTAGCGGCGCGAGGCCTCGTCGATGACCTGCGGGTTGGCCAGCGCGGCCGAATTGAAGCTGGTCTTGTCCGCGCCCGCGTTGAGCAGGCGGCGCACGTCGTCGGGCGTGCGCACCCCGCCGCCGACGGTCAGCGGGATGAAGACCTGCGAGGCCACCGCCTCGACGATGTGCAGGATCATGTCGCGCGCGTCGCTGGTGGCGGTGATGTCGAGGAAGGTCAGCTCGTCGGCGCCCTGCTCGTTGTAGCGGGCGGCGATCTCCACCGGGTCGCCCGCGTCGCGCAGTTCGAGGAAGTTGACGCCCTTGACGACGCGGCCGCCGGTGACATCGAGGCAGGGGATGATGCGTTTGGCGAGCATGGGTCGGATCGGAAGGCGGGGTCGGGAGCGGGAAGGACGGGCGCGGGCGGCGCGGGGGGATCGGCGGTCAGGGGGCGGTGAAGCGCTGCCAGCCTTCCCAGCGCGCGCCGGGCGCGAGCCGGGCCGGCGCGGCGATGCGGGCCGCCTCGACGCAGAGCATGTCGGCATGGCCGTCGGACGGCATGTCGGACAGGGTGGCGACCAGCGCGGCGCCGGGATTCCAGACCACGGTGTCGGTGAATTCGGCGGACTGCTCCAGCCGCAGCACGGGCCCGCGCGGGCCGTCGATGCGCAGCGGCCCGGACGGGGCGCGGTAGATGCTGTCGGTCTCGCCGGCGAAATCGAGCGCCGCGTCGGCGGCGGTGCTGCCGGCGGCGTGGCGCACGTCGCGCACCGTGTCGTGCCAGGGCAGGCCGCCGAGGCCGTGCAGACGGGTCGCGGCGATGCCGGGCACCCGCAGGTAGCCGTGCAGCGCGGCGGTGAAGGCGAATTCGTCGCCGCCCGTGTTCTCCACCGCGAGCGCCAGGCGCAGCGCGCCGGGCAGGAGCGTCACCGCGAGGCGCGCCTCGAAGCCGTGCGGCCACAGGGCGCGGGTCGCCGCATCGTCGCCGAGCCGCAGCACGGCGCGGGCCGCGCCGGCGTCCGCCGCGGGCCCCGCGGCCGCGCCGTCCAGCGGCGTCCACGCCATGCCGCGCGCGAAGCCGTGCTTCGGCAGGCCGGAGGCGGGGCCGCGCTGGTTGAACTGCGGAAAGCACACCGGCACGCCGCCGCGGATGGCATGGCGGCCGTCGAACACGGCTTTCGGGCTCAGGTACAGTCGCTCGCTTCCGTCGGCGGTGGTCCACGACAGCACCTGCGCCCCCTGCAGCGCCACGATGGCGGCGTCGCCCCCGGGCAGCGCGAGGCGCAGGGCGGGCAGGTCGTGGAACGTCGTCGGCGTCACGGTCGGTATCGCGGTCGGGGTCTGCGGCATGCCGCGGATTGTAGAGAGCCGCGCCCGGACGTCCGGCCGGTGCCGCGCGCACCCGCCCGCCGGCCTCCGCGCATCCATTCCAGCACACAACAAGGTAAGCGTATGAAAAGGAAACTGCCGCCCGCGGCGGGCATTCTGATCGCGATGCTGCTCGGCATCGCCGTCGGCTACATAGTCTTCACCCACTCCCCCGACAAGGCCGCCGCGGTGCAGGTCGCGGGCTACATCTCGATCGTCTCGGACGTGTTCCTGCGGCTGATCAAGATGCTGATCGCGCCGCTGGTCTTCTCGACCCTGGTGGTCGGCATCGCGCACATGGGCGACGCCGCCTCGGTCGGCCGGGTGTTCGCCAAGGCCATCGGCTGGTTCCTGACCGCCTCCCTCGTCTCGCTGCTGCTGGGCCTGGTGCTGGCCAACCTGCTGCAGCCCGGCGCCAACCTCAACCTGCCGCTGCCCGATGTCGGCGCGTCGGCCAACCTGGCGACCTCCAAGTTCACGCTGAAGGACTTCGTCAACCACCTGGTGCCGCGCTCCTTCGCGGAGGCGATGGCCAACAACGAGATCCTGCAGATCGTGGTGTTCTCGATGTTCTTCGGCGTGGCGCTGGCGGCCCTGGGCGAGCGCGGCCGCACGCTGGTGCACGGCATCGAGGAGCTGTCCCACGTCATGCTCAAGATCACCGGCTACGTGATGAAGCTCGCGCCGCTGGCGGTGCTGGCCGCGATGGCAGCGACGGTGTCGGTCAACGGGCTGGCGATCCTCGCGAAGTTCGCGGTCTTCATGGGCGAGTTCTACCTCGCGCTGCTGATCCTGTGGGTGCTGCTGATCGGCGCCGGCTTCGCCGTGCTCGGTCCGCGCATCGTGCGGCTGCTGCGGCTGATCCGCGAGCCCTTCCTGCTGTCCTTCGCCACCGCCAGCTCCGAGGCAGCCTATCCGAAGATCCTCGACGCGCTCGACCGCTTCGGCGTCAAGCGCAAGATCTCCAGCTTCGTGATGCCGATGGGCTACTCGTTCAACCTCGACGGCTCGATGATCTACTGCACCTTCGCGACGCTCTTCATCGCGCAGGCCTACGGCATCCACCTGCCGCTGGAGACGCAGGTCACCATGCTGCTGATCCTGATGCTCACCTCCAAGGGCATGGCCGGGGTGCCCCGCGCCTCGCTGGTGGTGATCGCCGCCACGCTCAACCATTTCGACATCCCCGAGGCCGGCCTGCTGCTGATCCTGGGCGTGGACACCTTCCTCGACATGGGCCGCTCGGCGACCAACGCGGTGGGCAACTCCATCGCCACCGCCGCCGTCGCCAAGTGGGAAGGCGCCCTGCTGTCGGAAGAGGCCGCCCGGGTCCACGCCACGACCCTGGACACCGAACCCGACCCGCCGGGCACCGGCATGAACCCGCACGGCTGAGGAGCGGCGCCATGACGAACGAACGACCGTCGCACCGTCCGCCGCCCCCGCGGCTCCGCGCCGCGGCCCGTCTGCCGGCGCTGGCCCTGGCAGCCTGCGCGCTGGCGCCGGCCCTCGCCGCCGCCCAGGCCGGCGCCCCGCCGCCGACCGCGCCGGCCAGCCCGGTGCCGTCCGCCCCCGTCGCGCTCGCCGGCACACTGGCCAAGGTCCACGCCAGCGGGACCATCGCGCTCGGCCACCGCAAGGCCTCGCTGCCCTTCTCCTACCTGTCGGCCGCCGGCGAGCCGGTGGGCTATTCCGTCGAGCTGTGCCGCTCGCTGGTCGACGCCATCGCCCAGGCGATCCAGCGGCCGCTCGCGATCCGCTGGGTGCCGGTGAGCGCCGCCGACCGCTTCGACGCGGTGGCCGACGGCCGGGTGGACCTGGAATGCGGCTCGACCACCGTCAACCTGGAGCGCCGGCAACGGGTGGCCTTCTCGCCGGTGGTGTTCGTCTCGGGCACCCGCCTGCTGGTGCGCCGCGGCGCGCCGGTCGCCTCCTTCCGCGACCTGGCGGGCCGCGCGGTCGCGGTGGCGGCCGGCACCACCAACGAGCGCGCGATGCAGTCGCTGTCCGAGCAGTTCCGGCTCGGCCTGCGGCTGGCGCCCGCGCCCGACTACGCCGAGGCCTTCGCCCAGGTGGCCGAGGGCCGGGCGGCCGCGCTGGCCGCCGACGAGGTGCTGCTGCAGGGCCTGGTCGCCCAGCAGCAGCAGCACGTCGGCGCCGCCGGGCGCGGCGCCGACTACGCGGTGGTGGGCGACACCCTCTCCTACGAGCCCTACGCCTTCATGTACCGCAGGGACGACCCGCAACTGGCCCGGGTGGTCGAGGACGGCTTCCGGGCGATGGCGCGCGACGGCGAGATCGACCGGCAGTACCGGCGCTGGTTCCTGGGGCCGCTGCCCGCCTCGGGCGTCAACCTGCGCCTGCCGATGAACCCGCAGTTGCGCGCGGCGATCGACATGCTGGCCGCCGGCCGGCCGCAGTGAGGCGGCGGCGCGGCGCTCCCGCGCCCGGAAGCGAATCACCCGGCGCGCGGGCCGGGTGACGGAGGGATCGCCGGCGACCGGCGGGGGCGCCGGATGCCGCGGTATGCAGCGGAATGCGCCGGGGACCCGGCGTCGGGCTCAGGCCTCGCCCAGTTCGTCCGCGCGGGCCTGCGCGGAGGCGAAGTCGAGGTCGCCCGAGTAGATCGCGCGGCCGCAGATGACGCCTTCGACGCCCTCGTCCTCGACCGCGCAGAGGCGTTCGATGTCGGCCATGTCGGACAGGCCGCCCGAGGCGATCACCGGGATGGTCAGCGCCTGCGCCAGGCGCACCGTGGCGTCGATGTTGATGCCCGAAAGCATGCCGTCGCGGCCGATGTCGGTGTAGATGATGGACTCGACGCCGTAGTCCTCGTACTTCTTGCCCAGGTCCACCACCTCGTGGCCGGTGAGCTTGCTCCAGCCGTCGGTGGCGACCTTGCCGTCCTTGGCGTCGAGGCCGACGATGATGTGGCCGCCGAAGGCGCTGCAGGCGTCCTTGAGGAAGAGCGCGTCCTTGACCGCCGCGGTGCCGAGGATGACGTAGCGCATGCCCGCGTCGATGTACTTCTCGATGGTGTCGAGGTCGCGGATGCCGCCGCCGAGCTGCACCGGGATGTCGTCGCCGACCGCCGCCAGGATCGACTTGATCGCCGCGAAGTTCTGCGGCTTGCCGGCGAAGGCGCCGTTGAGGTCCACCAGGTGCAGCCGCCGCGCGCCCTGCTCGACCCAGCGCAGCGCCATGGCGGCCGGGTCTTCGCCGAAGGTCGTGGCCTGGTCCATGTCGCCCTGTTTGAGGCGGACGCAGTGGCCGTCCTTGAGGTCGATGGCGGGAATCAGCAGCATGATGGATCTGGAGGAAGGAAGAGGAGGAGAACGGGGGAACGACCGTACGGCGGAGGCGGTCGGAGGAGCGGGCGGCGTGTTGTGCTGGTAGTGGGGCCGTCAGGGTTCCCAGGCGAGGAAGTTGCGGTAGAGACGCAGGCCGTTGTCGGCGCTCTTCTCGGGGTGGAACTGGGTCGCGAAAATATTATCGCGCGCGACCGCGCAGGCGAAGCGACCGCCGTAATCGGTCTCGCCGGCGGTGTGGCGCGGATCGGACGGCCGGGCGTGGAAGCTGTGCACGAAGTAGAAATACGCGCCGTCGGGCACGCCGGCCCAGACCGGATGCGCGCCGGCGCCGCCGGAGGGCTGCTGCCAGACCTGGTTCCAGCCCATCTGCGGCACCTTGAAGCGGCTGCCGTCGGGCTGCGTCCGCCCGGCCAGGTCGAAGCGCACCACCGCGCCCGGGAACAGGCCCAGGCCGTCGGTCGGGCCCTCCTCGCTGCGGTCGAGCAGCATCTGCATGCCGACGCAGACGCCGAACATCGGCTTGGACGCGGCCGCCTCCAGCACCGATTCCTGCAGCCCGGAGGCGCGCAGCTCGTGCATGCAGTCGGGCATGGCGCCTTGGCCGGGCAGCACGATCCGGTCGGCGGCGCGCACCGCGTCGGGATCGGCGGTGATCGCGACCTGCCAGCCGGTGCCGGCGGCGGCGGCCTGCACCGCCTGCGACACCGAGCGCAGGTTGCCCATGCCGTAGTCGACGACGGCGACGGTCTTGTTTGCTACATTATTCATAGCTGGAAGCGCAGGCGTTTCCTGCGCCGGCGATGTTTTCGATGCGGAACGCCGGAGCGGCGGGAGATGCGGGTGCGGCGCTCAGAGCGAGCCCTTGGTCGAGGGGATCACGCCAGCCGAGCGCGGGTCGCGCTCGAGCGCGGCGCGCAGCGCGCGGCCGAAGGCCTTGAACACCGTCTCGGCCTGGTGGTGCGCGTTGATGCCCTTGAGGTTGTCGATGTGCAGGGTCACGCCGGCGTGGTTGGCGAAGCCCTGGAAGAACTCGTAGGTCAGCTGGGTGTCGAAGCCGCCGACCATGCCGCTGGTGAACGGGATGTGCAGGTGCAGGCCCGGCCGGCCGGAGAAGTCGACGACCACCCGGGACAGCGCCTCGTCGAGCGGCACGTAGGCGTGGCCGTAGCGGCGGATGCCCTTCTTGTCGCCGACCGCCTGCGCGACCGCCTGGCCGAGGGTGATGCCGACGTCCTCGACCGTGTGGTGGCCGTCGATGTGCAGGTCGCCGTCGCAGTGGATGTCGAGGTCGATCAGGCCGTGGCGCGCGATCTGGTCGAGCATGTGGTCGAAGAAGCCGATGCCGGTGGCGAGCCGGGCCTTGCCGGAGCCGTCGAGGTTGACCCGGACCGCGATCTTGGTCTCGGCGGTGGTGCGGCCGACTTCGGCGGTGCGGCCGACTTCGGCGGTGCGGTCGGCGCCGGCGTCGGACGGCACGGCGACGGCGGGGGTGAGGGCGGTGTTCGGGGCGGTCATCGGGATGGGGGGGTGGCCTGGATGTCGTGGAGGGCGCGGAGCAGCCGCGCGTTCTCGTCGGCGGTGCCGACGGTCAGGCGCAGGCATCCGGCCAGCAGTGGGTGCATTCTAGAAACGTTCTTGATCAGGACCTTGCGCGCCCGCAGGGCCTCGAAGGTCGCCTGCGCGCCCGCGTCGCCGCCGGGCAGGCGCGCGAGCAGCATGTTGGCCTCGCTCGGGAAGACGGTCCAGCCGGGCAGCCGCGCCAGTTCCGCGGCCAGCAGCCCGCGCTGTTCGCGGACGTCCGCGGCCTGCGCGGCGAAGACTTCGGCGTGCTCCAGCGCGAAAAGCGCGCATTCGGCGTTGAGCACCCCGACGTTGTAGGGCGGGCGGACCTTGTCGAGCTCGCCGACCAGCGCCGCCGGGCCGGCGAGGTAGCCCAGGCGCACGCCGGCCAGGCCGAACTTGCTCAGGGTGCGCATCAGCAGCACGTGGCCGTTGCGCGCCGGCTCGCGCCGGATCTCGTCGAGCCAGGTGCGGCTGGCGAAGGGCTGGTAGGCCTCGTCCACCGCGACCACGGCGCCCGCCTCGGCGGCCGCGTCGATGACGGCGCGGACCGCGTCGGCGTCCCACAGGTTGGCGGTGGGGTTGTTCGGGTAGGCCAGGTAGACCACCGCCGGCCGCTCGCGGGCGATGGCGGCGCGCATCGCGTCCGCGTCGAGCGAGAAGTCGGCCGCGAGCGGCACGCCGACGAAGCGCAGGCCCTGCAGCTGGGCGCTCATCGCGTACATCACGAAGCCCGGCACCGGCGCCAGCACCGCCGGCGCCGGCGCGCCCGGGGCCGGCGGGACCGCGCAGGCCAGCGCCAGCAGCGAGATCAGCTCGTCCGAGCCGTTGCCGAGGATGAGCGCATGCCCGTCCGGCAGGCCGATGCGCTCCGCGAGCGCCTCGCGCAGCGCCTCGATGCGCGTTCCGGGATAGCGGTGCAGCTCGACCGCGCCCAGCCGCGCGCCGAGCGCCGCCTGCAGCGCGGGCGGCAGCGGATGCGGGTTCTCCATCGCGTCGAGCTTGAGCATGCCCGCCGCGTCCTGCACGGCGTAGGCGTGCATCGCGCGCACGTCGGGACGGATGCGCCGGAGCGCGCGCTGGGTGAGGTCGGTGGCGGTCATGGTTCGCGGAGCGGTGGCTGGTAGCAATTTCGGTTCCCGCCGATGGGCGTCGGCGTCGGCGTCGGCGTCGGCGTCGGCGTCGGCGTCGGCGTCGGCGTCGGCGTCGGCGTCGGCGTCGGCGTCGGCGTCGGCGGATGCGGCGCGGGCCGCGCGCGGCGGGGGCGACGGTGCGCCGGCCGCCGGCCCGGCCCCGGCGGGCGGCGCACCGCCGCGCGCGGCCGGGCCGGGGGCGGGGCGCCGCCCCGTGCGCCGGGGAGCGGACGGCCGGCGGGGATCAGTCCGGCGATTGCAGGCGCATCTCGGCCGCGCGGGCGTGGGCCTGCAGGCCTTCGCCGTAGGCCAGCTCGGCCGCCACGGCGCCGAGCGTGCGGGCGCCGGCCTCGCTGACCTCGATCAGGCTGGAGCGCTTCTGGAAGTCGTAGACGCCCAGCGGGCTGGAGAAGCGCGCGGTGCCGCTGGTGGGCAGCACGTGGTTGGGACCGGCGCAGTAGTCGCCCAGGCTCTCGCTGGTGTAGGCGCCGAGGAAGATCGCGCCGGCGTGGCGCAGCAGCGGCTCCCAGCGGTGCGGCTCGCGGCTGGAGACCTCCAGGTGCTCGGGCGCGATGCGGTTGCTGATGGCGCAGGCCTCCTCCATGTCGCGGGTGAGGATCAGCGCGCCGCGGCCCGACAGGCTCTTGGCGATGATCTCGGCGCGCGGCATCTCCGGCAGCAGCCGGTCGATCGCGGCCTGGACCGCGTCGAGGTAGGCGGCGTCGGGCGACAGCAGGATGCTCTGGGCCAGCTCGTCGTGCTCGGCCTGCGAGAACAGGTCCATCGCCACCCAGTCGGGCGGGGTGCTGCCGTCGGCCAGCACCAGGATCTCGCTCGGGCCGGCGATCATGTCGATGCCGACGGTGCCGAAGACGCGGCGCTTGGCGGCGGCCACGTAGGCGTTGCCCGGGCCGGTGATCTTGTCGACGGCGGGCACGGCTGCGGTGCCGTAGGCCAGGGCCGCGACCGCCTGGGCGCCGCCGATGGTGAAGGCGCGGCCGACGCCGGCGACGTGCGCCGCGGCGAGCACCAGCGGGTTCCTCGCGCCGCCGGGGGTGGGCACCACCATGACGATCTCGCCCACGCCCGCGACGTGGGCCGGGATCGCGTTCATCAGCACCGAGGACGGATAGGCCGCCTTGCCGCCCGGCACGTAGATGCCGACGCGGTCGAGCGGGGTGACCTTCTGGCCGAGCAGGGTGCCGTCGGCCTCGCGGTAGCTCCAGCTCTCGCCGCTGGCCTGCTTCTGGCGCTCGTGGTAGGAGCGCACCCGGGCGGCGGCGGTCTGCAGCGCCGCGCGCTGGGCGGCGGGCAGGCCCTCGAAGGCGGCGCGCAGCTCGTCGGCGCCGAGTTCGAGCGCGTCCATGCCGGAGGCTTCCAGCGCGTCGAAGCGGCGGGTGTACTCCAGCACCGCCGCGTCGCCGCGCGCCTGCACGTCGGCGAGGATGGCGGCGACCCGTTCCTCGATGGCGGCGTCGGTGTCAGCCGACCAGTGCAGCCGGGCCTTGAAATCCTGCTCGAACGTGGCGTCCGCGGTGGACAGGCGGGCGGGATTAGCTACCAGATTCATAGCATTCAGTCCTTCCGGATGGCGGCCTCGAAGGCGTCGATGATGCGGCGGATCGGCGCGTGCTTGAGCTTGAGCGCGGCCTGGTTGACCACCAGCCGCGAGCTGATGTCCATGATGTGCTCGACCTCGACCAGGTGGTTGGCGCGCAGCGTGTTGCCGCTGGAGACCAGGTCCACGATGGCGTCGGCCAGGCCGGTCAGCGGCGCCAGCTCCATGCTGCCGTAGAGCTTGATCAGGTCCACGTGCACGCCCTTGGCGGCGAAGAACTCGCGGGCGATGTTGACGTACTTGGTGGCCACCGCGAGGCGCGCGCCCTGGCGCACCGCGTAGGGGTAGTCGAAATCGGCGCGGGTCGCCACGCTCATGCGGCAGCGGGCGATGCGCAGGTCCAGCGGCTGGTAGAGCCCGCTGGCGGAGACCGCTTCGGCGGTGTGCTCGATCAGGGTGTCCTTGCCGGTCACGCCCAGGTCGGCGCCGCCGTACTCGACGTAGGTCGGCACGTCGCTGGCGCGCACCAGCAGCACCCGGACCTCGGGGCGGTTGGTCGGCAGGATCAGCTTGCGCGAGGTCTCGGGGTCTTCCAGCACCTCGATGCCGGCGGCGGAGAGCAGCGGCAGGGTTTCCTCGAAGATGCGGCCCTTGGAGAGGGCCAACGTGATGGTGTCGGGGGAGGTGTTCGTCACGGGACGGAGATCCTTTCGATGTCGGCGCCGAGGCCGCGCAGCTTGGCTTCCATGCGGTCGTAGCCGCGGTCGAGGTGGTAGATGCGGTCGACCCGCGTCTCGCCCTCGGCCACCAGCCCGGCGATCACCAGGCTGGCCGAGGCCCGCAGGTCGGTGGCCATGACGGTGGCGCCCGAGAGCCGGGCCACGCCCTCGACCACCGCGACCCGGCCCTCGATGCGGATGTCCGCGCCCAGGCGCAGCAGCTCGTCGACATGCATGAAGCGGTTCTCGAAGATGGTCTCGGTGACCACCGCGCGGCCCCGGGCGACCGCGTTGAGCGCCATGAACTGGGCCTGCATGTCGGTCGGGAAGCCGGGGTACTCGGTGGTCTTGAAGCCCTGGGCGCGCAGCGCGCCGGCGGCCGCGCCGTCCGAGCGCACCCGGATGCCGGCCGCGCGGCCGGCGGCCGGCAGGACCGGCTCGGTCGCGACGCCGGCGTCGCGCAGCTTGTCGAGCACCGCGTCGAGGTGGTCGGGGCGCGCGTGGCGCAGCACCGCCTCGCCGCCGGCGGCCGCGACCGCGCACAGGAAGGTGCCGGCCTCGATCCGGTCGGCCACCACCCGGTGGTCGCAGCCGCGCAGCCGCTCGACGCCCTGGATGCGGATGTGGCTGGTGCCATGGCCGGAGATGCGCGCGCCCATGGCGATCAGCATCTCGGCCAGGTCGGCGATCTCGGGCTCCTGGGCGGCGTTCTCGAGCACCGTCTCGCCTTCGGCCAGGGTGGCGGCCATCAGCAGGTTCTCGGTGCCGGTGACGGTGACCATGTCGGTCAGGATGCGCGCGCCCCGCAGCCGCGTCCGGCCGGCCGGCAGCCGGGCGAGGATGTAGCCGTGCTCGACGGCGATCTCGGCGCCCATGGCGCGCAGCCCCAGGATGTGCTGGTCCACCGGCCGCGAACCGATGGCGCAGCCGCCGGGCAGCGACACCCGCGCCTCGCCGAAGCGCGCCAGCAGCGGGCCCAGGGCCAGGATGGAGGCCCGCATGGTCTTGACCAGGTCGTAGGGCGCCTCGGGCGCGGCGAGGCGGCCGGCGTCGATGCGCACCGTGCCCTCCTCCGCCGCGTCGCCGGCGCCGCGCTCGGCCCGCACGCCCATGTGGCGCAGCAGCGCGAGCATGGTGCGCACGTCGTGCAGCCGGGGTACGTTGCGCAGCGCCACCGGCTCGTCGGTCAGCAGGGCGGCGCACAGCTCGGGCAGCGCCGCGTTCTTGGCGCCGGAGACCTCGACCTCGCCGTGCAGCGGGCGGCCGCCGCGGATCAGCAGCTGGTCCATGGCCTCAAGCGTCCTGCGCCGGGCGCGCCGCCCATTCGGCGGGCGTGAAGGTCTTCATCGAGAGCGCGTGCACCTCGTCGGTCTGCATCCGGCCGCCGAGGGTGGCGTAGACCTGCTGGTGGCGCTGGATGGCGCGCCGGCCCTCGAAGGCGGACGAGACGATGGTGGCGTACCAGTGGCGGCCGTCGCCTTCGAGCGCGAGGTGCTCGCAGGCCAGGCCGGCGGAGATGATGGAGCGGAGTTCGTCGGCGGTCATGGGACAACGGGAAAGGCGGACGGCGGGCGGGTCGTCGGGGCGGGCGGAAGGGGAAGACGGGAAAACGGGTGGCTCGGGGCGGGGAACGGAAGCGGCGTCCGCGACGGCGGCGCTCAGTGCCGGATCTTGTAGCCGGTGCGCAGCAGGTGCAGGGCCACCGCGGCGGACGCGAGGAAGGCGGCCCCGACCACCGCCAGCGCGGCCCAGGGTGAAACGTCGCCGACGCCGAAGAAGCCGTAGCGGAAGCCGTCGATCACGTAGAAGAACGGGTTCAGGTGGCTGACCTTCTGCCACAGCGGCGGCAGCGAGCCGATGGAATAAAACACGCCCGAGAGGAAGGTCATCGGCATGATCAGGAAGTTCTGGAACGCCGCCATCTGGTCGAACTTGTCCGCCCAGAGCCCGGCGATCACGCCCAGCGTGCCCATCAGGGCCGCGCCCAGCGCCGCGAAGGCCAGGATCCACAGCGGATGCGCGACCGCCGCGTCGTAGGGCTGCACGAAAAAGATCGCGGTGACCAGGTAGACGCCCAGGCCCACCACGAGCCCGCGCACGACGGACGAACCGACGTAGGCCAGGAACCAGCCCCGGTGCGACAGCGGGGTCAGGAGGATGAACACCAGGCTGCCCATGATCTTGCTCTGCACCAGGGAGGAAGCGCTGTTGGCGAAGGCGTTCTGCAGCACCGACATCATCACCAGGCCCGGCACCAGGAAGGCGGTGTAGCGGATGCTGCCGTGCACCCGGACATGGTCCTCCAGCGCATTGCCGAAGACCAGCAGGTAGAGCACCGCGGTCAGCACCGGGGCGCCGACCGTCTGGAAACCGACTTTCCAGAAGCGCAGCACTTCCTTGTAGAAGAGGGCCTTCCAGCCCGTCATCGCGGCGCGCATCAGACGGCCACCATCCAGGGATGGCCCTGCTCGGCCTGCATCACCTGCAGGAACACGTCCTCCAGGTCGGCGCGGCGGATCTCCAGGTCCTCGACCGCCAGGCCGGCCTGGCGCACCGCGGCCAGCGTGGCCTCGATGTCGGCCGCGTCGCCCGCGGGCAGCTGCACCACCCGGCCGGTGATGCGGGCGCGGGCGGCCAGCGCCGGCGGCAGCATGCCGTCGGTCTTGAAGCGCAGCACGTTGCCCGAGGCCTTGCGCAGCAGGTCGGCCATGCGCTCCAGCGCCACCAGCTTGCCGCGCTTGAGCATCGCGATGCGGGTGCAGAGCGCCTCGGCCTCCTCGAGGTAGTGGGTGGTCAGCAGCACGGTGTGGCCGTCCTTGTTGAGGCGGGCGACGAACTGCCACAGCGTCTGGCGCAGCTCGACGTCCACGCCCGCGGTGGGCTCGTCGAGCACGATGATCGGCGGCCGGTGCACCAGCGCCTGCGCCACCAGCACCCGGCGCTTCATGCCGCCGGAGAGCTGGCGCATGTTAGAGCCCGCCTTGTCGGCCAGGCCCAGGCTTTCAAGCAGCTCGTCGATCCAGGCGTCGTTGTTCTTCACGCCGAAGTAGCCCGACTGCAGCCGCAGCGTCTCGCGGACGTTGAAGAAGGGGTCGAAGACGATCTCCTGGGGCACGATGCCGAGCTTGCGCCGCGCGGCGGCGAAGTCGGCCTGCACGTCCACCCCGTCGACCAGCACCTGGCCGCCGGTCGCGCGCGCGAGGCCCGCGAGGACGCTGATGAGGGTGGTCTTGCCGGCGCCGTTGGGGCCGAGCAGGCCGAAGAACTCGCCGTGCCCGATGTCTAAGCTCACCCCGTCGAGCGCCTGGAACGTGCCGCGCGGCGTGTCGTAGCGCTTGGAGACGGAGCGGAAGGAGATCGCAGGCATGGGAGGCGGGGATTCTACGGCGGGGGCCGCCGTCCGGGCGGCGCGTGGGGACGGGGCGGGGCGCCGGCGACGTGCGGGGCCGCCGGGCCGGCGTTCCGCCGGACGGATTCCGGTCAGCGCGGCGCGGCGGCGCCGTCCGCCGCGGGCGGGACGTGCGCGCCGCCGGCCATCGGCGGCGCCAGCCCGAGCAGCGCGGCCACGCCGTAGAGCCGGGCCAGGCCGGCCAGCCGGTCGGGCGCGCCGCGCACGGCGAGGCCCGCAGGCGACGCCCGGCGGCAGGCCAGCAGCACCGCCAGTGCGGACGAATCGAAGCGCTCCAGCGTCGCGGCGTCCACCGCGACCGGCGCGGCGCCGGCGGACGGCAGGCCGCGCAGCAGCCCGTCCAGGCAGGCGCGCGCCTCGCGGTGGGTGAGCACCGCGGGCAGCGCGAGCGCGGCGGCGCCCGCCGCACCCGCGGAACGGGCCGGCAGGTCAGCCACGGCGGGCGCCGCCGGCGCTGCTGTTCGACTGGTTGCGCGCGGCCAGGGTGCTGATCAGGCCGTCGATGCCCTTGGAGTTGATCTCCTGGGCGAACTGGCTGCGGTAGGTCTCCACCAGCCAGACGCCGAGCACGTTGAGGTTGTAGATCTTCCAGCCCGCGCCCTCGCCCGGCGTGCGCTCCAGCCGGTAGTCGAGCTGCACCGGGTCGCCGCGGCCGGTGACCTCGGTGCGCACCAGCACCTCCTTGGCGTCGGGCGCGGCGCGCAGCGGCTTGACGGTGACCTGCTGGTCGCTGACCTGGGTCAGCGCGCCGGAATAGGTGCGGATCAGCAGGGTCTTGAACTCCTGCTGCAAGCGCTCGCGCTGCTGCGGCGTGGCCTGGCGCCAGGCCGGGCCGACAGCCGCGGCGGTCATGCGCTGGAAGTCGAGGTTGGGCATGACCTTCGTGTCGACCAGGGCGATGACCTTGCCGGTGTCGCCGCCGCGCAGCGCCGGATCGGCCTTGATGGCGCCCAGCACCTCGTCGGACAGGCGGCGGATCAGCGCGTCCGGCGCCTCGTCGGCGGCGTGGGCGGCGAAGGGCGAGGCCAGGGCGGCGGCGGCGGAGACGGCCAGCGCCAGGCGGCCGAGGAAGCGTCGTTGGAAGGTCATGGAGGAAGGTCCTTGTGCGGAGGAGGCAGGAAGCACCTGCGGACAGCTGCAGTTGAGGATGGCCGACGCGGCCGCAAGCGGCGGCAACCGCCTGTTACCGCGGATGGCGGTCAGCGCGGCGCCAGCGCCGCCGGGCCGGCGGCTGGCGGGTTGGCCGAAGGGGAGCCGCCGTAGGCGCCGTCGTCGTAGTTGCCGGTGTCGTCGGTGGTGTCGCGGCCGCGCGGCTGGTTGCGCCGCAGCTGCAGGTAGGCGTCGCGGGTGAAGGTGTACTTGTCGAGCGCGGCCTGCTCCAGCACCGAGCTGACGCGCAGCAGGTTGGCGCGCGCGTCGACGATGCGCAGCGCGTAGAGCGAATTGCGCACCGGGATCTCGTCCACGCCCTGGCGGATCAGGCTGGCGCGGGTCTCGATCGGGATGGTGGCCGCGTCGCGCACCGTCGAGGGGCCGAGCACCGGCAGCACCAGGTAGGGCCCGGTCGGCACGCCGTAGGAGGCCAGCGTCTGCCCGAAGTCCTGCGGATGGCGGTCGATGTCCATCTCGCCAGCCACGTCCAGCAGGCCGCCCAGGCCGAAGAAGAAGTTGACGTTGAAGCGGATCCAGCTCTCGGCCGCGTCCTTGACCTTGAGCTGCGCCAGGTTGTTGACCGCCGACCAGGGCTCGGTGAGGTTGCGGAAGAAGTTGCTGACGCCGGTGCGCACCGGGTTGGGCGTGACCTCGACGTAGGCCCGCGCCACCGGGCGCAGCACCGCGTCGTCCACCGTGTCGTTGAAGCGCGAGACGCCGCGGTTGAAGGGCTCGAACGGGTCGCGCGGGTCGGCGCCCGGGCCGCTGGCGCAGCCGACGGAGGCGGCCAGCGCCAGCGCGGTGGCGCCCAGGCGCGCACTGGCGCGGAAGCCGGCGCGGGCGGCGGACGGCGGGCGGGCGGCCGTCGCCGGGGAAGGGGCTGTCGTGGTCATCATGGCTCGGAGGAAGGATGCTGTGCGGGCGGCCGGAGGCGGGCGCCTCAGGGCGTGGAGGGCTTGGCGGCGGGCGCGTCGCTGCCTTCCGCCGCCTTGTTGTAGAGAAACTGGCCGATCAGGTTCTCCAGCACCACGGCCGACTGGGTGTCGTCCACCGTGTCGCCGGCGGCCAGGTTCTTGTCGCTGGCGCCGGCCTCGATGCCGATGTACTGGTCGCCCAGCAGGCCGCTGGTGAGGATCTTGAAGGAGCTGTCCTTGGGGAACGCGTAGCGCTCGTCCAGCGACAGCCGCACCGTGGCGCGGAAGATCTTGTCGTCGAAGCCGATCGACTCCACCCGGCCGACCAGCACGCCGGAGCTGCGCACCGCGGCCTGGGGCTTGAGGCTGCCGATGTTGTCGAAGCGGGCCGTCACCTCGTAGGCCTTGCGGCCCACGTCGAGCCGCAGCAGGTTGGCCGACTGCAGCGCCAGGAACAGCACCGCGGCCAGCCCCAGCATCACGAACAGCCCCACCCACACGTCATTCCTGGATCGCTGCATCGCGGTCCTCCTTCTTTTCCGGTTGTCTTGTCACAGGCTGAACATCAGCGCGGTCAGGATGAAGTCCAGGCCCAGGATGGCGAGCGAGGACGCCACCACCGTGCGGGTGGTCGCCCGCGCCACGCCCTCGGGCGTGGGCCGCGCCGCGTAGCCCTGCAGCAGCGCGACGAAGGTCACGGTGAAGCCGAACACGACGCTCTTGAGCACGCCGTTGCCGACGTCGCGCCAGACGTCCACCCCGCCCTGCATCTGGCCCCAGAAGGCGCCGCCGTCGATGCCGATCAGCAGCACGCCGACCGCCCAGCCGCCGAGGATGCCGAGCATGTTGAACACCGCCGTCAGCAGCGGCAGGGTCAGCACCCCGGCCCAGAAGCGCGGGGCGAGGATGCGGCGGACCGGATCGATCGCCATCATCTCCATCGCGCTGAGCTGCTCGCCGGCCTTCATCAGGCCGATCTCGGCGGTCAGCGAGGTGCCGGCGCGGCCGGCGAAGAGCAGCCCGGTCACCACCGGCCCGAGTTCGCGCACCAGCGACAGCGCCACCAGCAGGCCCAGCGCCTCCGAGGCGCCGTAGCGCTGCAGGGTGTAATAGCCCTGCAGCCCCAGCACGAAACCGACGAACAGGCCCGAGACGCCGATGATCGCCAGCGAGTAGTTGCCGAGGAAGTGGATCTGGTCGCGCACCAGGCCGAAGCGCCGCAGCGCGGCGCCCAGCGTGGCCAGCAGGCGCAGGAAGAGCCGGGCGCCCTGCCCCCAGTTCGCGAGCAGGCCGCGGGTGGCGAAGCCGACGTCGGCGGGACGCCAGAAGCGCAGGGGCGCGCCGCCGTCCTCGCGGGCCGTCGCGCGCGGGGCGCCGTCTCCGGGCGGTCGCGCGGCGCTCATCGCCGTCCCGCCCCGCCGGCGGCGCGGCCGAAGTCGTCCTCGGCCGCCGGCGCCGGATAGTGGAAGCGCACCGGGCCGTCGGCCGCGGCGCTGATGAACTGGCGCACCAGCGGGTCCGCGCTGGCGCGCACCTCGTCGGGCGTGCCCTGCACCGCCACGCCGCCGTTGGCGAGGATCACCACCCGGTCGGCGATGCGGAAGGTCTCGTCCACGTCGTGCGAGACCACGATGCTGGTCAGGCCCATCGCGTCGTTGAGCTCGCGGATCAGCCGCGCCGAAGTGCCGAGCGCGATCGGGTCCAGGCCGGCGAAGGGCTCGTCGTACATCACCAGTTCGGGGTCGAGCGCGATGGCGCGGGCCAGCGCCACCCGGCGCGCCATGCCGCCGGAGATCTCGCTCGGCCGCAGGTCGCGCGCGCCGCGCAGGCCGACCGCGTCGAGCTTCATCAGCACGATGTCGCGCACCAGATCCTCGGGCAGGTCGGTGTGCTCGCGCAGCGGGAAGGCCACGTTGTCGAAGACGCTCATGTCGGTGAACAGCGCACCGAACTGGAACAGCATGCCCATGCGCCGGCGCGCCGCGTAGAGCGCGCGGTGGTCCATCGCGCCCACGTCCTGGCCGTCGAAGAGCACCTGCCCCGCCAGCGCCCGCGCCTGGCCGCCGACCAGCCGCAGCACGGTGGTCTTGCCGCCGCCCGAGGCGCCCATCAGCGCGGTGACCTTGCCGCGGGGCACCTGCAGCGACACGCGGTCGAGGACGGTCCGCCCGCCGTATCCGAAGACGAGGTCGCGCAGTTCGATCAGCGGGGCGGCGGGTGCGGGTGCGGGTGCGGAGGGCAAGGCGGGGGGTTCCGGGAACCGGTGTCGGGCTGGAAGCGGTGCGGCGGGCGCGCAAACGTTCACGGATGAATGTTTGCCGATTCTAACCCGTCGCCCTGGCGGCCCGGGACGGGCGCGGCCTCGGACGGCGCGCCGTCCGGCGGTAGGTCAAACGGCAGGACACGGCCGCGGCGGCGCCGGCGGATTGCTTCGATTTCGAGAGCTGGGAACCCAGGCGCGGCGGGCGCCGGGGGCCGTTTCCGCCCAAAAAGCGACGGCGCCCCGAGGGGCGCCGTCGGTCGGGGAGCGGGAGGATCAGCGCGGCAGGTCGCTGAAACCCATCAGGAACTCGTCGACCGCGCGGGCGGCCTGGCGGCCTTCGCGGATCGCCCAGACCACCAGCGACTGGCCGCGGCGCATGTCGCCGGCGGCGAAGACCTTGGGCACGCCGGTCGCGTAGCCGCCGGTGAAGTCGGTTGTGGCCTTGGCGTTGCCGCGGGCGTCCTTCTCCACGCCGAAGGCGTCGAGCACCGCCGCCACCGGGCTCACGAAGCCCATGGCCAGCAGCACCAGGTCGGCCTTGAGCACCTGTTCGGAGCCGGCGACCTCGACCATCTTGCCGTCCTTCCATTCGACGCGCACCGTCTTCAGGCCGGTCACCTTGCCGCCCTCGCCGATGAATTCCTTGGTCGAGATGGCGAACTCGCGCTCGCAGCCTTCCTCGTGGCTGGAGCTGGTGCGCAGCTTGTACGGCCAGTAGGGCCAGGTCATCGGCCGGTTCTCCTCGGCCGGGGGCTCGGGCATCAGCTCGAACTGGGTGACGCTGACCGCGCCGTGGCGGTTGCTGGTGCCGACGCAGTCGCTGCCGGTGTCGCCGCCGCCGATCACGATGACGTGCTTGCCGTCGGCGCGCAGTTGGCCCTTGAGCTTGTCGCCGGCGTTGACCTTGTTCTGCTGCGGCAGGAACTCCATCGCGAAATGGATGCCGTCGAGCTCGCGGCCGGGCACCGGCAGATCGCGGCTCTGCTCGGCGCCGCCGGTCAGCAGCACCGCGTCGAATTCGGCCCGCAGCTGCTCGGGCGTGACGGTTTCCTTGGCCCAGCTGGTGACCTTGGAGCCCTTGCCCAGCGGGTCCTGGGCGGCACCGACGACCACGCCGGTGCGGATGGCCACGCCCTCGGCCTTCATCTGCTCGACCCGGCGATCGATGTGCGACTTCTCCATCTTGAAGTCAGGGATGCCGTAGCGCAGCAGGCCGCCGATGCGGTCGTTCTTCTCGAACAGGGTCACGTCGTGGCCGGCGCGGGCCAGCTGCTGGGCGGCGGCCATGCCGGCCGGGCCGCCGCCGACGACGGCGACCTTCTTGCCGGTCTTGTGCTTGGGCGCGCGCGGCGCGACCCAGCCCTCGGCCCAGGCGCGGTCGATGATCGCGTGCTCGATCGACTTGATGCCGACCGCGTCGTCGTTCACGTTGAGCACGCAGGCGGCCTCGCAGGGCGCGGGGCAGATGCGGCCGGTGAACTCGGGGAAGTTGTTGGTCGAGTCCAGCACCGCGAAGGCGCTCTTCCAGTCCTGCTGGTACACCAGGTCGTTGAAGTCCGGGATGATGTTGTTGACCGGGCAGCCGCTGTTGCAGAACGGCGTGCCGCAGTCCATGCAGCGCGCGCCCTGGACCTTGGCCTGCGCGTCATCGAGGCCGACGACGAATTCCTTGTAGTGCTTCAGCCGCTCGGGCACGGGCTTGTAGCCCTCCTCGATGCGCTCGTATTCCATGAAGCCGGTGACTTTTCCCATGATCCTGGTCCTTGTGCCTGTCGCGGGTTTGCCGCGGGTGGGTATGTGGTGCGGGGGGGTGCGGGTCGGGCGCAGGCCGCGGCGCCGGCCGTCCGGGGGACGGCGGGCGCCGCGGGCCGCCTCACTTCGCGGTGGCCGGCTTGCGCACGGCGGGCGCCTGTCCGGCGGTCCCGGCCGCCGGCGCGCCGTCGTCCTTCAGGGTCGCGGCGTAGTGCATCTCGGCGAGCGCGCGCTTGTACTCGGTCGGGAACACCTTGACGAACTTGGCGCGCGATTCGGCCCAGTGGTCGAGGATGTCGCGGGCGCGCTTGCTGCCGGTCCAGCGGGTGTGGTCCTCCAGCAGCTTCTTGAGCGTGGCCTCGTCGCTCTCGCCGCGGTGCCAGGTCGGGCGCAGTTCGTCGGTGGACTGCTCGGCGGTCGGGACCACCTTCTCGAGCGAGACCATCGCCAGGTTGCAGCGGCTGGCGAAGGTGCCGTCCTCGTCGTAGACGAAGGCGACGCCGCCGCTCATGCCGGCCGCGAAGTTGCGGCCGGTCTTGCCCAGGACCGCGACGGTGCCGCCGGTCATGTACTCGCAGCCGTGGTCGCCGGTGCCCTCGACCACCGCGGTGGCGCCCGAGAGGCGGACCGCGAAGCGCTCGCCGGCCACGCCGCTGAAGAAGGCCTCGCCCGAGGTGGCGCCGTACATCACCGTGTTGCCGACGATGATGTTGCGGGTCGCGTCGCCGCGGAAGTCGATGCTCGGCCGCACCACGATCCGGCCGCCCGACAGGCCCTTGCCGGTGTAGTCGTTGGCCTCGCCGATCAGGTAGAGCGTGATGCCCTTGGCCAGGAAGGCGCCGAAGGACTGGCCGCCGGTGCCCTCGAGCTGGATGCGGATGGTGCCGTCGGGCAGGCCGTCCGGATGGACCCGGGTCACCGCGCCGGAGAGCATCGCGCCGACGGTGCGGTTGACGTTCTTGGCCTGCTCGATGAAGTGGACCGTCTCGCCGCGCTCGATGGCCGGGCGCGACTTCTCGATCAGCTTGCGGTCGAGCGTGTCGGCGATGCCGTGGTCCTGCTGGTCCATGTGGAAGCGCGCCACGTCGGCCGGCACCTGCGGGTAGGCGAAGAGGCGGCTGAAGTCGAGGCCGCGGGCCTTCCAGTGCTCCACGCCCTTGCGCACGTCGAGCAGGTCGGCGCGGCCGATCAGGTCGTCGAACCTGCGGATGCCCAGCTGGGCCATGATCTGGCGCACTTCCTCGGCGATGAAGAAGAAGTAGTTGACCACGTGCTCGGGCTTGCCGGAGAACTTGGCGCGCAGCACCGGGTCCTGCGTCGCCACGCCCACCGGGCAGGTGTTGAGGTGGCACTTGCGCATCATGATGCAGCCCTCGACCACCAGCGGCGCGGTGGCGAAACCGAACTCGTCGGCGCCCAGCAGCGCGCCGATGGCCACGTCGCGGCCGGTCTTCATCTGGCCGTCGGCCTGCACCCGGATGCGGCTGCGCAGCCGGTTGAGCACCAGGGTCTGCTGGGTCTCGGCCAGGCCGATCTCCCACGGGCCGCCGGCGTGCTTGATGGAGGACCAGGGCGAGGCGCCGGTGCCGCCGTCGTGGCCGGCGATCACCACGTGGTCGCTCTTGCACTTGGCGACGCCCGCGGCGATGGTGCCCACGCCGACCTCGGACACCAGCTTGACGCTGATGTCGGCGTGCGGCGCGACGTTCTTCAGGTCGTGGATCAGCTGGGCCAGGTCCTCGATCGAATAGATGTCATGGTGCGGCGGGGGGCTGATCAGGCCCACGCCCGGCACCGAGTGGCGCAGCTTGCCGATGTAGTCGGTCACCTTGCCGCCGGGCAGCTGGCCGCCTTCGCCGGGCTTGGCGCCCTGGGCCATCTTGATCTGGATCTGGTCGGCCGAGGACAGGTACTCGGCGGTGACGCCGAAGCGGCCCGAGGCGACCTGCTTGATCTTGGAGCGCAGCGAGTCGCCGTCCTGCAGGGGCAGGTCGACTTCGACGTTGGCCTCGCCGATCACGCTCTTGAGGGTGTCGCCCTGCTTGATCGGGATGCCCTTGAGCTCGTTGCGGTAGCGGTTCTGGTCCTCGCCGCCCTCGCCGGTGTTGCTCTTGCCGCCGATGCGGTTCATCGCGATCGCGAGGGTGGAGTGCGCCTCGGTCGAGATGGAGCCCATCGACATCGCGCCGGTGGCGAAACGCTTGACGATCTCCTTGGCCGGCTCGACCTCCTCCACCGGGATGGCCTTGGCGGGGTCGATCTTGAATTCGAACAGGCCGCGCAGCGTCATGTGGCGGCGGCTCTGGTCGTTGATCAGCTGGGCGTATTCCTTGTAGGTGTTCCAGTTGTTGGCGCGCGAGGCGTGCTGCAGCTTGGCGATCGCGTCGGGCGTCCACATGTGCTCCTCGCCGCGGGTGCGCCAGGCGTACTCGCCGCCGGCGTCGAGCATGTTGGCGAGGACCGGATCGTCGCCGAAGGCGAGCCGGTGGGTGCGCACGGCCTCCTCGGCGATCTCGAAGATGCCGATGCCCTCGACCCGGCTGGCGGTGCCGGTGAAGTACTTCTCCACGGTCTCGGTGTTCAGGCCGATGGCCTCGAACAGCTGGGCGCCGCAGTAGCTCATGTAGGTCGACACGCCCATCTTGGACATGATCTTCGACAGGCCCTTGCCGATGGCCTTGACGTAGTTGTAGATCGCCTTGTCCACCGACAGGTCGGCCGGCAGGTCCTTGTGCAGGCTGACCAGCGTCTCCATCGCGAGGTAGGGGTGCACCGCCTCGGCGCCGTAGCCGGCCAGCACCGCGAAGTGGTGGACCTCGCGGGCGCTGCCGGTCTCGACGACCAGGCCGGCGGTGGTGCGCAGGCCCTCGCGCACCAGGTGCTGGTGGATGGCCGAGAGCGCCAGCAGCGCCGGGATGGCGACCCGCTCGGCGCTGACCGCGCGGTCGCTGATGATCAGGATGTTGTGGCCGCCCTGGATGGCGTCCACCGCCGCGGCGCACAACGAGGCGAGCTGGGCCTCGACGCCCTCGCGGCCCCAGGACAGCGGGTAGGTGATGTCCAGCGTCTGGCTGCGGAACTTGCCCTGGGTGTGGGCGGCGATGTCGCGCAGCTTGGCCATGTCGGCCACGTCCAGGATCGGCTGGCTGACCTCCAGCCGCATCGGCGGGTTGACCTGGTTGATGTCGAGCAGGTTGGGCTTCGGCCCGATGAAGCTGTTGAGCGACATCACGATGGCCTCGCGGATCGGGTCGATCGGCGGGTTGGTCACCTGCGCGAACAGCTGCTTGAAGTAGCTGTAGAGCGGCTTGTTCTTATCCGAGAGCACCGCCAGCGGACTGTCGTTGCCCATGGAGCCGATGCCCTCCTCGCCATTCTTGGCCATCGGGGACATCAGGAACTTGATGTCTTCCTGGGTGTAGCCGAAGGCCTGCTGGCGGTCGAGCAGCGGCAGGTCGGACGCGGGCACCGCGGCGGCGTTGCCGGCGGCCGCGCCGCCGCCGACCGAGTCGAGCTTGATGCGCAGGTTCTCGATCCACTGCTTGTAGGGCTTGGTGTTGACGATGTTGGCCTTGAGCTCCTCGTCGTCGATCATGCGTCCCTGCTCCAGGTCGATCAGGAGCATCTTGCCGGGCTGCAGGCGCCACTTGCGCACGATCTTGTGCTCGGGGATCGGCAGCACGCCGGATTCCGAGCCCAGGACCACCAGGTCGTCGTCGGTGACGCAGTAGCGCGAGGGGCGCAGGCCGTTGCGGTCCAGCGTGGCGCCGATCTGGCGGCCGTCGGTGAACACGATGGAGGCCGGGCCGTCCCAGGGCTCCATCATCGCGGCGTGGTACTCGTAGAAGGCGCGACGGCGCTCGTCCATCGTGTCGTGCTGCTCCCACGGCTCGGGGATCATCATCATCACCGCCTGGCTGATCGGGTAGCCGGCCATGGTCAGCAGCTCGAGGCAGTTGTCGAAGGTCGCGGTGTCGGACTGGCCGGCGAAGCTGATCGGGTAGAGCTTCTGGAGGTCGGCGGCGAGCACCGGCGAGGACATCACGCCCTCGCGCGCCTTCATCCAGTTGTAGTTGCCCTTGACGGTGTTGATCTCGCCGTTGTGGGCGACGTAGCGGTACGGGTGGGCCAGCGGCCACTCTGGGAAGGTGTTGGTCGAGAAGCGCTGGTGCACCAGGCCCACGGCCGAGACGCAGCGCTCGTCCTGGAGGTCGTAGTAGTAGGTGCCGACCTGGTCCGCCAGCAGCAGGCCCTTGTAGACCACGGTGCGGCTCGACATGCTCGGCACGTAATACTCCTTGCCGTGCTTGAGCTTGAGGTGCTGGATGTTCGCGCTGGCGGTCTTGCGGATGACGTAGAGCTTGCGTTCCAGCGCGTCCTGCACGATGACGTCGCTGCCGCGGCCGATGAAGACCTGGCGCAGGATCGGCTCGGTCTTCCTGACCTGCGGCGACATCGGCATCTCGCGGTTGACCGGCACGTCGCGCCAGCCGAGCAGCACCTGGCCTTCGGCCTTGATGGCCCGCTCCATCTCCTGCTCGCAGGCCAGGCGCGAAGCGTGCTCCTTGGGCAGGAAGATCATGCCGACGCCGTACTCGCCGGCCGGCGGCAGCGTCACGCCCTGGGCCGCCATCTCCTCGCGGTAGAGGGCGTCGGGGATCTGGATCAGGATGCCGGCGCCGTCGCCCATGAGCGCGTCGGCCCCGACCGCGCCGCGGTGGTCGATGTTCTTCAGGATGTCCAGGGCCTGGGTCACGATGTCGTGCCGCTTGATGCCCTTGATGTGGGCCACGAAACCCACGCCGCACGCGTCGTGCTCGTCGGCGGCGGAGTACAGGCCGTGCTGCTGGAGGTGCGCGATCTCTTCAGCGGTCGCCGGGGTCGCGGAAATCGTGGGTGTCGTGGACATGGAGTGATCCTGTCTGTAAGAAAAATCTGACGCTTTTCGCCGGGGAGCTCGAGGGTAAACCACAGCAACATCGATGCCAAGCGATTTAAATGGGGGTCGGATTCCATTTAATGGTTGAACAATAAGTTCAACCATTAAATGGGGACAAATCAAAAATCGCAGCAGGCAGCCCACGCCTGCACTGCGCCGTGCAGGTTTCAAGAGGATGGCGTCGGACTTTTGGAGTTCGCCGGGCGCCCCGCGCGCCCCCGGGTGAGCCGCCGTGCGGTGGTCTTCTGCAGTCCCGCGACGAAATCCGCGTCGCCCAGGGCCCAGCCGCTCTGCACCGCGCCGGTGATCGCGTCCTGGACGTCGGCGCCCAGGCCCTCGCGGACCCGGGCGGCGTAGGCGGCCTCCCGCGCGAACGGCGTGTTGCCCAGCGCCCAGACCTGCGGCGGCGTCGCCAGCCAGCGCTCCGCCGCCTGGCCGGCGTAGTGCCGGTAGCTGCCGTCGGCGTGCGCGGCCGGCTCGGCGGCCAGCCCGGCGCAGACCGGCGCCCAGTCGAGGTAGACCATGCAATCCACCAGATGGCGGTCGGGCTGCACCACGGTCGACCGGTAGCGCCCCTCCCAGAGGGTGCCGGTCCGCCGGTGGCGGTCGTTGAAATGCCGGACGTAGCGCCGCCCGACCGCTTGCATCAGCCGGGACAGGCCCTCGGCGCCGGAAGGCGTGGCCAGCAGCAGGAAGGCGTCGTCCAGCAGTACGTAGGCATGCACCGCCACCCGCTGGTCGGCCGCATGGCTGGCGACCAGCGCGCGCAGCAGCTGCCGGTCGTCGGGGTCGAGGGCGATTGGCTGCCGGTTGTTGCCGCGCTGCAGCAGCAGGTGCGGCTGGCCGGGAAGGCTGAGACGGGGAAGGCGGGCCATGCGACGGGAGAGGCGGCGACGGGGCCGGAAGGAATTCCGGCGGCGGGACCGCATGATAAGGACGCGGCCCCGGCGGCCGGCGCGGGCGTCAGGGCGCCGGCTGGCGCGGCGCCCCCGGCCGGAGCCGGTAGAAGAGGTTGGGCTCGCTGACCAGGTAGACCGTTCCGTCCGAGCCCAGGGCCACGCCCTCGGCCTGCGGCACGCCGTCGAGGCGCAGCGCGCCGACCCGCGCGCCCTGCCGGTCGAGCTCGACCAGCGACTGCGATTCGTCGCTGAGCAGCAGCAGGTGGCCGGTGTCCGGATCCACCTCGATCGAGGACAGGTCGGTGGCGCCCACCGACTGCCGCAGCCAGGCGCTCAGGTCCTCGATGGCGAAGGCGGCGGGCGCATCCGGCTCCGGGCGGCCCCAGCCGGTGATGCGGTAGAGCCCGCGCGGCGAGTGCTCCTTGACCACGTAGAGCTGGTCGCGCGCCGGGTCGTAGCCCACCCCTTCGAGCCCCTGGTTGCGCCGCGCCCCCGGGGCGGCGGCTGCGCCCGCCCCGTCGCCGAAGTCCAGGCGCAGCGAGGGCGCGGACTGCAGGTCCATGTCGGCGTCCCGCCCGTCGCGCGGCAGCGTCGCCAGCAGGACGCGCCGGGTGCCCTCCTCCACCAGGGCGATCCGCCCGCCGCCGAGGAAGGCCACGCCCTCCACGTCGGAGGCATTGCGTAGCCGGTGGCGGCCGGTCACCCGGCCTTCGAGGTCCAGGAGCAACAGCGTGGCCGGCCGGTTGACCACCGCGATCAGGCGCTGGCGCTCCGCGTCGAAGGCGAGGCCGGAGAGGTTGCGGTCGATGCCCTCCACCGGCCGGGCGGCCCCGTCCATGCGGTAGCGGTCCAGCCGCAGGCCCGGCTCGGCCGAGCGGGGTGCGGCCCGCGCGTCGCGGCCGGTCCACCAGCGGTAGAGATGGTTGTCGACGTGGTGGAAGCGCACCGCCACGTAGACGCCGTAGCCCAGCGCCGCCAGCAGGCTGGCGGTCAGCAGCCACCGGACGGCGTGGCGGAGGCAGGCGGTGTGGAAAGGCAGGGTTTCGGGAGGCTCAGGCGGCATGGACGGGGACGGGGACGGGCACGGCACGGGAAGGCCGCATCCTAGCCAGCCGATGTGACGGGAACCTGCCGCCGCGGCTTCAGGGTGCGGGCGGATGCAGGGCGTCGCCGTCCCGTTCGCCGGCGGTCCCGGCGTCGGCGTCGGCCGCGGCGGCCATCGCCGCGATGCCGGGGAAGCGCAGCGGCAGCAGCGCCGACAGGCCGAACTCCTCCAGGATCGCCACCAGCCGCCGGGCGGCGGCGCGCTTCTTCTGGCCGGTATGGCGCGCCAGGATCAGCTCGTTCTTCATGCTGTGTTCCCAGCCCACCAGCTCGGTCACCGTGACTTGGTAGCCGCTCGCCTCCAGGTAGAGGCAGCGCAGCACGTTGGTGATCTGGCTGCCCAGTTCGCGGGTGTGCAGCGGGTGGCGCCACAGCTCGGCCAGCGGCGTGCGGGCGAGCGAGATCGCCTTGCCCTGGCGCAGGCAGGCGGCCACCTCTGCCTGGCAGCAGGGCACCAGGGCGAAGGCGCGGGCCTGCTTCTGCAGGCCGAAGGCGATGGCGTCGTCGGTGGCGGTGTCGCAGGCGTGCAATGCGGTCACCACGTCGATGCAGGGCGGCAGCGCGTCCGACTGCGACGATTCGGCCACCGTCAGGTTGAGGAACTCCATCCGGTCGAAGCCCAGCGACGCCGCGAGTTCGCGCGAGCGGGCGACCAGTTCGGGCCGGGTCTCGATGCCGTAGATCCGGCCGCTGCCCTGCGCCCGGAAGAACAGGTCGTAGACGATGAAGCCCAGGTAGGACTTGCCCGCGCCGTGGTCGGCCAGCGTGGCGCCCTCGCCGCCGCCGGGCAGCTCGCGCAGCAGCGTCTCGATGAACTGGAACAGGTGGTGCACCTGCTTGAGCTTGCGGCGCGAATCCTGGTTGATCCGCCCGTCGCGGGTCAGGATATGCAGTTCCTGCAGCAGCGCGACCGACTGGCCCGGCTGCAGCAGCCCGTCGAGCGGCGAGGCGGCCGGCGCGGCGCCCGACGGCGTGGCGGCGCGGCGTGCGGGCTTCTTCATGCGGCGACCGCTCCGCCGGCGGGCTCCGCGGCCTCGGGCGCGGCGGACCGGCCGCAGCCGGCGCCCACGTCCAGCGCGCGCCAGCCTTCGGGCCCCAGCGCGCGCAGCCGCTCGATGTTGCGCCCGAAAATCGCGTCGGCCTCGGGATAGGCCGCGACCGCGCGGTCGATGCTCGCCTCGCGCAGCAGGTGCAGCGTCGGATGCGGCGCGCGGTTGGTGGCGTTGGCGATGTCGTCGGCATCGCTGCCGGCGAACTGGAAGTCGGGGTGGAAGCTCGCGACCTGCACCGTGCCTTCCAGGCCCATGCCGGCCAGCAGCGCGTCGGCCCGGCGCAGCAGCGCGGTGAAGTCGAGGAAGTCGTGCAGCGCGGCGGTGGCGACCAGCAGCGTGGTGTCGCGCTCGGCCGGGTCGCGGGCGACCAGCGCGCGCAGCTCCTCGGCCAGCGCGTCGAGGATGCCGCCGTCGTCGCGCGCGTCGGTGGTCGCGTAGTGCACCTGGCCGCGCGCGTGGACGGCCTTGGCGAAGGGGCAGAGGTTGAGGCCGATCACCGCGCGCTCGAGCCAGGCGCGGGTGTCGGCGATGGCGTCGGCCGCGGCCACCGGTGGGCGCTCCACGGCGGGGGGCGGCGCGGGACGCGCGGGACGGGGGCGGGGTCGGTTCATGGGAGGGCGGATTCTATCGGCCGCCCCGCGCCGCGCCGGCGGTGCGGTCATGGGCCGCCGGCAGGCCCGACCCCGCGCGTCCCGCCATGGCCCGCCCCGCCGGACCGCCGTCGGGGCGGGATCAGCGGCAGGCGAAGTTCGCCGCGTCCTCCAGGCTGCCGCTGCCGGTGTAAGTGGCCACCTGCGGGTACGGGCACAGCGGCCGGGTGCGGCCGGGCCAGGGCGAGGACGCGCCGGCGCGGGCCAGGATGCGGTCGGGCGCGACGCCCTTCTCCACCCAGTCGGCCAGCGGCGTGAGGGCGTCGTACACGTCGGTGGCCGGCCCGCCCGAGGCGGAGCAGTGGTTCATGCCGGGCACCAGGTAGAGCCGGGCGAAGTCCCGGGTCGCGGCCTCGCCGCCCTGGGCGGCCGCGAGGCGCTGGTAGTAGTCGATCGAATCGTTGGCCGAGAAGATCGGGTCGCTGGTGCCGTGCACGATCAGCATCTTGCCGCCGCGGGCGCGGAAGGCGCCGACGTCGGTCGAGGTGGTGTGGTAGATCGCCGCGTAGGCGTCCATGCGGGCCGGATCGGTGTCGAAATCGAAGGTGAAGACGTCGAAGGACGGCGCGGGCGGGGTGAAGAATTCCTTCGGCATCGCGTCGGTGGCGATCAGGCTGTAGTTGCGCGCATTGGGCACCGCGGTGGTGGAAGTGCCGAGCCGCCAGTTGCGCCAGTCGGCGCCCTGGATGCCGCGGTCCCAGGGCCAGCTGGCGTAGAGCGCGCGGCCGGCGGAGTCCCTGGGCCCGCCGAAGTCCTTCTTCAGCGCCGCGACCTGGCCGGCCGAGAGGCAGCCGTCGTCCTTCGCGCCGGTGCACTGCAGCACCGCCGGATCGAAGCTGCAGGCCGCGGGATTGACGCCCACGATGCCGTCGGCCGCGCCGTCGAGCGCGTCGCACTTGCGCAGCACCGCGTCGGCGACGAGGGAGAGGTCCTGGTTGGAGAAGGCGCGGCTCAGGACCGGCCGGCCGTCGGCGCCCGGGGGCGCGATGGCCGTGTAGGCGAGCACGTTCCAGGTCGATGCCACCGACGCCTCCTTCGCGACCTTGATCGCCGGCGCGTTGGCCGCGATGCCGTCGAAGTAGTCCGGGAAGCGCTGCGGGAACAGCATCGCCTGCCGGCCGCCGCCCGAGCAGCCGACGAAGTACGAGCGGTCCGGGCCGCGGCCGTAGGCCTGCGCGATCAGCGCCTTGGCCGCCACCGTCACCTTGTCGTAGGACGCGTAGGCGTGGTCGATGCGCGCCTGCGGATCGAAGCCGAAGCTGGCGTCGGTGACCTGGTGGCCGGCGTCGGTGGTGACCACCGCGTAGCCCTTGGCGAGCGCGCTGGTCTGCAGCGCGGCCGACGATCCATCGTTGCCGGCCAGGGCGCCGATCGCCTTGCGCACCACGCCGTCGTTGCCGCCGCCGCCCTGGAAGGCGAAGCGGCCGTTCCAGGCCTGGGGCAGGCGCATCTCGAAGCCGATGTAGTAGGGCTTGCCGTCGACGCCGGTGCGCGGGTTCATCCGGCCCTGCACCACGCAGTGCGCCGGCAGGGTGACGCCGTTGATCACCTCCCCCGCCGCGACGGTGGCGCCGGTGAGGGTGGTGTCGGCCAGCCGCGTGCCGGCGAGCGACTCGCAGCTCACGGCCAGGCTGGAGGCGGTCGGCTGCGCCGGCAGGGTGGCGGAGCCGCCGCCGCAGGCGCCCAGCGCTGCGGCGGACAGCGCCAGGGCGGACAGCCGCAGCGCGGCGCGAGGGGGGATGGGTCGCATGGATGTCTCCGGGATGCGCGGCGCTCGTCCGCGGGGTCGGGTGCGTCCGGACGGAAGGTTCCGGCACCGCTGCTACGGTACGACCGTCCCGCCCGGGCCGGCGTCATCCCAGAGGACGACAGCGCGGCGCCGGCGTGGCGGCGTCCGGGAGGTCACGCTGGAAGATGTCGCAGGGAGATCGCGCCGGGGGACGCCGGCGGGCAAATGTCGCCGGGCAGTGGTCGCTGGGGAAATGCTGCCGGGAAAGTGCAGCAGGGGACATGCCGCCGGGGAGTGCCGCCGCCAAGCGGCCGCCCGGCCGCCGCCAAGCTCAGGCCAGCAACCGGCGGCCGGTCAGCCGCTCGTGCTCGCGCACCGCGAAGCGGTCGGTCATGCCGGCGATGTAGTCGGCCACGGTGCGCTCGGGGCTGCGGCCCCGGCCGGCGGCATTCGCCGGGAAGACGGCGGCGGCGGACGCCCCGTCCGCGGCGAGGGCGGCCCGGGCGGCGAAGTCCGCCTGCATTTCGGCGGGCGCGTCCCGGTAGGCGGCGAACAGCTCGCGCACCACGGTGCGGGCGCGGCCGGTGGTCTCCATCACCTGCGGATGGCGGTAGAGGTTCTTGAACAGGAAGCGCTTGAGCGCGGTGGACTCGGACCGCATCGCGTCGCTGAAGCGCAGCAGCGGCGGCGCGGCGCGCACCGCCTCCGGGCTGTCGCAGCCGGCCGCGGCCAGCGCCGCGCGGGTGGCGTCGATCACGTCGTAGACCTGCGCGCTGAGCATGCGGCGGATCGCCTCGTAGAGCAGCCGGCGCTGCTGCGACGGGACAGCCAGCGCCGGATGGGCGTCCAGCGCCTCGCGCCGGAAGCGCTCGAACAGCGGCACCTCGGCCATTTGCGCGAGGGTGATCAGGCCGGAGCGCACGCCGTCGTCGATGTCGTGGGCGTTGTAGGCGATCTCGTCGGCCAGGTTGCACAGCTGCGCTTCGAGCGAGGGCTGCGTGCGGTCCAGGAAGCGGCGCCCCACCCCGCCGGGCTCCGCCCGCTCCAGCGCCTCGGCATGGGCGCGCGAGCAGTGCTTGAGGATGCCCTCGCGGGTCTCGAAGCTGAGGTTCAGGCCGTCGTACTGCGGATAGCGCTCTTCCAGCGTGTCGACGATGCGCAGGCTCTGCAGGTTGTGCTCGAAACCGCCGTGGCCCCGCATGCAGTCGTCGAGCGCGTCCTGCCCCGCGTGGCCGAAGGGGGTGTGGCCCAGGTCGTGCGCCAGGGCGACGGCCTCGACCAGGTCCTCGTCGAGGCCGAGCGGCCGGGCGATGGACCGGCCGAGCTGCGCGACCTCCAGCGAATGGGTCAGCCGGGTGCGGAACAGGTCGCCCTCGTGGTTGAGGAAGACCTGCGTCTTGTAGACCAGCCGCCGGAAGGCGGTCGAATGCACGATGCGGTCGCGGTCGCGCTGGTAGTCGGTGCGGGTCGGCGCCGCGGCCTCGGGATGGCGCCGGCCCCGGGTGCGGGCCGGGTCGCTGGCGTAGGGCGCGCGGCGGGATGCGGCGGCGGACAGGACGGCGGATTCAGGAGTCGGAAACAGGGATTGCGCGCGATCCACCTGCGTCTCCAGCTACTTTTTCGATAGCAGTCAGGCGACCGCTGCGGCCGGCTCGCAGCAGGCGTCCACCACCTCGCGCACCAGCGCGTCGGGCGCGCCCCGCACGATCGCCCGGCCCGGGCCGTCGATCAGCACGAAGCGGATGTCACCGGCCTCGGACTTCTTGTCCAGCCGCATCAGCTGCAGGTAGCGCCCGGCGTTGTCCTGGGCGTCGATGCGCGGCCCGGCGGTCGGCAGCCCGGCGCGGGCGACCAGCGCGGTCAGCCGGTCCACGAAAGCCGCGTCCACCAGGCCCAGGCGCTGCGACAGCGTCGCCGCCATCACCATGCCGGCGCCGACGCCCTCGCCGTGCAGCCAGGCGCCGTAGCCCATGCCGGACTCGATCGCATGGCCGAAGGTGTGGCCGAAATTGAGGATGGCCCGCAGGCCCGCCTCGCGCTCGTCCTGCCCGACGACCGCGGCCTTGATCTCGCAGCTGCGGCGCACCGCGTGCGCCAGCGCGTCCGGGTCGCCGGCCCGCAGCGCGTCCATGCGCGCCTCCAGCCACTCCATGAATGCCATGTCGCAGATCGGGCCGTACTTGACGATCTCCGCCAGGCCGGCGCTGACCTCGCGCGGCGGCAGCGTCGCGAAGGTGCCCAGGTCGCAAACCACCAGGTGCGGCTGGTAGAAGGCGCCGATCATGTTCTTGCCCAGCGGATGGTTGATCGCCGTCTTGCCGCCGACCGAGGAATCCACCTGCGCCAGCAGCGTGGTCGGCACCTGCACGAAGGGCACGCCGCGCATGTAGCTGGCCGCGGCGAAGCCGGCCATGTCGCCCACCACCCCGCCGCCCAGCGCGTAGAGCACGGTGCGCCGGTCGCAGCCGTGGCCCAGCAGGGCGTCGAAGACGCGGTTGAGGGTCGGCCAGTCCTTGTGCGACTCGCCGTCGGGCAGCGCGACCACGTGCACCGCCGCATGGTGCGGCGCCAGCGCGGCGCGCAGCCGGTCGGCGTAGAGCGGGCCGACGGTGGTGTTGGTGACGATCAGCGCGGCGGCCGCGCGCGGCAGGCCGGCGAAGGTTGCCGGATCGTCCAGCAGGCCGGCGCCGATGCGGATCGGGTAGCTGCGCGCGCCCAGGTCGATGCGCACGGTGTGCGCCGCGGCGGTCGGCATCGGTGCGGCGGAAGACGGCGGAACCGGGGGGAGCGGGGACGGGATCGGCATGGCGCGACAGTGTAGGGGAAGCCCCGGCGCGCACGCGTCGGCGCTGCGGACCGCGTCAGCGCTCCTGGTCCGGACGGTCCGGCCCCGCATGCGCGGCGGCGGCCGGCGCGGCCCGGACGTCCGCCGACGCCGCGGGCGCCACGCCGGCGAGCTCGAGCTGCATGCCCACGACCCGCACCATCGCCGGCACCGAGGAGCGCCCGGCCTCGGCCACGAAATGGGCCGCCTCGCGGTAGAGCGGATCGCGCGCGGCGTGCAGGTCGCGCAGCCGGGCGAGCGGATCGGCCACCTGCAGCAGCGGCCGCTGGGTGTCGTGCCGCAGCCGGCGCGCGAGCTCCTCGGGCGTGGAGCTCAGGTAGACCACCTGCCCGCGCGCGCGCATGCGTTCCCGGTTGCCTGGCCGCAGCACCACCCCGCCGCCGGTCGCCATCACGCCCGGATGCGAGGCGGTCAGCTCGTCGATCACCGCTTCCTCGATGTCGCGGAAGCGGTCCTCCCCTTCCCGCTCGAAGAAGGTCCGGATCGCGCAGCCGAGGCGCGCCTCCACCACCTGGTCCGAATCGACGAACGGCAGTTGCAGCCGCCGCGCCAGCTGGCGTCCGATGGTGGATTTTCCGGAGCCGGGGAGGCCGACGAGGATGATCAAGACTAGAAGCTACGTTGCGCCGAGACGCCCGTAGGCGAAGTTACGGTGACGGCGATGGTAGCGGCAGAACAGCTGGCGTCGCCGTTGAGCGTGACGGCGTGCAGGCTGGGCGCGGTCGAATTGCCGACCACGTTCGGGCTGACGGAGACGATCGAGCACGCGCTGTTCGCCGTGGTGATCACGGCGGCCACCGTGGAACCAGTGACCGCAGAATTGCGGGGGGTTTGACCGTCGGAGACCCTCACCGTGAGCGCTTGCGTCGTCCGGCTCACCTGTTCGATGGTCGCCTGCGACGGTGCGAGCACGATCGCCATCTGCGAACGCACCCGGATGCCGCCGCTCCATACGCCGTCGCAGGTGTTGGCGATGAACGGCGTGCCGAGCAGGCCGCTCGAGCATGCGGCGCTGCCCGTCATGCCGCCGGGATAGCTCTGCTCTCCCGCGTCGAAGGCGCCGTTCTCGTTGTCGTCCCGGTACGCCGTGCCGATGTCGGTGAAGGTTTCGCCGCTGTCGTACGCGTTGTTGCCGTTGGTGTCGATGAAGCTTTCCTCGCCGTCGAGATAGGCCAGCACGACGGCGCGTCCATTGGCCGGACGGGTGCCCTGGCTGGTGTAGGTGACGGTGCAGGCGGACGAGGCGTCCAGCGTGCAACTGCCGGTCACCAGCCCGTGCGAGGCCACGAAGCTGACCGCGGTGCCGGCGGGCACCGGGTTGCCCTGTCGGTCGGCGATGCGGAAGGTGACCGCGGTGGTGGTTCCGTCGATGTTGAGGCCCTCGATCGCCAGCTTGGAGGCGGCCAGGGAGGCTGCGCGCTGCGTCGGCACGCCGGAAGTGACAGCCAGCGTCAGCGAGGAAGCCTGGATGTTGCCGTTGGCCGCCAGCACGGCGTTCACCACCGCCGGCGTCGGCAGCGCGCCGGAACTGATGGTGACGGCTGCGATGCCGCTCGCGTCGGTGGTGACGGTCTGCGTCGCGGTGGAACCGCCGGCGAAGGTCACGCCGGCGTTGGCCGCGCTGCTGGATAGGCTGAACTGGACCGCCTGCGAGGCCATGGCCGCTCCGCTGGCGTCGACCACCTGGAACTTGAGCGTCGCCTGCTTGGCACCGTTGGTGGCGCGGGACGTGAAGATGGTGCTGCGGTCGACGCTCTGGAACAGCAGGTTGGCCGCCTGCGCCGCCACGACGTTGATCGAGGCGGTCGCCGCAGTCGCGCCCGCGGCCTGCGCCGTCAGCGTGACCGGCCCGCTGCAGGTTCCGACCGACTGGTAGACCGTCGACACGTTGCCGTTGCTGTCGTTGGCGGCCGTCGCCGGACTGAAGGTGCCGCAGGATGCCGAGAAGCTCACGCTGACCTTGCCCGCGGCAGCGGCGGCGCCGCCGACCAGGGCCCGCACGTTGACCGCCGAGGACTGCAGCGCCGTGATGCTCGCGGACCCGGCGGCGAGGCCGGTCAGTGTCACGTTGGCTGCGGACGTCTGGTAGTCCACCGTGGATTGCACCGTGGCGCCATCGACGCTCGCGCTGGCGGTGACCGTTCCGGCCGCGGCGGTGGTGAGGCTGGCGGGGTTGATGCGCACCCGGGCGATGCCGTTGGCATCGGTCAGCGCCGATGCCTGCAGCAGGGTCGCGACGGAGGCATCGGTGGTGAAAGTCACCAGCTTGCTGGCGACGGGGGCGCCGGCCGCGTTCTTGACGACGACGCGCACGTAGGCCGTGGAGGCGCTGATCGAATTCGACGCGACCGCCACGTCCGCGGCGTCCACGATCGAAGCCGACAACGTGGGTGCGGCGACAGGCGCGGTGGTCGAGCCCCCGGAGCTCGCGCTGCCCGAAGCCGAACTGCCCGTGCCGGCGTTGTTGGGGGTACCGGCGCTGCCGCCGCCGCCGCCGCAGGCGGTCAGCGCGGCCACCAGGACCGGAACCAGGGCAGTGCCGTAGATCGTACGTGTGAGGGTCATGGGAAAGGTCGTCCTGGGAAAGGGGGTGCGTCGCGGCCGCGTCCTCAGCGGCTCGCGGCCAGCCGGTCGGAGATCATCTTCGGCGTGATGAACACCAGCGTCTCGGTCTTGTTGGCGATGCGGGAGCGGGACTTGAACAGGTTGCCGGCGACCGGGATGTCGCCGAGGAAAGGCACCTTGGTCTCGTCGGTGGTCTCGGTCAGCTCGAAGATGCCGCCGATGACCACCGTGCCGCCGTTCTCGACCAGCACCTGGGTCTTGACGTGCTTGGTGTTGATCGCGATGCCGGAGGCGGTGGTCTCGCCGCGGGTGTCCTTGTTGATGTCCAGGTCCAGGATGATGTTGCCCTCGGGCGTGATCTGCGGCGTGACTTCCAGCTTGAGGTTGGCCTTGCGGAATGCGATCGAGGTGGCGCCGCTGGAGGTGGATTGCTGGTACGGGTATTCCGTGCCCTGCTCGATCAGCGCCTTGGTCTGGTCGGCGGTCACCACACGGGGGCTGGACACCACCTTGCCCTTGCCGTCGGCTTCCAACGCCGAGAGTTCCAGCGCGAGGAAGCGGTTGGCGGCGGAATTGAAGATCGACAGCGCGAAGGTCGCGGCGCTGTTGCCGTTGATCGAATTGGCCGGCAGGTTCACGAAGTTGCTGGCGGTGTTCACCGTGGTGCCGAAGCCGGCGGACGAGACCGCGTTCGCGTAGCTGGTGCCGGCGGCCACCCGGTTGTTGCCTGCGATGCGGTAGCCGCCGTCGCCGCCGTTCTGGGCCCGCAGGTCGCCGCCGCCCAGGCGCACGCCGAGCTGGCGGCTGAAGGTGTCCGAGGCCTCGACGATGCGCGCCTCGATCAGCACCTGGCGCACCGCCACGTCGAGCTTGGCCAGCAGTTCCTCGACCTGCGCCAGCTTGGCCGGCGTGTCGGTGACGAAGAGCTGGTTGGTGCGCGGCTCGGCGATGGCGCTGCCGCGCTCGCTCAGGAAGCGGTTGCTCACGCCGCCGCTGACACCGCCGCCGCCCAGCCCGCCGCCGGTCCCATTGAGCTGGAACAGCATGTCGGACGCCTTGGCGTAGTTGAGCTGGAAGGCTTGGGTGCGCACCGGCTCCAGCTTCTGGATGGCGAGCTGCGCCTCCAGGTCCTTCTTGGTGCGGGCGTCGAGTTCGTCCTTGGGCGCGATCCACAGCACGTTGCCGTTCTTGCGCATGCCCAGGCCGCGCGCGTCCATGACGATCTGCAGCGCCTGGTCCCAGGGCACGTCCTTGAGCCGCAGGGTGAGCGAGCCGGTGACGGTGTCGGAGGTGACGATGTTGAAGTTGGTGAAGTCGGCGATGACCTGCAGCACCGAACGCACTTCGATGTTCTGGAAGTTGAGCGACAGGCGCTCGCCGCTGAATCCCGGCCCCTGGGTCAGCTTGCTGCCGTCGACCTTGCGCGCGCGCACCTCGACCACGAACTGGCTGTCGCTCTGGTAGGCGCTGTGCTCCCAGTCGCCTTGCGATTCGATGGCGAGCCGCACCCGGTCGCCGGCCTGCGTGGCGGTCACGGTCTGGACCGGCGTGCCGAAGTCGGTGACGTCGAGCCGGCGACGCAATCCCTCGGGCAGGGAGGATTTCAGGAATTCGGCGACCAGCACCTTGCCCTGCTGCCGCACGTCGACGCTGGTCTGGCCGCTGGCGAGCGAGACCACGATGCGTCCGGCGTTGTCCGCGCCGCGGCGGAAGTCCAGGTCGCGCAGCGGCGTGAGGTCGGCGGCGCGGGTCTCGTTGAAGCTCGCGGCGATCGAACCCGGCCGCGCCGCCGCCGATGCGGCGGTGGCCGGATCCAGCAGCACCAGCAGGGCGTTGCCGTCGATGCGGGTGGTGTAGGTCGCGGCCTGCTTGAGGTTGAGCACCACCCGGGTGAGGCTGCCGGCCTCCACCACGGTGGCCGAGCGCAGGTTGCCCTGGCCGATGTCCACCGTGGGCCGGGGCAGCGCGCTGGTGGTGCCGGGGAAGTCGAGCGCGATGCGCGCGGGCGACTGGATCGCGAAGCCGGCGGGCAGCGTCGCCAGCGGCTGGGCGAATTCGATGCGCACCAGCTCCGTGCCGCCCTGGACCGCGCCGGTGACGGACCGGATCGCCTGCTGCGCCTGCGCCGCGATCGGGCCGGCCAGGCCCAGCGCCAGCGCGGCGCACACCATCGCGGAGCGCAGCGGGCGCCGCATCCAACCGTTGCTCAAGCTCATTTCATCTCCTGCAGTTCGAGGGCGGCGGCACGCTCCACCCAGTCGCCGGTGGCGTCCTGCACCACTTCGCGCAACGTCATTCCGGATTCGGTGATACGGGTCACCCGGCCGAAGTTCTGGCCCAGGTGCTCGCCCGGCCGCACCTGGTAGAGCAGGTTGTTGGCCTGCACCAGGGCCACCAGCTGCCCGGCCTTCGTCAGGCTGCCGACCATGCGCATCGTGTCCAGCGGGTAGGCCTCCAGAGGCTCCTTGCGGCGCTGCAGCTCGGGCGCCACCAGGTCGTTGTTGGCGGAGCGGCTTTCGCGGCGCAGCGCCTTGGCGAGTTTCTGCATCTCGAAGGGATCGGCGGCCGCGGCCTGCTCGTAGCCCTGCGGCAGGAACTGCTTAGGCGGGTTGATGGGCTCGATGCGCGGACGGGTCTGCGCACGCTGCTCGGCGGTCCAGCGGCGCAGGTCGTCCTCGTCCGAGGCGCCGCAGCCCGACAACAGGAGCGTAAGCGCGCCGAACGCGCAGAAAGCCCGGAAGAGCGCCGGGAAACCCTGCTTCATCGTTTCGCCTCCTGCGCCTTCTTGGCCTTGCGCTGGGCTTCGATCTCTTCCTCGTCGAGGTAGCGGAAGGTGCGCGCGGTGGCGTCCATCGCCAGCGCGCCGTCCTTGCCGGCCACGATCGCCAGGTTGTTGAGGGTGACGATGCGCGGCAGGTGGGCGATGTCGGCCGCGAAGGCGCCCATGTCGTGGTAGCTGCCGGTCACGCGGACCGCGATCGGCAGTTCGGCGTCGTAGTCGCGCACCACCACCTGTCCCGGGCGGAACAGTTCGAACTGCAGGCTGCGGCCCACGCCCGCCTGGTTGATGTCGGACAGTAGCGCGGCCATCTCGGCCTTGCTCGGGAGCTGCTTCTCCAGTTGGGTGACGTACTGCTGGACCTGCTCGCGCTGCTGCTTGAGCGCCTGCAGGTTGGCCGCCTTGGCGGCGCGCTGCTGGTAGTCGGCGCGCAGCGTCGCCTCGCGCGCCTGCTCGGTCTCGAGCTCGGTCTGGTAGTCGCCCAGCCAGGCGTACCACAGCAGGCCGAAGACGCCCGCGGCGACCACCAGGCACAGCAGGGCGCGCGGCAGCGTCGGCCAGCGCGAGGGATCCTTGGGGTCGAGGTCGGCGAACTGCGCCTGCAGGGCGCGCAGCCGGGCGGCGAGGTCGATCCGGGGAGCCCGGGACGGAGCGGTGCGGGTGGCCATGCGGCGCTTCTCCTAGGAACGGGGCACGGCCGGCGTCGCCCGGGCCGGCGCGGCGGCGCCGGCCGCCGGGGGCGACAGGTCGCTCGCGCGCAGCAGGCGCATGGTCATGGCGAAGTTGGACACGCGGCGCGTGTCGCGCGGCGTGAGCGCGAGGCTGGCGGAAGCGATCTCCCCGAGTTGCGGCGAGGCGAGCCAGGTCGATTCGCCGAGGTTGCGCAGCAGCTCCGAGACACGTTCGTTGGACTGCGCGACGCCCTTGATCGCCACCGTCTGGCCGTCCTGCTTCATCTCGGTCAGGTAGACGCCGTCGGGCAGGCGGCGCGCCAGCTCGTTGAGCAGGTGCACCGGCATGTTGCGGTCGGACTGCAGGCCCTCGACCGCCGCCTGCCGCGCGCGCAGGGCGGTGATCTCGGATTCGAGCGAGGCGATCTGCTTGATCTGGTTGTCGAGCACCTGGATCTCGGACTGCAGGTACTGGTTGCGTGCCTGCTGGTCGGCGATGCGGGACTGGTAGAGCAGGTAGACGCCGGCGGCCACCAGAACGCCCGCGATGGCGGCACCCAGCAGCGTGGCGTGGAAGGCGTCGCGGCGCCGCTTGCGGGCCAGGACCCGGTGCGGCAGCAGGTTGATGAGGATCACTGCAGGAACCTCCGCATGGCCAGGCCGCACGAGGTGAGGTAGGACGGCGCTTCGCGCAGCACCCGGCTGCCGTTGATGCCGGCGCCGAGGCGCATGCCGTCGAAGGGGTTGGCCAGTGTGGCGGCCACCTGGCATCGTTCGCCAACGACTTCCGCCAGGCCGGCCAGGCTGGACGAGCCGCCGGCGAGCATCAGGTGGTGCACCCGGTTGTACGGGGTGCTGGTGAAGAAGAATTGCAGCGCCCGGGCGACTTCCTGGGCCAGGCTGTGGACGAAGGGCTGCAGCACGGTGGCCGGGTAGTCGTCGGGCAGCTCGCCGTTGCGCTTCTTGGTCTCGGCCTCCTCGGCGGAGAAGCCGTACTGGCGGACGATGAGCTGGTTGAGCTGGGCGCCGCCGAAGACCTGGTCGCGCTCGTAGAGCACCTCGTCGCCGCGCAGCACCTGCATGGCGGTGGTGGTGGCGCCGATCTCGAATAGCGCCACCATCGGCGCGTCCTTGCGGCCGGCCGCGGAACCACCCGCGCCCGGCAGGCGCTCGATCAGCCGGCCCGCCGCGAGCCGAGCCGCATGGGATTCGATGTCCACGATGACCGGCTTCAGGCCGGCCGCCTCGGCGAGGCCCTGGCGGTCCTGGACGCGTTCGCGGCGCGAGGCGGCGATCAGCACCTCCACGTCGCCCTCCGGCCCGGCGGCCGGGCCGAGTTCGCAGAAGTCGAGGCTCACCTCGTCCAGGGGGAAGGGGATGTACTGGCTGGCCTCGGACTCGACCTGGAGCTCGAGTTCCTCCTCGGACAGGCCGCCCGGCAGCACGATCTTCTTGGTGATGACGGCCGAGGACGGCAACGCCATCGCGACGTTGCGCGTGCGGCTGCCGCTCTTCTTGACCAGGCGGCGCAGCGCGGCCGCGACTTCGTCGAACTTCTCGATGTTGCCGTCGACGATCCAGTCGGGCTCGAATTGCTCGATGGCGCAGCGCTCGAGCGTCATGTCGCCCGACTTGCCGTGGCCGAGCTCGACCAGCTTGGCGCTGGAAGAACTGATGTCGATGCCCAGCAAGGGAGCCGACGGACGACGAAACCAGGAGGTTGGGAAAACCAATTGCAACCCCTTTCCGAACAACCGGAAAACCTGCTACAAAAATTCACACTTGATGCTTATCGTATCAGCGACGCTCAAGAAATTCTGGAATTCATGCAGTGGGCGACCGGTAACAAGGGTTTCCTCGTTGCCAAAAGCCTACGCCGTGCGCCAGGGCGTGCAATCGGAGACAGGTGTATCCGAATCGCGCGCACAGCCGCCGCCGGCGGAAGCCGCATGGCCTTCCGGAACCTCCGGGAGGATGCCGATTCCTATAATTCCCGGTTCTTTCCCGCCTCTCCCCCATGCGCATCGACCCCTCCTTCCGTGACCCCGGCGCCCCGCGCGGGACCCCTCCCGAGCGGCCGCCGGAACGGCCGTCCGGATCGCGTCGGGCGATGCGCGTCGTATTCTGGATCCTCGGGATCGCCGCCGCCGGGGTGGTTGCCGCCGGGCTGGTGCTCGCGGTCGCGCTGGCGATGGCCTACCCCAACCTGCCCGACGTGTCCGACCTGGCGGACTACCGTCCAAAGCTGCCGCTGCGCGTCTACTCGTCCGAGGGCACACTGCTCGGGGAGTTCGGCGAGGAGCGGCGCAACCTGACGCCGATCAACGAGATCCCGCAGGTCATGAAGGACGCGGTGCTGGCCGCCGAGGACGCGCGCTTCTACTCGCACGGCGGCGTGGACTACGTGGGCGTGCTGCGCGCCGGCCTGGCCAACGTCAACCGCTTCAAGAGCCAGGGCGCCTCGACCATCACCATGCAGGTGGCGCGCAACGTCTACCTGTCGTCCGAGAAGACCTACACCCGCAAGATCTACGAAATCCTGCTGACCTTCAAGCTGGAGCACCTGCTCTCCAAGGACCAGATCCTGGAGATCTACATGAACCAGATCTTCCTGGGCAACCGGGCCTACGGCTTCGCCACGGCCGCCGACACCTACTTCGGCAAGCCGCTCAAGGACGTGACCATCGCCGAAGCCGCGATGCTGGCCGGGCTGCCCAAGGCGCCGACCGCCAACAACCCGATCAGCAACCCCAAGCGCGCCCGCGCCCGCCAGCTCTACATCATCGATCGGATGGAGGAGAACGGCTTCATCACCCGCGCCCAGGCCGACGCGGCCAAGCGCGAGGAGGTGGCGGTGCGCCGCGGCACCGACGCCGGCCGGGTCCATGCCGAATACATCACCGAGATGGTGCGCCAGCTGGTCTTCTCGCAGTACGGCGCCGATGCCTACACCCGCGGCCTGAACGTCTACACCACCGTCAGCGCGAGCGACCAGGACGCCGCCTACAAGGCGCTGCGCAAGGGCATCATGGACTACGAGGCGCGGCAGAAGTACCGGGGGCCCGAGAAGTTCGTGGAGCTGCCCGCCGATGCCGCCGAGGCCGAGGACGAGATCGACGACGCGCTGGCCGACCATCCGGACAACGGCGACGTGATGTCGGCGGTGGTGCTGCAGGCCACGCCGCGCAAGATCGTGGCGACGCGCGCCAACGGCGACACCCTGGAGATCGCCGGCGAGGGCCTGCGCCCGGCCGAGTCCGGCCTGTCCGACAAGGCGCCGGCCAACATCCGCATCCGCCGCGGCGCGGTGATCCGGGTGATGCGCACCGCCAAGGGCAGCTGGCAGATCACCCAGCTGCCCGAGGTCGAGGGCGCCTTCGTCGCGCTCGACCCGCAGACCGGCAGCATCAAGTCGCTGGTCGGCGGCTTCGACTTCAACAAGAACAAGTTCAACCACGTGACCCAGGCCTGGCGCCAGCCGGGATCGAGCTTCAAGCCCTTCATCTACTCGGCCGCGCTGGAGAAGGGCTTCACCCCGGCCACCGTGGTCAACGACGGCCCGCTGTTCTTCGACGCCGGCACCACCGGCGGCCAGCCCTGGGCGCCCAAGAACTACGGCGGCGGCTTCGACGGCCCGATGTCGCTGCGCCGCGCGCTGGAGAAGTCCAAGAACCTGGTGACGGTGCGGGTGATGCAGTCCATCGGCCCCAAGTACGCGCAGGAATGGATCGGCCGCTTCGGCTTCGATCCGGCCAAGCATCCGGCCTACCTGCCGATGTCGCTCGGCGCCGGCTCGGTCACGCCGCTGCAGATGGCCGCGGCCTACGGCGTCTTCGCCAACGGCGGCTACCGGCTCAACCCCTGGCTGATCGCGCGCATCACCGACTACAAGGGCCGGCCGATGGTCGAGACCAAGCCGCCGGCGCTCGACGAGGGCAACCGCGCCATCGACGCCCGCAACGCCTTCGTGATGGACAGCCTGCTGCAGTCGGTCGCCCGCTCCGGCACCGCCGCCAAGGCCCAGGCGACGCTCAAGCGGCCGGACATCTACGGCAAGACCGGCACCACCAACGATTCGCTCGACGCCTGGTTCGCCGGCTTCCAGCCGGGCCTGGTGGCGATCACCTGGATCGGCTACGACCAGCCGCGCAACCTGGGCGACCGCGAGACCGGCGGCGGCCTGTCGCTGCCGATCTGGATCGACTTCATGCAGCACGCGCTCAAGGGCGTGCCGGTGCAGGAGATGCAGCCGCCGGCGGGCGTGACCAACGTGGGCGGCGAGTGGTACTACGACGAGTACGCGCGCGGCGGCGGCATCCCGAGCCTGGCGATCGAACCGCTGCCGGCCGACAACGGCGGCGCGCCCAACCCGATCGCGCCGCAGGCCCCGCCGCCGGCCGAGGAACGCAACCGCATCCTCGACCTGTTCAAGAACTGAGCGACTGAGCGGCCGCGCCGGAACCGGCCGGCCGCGCGAGGCAGGCTCAGAGCGTGAAGCGCAGCCCCTGCCCCGCCTGCCGGCTGGCCTCCTGCGAGAGCCGCTCCAGGAATTCGCCCTGGCCCTTGGTGTCCTGCCAGGCGCCGTCGACGAAACGGTAGTGGTAGCCGCCGGACTTGGCGGCGAGCCAGATCTCGTGCAGCGGGGGCTGGGTGTTGACCACGATCTGGCTGCGGTCGGCGAAGGTCAGCGTCACCATGCCCCCGACCCGCTGGTTGTCGACATCGGCATCGGTTTCGTCGTTGATGCGGTCGCAGCACCGCTCCACAGCCTGCAGCAGCCGTTCGGCGCGGTCCTGGAATTCGAGGTCGGTCATTACAATTTCGTCCATGTTGAAGCTGCGCCAAATTCTAGCCAGGGGCCTTTCCGCCACTGCCGTCATGGTCCTCTGCGGATGCGGCCAGAAAGGCGCGCTCTTCCTGCCGACCGAGCCGATCGCGCGCGACCGCGCCACGCTGCCGCAAACGGTCTTCCCCGGCCTGCGCAAGGCGCCCGCGGCCACGCCGTCTGCGCCCGCGGCCCCGACCGGCGCGACCGGCGCATCGTCCACCGGCGGCGCGGCCCTCGAATCGCCCTCAACGGCCACGCCCTCGACGCCCGCGCTGCCGGCCGCCCGCTGACCTCCCGCCCTTCCGCGGCCGCAGCCAGCCTTGCCGCCGGCGCCGGCCGCCTCCTTCCTCCATCCTTCCCGCTCCCATGCCCCACCACGACCTCCCGGGCCGTCCCTTCGTCGCACGCCGCGGCGCCGACCTGTTCCTCGAAGACGTCCGCCTCGCGGACCTGGCGGCCGTCCACGGCACCCCGCTCTTCGCCTACTCCAAAGCCTCGATGCTGGAAGCGCTGGCCGCATACCAGCGCGGCTTCGCCGGGCGCAAGGCCCGCATCCACTACGCGATGAAGGCCAACTCCTCGCTGGCGGTGCTGCAGGTCTTCGCGCGCGCCGGCTGCGGCTTCGACATCGTCTCGGCCGGCGAGCTGCGCCGGGTGCTGGCTGCCGGCGGCGATCCGGCGACGGTCATCTTCTCCGGCGTCGGCAAGACCCGCGCCGAGATGCGCGAGGCGCTGGCCGCCGGCATCGGCTGCTTCAACGTCGAGAGCACCGCCGAGCTAGAGGTGCTGCACGAGGTGGCGTCCGCCATGGGCATGCGCGCGCCGGTGAGCATCCGGGTCAATCCGAACGTCGATCCGCAGACGCACCCCTACATCTCGACCGGCCTCAAGGGCAACAAGTTCGGCGTGGCGCACGAGGAAACGGTGGCCGCCTACCGCCGCGCCGCGTCGCTCGCGGGCCTGCGGGTGGTCGGCATCGACTGCCATATCGGCTCGCAGATCACCCAGGAAGGCCCCTACCTCGACGCGATGGACAAGGTGCTGGACCTGGTCGCGGCGATCGAGGCCGCGGGCATCCCGCTGCAGCACATCGACTTCGGCGGCGGCCTGGGCATCGACTACCACGGCGAGACACCGCCGGCGGCCGACGCGCTCTGGGCCCGGCTGCTCGCCCGGCTCGACGCGCGCGGCTACGGCGACCGGCAGCTCATGGTCGAGCCGGGCCGCTCGCTGGTCGGCAACGCCGGCGTTTGCCTGACCGAGGTGCTCTACCTCAAGCCGGGCGAGCAGAAGAACTTCTGCATCGTCGACGCGGCGATGAACGACCTGCCGCGCCCGGCGATGTACGAGGCCTTCCATGCGATCGAGCCGCTGCGGTCCGCGGGCGGGGATGCGCCGGCGGATGCGGCGGTGCACGACGTGGTCGGCCCGGTCTGCGAGAGCGGCGACTGGATCGGCCGCGACCGCGCGCTCGCCGGGGTGCGGGCCGGCGACCTGCTGGCGGTGCTCTCGACCGGCGCCTACTGCATGAGCATGGCCAGCAACTACAACACCCGCGGCCGCGCGGCCGAGGTGCTAGTCGACGGCGACCGGGCGCACCTGGTGCGGGAACGCGAGACCCCCGAGGACACCTTCCGCCACGAGCGGCTGCTGCCGGCGGACTGACCGGTCCGGCGCGGCCGGCGACGGTCGGGGCGGCTCGGCGGCAGGGCCTCCGGTCCAGCCGCTCCGCACGGTCGTCCCGCCTTGGGCCGGTCCGTGGGCGCCGGGCAAGCTGCGCGGGCCGGCACGCCCCGTGCGCCGCGCCTGCCGGGTCCGGCCGGCATCGTCGATGCTTTCCGGCCCTGGCGCAAGCGGTCCGTACGCTTTCAGCTATTCTTTCGATAGCACTTGGCGTCCGTTCAGGCGCCCGCCGCCGCTTTCCGGCCCGGCTTGCGTCGGACCCGGTTCCAGACCCGCCAGGCCAGCAGCGCCGCGAGGATGGCGGCGTAGACGGCCACCTCGGCGAAATCGTTCTTGCCGGCGCGCATCCAGAAGAAGTGCAGCAGCCCCAGGCCGGCCGCCGCGTAGACCAGCCGGTGCACCGCCTGCCAGCGCTTCGCGCCCAGCGCCTTGATCGCGCGGTTGAACGAGGTGGCGGCCAGCGGGAGCATCAGCACGAAGGCGCTGAAGCCGACCAGGATGAAGGGCCGCTTGGCGATGTCGCGGGCGATCTCGCCCAGGTCGAAGCCCATGTCGAACCAGGCGTAGCACAGCAGGTGCAGCGCCACGTAGGCGAAGGCGAAGAGGCCGAGCATCCGCCGCAGCCGCGCCAGCGCCGGCAGCCCGAGCCCGACCCGCAGCGGCGTGACCGCCAGCCCGATGCACAGGAAGCGCAGCGTCCAGTCGCCGGTGGCGCGGACCAGCGCCTCGGCCGGGTTGGCGCCGAGCCGGTCGGCGAAGGCGCCCCAGACCAGCCAGGCGACCGGCAGCAGGCACAGCAGGAAGACCGCCGGCTTGGCCAGCGGATGCATCAGCGCGCGGCAGAGCGCACGCTGCCAGGGCGCGGCGCCGGACGCGGCGCGGGGCGGCAGGGTCGCGGACACGATCCGGCGGCCCTCAGTAGTTCTTCTTGAGGTCCATGCCGGCGTAGAGCTGGCCGACCTGCGCCTCGTAGCCGTTGAAGATCAGCGTCTTGCGCCGCTTGGCGAAGAGGCCGCCGTCGCCGATGCGGCGCTCGGTGGCCTGGCTCCAGCGCGGATGGTCGACGTCGGGATTCACGTTGGAATAGAAGCCGTACTCGTTGGCCGCGGCCTTGTTCCAGGCGGTCGGCGGCTGCTTGTCGAGGAAACGGACCTTGACCAGGGACTTGGCCGACTTGAAGCCGTACTTCCAGGGCACCACGAGGCGCACCGGGGCGCCGTTCTGGTTGGGCAGCACCTCGCCGTACATGCCGAAGGCCAGCAGGGTCAGCGGGTGCATCGCCTCGTCCATGCGTAGGCCTTCGGTGTAGGGCCACTCCAGCACCCGCGAGCCGACGAAAGGCATGGTCTTCTTGTCGGCCAGGGTCACGAACTCGACGAATTTCGCGCCGGGCTGCGGCTCGACCTTGCGGATCAGTTCGGACAGCGAGTAGCCGACCCAGGGAATCACCATCGACCAGCCCTCGACGCAGCGCAGCCGGTAGATGCGCTCTTCCTGCGCGCTCAGCTTGAGCAGGTCCTCGATGCCGTAGCGGCCGGGCTTCTTGACCAGGCCCTCGACCTCGACCGTCCACGGCCGGGTCTGCAGGGTGTGGGCGTTGCGCGCCGGGTCCGACTTGTCGGTGCCGAACTCGTAGAAGTTGTTGTAGGTGCTGGCGTCCTGGTAGTCGGTGGGCTTGTCCATCGCGATGGCGCCGGGCACCGCGGATTTCGCGCCCGGCAGCGGCGCGAGCTTGCCCGGCGCGGCGGCCTGGGCCAGGGCCTCGCGGCCGGCCCAGGCGGCGAGCACGCTGCCGGCGGCGCCGCCGGCCATCAGCTTCATCAGGTCGCGCCGGCCCTCGTAGACGTGGCGCGGGGTGATCTCGCTCGGGATCGGGTGCTGGAAGCCATTGGTGCGGTGCCGGAACGCCATCGGGGAATCTCCTGGTTGAATCTCGGGTCGTTGGAGCGATTACGCACGCATTGGTTGCAGGGATGCATGGAATTTTCCAATGGATGCGATGCGCGCGCCGCGGCGCCGCCGCGCATCTTCGCTCCGATCGCCCCGCCCCGCCTGGGACCCACCCGGGAAGGCGCAGCGCTCCTACAGCGTCCCGTAGCTGTGCAGGCCGCTCAGGAACATGTTGACGCCCAGGAAGGCGAAGGTCGTGACCGCCAGCCCGACCAGCGCCCACCAGGCGGAGAGGGTCCCGCGCAGGCCCTTGACCAGCCGCATGTGCAGCCAGGCCGCGTAGTTGAGCCAGACGATCAGCGCCCAGGTCTCCTTCGGGTCCCAGCTCCAGTAGCCGCCCCAGGCCTCGGCGGCCCAGAACGCGCCGAGCACGGTCGCGATGGTGAAGAAGGCGAAGCCGACCGCGATGGCCTTGTACATGACGTCGTCCAGCACCTCGAGCGGCGGGAGCTTGGCCGCGATCCGGCGCCGGCCGAGCAGGATGGCCGCGACCGCCAGCGCCGAGACGCCGAAGTACACCATCCAGTAGCCGCCGCCCGCCTCGCCCGCGGTCCGGCGGAAGGCCAGCGGCTCGAAGCACAGCGCGATGCCCAGCAGCCAGAGCGGCGCCAGCCGGTACCACTTCGCCTCGCCCGCCTGCTGCTTGACCAGGTAGGCGAAAGCCACCATCGCCGCCAGCGCGAAGGTGCCGTAGCCGATGAAGTTGGCCGGCACGTGGAGCTTCATCCACCAGCTCTTGAGGGCGGGCACCAGCGGCTGGATCTCGTGGGCCTCGCGCACCACGGTGTACCAGAGCAGGAAGCCGACCGCCGCGCTGACCACCAGCATCGCGAAGGCGCCCAGCGCCCGGGTGCGGTACTGGTCCTCGTAGTAGAGGTAGAAGGCCGCGGTCATCCAGCAGAACAGCACGAACACCTCGTAGAGGTTGCTGACCGGGATGTGGCCGACGTCGGCGCCGATCAGGTAGCTCTCGTACCAGCGCACCATGGTGCCGACCAGAGCCATGGTCACCGCCGCCCAGGCCAGCCGGGTGCCGAGGGCCGACATCGCCGCGCCCTCCCCGCGCGAGAGCATGCCCACCCAGTAGAAGGCGGTGGAGAGGAAGAAGACCACGCTCATCCACAGGATGGCCGACTGGCTCGACAGGAAGTACTTGAGCCCGAACACCGTCTCGGCCCGGGCCAGGTCGCCCCGGCCGTCCGCCTGGTAGCAGGCGATCGCCAGCAGCGACAGCGCCGCCACCGCCAGCATGAGCGCGCGCAGCGGCCGCCAGGCCCAGCCGAGCCCGATCGCCGCCGGCACCGCGCCGAGCAGGATCGCCTGCTCGTAGCCGTCCATGAAGCCGCGGTAGCGCGCGAAGGCGAACAGCCCGCCCGCCGCGACCAGGACGGCGAAGGCCCAGTCGAAGGCGTTGCGCCGGGCGAAGAAGCCCTCATTCAGCGCGAAGGCGACCGTGCGGCCCGCGGCCGGAGCGGCCGGCGGTTGCGGGGAGACATGGGTGGCGGTGTTCATGCGGTGCTGCCTGTGTCGTGCGGGGATGTCAGGGTCGGGGGTGCGGGGGCGGATCGCCGCCGCCCAGGAGCCGGTCGCGCAGCCGGTCGAACTCGCGGTCGCCGTCGAGGGTGCGGCGGTTGGACGACAGCGCCATGGTCGCGCGCGCGCCGGAGTGTGGGGCATCGGCCGCGGCCGGGCCATCCGGGGCGACCCATACCCACAGGCGCCGGTCGCGCACGTAGAGCATCGCGAACACGCCCAGGATCAGCAGCGCGCAGCCCAGGTAGACCACCGCCTTGCCCGGCGCGCGCGCCACCTGGAAGACGCTGGCCTGCACCTGGGTGAAGTCCTCCAGCCGGAAGGCCATCGGCGCCGGGTAGAGGTGGATGTCGCCGAGCGCGAGCACCGACTGGGCCATGAAGCCGCGGGTCGCGTCGTTCGCCTCCAGCGGCGGCAGGCCGGCCGCGGCGCGGGTGTCCTGCGCCAGCTCGAACAGCGCGCCGTTGAGGATGCGCACCAGCACCTCGCCGGCGCGGGCGCGCTCGGCCTCGGGCACGTTGTTCTGCATGAAGTCGGACACCGCTTGCAGGCCGCCGACGCGCGCCGGCGAGCCCTCCGGCGCCTGCGGGTCGCCGGCGAAGAGCGCCAGCGCGCGCGAGGCCGAGGCGGCGAGCTGCGCGCCCAGCTCGGGCCGGCTGCCGTCCACCGCGCGCGCGGCGTAGCGTGCCACCGCCGCCTCCCGGCGCACCGGGTCGGCGAGCGCGTCGCGCAGCCGCAGGAAGCCGTCCATGCCGCCCCGGTCGTCGGCCGGGATGCGCAGGTAGCGGAAGGGCTCGGACAGGTTCTCGCGCATGCCCAGCAGAAACACCGGCACGCCGTCGCCGGTGTCCACCGGCAGCATGTAGTTGTGGAACTCGCGTGCCTGGCCGGCCGCGTCGCGCAGCCGGTAGGTGATGCTCGGGCCGACGTTGCGCAGCTCCTTCTTCGTGACCGTCTTGTTGGCCGCGCCCAGGCGCTCGCCGATGGCGTGGCGCAGGTCCACCTTGCGCACGTCCACCGCGCCGCCCGCGTCGCCGCCGCCGGCGAAGTTCTCGACGTTGATGGTGCGCAGCGCGCCGTATTCCAGCGTCAGGCTCTGGCCGCCGGCGCCGTTGGTCAGCGCGGACGATCCGCCGATGGTGCCCTCGATCTCGAAGGGCCTGACCGGCGTGCCCGGGCCCTGCATCGGCACCGCGCGCAGCTTCACCCGCGAGCCGCCGTCGTCGAAGCTCGACTGGTAGATCTCCACGCCCCGGTAGCGCGCCGGGTGGTTGACCTCGACCCGCGCCGGCACCGCCGCGCCGGTGTCGCGGTCGTGGATCACGATGTCGCTGGCGAAGAGCTTGGGCATGCCGGTCGAGTAGTACTCGACGACGAACTTCCTGAGCTCGATCGAGAACGGCAGGTCCTGCACCACGATGCCGCCGGGCTGGTTGAGGATGGCGCTGCCCGACCGGGTGCCCTCGGCCACCAGCAGGTTGCCGCGGAAGGTCGGGTTGGACGGCGGCAGGCGGTGCTGCGGCGGCACGGCGGCGACGGTGCCGCCGCCCTGGTACGGGGTGGTGCCGTTCCATAGCATCTGGGCGCGCACCACCAGGTCGCCGTCGAGCAGTCCGCCCAGGCAGACCAGCACGATGGCGCCGTGCGCCGCGAGGTAGCCGAGCTTGTGCGCCGCGCCGGCCTTGGCCGCCACCATCCAGCCGGTGCCCGGGCCGGCGGGCGTGTCGCGCTGCTGCAGCCGCACCCGCCAGCCGCCGGACGCCAGCGCGGCGCCCATGCGCCGGGCGGCAGCCTCGGCCGGCTCGGCCAGGTCGGCCTCGGCCCGCTGGCCGAAGGCGCGCAGGCTCTGCACCCGGATGTTCTCCTTGAAGACCGACCAGTCGGCCAGGATGCGCGGCGCGCTGCGGGCGATGCACAGCGAGGTGCTCGCGACCAGGAAGGCCAGGATCAGCAGGAACCACCAGGCGCTGTAGACCGAATACAGCCGCGCCGCGCCGAAGAGCTGCGCCCAGAACGGCCCGAACTGGTTGACGTAGTTCGGGTAGGGCTGCTGCTGCTGGAGCACGGTGCCGATCACCGAGGCGATGCAGATCACCGTCAGCAGCGAGATGGCGAACCGCATCGAGGACAGCAGCTCGACCGCCGCCCGCAGCGCCTGCGAGCCGGACCGGAGGCGGATACCGTGGGTGGAGACGGGCATGGACGGGAGGTGCGTTCCGGAAAGACGGCAGGGCGGGCCCCCTCCGGGAAGGAGGACGGTCCCGCCCTGCGTTGGGGTGCGTCGCCGGCGGTTGGTTCCCCCCGGAGCGGTCCGGCGGCCCGGCGTCCGGGCGGCGGGTCAGCGCAGGCCGGCGATGTAGTCGGCCAGGGCCTTGATCTCGCGGTCGTTGAGCTTGGCGGCGACCTGGGCCATCGGCAGGCTGTTGGTGCGGACGCCGTCGCGGAACTGGACGAGCTGGGTGGCGGTGTAGTCGGCGTGCTGGCCGGCCAGGCGCGGGTACTGGGCCGGGATGCCGGCGCCGTTCGGGCTGTGGCAGCCGGCGCAGGCGGGAACCTGGCGGTCGGCGATGCCGCCGCGGTAGATCTTCTCGCCCAGGGCCGCCAGGGCCTTGTCCTTGGCGAAGCCGGGCTTGGCGGGCTTGGCCGTCACCCAGTAGGCGATGTTGCGCATGTCGGCTTCGCTGAGCTGCGCGGCAAAGCCCTGCATGATCGGGTTCTTGCGCTTGCCGCTCTTGTATTCCTGGAGCTGCTTGACCAGGTACTCGGGATGCTGCTGCGCCAGCTTGGGCTGCGCCGGGACGGTCGAGTTGCCGTCGGCGTTGTGGCAGGCCGCGCAGACGGCTGCGTACCGGGCCTCGCCCTGCGCCAGGTCCAGCCGGGGCTTGCCTGCGGCCGCCGGCGCGGCCGGCACCGGGCCGCTCCCCGATGCCGCGCCCGCCGGCGCCCCGGCCGCCGGCGCGTCGTTCTTGGCTGCCGCCGCCGCGGGCGCCGGGACCGCCGGCGCCGGGTCTGCGGCCCGGACCGCGAAAGCAGGCACCGCCAGCGCGGCGGCGGTCAGCAGAGAGGCGAGCAGCTTCATATCGGGGGTCTCTGTGGTCTCTGTGTTATAGGCGCAAAACCCCTTGATTCTACAATGCGCCCCCCGCGCCATCCCTGCTTGCTTACCCCATGATCACCGTCTCCGACACCCCTGGCTCCGGCCCCGCTCCCTCCGCCGCAGCCCCGGTCCCGGACGCGAAAACCGCCCTGGGGTGGATGCACACCGCGCGCTTCCTGACCACCGCCGCCCAGCTCCACCACCTGCCGCCGCTGCAGCTGCCGGAGATCGCCTTCGTCGGCCGCTCCAACGCCGGCAAGTCCACCTGCATCAATACCCTGACCCAGCGGAAGCAGCTCGCCTTCGCCTCCAAGAAGCCGGGCCGCACCCAGCACATCAACCTGTTCGCGCTCGGCCGCCAGCAGGCGACCGACGCGGTGCTGGCCGACCTGCCCGGCTACGGCTACGCCGCGGTGCCCAAGGCGGACAAGATCCGCTGGCAGCGGGTCATGGCCAACTACCTGGTCAGCCGCGCCAACCTGACCGGCGTGGTGCTGCTCTGCGATCCGCGCCACGGCCTGACCGAGCTGGACGAGGTGCTGCTCGACGTCATCCGCCCGCGGGTGGAGGAAGGCCTGAAGTTCCTGGTGCTGCTGACCAAAGCCGACAAGCTGACCCGCGCCGAGCAGGCCAAGGCGCTGTCGATCACGCGGCTGCAGGCCGGCGGCGGCACGGTGCAGATGTTCTCGGCCCTCAAGCGCCAGGGCGTGGACGAGGCGGCGCAGCTGCTGTGGCGGTGGGCGCATCCCGCGGGCGGCGACGCGCCGGCCGCGCCGCAGGACGCGGCTCCCGCCCCGGACACGGACGGCGCCGACCCCGGCGCGGCGCCGGCGGACGGGCTCAGCCCGGCGGATCCCGGAACGGATTCGGCACGGCCCTGACCGGCCGGACGGCGACCGCGCCGGGCAGTCCGCCGGTCCGCTCCAGCGCTTCCAGCGCCTCCACCACGCCGTCGAGCAGCTCGCGCAGCGCGCGGGCCTGCGCCAGGCCGGCCCGGTCGCGGGTCAAGGACAGGCCGCCGTGCAGCCGGACGCGGTCGATGCGGTTCTCGACGGCCAGCTCGCCGACGGTGCGGACCTCGCGCTCGTCGGCGAAGGGGCGGAAGGATGCGCGTGTCATGGGGAACTCCTCGGGGGACGGCCGCGGTCGGCGTGCGCGTCAGTGGTCGAAACGCTTCAGCAGCTTCTCCATCGCCTTGAGCACCTCGGCGATGCGGTAGGTCGGCGTGTAGCCGCCCGCGGGCGCGCCGGACGGCCGGCCCGCGCCTGCCCAGCGCTCGTCCGCCACCGGGTCGGGCAGGCGCATCGCGGTCTCGCGGACCTTCTGCGGCAGGCCGGGCAGCAGGCGCAACCCGACGATCTTCTCCAGCTGCGCCACCGACAGCGCCGAATACTCGGTCGTGGCCTGGTTGGGGATGAAGTACGCGCCCGCCTCCCCGGTCCGTGGCAGGTAGACCACCTTCCAGAGGTGCGTCGGCACCAGCACGTTGCCGATCCGGCCGACCCGGTCGCCGAGGAAGGCCGGGCCCGACAGCACGTACGCCTCGCCCCGGGATTCGGCCAGCCCGCGCACCGCCATTTCCATGCCGGCCCAGATGCCCTGGTTGTTCTGCGGCGCCTGCGGCACCATGTTGGCGAGGCTGAAGGACTGCGCCTGGGCGCGCCGGCTCGGCATGTCGGCGCTGGGCGCCATGTGGCCGCGGTCGTAGCCGGAGCGGGCGTAGTCGGCGAGCTCGGCCCGGTCGGCCGGCGGCAGGGACTGCTCGGCGTGGAAGGCGTCGCGCCGCTCGACCTTGCGCGCGGCCCGCAGCCGGCGGCGCTCCAGCCGTTCGGCCGCCCAGAGCGGCGTCCGGCTGACGCCGGAATGCATCACCGCGAAGGCGCCGAAGCAGATCTCGCGGGTGCGCGGCTGCAGGCGGGACGCCGCGATCTCCGGCGGCTGGCCGGCGGCGTAGAACTGGGGGCAGCCGGTGGCCGCGCAGGCGCCGGCAGCAGCGGCGGCCAGCGCCAGCAGGAGGGCGCAGCGGAGGAGGGAATGCACGGCGGGCAGGCGGTCGCGGAGGCAGCGGATCCTGGCGATTTTATCGGCCGGACCGGCCCCTGGCGCAGGCGGGACGCGGGCCTGCAGCTACCGAATGCATAGCAAGGCAGGGCGGCTGCGGCACCGGGGGGATGCGCGCTCCCCGCGGCCGCCGCGGCCCTGGGCTCCTGCCCCGGCCCCGGCGGCGGGACGGCGGCCGCCCGGCCGCCGCACCTTGCTCAGTAGACCGGCGGCTCGCCCTCCGGCCGCGTCTTGAAGCGCTTGTGCACCCAGAAGTACTGCTCCGGCATGGTCGCGATGTAGGCCTCCAGGCTGCGGTTCATCCGCAGGGTGTCGGCTTCCAGGTCGTCGGTCGGGAAGTCCTGCCAGGCGGGCAGGACGTCGACCACGTAGCCGTCGGCCGTCAGCCGCGGCAGCACCGGCACCACCTTGGCCCGGCCCAGCCGGGCGAAGCGCGAGAGCGAGGGCACGGTCGCCGCCGGCACGCCGAAGAAAGGCACGAAGAGCGAGCCCTCCCGGCCGAAGTTCATGTCGGGCAGCAGGTAGAGCGCGTTGCCCGCCCGCAGCGAGGCCACGATCTCGCGCACGCCCACGTTGCGCTCGAAGATCCGCACGTCGCCGAAGCGCAGCCGGCCGCGCCGCACCCATTCGTCCACCACCCGGTTGGCCTGGGTGGTGTAGATCGAGGTGAAGGTGCGCGGCACCTGCAGCGCGATCACCGTGGCCGCCGCGTCCAGCCCGACGAAGTGCGGGCAGAACAGGATCACCGGCGTGTCGCCCCCGAACTCGTGCAGCGCGCCCTGCAGCCGCACCCGGCGCGCGACGGTCTCGGCGCTGCCGTGCCAGAGCCAGGCGCGGTCCAGCCAGGTCTGGGCGAAGGCGGTGAACAGCCGGCCGGTCAGGACGTCGCGCTCCGCCGCGGGCATCGCCGGGAAGCACAGCGCGAGGTTGGCTTGCGCCACCTTCCAGCGGCTGCGCGCGGCCACGCGCAGCACCCGGCCGAGCAGCCAGCCCAGCGCCCGCACCCAGGCGAGCGGCAGCCGGCCGATCAGCCGCATGCATCCGATCAGGAAACGGCTCATCGCGCGGCGCCCTCCCCCGCGGCGCGGGCCGGCGCCACGCCGCCCGCGGCGCCGCCGGGCGCCCCGCGCGGCGTCTTGTAGCGGGCGTAGCCCCAGAGGTACTGCTGCGGGCACGCGCGCACCAGGCCCTCCATGTCGCGGTTGATCTCGGCGACCGAGGCCGCCAGGTCGTCGGGCAGCGCCCGGGTGCGCTCGCGCACGTGCACCACGAAGCCCCGGCCGCCCGACAGGCGCTCGGTCCAGGCCAGCAGCACCGCCGCGCCGGTCTGCTGCACCAGCCGCGCCGCCAGCGTCATCGTGTAGGCGTCGCGGCCGAAGAAGGGCGACCACACGCCCAGCCCGGCCGGCGGCACCTGGTCGGGCAGCAGGCCGACCGCGCCGCCGCCGCGCAGCACCCGCAGCATCTGGCGCACGCCGGCCAGCGTGGTCGGCACCGCGTGCAGGTGCGGCCGCTCCCGCGCCGAGGCCATCAGCGCCGCCAGCCAGGGCTGGCGCGCCGGCCGGTAGAGCACGGTGATGCCGCCGTGGCGCGCGCCGTGGTCGTGGGCGAAGGCCTGGGGCGACAGCTCGAAGCCGCCCAGGTGCGGCGTGAGGAACACCACACCGCGGCCGGCGGCGCAGGCGCGCGCGACGCAACCGCCGTCGTTCCAGCGCCAGGGCAGCGGCGCGCCGAACCACAGCCGCGGCAGCTCCAGCGTGGCGCGGCCGGCGTGGGCCACCGCCGCGCGCACCTGCGCGAAGCGGTAGCCCGCGGCGCGGGCGTTGTCCAGGAAGCGCCGCCGGTAGGTCGGCGAGGCCAGGAAGACCGCCCAGCCCAGGGGCGCGCCGAGCCCGTGCAGCAGGCGCAGCGGCAGGCGCGCCGCGCCGCGGAAGAGGAAGGGGAGGAAGGCCTGCATGCGAATCGATAGAATGCCCCGGTCGCCGAGTTAAATGAGCAACTTGCAGGGCGACGTAAAACCCAACTGCTAAAGCGTTCGCCGGAGCTCCTGGGCTCAGGGCAACGCCCCACCCAGCCAACCAGGAGTTTATTCAAATGGCGAACGATTTCCTCTTCACCTCCGAGTCGGTGTCCGAGGGCCATCCCGACAAGGTGGCCGACCAGATCTCCGATTCCATCCTCGACGCCATCTTCGCCCAGGACCCGCACAGCCGGGTCGCCGCCGAGACGCTGACCAACACCGGCTTAGTTGTGCTCGCCGGCGAGATCACCACCGGCGCGCAGGTCGACTACATCCAGGTCGCGCGCGACACCATCAAGCGCATCGGCTACGACGACACCGCCTACGGCATCGACTACAAGGGCTGCGCGGTGCTGGTCGCCTACGACAAGCAGAGCCAGGACATCAAGCAGGGCGTCGACGCCGCGAGCGACGACGAGCTCGACACCGGCGCCGGCGACCAGGGCCTGATGTTCGGCTACGCCTGCGACGAGACGCCCGAGCTGATGCCCGCGCCGATCTACTACGCCCACCGCCTGGTCGAGCGCCAGGCCCAGCTGCGCAAGGACGGCAGGCTGCCCTTCCTGCGGCCCGACGCCAAGAGCCAGGTCACGATGCGCTACGTCGACGGCAAGCCGCACAGCATCGACACCGTGGTGCTCTCGACCCAGCACACGCCCGACCAGAGCGAGACGCCCAAGAAGATGAAGGCCAGCTTCGTCGAGGCGGTGATCGAGGAGATCATCAAGCCGGTGTTGCCCAAGGAATGGCTGCGGGACACCCGCTACCTGATCAACCCCACCGGCCGCTTCGTCATCGGCGGCCCGCAGGGCGACTGCGGCCTGACCGGCCGCAAGATCATCGTCGACACCTACGGCGGCGCCTGCCCGCACGGCGGCGGCGCCTTCTCGGGCAAGGACCCGACCAAGGTGGACCGCTCGGCCGCCTACGCCGCGCGCTACGTCGCGAAGAACATCGTCGCCGCCGGCCTGGCGCGCCAGTGTCAGATCCAGGTCGCCTACGCCATCGGCGTGGCCCGGCCGATGAACATCACCGTCTACACCGAAGGCACCGGCGTGATCCCCGACGACCGGATCGCCGCGCTGGTGCAGGAGCACTTCGATCTGCGCCCGAAGGGCATCATCCAGATGCTCGACCTGCTGCGCCCGATCTACGCGAAGACCGCCGCCTACGGCCACTTCGGCCGCGAGGAGCCGGAATTCACCTGGGAGCGCACCGATAAGGCGGCCCAGCTGCGCGCCGCGGCCGGGCTCTGAGCCCCGCGCCCGCAGGCCCGGCCTCCCCGGCGCCGGGAGCGCGACGCCAGCCATCCCGCGGGGTGGCTTTTTTCATGGCCGCGCCGGCCGCCCGACCGTCCGATGCGCCCCTGCCTTGAATTCGACACAAAAGTCCTTATGATTAGCACTCGGTGGCGACGAGTGCTAACAATGGCATCCGGCGCCCAGTCATCGGTTCCGCAGCGGCGCTGCGGTCTGTGTCCTCGAAACCTTTTTTGCACACTCAGGAGATGCAATGAACCTTCGTCCTCTGCACGATCGCGTGATCGTCAAGCGCATCGAAAGCGAAACCAAGACCGCTTCCGGCATCGTGATCCCCGACAACGCGGCCGAGAAGCCGGACCAGGGCGAAGTCCTCGCCGTCGGTCCCGGCAAGAAGAACGACAAGGGCGAAGTCTCCGCCGTCGGCGTCAAGGTCGGCGACCGCGTGCTGTTCGGCAAGTACTCGGGCCAGACCGTCAAGGTCGACGGCAACGAGCTGCTGGTCATGAAGGAAGAAGACCTGTTCGCGGTCGTCGAGAAGTAATCCTTCTCCCCTCCCTTCCCATCCCCCACTGAATTCCGGAGAAACAAATCATGGCAGCAAAAGACGTAGTCTTCGGCGGCGAAGCCCGCGCGCGCATGGTCGAAGGCGTGAACATCCTCGCCAACGCCGTCAAGGTGACCCTGGGCCCGAAGGGCCGCAACGTGGTGCTCGAGCGCTCCTTCGGCGCTCCCACCGTGACCAAGGACGGCGTGTCCGTGGCCAAGGAAGTCGAGCTCAAGGACAAGCTGCAGAACATGGGCGCCCAGCTCGTGAAGGAAGTGGCTTCCAAGACCTCCGACAACGCCGGCGACGGCACCACCACCGCCACCGTGCTGGCCCAGGCCATCGTGCGCGAAGGCTCCAAGTACGTGGCCGCCGGCCTGAACCCGATGGACCTGAAGCGCGGCATCGACAAGGCGGTCACCGCCCTCGTCGCCCAGCTGAAGAACGCCTCCAAGGGCACCACCACCTCCAAGGAAATCGCCCAGGTCGGCTCGATCTCCGCCAACTCCGATGAATCCATCGGCAAGATCATCGCCGACGCGATGGACAAGGTCGGCAAGGAAGGCGTGATCACCGTCGAAGACGGCAAGTCGCTGGACAACGAGCTCGACGTCGTCGAAGGCATGCAGTTCGACCGCGGCTACCTGTCGCCCTACTTCATCAACAATCCCGAGAAGCAGTCCGCGATCCTCGAGAACCCCTTCGTGCTGCTGTTCGACAAGAAGATCAGCAACATCCGCGACCTGCTGCCCACGCTGGAGCAAGTCGCCAAGGCCGGCCGTCCGCTGCTGATCATCGCCGAGGACGTCGACGGCGAAGCGCTGGCGACCCTGGTGGTCAACACCATCCGCGGCATCCTGAAGGTCGTGGCCGTCAAGGCTCCGGGCTTCGGCGACCGCCGCAAGGCCATGCTGGAAGACATCGCCATCCTGACCGGCGGCAAGGTCATCGCCGAAGAAATCGGCCTGACCCTCGAGAAGGTCACCCTGGCCGACCTGGGCTCCGCCCAGCGCATCGAAGTGGGCAAGGAGAACACCACGATCATCGACGGCGCCGGCGCCGCCGACGACATCGAGGCCCGCGTCAAGCAGGTCCGCATCCAGATCGAGGAAGCCACCAGCGACTACGACCGCGAGAAGCTGCAGGAACGCGTGGCCAAGCTGGCCGGCGGTGTTGCCGTGATCAAGGTCGGCGCTGCCACCGAAGTCGAGATGAAGGAAAAGAAGGCCCGCGTCGAAGACGCCCTGCACGCCACCCGCGCCGCAGTGGAAGAAGGCATCGTGGCCGGCGGCGGCGTCGCGCTGCTGCGCGCCAAGCAGGCCGCTGGCGAGATCAAGGGCGACAATGCCGACCAGGACGCCGGCATCAAGCTGATCCTGAAGGCCATCGAAGCGCCCCTGCGCGAGATCGTCTACAACGCCGGCGGCGAGCCGAGCGTGGTGGTCAACAAGGTGCTGGAAGGTTCGGGCAACTTCGGCTTCAACGCCGCCAACGACACTTACGGCGACATGATCGAGATGGGCATCCTGGACCCGACCAAGGTGACCCGCACCGCGCTGCAGAACGCCGCATCGGTCGCTTCGCTGCTGCTGACGACCGAAGCCATGATCGCCGAGGCGCCGAAGGAAGACGCTCCGGCGGCCGGCGGCGGCATGCCCGACATGGGCGGCATGGGCGGCATGGGCATGTAATCGCCCGCGGCCCGGTCCCGACCGGCGGCGCCGGCCGGGACCGCCCACGAAAAACCCCGCAGGACTCCGGTCCTGCGGGGTTTTTTTCATGGGCGCCTGCGTTTGCTCCCCAGGCTTTTCCGCGTTCCGGCGGGTGTCCCGCCTGGGCTTTCAGCTACGAATTCGATAGCATTTCGCCGAGGGCACTCAGGCGGGCGCATCGCCGCGCAGGCGCTGCAGCAGCCCGGCGGTGGAGGGGTCGAGGCCCGCGACGGCGCCCGAGGCGAGGCGCGGCTCGATGTCCTTCGCCAGCACCTTGCCCAGTTCCACGCCCCACTGGTCGAAGCTGTTGATGCCCCAGAGCGCGCCGGAGACGAACACCCGGTGCTCGTAGAGCGCGATCAGCGCGCCCAGCGCGGCCGGGTCGAGGGCGTCCAGCACGAAGAAGCTGCTCGGCCGGTTGCCCGGGAAGTGCCGGTGGCCGCCCGCGTCGTCCTGTCCCTGCATCAGCGCCTGCGCCTGCGCCAGGGCGTTGGCCAGCAGCTTGCCGTGGTGGCCCGGCAGGTCGTGCGTCGCCCGGCGCACCGCGATGAACTCGACCGGGACCGTGTCGGTGCCCTGGTGCAGCATCTGGAAGAAGGCGTGCTGGCCGTTGGTGCCCGGCTCGCCCCAGACCACCGGCGAGGTGCCGAAGGGCACCGCGCGGCCCTCGCGGTCCACCCGCTTGCCGTTGCTCTCCATCTCCAGCTGCTGCAGGTAGGCCGGCAGACGGCGCAGCGCATGGTGGTAGGGCGCGACGCAGCGGGTCGCGAAGCGGTGGAAATCGCGGTACCAGACGTCGAGCAGGCCGAGGCGCACCGGCAGGTTGCGCTCCAGGGGCGCGGTGCGGAAATGCTCGTCCATCGCATGCGCGCCGGCCAGGAAGGCCCGGAAACCCGCGGCGCCGATGGTGACGGCGAGCGGCAGGCCGATGGCCGACCACAGCGAATAGCGCCCGCCGACCCAGTCCCAGAAGCCGAAGGTCCGCGCGATGCCGAAGGCCCGGGCGGCCTCCACGTTGGTGGTCAGCGCCGCGAAGTGCCGCGCGGTGTCGGTGCCGCCCTGCGCCAGGAACCAGGCCTTGGCCGAGGCCGCGTTGGCCATGGTCTCGGCGGTGGTGAAGGTCTTGGAGGCGATCAGGAAGACGGTGCCCTCCGGCCGCAGCGTCTCCAGCACCGAGGCCAGTTCGTGGCCGTCGACGTTGGAGACGAAATGCATGCGCTTGCGCGGTGCGCCGTCCGCGGCCGCCGCGTCCCGCGCCGCGTCGGCCAGCGCCAGGGTCGCCATCTGCGGCCCCAGGTCCGAGCCGCCGATGCCGATGTTGACCACGTCGGTGATCGCCGGATCGGCGCGCAACTCTTCCGCGTAGGCCAGCATCGCGTCGCGGGTGGCCTGCACCGCGCGCAGCGCGTCGCGCCAGGCCGGCGCGGGCGTATCCGGGCCGTCCGGCCCGGCGTCGGGCCGGCGCAGCAGGAAGTGCATCACCGCGCGCTGCTCGGTGTTGTTGACCGGCTCGCCCGCGAACATCGCGTCGCGCTGCGCCTCCAGCGCGCATTCGCGCGCGAGGCGCAGCAGCAGCGACTCGGTCGCGGAATCGATCAGGTTCTTCGACAGGTCGGCGAACACGCCCGGCGCTTCGAGGCTCTGCGCGGCGAAGCGGCCCGGATCCCGGGCGAACGCCTGGCGGACGTCGAAATCCCGGCCGTGGGCGGCGTAGTGGCGGTGCAGTTCCTGCCAGGCCGGGGCCTGGTCGCATCGGACGAAAGAAGACATCGGCATGCGGTGGGTGGTCGTGGGAAGGGATCGGACGGGCGGCGTGCCCGCGCGCCGCGGGGCACGGTCGACGAGGCGCCTCAGGCGGCCTGGAGCAGCTTCTCGAGGTGGCGCGCGTCGGCGGCGAAGGCGCGGATGCCCTCGGCCAGCTTCTCGGTGGCCATCGCGTCCTCGTTGAAGGCGAAGCGGAAATCGGCTTCGCGCTCGCCCGGCAGCGGGGGCAGTGCCTCGCCGTCGGCCGCGCCCTCGGGCGACAGCGCGCGCGCCACCGGCGCGTCCGCGGCCGCCAGCTGCGCCAGCAGGTCCGGGCTGATGGTCAGCAGGTCGCAGCCCGCCAGCGCGACGATCTGGCCGACGTTGCGGAAGCTCGCGCCCATGACTTCGGTCCGCACCCCGGACTGCTTGTAGTAGCGGTAGATCTGGCGCACCGAGCGCACGCCCGGATCGGCCGCGCCCGCGTTGGCCGCCTCGTCCCAGCCGGCGCCGGCGGACTTCTTGTACCAGTCGTAGATCCGGCCGACGAAGGGTGAGATCAGCTGCACGCCCGCCCGCCCGCAGGCCACCGCCTGGGCGAAGGAGAACAGCAGCGTCAGGTTGGTGTGGATGCCGTCGCGCTCGAGCTGCGCCGCGGCCTGGATGCCCTCCCAGGTGGCGGCGATCTTGATCAGCACCCGCCGCTCCACGTCCACGCCCTCCGCGCGGTAGAGGTCCACGATGCGCCGGGCGCGCTCGACCGTGGCCTCGGTGTCGAAGCTCAGGCGGGCGTCCACCTCGGTCGAGACGCGGCCCGGGATGAGCGACAGGATCTCGGTCCCGAAGCGCACGATCAGCCGGTCCATCGCCGCGTCCACCGATTCGCCGCGGTGCCTGGCCAGGGTTTCCGAGACCAGGGGCGCGTAGTCCGCCTTCTGCACCGCCTTCAGGATCAGCGAGGGGTTGGTGGTGGCGTCCCGGGGCCGGAACTGCGCCAGCTGGCGGAAATCGCCGGTGTCGGCGACGACGGTGGTGAACTGCTTGAGGGTGTCGAGTTGGCTCATGGGCGTAGAGGTGGGGAGGAAGGGACGGCGCGCCGCGTCCGCCTCCCGGTCCACGGGCGGCGCGCCGACGCAGCACAGTGTAGGACAGGCCTGCGGCGAGCTTGTATCCGGGGATGGCCGGAGCGCGCGGGCGGTCGCGCTACAGTCCGGGACTTCCCTACCGTCCTTCCACCCCCCGCACCTCCCCTCCATGTCCTTCGACCTCATCCTGTTCGGCGGCACCGGCGACCTGGTCTGGCGCAAGCTGATGCCGGCCCTGTTCCAGGCGTTCCGCCACGGCACCCTGCCCGCCGACGGCCGCATCATCGGCGTGGCGCGCGACGCGCACAGCGACGACGAGTACCGGGCCCTGATCGCCCGCCGGTTCGAAGACATCGAGGACGCCAAGCGGCCGAACGCCGAGGAATTCGGCCGCTTCGCCAAGCAGTTGCGCTACCTGCGCATGGACGCGTCGCAGCCGGCGGACTTCGACCGTCTCCGGGAACTGCTGCAGACGCGGCGGACCGACACCACGGTCATGTACCTGGCCACCGCGCCCGCGCTGTTCACCACCATCTGCGAACACCTGGCCGGCGCCGGGCTCAACACGCCCGGCACCCGCATCGTGCTGGAGAAGCCGCTGGGCAACGACCTGGCGTCCAACCGCGCGATCAACCAGGCGGTGCGCCAGGTCTTCTCCGAGGACCAGATCTTCCGGATCGACCACTACCTGGGCAAGCCCTCGGTGCAGAACCTGTTCGCGCTGCGCTTCGGCAACGCGCTGTTCGAGCCGCTGTGGCGGCGCGAGACCATCGCCAACATCCAGATCACCATCGCCGAGGACCTGGGCGTCGAGAAGCGCGGCGGCTTCTATGACGGCACCGGCGCCCTGCGCGACATGGTGCAGAACCATGCGCTGCAGCTGCTCTGCGCCATCGGCATGGAGCCGCCGATCAGCGCGCACGCCGACGCCATCCGCGACGAAAAGCTCAAGGTGCTGCGGGCGCTGCGCCCCTGGACGCAGGACACCCTGGCCCAGCACGTGGTGCGCGGCCAGTACGGCGCCGGCTCCATCGGCGGCCAGGCGGTGCTGGGCTACCGCGAGGAGCCGGGGGTCGACCCCCAGAGCCACACCGAGACCTTCGTCGCGCTGCGCACCGAGATCCGCACCTGGCGCTGGGCGGGCGTGCCTTTCTACATCCGGACCGGCAAGCGCCTCGCCGCGCGCGACGCGCGCATCGTGGTCAACTTCCGGCCGGTGCCGCACCCGATCTTCCCCGCGCCGCCGGGCCTGTCGAACCAGTTGGTGATCCACCTGCAGCCCAAGGACGGACTGGAACTGCACCTCCTCGCCGAAGGCCAGGACGGACGCCGCCGCAGCGGCTGGGGCGGCAGCGCGCCGCTCGCGCCGGTGCAACTCGACCTCGACTTCGAGAAGCGCTTTGGCACCGAGCGGGTCGGGGCCTACGAACGCCTCCTGCTCGACGTGATTGACGGCCGCCTCAACCTTTTCGTGCGCAGCGACGAGCAGGAAGCCGCCTGGGAATGGGTGGAGCCGATCCTGGACCTGTGGCGCACCACCAACCAGGGCCCGCGCAGCTACGCCGCCGGCACCTGGGGCCCCAGCAGCGCCAGCGCGATGATCGCCCGCGACAGCCATTGCTGGAACGAGGAATGCTGAGGCCGCCCGCCATACGACCGCACGGTCGACCGGCGGCCTTCGTCTAGGCAGGGACAGCGGCCCGCCGGCGGCCACCGCCCTCCCCTCCGCCTTGGAGGCCCGCAGGCACGGCCGTCGTGCGTGTGAGCACCGACAAAAGAAAAAGCCGTCTGCCCGAAAGCAGACGGCTTTTGCACGTTCGAATCACAGCTGGCGCGAGGCCAGCAGGTGATTAGAAGGCGTGACGGACGCCGAACTCGAAGCCGGTGGAGTTGCCGCCGGCGGACACGCCGGTGGAAGCCAGGCCGCCACCGCTGATGGTCTGGATGGAAGCGCCCTTGTTGCGAACGGTAGCCACGTTGGTGTACACGGCGGTGCGCTTGGACAGGTTGTAGTTGTAGCCGATCGCGAACTTGTTCGCGTCGTTACCGCTGTCCTTCAGGTCGTAACGGATGGCCGAAGCGCGCAGTTCACCAGCGCCCAGGGGAGCCGAAGCGCCGACCAGGTAGCTGTTCAGGCGAGCGCGGGGCAGGCCGGCGACGGCTTCAGCGCGCTCGATGTTGACTTGCACGAAGGGCTTGACGACGCCGAAGTCATAGGTGGCGCCGATGGTGCCGACTTCGTAGTCGCGGCTGGAGCTGTTCAGGGCAACGCCCAGGCCGGTGGCTGCACCGTTGCCGGCGGAACCGCGACGCAGCTGGTATGCACCGCCCACGTTCAGCGGGCCGTTTGCGTAGCCGACGCGAGCACCGTAGGTGTCGCCGTAACGGTCGTTGTTGGCGGTGGAGATGGTTTCGCCGAAGCCGTACTGCAGCTGACCGTAGAAGCCACCCAGGGTGTTGGGCAGGAAGTAGCTGATCTGGTTGCTAGCACGAGCGGTCGAGCTTTGCAGCACTTCGGAGCCGGTGGTGGCGCCTGCCAGGGTGCGACGGCCCAGGCCGTTGTCCAGGTTGGCGGAACCGAAGCCGGTGGCGGCGAACGGGTCGAAGGCCAGCTGGTTGGCGAAGGAGGCGGTGAAATCACGGCCCAGGCGGACTTCACCGAAGGCGCCCGACAGGCTCACGGTGGAGCGACGGCCGAACAGGGAACCGCCGGTGTCGCCGGTGCCTTGGGAGCCGGTGTCGGCCAGGATTTGGCCTTCCAGCCAGAAGCTGGCAGCCAGGCCGCCGCCGAGGTCTTCGGTGCCACGGAAGCCGATGCGGCTGGTGTTGTAACCGCCGGAGTTCAGGCCGACGCGGTTGCCAGCGCCGGAACCGGAAACGCGACCCACCGAAGCGTCAACGATACCGAACAGGGTGACGGACGATTGGGCCATGGCGGCGCCGGAGGAAGCGGCCAGCACAGCCAGAGCAATCAGGGATTTTTTCATTGCGAGTTACTCCAAGGTTTAACGTAGGGCTCCGGTCAGGAGGGGACATGGCCGTGCTGACACCGCGCATGGTCCCACCGGTACCCCGGGCCAACCTCCTGGTGGGGAAGTTGGTGGTATTGCACCAGAGGCAGGAGGCTTTCGCAAAGAATTCGTCGTGCGAAATTGCTGCGCGACGCGTTTTCGTTGTGACAGTGCAACAATGCCCCGGATTCCCACCGACCCAGGAGAAAACGCCGATGGACCGCCTGCTCCATGCCGCCGACACCGCGCTGCGCACCCTGTTCGCGCCGCCCCGCGCGACCGTGCCCTATCCGGCGAGCGACGCGCGCGAGGGAGCGCAGGGAGCCGGCCTGCTCGACGCCCGCCAGAAGCGGCTGTCGGGCGCGCTGATGCGGGTCAACCACGTCGGCGAGGTCTGCGCGCAGGCGCTCTACACGGCGCAGGCGGCGACCACCCGCGATCCGGCGCTGCGCAGGCATTTCGAAGCCGCGGCCCGCGAGGAAACCGACCACCTGGCGTGGACGCGCCAGCGCCTCGACGAGCTGGGCAGCCGGCCGAGCCTGCTCAATCCCCTGTGGTACGCCGGCGCCTTCGCGCTGGGCCTGGCGGCCGGGCGCATCGGCGATCCGGTCAGCCTCGGATTCGTGGCGGAAACGGAGCGGCAGGTCGCAGCCCACCTCGACAGCCACCTGGAACGGCTTCCCGCCAACGACCACGCCTCGCGCGCGGTGGTGCTGCAGATGAAGGCCGACGAGGAGCGCCACGCCGACGGCGCCGTCGCCGCCGGCGGGGTCGGCCTGCCGGCGCCGGTGCGCGCGCTGATGCGCGCGGCCGCCAAGGTCATGACGACCACCGCGCACCACGTCTAGCCGGACGGAGGCGCCGGCGCGGTTCGCTCCGCGGACTCCCGGGAAGGGCCGGCGCGCCCGGCGGCCCCGCCCCGGTCAGGCTTCCACGATCTCGAAGCCGGTGGTGATCTCAGCGGTCTTACCGAGCATGATGGTGGCCGAGCAGTACTTGTCGTGGCTCAGCGCGATGGCCCGCTCCACCACCGCGGGCGGCAGGGACTTGCCGGTGACGGTGAACTGCATGTGGATGCGGGTGAAGACCTTGGGATCGGTCGCCGCGCGTTCGCTGGTGAGCTTGACCGAGCAGCCCTGCACCGCATGGCGGCCGCGGCGCAGGATCAGCACGACGTCGTAGGCGGTGCATCCGCCGGCGCCGGCCAGCAGCGTCTCCATCGGCCGCGGCGCCAGGTTGCGGCCGCCGTTGTCCGGATTCGCCTCGTCGGGCGCGCCGTCCATCGCGATGACATGCCCGGTTCCGGTTTCGGCGACGAAGCCCATGCGCGAACGGGTGCCGGACGCGCCGGTCCAGCTGACTGTGCATTCCATGGAAGGATTCCTCTCGGTGCAGGATGGGGACGGCCTGGAGGGGCGGGAAACCGCCCGCTCCGCCCGGCGGCCGTCGGTACGGGGGCGAGAGTATGCCGGGAGGCTCCTCTGCCCGCATCGGCCGCCCGTGCACCCGCGCCGGTGGTGCCCGCACGAATTCGCGAGTCGCGCGCATTTTCCTGTTGCATCGCAACAAAGTTCGGGTTTATACTCACCTCAAGCGCAACGGTTGCGCACCATTTGTCTCCTCCACCTCCTCTTTTGGTGGATTTAGCCCCTAGTCGCAAGACTCGGGGCTTTTTTCTTTCCGATGCGCTCCTCGGCGGGCAGGCGCCGCGCGGATGGCGGCAGGAGGCTCCGCCGATGGGTTTACAGTGCCGGGTGCTCCTCCCTTCCCGTCCCTGCCTGCCCATGACCGCCGCCCTGACGCCCGCCGACTACCTCACGAAGATTCTCAACGCCCGCGTCTACGACGTGGCGATCGAATCGGCGCTGGAGCCGGCGAAGCAGCTCAGCGCCCGCCTCGGGAACACCGTGCTCCTGAAGCGCGAGGACCAGCAGCCCGTTTTCAGCTTCAAGCTGCGCGGTGCCTACAACAAGATGGCGCACCTGAGCCCGGGCCAGCTCGAACGCGGGGTGATCTGCGCCTCGGCCGGCAACCACGCCCAGGGCGTGGCCATGAGCGCACGCAAGCTCGGCGCCCGCGCGGTCATCGTGATGCCGACCACCACGCCGCAGCTCAAGGTCGACGCGGTGCGCGCCCTCGGCGGCCAGGTGGTGCTGCACGGCGAAAGCTATTCCGACGCCTACCAGCACGCCGCGGCGCTGGAGCAGGCGCAGGGCCTGACCTTCGTGCACCCCTTCGACGACCCGGACGTGATCGCCGGCCAGGGCACCATCGCGATGGAGATGCTGCGCCAGCTGCAGCGCCTGGGCTCGCGCCGGCTGGACGCGATCTTCGTCGCCATCGGCGGCGGCGGGCTGGTGTCGGGCGTGGCCAACTACGTCAAGGCGGTGCGCCCCGACATCCGCATCGTCGGCGTGCAGATGAACGATTCGGACGCGATGGCCCGATCGGTGGCCGCGCGCCACCGCATCACCCTGGAGGACGTGGGGCTCTTCTCCGACGGCACCGCCGTCAAGCTGGTGGGCGAGGAGACCTTCCGCATCGCCAGCGGCCTGGTCGACGAATTCGTCACCGTGGACACCGACGCGGTGTGCGCGGCGATCAAGGACGTGTTCGTGGACACCCGCAGCATCGTCGAGCCGGCCGGCGCGATGGCGGTCGCGGCGATCAAGCAGTACGTGCAGGACCGCGGCGTCGCAGGCCACACCTACGCGGCCATCCTCTGCGGCGCCAACATGAACTTCGACCGGCTGCGCTTCGTGGCCGAGCGCGCCGAGGTGGGCGAGGAGCGCGAGGCCCTGTTCGCGGTCAGCATCCCGGAGGAGCGCGGCAGCTTCCGGCGCTTCTGCGGCGCGATCGGCGACCTGCCCGGCGGACCGCGCAACGTGACCGAGTTCAATTACCGGATCAGCAGCACCGCCCAGGCGCACGTCTTCGTGGGCCTGACCACCACCGGGCGCGGCGAATCGCTGCAGATCGCCCGGCACTTCACCGACCAGGGATTCGGCACCCTGGACCTGACGCACGACGAGCTGGCCAAGGAGCACCTGCGCCACATGGTCGGCGGCACCTCGCCGCTGGCGGTGGACGAGCGGCTGCTGCGCTTCGTCTTCCCCGAGCGGCCGGGCGCGCTGCTCAAGTTCCTCGAACTGCTGCAGCCGAACTGGAATATCTCCCTGTTCCACTACCGCAACCAGGGCGCCGACTACGGCCGCACCCTGGTCGGGCTGCAGGTGCCCGAGGCCGACGACGCGGCCCTGGCCGCCTTCCTGGACACGCTGGGATATCCCTGGACCGAGGAGACCCAGAATCCCGCCTACCGCCTGTTCCTGCGCCACTGATTCCATCCGGCACCCACCCGAGGCCCACCGCATGACCGATCCGACCTCCCCGCCGCCGCCCGCGCCCGAGCCGCCGCCGCCCGCCGGACCGCAACCCGAGCATTTCGCCCGCCACTTCCTGCTGGCGCTGCAGTTCTTCACCCGCATCCCGGTCACCGGGCGGCTGGCGGCCTGGGTGGGCTTCGATCCGGCGATGCAGCGCGCCAGCCTGGCGCACTGGCCGGGCGCGGGGCTGGCGGTGGCGCTGCTGGCGTCGCTGGCCTACATCGTGGCCGCGCTGGCGCTGTCGTACAGCCCGTTCGCGCCGCTTGCGGCGGCGGTGCTGGCGACGGCGGTGGGCGTGGCCGCGACCGGGGCGCTGCACGAGGACGGGCTCGCCGACGTGGTCGACGGCCTGGGCGGCAGCGCCGAGCCGGCGCGCGCGCTCGAGATCATGAAGGACTCGCGCGTGGGCACCTTCGGCGTGCTGGCGATGGTGCTGACCCTGCTGGCCAAGGTCGCGCTGCTGACCGCCCTGGGCAGCCTGGCCACCGGCGCGGCGGTGGCGGCGCTGCTCGCGGGCTTCAGCCTGTCGCGGCTGTGGCCGCTGGCCCTGGCGGCGGTGCTGCCGCCGGCCGGCCATCCGGAGCGGCCGTCCAAGAGCCGCTCGCTGGCGGCGCACATCACCGACCGCACGCTGGGCGTCGGCGCGCTGTGGTGCGCGCTGCCCGCGCTGCTGGCGATCGGCGTGCTGGGCCTGGGCGCGGTCGTGGTCGGCGTGGCGCTCAGCGCGGGCGTGGTGGTGCTGATGGCGCGCTGGTTCTCGCGCCGGCTGCGCGGCTGGACCGGCGACTGCCTGGGGGCGGCCCAGCAGGCGGGCGAACTCGCCTTCTACCTCGGCGCGGCGCTTGCCTTCGGCTGACCGGCCCGCGTCCTCCGCCGCCCCGCACGGTCGGGCGGCCCCGGCGCCGCGGCTCTGGTTGGTGCGCCATGCGCGGCCGCTGGTCGAGGCCGGCCTGTGCTATGGACGGCTCGACGTCGCCGCCGATCCCGGCCATACCCGCGAGACCGCCGCGCGGCTCGCAGATGCGCTGCCGCCCGGCGCGGCGCTGCGCACCTCGCCCCGACGGCGCTGCCGCGACCTGGCCGACGCGCTGGCCGCCCTGCGGCCCGACCTGCGGCCGGCCGCGGTGGACGCCCGGCTCGCGGAGATGGACTTCGGCGACTGGGAGGGCCGCCGCTGGGACGCGATCGGCCCCGCCGCGCTCGACGCCTGGACCGCCGACTTCGCGCGGCACCGCCCGGGCGGCGGCGAATCGGTCGCGGATTTCATGGCGCGGGTGGCGGAGGCGTTCGACGCGCCCGCGCCGGGCGCGGACCGCGTCTGGATCGCCCATGCCGGCGTGGCGCGCGCCGCGACGCTGCTGGCCCGCGGGCTGCGGCGCGTCGAGCGGGCGGCGGACTGGCCGCGCACGGGGCCGGATTTCGGCGCCTGGACGACGCTGCCGCCGTCCGGGACCGGAGCATGCGGCGCGCCCGGGGCGGCGACGGCCGGGTCCCCGGACCGTCCTTGACGCGCGCCGCCGCGCCTCCGCGCGTGCACCGGGAGCCGCGCGCCGCCCTCAGTTCGTGATCGGCTGCACCTGGCCCGACAGTCCGCCGTCCAGCGGCTGCGCCGCGGGCGGCTGGCCGGCGAGAGGCGCGGCCACCGACGGGGGCGCGTAGGCGGCGGGCGGTTGCATCGCCAGCCCCTGCGGCAGCGCGGCGGCGGGCGGCAGGCCGGGCATGCCGGTCGCCGCGCCTGCGGGCGACGACGTCGCGAGGGTCGGCAGCGGCGGCATCTCCAGCGTGGCCGCCGCCGGACCGCCGGCCGCGCCGAGCGACGCGCTGCGGTGGCCGATCGACTGCACCACCACGCCCGGCTCGATGGCCGCGCCGGCGCGGTAGGGCCGCGCGGGCTTGCCGTCCACGGCGATCAGCGCGGTGCCGCCGCGGTTGCGGTCGGCGATCACGCCCAGCAGCTGCATCCGGCTCGCCAGGCCGCTGGCCTGCACCGGCGCGGCCGCCGGCCCCGGCTGCACGCCCAGCAGGCGGGCCAGCGACGCGGCGTCCGCCGCCGCGACCGGCGCGGGCGGCGGGGCGGCGGCCGGCGCGGCGCCGACCGGGCCGGACAGCCGCAGGCCCCAGTAGACCGACGCGGCCGCGGCCAGCGCCCAGGTGAGCCCGGTGGCGGAGCGGATGCGCCAGCGCATGGAGGATGTCTGCAACATGCGCGGATTATCATGGACCGCCATGACGGCCCGGGCACGCGCCGCCCCCGTCCCCTCCTTCCCGCCACAGCCCACCATGCACCGCACCCCTTCCTTCCTGCGCACCGCGCGCCGCCGACTGCAGCGCGGCTTCACCCTGATCGAACTGATGGTGGTGCTGGTCATCATCGGCGTGCTGGCCGCGCTGATCGTGCCCAACGTCCTCGACCGCGCCGACGACGCGCGCGTCACCGCCGCGCGCACCGACGTCAACAACCTGATGCAGGCGCTCAAGCTCTACCGGCTCGACAACCAGCGCTACCCCACCGGGCAGCAGGGTCTGCAGGCGCTGGTGGCGCGTCCCGCGCAGCAGCCGGTGCCGACCAACTGGAAGCCCTACCTCGACAAGCTGCCCAACGATCCCTGGGGCCGCCCGTACCAGTACATCAACCCCGGCGTGCGCGGCGAGATCGACGTGATGTCCCTCGGCGCAGACGGCCAGGCCGGAGGCGAGGGCAAGGATGCCGACATCGGCAGCTGGCAGTGAGGCGGCCGGCCGGACCGCGCGGCGGCGCGGCCGGCGCGCGGCCCGCGGCTTCACCCTGATCGAGCTGATGGTGGTCGTCGCCATCGTGGCGATCGCCACCGCAGGCGTCGCGCTGGCGCTGCGCGACAGCGGGCGGGCCGACCTGGAGCGCGAGGCCGAACGGCTCGCCGCCTTGCTGGAGTCGGCGCGCGGCCAATCGCGCGCGAGCGGCATCCCGGTGCGCTGGCGCCCGGCCGGCGGCGGCTTCGCCTTCGACGGCCTGCCGCCGGGCGCGCTGCCCGACCGCTGGCTCGATCCCTCCACCGTGGCGCGCCCCGCGCCCGACCCGGCGGGCCTGCGGCTCGGGCCGGAACCGCTGATCGGCCCGCAGTCGGTCGAGCTGGCGAGCACCCGCCAGCCCGAACTGCGGCTGCGCCTCGCCACCGACGGGCTGCAGCCCTTCGCGGTGGCGCCGGACGCGCCCGCCCCATGACGCCGCGCACCCGCCCCCGCCGGACCGGCGCGCCGCGCCGGCCGCGCGGCTTCACGCTGGTCGAAGTGATGGTGGCGCTCGCCATCGTCGCGATCGCGCTGCTGGCCGGGCTGCGGGCGACCGCCTCGCTGACCCGCAACGCCGAGCGGCAGTCCGACGGCCTGCTGGCCCAGCTCTGCGCCGAGAACGCGCTGACCGCGCTGCGCCTCGCGCGCCGGATGCCGGGCGTGGGCGACACCGAGGCGAGCTGCACCCAGGCCGGCCGCGGCTTCTCGGTCGGCCTGCAGGTGCGGCCGACGCCGAACCCGGAGTTCCGCCGGGTGGACGCGCAGGTCTCCGACGCCGAGGGCCGGCCGGTGCTCAAGATCTCCACCATCATGGGCAACATCTGATGCGCCGTCCGTTCGCGCGCCGCCGCACGGCGGGCTTCACCCTGGTCGAGCTGCTGGTGGCGCTGTCGGTGCTGGCGCTGGTCGCGCTGCTGAGCTGGCGCGGCATCGACGGCATGGCCCGCGCCCAGGAGCAGACCCGCGCCCGCAACGACGAGATCGCCGCGCTGCAGACCGGGCTGGCGCAATGGATCGCCGACCTGGACGCCGTGGTGGAGCAGCAGCAGCCCCAGGTCGCGCCGATCGACTGGGACGGCCGGGCGCTGCGCATCACCCGCCGCAACGCGCAGGGCGAGGCCGACGGGCTGCGGGTGGTCGCATGGAGCCAGGCCGCGCGCGTCGCGGGCAGCCGCTGGCTGCGCTGGGAATCGCCGCCGCTGCGCACCCGGGGCGAATGGTCCGAGGCCTGGCTGCAGGCCGCGCTGTGGGCGCAGAACCCGGGCGCCGAGCTGCGCGCGCGCGAAGTGGACGTCGCGGCGGCCGACGCGATGCAGGTCTTCTTCTACCGGGGCAACGCCTGGACCAACCCGCTGTCCACCGGCGAAGGCAACGCGGCGGTCGCGCCGGCCGCCGCGGCGCAGGTCGGCATCGATCCGCGCCTGGCCGCCCCGGACGGCGTGCGGCTGGTGCTGGCGCTCTCGCCGGGCCAGTCGCTCGCCGGCGAGATCGTGCGCGACTGGGTCCGCCCCACCCTCACCGGGAGCCAGCCGTGAGGCGGCGCGCATCCGCCGCGCGCCGGCGCCAGGGGGGCGCGGCGCTGCTGCTGGCGATGCTGATCGTCACCCTGGTCGCCAGCTTCTCCGCCGCCGCGGCCTGGCGGCAGTGGCGCGCGGCCGAGGTCGAGGCCAGCGAGCGCGCCCGGGTGCAGGCCGGCTGGCTGCTGCTCGGCGCGCTCGACTGGTCGCGGCTGATCCTGCGCGAGGACGCCCGCGCCGACGCCCGCAACCGGGCCGCGGCCGACACCCTCTCCGAGCCCTGGGCGGTGCCCCTGCAGGAGGCGCGGCTGTCCACCTTCCTCGCGGCCGACGCCCGCCAGGCGGCCGAGATCGCCGCGCTGACCGGCGACGACGACGCCAACGTCTTCCTGTCGGGCGAGATCGTGGATGCGCAATCGCGGCTCAACGTGGCCAACCTGGCGCCCCTGCCGGCCGCCGCGCCGCCGGGCAGCATCGCCCCGGATCCGGCGCTGCAGGCCTTCCAGAAGCTCTTCGCGCTGCTCGGGCTGCCGGCGGACCAGGTGGTCGTCCTGCGCCGCAACCTGCGCAGCGCGATGGCGGCCACCGCCACCGCCACCGCCACCGCCGGCGCCCCGCCGCCCGCCGCCGGCGGGGTGCCCGTGCCGGCCCCGGCGGTCGTCGGCCCCGAGACGCCGCTGATGCCCCAGCGCGCCGCGGACCTGGGCTGGCTCGGCCTGCCGCCGGCGACGGTCGCCGCCATCGCGCCCTACGTGACGGTGCTGCCGACACCCACGCCGGTCAACCTCAACACCGCCAGCCCGCCGGTGCTCGCGGCGGTGCTGCCGCGCCTGTCGCTCGGCGCGGCGCAGCAGTTCGCCGCCGGCCGGGCGCTCGCGCCGATGCGCCAGCCGCAGGACCTGGCGCAGCGGCTGGGCCCGGAAACCGCCATCGACCCGCAGCTCCACGGCTTCGGCACCGCCTACTTCGAGGTGCGCGGCCGCTTGCGGCTCGACCGCACAGTGGTGGAGGAGCAGTCGCTGGTCCGGCGCAACAACAACCAGACCGTCGTCCTCTGGCGCCAGCGCGGCGGCCTCGCGCTCGACCCCGCGCAGGCCGCGGCGCTGCAGCAGCGCTGATCCCCGTGCGCGAGCCGATCCGCCCTGTCGCGCACCGCGCGGCGCCCGTCACGACGCGTCTCTACAATGGCGCGCAAATTCCGCCTCCATGAGCACACTGATCGTCTCACTCCCGCTGACGTTCGCGCCGCCTGCCGCCTCGCCAGCCCCGGACGACGGCCAGTCCGCCCTGTCCGCGACCGATTCCCTGGCCTACGGCTACGTCCTCACCGCCGACGGCCAGGCGCCGCAGCAGCACGGCGCCGCACCCCTGGCGCTGCTGCCGCAGCCATCGCGGCCGGCCGGCGAGGTGGTCGCCCTGGTGCCGGCGCAGGCCCTGTCCTGGCACCGGGTGCAGCTGCCGCGCGGCGCGCTCGCGCAGCCCGCCCGCCTGCGCGCGGTGCTCGACGGCCTGCTGGAGGACCGCCTGCTCGACGATCCGCAGGGCCTGCACCTGGCGCTGCAGCCGGGCGCCGGCCGCGCCGCCGGGCCGGTCTGGGTCGCGGCCTGCGACCGCGCCTGGCTGCGCGCCGGCCTGCAGGCGCTGGAGGCGGCCGGCCGGCCGGTCGCCCGCATCGTCCCCGAATTCGCGCCGCCCGCCGATCCCGCCTCCGCGGACGGGGGCGCGGACGACGCGCCGGCCGCTCCGCCGCCGCCGCTGCAGGTCATCGGCACGCCCGACGAGCCCCTGCTGGTGGCCGCCGGCGCCCGGCCGGTCGCCGACGGCGCGGTCGCGGTGCTGCCTTTCACCCTCGAGACGCTGGCGCTGCTGCAGTCCGCCGCGGACGCCGACGCCGACGCGCCGGTCCTGGTCGAACCGCCGGTCGCGGCGCAGGCCGAGGCCCTGCTGGGCCGCCCGGTGGCGCTGCAGACCGCGGCGCAGCGCTGGACCGACGCGGCGCGCGGCCCCTGGGACCTGGCGCAGTTCGACCTCGCCCGCTCCGGCCGCCGGCGCGCGGCCAAGAAGGCCGGCACGCTCGCCGGCGAATTGCTGCGCGCGCCGCAGTGGCGTCCGCTGCGCTGGGGCGTGGCGCTGTTCGCCGCGGTGCAGCTGGTGGGCGTCAACGCGCAGGCCTGGAAAGAGCGCACCGCGCTCGACGCCCAGCAGGCGCGCATCCGCTCCCTGCTGACCTCCACCTTCCCCACGGTGCCGCTCGTCGTGGACGCGCCGCTGCAGATGGAGCGCGAGGTCGCCGCCCTGCGCCAGGCCGCCGGCGCGCCGTCGGGGCGCGACCTGGAGGTGGTGCTGTCCGCCCTGGGCGGCGCGGCGCCCGCGGGCCGCAGCGCCGCCTCGATCGACCTCGCGTCCGAGACCCTGCGCGTCGGCGGCCTGGACCTGACCTCCGAGGAGGCCGCCGCCGTCGCCGCCCGCTTCGCCTCCGCCGGACTGCAGGCCGCGGAAGAAGGCGGCCAGCTGGTGCTGCGTCCGGAGGCCGCGCGATGAACCGTCCCGCCCCTTCCTCTTCCCTGCCCGCGCGCGCCGGCCGCGATCCCCTGGCGCGGGCGCGCGGACTGCCGGCGATGCAGGCCCTGCGCGCCGGCTGGAGCCGCCTGGCACCGCGCGAACGCATGCTGGTCTCCGCCGCGGCCACCATGCTCGGCCTGGCCGTCTTCTGGTGGGTCGCCCTCGGCCCGGCGCTGCAGACGCTGCGCGGCGCGGAGGCGCGGCACCGCGCGCTCGACGCCCAGGAGCAGCGCATGCTCGCGCTGCGCGCCCAGGCCCAGGCCCTGCAATCCCAGCCGCGCGTCCCGACCGAGCAGGCCCGCCGCGCGCTCGAGGGCGGGGTGGCGCAGCAGTTCGGCGGCGCGGCACAGGTCAGCGTGCTCGGCGAACGCGCCACGGTCTCCCTGCGGTCCGTCCCGGCCCAGGCGCTCGCCGAATGGCTGGCCCAGATCCGCGCCACCGCGCATGCGGTGCCGGTGGAGGCGCACCTGACCCGCAGCACCGCCGGGCGCGCCGCATCCGGCGCGCCGGCCGCCCCGGCGGCGGTGTCCGCCGCGCCGTCCGCGGCCGCGCCGGACGTGCGCTGGGACGGCAGCGTGGTGCTGCAGTTGCCGCCGACCCGCTGAGTACGGACCGCCCCGCCGCCACGCCAGCCACGCCAGCCACGACCGCCGCAGCCTCCCGCCCGCTCCCGCGCCCTCCCCTCCCTCCGCGTTCCCGTCTCCCCCCGCCGCGCACCACCGCCCACCGCCGCCTCCCCGATGGCTCGCCGTCCGACCTCCGAACCTTCGCCCCGCCTCTCCGGCACCCGGACGGCGGCGCGCGGCCGCGCGCGGCCGCCCGTCGGCCTGCAGCCGACGGCGCGCCGCTGGGCGGCGATCGGCGCGGCCGCGGGCGCGGCGGCGGCGCTGGTGGCCTGCGCGCCGGCGCGCTGGCTCGCCGCCGCGCTGGAGGACGCCAGCGCCGGCCACCTGCGCCTGGCCGCGCCGCGCGGCACCGTCTGGGAGGGCTCGGCCCAGCTGCAGCTGACCGGCGGCGCCGGTAGCACCGACCGCGCCGGCCTGCCCGGGCGGGTCTCCTGGACGCTGCGGCCCACCTGGCGCGGCGGCCTCGCGGCCACCGTCGCGGCGGACTGCTGCACCGCCGCGCCGCTGCGCCTGGCGCTGCAGCCGCGCTGGCGGGGCATGAAGCTCGACGTCGCCGACGGCCGTTCGCGCTGGCCGGCGGCCCTGCTCGCCGGGCTGGGCACGCCCTGGAACACCCTGCAGCCGCAGGGCGAGCTCGCGCTGTCCACCCGGGGCCTGGCCGCCGAATGGGCGGCCGGCCGGCTGGTGCTCTCGGGCGGCGCGCAGCTGGAGGCGCTGGGCATGTCCTCGCGCCTGTCGACCCTGCAGCCCATGGGCAGCTACCGGCTGCAGTTCGACGGCGGCGCGGCGCCCACCCTGACGCTCTCCTCGCTGCCCGGCAGCGCGCTGCAGCTGGCCGGCACCGGCCGCTGGATCGGCGGGCGGCTGCGCTTCGAGGGCGAGGCCAGCGCCGCGCCCGAGCGCGAGGCCGCGCTGGCCAATCTCCTGAACATCATCGGACGGCGCAACGGCGCGCGTTCGCTCATCACCCTGGGTTGACCCTGGACCGAATTAGCATGCGACACCGACTCCTGCGTCCCTCCCGCGCCTCCTCGCGCCCCCTGAACGCTACTCTTTCGATAGCATCTGGCGCAGTGCTGGTCCTCGCCGGCGTGCTGTTCCTTGCACAAAATGCCGATGCCCAGGCCACCCGGCGGGCGGCGGGGACCGGCGTCCCGGGCACGCCGGTCACCCTGGACTTCGCCAACGCCGACATCGAGGCGGTGGCCCGCGCGATGGCCACCATCACCGGCCGCAACGTGGTGGTGGACCCGCGGGTCAAGGGCACGATGAGCCTGTCGACCGAGCGCGCGGTGCCGCCGGCGGTGGCCTTCGACCAGTTCCTGTCGGCGCTGCGGCTGCAGGGCTTCACCGTGGTGGAGTCCGCCGGCCTCTACAAGGTGGTGCCCGAGGCCGACGCCAAGCTGCAGAGCCAGGCGGTCACCCTCGGCAACCGCGGCGCCGGCGCGCCGACCGGCAACCGCATCGTCACCCAGATCTTCAAGCTCAACTTCGAGAACGCCAACAACCTGGTGCCGGTGCTGCGGCCGCTGATCAGCCCCAACAACACCGTCAACGTCAACCCGGGCACCAACTCGCTGGTCATCACCGACTACGCGGACAACCTGCAGCGGCTGTCGCGGATCATCGCGGCCTCCGACGTCTCCAACGCCGGCGACGTGGAGGTGATCCCGCTGCAGCACGCCATCGCCGCCGACCTCGCGCCGCTGGTGGCGCGCCTGGTCGACGGCTCGGGCACCGCCGCCGGCGGCGTGCCGGCCCCGGGCGCCGCCGGCGCGGTGCCGGCCTCCGGCGGCGTTTCGGGCGCCTCCGACGGCAGCTTCCGCACCACCCTGATCGCCGAGCCGCGCAGCAACGCGCTGATCCTGCGGGCGGCCAACCCGGCCCGCGCGGCGCTGGTGCGCTCGCTGGTGGCCCGGCTCGACCAGCCGACCAACCGCGGCCCCAACGGCGACGCCGGCAACATCTACGTCGTCTACCTCAAGAACGCCGAGGCCACGCGGCTGGCGGTCACCCTGCGCGCCGCGCTCGCGTCGCTGAGCGCCGGCACCGGCACCGTGCCCGGCGCCGCAGGGGCCGCCGGCACCTCGCCGCAGATCCCGGCGACGGCGCCGCAGTTCGGCGCCTCCACCACCGGCGGCAGCACCTTCGGCAGCAACCTCTCGGGCAGCATCAGCACCGGCGCCTCGGCCAACTTCGGCAACAGCGCCATGCCCCAGACCGGCGGCACCATCCAGGCCGACCCGGCGACCAACTCGCTGATCATCACCGCCTCCGAGCCGCAGTACCGCCAGCTGCGCGCGGTCATCGACAAGCTCGACGGCCGCCGCGCCCAGGTGCTGGTCGAGAGCCTGATCGTCGAGGTCAACGCCGCCAAGGCCGCAGAATTCGGCATCCAGTGGCAGACCGCGCTCGGCAACCGCGGCGACGGGACCGTCGGCGTGATCGGCACCAATTCGAGCATCGCCGGCCCCAACATCCTCAACCTCGCGCTGGCCGCGGCCTCCGGCACCACCGCCGGCCTCGCCGCCGCGCTGACCGGCAGCGGCGGCGTCACCAGCGCGGGCAACGGGCTCAACCTCGGCATCGCGCCCCGCATCAACGGCCGCTACTACCTGGGCGCCATCGCCAACTTCCTGGAGAACACCGGCGACGGCAACGTGCTGTCCACCCCGAACCTGATGACCCTCGACAATGAGGAGGCCAAGATCGTCATCGGCCAGAACCTGCCCTTCGTCACCGGCCAGTACGCCAGCACCGGCGCCACCACCACCGTCAACCCGTTCACCACCGTCGAGCGCAAGGACGTGGGCCTGACGCTGCGGGTCAAACCGCAGATCAACGAGCACGGCACGGTCAAGATGGCCATCTACCAGGAGGTCTCCAGCGTGGACGCCTCCACCCTGCTCAACCTCAACGGCCCGACCACCAACAAGCGCTCCATCGAGTCCAACGTGCTGGTGGACGACGGCAGCATCATCGTGCTCGGCGGCCTGCTGCAGGACACCTATTCGCTGTCGCAGGACAAGGTGCCGGTCCTCGGCGACGTGCCGCTGGTCGGCGGACTGTTCCGCAATGAGGCCCGCCGGCGCACCAAGACCAACCTGATGGTCTTCCTGCGGCCGGTGGTGATCCGCGACAACGTCGACAGCGACACCGTCGCGGTCGACCGCTACGAATCCATCCGCGCCCTGCAGCAGGGCATCCAGCCGGCGCCCAGCACCGTGATGCGCGGCGTGTCGGACGCCGCGGTGCTGCCGCCCCTGCCGGCCGTCTCGCCCAAGACGCGCAGCTTCGAGGGCACCCAGCTCATCCCGCCGCCGCTGCCGCCCGCCGCCAGCACGCCGCCCGGCCCGGCGCCGCGCGGCGCGCTGCCGCCGACCGCCGACCCGCTGACCCGCCGCGAGATCGTGAACTGAGCCGCCTGCCCGCCATGCGCCACCCCCTGCCCTACGCCTTCGCCCGCACCCACCAGTTGCTGCTGGAGGACGACGCCGGCCGCCTGACGCTGTGGCACGGCCCCCGGCCCGACGCCGCCGCCTGCAGCGAGGTGCTGCGCAAGCACCGCGGCGTGCAGGCGATGCGCGGCGTCGACGCCCCGGCCCTGGCCCAGCGCATCAGCGCCGCCTACGCCGAGGGCGAGTCCAGCGCCGCCACCGTCGTGAGCGAAGTCGAATCCGACGCCGACCTGTCGCGCATGATGCAGGAGCTGCCCGCCATCGAGGACCTGCTGGAGACCTCCGACGACGCGCCCATCATCCGGATGCTCAACGCGCTGCTGACCCAGGCGGCGCGCGACGGCGCGAGCGACATCCACATCGAGCCCTACGAACGCACCTCCAGCGTGCGCTTCCGGGTGGACGGCGCGCTGCGCGAGGTGGTGCAGCCCAACCGGGCCCTGCATGCCGCGCTGATCTCGCGCCTGAAGATCATGGCCGACCTCGACATCGCCGAGAAACGCCTGCCGCAGGACGGCCGCATCTCGCTGCGCATCGGCACCCGCGCGGTGGACGTCCGGGTCTCCACCCTGCCCAGCGCGCACGGCGAGCGCGCGGTGCTGCGCCTGCTCGACAAGTCGCAGAACCGGCTCAGCCTCGAATCCGTCGGCATGCAGGGCGACGTGCTGCGGCGCTTCGAGAAGCTGGTGACCCAGCCGCACGGCATCGTGCTGGTGACCGGCCCCACCGGCTCGGGCAAGACCACCACGCTCTACTCGGCGATGGCCCGGCTCGACGCCAGCCGCAACAACATCATGACGGTCGAGGACCCGATCGAGTACGAATTGCCCGGCGTCGGCCAGACCCAGGTCAACGCCCGCATCGACCTGACCTTCGCCCGCGCCCTGCGCGCCATCCTGCGGCAGGACCCGGACATCGTGATGATCGGCGAGATCCGGGACTTCGAGACCGCCCAGATCGCCATCCAGGCCAGCCTGACCGGCCACCTGGTGCTGGCCACGCTGCACACCAACGACGCCGCCAGCGCGATCACCCGCCTGATCGACATGGGCGTCGAACCCTTCCTGCTGAGCAGTTCGCTCCTGGGCGTGCTCGCCCAGCGCCTGGTGCGCAAGCTCGACCCGACCGACCCCACCGGCTACCGCGGCCGGACCGGGGTGTTCGAGCTGCTGGTGGTGGACGACACGATCCGCGACCAGATCCACGGCAGCGCCGCCGAATCCCTGATCCGCGACACCGCGCTGGCCGCCGGCATGACGCTGATGCGGGACGACGGGGAGCGGCTGGTGCGGGAGGGGATCACGAGTCCGGAAGAAGTGCTGCGGGTGACGCGGGATTGAGCATCTGCCCACGAGGAATCGCTATACCAAGTTGTCGTTGTTCGTCTAAATCCCGGCGTCAGGGATTCACCATCCTGCCTGTGACCACAGGCCTGAATTTGTACGGGCTAGAGACATCCTCTTCGTATCCTAGTTCGTCGGTCAGCGCGAATCGTGGAAAAGGTGCGTCAAATCTATAAGGCCTCACCTCCCCTTTTCTTCTTACCCAATTTAAAACGACTCGATATGTCATGGCTTCCGCACAAATACTTGGCTTAACGGGAATCAGATCAACACCATAGCCCATTCCAAGCCAAGGTGTTTTTATATAAATTTTTTTCGGAAAAACCACGACAAGGTGATTTGTATCGATCTTAAATCTCTCATCATTTACATTTGCAGCCAATGGAATGTCGCCGAGATTTACGCCATCACTCATCAGCAAACCTTTCGGACCAATCAAATAGGCTGCAGGCTCTTGCCCACCTTTACGAGAATTAGCGCACACATCAATGGCGCGACTGAGAGAGCCTGCCAAACAAAAAATTAAAAATGCTGCGATGCTTTTCCAGGCCACATATTTCATATTTCATCCCCTCTTAAAATTTCTCCATGCCTTTTTAGCAAGTCATCCATCGTGAAAATATGAACGGCTTTGTTTTTTATTTCTCGTCTAGGGTGTCTTCCATTTGGCATACTGCTCCATATGTCTTTTATTGCGTCGGCCGCCTCAGAAATTTTCCCCATTCGAATTAAGTTCAGTGGGCAAAAAGGCAATAACTCCAAATACGCAACCGCCAGACGATCCTGTTTCTTCGGAGAGAATCCTTCGCCCACCCCCTTTTCTGGAGCAGAAAGGTCTCTGTATGTTGGAACCGTGATTTGATACGCCCCCGCCGGAGTGAGCTCTTTTCGACCACTCACCACATGCGGGTGTGTCTCAACATCAAAAAATCTTCTACTCCCGTTGATCGCCGAATACATCAGGTAGTATCTTTTTTGATCATCTTGCTCTTCATGGCACTCCCACTCACGAATACATTTCAGAAAAGCTCGCAATCTTAAATCCGCAATAGGATCGCTTAGTTTTCTAAATATTCCAGTCACAATCATGCCCTTTCGATTGACTGGGCGCAGGATCGGAACGTGCAAAGCCAAAATCTTCGCGTCGCTTATATACCCATCATAAGTACGCACATCGATATGCCCGTAATTCTCGCCCTGGGGCTTCTGCGGTGCCTTCGGGGGCTTGGGTTCCGGATCCTTTGAATCCTTCTTGCCTTCCTTGCCTTCGCGCAGCATCGAAAGGCCGACCTTCTGCCGTCCAGTCCAATCGGCATGGGCTTTGTCGTAGTCCTTCTTTTTCTCCAGGTATTCCTGCTGCTCCTGCTCATAGCGCGCGAGCGCATCCTTGATCTTTTCGTTGTTCCTCTTGATCGTCTCGGCGTCGTACTCGTAGACGATCACATCGCCCGGCCAGGCCCATCGCGCATCCGGAAGGGTTGCGGTCACCTCCACGAAACCCTGGGATTGCAGCCAAGCCCTCGCCTCCGTGGCGGGAGCGATCCCGCCATTCACGCCCTCGACATATCCTGCGCGCCACAGACCCACCTTGACCGACGCGTAGCAGTTGCCGGTGAACTTCTTCTCGTGCTTCTGCGCCACCGAGAAATTGAAAGTCCCGTTGGCCATGGCGCTCTTGATGCCCGCGCTCGAGCCGTAGGTCCGCTTCAGTTCGGCCCAATCCCAGCGCGCCTGTTCCTCCATGCACTCGATGAGTTTCTCGACCCGTTTGAGCTCGTCGCTCGACAGGGGCCGGGCCTGCGCGCCGGGCGACCCCGTGGGGGACGGGAGCGGCCTCGGCGCAGTCTCCTGCCGGGACGGAGGCGGCTTCGCGGGCTGTCGCGTGGCGGCACCGCGCTCCGAGAGCGCCACTGGGACGGGTGCAGCGGGTGCGGCGGCTGGGGCGGCGGGCGGCAACGACGCCGCCGCCGCAGGCACCTTGGCCGGCCGGGTGAAATCGCGGAAGCGGCCGATGAAGCTCGTCCAGGCCCAGAGCGCGAAGGTCGGCAGGCGGTGGCGGTCGTTCGCGTCCCGGCTGGGCACGGCCGCGGTGGCGACGGGATGGCCTTGCGGATCGCGACCGGGCTGCAGTTTCGTGTCAGGCGGGGCGCCTCCGGTGCGGGCAAGCGGGGCATTCGGCCGGTCCTCGACGCTGGGGTCTCCCGCCACCGGCTTCGGGGGCAGCATGCCGGGCGACCCGGCGTGGAGCTCCGTCTCGACCCGGATCCGGATGTGCGGGCTCACGACGCAGAGGCTGAGGTCTTCGCATGCGACCGTGCCCCGGTGCTTCACGACGTAGGTGCCGTCGTCCTTGCGGACGCGGAGCTCGAAGCGAGTGTGCATCGGCATCGAAAGGATGCGGATGCCCTGTCCACGGGCATCGGATACGCCGGGGAATTCGATCCGCTTGCCGTTCTCCGTCCAGACGACCTTGTGCCGGAGCCCGGCGATGGGCTGGCCGGCGAAATCGATGAAGCGGATGTCCACGCCGATCCGCGGAGGGGCCGCGTCGGATGCCGGCGTCGGCGTCGGCGCCGGCGCCGGCGCCGGCGCCGGCGCCGGTGCGGGTGCGGGTGCGGGTGCGGGTGCGGGTGCGGGTGCGGGTGCGGGTGCGGGTGCGGGTGCGGGTGCGGGGGACGGCGTTACGGCTGGCGCCGTGGGTGCCGGGGAAGGCGGGACGCCGTCGCCGGCCGGCCCGTCACCCGGCGATGCATCGGGCGCGCCTTGTCCCGCCTCCGCGGAACCGGGACGCGGCGGGGCGGGTTCGGCAGGCGCGGCGGGCGGCGTCGCTGTCCCCGGGGCGGCTTCGGGGTCCGCGGGCGGCGACGGCGGCCCGCTGGCGGCGGCCTGCGCCGGCGCAGCGGGGACGGCTTCCGCCGCCTCGGGCTCCGGAGTCCCGGCCGCGTCCGCAGGCGCCGCGTCGCCATCGCGCGACGCCGGTGCCGGTGCCGGTGCCGGTGCCGGTGCCGGTGCCGGTGCGGGTGCGGGTGCCGGTGCGGGTGCGGGTGCGGGTGCGGGTGCGGGTGCGGGTGCGGGTGCGGGTGCGGGTGCGGGTGCGGGTGCGGAGGCGGGATCGTCTTGCGCGGTTGCTATGGACGCCTGCGCCGGTGTCGGCTCGGGGACCGCGCGCGCCGTTTCCTCGGATACCGGCGAAGGTTCGGGCTCGGGCGAGCCATCGCCCGCGCCCGCAGTGGGCGGCGCAGGTCCATCGGGCGCGGACGGTCCGGGGGGCGACGGCAGCGGCGATGCCTCCGCGGTCCGGATTTCCGGCGAACGCGGCGGTGCGCCGTCGGCTGCGGGCGAGGGGTCGTTCATGGCGTGTCCGGAGGAAGCGGCGGCGCCTCGTCCGCCGTGCTCGGCGGCGAGCCGGTGCCTTCTGCGAAGACCCGCCATTCGCCGTCGCCCAGGTAGAGCTGCAGGTCTTCCCGGGTGCGGGTGTAGAAGCGCCCGGTCTCGCCGTCGGCGCCGGTGATGCCCCGCGCGACGACGTGGCCCTGCGCGTCGCGCACGGTGTAGGGCACCCGGGCGTAGGCCTGGCCGTGCGCGGCGTCCACGCCGATGAAGTTGAGCAGGTCGACCTTCTGGCCGAAGACCGGTCCGTCGCCGAACGCGCCGACCGGCAGGCGGAGCCCGGGCGCCGCGGCGCGGGCCGGACCGGTCAAGACATTCATCGCCGCCTGGAAGCGCACCGCCCCGGGCGCGGTGACGGTGATGCCGCCGGCGTCGATGGACAGGGCGGCGCCCGCCGCGCCCAGCAGGACCTGCCGCGTCGAGGCGACCTGCACGTCGGCCTGGGTGCTCGCGACCTCCACCGCGCCGTGGGCCGTCAGCCGGGCGGCGCCGGCGTTGCTCGCCAGCTGCACGCTGCCGTGCGCGGCGTGCAGGGCGATGCCGGTCTCGGCGCCGGGCCGGGCGGGGTCGGCCCGGCCCGGCGTGTACAGCAGCACGCCCGCGCCGGCGGCGGCCGCATGGTGGCGCCCGGCGACGGCGAGCAGGTCTCGTCCCGCGGACAGGACGACGTGGGTGCCGGCGGCGAGGCAGCTGGCCGCGGGCGTGAACAGCCCGATGCCGGCGGGCGCCGACAGCACGAGGTCGGGGCGCCCCCAGGCGGGAACGCTGCCGAAGCCTCCGCCCGGGATGCTCCCGGCCCCTCCCGCATCCGAACCCGGACCCAGACCTGGACCTGGACCTGGACCTGGACCTGGACCTGGATCCGAGCCTGAGCCCGCGCCGCTGTCGGTGCAGGGAGCCGCGTCCGGTGGCGCTGCGGCGGCGCCCGGCGACGGATGCGTCGCCGCGAGGCTGCGGGCCAGCGCGTCCAGCCCCAGTTCCGCCGGCAGGGCGCCTCGCGCGCCTCCGTCCCCGCGCCGCGGGCCGCGGCCGCCCTCCGCGTCCGCCGGGACGACGCCGGGAAGCGGGTCGCTTGCCAGCCGGGCCTGGTGCGCCTGCGCGGCGTCCGCCAGGCCGCGGATCCGGCCTTGCGCGTCCTGCAGCACCTCGCGCGCCGCGCGGGCGTCGAGCTGCCGCCCGGCGCCGGTGCTCGGCGGCTGCGCGTGGGCGCTGACCAGCAGGCCGGCGCCCGCGCGCAGCGCGCCGTGGGCCGCGGAGGCCAGTTCCAGGCCGTGGCCGCGCGGTGCGAGGCGCTGGTTGCCCTGCTGGTGCAGCAGCGCGCCGAGCTGGAACCGGGTGGACGCGGCGCTGGTGGAGAGCTCGATGCGGTGGCCGCCCGCGCTGTCGTCGAAGACCAGCTGGTTGGCCCCGCCCTGCCCCGTGGCGCCGTGGCCGAGTTCCTGGCTGCGGTAGCCGAGCAGCACGGCCGGATGCCGGTGGCCCTCGTGCGCGCCCGCCGCCCGCGCGCCGGGGAACCAGGCGGGCGCGTTGCCGGTGGCGCCAGCGGCGCCGTGGGCGACGCCGTTGCCTTGCGCGTCGGGCAGGCCCCGGCCGTTGTAGACGACGCCGACGACGACCGGGCGGTCGATGTCCCCGCCGATGAAGTCCACCAGCACCTCCTGCCCGACGCGCGGGACGAAGACCGTGCCGAAGTTGTCCCCCGCCAGGCCCTGCCCCACCCGCACCCAGGTGCCGCTGGCGGCGGAGGCCGGGGCGTTGTCGCCCTGCGGATGGCCCAGCCGGTGGCTCGACCGGCCGCCGCGCTGCCAGTGGAACTGCAGCCGCACCCGGCCGTCGCGGTCGGTGTGCAGTTCGGCGCCCGGATCGCCGACGACCAGGGCGGTCTGGGTGCCGCAGGCGGTCGGGCGCGGGTGCAGCCGCACCTCGGGCTGCCCGAGCGCGGCGACGGCGTGCCGGTCGAAGAGCGAGGGCGGTACCGCAGCGGCGCGGCCGCGGTCGCCCAGCCGGTTCAGGACGCCGAAGTCCCCGTCCGCCGCGAGGCGCTGGGGCGGCGGGTCGCCGCTGCCCATGCGCACCGGCAGGGCGAGCGGCTGCACCAGCAGGGCGGCTTCGTGCAACGGCCGTTCGTCGCCCGCGCGCGCCGCGGCGCCGGGCACGCGCCGGCCGTCCGCCGCGCCGCCGAGGCGGGCGCTTGCGTCGGCCGCGAGGTCGTTGCGCGCGCGGTGCTGCGCCGCGAGCACGACGAAGCTGTCGCGCGCCGCGTCGCCGCCGTCGTGGCGCGGATGGTCGGCCAGGGTGAAGGCGGCGCCGGCCCGGGCGCGGCGCCACGGGCCCTGCGCCAGCGCGCGGCGGCCGGAGGCGGCCAGGGCCTCGGCCTGGCGCGCGGCCAGGCGCTGGCCGTGGGCGCGGTCGGCGTAGGCGTAGGCGCCGGGCACGTCGGTGATCGCGCCCGGGGCCGGCAGCGCGGACGCCTCCGGCGGGTCCGTCGACGCGGCCCCGGATGACGCCCGGCCCGGCCCGGCGTCCGCCGCCACCGGACGGTCGCCAAGGCTGCGGTAGTCCGGGCTGCGCATCGCGACCCGGGCGCTGGTGGCGCGGGCGATCTCGGTCCAGCGCACCAGGCTGTCCTCGCCCAGGGTGTGGTCGCTGGCGGTGAAGCGGACCCGGGGCCGCGGGTCGGGGCCGAAGGCGCCGTTGTGGTCGGCGATGACCAGCGTGTGGCGGCCGAGCCGCGGGTCCGCGGCGTCGCCCGCGTGCTCCCACCAGCAGAAGAGGCCCTCCTCGCGCATCAGGCGCAGCGCGAAGTCGAGGTCGCTCTCGTGGTGCTGGATGCACAGGCTGCGGCGCGGGTAGGCGTCCGGATCGGCCAGGTCCCAGCGCCAGTCGGGCAGCAGGCATCCCGGGCCGTCGCGGTAGCCGGAGAAGACCTCGTCGAGGATCTGCGGCACGCTCCGGTCCTGGAAGGCCCAGGCGTCCACCGTGTGCGCCAGGAAGGACAGCCAGGGCTCGACCACGAGCCGGTAGCGGGCGAAGCCGCCGTCGCTGCCCACGGCCGCAGCGGCGACGACATGGCCGTGCCAGGGCCGCGGCGCGGTGGCGCTGTCCTGGCAGAGCAGCTCGACCAGCGCGGGCCGGCCGAGCAGGGACTTGAGCGCGAGGTGGGCATCCACCGACAGCGCGTGCACCACCAGCCGCAGCCCGGCGCGCACCGGCCCGGCCGCGCCCTGCCCCGGCCAGGCGGCGGGATCCTGCAGCTGCCATGCGTCGCCGAAGGCCGCGTCGGACGGCTCCGCGCCCGCGTCGCCCAGCGCCGGGCCGTCGCCGGGGCCGATGCCTTCCCAGACCTCCAGGTCCTCGGCGAAGAGCGCGTCGGCGCCGAGCGGCGTGCGCAGCCGCAGCAGCCGGTGCGCCTGGACCGGGCCGTCCGGCGGCCCGGCGAGGCCGGGACCGGTCGATGGAGTCGGTGCGTGCATGGGGAGGTGTCCGATGCCGACATCATCCGCACGCCCGCGGCAGGCACTGACCGACAGATGAATCCCCGGGCGGCCCGGCGGCCCCGCGCACCGGCGGACCGGCGCCGGCGGCCGCCCGGCCGGGCCGCGGACCGGCCCGCGCGAGGCCATGCGCGAGCACCGACGCGCGGCAACAGGGACAATAGAGGGTTTCTCCCGGCACGGCCCGCCCTGCGCCGGCCGCCGCACCCGTCCGTCCCATGAGCTACCACGTCAAGGAAATCTTCTACACCCTGCAGGGCGAAGGCGCCAACGCCGGCCGGCCGGCGGTGTTCTGCCGCTTCGCGGGCTGCAACCTGTGGACCGGCCGCGAGGCCGACCGCGAACGGGCGGTCTGCCGCTTCTGCGACACCGATTTCGTCGGCACCGACGGCACGGGGGGCGGCCGGTTCGCCGACGCCGACGCGCTGGCCGCGCGGATCGAGTCGTTCTGGCCCGCGTCCGACCGGGACCACCGCCTGGTGGTGATCACCGGCGGCGAGCCGCTGCTGCAGGTGGACGACGCGCTGGTCGCGGCGCTGCACGCGCGCCGCTTCGAGATCGCGGTCGAGACCAACGGCAGCATCGCCGCGCCGGCCGGCATCGACTGGCTCTGCGTCAGCCCCAAGGCCGGCGCGCCCTGGGTGCAGCGCAGCGGCCAGGAGCTGAAGGTGGTCTGGCCGCAGGAAGGCCTCGACCTCGATGCCCTGGAGGCGGCCGACTTCACCCACCACTTCCTGCAGCCGATGGACGATGCCGCCCGCATCGGCCTGCCCGGCGCGCCGCGCAACGCGCACAACATCCAGGCCTGCATCGCGCTGTGCATGGAGCGCCCGGCCTGGCGGCTCTCGCTGCAGACCCACAAGATCACCGGCATCCGCTGATCCGGCCGGCCGAGCCGCCCGCGACCCGCGCATCCCGCGTCCCCACCATGCATTACGACATCAGCCAGCAGTTCCATTTCGACGCCGCCCACACCCTCGACCGCGCGATCGAGGCCGAGGGCAGCCGCCGCATCCACGGCCACACCTACCGGGCCCGCGCCACGGTGCGCGGCACACCCGATCCGGCCACCGGCATGGTGTTCGACCTGGGCCTGCTGCGCCGGATGCTGGCCGAGGTGCGGGAGTCGCTGGACCACCACTTCCTCGACGAGGTGCCCGGCCTGGGCAAGCCCACGCTGGAGAACCTCGCGCGCTTCATCGCGGCGCGGCTGCAGGACCGCGGCTGCCGGCCGCGCAGCGTCGAGGTCTGGCGCGACTCGGTCGGCGACGCCTGCTGCCTGACGCTGGACGAGGACGGCGCCGCCGCCCGCTGACAGCGGCGCCGGCGGGGACCGGAACCGGGCCGACGGCTGCGGACGCGGACGCGGACGCAGTTGCGGCTGCGGCTCGGCTTCGGGCGGTGGCGGCAGCTCCGGAGGCCCGCCCGGGAGCGCAACCTTCTTTGCTATCTTTTCAGTAGCTACCAGCGCAGCACCCACGCGCGCCGGCGCGGGAAAATCCTCGATGCGCCGAGCCCTCGTCCGCGCGCCGGGCCCTTGCAAATCGGCGCCCGGCAGGCATCTGCTGAATATGACTGCCACCTTAACGCAACCCGCGGCCGCGTCCCCGCTCGACCGCGTCGCCTTCTCGGTCCTGGACCTGGTCTCCATCCGCGCCGACGCCACCGCGGCCGAGGCCATTGCCGCCGCGCGCGCGACCGCCCGGCACGCGGAAGCGCTCGGCTTCGCCCGCTACTGGCTGGCCGAGCACCACAACATGGACGGTGTCGCCAGCTCCGCGACCGCGGTGCTGGTCGGCCACATCGCCGCCGCCACCGAACGCATCCGGGTCGGCTCCGGCGGGGGTGATGCTGCCCAACCACGCGCCGCTGGTGGTGGCCGAGCAGTTCGGCACCCTGGCCACGCTGCACCCGGGCCGCATCGACCTGGGCCTGGGCCGCGCCCCCGGCGCCGATCCGCTCACCATGCGCGCCCTGCGCCGCGACCGCCTGGGCGACGCCGCCGACGACTTCCCGCAGCAGGTGCAGGAGCTGCAGGCCCTGCTCGCCCCGGCGCGGCCCGGCCAGCGGCTGGTGGCCACCCCGGGCGCCGGCACCGCGGTGCCGATCTGGCTGCTGGGATCGAGCCTGTTCAGCGCGCAGCTGGCCGCGCGGCTGGGCCTGCCCTACGCCTTCGCCTCGCACTTCGCGCCGCGCTTCCTGGACCAGGCGATCGCGATGTACCGCGACCAGTTCGAACCCTCGGCGGCGCTCGACCGGCCCTACGTCGCCATCGGCGTCCCGCTGATCGCCGCGCCGACCGACGAGGAGGCGCAATTCCTGGCGACCACCGCGCGCCAGCGCATCCTCGCCCTGCTGCGCGGCCAGAGCCTGCGGCTGCAACCGCCGATCGGCCCGGACGAGATGGAGCGGCTCTGGTCGCCGCCGGAGCGCCAGGCGGTCGAGAACTTCCTGGAGGCCGGCGTCGTCGGCGGTCCGCAGCGGGTGCGCCGCGGCCTGGAGGCCCTGGCGCAGCGCACCGGCGCCGACGAGATGCTGCTGGTTTCCGAGTTCCACGACGTGGCGCACCGGCTGCGCGCCTTCGACATCGTGGCCGGCCTGCGGAGCGGCAGGCAGCCGGCCTCCGCCGAGTCCGAGGGCGTCGCCCTGGCCTGAGCGGGCGCGAACGGCGCCGCCCGGCCCTCGCATCCTGCCCAGGCACGCCCGCTCCGCGTCGCGGATGCGCTCCAGGGCCCGTGCCCCGGCTGCGCCGCGTGCGAGTCGGCCGCGTAGCCACGGCTCGCCGAGTCCCGCCAGATGCATGCATGCCTCGTGCGCGGGCCGGCTCGGCACGGCGGCCCGTCCGGCCCCACGCCCTGCCCTCCGATGCCGCCATCGGTGAGCCGCGGCCGCCGCGTCGGTCGGCGGTGCGGCGGCCGGGCGACGGCGCGATTCCCGGCGACGACCGCGCGCCGGGGCAGGCTCGTCCTGCCGCACGCGCGTGTCGGCCCGCCAGGCGCCTGCTGCGCCGTGAGCGCTCAGTACGGCGTGGTGGTCCGGCCGCCGCCGCCGGGCGCGGTCGTTGCGGTCGGCGGCGCGGGCGCGGTGGCCGGCGGCAGCTTCTCGCCCGGCCCGGGGATGAAGATCGGCCCCGACACCGGCGCCGGGACGGCCGCGGGCACCGGGCTAGGGACCGTCGCCGCAGCCGGTGCCTGCGGCCCGGCCGCCGGCAGCGGATCCGCCCCCCGGAGCGGCGCCTGCATCGGGACGGGGGCTTGCGCCTGCGCCGCGGCGGGGGCCGGCGCCGGAGCGGCGCCGCCCGCGGCGGCCGGGAACAGCTGGCCCACCATCGCGTCGATCCGCGCCTCGGCGCCGCGGTAGCGGCGCAGGTCGAGCAGGCTGCTGCGGGTGGCGTCGTAGATCGCCTCGCTCGCCATGCGGCCGCCGCGCCAGACGCGCAGCTGCGCGGTCCCGAGCACGCGGGCCGCGGCGTCGCGGCTCCAGCTGCCGGTGTAGTAGACCGTGGTCGCGCAGGCGGTGGGCGGGCTGCCGGGCGGCAGCTGCCGCACCGCGAAGCCGCGCTCGGCCAGCGCGGCGCGCAGGTAGGCCAGCAGGTCCAGGCCGACCGCCGGGTTCTCGACCACGCAGGCTTCGCCGCCCGCGAGGCCCGGCGCCCAGGCCGCGGGCGCGGCGCGCTGCATCGGCAGCTCGGGCACGCTGCAGCCCGCCAGGCCGCAGGCGGCCGCGGCCCACAGCAGGACGCGCTGCCCGCCGCGGCGCGGCGCGGCGCCTGCCGGGCGGTCCTGGGCGCAGGACGGCAAGGCGCCCGGCGCCGCCCGTGCGCCCCCGGACGCGGACGGGGGCGCAAGGCGGGATCGCATCGGTCGGACGGGCATCGGCGGTTTCCTCGGAACATGCGGTACAACCGGAGCCCGGCGGCGCGGGAGACATCCGGGCGCCTCGGAAGGCATCGAGAATCGGGCCGCACGCATCGCGGCGGCGACCGCGGCGGCGCGTGTGCGATCCTGCCGCCGCGCCCGCCCTCTCGCACCGATTCTCCCTCCGCGTCCCGCTCTCCATCGCACGAAAAGCCCCGCCATGCCCGCCTATTCCTTCGAAGCCCTGGACGCCGACGGCCGCAGCCGCAAGGGCGTGGTCGAGGCCGACACCGCCCGCGCCGCCCGCAGCCTGCTGCGGATGCAGGCCCTGGTGCCCTTGGCGGTGCAGCCGGTGGCGGCGGGCCAGTCCGCCGGCGCGGACGCGCCCCGGCCGGGCCTGTTCGCGCCCAAGGTCTTCAACGCCACCCGGCTCGCGGTCTGGACCCGGCAGATCGCCGGCCTGGTCGGCTCGGGCCTGACGCTGGAGCGGGCGCTGACCGCCCTGACCGACGAGGCCGAGGACGAACGCCTGCGCCAGCTCATCGCCGCGCTGCGGGCCGAGGTCAACGCCGGCTCCTCCTTCGCCCGCGCGCTGGCGCTGCACCCGCGCGAGTTCTCGCCGATCTACGTCGCGGTGATCGGCGCCGGCGAGCACAGCGGCAGCCTGGGCACGGTGCTCGAACGCCTGGCCGACGACCTGGAGGAACGCCAGGCGCTCAAGGCCAAGCTGGTCGGCGCCGCGCTCTACCCGGCCATCGTGACCCTGGTGGCCATCGCGATCGTGCTCTTCCTGGTGAGCTACGTGGTGCCGCAGGTGGCGCAGGTCTTCGCCGGCAGCAAGCGCGCCCTGCCCTTCCTGACGAGCGCGATGCTGGCGATCAGCGCGGCGGTGCGCAGCTACGGCTGGGCGATGCTCGGTGCTCTCGTTTTGATAGCAATAGGCGCCCGTGTCGCCTTGGCCCGCGAGGGAATCCGCCAGAAATTCGACGCCGCCTGGCTGCGGCTGCCGATGGTCGGCCGGCTGGCGCGGGGCTACAACGCGGCGCGCTTCGCCGGCACCCTGGCGATGCTCGCCGGTGCCGGCGTGCCGATCCTCAAGGCCCTGCAGGCCGCGGCCGAGACCCTCAACAACCGCGCGATGCGCGCCGACGCGCTCGACGCCCTGGTGCTGGTGCGCGAGGGCGCGCCGCTCGCCTCCGCGCTGGCGCAGAAGAAGCGCTTCCCCCCGGCCTGGTCGCGATGTTCGCCCGGCTGGGCGAGCAGACCGGCCAGCTGCCGCTGATGCTGCAGCGCGCGGCGGTGCAGATGGGCAACGAGGTCCAGCGCCGCGCGATGGCGCTCGCCACCATCCTCGAGCCGCTGCTGATCGTGGCGATGGGCCTGGTGGTGATGCTGATCGTGCTGGCGGTGCTGCTGCCGATCATCCAGCTGAACCAGTGGGTGCGCTGAGCCGCACCCCGGAGCGACGCCATGGCCCTGACCCTCGACGACAAGCTGGTGGTCGCGATCTCCTCGCGCGCCCTGTTCGACCTGGAG
>JAQIJO010000009.1:0-228101 GCA_036946225.1 Xylophilus ampelinus
ACCGGCAGCGCCATGTCGCCGATCTCGTCGAGCAGCAGCACGCCGCGGTCGGCGGCGCGGAAGCAGCCCGGCCGGTCGCCGGTGGCGCCGGTGAAGGCGCCGCGCACGTGGCCGAACAGCTCGCTCTCCAGCAGCTCGGGCGGGATCGCCGCGCAGTTGATCGCGACGAAGGGCGCGCCGGCGCGGTCCGAATGGCGATGCAGCGCCCGCGCCACCAATGTCCTTGCCGGTGCCCGTCTCGCCCAGCACCAGCACCGGGGCGCGGCTGGCGGCGGCCAGCCCGATGCGCTTGTGCACCGCGCGCATCGCCTGGCTCGGGCCGACGAGCTCGTCCTCGTCGGCGCGGTCCGCGTCCGGTGCGCCGCCGGCGTCGTCCGGGCCGGCGTCGGCCTCCGCGCCGTGGCGCAGCGCGCGGCCCAGCACTTCGATCACCGCGTCGCGGCCGATCGGCTTGGCCAGGTGGTCGAAGGCGCCCAGGCGCATCGCCTCGATGGTGCTGGCGCCGCTGGCGTGGGCGGTGAGCACCACCACCGGCGGCAGGCGGCCGCTGCGGCCCCCGCAGGGCGGCCAGGGTCTGCAGGCCGTCCATGCCGGGCATGCGGTGGTCGAGGAAGACGGCGTCGAAACGCTGCCGCGGCATGCGCGCGAGCGCCTCGGCGCCGCCGGCGGCGCGGTCCACGGTGTGGCCCAGGCCCTCCAGGGTCTCGGCCAGGGTGTCGCGGAAGGCGTCGTCGTCGTCGACGATCAGGAGGTGGGCCATGGCAGTTCCAGTGCGAAGCGGGCGCCCTGCGGCGGATCGCGGGGCGCCGGGCCGCAGGGGAGCCCGGCGGCCGGCGCGGCGCCGGACGGGGAGGGTTCCGCCGCGGGTTCCGGCGCGAGGTAATGGAGGTCGCCGCCGTGGGCCAGGGCCACCTCGCGCGCCAGCGCCAGCCCCAGGCCGGTGCCGTCGGCGCGGCCGGTGGCGAAGGGCTCGAACAGCCGGGCCTGCAGGGCCGCGGGGACGCCCGGGCCGTCGTCCTCCACGTCCAGGGCCAGGCGGCCGGCCGCCGCGTCGATGCGGGCGCCGAGCGTCACCCGGCCGCCGTCCGGCGCGTGGCGCAGGGCGTTGTCGAGCAGGTTGTCCACCGCGCGCGCCAGGTGCTGCGGGTCGAAGACGGCCGCATCCGGCGCGCCCGGCCGCAGCGCCAGCGCGACGCCCCGCTCGGCCGCGCGCGGCGCGACGGTCTCGAGCCGCTCCCGCAGCCAGGCGGGCAGGTCGACCGTCCGCGGCGCCAGGTCCAGCGGCTGCACCAGGGCCAGCAGGCTCTTCACCAGGCCTTCGAGCCGGTCGATCTGGCCGACGATCGCGCGCAGGGCGGCTGGCTGGCGCTCGGGCGCGCCGGCCAGCGCGTTCTCGGCCTTGAGGGCGCATCGCGGCGATGGGGTTGCGGATCTCGTGCGCCAGCCCGCCGGTCATGCGGCCCAGCGCGGCCAGCCGCTGGTCGCGGCTGCGTTGCCGGGCCGCGGCGCGCAGCTGCGCCCGCGTCTCCTCGAAGCGCTGGCGGTAGCGGTTGAAGCCTTCGACGATGCGGTCGATCTCGCGCACGCCGGTGCTTTCGAGCACCGGCATGGACTCCCCGGGCGCGCCGGCCAGCCGCGCCTCCAGCCGCTGCACCGCGCGCAGGCCGCGCAGCAGCAGCAGCCCGAGCCAGCCGCCAGACACCAGGACCACCGCCAGCAGCGCGCCCAGGCCGGCCCGCAGGCTGGTCTCGGCCGCGAGGGCGCCGGCGTGGGTGCGGGTCATGGTCCAGGCGGCCAGGTCCGCCTCGGGCGGCGCCAGGGGGCAGGCGGTGACGATCAGCGCTTCGCGGCTGCCGCGCACTACGTCGGTCTGGAGCTGCTGGGTGCGCGCCGCCATCTCCGACATCCGCAGGATCAGCGGCTGCTCTGCCGCCGGGATGTCGCGCTTGACGCCGCTGCCTTCGTAGGTCGGGTAGGCGTAGGCGATCAGGCCGTCCCGCGCCTGCCAGACGCCGCCCTCGACGTGCGGCGCTTCGATCAGGACCAGCTGCAGCAGCACCTGCAGCAGGTCGATCTGCGGCCGCACCGGCGCCGGCTGCGCCACCGAGCGCTGGTAGCGCGCCGCGATGGAGGCGCAGGCGCTCTCGGCCTTCGCGCGGCCGGCCGCCAGCTGGGCCCCGGCGCTGCTTCGGTAGAGCGAGACCATGGTCGCCGCCAGCGCCAGGCAGACGACGAGCAGCAGCGCCCAGAACAACACCAGCTGGCTTCGGAGCGATTTCATGGCGGGTGCGGGTGCGCGTGCGGTCGGGGAGGGTGTGTCGGCGGTTCGGCGGGAGTGTCGGGGCGGCGGGGCCGGCGCACTGTAACCGCGCCGGGCACCGGCGGTCGGGCATGCCGCTGGCGCGGGGGACGGAAACGCTCCTACGCCCGCGCCCCGGACGACGGCCCATCCTGCCTGCTCATCCACAGGAGCAGCGCCCATGAGCAACCAGCAGCAAGCGAACGACTACCGCATCACCACCACCGCGGAGGAGGCGGAACCCGGCGTCTGGCACGCGAGCTACGAAGTCGAGAAGGCCGGTCAGGTCGTGCTGCGCGCCAAGACCAAGACCGAGCGCCCGTGCGGGTCCCGCGAGCAGGCGCTGTCCTTCGCCCAGGAGCAGGCCCGCAAGGCGGTGGACGACCTCGCCGCCTCGGAGCAGGGGCAATCCCAGCAGTGAGCGCCGCCGCGCCGGCAGAAAGGACAGCCATGAGCATTCCGTCATCCACCCCCGCCGTGCGCCTGCTCGCGGGCCTGGCGATCGCGGCCGCGGGCGCCGCCGCCTCCGCGCAGGGCATGACCAGCGCCCAGGCCGACCGGGCGAAGCAGGCCGGGCAGACCGAGGCGCGGGAGCGCGAGAGCTACAACGCCAGCCAGATGCGCGAACGGGAAAAGCGCCGCGACCGCAAGGCGGAGAGCCGCGGCGACCTGGGCGCCGGGCCGATCGGCGCGCGCACCCAGACCGTGCGCGAGCCCGAGACCGCGGGCGACCGCGCGACCACCGACGTCAACGGCACCGCCGGGACCCGCTGAGCCCTCGCGGCCGCGGATGCGGCGTCGCCCGCGCCCGCCGCGGGCGCCAAGAAAAAGGGCCCGCGTCGAGCGGGCCCAAAACCTGGCGCGAGGGGAGGGAAGAACATCACCTTCGAAAAGATGAACGCCAGGCAACGAAAGTATAGGCCGACCGGCGGGCGGTCACGGCAGCGGAAGCCCGGAAAAGCGGGGCACGAACCATCCAATTCGGCACATCGCGCGCGGTCCCGCGGGACAGCAGGCCCCAGTGGGCGTTCCAGAGGCGCATCGTCCGCGCCGATCCTCGCGGATCGGTGCGGAAGCTGTTTCAGCGCACGACCTTGAGCACCTTGCCGCGCTCCATCAGGATCAGCACCGCGCCGTGGTGGCGCACCTCCAGGCTGTCGGAAGTGCGGTCGACGAGGTCGGGCCGGCCCAGCAGCGCCTCGACTTCGGACACGCCCATGCCGGGCACTACCTCGGACGCCGGGCCGGCGTTCTGGGCGTTGATCTTCGCGACCTCGATCTGCTCGTGGTCCTGGCTGGCAAGCAAGGTGGCGTATGCGGGCGCGAGGGTCATCGCATCGGCGCGGCCGAGTTGCCGCACCCCGTCGTCGTCCACGAACACCTCGGCCATCGAGAAGGTGGCCTTGGGGACCACCGCGATGCCGGCGATCCTGGAGCCGGCGACCAGGTGGTGGGTGCCGGCGAAATAGAGGCCGCCCGCCGCGAGCACCGCGCCCGCGCACAGCGCGCCGGCGAACCGGATGCGCCGGCGCCTGCGCCGTTCGGCGCTCCTGCCGGCGGACCTGCCGCCTCCCGTGCCGCGGCCGCTGCCGCCCACGCTACCGCCCCTGCCATCGCTGCCGATGCTGCGCGCCATGATTCCCTCCCTCCGGACCGTATGCTCGATGCATTCTTTTGATGGTGCGGGCCGTCCGTTCCCCGAAGGCCGCGACCGGTCCCGCGGGCGCGATTATCCACTTCAGGCTTCAGAAACGTTCGCTCTGCCGGAAGACGAGTTCGCCCAGCAGCAGGCAGCTGGCTTCGCCGCAGAGCTTGCGCGCGAAACGGCGCTGGTCGGCGTTGTCCGAAGAAAGCCACCAGCGGCCGGCGTCGCGCACGAGGCGCTTGATGACCGCCTCGCCCTCGTAGTTGATCGCGAAGATCTTGCCGTCGCGGGGCTCGGTGCTGGCGGTGTTGATCACCACCTGGTCGCCGTCGTAGAGCGTCGGCTCCATGCTGTCGCCGTGCACCGGCAGGCCGAGCATGTGCTCGGGCTTGAGGCCGCGTTTGTTGAGCCACTCGGCCGGCAGGAAGATCGGCGGGCCGGCGTCCTGGTCCACGTCGACCGAGAAGCCGTGGATGCCGGCGCGCAGCCGCAGCCTCACCGTGCGGATCGCCTGTACATCGGGATGGTTTTCGAGATCAATTTGAACGGGTTCTGAACTCTTGCCGGCCAGCATATCGCCTTCGCCGGAGGCGAGCCATGCGGGTCGGACCCCGGTGGCGGCCGCCAGCTGGGCGGTGTAGGAGGAACCGGAAGCGGTCTTCTCCGCTTCGGCCAGCGTGCCCTGCGCCATGCCCACGGCCCGGGCGAGCTGGACCTGGGTGAGGCGCGCATGCTTGCGGGCCTGCAGCAGCCGGTGGCCGAATGCGGAGCGTTCAGGGGTGGTCATGGATCGTTCCTCGGTCGTTTTAACGGAATTCCGATTGATAAAAATCGGTATTCCTATATCATAGCGGCGGAGAAAGGCAGGAGGGAAGGATCAATCCAGCAGGAGGCAGCGGCGATGGACGAAACGGTACTCAGGGAACTGGCGCTGTGGGCCACCGCCGGGGGCGGCGGCCTGTTCGTCGGGGTCAAGCTGGTCCAGCGGCTGGGCGCCAGCGTGCGGGCGGCCGTGGCGGCCGACGACAAGAGCGTGTCCCTCCTCGACCGGCTGGAGCGGCAGCTGGCCGCGCAGGAGGCGCGTTTCCGGGCGGCGGAGGACCGGCACCTGGCCCATGCCCGGCACCTCGAAGCGCGGATCGAGGCGGCCGCCGCCCATGCCGACCGGGCCGAGCGCGAGCGCAACGAGGCGCTGGTGCGGGCCGAACGGCTGGCGCTGGCGATGGATGCCCTGCGCGCCGAGGCGGACGGTCCGCGCGGCCGATGCGCGCACGGGGCGGGTCGGTTCGCCGGGACCCGGGGCTGATCCCCCCGGCCGGGCACCCGACGCGCCGGATCGCGCGCATTCGTCTGCGCGCCGTGCCACGCCGGTTGGCGGCCCCGTCCGACAGGCGCGGTCGCGACGCTTCCAACAATGGGGGCTCCACAGACGACAGGAGCCATGCCATGCCCCCCAGCGATTCGGGCCATCCCCAGGACCAGCAGACCTCGCACATCCGCAAGGTGGCGAACGACACCAACCGGCAGGGCGACCAGGCGCCCACGCAGAAGAACGAAGGGCAGCGCACGCCCGGGAGCCGCCACGACCGCGAAAGCCAGGTCGGCAGCGGCAACCAGCACCAGTCGCGGCAGGGCGGCGCGGGCTCCGGCGCCGGACGCGGCGCGGGCTGAGCGCCCGGACGCGGCCGGACCGCCTCGGTCGCGTTCCGGAACCGTCCCGCCGGCCAGGCGCGCGGGGACTCAGGGCAGTTGCGCCTCGACCGCCTGCCGCACCCGCTCCAGCGTGCCCCGGAGATCGGCCTGCGCGACGGAGCCGAGCGCGAGCCGCAGCGCCTGGGGGATGCGCCGGCCGGTGGCGAAAGGGTCGGCGGTGGAGACGGCGATGCCCTCGGACCGGAGCGCCGCCGCGACGCGGTCCGCGCGGATGCCGTCGTCCAGCGGAAGCCAGAGGAAGCCCGCAGCCGGATGCCGCACGGTCCGCATGCCGGCGAACGCCTCGGCGGCGATCGCCTGCCGCGCCGCCGCGTCCTGGCGCTTGCGTTCCTCGAGGCGGGCCACGGTGCCGTCCTCCATCCAGGCGCAGGCGATGGACGTCACCACCCCCGGCGTGTTCCACGACGTGGCGCGGATCGCGCGCTCGATCCGCGGCATCCATGCCGCCGGCGCAGCCACGAAGCCGAAGCGCAAGCCGGTGGCCACGCTTTTCGAGAGGCTGGAGACATGGACCGTCGATTCGGGGACGAGCGCGGCGAGGGGCGGGGGCGGGTCGGCCGCGAGGAAGGCGTAGGCTGCGTCCTCGATGAGGAACAGGCCGTGGCGGCGCGCGACCGCCGCCAGCGCCTCACGCCAGCGGGCGCCGCCCACCCATCCCAGCGGGTTGTGCACCGTCGGCATCGTGTAGACGGCCCGCACCCGGCGGCGCCGGCACAGCGCCTCGATCGCCTCGGGGTCCGGACCGTCGCCGCCGGCGGCGACCGGCGCCAGTTCCAGCCGGTGCGCCTCGGCCAGCGCCTTGAAGCCGGGATAGGTCAAGGCGTCGACCGCCACCACGTCGCCCGGCTGCAGCAGCGCCATGACGGCCGTCGCCAGGCCGTGCTGGGCCCCGCCCACGATCGCGACCCGGTCGGCCGGCACCGGGAGGCCGTGGCGCGCCAGGTGCCGCGCCACGGTTTCCCGGTCGAGCGGACGGCCGGCGTGCGGCTGGTAGCGCAGCAGCGAGTCGATGTCGCCCGCGGCGGCCAGCCTGCGCAGGGCGGCGCGCAGCAGCTCGCCCTGGCCGGGCAGCGCCGGCGCGTTGAAGTTCAGGTCCGCCATCCCGGCGGCCACCGCCTGCTGGTCGGCGCCGGGGCCGTGCGGCAGGGAGGGCTCGCGCACGAAGGTGCCGCGGCCGGTCTCCCCGCGCGCCAGTCCCATGGCGTCGAGTTCGGCGTAGACGCGGGTCGCGGTGACGAGCGCGATCCCCTCCGTGGCGGCCAGCTCGCGGTGCGTCGGCAGGCGCGCGCCGGGCGGCAGCCGGCCCTGCCGGATGTCCTGCGCCAGGCGGTCGACCACCTGTTTGTACCGGGCATGCGCCATGCGTCCCTCCGCTCCGGTGTATCCATGACAATCGTTTGATTGTATTGGTCGCGCTGCCTACGATGCGCGGGCGCCGCCGATCCCCGGCGGTCCAGGGACAACACCGCCATGCACATCGCCATCCTCACCTTTGAAGGCTTCAACGAACTGGATTCGTTCATCGCCCTGGGCATCCTCCGCCGCGTCCGCCGGCCGGGCTGGCGGGTGTCCATCGCCGGCCCGGCGCCGCGGGTGCGCTCGATGAACGGGGTGGTGGTCGAGGCGCAGGCCGGCCTGCATGACGCGGCCCGCGCCGACGCGGTGCTCGTCGGCAGCGGCGTGCGCACCCGGGAGGTGGTCGCCGACCGGGGACTGATGGAGCAGCTGGCGTTCGATCCGGGACGGCAGCTGCTGGGCGGGCAATGTTCCGGCGCGCTCGTGCTCGCGAAGCTCGGGCTGCTCGCCGGCGTGCCCGCCTGCACCGACCTGACCACCCGGCCCTGGGTGGAGGACGCCGGCGTGCCGGTGCTGGACCGCCCCTTCCTCGCGCGCGGCAACGTCGCGACCGCCGGCGGCTGCCTGGCGTCGCAGTACCTGGCCGCCTGGACGATCGCCCGCCTCGTGGGGACCGAGGCGGCCGCGGACGCGCTGCGCTACGTCGCCCCGGTCGGCGAGAAGGAGGAATACGTCGCCCGCGCGCTGGGGCACATCGGCCGGCCCTGGGCCCAGGAGCCGGCCATGGCCTGACCGCCGGCCGCGGCGTCCGCGGCGCCCGGCTGGTAAAAATTACAATCCTCCCTTCTGCAACCAAGCTTGGAGGGGATGCGTGCCGGATTCACAGAACGTCCCGGATTCCGTCCGCAGCGCGATCGCGCTGTTCGACGCGATGCCGTCCCTGCCGGCGATCCTCAAGCTCCTGCGCGACCAGACCGGCATGGGTTTCGTGGGCATCGCCCGCGTCACCCCGGAGCGCTGGGTGACCTGTGCGGTGCTGGACGACGCCGGCCTGGGGCTCAAGGTCGGCGACGAGCTGGATGTCAACACCACGCTGTGCCGGGCCCAGCTCGAGGGGCCGCACACCATCGCCTTCGACGACGCCAGGGGGCACCCGGTCTACGGCCGCCATCCGGCGCCGCTGCTCTACGGCTTCCGCAGCCACATCTCGGCCCCGATCTGCCTGGCCGACGGCAGCTACTTCGGCTCGCTCTGCGGCCTCGACCCGGAACCGCGGTCGATCGCCGACACCCGCGGCGCCGTCATGGTGGAGAACATGGCCGCGCTGATCGGCCGCCTGCTCGACGAGGCGCTGGCGCATGCCGCGACGGCGCAGGCCCTGCGGGCCGAGCGGGAAGTCGGCGACTCGCGCGAGCAGTTCATCGCCGTCGTGGCCCACGACCTGCGCGCTCCGCTGGGCACGATGCGCACCGCCGTCGAGATCCTCCTGCGCGCCGACGACGCGCGCGGCCGGAAGATGGGCGAGCGCCTGCGCCTGAGCGCGGACCGCATGACCGGTCTCCTCGACGACCTGGTCGACTTCTCGCGCGGGCGGGCGGGCAGGGCGATGCCGGTGGAGCTCGTGCGGCATTCCGGGCTCGGCGCGGCGCTCCAGGACGTGGTGGACGAGGCGCGGCTCGCGCACCCCGGGCGCGATCTCCACGCCTGCTTCCGCTTCGACGGGCCGGTGCTCTGCGATCCCGCGCGCCTGCAGCAGCTGCTCTCCAACCTGCTGGTCAATGCGCTGGCCTACGGCGCGGCCGACGCGCCCGTCCGGGTCGAGGCGTCGGATGCGGGGGGCGTCGCCACGCTCGTGGTGGAAAACCGGGGGCCGCGGATCCCGCCCGAGCGCCTGGAGCGCATGTTCGACGCCTACTGGAGCGCCGACGCGAACCGGACCACGCCCAACATGGGCCTGGGCCTGCACATCTGCCAGCTGATCGCCCGGGCACACCAGGGCACGCTCCGGGTCGCCTCGTCCGAGGAGCACGGAACGCGGTTCACGCTGGAGTGGCCCGGCGGCGCGGAGCCCGGCCGGACGGCGGATCGCGCCGGGTCGCCGTTACCCCTCGCGTCCTGAGCGCCGCACCGGCGCGTCCGCGTCCTGCCCCGCCGCGGATGGCGCGCCGGCCGCATCCCGGCTGTCATGCGCCGGTCATCGGCGATGCGGATAGTCGCGCACCTGCCCGGACCGGGGCGGCGCGCCCGCGCGCCCGGTCCTTTCCGCCTTGTCCAACGTCTTCCCGGGTGATCCCATGCGTCTGACCCTCCTGGCCGCCGCGGCCGCCGCCGTCCTCTGGCTGCAACCTTCGGCCCATGCCGCCCCCGCCCTGATCGCGATCGGCAGCCTGTCCGGCACCGCCGACCTGTCGGGCCTCCGCGGCACGCTCGAGAACGGCAGCCCCGCCAGCATCCTGGGCGGCAGCGGCTCGGCCCTGGCCTGGGCGGGCGGCGGTACCTTCCTCGCGCTGCCGGACCGCGGCCCGAACGCCACGTCCTACGCCGGCGGCGGCGCGGTGGACAACACCACCAGCTACATCCCGCGCTTCCACACCGTGTCCATGGCGCTGACGCCCAATGCGCCGGGCGCGGCGCTGGCCTACACGCTCGTGCCCACGCTGCAATCGACCACGCTGCTGTCGAGCGCCACGCCGCTCAACTACGGCAGCGCCGCGGGGCTGCCCGCCGGCAACGCCGTCAACGGCGGCGCGCCGGCCGGCACCTTCTATTTCAGCGGCCGCTCGGACAATTTCGCCGCCGGCAGCACCGCCAACCCGGCCAACGCCCGGCTGGATCCGGAAGGCATGCGGGTATCGCCCGACGGCAAGACGGTCTACATCTCCGACGAGTACGGGCCCTACGTCTACGCCTTCGACCGCGCCACCGGCCAGCGCACCCGGACCTTCGCCCTGCCGGCCGAGTTCGCGGCGCCCAACGCCAGCGCCAACGGCGCGGCCGAGATCGCCGGCAACGCCACGGGGCGGGTCGCCAACAAGGGCATGGAAGGGCTGGCGATCACGCCTGACGGCAAGACGCTCTTGGGCTTCATGCAGGGCCCGCTGCTGCAGGACGGCGGCGACGGCGCCCGCTACAACCGCATCGTGGCCATCGACCTCGCCACCGGCGCCACCCGCCAGTACGCCTACGACAACCAGATCAACGGCAAGACCTACAACAGCAGCGAGATCGTGGCGGTGAGCGACACCAAGTTCCTGGTGCTGGAGCGCGACGGCAAGGGCCTGGGCGACGGCACCAAGGCCGCGGTCAAGCGCCTGATGCAGATCGACCTCGCCGGCGCGCAGGACGTCAGCGCCCTGTCGGGCGCCGCGGCGCTGGCCCGCGCCGCGGTGGTGCCCGCCACCTTCCTGGACATCCGCGCCGCGCTGAACGCCGCCGGCATCCCCGACGGCAACATCCCGTCCAAGCTCGAGGGCGTGGCCTTCGGCGCGGACGTGCTGGTCGACCAGGCCCTGAAGCACACGCTGTGGATCGCCAACGACAACGATTTCGTGTCGGCGGCCTCCGGCCCGAACAATTTCTACGTGTTCGCCTTCACCGACGCCGACCTGCCGGGCTACGTCCCGCAGCAGATGTTGTCGGCCGTGCCGGAGCCGGAGACCTGGGCGATCGCGCTGGCGGGCCTGGGGCTGCTGGTCGCCGTGCGCCGGCGCCCGCGCTGACACGGCCACCGCTGCAGCGGCACCCGGGCCGCCGGATCAGGACGGAAGGCGGGCAGCCTGCGCGATGGCCTGCGCCGCCGCGGACCGGATGCCGTCCGCGCGCGCATCGTCGGCGGACACGGCCTGGATGAAGTGCAATTCGCGCAGGTGGTCGGCGGCGCGCTCGAGTTCGAGCGCGAGTTCGGTGAGCTGCGCATGCATCTGCGTCAGGGTCGCAGCGAGCTTCGGATCGAATTGCGGGGCGGGCATGGACCGCAGCGTAGACCGCGGAGCGGACCGCAGGCGTCTCATCGTGTTACCGGGATGCGGGAGCGGTGGACGAGGCGGGCGGGGGCTATCGGGCCCATTGTTTCCGACGAATGCAAAAAGATACATTTGGACGGAGAATATGAACGCGACGTGTCATCCCGGCGCGCTTCCGTGCGTTGAGCTTCCGTGCCGCCCATCCATGCGGCGGTCCCCACGATTCCTGCGAATGCCTTCCATGCATCCTGACGATTCCTCCTGCAAGTCGGTTTCCCTGCAACAGCTGGTCGTGCTGCTGGAGGATGCGCTGTCCGCGGCCGCCGGCTGGACGGTCGTGCCCCCGCAGGTCCAACTGTCGCCCGCCCGCGCCGGCGTCGCCGCCTGGACCGTCGACTGCGCCGGGATGGACGAGGCCCTGCAGGCGGTGGTCGCCCGCATGCAGCAGCGCTATCGCGTGCGGGCCGGAGCCGGCGGGTGGCGGGGCATGCTGGCGCGGGTGGCGCCGCTTTGGCGCGGTCCGTCGGTCGAGTGCCAGGCCTGAGCGCGCCGCGGCCCGTCATCCCGTCGCGGTAAGCGTCCGCGCGGCGTCGTCTCCCCGCGCCCGCCGGCTACGAGCGGAAATCTTTGCTTCGGGGCGCCTGCCCACAATGGCCGCAAAGGAAACCGCCATGGCAGACGAGACCCCCAACCCCCTTCCTCCCTTCGAGACGCCGCCTCCGCCGGCGAATCCCGAGACACCCATCGGCGATCCGCCGGCCAGCCCGCGCGAGCAGTCGCCGGTGCGCGACCCGAAACCCGACCCGTCCTGATCCCGGCGGCGCGCCCCTCCGCGCGGCCGGTCGCGGCGCGGGCGGCGCGGACCGCTCCCAGGAACGCAGGAGACACCGCATGAACGACATCGCCCTGCAGCGCCTGCACGGAGCGCTGCTGCAGCACATCGAATCCGGCGCGATCCCCGGCGCGGTCGCGATGGTCTGGCGCACCGGCGGACCGGTCTGGTTCGAGGCGCTGGGCGTCCGTGCGCCAGGCCCCGACGCCGGACCGATGGAGCGAGACACGCTGTTCCGCATCTATTCGATGACCAAGCCCCTGGTGTCCCTCGCGGCCATGATGCTGGTCGAGCAGGGACGCCTGCTGCTGTCCGACCCCGTGTCGCGCTACCTGGCGTCCTTCCGCGGCCAGCGGGTGCGGTGCGTCGATGGCGCGGGCCGGGAGCGGCTGGAGCCGGTGCGGCGCGACGCGACGGTGCAGGACCTGCTGCGGCATACGGCCGGCCTCGGCTACGGATGGGGCGATGGCGCCGACGCCGCCGCCTACCGCGACGCCGGGATCGGCGCGCGCCAGCGCAACAACGCCGAACTGGCGTAGGCGCTCGGGGCCCTGCCCTTGCTGCACCAGCCGGGGAGCGCCTGGGAGTACGGCCGCGCGACCGACGTGCTCGGCGCGTTGCTGGAGGCCGTGGCCGACGAGCCGCTCGACGCCCTGCTGCAGCGGCTGGTGCTGCGGCCTCTGGGCATGCGCGACACCGGCTTCTCGGTGCCTGCCGCCGCGCACGGCCGGCTGGCCGAGCCGTTCGCGCGCCATCCCCGGACCGGCGAGCCGGTGTCCCTGCTCGACGTGCGCGCGCCGGCGCCCTTCCTGTCGGGCGGCGGCGGGCTGGTGTCCACCGCGGGCGACTACGCGCGTTTCCTGGCGCTGATGCTGGGCGGCGGCAGCTTCGGCGGCGTGCGACTGGCCAGCCGGCGCACCGTGGCCTTCATGACCGCCGACCACCTGGGCGACATCCCGGCGGCGGGCGGGGTGCTGGCGACGGGATACGGCTTCGGCCTGGGTTTCGCGGTGCGGCGCGCCGCAGGCATCGCGGCGCGGGCCGGGGCGCCGGGGCAGTACGGCTGGAGCGGCGTGGGCGGCACGCTGTTCTTCGTCGATCCGCAGGAGGACCTCTTCGGGCTGCTGATGATGCAGGCCCCGGACCAGCTCGACCGGATGTGCGAGCTGTACCCCAACCTGGTCTACGCCGCCGTCTGAGCCGGGGCGCGCCGGACGGCGCGCATGCGCGAGCGGGCCGCCGTGCTGACGGAACGCCGGCGCGGCGTCAGGCGGCCGGCGCGCGCAGCGCGGGCAGGGGTGCGGCGCCGGGCGCGGCGTCCTCCGCGTCGAGCCGGAAGGCGCCCACGGCGGTCTGCAGTTCCGCCGCCTGCCCCGACAAGGCGGCGGCCGCCGCCGCCGCCTGCTCGACCAGGGTGGCGTTCTGCTGGGTGACGGCGTCCATCCGGGCGATGGTCTGGTTGACTCCCTCGACTCCGCCGCGCTGCTCGGCCAGGGCGCCGGAGATCTCGCCCAGGATGTCGTGCACTTCCCGCACCGCGGACACGATCTCCTGCATCGTCCGGCCGGCCTGCCCCACGAGCGTCGAGCCGGACTGCACCTGCCGGACCGAATCCCCGATCAGTTCCTTGATTTCCTTGGCCGCGGTCGCGCTGCGCTGGGCGAGGGTGCGGACTTCGCCGGCCACCACCGCGAAGCCGCGGCCCTGGTCGCCGGCGCGGGCGGCCTCGACTGCGGCGTTGAGCGCCAGGATGTTGGTCTGGAAGGCGATGCCCTCGATCACCTCGATGATGTCGACGATGCGGTGGGCGCTGGAATCGATGGCGCGCATCGTCTCGACCACCTCGCCCACGACCTCGCCGCCGCGCACGGCCAGGGCGGAGGCGTTGTGCGACAGGCCGCTCGCCGACTGGGCGCGGTCGGCGTTGCCGCGGATGGCGGCGGTCAGCTGTCCGATGCTGGAGGCGGCCTGCTCGAGCGACGCGGCCTGCTCCTCGGTGCGCTGCGACAGGTCGGCGTTGCCGGCGTCGATCTGCCGCGATGCCACGACGATCGCGTCGGTTGACTTCCGGATGCCGCTCACCAGGTCGGTCAGGGTGTCTTCCATGGTGCCCAGCGCGCCCAACAGGCGGCCGAAGTCGCCGCCGCGCTCGGTGGCGAATTCCTGGCTGAGGTCGCCGGACGCCACCGTCTCGGCGATCAGGATGGCCTCGTCCAGGGGCGCGCCGATGCTGCGCGCCATCGCCCAGGCGGCCAGGGCGCCGGCGGTCAGCGCCGCCAGCCCCAGCGCGCCGATCAGCCAGCCGGTGGACCCGACCTCGGCGTCCGCGGCCGCGCCGCTGCGCGCCAGCTGCGCGTCCTGCAGGGCGGCCAGCCGGTCGAGCGACTGCTGGAGCGCGTCGAGCGCGGGCAGCAGGGTAGCTGCCAGCGAGGCCGCGGCCTCGTCGCGGGCGCCGCGCTCCAGCTGCGCGACCAGGGCCGCCTGTGCGGCTTCGAAGGCCTGACGGGCCTCGCGGACCCGGCCGACCTGCTGCGCCGCCTCGGAGGCGGGCGCTTCGGCGGCGAGGCGGACCAGGACGTCGAGCGCCTGGGCCGCCGACCGTCCGCCCGCCGCGATGCGCGCCCGCGCCGCGCCGGCGGCCTGCTCGGACGCCAGCCATTCGAGGCTGCCGCGGGCCTGCGCCTGCGCCGCAGCGTCCAGGCGGGCGCCGGCGCGCGCGGCCGGCCAGTCCTGCGCGACGAAGGCCCGGTGGATGCCCCCGACATCCTGGAGCCGCGACAGGCCGATGGCGGCCACCGCCAGGGTGAGCAGCACGAGCAGCCCGAAGCCGGCCGCGAGGCGCGTCCGGACGCGAAGATTGGCGAATCCCATGGAAAGACCTACAAAATGTTACTTTATGTAGGTTCGACCAAAAGGGGCTGCGGGAATATGGGGGATTACCAGTAGTCGGTGCGGAAAGCAGGCGCGGAAGCCGCGCGGCGCGCCTGGGGCAGGCGCGTGCCCGGGACGCGCCGGCCGGGGCGGCGGAGAGCTGGGCGGCGCGAGGGCCGGCGCGGCTCAATCGTCGATGGAGGCGCTCCAGCGGTCGTTCCAGCCGTGGTCGGCGGTGGTCCGGTCGATCTCGCGGCGGTCGCGCTTGGTCGGCCGGCCCTGGGTCAGGGCGGAAGCGGGCTCCGGCGCGAGCCGCCGCATCTCGGCCGCGCTCTCGCGGCGCGCGACGCTCTCGGGGGTCTCTTCGTAGAGCTGCTGGGCGGCGGCCGCCGGACCGCGCATCATGTTCAGCCCGCGGACGACCACCTGCCGCGGCACCACGCCCTGCCGCAGCGCGATCGTGTCGCCGGGGCGGACGTCGCGCGACGCCTTGGCGGCCTGGCCGTTGACCTGGACGCGGCCCTTTCCGATCTCCTCGGCCGCGATCCCGCGGGTCTTGAAGAAGCGCGCGCTCCAGAGCCATTTGTCCAGGCGCATGGTTTCGGGTGGGATCATGCGGCCGATTCTGCGCGCGGCGGCCGCGGCGATGTGCAACCAGTGCGCTCCCGCGTATCCGGAAGCACGCGGCGCGCCTCCCCGGACCCGCCCGGACCCGCGCGGACGGAACTCCGCGGGTCCGGCCGGCGGCGGCGCCCTCAGCCGGCCGCGGGCCGCCTGTCCGGGGCGGCGAGCGGCAGCGCGGCGACCGCGTCGAGGCCCGGGCGGCCGCCCAGCGGGTCCTGCGCCGCCGGGCCGTCCGCGCCCGCCGCCGGCCGTTCCTCGAGGGCGATGCGTCCGCCCAGCGCCTGGACGATCTCCAGGCAGATCGCCAGGCCCAGGCCCGATCCGCCGCGCGAGCCGGCGGCGAAGGGCTGGAACAGCCGCTCGCGCAGCGCGGGCCCGATGCCCGGGCCGGCGTCCGAGACGGTGAGCGTGGCCCAGCCGCCGTCGCAGGCCAGGCGCACCGCGAGCGGCGCACCCGGCGGGCTGTGGCGGATCGCGTTGTGGAGCAGGTTGCGCACCAGCTCGCGCAGCATCCAGGCCTCGGCGCGGACCGGCGCGGGCGCGGCGTCGAGCGAGAACTCCAGGTCCTGCGCCGCCACCAGCGGCGAGAGGTCGAGCGCGATGTCGCGCGCCACTTCCGCGAAGTCGACCGGCGCCCGGTCCTCGGCCGGGCCGCCCCGGTGGCGCTGGCCCACGACGCGGGCCAGCGCCAGCAGCTGGTTGGCCAGCGCGGTGGCGCGGTCCACCGTGGCGCCGATCTCGTCGAAGGCCTGGTGCGGCGCGACGTCGCCGCGCTGGGCCGACTGCACCTGCACCTTGAGCACCGCGAGCGGCGTGCGCAGCTGGTGGGCGGCGTCGCGCACGAAGCGCTTCTGCAGGTCGAGCGAATGCCGCAGCCGCGCCATCAGCTGGTTGGCGGCATCGACCAGGGGCCGCAGCTCGCGGGGCGCGGCGGGCGCGTCGAGCGGCGCGAGGTCGTCCTCTGCCCGCTCCTGCATCAGGGCGCTGATCCGCCGCACCGGCCGGATCGAGACCTGCACCACGAAGACCACCACGCAGGCGATGACCACCACCAGCACCGCCTGGCGCTGCAGCGTGTCCTCCAGCACCTGCTGGGCCAGGGTGTGCCGCAGCTCCAGGGTCTCGGCGACCTGGATGACGGCCATCGTGCGGCCGTCGCCGCTGGCCACCGGCTGCAGCAGCGCCGCCACCCGGACGGGCTGGCCGCGGAACACGTCGTCGTAGAAGGTGGCGAGCGCCGAATAGGGCGGCCGGTCGGGGATGCGGCCGTGCCAGAGGGCCAGCTCGCCGAAGCCCGACACCAGCGTGCCGCGCGGGTCCGACACCCGGTAGTAGAGGCGGCTCTGGTTGTCCGCCTCGAAGGTCTCGAGGGTGGCGTAGGGCACCGTCGCGAAGAGCTGCGCGTCCTCGTCGAAGCCCCGCACCTGCAGCTGCTCGCCGATGGAGCGGGCCGAGGCGAGCAGGGTGCGGTCGTAGGCGGTGTTGACCGCGTCGAGCGCCTCGCGGTAGATCGAGGCGGTGTTGAAGGCGACGAAGGCGATCACCGGCACCAGGATGCCCAGCAGCAGCCGGCGGCGCAGCGAGAGCGGCTCGGAGGCGCGGCCGCTCACGGCGCGGCCTTGAGCAGGTAGCCGAGCCCGCGCAGCGTCATCAGCACGGTGCCGGTGTCGGCGAGCTTCTTGCGCAGCCGGTAGACGACGACCTCGATCGCCTCGTACTGCACCTCGGCCTCGCCCGGGAAGACCAGCTCGAACAGGCGCTCCTTGGACACCGCGTGGCCGGGCTTGTGCATCAGCGCGAGCAGCAGCGAGGATTCCCGCGGGGTCAGCTCCATCGGCCGGTCGCCGCAGTAGATGCCGCCGCCGAAGCGGTCGTGGCGCAGCCTGCCGACCGCCGCGGCGCCGGGCGCGGCCGCCGGCGCCGCCGGGGCGGGGGGCGGCGGGCGGCGGCGGGCCAGTGCGTGCAGGCGCGCCTCCAGCTCGTCGAGGTCGAAGGGCTTGGGCAGGTAGTCGTCCGCGCCGGCCCGCAGGCCCAGCACCCGGTCGCCCACGGTGCCGCGGGCGGTCAGCAGCAGCACCGGGGCGTCCAGCCCGCGCCGGCGGGCCTGGGCGAGCAGGTCCAGGCCGTCGATGTCGGGCAGGCTGAGGTCGAGCACCGCCACGTCCGGCGGCTCGGCCTGCCAGTGCGCGAGCGCCGGGCGGCCCTCCGCGAAGGCCGAGACCGCCATGCCGCGCCGGCCCAGCGACCGCGCCAGCGTGTCGCGCAGGGAGGGGTCGTCCTCGACGAGCAGCAGCTTCATGGGCGGGAACATACCACCCGCGGCGCTGGTGTTTCCCCTAGGGTCCCGGACAGCGGATTGACAGGCAGCCGGCGCATCATCGCCACCGAATTCCAACGACCGGAGACCTCCCCATGCGTCGCGACACCTTCCTGCATTCCCTGGTGGCGATGGCCGCCGCCGGCGCCCTGCCGGGCGCCATCGGCGCCGCCCACGCCGCCGCCAACCTCAAGATGATGATCCCCGCCAACCCCGGCGGCGGCTGGGACACCACCGGCCGCGCGCTGGGCAAGGCGCTCCAGGAGTCGGGCGCCTCCTCGGTCACCTACGACAACAAGGGCGGCGCCGCTGGCGCCATCGGCCTGGCCCAGTTCGTCAACGCCAGCAAGGGCGACCCGAACGCGCTGATGGTGATGGGCGCGGTGATGCTCGGCGGCATCATCACCGGCAAGCCGCCGGTCAACGTCACCCAGGCCACGCCGATCGCGCGGCTCACGAGCGAATACAACGTCTTCGTGCTGCCGGCCAACTCGCCCTTCAAGACGATGAAGGACGTGGTCGACCAGCTCAAGAAGGACCCCGGCAGCGTGAAGTGGGGCGGCGGCTCGCGCGGATCCACCGAGCACATCGCCGCGGCGATGATCGCCCGCGAGGCCGGCGTCGATCCGGCCAAGATCAACTACGTCGCCTTCCGCGGGGGCGGCGAGGCGATCGCGGCCATCCTGGGCGGCAACGTCACCATCGGCGGCAGCGGCTACAGCGAGTTCGCCGAGTACATCAAGGCCGGCAAGATGCGCGCCATCGGCGTGACCTCGGGCAGCCGGCTGCCGGGCGTCGCCGTGCCCACGCTCAAGGAGCAGGGCATCAACGTCGAGATCGGCAACTGGCGCGGCGTCTACGGCGCGCCCGGCATCACGCCGGCGCAGCGCAAGGCGCTGGTCGACATGGTCGTCGCCGCGATGAAGACCAAGGCCTGGACCGAGGCCCTGCAGAAGAACGACTGGACGCCCGCGGTGCTGACCGGCGACGAGTTCGGTAAGTTCGTCGACGACGAGTTCGCCAGCCTGCGCGCCACCATGGTCAAGTCCGGCATGGTCTGAGCGGCCGCGGCTGACGGAACCGGCGGCTGCCCTGCGAGGCAGCCGCCGGCGTTCCGGCCTCCCCGGCACCTTCGCGGTGCTGAAATTCCTCATGAAATACAGCCCTGGCCGGCGTCCCATCTACGCCAGGTGCTACTGAAAACATAGCGAGAGAGGGCGGCCGCGGCCGCAGTCCCATGACACAGCAGCATTCGTCCCGGTCGCCGGGGCTGCAGACGCTGATCGGCGTCGGCACGCTGGCGCTCGCCGCGGTCCTGGCCGCGGGCGCGGCCGGCATCTCGTCGGACGCGGGCTACGCCGGCGTCGGCCCCAACTTCCTGCCCTGGGTGGTGGCGCTCGCGGTGCTGGCCTGCGGCGCGCTGCTGATCCGCGAGGCGTGCACCGGCGGCTTCCGGGAGCTGGAGGAAGGCTCGGGCGCCGGGCGCGGCGACTGGCGCGGCTTCGCCTGGGTGTCGGCCGGCCTGCTGGCCAACGCCTTCCTGATCACCACCATCGGCTTCATCCTGAGCTGCGCGCTGTGCTTCGTGCTGGCCTCGCGCGGCTTCAAGGGCGCCGAGGGCCGCGCCGACCTCGGCGCCGCGAGCTGGCTCAAGGACGCGGCCATCGGCCTGGCGATTGCCGCGCCGGTGTATTGGATGTTCACCCAGTTCCTGGCGATCAACCTGCCGGGACTCACTTCGACGGGATGGCTGTGATGGACGTCTGGAACCAGCTCCTCCAGGGCTTCATGGTCGCGGCCACGCCGGTCAACCTGCTCTGGGCCTTCATCGGCTGCGCCATCGGCACCGCCGTCGGCGTGCTGCCGGGCATCGGCCCGGCGGTGGCGGTGGCGATGCTGCTGCCGATCACCACCAAGGTCGAGGCGACCGCCTCGATGATCTTCTTCGCCGGCATCTACTACGGCGCGATGTACGGCGGCTCGACCACCTCCATCCTGCTCAACACCCCCGGCGAATCCGGCTCGATGGTGACGGCGATGGAAGGCAACAAGATGGCCAAGCACGGCCGCGCCGGCGCGGCGCTGGCCACCGCCGCCATCGGCTCCTTCGTCGCGGGCAGCATCGCCACGGTGCTGGTGACCTTCTTCGCGCCGCTGCTGGCCAACTACGCGGTCCGGCTGGGCCCGCCGGAATACTTCCTGCTGATGCTGCTGGCCTTCACCACGGTGAGCGCGGTGCTGGGCAAGAGCACGCTGCGCGGGCTGGCGGCGCTGTTCGTCGGCCTGGCGATGGGCCTGGTCGGCATCGACCAGATCACCGGCCAGGCGCGCTACACCGGCGGCGTGCCCGAGATGATGGACGGCATCGAGGTGGTGCTGATCGCCGTCGGCCTGTTCGCGGTGGCCGAGGCGCTCTACAACGTGCTCTACGAGGGCCGCACGCCCGAGAGCCAGAACAAGCTGACCAAGGTGCACATGACGAAGCAGGAATGGCGCCGCTCCTGGCCCGCCTGGCTGCGCGCCACTGCCATCGGCTTCCCCTTCGGCACCGTGCCCGCGGGCGGCAGCGAGATCCCGACCTTCCTGAGCTACGCGACCGAGAAGAAGCTCAGCAAGCACAAGGAGGAGTTCGGCACCACCGGCGCCATCGAGGGCGTGGCCGGGCCCGAGGCGGCCAACAACGCGGCGATCACCGCCACGCTGATCCCGCTGCTGACCCTGGGCATTCCCACCTCCAACACCACCGCCATCCTGCTCGGCGCCTTCCAGAATTACGGCATCCAGCCGGGGCCGCAGCTCTTCGACACCAACGGCGCGCTAGTCTGGGCGCTGATCGCCTCGATGTACATCGGCAACGTGATGCTGCTGGTGCTCAACCTGCCGCTGGTCGGCCTCTGGGTCAAGCTGCTGAAGATCCCCAAGCCCCAGCTCTACGCCGGCATCCTGATCTTCGCGACGCTGGGCGTCTACGGCATGCGCCAGAGCGCCTTCGACCTGGTGCTGCTCTACGCGGTCGGGCTGCTCGGCGTGGTGATGCGGCGCTACGACTTCCCGACCGCGCCGGTCGTGGTCGGCATGATCCTGGGCCCGCTGGCCGAGGCGCAGATGCGCAACGCGCTCTCCATCGGCGAAGGCCGCTGGACGGTCTTCCTCGACCGGCCGATGTCGGTGGCGCTCATCGTGGTGATCCTGGCGGTGCTGGTGCTGCCGCGGCTGGGCAAGCGGCTCGCGGCGCGCAGGATGCGCGCGCTGGAAGCGGGCTGATCCCGCGGCCTGCCGGGCGATCCGGCGCACGCGCGAAAGGGGCCACATGGCCCCTTTACTTTTGGGCGCGCGCCGCGCCGGACCGCGGCCCGGCGGCGGTGCGCGGCGGCCTCAGTCCGGAGCGCCCATCGCCAGCGCCCGGGCACGGGAGGCCTCGCCCTCCGCGGGATCGGGCGCGCCCGTCGGCCAGCCGGCGAGGTGCCGCTCGGCCAGGGCCTGCAGCGCCGCGATCCAGCGCGGGCTGTCGTTCAGGCAGTCGATGTAGCGGAAGTCGGAGCCGCCCGCGTGCAGGAAGGCTTCGCGCGCTTCCTGGCTGATCTCCTCCAGGGTCTCCAGGCAGTCGCTGGTGAACCCGGGGCACAGCACGTCGACGCTGCGGGTGCCGGCCTGCGCCATCGCGACGAGCGTCGGCTCGGTGTAGGGCTCCAGCCACTTCGCCTTGCCGAAGCGCGACTGGAAGGTCACCACGCAGGCGTCCCGGCCGATGCCGAGCCGCTCGGCGAGCAGGCGCGCGGTCTTGTGGCATTCGCAGTGGTAGGGATCGCCGAGCTCCAGCGTGCGCGCGGGCACGCCGTGGAAGCTCATCACCAGCTTCTCGGCCCGGCCGTGCGCCGCCCAGTGCGCCTCGATCCGCGCGGCCAGCGCGTCGATGTAGCCCGCGTCGTCGTGGTAGCGGTTGACGAAGCGCAGCTCGGGCAGGTTGCGCTGCCGGCGGCCCCAGGCGTACACCATGTCGAACACGCTGGCGGTGGTGGTGCCCGAGTACTGCGGGTAGGCGGTCAGGACCAGGATGCGGGCGGCCCCTTCGGCCTTGAGGGCGTCGAGCTGCGCCGCGATCGACGGGCCGCCGTAGCGCATCGCGTAGCGCACCGCCACCTCCCGGCCCGCGGCCCGCAGCCCGGCCTGCAGCGCCTCGGCCTGGCGCGCCGTCCAGACCCGCAGCGGCGAGCCCTCCGCGGTCCAGATGGTGGCGTACTTCGCGGCGGACTTCTTCGGCCGCACCCGCAGGACGATGCCGTGCAGGATCGGCTTCCAGAGCAGCGGCGGGATCTCCACCACCCGCGGGTCGCTGAGGAACTGCGCCAGGTAGCGGCGCACCGCGCCCGGCGAGGTGTCGTCGGGCGTGCCCAGGTTGCAGAGCAGGACGGCGGTGCGCGGCGGCCGGCCGTGGCGGAACGGCGGCTCGGGAGCGAAGGGCGAGGGCAGGGGCATGCGGCGGAGGCGTCGTGGTGGATGTCGTGTCGGGCGGCCCGGCGCGCGGCCGCGCGGGGCTGCGGTATTCTGGCCGACCTATGCACGACGCTTCCCTGATCCGGGCCATCACCCTCGACCTCGACGACACCCTATGGCCGATCTGGCCGACCATCGAGAAGGCCGAGCTGGCGCTCCAGCACTGGCTGCGGCCCCGGGCGCCCGCCGCCGCCGGCCTGCTGGCGGACGCCGAGGCCCGGATGGCGCTGCGCCGGCAAGTGACCGAGGACTGGCCCGACCGGATCCACGACCTGGGCGCGCTGCGCCGCGAGATGATCCGCCGCGCGCTGGAGCGTTCGGGCGAGGACGCCTCGCTCGCCGAGGGCGGCTACGAGGTCTTCATCGCCGCCCGCCACGAGGTGGTGCTCTACGAGGACGCGCGCCAGGCGCTCGACTTCCTGTCCGCCCGCTGGCCGCTGGTGGCGCTGACCAACGGCAACGCCGACGTGCATCGCATCGGGCTGGGCGGCTACTTCCGGGCGTCGGTGAGCGCCGGCACCAGCGGCTTCGCCAAGCCGGACGCGCGCATCTTCCGCGCCGCGGCCGAGGCGCTCGGCCTGGAGCCGGGCCAGGTGCTGCACGTGGGCGATGATTCCGCCCTCGACGTGGTCGGCGCCCTCGCGGCCGGCATGCAGGCGGTCTGGATCAACCGCAGCGGCGCGCCCTGGCCGCACGAGGGGCCGGCGCCGGTGGAGGTCGAGGGCCTGGCGCAGCTGTGCCGCTTGCTGGACATCCCGGGCGCGGAGCCGCGCGGCGGGTCGGCCGGCGGTCAGAGCAGCGCCGCCGCCTGACGGCCGCTGCGCACCGCGCCTTCGAGCGTGGCCGGGTAGGGCCCGTCCACGTAGTCGCCGCAGGCGAGCAGGCCCGGCGCGATCCGCAGCCCCGGCCGCGCCAGGCCGGGGGTGCAGGCGAAGGTGGCGCGCTTCTCGACCACCGTCCGCACCTCTTCGAGCCCGGCGGCGTCCGGGCCGAGCTGGTCCGCCGCCTGCCGCAGCACCCGCGCGGCGATCCACTCGCGCTCGCCCGCGCTGGCGCTGACCACGAAGGCGAGCAGGCCGTCCGGGCCGCCCAGCTGCCCGCGGTCGAACACGAACTGGGCCGGCGCGTCGTGCGTCGCGCGCAGCGCCATCACCGGCAGGGGCAGCCGGAGCGCGGGGCGCACGGCGCCGTCCGCATCGAGGGCGTCCGGCGGATCCGCGGGGCCGGAGGCGCCGGCCGCCGCCCGGTCTGGCTCCGTCGCGGACGCCCCGGCCGCCGCGCCGCCGGTGCCCGCGCGGTCCGGCGGGCCCTCGCCATCCGGGACGGCGGGCGCCGACGGCGCGCCCGCATCGTCCGCCGCGCGCGCACCGGCGGCGACGGCGGCCGCATCCTGGCGGAACGGATCGTCCGCCGCTCCGTCGGGTCCGGCGCGCGGGCCCGCTGCCGCGTCGGCGTCGGCCGGCGGGGCCCGCCCCGGGTGGCCGGCACGGTCCCCGTCCCGCGCCGCATCCGTCGCGGCCCCGGGGGGGGAGGCGAGGGCCTCCTGCGCCGCATCGCCCCGGTCGGCCGGTTCCTGCTGCGCCGGCCCGGCGGACGGGCGCAGGTAGACGGTGGCGATGGCCTCGAAGCGCAGGCGGCTGGCGATCTCCATCCAGTGCCGCACGGCCGTCCGCCAGGAAGTGCCGGCGTAGCTGCCCGCGGCCTCCGCCAGCCGGCCCCCGCCTTCGGCGGCCGGGCCGACGCTGCGGCCGAGCCGGCCCGGCGGGCCCGCGGGATGCAGCAGGCCGTCCAGCAGCCGCTGGGCCTCGCCCGGCGGACAGGCCAGCACCACCCGGTCGAAGATCTCGCCGTCGACCCGCCAGCAGCCGTCGGGCCCCTCGGCCAGCGCTGCGACCCGGCGGCCGGTCCGGACCTGCGCGCCGCGGGCCTGCAGCCAGGCGGCGGCGGGTTCGGGCAGCAGCGCGCCCAGGTCGGCGCGGGGCACCAGGAGATCGGCGCTGCCGCGCGGTCCGAGGAGCGCGTCGCGCAGCACCCGCAGGAAGACCGCCCCGCTGGCCCGGTCGGCCGGGGTGTTCAGAGCGGACACGCACAGCGGATCGATCAGCTCGTCCATCGGCCGGGGCCGGAGGCCGGCGCACAGCTGCCGCACCGTCGTTTCCGGCGGGCAGGCGAAGCGCCGCTGCTGCCAGCCGAAGGCGGTGCGCAGCAGCGACCAGCGGTCCGCCCAGGACCAGCCGCGCGCCGCGGCCACGCCCAGCAGGATGTTCCAGGGCGCGGGCAGGTCCGGCATGCGCAGGCCGCCGCCGTCCGGGAACACCAGCGCGAGCGGCAGCCGCAGCAGCGCGGTCTCCGGCGCGACGCCGACCTGGCGCATCAGCGCCAGCGTCTCGGCGTAGGCGCCGATCAGGACGTGCTGGCCGTTGTCGAGCGCCAGCTCGGGCCCGCCGGCCTGCGGCACGGCGACGGTCCGCGCCCTGCCGCCGAGGGTGCGGGCGGCTTCCAGCACCACCACCCGGTGCCCGGCCCGGCAGGCCGCCACGGCCGCGGCCAGCCCCGCCCAGCCGCCGCCGACGACCGCCACGCGCAGGCCGCGCGGGGATCCGGCCGGGACACGCGGCTCAGACACGGCCGAGCGCCTGGACTTTCCACGCCAGCCAGAACTTGCGCAGCGGCGTCAGGCCGACCCGCTGGTGCAGCACCTGGAAGTCGCTGCGCTCGATCTCGCGCAGCAGGGTGCGGTAGATGCTCGCCATCATCAGGCCGGGCTTCTGGGCGCGGCGGTCCTCGGCCGGCAGCATCCGCAGGGCCTCTTCGTAGAGCCGGTGGGCGCGCTCCGCCTGGAAGCGCATCAGCGCGGTGAAGCGGTCCGAGTAGGTCCGGCTCAGGATCTCGTGCGCCTTGACGTCGAACTGCTGCAGCTCGTTGACCGGCAGGTAGATGCGGCCGCGCATCGCATCCTCGCCCACGTCGCGGATGATGTTGGTCAGCTGGAAGGCCTGGCCCAGGGTGTGGGCGTAGGCGGTGGTCTCCGGCCGCACCTGGCCGAAGATGTGGGCCGCCACCTCGCCGACCACGCCGGCCACCAGGTGGCAATAGCGCTGCAGGCCGGGGTAGTCCAGGTAGCGGCTCTGGGTCAGGTCCATGCGGCAGCCCTCGATCACCGCCTGCAGGTGCGCCTGGGTCACCGGGTAGGGCGCGAGCAGCGGCATCAGCGCCTGCGTCACCGGATGGGTCGGCATGCCCGCGAAGGCGCGGGCGACCTCGGACTGCCACCAGGCCAGCTTGGTCTGCGCCACCCCGGGGTCCGTCACCTCGTCGACCACGTCGTCGACCTCGCGGCAGAAGGCGTAGAACGCGGTGATGGCCGCGCGCCGGTCGCGCGGCAGGAAGAGGAAGGCGTAGTAGAAGCTGCTGCCGGACGCGGCTGCCTTCTGCTGGACATACTGCTCGGGGGTCATATGGGGCGCGATTGTCCCATCCGCCCGGCGGCGATCGCCGGCCGCGCGGACCCGGTTACATGCGCAGCGCGCGCCAGAGCAGCACCGGCAGGTCGGCTGCGCCGACCGTCGGCCGGTGGCCGAGGGCGGCGAAGCCGCGGGCCGCGATCCGGTCGAGCACCCGCAGCCCGCCCTGGGCGACCAGCCGCAGCTCCCAGCCCATGCGGCCCGGGATGCGGTGCACCAGCGGCGCGCCCTGCTGCATGGTGAAGCGGGCCCAGTCCACGCAGGACGCGATCAGCTCGGTGGCCTCCGGCGTCTGGCGCAGCGCGTCGAGGTCGTCCGGGTCCACGCCGTGCGAGCGCATGTCCGCCACCGTCAGGTAATGCCGGCCGCGCGGGATGTCGATCGACAGGTCCTGCCAGAAGTTGATCAACTGCAGCGCGGTGCAGATGTCGTCGCTCATCGCCTGCGACCGCGGGTCCCGCACGCCGTAGAGGTGCAGCAGCAGCCGGCCGACCGGGTTGGCCGAGCGCCGGCAGTAGTCCGCCAGCTCCGCCCGGTCCGCGTAGCGCCGTCCGTCGCGGGTCCAGCGCACGTCCTGCGCGAAGGCGTCGAGCAGGTCGGCGAGCGGCGTGGCCGGCAGGCGCCACTGCGCCATCGCCTGCGCTAGCGGCCCGAACACGTGCGCCCAGCGCGGGGAGGGCGCGCGGCCCGAGGCCGCCGCCCGCAGGTCCGCCGCGTAGGCCGCGAGGTCGTCGAGCCGCCGGGCCGCATCCGCGTCGCCCTCGTCGGCCAGGTCGTCGGCGGTGCGGGCGAACCAGTAGATCGCCGCGATCGGCGGCCGCAGGCGCGGCGGGCACAGCACCGAGGCCACCGGGAAGTTCTCGTAGTGGGACGACGGGGCGGCGGAGGGCGGAGGCGCGATGGAGGGCACGGCAGGGAAGGGGAATCGGGGCGGCAGGCCCGGGAAGCCGGCTATTTTGCGCCGCCCCCGGGCCGCGCCATGGCGGGCGCGCTAAAATCGCGGGCTACCCGGAAGACGGGCGGACTCGGCGCGGCCCCCGCCCGCCGCGCCGCCGGTCCTTCCGCACGACGATGCGACCCGCGCGGGTGGCGAAATTGGTAGACGCACCAGGTTTAGGTCCTGACGCCAGCAATGGTGTGGGGGTTCGAGTCCCCCCCCGCGCACCACCACCGGACCTGCGGACGCCGGACCCGCGTCTTCGCGGCGGCTCCCTCGGCTCCCTGCGGCCGCGCTCCCTCCCGGGGAGCGCGGCCGTTTTTCTTCCCGGCGGCCGCCTTCCCTGCGGCGTTCGCCCCGGATCGCGGCGCGCCGGTCCCCAGGCAGGCGTGCCGACGGCGGCCCCGGCCCTCCCCGCGGAGGCCGCGCCGGGCCCGCAGCTACAATGCGCGGTTGATTTTCCCGGGCGGTCCGCCCGTCTCCCGCACTGCCGGGCGCTGTCCCGCGCATCACGATGCCCGGCGTTCGCAGGAAGTCCGTGCCCCCGCTTCCGGGCGCATCCGCAATTGAATCGAAGAGAACCATCCCATGGCCGTTAACGTCGAAACCCTCGATAAGCTCGAACGCAAGATCGTGCTGACCCTGCCCGTCGCGACCATCCAGTCCGAAGTCGACGCGCGTCTGAAGCGCCTGGCGCGCACCACCCGCATGGACGGCTTCCGCCCCGGCAAGGTGCCGATGTCCGTCGTGGCCCAGCGCCATGGCTACGCCGTGCAGTACGAAGTCCTGAACGACAAGGTCGGCGAAGCCTTCGCCGCCGCCGCCAACGAAGCGCAGCTGCGCGTGGCCGGCCAGCCGAAGATCACCGAGAAGGAAGAGTCGCCCGAAGGCCAGCTGGCCTTCGACGCCGTCTTCGAGGTCTTCCCCGACGTCAAGATCGGCGACCTGTCCGACGCCGAGGTCGAGCGCGTCTCGGCGGACGTGGGCGACGAGGCCATCGACAAGACCATCGAGATCCTGCGCAAGCAGCGCCGCACCTTCTCCGAGCGCGCGCAGGACGAAGGCGCCCAGGACGGCGACCGCGTCACCGTGGACTTCGAAGGCAAGATCGACGGTGAGCCCTTCCAGGGCGGCAAGGCCGAGGCCTTCCAGTTCCTGGTCGGCGAAGGCCAGATGCTCAAGGAATTCGAGGACGCGGTGCGCGGCATGAAGGCCGGCGAGAGCAAGACCTTCCCGCTGGCCTTCCCCGAGGACTACCACGGCAAGGACGTGGCCGGCAAGCAGGCCGATTTCCTGGTGACCCTGAAGAAGGTCGAGGCGGCCCAGCTGCCCGCGGTGGACGGCGAGCTCGCCAAGTCGCTCGGCATCGAGGACGGCACCGTCGAGGCCCTGCGCGCCGACATCAAGAAGAACCTGGAGCGCGAGGTCAAGTTCCGCGTGCTGGCCCGCAACAAGCAGGCCGTGATGGAAGCGCTGGTCTCCAAGGCCGAGCTGGACATCCCCAAGGCCAGCGTGCAGGCCGAGCTCGAGCGCATGGTCGAGGGCGCTCGCGCCGACCTGAAGCAGCGCGGCATCAAGGACGCCGACAAGGCGCCGATCCCCGACGACGTCTTCCGCCCGCAGGCCGAGCGCCGCGTGCGCCTGGGCCTGGTGGTCGCCGAGCTGGTCCGCGCCAACGACCTACACGCCAAGCCCGAGCAGGTCAAGGCCCATGTCGACGAGATGGCCGCCAGCTACGAGCGTCCGGAAGACGTGGTGCGCTGGTACTACGGCGACAAGAACCGCCTGGCCGAGGTCGAGGCGGTGGTCGTCGAGAACAACGTGACCGACTACGTCCTGGGCAAGGCCAAGGTCAACGACAAGTCGGTCGCTTTCGACGAACTCATGGCGCAGCAGCAGGGCTGAGTCCCTGCCGTCCGGGCCGGGGCGGCGCCGCCGCCCCGGCCGCCGGACCGTCCGGTTCCACGCCACACGGGGCTTGTGCTTTGCGGCGCGAGCCCCATGTCGTTTCTGGTAAAACATTTGCCGGTCCGGCGCACTTTCCGGCGCCGCCGGCTTCTTCTGGAGAAAGCATGAGTTCACTGGAAACCCAGGCCCTCGGCATGGTGCCGATGGTCATCGAGCAGTCCGGACGCGGCGAACGGTCCTACGACATCTATTCGCGCCTCCTGAAGGAACGCATCGTCTTCCTGGTGGGCGAGGTCAACGACCAGACGGCCAACCTGGTCGTGGCGCAGTTGCTGTTCCTCGAGAGCGAGAACCCGGACAAGGACATCTCGTTCTACATCAACTCGCCCGGTGGCAGCGTGACCGCCGGCATGTCGATCTACGACACGATGCAGTTCATCAAGCCCGACGTCTCGACCATGTGCGTCGGCTTCGCGGCCAGCATGGGCGCGTTCCTCCTGGCCGCCGGCGCCAAGGGCAAGCGTTTCTCCCTGCCCAACTCCAAGGTCATGATCCACCAGGTCCTGGGCGGCGCCCGCGGCCAGGCGACCGACATCGAGATTCATGCGCGCGACATCCTGCGCACCAAGGAGCAGATGAACCGCATCCTGGCCGAGCGCACCGGCCAGCCGTACGAGAAGATCGCCCGGGACACCGAACGCGACTACTTCCTGACGGCCGACGAGGCCAAGGATTACGGCCTGGTCGACCAGGTCGTGGCCAAGCGCGGCTGATAGCGGCGGGGGCGGCGAGAAGCCGCACCGGCGATGCAGGCGTCTGTTCCTTACGGACAGGCGCCGTTTTCGTTTGGCTATCATCATTTCCTTCCCTTTGCGAGGCATTGCTCCCATGGCCGAGAAAAAAGGCTCCTCCAGCGAAAAAACCCTCTACTGCTCCTTCTGCGGCAAGAGCCAGCACGAAGTCAAGAAGCTGATCGCGGGCCCGTCGGTCTTCATCTGCGACGAATGCATCGACCTCTGCAACGAGATCATCCGCGACGAGCTGCCCGAGACCACCGAAGCCGCGAAGGATCCGCGCGCCGACCTGCCGACGCCCGCGGAGATCAAGCAGAACCTCGACAACTACGTCATCGGGCAGGACGTGGCCAAGCGCACCCTCTCGGTCGCGGTCTACAACCATTACAAGCGCCTGCGCCACCGCGAGAAGGCCGGCAAGGACAAGGACGACGTCGAGCTCGCGAAGAGCAATATCCTGCTGCTCGGCCCGACCGGCTCGGGCAAGACGCTGCTGGCCCAGACGCTGGCGCGCATGCTCAACGTGCCGTTCGTGATGGCCGACGCCACGACGCTGACCGAGGCGGGCTACGTCGGCGAGGACGTGGAGAACATCGTCCAGAAGCTGCTGCAGAGCTGCAACTACGACGTGGAGCGCGCCCAGCGCGGCATCGTCTACATCGACGAGATCGACAAGATCACCCGCAAGTCCGACAACCCGTCGATCACCCGCGACGTGTCCGGCGAGGGCGTGCAGCAGGCGCTGCTCAAGCTCATCGAGGGCACCATGGCCAGCATCCCGCCGCAGGGCGGGCGCAAGCACCCGAACCAGGACTTCCTGCAGGTCGACACCACCAACATCCTCTTCATCTGCGGCGGCGCGTTCGCCGGCCTGGAGAAGGTGGTCGAGAACCGCACCGCCGCCTCGGGCATCGGTTTCGGCGCCGCGGTGCGCAGCAAGGAGAGCCGCAGCCTGACCGAGGTCTTCGGCGAGATCGAGCCGGAGGACCTGATCAAGTTCGGCCTGATCCCGGAGCTGGTCGGCCGCATGCCGGTGGTCGCGGCCCTGGCCGAGCTGACCGAGGAGGCCCTGGTGCAGATCCTGACCGAGCCGAAGAACGCCCTGGTCAAGCAGTACGCCAAGCTGCTCTCGATGGAAGGCGCCGACCTGGAGATCCGTCCGGCGGCGCTGCAGGCCATCGCCCGCAAGGCCCTGGCCCGCAAGACCGGCGCGCGCGGCCTGCGCTCCATCCTTGAACAGGCGTTGCTCGACACCATGTACGAACTGCCCAACGCCAGCAACGTGGCGAAGGTGGTGGTGGAAGAGTCGACGATCGTCGAGAACAAGCCGCCGCTGCTGGTCTACCGCGAGGCCGCGAAACAGGCCTGATGGCGGACGGGCGCCCGGTCGCACCGGTCGCGCGTCCGTTGCAAAACCCCGCAACACGGCCCCGCCGCGCGCGGGTTGAAATCACGCGACGCCCTCCCGCCGGGGGCGAAGCAACAAGGAACGTCCCATGTCCGGTCATACCCCTCTTTCCGCCGACCCGCTCGACCTGCCGCTGCTTCCGCTGCGCGACGTGGTCGTGTTCCCGCACATGGTCATACCGTTGTTCGTGGGCCGGGCCAAGAGCATCAAGGCGCTCGAATTGGCCATGGAGGCCGAGCGCCGGATCATGCTGGTCGCCCAGAAGACCGCCGCCAAGGACGAGCCCTCCGTCGAGGACATGTTCGACGTCGGTTGCGTCTCGACCATCCTGCAGATGCTCAAGCTGCCCGACGGCACCGTCAAGGTGCTGGTCGAGGGCCAGCAGCGCGCGACGGTGCGCTCGATCACCGAGGTCGACACCCACTTCGTGACGACCGTGGTGCCCGTGCCCGAAGCCGCGGGCGAGGAAGGCAAGGACAGCGAGGTCGAGGCGCTGCGCCGTGCGGTGATGCAGCAGTTCGACCAGTACGTCAAGCTCAACAAGAAGATTCCGCCCGAGATCCTGACTTCGATCTCCAGCATCGACGACGCCGGCCGCCTGGCCGACACCATCGCGGCCCACCTGCCGCTCAAGCTCGAGAACAAGCAGGCGGTGCTCGGCCTCGCCGACGTGCGCGAGCGGCTGGAGAACCTCTACGGACAGCTCGAGCGCGAGGTCGACATCCTCAACGTCGACAAGAAGATCCGCGGCCGCGTCAAGCGCCAGATGGAGAAGAACCAGCGCGACTTCTACCTGAACGAGCAGGTCAAGGCCATCCAGAAGGAACTCGGCGAAGGCGAGGAGGGCGCGGACGTCGAGGAGATCGAGAAGAAGATCCGGCTCGCCAAGATGCCCAAGGACGCGCTGAAGAAGGCCGAGGCGGAGTTGAAGAAACTCAAGCTCATGTCTCCGATGTCGGCCGAGGCGACGGTGGTGCGCAACTACATCGACGTGCTGGTGGGCCTGCCCTGGAGCAAGAAGACCAAGATCAAGCATGACCTGGCCGCCGCCGAAGGGGTGCTCGACGAGGACCACTACGGCCTGGAGAAGGTCAAGGACCGGATCGTCGAATACCTCGCGGTGCAGCAGCGGGTGGACAAGGTCAAGGCGCCGATCCTGTGCCTGGTCGGCCCGCCCGGCGTCGGAAAGACCTCGCTCGGCCAATCGATCGCCAAGGCGACCGGACGCAAGTACGTCCGCATGGCGCTGGGCGGCATGCGCGACGAGGCGGAGATCCGCGGCCACCGGCGCACCTACATCGGCGCCCTGCCGGGCAAGGTGCTGCAGAGCCTCGGCAAGGTCGGCACCCGCAATCCGCTGTTCTTGCTCGACGAGATCGACAAGCTCGGCACCGACTTCCGCGGGGACCCGTCGAGCGCGCTGCTGGAAGTGCTGGATCCGGAGCAGAACCACACCTTCGGCGACCACTACGTGGAGGTCGACTTCGACCTGTCGGACGTGATGTTCGTCGCCACCTCCAACTCGATGAACATCCCGCCGGCGCTGCTGGACCGGATGGAGGTCATCCGCCTGTCGGGCTACACCGAGGACGAGAAGACCAACATCGCGCTGAAGTACCTGCTGCCCAAGCAGATCAAGAACAACGGGCTGCGCGAAGGCGAAATCCAGGTCCGCGAGGATGCGGTGCGGGACGTGGTCCGCTACTACACCCGGGAGGCGGGCGTGCGCTCGCTGGAGCGCGAGCTGTCCAAGATCTGCCGCAAGGTGGTCAAGGGCCTGCAGCTCAAGAAGATGGAGCCCGAGGTCGTCGTCACCGCCGACAACCTCGACGACTTCCTGGGCGTGCGCAAGTACACCTACGGCCGCGCCGAGCAGCAGAACCAGGTCGGCCAGGTCGTCGGCCTGGCATGGACCGAGGTGGGCGGCGACCTGCTGACCATCGAGGCGGCGGTGATGCCGGGCAAGGGCGTGATCACCCGCACCGGTTCGCTGGGCGACGTGATGAAGGAATCGGTCGAGGCCGCGCGCACCGTGGTGCGCAGCCGTTCGCGCTATCTGGGCATCAAGAACGAGGCCTTTGAGAAGAAGGACATCCACGTGCACGTGCCGGACGGCGCGACGCCCAAGGACGGCCCCAGCGCCGGCGCTGCGATGGCGACCGCCTTCGTGTCGGCGCTGACGGGCATCCCGGTGCGCAGCGACGTCGCCATGACCGGCGAGATCACCCTGCGCGGCGAGATCACCGGCATCGGCGGCCTGAAGGAGAAGCTTCTGGCGGCCTTGCGCGGCGGCATCAAGACGGTGCTGATCCCGGAGGAGAACGTCAAGGACCTGCAGGACATCCCGGCCAACGTGAAGGAAGGCCTGGAGATCGTGCCGGTCAAGTGGATCGACAAGGTGCTGGAAGTCGCCCTGGAACGCCTGCCCCAGGCCTTGCCGGACGAAGAGGCACCGGCGCCCGTCGCCGCGCCTGCGGCGGATGCGCCGGCCGCCCGCCCGGTGAAGCACTGACGCGCATCGGCGGACGCCTGGAGCGCGGCGGTTTTTCGATGGGCCGGGAAATCGGCTGAAATTCCGCTATACTTCGGTCTATCGCAGCGAACGACGACAGTCGCAAGACAGGTTAAAGATCGTAGCGATATGCGGGAATAGCTCAGTTGGTAGAGCGCAACCTTGCCAAGGTTGAGGTCGAGAGTTCGAGACTCTTTTCCCGCTCCAGATTCCAGAAAGGGAAGCGAAAGCTTCCCTTTTTCGTCAGTGACGCGGCGTGGTAGCAAAGCGGTTATGCACCGGATTGCAAATCCGTGTAGGTCGGTTCGACTCCGGCCCACGCCTCCAAAATATTGCTTGTGAATCAAGCGTTTAGAAACGGACCCTCGTGGTCCGTTTTGCTTTTCTGCGTCGGATCGCGAAAGCATTCATGCCTGTGGCGTCATGGCTGCCGGGAGCGGTGGAGTCGCATCCCTTCAGAAGCGACGCGGTACAGTGAGATCGATAAGGGTCGGGATCACGTCGGCCTGAATGGGTCCGCTTCGCGGGGATGGGCTGCCCGGTTTGCGCTATACAGCTGAATCGTGTTCCTGCGGCGCTGGCTACGGTACCGCACGGATGATCCCCGCATGTGGGAGGTCGGGTGCCCAAGCGGTGGGTGGAAGGGAAATCGCGTCGGCTCCGATCTTGGTTGAAGACAACGTGAGAATCCTGCTATACTTGGGATCTTCGCTGATGCAAGGCGAAAGAATGCGGGAATAGCTCAGTTGGTAGAGCGCAACCTTGCCAAGGTTGAGGTCGAGAGTTCGAGACTCTTTTCCCGCTCCAGACATTGAAAAAGGGAAGCTTCGGCTTCCCTTTTTGCATTGGAGAGCGAAAACGGTGGGCGGCTGGGGAGCCACCGTGCCGTCAGGGAACGCTCGCGCCGGGAAGCCGTTCGGACCGCGTGCGGCGGGCGGCGTCCTTGTCGGCCTGGTCCTGGGCCGCTGCGTGGGAATCGTTCTGGTCGTCCACCTGCGCCAGGGTCGCCGCATCGCCTTTGGTGGGGACCGCGGGCGAGGGGATGGCGGGTGTCGGATGCTTCGGGTTCATCATGGGAAGCCTTTCAAACGAGGGGTGGACTGCCGGGCCGTCGCGCTCTCCCGGAACGGACAGGAACGACCGGCCTCGCTGCCCGGACGGCGCCGGGCGCGGTCCTGCGTCGATCTTTCGGTGACCGCTCCGTTGTCATTCCGCACGCGCCTGCGGCGGTCCGGCCTCGCGGTCAACGCGTGGCGGAAGGCGCTGCCGCGGGGGGTGCGCGTCGACTCGCCGGTGGAGGGCGCGGCGCCGGTGGCGTCGACCCGGTCCGACTGGGTCTGCACGGCGGGCGCGCCCGGTGCCGCGGCGGGCGCTGCGGCGGCGGGACGGGCGTCGGTCGGACGGCGCGTCGACTGCGATGCGGCGTCGCGCGGGGCGCGTGCGCCATCCCGCCCGGTGGCGGCTTGGTGCTTGCGGTCGCCGTGGCCGTGCCGCTTGCGCGCCTGCGACGGTTGGGTGCCGCCGGGGTAGGCCTCGCCGGCGGAGGAATTCGCGGGGCTGGGCGCGCTGCCGGGCGGAAGGGTGCCCTGGGCCTGGATGCCGGCGGCCAGGGTGCCAGCGGCGAAGGCGAGGGCGGCATTGCGGAAGAGGCGGTGCATGGTCGGCTCCTTGTGGTTGGGGCATGCCGTGCGAGGGGCTCGGACGGGATGCGCGGGGTACGTGCATCCCAGTATGGGACGGCCGGCGGGTTTTGCGAGGTTCCCGGGCCGGGACGCGCCCTGGGCCTACAAGCGGCCGCGACCCGCGAGGACAAGGCGACGGAACGCGCTTTTTCGCTCTCCGGCGGCTGACGTCGCGACAGGCGGCGCACCGACACGCGGCCAGGATCGCGGAACGCAGCATGAATGCCCGACGATTGGAATGGGGGCGGCCCGCCGGCCGCCTCGCGCATACCACCATGGCACAGGCTTCTTCCCGCGCGCTCTGGAAGGGCGCCATCAGCTTCGGGCTGGTGCACATCCCCATCGCGCTGCACTCGGCGACGTCCGATTCGGGCGTGGATTTCGACTGGCTGGACAAGCGCAGCATGGATCCGGTCGGCTACAAGCGCATCAACAAGAAGACGGGACGCGAGGTCAAGAAGGAGAACATCGTCCGCGGCGTGGCGCGCGCGGACGGCAACTACGTCGTCCTGACGGACGAGGAGATTGCCGCGGCCTATCCGAAGGCCACGCAGACGATCGACATCGAGGGCTTCGTGGAGCCGGAGCGCATCCCCTTCGTGTACCTGGATCGCCCGTACTACGTGGCGCCTGGCGACAAGGGCGCAAAGGTGTACGCGCTGCTGCGCGAGGCCCTGCTGCGCACCGGGCGCGTCGGCCTGGCGCGGGTCGTGATCCACAACAAGCAGCACCTGGCGGCGCTGATCCCCTCCGGACCGGGCTTGGTGCTGAACCTGCTGCGCTGGAGCGAGGACATCCGGTCCTGGAACCACCTGGAACTGCCGCCGGAAGGCGCCGAGGCGGCCGGCCTGTCGGACAAGGAGCTGCGGATGGCCACGCAGCTCGTCGAGGGCATGGGAGGCGAATGGCGGCCGGAGGCCTTCCACGACGCCTTCAAGGGCCAGATCCTGGAGTTGGTCGAACGCAAGGCCGCCGCCGGGCAGTTCCGCGCGGTGGCGCAGACCGCCCCCGCGGCGGAGGATTTCAGCGCCGAGGTGATCGACCTGACCGAGCTGCTGCAGCGCAGCCTCAAGCAGCGGCCGCAGTCCGCGCCGGATGCCCTGGCTCCGACGGCCAAGAAGAAGCGCGCGACGGCGCGCACGTCCGCGGAAACCGGCCGCACCGCCGAATCCCCGCGCCGGCCGCGTCGCAAGGCCGCGTGAGCGGGACGGCCCGGCCCAGGACACGGCGGCATCCATGGCCCGCAGCAAGCGCGAAACCGGCGATGCGCCGCCGGAGGCCCTGCAGGCCTACCGGGACCGGCGCGACTTCTCCAGGACGCCCGAACCCGGCCCCGACGCGCGGCCGCGCACGGACGCGCTGCAGGCGCGGGCCTTCGTCGTCCAGAAGCATTGGGCGAGCCACCTGCATTACGACTTCCGGCTCGAACTCGGCGGCACGCTCAAGAGCTGGGCGGTGCCCAAGGGACCGAGCCTGGACCCGCGCGACAAGCGCATGGCGGTGCACGTCGAGGACCACCCGCTGTCCTACGGCGGATTCGAGGGCGAGATCCCGGCGGGCCAGTACGGCGCCGGCCGGGTGATCGTCTGGGACGCCGGCACCTGGGAGCCGGTCGGCGATCCGGCGGAGGGCTACCGCGCCGGCCGGCTCAAGTTCGACCTGCGCGGACGGAAGCTGCAGGGCCGCTGGTCGCTGGTGCGGATGCGCGCCCGGCCGGGCCAGCGCGAATCCTGGCTGCTGATCAAGGACCGCGACGCGCATGCGCGTTCGTCCGACGAATACGCGGTCACCGAGGCCCTGCCGGACAGCGTGGTGTCGGCGCCGGACGGGCGGACGGTCGCTCTCCCGGCGGCACGCGACGGCGGCGGTCCGCGTGCCATGGGGCCTTCGTCCGGCGCTTCCGGAAAAGGCCATGGGAACCGCGCGGCCGACGCGGCGCCGGTCGCGGGACCGGAAGCGCCGGCCCGCCGGCTGGCAGGCGCGACCGGGTCGGAACTGCCCGAGCGGCTGGAGCCGCAGCTCGCCACCCTGGTGGCCGAACCGCCCCCCGACGCGCAGGACTGGCTCTACGAGATGAAGTTCGACGGCTACCGGCTGCTGACGCGGGTGGACGGACCCGACGGCGGCGACGTGCGCTGCTTCACCCGCACCGGCAAGGACTGGACCCACCGCTTCGCCGCGGTGGTTGAGGCCCTGCGGGCGCTGCGCCTGCCACCGTGCTGGCTCGACGGCGAGGTGGTGGTGCCCGGGCAGAGCGGGGTGCCGGACTTCCAGGCGCTGCAGAATGCCTTCGAGGCGCGGTCGCGGGCGCATTTCGTGTACTACCTGTTTGACCTGCCGTACTGCGACGGCCAGGACCTGCGGCGGACCGCCCTTGCGGACCGCAAGGGGCTGCTGTCCCGGCTGCTGCGCGCGGGTCCGCCGTCGGACCACCTGGCGTTCAGCGAGGGCTTCGACGCCGCGCCGGCGGACCTCTCGGCCTCGGCCTGCGGCATGGGCTTCGAGGGCATCATCGGCAAGCGGCGCGACAGCGCCTACGTCGGCGCCCGCTCGGCCGACTGGATCAAGCTCAAGTGCAGCCGGCGGCAGGAGTTCGTGATCGGCGGCTACACGCCCGGCCAGGGCGCGCGCAAGGCGCTGGGCGCGCTGCTGCTGGGGGTGCACGACGAACGCGGACGGCTGCGCCCGGTCGGCAGCGTGGGCACCGGTTTCACCCAGCAGAGCCTGCGGGAACTGGTCGACCGGCTGCGGCCGCTGGCCTGGGCCGACAGCCCGTTCGCGGGCGGAGGGCCGGTCCCCCGCCAGGCGCAGTGGGTCGCGCCGACGCTGGTGGCCGAAGTCTCCTTCGCCGAATGGACGCGCACCGGCCGCATCCGGCAGGCGGTGTTCCATGGACTGCGGATGGACAAGCCGCCGCGCGAGGTGACGCGCGAAGCGGCCCGGCCCGCGCGGGAATTGCCGCGCGCGGCGGAGGCGCCGGCCCGCGTCGCGCCAGCGTCGCGGCCGGGGGCGGGCGGGGCGCAGGCGGAGGAGGCCGGCGCGGCGCCGGCCGGAGCGTCGATCCGCATCACCCATCCCGCCCGCCTGGTTGACGCGCGCAGCGGCACGCGCAAGCGCGACCTGGTGCATGCCTACGCGCGGCTGGCGCCGCTGATCCTGCCGCACCTGGCCGGACGGCCGGTGGCGCTGCAGCGCGCGCCCGAGGGACTGGACGGCGAGCTGTTCTTCCAGAAGCACGCCGGGGCGCGCGAGATCCGGGGACTGCGGCGGCTCGATCCGGCGCTCGACCCCGGGCATGCGCCGCTGCTGGAGGTGCCGGACGCGGCGGGGCTGCTGTCGGCGGTGCAGATGAACGTCGTCGAGTTCCACACCTGGAACGCGCGGTCTGATCGCATCGGGGCGCCGGACCGCATCGCCTTCGACTTGGATCCGGGCGAGGGCGTGCCCTGGGCGCAGGTGCAGGCCGGCGCGCGGCTGGTGCATGCCTTCCTCGATGCCCTCGGGCTGGCCTCCTTCCTCAAGACCAGCGGCGGCAAGGGCCTGCACGTGGTGGTGCCGCTCGACCCGGTGCACGACTGGGACACGGTGCGGGGCTTCGCCCAGGCGGCGGTGCAGCACCTGGCGAAGACCCTGCCGCAGCGCTTCGTGGCCCGCAGCGGCGCGCGCAACCGGGTCGGGCGCATCTTCGTGGACTACCTGCGCAACGGTCGGGGCGCGACCACCGTAGCGGCCTGGTCGCTGCGCGCGCGGCCGGGCATCGGCCTGTCGGTGCCGGTGGACTGGGACGAGCTGCCGGATCTCGCGGGCGGCGCGCACTGGAGCATCGGGAACCTGGAGGAGCGGCTGGACATCGGCAATGCGCCCTGGGACGGCTACGGCGCGGTGCGCCAGACGCTGGATCGGGCGGCGGCCCGGATCGACATGCCCGCGCGGACGGGCAGCGCGGCGCGCGGGCGCCGCCCCCGTGCCGGATGAGCAGCCACGGCCCGGCCGGCCGCTCCGCGGCGCGGCGCGCACAATGTCCACCGGCGGACCGGCGCCTTCGCCGCGCCGCCGATCCAGGGAGCCTGCCATGAGCCAGTCGCGCAACGAACCCGCCGTCACGCCCGAGACCATCAACGCGCTGGTGGACGCCCTCGGCGCGCTCACCATGGCGATCACCCGGCAACTGCCGGTCCACCAGCGCGAGGATTTCGCGGACTCCTTCGAACGCTTCGCCCGGGCCGGCGACCGGGCCAGCGACGCCGGGTTGCGCGCGCTGCTGCTGGAGCTGCAGAGCGCCGCCCGCACCGCCGCGCGGCACCCCTGAGCGGCCCGGGGCGCGGCCGCGCCGGCGCGGGAGGGGCGGCCCCGGGGGAGCCGCGCCGGGAGCCCGCGGTTTTCGCGCACAATACCCGGCGCCGGGCTCCCCGGCGATTCACCGCCCGAGTGGTGAAATTGGTAGACACAAGGGACTTGAACAGAACGATTTGAGCCCTCCCGGGGAAACCCGCGAGGTGAAGCCCGTCAAATTCGGCGAACGCCCTGGTTGCCCCGGCATCCGAGCCAACGCCGAGCCAAGCCCGCAGGCCGTCCGCCCGCGGGAAGGTGTAGAGAGCAGACGGCGGGCACCTACGGCCGCGAGGCTACGGTGAAGGCGTGCTCCAGACCCCGAACGGCCCGGTTCCCCCGGCGCCGGCGGCGAAAGCCGAAGCGGTACGAAAATCCCTCGACCTCGCGGTCGTACCGGTTCGACCCCGGTCTCGGGCACCAGATGCCGCCGCCGGAACCCGGCGCGGCCCCTGCGCAGGCGCCGCGCGTTCGCCGCCGCGCCTTCCCGGCGTTTCCCGCGGCGCGTCCGGCGATCCGGACGGGCCGGGGCCGGCCGTGAGAAAATACCCCCTCCTCATTCGCGTGACCCTTGTCCGCCGGGTTCAGGAATCGCCCCCAAAATTCCTTCGGAACATCGCAATCGGGCTCCCGCCGGCACACGGTCCGCGCCGGGCGCCACTGGAAACCCTATGTCACGCTACAACGCCCCCTTCGAAATCCATGTCCACGGCCAGGTCGCGCTGCGGCCGGACGCCGTCTACGACCAGATCCAGGACGCGCTGCGCCCGATGTGGAAGTACGCCGGCGCTAAGTCGCTGGCCGACGGCGCCGCCAGCCTCTACGAGGACGAACCGGGCATCGAGTTCGATCCCAAGGAGCACCTGCTGCAGATCTGCTGGACGGTCAACGGCGACGAAGACTTCCGCCAGACGCTCGACGAGGTCTGCATGAGCCTCAACGACTTGGCCGAGCGCGGCGCCGCGCTGGAGATCACCTTCTACGACACCGACTTCGACGAGGAAGAGGAAGAACCCGACGCGGAGTCGCGCGACGACTTCATGCTGCTCTTCGTCGGCCCCAATCCGGCGGCGATCATGCAGGTCCAGCGCGACCTGCTCGTGGAGGACGTGGTGGGCACCATGGAGCGCCACTTCGACGGCGCGGAACTCGGCGGCGTGGTGGCCGAGATCGACAAGCTGTTCGCCCAGCGCTTCGACTCGCTGGTGGATTCGCTGGAGATCGGCAAGCCGCCGCGCGGCCCGGGCGGTCCCAGCGGCGGCCACGGCGGCCGCCGGCCCCGCCACCTGCATTGACCGCGGCCGTCCGGCGCCGCGGCCGCGCAGGCCGCCGGCGCTCCCCGGGCGGCGCGCGATGAGCATGGGCTACCTCGCGGGCTATTCCGAAGCCACCCTGGCGAAGGTCCGGGAACTGCAGGACGCGGGCCGGCTGGGCGCGGTGCTGCGGGCCCGGTACCCGGCGGCGCACGCGGTGCGCAGCGACCGGGCGCTGTACGCCTTCGTGGCCGGGCTGCGGCAGGAATTCCTGCGCAACGCCCCGCCGATCGACCGGGTGGCCTACGACGCGAAGCTGCATCCGGTGCGCAACGCGCTCGGCATGCACACCGCTAGCAGCCGCAGCCACGGCGGGCGGACCAAGGCCCGCCACGACATCCGCGTCGCGACGGTGTTCCGCGACATGCCGCCCGAATTCCTGCGGATGATCGCGGTCCACGAGCTCGCCCACCTGCGCGAGCACGACCACGGCAAGGCCTTCTACCAACTGTGCCTGCACATGGAGCCGAACTACCACCAGTACGAGTTCGACGCCCGGCTCTACCTCACCCACCTAGAGGCGACCGGCGAGAAGCTGTGGGCGCCGGCGGGCGCGGCGCCGGGCGGGCCGGCGGACTGACCGGAAGGGGAGCGGCGCGCGGCCGGCGCGGCCCGGGGCCGCCCGGTCAGTCCCAGCGCCGCACCGGCGCGGGCTCCTGCAGCCAGCGGTCGCGCGCGGCGCGCAGCAGCGACAGGTCGGCGCCGGTGGTGTGGAGCGTCGCCGCGGGCAGGCCGGGTGCCGCGTGCGCGGCCGTGCCCTCGGCCGGAGCGCCGGCTTGCGGGGGGCGTGCGCTTCCGGGACCGTGCGCGGAAGGGGCGCCGCCGTCGGCGAGGGCGCAGACCGCCGCGGCGGCCGGCCGGGCTCCGGATCCGGACCCGGCGCGCAGCAGCCCGCGCTCGGCGAGCAGCCGGCGGGTCTGGCGCGCGACCGGCGCGCCGGTCTCGACGAAGGCCACCTCCGGTCCCAGGAGCCGGCGCAGGACGGGCGCGGCGAAGACGTAGTGGGTGCAGCCCAGCACCAGGGTGTCGATGGCGCCGGATCCGGTGCCGAAACTGCCCATGGCGCGCGTGTACTCTGCGCAGAGCGCTTCGGTCTTGATAGCGTGCGAGCGGTCGTCGGCGGCCGCCAGCAGGTCCTCCTCGATGGCGGCGGCGAGGCCGTCGCAAGGCTGGACGACGAATTCGGCCTGCCCGTCGAGGCTGGCGAGGAGCCGGCCGAACCTGGCGCTGGCCAGGGTGCCGCGGGTGCCGATCACGCCGATCCGGCCGGTGCGGCTCGCGGCGACGGCCGGCTTGACCGCAGGTTCGACGCCGACGATCGGCAGGTCGGGGTGCGCGGCCCGCGCCAGGTGGACCGCGGCGGTGGTCGCGGTGTTGCAGGCGATCACCAGCGCCTTGATGCCCTCGCGCTGGCGCAGCTGCCCGGCGATGGCCGCGGTGCGCGCGATGGCGTGCGCCTCGCCGCGCTCGCCGTAGGGCGCGTGGCCGCTGTCGGCCAGGTAGACCAGGCGTTCGTGCGGCAGATCGGCGCGCAGCGCCTGCAGCACGCTGAGCCCGCCGATGCCGCTGTCGAAGACGCCGATCGGGTCGGACGCGGAGGCGGCCGCCCGGACGGTCGCGCCGGCGTCGATGGCGTCGGGCATGGCGGGCGGGCGGCGGCTCAGGCGGTCGCCAGCTCGATGCCGCGGAACTCGCCGGTGGCGATGCGCTTCTGCCACTCGGCCGGGCCGGTGATGTGCGCGCTGGTGCCGCCGGCGTCCACCGCCACGGTGACCGGCATGTCGACCACGTCGAACTCGTAGATGGCCTCCATGCCCAGGTCGGCGAAGCCGACGACCTTGGCCGTCTTGATCGCCTTGCTGACCAGGTAGGCCGCGCCGCCGACGGCCATCAGGTAGGCCGAGCGGTGCTTCTTGATGGCCTCGATGGCGACCGGGCCGCGCTCGGACTTGCCGATCATCGCGATCAGGCCGGTCTCGGCGAGCATCATGTCGGTGAACTTGTCCATGCGGGTGGCGGTGGTCGGGCCGGCGGGGCCGACGGCCTCGTCGCGCACCGGATCGACCGGGCCGACGTAGTAGATGACGCGGTTGGCGAAGTCCACCGGCAGCGGCTCGCCCTTGGCCAGCATGTCCTGGATGCGCTTGTGCGCGGCGTCGCGGCCGGTGAGCATCTTACCGTTGAGCAGCAGGGTGTCGCCCGGCTTCCAGCCGGCGACCTCCTCGCGGGTCAGGGTGTTCAGGTCCACCCGGCGGCTCTTGTTGTAGTCGGGCGCCCAGTCGATCTTCGGCCAGAGGTCGAGGCTGGGGGCGGGCAGGTGCACCGGGCCGGAGCCGTCCATCACGAAGTGGGCATGGCGGGTGGCGGCGCAGTTGGGGATCATCGCCACCGGCTTGCTCGCGGCGTGGGTGGGGTACATCTTGATCTTGACGTCGAGCACCGTGGTCAGGCCGCCCAGGCCCTGGGCGCCGATGCCCAGCGCGTTGACCTTCTCGAAGAGCTCGAGGCGCATCTCCTCGACCCGGTCGAGCTTCTCGCCGCGCGCGGACTTGGCCTGCAGCTCGTACATGTCGAGGTCGTCCATCAGGCTCTCCTTGGCCAGCAGGACGGCCTTCTCGGCGGTGCCGCCGATGCCGATGCCCAGCATGCCCGGCGGGCACCAGCCGGCGCCCATGGTGGGCACGGTCTTGAGCACCCAGTCGACCACCGAGTCGCTGGGGTTGAGCATCACCATCTTGCTCTTGTTCTCGCTGCCGCCGCCCTTGGCCGCGACGGTGACGTCGAGCTTGTCGCCCGGCACGACCTGCACGGAGATGACCGCCGGGGTGTTGTCGCCGGTGTTCTTGCGGGCGAACTGCGGGTCGGCGACGACCGAGGCGCGCAGGGTGTTGTCCGGATGGTTGTAGCCGCGGCGCACGCCTTCGTTGATCGCGTCCTCCAGGCCGCCGGTGAAGCCTTCCCAGCGGACGTCCATGCCGATCTTGAGGAAGACGTTGACGATGCCGGTGTCCTGGCAGATCGGGCGCTGGCCGGTGGCGCTGAGCTTGCTGTTGGTCAGGATCTGCGCCATCGCGTCCTTGGCGGCCGGGCTCCGCTCGCGCTCGTAGGCGCGCGCGAGGTGGGCGATGTAGTCGCTCGGGTGGTAGTAGGAGATGAACTGGAGCGCGGCGGCGACGGACTCGATGAGGTCGTCCTGGCGGATGGTCGTGGTCATGGGCGTGTGCGTGGGGGTCAAACGGGTGCCTGCGACGACCGCCGCGACGCTGCCGCCGTCCGTGCGGAGGGACGTGCGACATCGGCCGCCCGGCGCCGGGCGGCCGCTATTTTGACAGCGCGGCGCGATCCGCGCTGCCGCGGCCCGGACCGGGCCGCGCGGGGACGTCAGCGGTCCGTGTCGTCGGCCGCGCCGTCCGGATCGTCGTCCGCGTCGAGGGTGCCGAGGTTGTCCACGGCGTCGAGGTCGGCGTCCTCGTCGGGGTCCGCGCCGTCCTCGTCGCGCGCGCCGTCCACGTGGTCGGGACGGATGTCGAGGCCGAGCCCGTCCTCGCCGGGGTCGATGCCGGCGCGCACGCCGGTGCCGTGGCGGTCGCTGTCGCTGCCGGCCTCGTCGCTGCCGAAGACGCCGACGCTGTCGCTGCCGCTGTCGGATGCGTCGCTGGGGCCGAGGCTGTCGATGCCGGTGGCGCTGTGGTCGGTGGGGATGGTGTCGCCGCCGAGGAGGTTGCTGGTGGCCATGGTGTCGTTCCTGTTGCGCGGTTGCGGGCGCGGCGCGGGTGCCGCGGCGGAAACCCGATGGTGGACGGAGCGCGGCGGCCGCCGCGTCAGGCGATGCCGACTTCGCTGTCATCCATCGCCGCCGGCGCGGCGCCGGTCCCAGCGCCGGCACTGTAACGGCTCGTCGTGTCAATGAGAACCGTTTTCGTTTGGGAGTATGCTGGCGGCGGCTTCCGGACGCGCCGCGGCACCCAGGGCGGCCCGCGGCGCCCGGGCCGTGCGCCGGCCGGTCCGTTCCCATCCTCCCGGTTCCTTCCCCATCCTCCTTCCCCGACCCTTCGCCATGACGACCACACGCACGGACATCCGCATCGAACGCGACACCTTCGGCCCGATCGAGGTGCCGGCCCACCAGCTCTGGGGGGCGCAGACCCAGCGATCGCTGCAGAACTTCGACATCTCGGGCGAGCAACAGCCGCGCGAGATCGTCAAGGCGCTGGCCCAGGTCAAGCGCGCCTCGGCGACGGTCAACCACGCGCTCGGCCTGCAGGACGAGGCCAAGACCCGCGCCATCGTGGAGGCCGCGCAGGAGGTCATCGACGGCCGGCATCCCGAGGAATTCCCGCTGGTGGTCTGGCAGACGGGCTCGGGCACGCAGACCAACATGAACGTCAACGAGGTGCTGGCCAACCGCGCGAGCGAACTGCTGGGCGGCGAGCGCGGCGAGGGCCGCAAGGTGCATCCGAACGACGACGTGAACCGCAGCCAGTCGTCCAACGACGTGTTCCCGACCGCGATGCACGTGGCCGCGGTGGAGGCGCTGACGCACCGGCTGCTGCCCGCGATCGCCAAGCTGCGTGGCACGCTGGAGCGCAAGTCGCGCGATTTCGACGGCATCGTCAAGATCGGCCGCACCCACCTGCAGGACGCGACCCCGCTGACCCTGGGCCAGGAGATCTCCGGCTGGGTGGCCCAGCTCGCGCACGGCGAGAAGCACGTGCGCGACGCGCTGCCGCACCTCTACGAGCTGGCGCTCGGCGGCACCGCCGTGGGCACCGGGCTCAACGCGCCCGCGGGCTACGCCGAGCGGGTGGCGGCCGAGCTGGCGTCGATCACCGGGCTGCCCTTCGTGACCGCGCCCAGCAAGTTCGAGGCGCTGGCCTCGGTGGACGCGCTGGTGCACGCCCACGGCGCGCTCAAGACGCTGGCGGCCAGCATGACCAAGATCGCCAACGACGTGCGCTGGCTCGCCAGCGGTCCGCGCAGCGGCATCGGCGAACTCAGCATCCCCGAGAACGAGCCCGGCTCGTCGATCATGCCGGGCAAGGTCAACCCGACCCAGAGCGAGGCGGTGACCATGCTCGCCGCCCAGGTCTTCGGCAACGACGTGGCGATCAACTTCGGCGGCGCCGCCGGCAACTTCGAGCTCAACGTGTTCCGGCCGATGGTGGCGCACAACTTCCTGCAGAGCGTGCGCCTGCTGGCCGACGGCATGGTCAGCTTCAACGACCACTGCGCGGTCGGCATCGAGCCCAACCGCGAGCGCATCGCCGAGCTGGTGGACCGCTCGCTGATGCTGGTGACCGCGCTCAACACCCACATCGGCTACGACAAGTCGGCCGCGATCGCCAAGAAGGCGCACAAGGAAGGCACCAGCCTGCGCGAGGCGGCGGTCGCCTCCGGCCACCTGACCGGCGAGCAGTTCGACCGGTGGGTGGTGCCGGGCGACATGGTCGGCCGCTGAGCGCGGGGCCGGGGCCGCGCTGGACGGGCGCGCCGGTCCCGCGGGCATCGCCGGCGGCGGCCGCCCTGCGGCGGGCGGCCGGCGCGGTCCGGGCGCCCGCAGGCACGGTGCACGGGCGACCGGCCCGGCCCGTCCCGGACGGCCCCGCACGGCATTTTTCAGGCATGTTTTCGCACCGTAGCGCAGGTGCCACGCCGGCACCCAGCTATTTTTTCGATAGCGTCATCGGCGCGGCTGGCGGACGCGCGCCGGCCGGTCAGTAGCCCGCGTCCCGGTCCACCGCGTGCCGCGGGCGCGCGCCGGCGCGGGCCTCGGCCAGGGCCTGCAGGCACTGCGCCGCCACCGTGTCGAAGCCGGCCTGGGCCGCGATGTGCGGCGTGGCCCGCACCGCGGGATGGCTCCAGACCCAGTCGTCGGGCGCGGGCGGCTCGCGGTCGAACACGTCGAGCGCGGCGCCGGCGAGATGGCCCGCGTCCAGCAGTTCGCGCAGGTCGGGCTCGACCACGTGCTCGCCCCGCCCGACGTTGACCAGGAAGGCGCCGCGCGGCAGCCGCGACAGGGTCGCGCGGTCGAGCAGGCCGCGGGTCCGCGGCGTGAGCGGCAGGGCGCAGACCAGGATGTCGGCGGCCGCGAGGAAGCCCGGCAGCGCGTCGGCGCCGCCGTGGTGGGCGGCGTCCGCGTCGAGGCCGGCGGGCCGCGCGCCGCGGCTCCAGGCCGCCACCGGGTAGCCCAGCGCCAGGAAGGCCCGGGCCACCGCCCGGCCGACCGCGCCGGCGCCCAGGATCCCGACGCGGCAGGCCTCCGGCGGGCGCACCGGGTGGCGCTCCCAGGCGGCGCGCCGCTGCTGCGCGCGGTAGCGGTCCAGGTCGCGGGTGAAGGCCAGCGCGCAGGCCGCCGCGTACTGGGCGATCTCGACCGCCTGGCGCGGGTCCGCCACCCGGGTGACCGGCAGGCCGGGCGGCAGGTCGGGCGCGGCCAGCAGCTTGTCGACGCCGGCGCCGGTGGAGCACAGCACCCGCAGCGCGGGGTAGCGGGGCAGGACGCCGGGCTTCATCCGCCAGGCGAGGATGGCCTCGACCGCCTCGGGCGGCGGCGCGTCGGCGGCGGTCCAGATCGGCAGGCCGTCCGGCGCCAGCCGGCGCAGGGCCTCGGCGAAGGGCGCGTCGGGCAGCGGATGGGCAAGCACGAGGACGGCCATGGTCAGCCCGCCCGCCCGGCGTCCGGGCCCGGGGCGCCGGGGGCGGCGGTTCGGTCCGCGGCCGCCTCCGCCTCCGCCGGCGCCACCACCGTGGCCACCGCCGCGGCGCGGTCCTCCTGCTCCTGCAGCTCGCGCCACTGGACCTTGCCGGTGCCCGACTTGGGCAGCGCGGCGACGAACTCGACGACGCGCGGGCTCTTGTAGGCCGCCATGCGTTCCCGCGCCCAGGCGACGATGTCCTGCGCGCCGACCCGGCCCCACTGGCCGTCGCGCAGCACCACCAGCGCCTTGACCGTCTCGCCGCGGTGGGGGTCGCGGGCGCCGATGACGCAGCATTCGAGGATGGCCGGGTGGGCGTACATCATCGCCTCGACCTCGGCCGGCCAGACCTTGAAGCCCGAGGCGTTGATCATCCGCTTGAGCCGGTCGACCATGAAGAAGTAGCCGTCCTCGTCTACCCGGGCCAGGTCGCCGGTGCGCAGGAAGCGCTCGCCGCCGATCTCGGCGAAGGCGGCCGCGGTGGCCTGCGGATCGTTCCAGTAGCCGCGCATCACCTGGGGCGCGCGCACCACGATCTCGCCGACCTCGCCCTGCGGCAGCTCGGCCAGGGTGGCCGGGTCCACCACCCGGGCGTCCACGTCGAAGACCGGGATGCCCAGGCACTGCGGCTTGGGCCGGTGCGGCGGGTTGATGTGGGTGGCGGCCATCGCCTCGGACATGCCGTAGCCCTCGACGTAGTCCAGGCCGGTCAGCTCCTTGAGCCGCGCGGCCACCGCCGCCGGCATGGCCGCGCCGCCGCCGCGGACGCCCTGCAGGCTGGAGAGGTCGAACTCGGCGATGCGCGGATGCGCCAGGAAGTCGACCATCATGGTCGAGATGCACTGCCAGACGTTGATCCGGTAGCGCTGGATCAGCTGCGCCGCCGCCTCGCGGTCCCAGCGCGGCAGCACCACGATGGTCGCGCCGAGGAAGACCGGCCCGTTCAGGCTGCCGGCCATGCCGGTGACGTGGAAGAAGGGCAGCACCGCGAGGTAGGTCGAGTCCTGGGTGCGCGCGAACCACTGGGCGCCGCCGACCAGGGTGCTCATGGCGCTGCGGTGGGTGTGCATGCAGCCCTTGGGCCGGCCGGTGGTGCCGGAGGTGTAGGGCATGACGCAGAGGTCGTCCGGGCCGGCGGCGGACGGGCCGGGCGTGCGGTCGCGCGCCAGCATCTCCTGCCAGGTCACCGCGCCGGGGGAGGCTTCCGGGTCGATCGGCCGGCGCGGGGCGGCGACGAAGTCCGGGACGCGCAGGTCGGTCGGGACCCGCAGGTAGTCGCTGTACGCCGCCACCACCAGGTGCCGCAGCGCGCCGGCGCCGACCAGCGGCTGGAGCTGGCCGTGCAGGTCCTGCGGCACGAAGGCGGCCACCGCGCCGCTGTCCTCCACGTAGTGGCGCAGCTCCTCGGTGCGGTTCATCGGGTTGACCGGCACCACCACCGCGTCGGCGCGCAGGATGCCGTAGTAGGCCAGCGCCCACTGCGGGCTGTTCTGCATGTAGAGCAGCACCCGGTCGCCGGCCCGCACGCCGCAGTCCCGCTGCAGGTAGCCGGCGATGCGCTCGGCCTCGCGCCGGAATTCGGCGAAGGTGATCGCGGTGTCGTAGAAGACGATGAAGGGCTTGTCCGGATAGCGCGCGGCCGAGACCTCGGCGTTGTGGAACAGGTTGGTCGCGGGCAGCGTCAGGTGGCGGGGCAGCCCCGGCGGCCAGTGGGGAGCGTGGCGGTCGGACATGGGTTCAGGCGCGTGGCGGGAAGGCGCGCCGCCGGGGCGGCGTAGGGGAGCGGGAGGGCGCGGCGGTGGCGGTCACGGCGGCGGGCGGGGAAGGGGGCAGGGGGCGGGCGGGACGGGAGCGCGCGCTCAGACGATGGACGCGCCGCCGTCCACCACCAGCGCCTGGCCGGTGACATGGCGCGAGGCCTCGGAGGCGAGGAACACCACCGCGCCCTTCAGGTCGGCCTCGCCGCCGATGCGGCGCAGCGGGATGCGGGCGACCATCTGCTCGCCCAGGGCGCCGATCAGGCCGTCGGCCATCCGGCTCGGGAACCAGCCCGGGCAGATCGCGTTGACGTTGATGTTGTGCGGCCCCCATTCCGCGGCCAGGGTGCGGGCCAGGTGGATCGCGGCGGCCTTGGAGGTGTTGTAGCCGACGGTGGTGACGCCCGGGCCGGTGCCCTTGAGCCCGGCGGTGGAGGCCAGCACGATGATCTTGCCGCTGCGCCGCGGGATCATGAAGCGCCGGCCGACCTCGCGGGAGAGGAAGAAGGGCGCGTTGACGTTGAGGTCCATCACCTTGCGCCAGGCGGCGTCGGGATAGTCCTCGGCGGGCGCGCCCCAGGTGGCGCCGGCGTTGTTGACCAGGATGTCGACGGTGCCGAAGCGCCGTTCCACCCGGTCCACGCAGCCGGGGATGCGGTCGAACTGCGACAGGTCGGCGGGCACCGCCTCGACCTCGTGGCCCAGGCCTTCGAGGCGCGCGCGGGCCGCGTCCAGTTCGGCCTCCTTGCGGGCGACGATCGCGAGGCGGCAGCCCATCTCGCCGAGCGCCTCGGCCATCTGCAGGCCCAGGCCGCGGGATCCGCCGGTGACCAGCGCGACCTTGCCGTCGAGTCGGAAGAGGTCCCGGACGCTCGCCATGGGCTCAGGCGACCTCGAACAGCCCGGCCGCGCCCTGGCCGCCGCCGATGCACATGGTGACCACCACGTATTTCGCGCCGCGCCGCTTGCCTTCGAGCAGGGCGTGGCCGGTCAGGCGCGCGCCGCTCAACCCGTACGGGTGGCCGACCGCGATGGCGCCGCCGTTGACGTTGAGCCGGTCGTCCGGGATGCCCAGCGTGTCGCGGCAGTGCAGCACCTGCACCGCGAAGGCCTCGTTGAGTTCCCACAGGCCGATGTCGTCCACCGACAGGCCGGCGCGCTGCAGCAGCTTCGGCACGGCGAACACCGGGCCGATGCCCATCTCGTCGGGCTCGCAGCCGGCGACCGCGAAGCCGCGGAAGATGCCCAGCGGCTGCAGGCCGAGCACCTCGGCGCGGCGGGCGTCCATCACCACGCAGGCGGAGGCGCCGTCGGAGAACTGGCTCGCGTTGCCGGCGGTGACCGTGCCGCCGGGCACGACGGAGCGGATCTTCGCGACGCCTTCGGCGGTGGTGTCGGGCCGGATGCCCTCGTCGGCGGAAATGGTGACTTCCTGGCGCGAGAGCCGGCCGGTGGCCTTGTCCGCGACGCCCATGACGGTGGTCATCGGCACGATCTCGGCGTCGAACAAACCGGCGGCCTGGGCGGCGGCGGCGCGCTGCTGGCTGCGCACGCCGTAGGCGTCCTGGGCTTCCTTGGAGATGCCGTAGCGCTTCGCGACCTGTTCGGCCGTCTGGACCATGTTCCAGTAGATCTCGGGCTTGTGCTCCAGCAGCCACGGGTCGCGGCGCATGTGCATGTTGGCCTCGTTCTGCACGCAGGAGATGCTCTCCACACCGCCCGCCACGTAGACCCGTCCCTCGCCGGCCTGGATGCGCTGCGCCGCCAGGGCGATGGCCTGGAGACCCGAGGAGCAGAAGCGGTTGACGGTCATACCCGCCACGCCGACCGGCAGGCCGGCGCGCAGCGCGATCTGGCGCGCGACGTTGCCGCCGGTGGTGCCTTCGGTCAGCGCGGCGCCGATGACCACGTCCTCCACCTCGCCCGGGTCGATGCCGGCGCGGGCGACCGCGTGCCGGACCGCATGGCCGCCGAGGGTGGGGCCGTAGGTCAGGTTGAAGGCGCCCTTCCAGCTCTTGGCCAGGCCGGTGCGGGCGGTGGAGACGATGACGGCATCGGTCACGGTGGATTCCTCGGGAACGGGTTGCGGCGGAGGGCCCGGCGGCGCCGCGGGAGCGGCCGCCGGGCCGGGCGGGGCGTCAGTTGAAGGTCTTGCCTTCCTCGGCCAGCCGGACCAGCAGCGGCGCCGGGGTCCAGAAGGCGGCGTCCGCGCCGGGTTCGGCGGCGATGCGCTTGAGCGCGCGCACCACGTTCGGCAGGCCGACCTGGTCGGCGTAGAGCATCGGGCCGCCGCGGTGCTTCGGGAAGCCGTAGCCGTTGAGGTAGACCACGTCGATGTCGGAGGCGCGCTGGGCGATGCCTTCCTCCAGGATGCGGGCGCCCTCGTTGGCCATCGCGAACAGGCAGCGCTCGACGATCTCCTGGTCGGTCACCGCGCGGGTGGCGTGGCCCCGGTCCGCGCGCCACTGGCGGATGATCTCCTCGACCGCCGGGTCCGGCACCGGCGTGCGGTCCCCGGCGTTGTAGCGGTACCAGCCCGCGCCGGTCTTCTGGCCGAAGCGGCCGGCCTCGCACAGGCGGTCGGCCACGACCGCGAAGTCCTTGTCCGGCCGGGCCGCGGCGCGGCGCTTGCGGCCGGCCCAGCCGATGTCCAGGCCCGCGAGGTCGCCGACGCGGAACAGGCCCATCGCGAAGCCGAAGGCCTCCAGCGCCTTGTCGATCTGCTGCGGCAGCGCGCCCTGGTTGAGCAGCTCGTTGGCGGCGGCGTTGTAGCGGGCGAGGATGCGGTTGCCGATGAAGCCGTCGCACACGCCGGACACCACCGCCACCTTGCCGATGCGGCCGGCCAGCTCCATCGCGGTGGCGAGCACCTCGGGCGCGGTCTGCACACCGCGCACGATCTCCAGCAGCTTCATCACGTGGGCCGGGCTGAAGAAGTGCAGCCCGACCACGTCCTGCGGCCGCGCGGTGAAGGCGGCGATCGCGTCCAGGTCCAGCGCCGAGGTGTTGGAGGCGAGGATGGCGCCCGGCCGGCAGACCCGGTCGAGTTCGCGGAACACCTGCTCCTTGACCTCCAGGCTCTCGAACACCGCCTCGACCACCAGGTCCGCGTCGGCGAAGTCCTCGTAGGAGAGGGTGGGCGCGATGGAGGCCATGCGGGCGTCGAGCGCTTCCCGGGTCAGCTTGCCCTTCTTCAGCGTGCCCTCGTAGTTGCGGCGGATGGTGGCCAGGCCCTTGTCCAGCGCATCCTGCTTGGCTTCCAGCAGCGCGACCGGGATGCCCGCGTTGGCGAAGGCCATGGCGATGCCGCCGCCCATGGTGCCGGCGCCGACGATGCCGACCTTGCGGACCGGGCGGGCCCGGGTGCCTTCGGGCAGGCCGGCGATCTTGCGGGCGGCGCGCTCGGCGGCGAAGACGTGGCGCAGCGCGCGCGACTCGGGCGTGGCCATCAGGCCCAGGAACAACTCGCGCTCGAACTTCATGCCCTCGTCGAACGGCCTGGAGACCGACGCGGCCACCGCCTCGACCGCCTTGAGCGGAGCCGGGAAATGCTTGGACGCGGCGGCGACGTTGGCGCGGGCGAACTGCAGGAAGGCTTCCGCGCCCGGCTCCTCGACGGCCCGGTCGCGCACACGGCGCAGCGGCCGCTGCTCGGCCACCACCTTCTCCGCGAAGGCGACGGCGGCGGGGACCAGCTCGCCCTCGACGATCTCGTCGATCAGCGGCGTGCCGGCGAAGCGCGCGGCAGGCGCCGGCGTGCCCGAGACGATCATGTTGAGCGCCGCCTCCAGGCCGATCAGCCGGGGCAGGCGCTGGGTGCCGCCGGCGCCCGGCAGCAGGCCGAGCTTGACTTCCGGGAGGCCGAGCGAGGCGTCGGGCTTCGCCACCCGGTAATGCGCGCCGAGCGCGAGTTCCAGCCCGCCGCCGAGCGCCACGCCCGCGAGGGCCGCGACCACCGGCTTGGTGGAGGACTCGACCGCGCGGATCACCGACAGCAGCGTCGGCTCGCGGCCCGACAGCGGCGTGCCGAACTCGCGCACGTCGGCGCCGCCGGAGAAGGCCCGGTCGCTGCCGGCGAGCACGACGGCGCGCACCTGCGGATCGGCCAGCGCCCGGTCGAGCGACTCCACGATGCCGCTGCGCAGCGCATGGCCCAGGCCGTTGACCGGCGGATTGTTCAGGGTGATGACGGCGACGGAGCCGTGGAGCGCGTAGTCGGTGGCGTGGGTCATGGATGGTGGGGGCGGGACGACGGGGAAAGGGGCGCCGGCGGGCATCGCGCAGGCCCGCCGGCGCGGCGTCGATGGGGCGGCGATAAACTGAATTTCTGCACTGCGGAACATAGTTTCGCTGGTGAAACCATGCTATTCCCCGCTCCGCCGCTTGTAAACCGTGCGATCCCCGATGCGCGTCCCGGAGAGTCCCGTCGGCGACTCGGGCGGCCGGCAGGGCCGCGGGCGGCGTCGCGCGCGCCGGATCGCGGCCCCCGCAGCGGCGTCACGGGCGGCCTGGAGCATCTGCGGCGATTCCGCATCGCGGACCGCCGGGGCCGGCGGGATCAGCGCCCGAGCGCGTCTTCCAGCCGCGCGACCATCTCGATCAGGCGGGGGCGCACTTCCTGCAGCAGGTGCTCGCGCGGCACGCTGAAGGCCGGGCCGCCGCAGTTGATGGCCATCGGCGGCAGCCCGCCGCCGGGCTGGAAGGCGCGGGCGATGGCGTTCACGTCCTTCTGCCAGTCGCCGAAGGAGCAGGTCACGCCCAGGCCGGCGTAGTCCGCCAGGGCCTGGTCGATGCCGCGGCGGATGCCGGGCCAGGCCTGGGCGTCGAACTCCTCGGCCCGCTCCATGAAGTCCTGGCGCTCGCGCTCGGACACCGCCGCCAGCCAGGCGCGGCCGATGGCCGAAAGCGCCACCGGGATGCGCGATCCCACGTCGAGGCTGATGGTGAGGGCCGAGGCGTTGCGGCAGTTCTCGACGTAGATCATCGACAGACGGTCGCGGGTGCCCAGCGAGACCATGCAGCCGGTGCGGTCGGCCAGTTCCTGCATCAGCGGCCGGGCGATCTGCCGCACGTCCAGCCGCGCGAGCATCGCGCTGCCCAGCGACAGTGCGGCGGTGCCGAGCCGGTACTTGCCGGTCTCCTCGACCTGGATCAGGTAGCCCAGCTTGGTGAGCGTCGAGGTCAGGCGCGAGACGGTGGATTTCGGCAGCCGGCAGCGCTCGGCGATCTGCTGGTTGCCCAGCATCTTGTCGCCGGAACGGAAGCAGGCCAGCACTTCCAGCCCGCGCGCCAGCGCGGTGACGAAGTGGCGGTCTTCCTTCGGTTCCTTGGGCGGGCGGGGCGTCCGGGAGGCGGTGGCGGTCATCGTGCGGGGCGGCGCAGGGCCAGGAATGGAATGACGATCCTCACAGTGGAACACAGTTCGCCAGAATCCCCAGCGCGGCGAGCCAGTCCGCGGCCGCCGCGATCGGCTGCCCCAGGGAAAGTCCGTAACCCAGGCGACACCCCCTGCGTTGACATCGTCCGGGCCGGCGCCAACAATCCATTCAGCAATCCAATCCTCGGAATGATGTTCTGCATTGCGGAATTCATTCCGGGCACCGATCCACCTGGCGAAGCACCACCCCATGGACCTGAACTTCTCCCCCGACGAGCAAGCCTTCCGCGAGGAAGTCCGCGCCTTCGTGCGCGACAAGCTGCCCGACGCGATCCGCCGCAAGGTGATGCGCAGCGAGCGGCTGACCCGCGACGAGAACATCGCCTGGCAGCGCACCCTGCACGCGCGCGGCTGGAGCGCGCCCGGCTGGCCAAAGGAGTTCGGCGGCCCGGGCTGGAGCGCGGCCCGGCAGTACATCTTCGACGAGGAGACCGCCGCCGCCGGCGCGCCGCGGCTGATCCCCTTCGGCATCAAGATGGTGGCGCCGGTGATCATGGCCTTCGGCTCGCCCGCGCAGCAGCAGCGCTTCCTGCCGAAGATCCTCGCCTCGGAGGAATGGTGGTGCCAGGGCTACTCGGAACCCGGCGCCGGCTCGGACCTGGCCTCGCTCAAGACCCGCGCGGTGCGCGGCACGGATGCCGAGGGCGAGCACTACATCGTCAACGGCCAGAAGACCTGGACCACGCTCGGCCAGCACGCCGACTGGATCTTCTGCCTGGTGCGCACCGATCCCGCGTCCAAGCCGCAGCGCGGCATCAGCTTCCTGCTGATCGACATGAAATCGCCCGGCATCACCGTGCGGCCGATCATCACGCTCGACGGCGCGCACGAGGTCAACGAGGTCTGGTTCGAGAACGTCCGGGTGCCGGTGGAGAACCGCGTCGGCGAGGAGAACCAGGGCTGGACCTACGCCAAGTTCCTGCTCGGCCACGAGCGCAGCAACATCGCCGGCATCGGCATCGCCAAGCGCGAGCTGGCGCGGCTCAAGCGCATCGCCGCGGCGGAGCAGAAGCACGGCCGCCCGCTGATCGAGGACCCGCTCTTCGCCGCCCGCGTGGCGCAGGTCGAGATCGACCTGATGGCGCTGGAGATCACCAACCTGCGGGTGCTGTCCGAGGAGGCCGCGAAGAAGGCGCCGGGCGCCGCCGCCTCGATCCTCAAGATCAAGGGCACCGAGATCCAGCAGGAGATCTCCGCGCTGCTGGTGCAGGCGGCCGGGCCCTACGGCCTGCAGTTCTTCGGGGAAGCCACGCCGGAGGAATTCACCCCCGCCGGCCCCGACCACGCCGCGCCGCTCGCGGCCAACTACTGCAACCTGCGCAAGCTCTCGATCTTCGGGGGCTCCAACGAAATCCAGAAGAACATCATCTCCCAGATGATCCTGGGCCTCTGAACGGGCCCCGAAGGAAACCGACCATGGACTTCAGCTTCAACGAAGAACAGCAGCAACTGCAGGAGGCCGTCTCCCGCTTCGTGCGCGGCGACTACGGCTTCGCGCAGCGCCACGCCATCGTCGCCAGCCCCGAGGGCTGGAGCCGCGCCGCCTGGCAGGGCCTGGCCGACCTGGGCGTGCTGGCGATCAACGTGCCCGAGGCGCACGGCGGCCTGGGCTTCGGCCCGGTCGAGACCGCGCTCGCGCTGCAGGCCGCGGCGCCGGCGATGCTCTGCGAGCCGGTGCTCGCGAGCGCGGTGGTCGCCACCGCGCTGGTGCGCGACTTCGGCGACGCGGCGGCGCAGGCCGAGCTGCTGCCGGCGATGGCCGCGGGCGAGCGCATCGTCGTCGTGGCCCACGAGGAAGCCGCCGCGCGCGGCGAGGTGGCCTGGGTCGAGACCCGCGCCCGCGCCGAGGGCGAGGGCTACGTGCTCGACGGCCGCAAGGCGGTGGTGATGCATGCGGCCGCGGCGGACGAACTGCTCGTCTCGGCCCGGATGTCCGGCGCGCCGGGCGACGCGGCGGGCGTGTCGCTCTTCCGGGTGCCGCGCGACGCCGCCGGCCTCGCGGTGCACGCCTATCCCACCATCGACGGCCAGCGCGCCGCCGACATCGCGCTCGACGGCGTGCGCCTGCCGAAGTCCGCGCTGCTGGGCGCCGGGGGCGAGGCGCTGCCGGCGATCGACCGCGCCTTCGGCATCGGCCTGGCCGGGCTGTGCGCGGAAGCCGTGGGCACCATGCAGGCCATGGTCGACGCCACCGTCGAATACCTCAAGACCCGCCAGCAGTTCGGCCAGCCGATCGGACGCTTCCAGGCGCTGCAGCACCGCACCGCCGACATGCTGCTGCACCTGGAGCAGGCCCGCTCGATGGGCTACCTCGCCGCGATCCGCTGCACCGCCGAGGACGACACCGAGCGCCGCCGGACGCTGTCCGCCGCCAAGGTCACCGTCGGCCAGGCCGCGCGCTTCATCGGCCAGCAGGCGGTGCAGCTGCACGGCGGCATGGGCATGACCGACGAGCTGGACGTGAGCCACTGGTTCAAGCGCCTGCTGGCGGTGGAGTCCCGCTTCGGCGACACCGACAGCCACCTGCAGCGCTTCGCGGCGCTGGGCCGCGCCGCACTGGTCGCCGATCCGGCCGCCGCCTGATCCGGGCCGCGCAATGGACCGCGAAGGCCACGACGGCGGCGACGGCGGCGACGGCCCGCTGGGCATCCGCGGCGCGGGCGCGGTGCGGGTGCTGGTGCTGCGCAACCCCGGCAAGCGCAACGCCATCGCGCCCGGCCTGCACGAGGCGATGCGCCGCGCGCTCGACGCCGCGCGCGACGACCCCGCGGTCGGCGCGCTGGTGCTGACCGGCGCCGACGGCTACTTCTGCTCCGGCGGGGACCTCGGGGTGCTCGCGACCCGGCACGCGCTGCCGCCCGCCGAGCGGCGCGCCCGCATCGAGAACCTGCACGGCATGGTGCGCGCGCTGCGCGACTGCCCCAAGCCGGTGGTGGCGGCGGTCGAGGGCGGCGCGGCCGGCGCCGGCATGTCGCTCGCGCTCGCCTGCGACCTGTTGGTCGCGGCGCGGGACGCCCGTTTCTCGGTCGCCTACGCCCGGGTGGGGCTCACGCCCGACGGCGGCATCACCGGCTTCCTCGCGGCGGCGCTGCCGCGCCAGCTGCTGGCCGAGTGGTGCCTGACCGGCGACCCGATCGGCGCGGAGCGGCTGCATGCGCTGGGCATCGCCAACCGGCTCGCCGCGCCCGGCGCCGTCGAGGTCGAGGCGCTGGCGATCGCCGCGCGCCTGGCCGCCGGTCCGCAGCGCGCCCTCGGCCGCATCAAGGCGCTCTGCCACGCGGCCCACGGCAGCGGGCTCGACGCGCAGCTCGACCGCGAGGCCGACGCGATGGCGGAATCGCAGGCCGACGCCGAGGCGGCCGAGGGCATGGCCGCCTTCCGCGAACGCCGCGCCCCCGACTTCGCGGCGCTGCGCGCCGGACCGGCCGGCTGAGCGCGGCAGGGCGGGCCGCACGGCGCGCGCGGCACCCGGCGCGACGGCGCGCCGCGCGACGCCGCCGCCCGCCGCCCGCAGTCCGCCGCCCGCCGCCCGCAGTCCGCCGCCCGCCACTTGCACCGCCGTCACCGCGGCCCGCCCGATCCGCCCCTTCCGCCCCGGCGTTCCGCTTCCCGTCCGAACCGGTCCGTCCGCAACCCCCGCACCGCAGCATCGAACCATGACCCCGCAAGCACCGACCGCGCGATGGCGCACCGCCGCCACCGACCTCTTCGGCATCCGCCTGCCCGTGGTGGCGGGCGGCCTGATGTGGCTGTCCGACGCGCGCTACGTGGCGGCCGCGTCGCGGGCCGGCATCCTGGGCTTCATCACCGCCGCGAGCTTCCCGGAGCCGGGCGCGCTGCGCGACGAGATCCGCCGCTGCCGCGACCTCTGCGAGGGCGGTCCCTTCGGCGTCAACGTTTCGATGCTGCCCAAGCTGGTGCCGGGCGAGAAGACGCGCGAGGTCTTCGACACGGTGATCGAGGAGGGCGTGCGCTTCGTCGAGACCTCGGGCCGCAGCCCGGAGGAGTTCGTCCCGTCGCTGCGCGCGGCCGGCGTCAAGGTGCTGCACAAGGTGCCGGCGGTGCGCTACGCGGTCAAGGCGCAGTCGGTCGGGGTGGACGCGGTCGCCATCGTGGGCGCGGAATGCGGCGGCCATCCGGGCATGGACATGGTCGGCTCCTTCGTCAACGCGGCCTGGGCCGAGAGCGCGCTGACCATCCCCTACCTGGTCGGCGGCGGGGTGGGGCGCGGCTCGCAGGTGGCGGCGGCGCTGGCCATGGGCGCGGCGGGCGCGGTGGTCGGCACCCGCTTCGTGGTGGCCGAGGAGATCTGGGCCCATGCCGACTACAAGCGGCGGCTGGTCGAGGCCGGCCCGACCGACACCGACCTGTGCATGCAGTCGGTGCGCAACACGGTGCGCGCGCTGCGCAACGGCACCACCGCCGCGGTCCGGGCGATGGAGGCGGAGAACCCGTCGGTCACCATCCAGGATCTGCTGCCCCTGGTCGCCGGCCGCATCGGCCGCGAGGCCTACGCCACCGGCGACTGGACGCGGGGCATCCTCTCGGCCGGCCAGTCGCTCGCCTTCACCGACCGGATCGAGCCGCTCGCGGACATCGTCGCCCGCTTCGAGGCGGACATGGCGCGGGCGCTGGCGCGGCTGCCGGCGGCCTGAAAAGGCAGTTTTCAGGCATGAAAACCGAGGCTGGCCCAGGCGCGGCGCCGGCTGGCAGCTCTCGTTTCGATAGCGCCGGGCGGCTCAGTCCCCCCGGATGCCGCGGTCCTTGATCAGCTTGGCGAAGCGCACCGCGTCCTCGTGGCCCTTGGCGGCGAAGGCGGCCGGGGTCATCGGGGCCGGCTCGCCGCCGAGGGCCAGCATGCGGTCGCGGAAAGCCGGGGTGGCGAGCACCTTGTTGACCTCGCGGTTGATCCGCTCGACCACCGCCGGCGGGGTGCCGGCCGGCGCGTAGAGGCCGAAGAAGGTGTCGGCGTCGAAGCCCCGGAGGCCGGCCTCGTCGAGCGTCGGCACGTCGGGGAAGGCCGGCGAGCGCTTCGGGCTGCCCACCGCCAGCAGCCGCAGCTTGCCGGCCTGCACGTGCTGCAGGCCGATGCCCGGGTCGAACATGTAGTCGACCTGGCCGGCGAGCAGGTCCTGCATCGCCGGCGCGGCGCCCTTGTAGGCGATGTGGGTCGCCTCGACGCCGGCCATGTCCTTGAGCAGCTCGCCCGCCAGGTGCGGCGAGCTGCCGTTGCCCGGCGAGGCGTAGGACAGCGCGCCCGGCCGCGCCTTGAGGAAGGCCACGAACTCCTTCACGTCCCGCGCCGGCACCTTGGCGGGGTTGACCTCCAGGTAGACCAGCACCCGCGCGGCGGCGGCGACCGGCACCAGGTCCTTCGCCGGGTCGAAGGACATCTTCGGGTAGATCGCCGGATTGATCGAGACCATGCTGCCCGAGCTCAGCAGCAGGGTGTAGCCGTCGGCCGGCGCCTTGGCGACCGCGTCGCCGCCGATGTTGCCGTTGGCCCCGGGACGGTTGTCCACGACCACCGGCTGGCCGATCGCCTCGGACAGCGGCTGCGCGATGGCCCGGCCGATGCTGTCGGCCGCGCCGCCGGGCGGGAAGTTGACCACCATGCGGACCGGCTTGGCCGGCCAGGCGGCGGGCGCCTGGGCGAGGGCGGCCGCCGGCAGGCCGGCGAGCAGCGCGGAGGCGGCCAAGGCGGCGCCCGCGCGGACGATGCCGCGGCGCGGCGGGGCGCCCGGCGCCGGGGGCGCGGAAGGCGTGTCGGGGGCGGATCGGGGCATGGCGTGTCTCCTGTCGTTGTTAGTGCGGTGCGGTGCGGCCGCCGAGCGCCGGGCGCCGGGCGCGGCGGGCCGGCGCCGGCGCCGGCGGGTCAGAACGGGTAGTGCCGCGGCGCGGTCTGCAGCGTGATCCAGCGCAGCTCGGTGAAGGCGTCGATGCCGGCCCGGCCGCCGAATCGGCCCCAGCCCGAGTCCTTGACGCCGCCGAAGGGCATCTGCGCCTCGTCGTGCACCGTGGGCCCGTTGACGTGGCAGATGCCGGACTGGATGCGCTGCGCCACCTGCCAGGCCCGCGCCACGTCGGCGCCGAAGACCGCGGCGGCGAGGCCGAAGGCGTTGTCGTTGGCGACGGCGACGGCTTCCTCGACGCCGTCGACCCGCACGATGCCCTTGACCGGCGCGAAGGATTCCTCGCGGTAGATCGCCATCGCCGGGGTGACGCGGTCGAGCAGGGTGGCGGGCATCAGGGTGCTGTCGGCCTTGCCGCCGCACAGCAGCGTCGCGCCGTGCGCCAGCGCGTCGTCGATCAGGCGGTTGCAGCGCTCGACGGTCGCCATGTCCACCACCGAGCCCAGCACCGCCGGGCCCTGGCGCGGGTCGCCCAGCGGCAGGGCGCGGGCCTTGGCGGCCAGCTTGGCGACGAAGGCGTCGGCGACCTGGGCGTCCACCACGATGCGCTCGGTGGACATGCAGATCTGCCCCGAGTTGGCGAAGGCGCCGAAGGCGGCGGCGTCCACCGCGGCGTCCAGGTCGGCGTCGTCCAGCACCACGAAGGGCGCCTTGCCGCCCAGCTCCAGCACCGAGGGCTTCAGGTACTTGGCGCAGGTCTGCGCCACGATGCGGCCGACGTGGGTCGAGCCGGTGAAGTTGACCCGGCGCACCGCCGGGTGGGCCACCATCGCCTCGACCACCGCGCCGGCGTCGGCCGGGGCGTTGGTCACGAAGTTCACCACGCCCGGCGGCAGGCCGGCGTCCTGCAGCGCCTCCACGATCAGGCCGTGGGTGCGCGGGCACAGCTCCGAGCCCTTGAGGACCACGGTGTTGCCGCAGGCCAGCGGCGTGGCGATGGCGCGCACGCCTAGGATGACCGGCGCGTTCCACGGCGCGATGCCGAGCACCACGCCGGCCGGCTGGCGCACCGCGAGCGCGAGGCTGCCCGGCACGTCCGAGGGGATCTGCTCGCCCGCGACCTGGGTGGTGAGCGCGGCCGCCTCCAGCAGCATGCCGGCGGCCAGGTGCACGTTGAAGCCGGCCCACATCGCCGAGGCGCCGGTCTCGGCGGCCATCGCGGCGGCGAAGGCCTCGCCCTTGGCTTCGAGCGCCTGGGCGGCCTTCATCAGCAGGGCGCGGCGCGCGTTCGGGCCGAGCGCGGCCCAGGCGGGGAAGGCGGCGGCGGCGGCCTCGACCGCCGCGACCGCGTCGGCCGGTGCGGCGGCCGGCGCGCGGGTGGCGACGCCGCCGTCGAGCGGGTTCTTGCGTTCGAAGAAGGCGTCGCCGGCGGCCGCGCGGGCTTCGCCGCCGATCAGCAGGGAAATGGATGCCATGGGTCGGATGCTCCTGGAAATGGTCGGGACCGGGGAAAAACGGGAAAGCCGGGGAGGCGGAGGGCGGAGGCCGCGGCCGGGCGCCCGGGAACGGGCGCGGCGCCGGGCGGGCCGGCCGGGGATCCGGGACGCGGGCCCCGGCGGCCCGGCTGCTTGCGCATGGGGCGCATGGGGCGCATGGTAGGGGCGGCCGGCGCGCCGGCTTCAGGCGACCTCCACCTCCACCAGGATCGGCCGCGGATGGGCCAGAGCGCCGCGTAGCGCGTCGCCGAGCGCCCGGGCGTCGTCCACCCGCACCGCGTCGCAGCCCTGGCCGCGGGCCAGGGCGCAGAAGTCGATGTCCGGCAGGTCGCAGCCTTCGAGCGGCGCGCCCGGCGCGAAGCCGAAGGTGGGCGCGAACTCCTGCAGCGCCGCGTAGCGCCGGTTCTTGACGATGACGAAGGTGATCGGCAGCTGCAGCTGCGCCGCGCTCCAGAGCGCCTGGATGGAGTACATCGCCGAGCCGTCGCCGATCAGCGCGATCACTTTCGCTTCCGGCCGCGCCAGCGCCACGCCGACCGCCGCCGGCATCGAGTGGCCGAGGCCGCCGCTGCACATGGTGTAGAAGGTCCCGCTCCGCAGCATCGGCAGGTGGCGGTGCATCACCGGCCGGGCGCTGGGTGCTTCCTCGACCACGACCGAGTCCGGGGCGCGCAGCTCGGCCAGGGTCTGCAGCAGCCAGGCGACGGACATGCGCGCGCCGTCCGGCGCGGCGCGCGGCGCCGGTTCGCGCGGCGGCGGCGCGGCGCGGTCCCGCACGGCGGGCGGCACCGGGCGGGCCAGCAGGTCCTCCACCCCGAGCCGGATGCCGCCGACCGCCGAGGTGCCGACCGGCGCCCAGGCCGCGGTCTGCGGATCGTCGGTCAGCTGCGCCAGCGCGGCGCCTTCCGGCAGGTGCGGGCCGAAGCCTTCGACGTGGTAGGTGAAGGCCGGCGCGCCGAGCGCGAACACCAGGTCGTGGCCGGCGAGCAGCGCGACGATCTTCTCGCGCATCGCGGGCAGGAAGCCGGCGAAGAGCGGATGGTCCTCGGCGAAGCCGGCCCGGCCCGACATCGGCGCGACGAAGACCCGCGCCCGGTGGCGCTCGGCCAGCGCGCGCACCGCGTCCCAGGCGCCGTCGCGGTCCACCGCCGCGCCGACCACGAAGGCCGGCCGCGCGGCCCGGTCCAGCGCGTCGCCGATGGCGTCCAGCACCGCGGGCTCGGGCCGGTGGGCGCGGCTCACCGTGCGCGGCGCCACCGGCTCGCAGGGCCGCGCCCAGTCGTCCGCCGGGATGGACACCAGCACCGGGCCCTGCGGCTGCTGCATCGCGACGTAGTAGGCGCGGGCGATGGCCAGCGGCACGTCCTCGGCCCGGGCCGGCTCGATGCTCCACTTGACGTAGGGCTTGGGCAGCTCGGTCGCCTGCCCCGAGAACAGGAAGGGGTCGAAGGGCAGGATGGAGCGCGCCTGCTGGCCGGCGGTGATCACCATCGGCGTGCGGTTCTTGAAGGCGGTGAAGATGTTGCCCATCGCATGGCCGACGCCCGCGGCCGAATGCAGGTTGACGAAGCTCGCGTTGCGGGTCGCCTGGGCGTGGCCGTCGGCCATGCCGACCACCACCGACTCCTGCAGGCCCAGCACGTAGCGGAAATCCTCCGGGAAATCCAGGAAGAGCGGCAGCTCGGTCGAACCGGGGTTGCCGAAGACGGTGGTCATGCCGAAGGCGCGCAGCAGGTCGAGCACCGCGGTGCGGACGGTGGCCGGCGGCGCGGCGGCCGGGCGCGCGCCGGGGCGGGCGGAGCCGGGGGAGTCGATGGGATCGGACGGATCGGTGGGGGGCATGGGTCGGTGCGGGGAGCGGGATGGGGGCGGGGCGGCTCGCGGCCCGGAAGCGGCATGCGGCCCGGCCGGCTCCCCTGGAGTGTGGGAGCGGACGGTTCATTCATCAATAAAATGAACCGACTAAGCGGCATTAGAAAAATGCATATCGAGGACATCGACCTGAACCTGCTGCGGCTCTTCGACGCGATCCACCGCGCCGGCAGCGTGAGCCGCGCGGCCGACGCGCTGGGCCTGACGCAGCCCGCCGCCAGCCAGGGCCTGTCGCGCCTGCGGCGGCTGCTGGGCGACGCGCTGTTCGTGCGCGTGCCGGGCGGAATGGCGCCGACGCCGCGGGCGGCGCGCCTGGCGGGGGCGGTGCGCGGCGCGATGGCGATGCTGGAGCAGGCGCTGGGCGAGTCCGACCGCTTCGATCCGCGGGAGTCGCGGCGCACCTTCCGGCTGCACCTGAGCGACATCGGCGAGGCGCGCTTCCTGCCCGGCCTGATGGCCGCGCTGCGCGCGCGGGCGCCCGGCGTGCGGCTGGAGACCGCGCCCTGGCCGGCCGAGCAGATCGGCGGCGCGCTGGACGCCGGCCGCATCGACTGCGCCATCGGCTTCCTGCCGCCGGTGGCGCAGGCCGAGCGGGTGGCGCGGCTGGAACTGCTGCACGACCGCTACATCGTGCTGCTGCGGGCGGGCCATCCCTTCCTGGGCGGTACGCGCCGCCGGCGCGCCCGCGCGCCGGTGCTGCCCGAGGAACTGCAGGCGCTGGATTTCGTGGCGGTGCGCACGCACGCGGAGACGCTGCGCATCCTGCAGCTGATGCGGCTGGAGTCCCGCCTGCGGCTGGTGGCCGAGCACTTCATGGTGCTGCCGTCCATCGTGCGGGCCACCGACCTCGCGGTGGTCATGCCGCGCAACATCGCGCGCGGCTTCGCCGAGGACGGCGCCTACGCCATCGTGGAGCCGGACTTCCCGCTGCGCGACTTCGCCGTGTCGCTGCACTGGAGCCGCCGCTTCGAGGACGACGCCGGCCTGCGCTGGATGCGCGCGCTGGTGGAGGAACTGTTCCGCGAGCCGGCGGACGGCGGCGCCCGCGGCCCCGGGAAGGCGCGGGCGCGCTGAGCCGCGCCGGACCGCGGCGTTGGCGTTGGCGGCAGGACGCGGCGACGGCATGGCGGGCCGGCCCGCGCCGCGGCGACCTGTCTGGGTTGTTACCAATTATTAAAAAAGGTGAAACATTGATTCGGAACCATCCCTGAATCGATCGCCCGGATCCCCGGGCGGACGCTCCGGAAACGTTCCCATGAATATTCGCCATCGCATCGTCCTGCTGGTCGCCCTGGTCTTCGCGACCATCGCCCTGATCGGCGGCTACGCGGTCTACCAGTCGCGCAGCAACTCCCACGAGGTGCGCCTGGTGACCGACCAGGTCGTCCCCAGCACCCTGAAATCCACCGAACTGATGGTGCGCCTCAAGGAGGTGCAGATCGCCGCGCTGGGCCTGGTCGCGGCGCCGGACGCGGAAGCCGCCCGGCAGCTCCTCGACGAACTCAACGCCCGCAAGGACGGCCTGCAGCAGTCGCTCGACGAGCAGCTCCGGCAGGCAGACAGCGAGGCGCAGCGCGGCCTGATCCGGGAGGCGCGGCAGAGCCTGGTCAACTACTTCGACGCGATCAACGAGACCGCGCGGTTCAAGCTCGCCGGCCAGAAGGAGATGGCCGAGGCCTACCTCGCCGCGACCGTCGACCAGTACCTGCGCGAGCAGGGCCAGATGATCGAGGCGGTGCAGGTCGAGAAGCGGCGCAGCAAGGACGCGGCGATCGAGGCCCTCAAGCGGCGCATGGCGAGCACCGGCGCCACCCTGGTCGGCATCAGCGCGGTCGCGGCGCTGTGCCTGGGCGGCGTCGGGCTGCTGCTCTACCGCCAGGTCATCGACCCCATCTCCGAGATGGAGCGCAAGATGACCGAGATCGCCGCCAGCCAGGACTTCGCCCAGCGGCTGCCGGTCGTCCGCGAGGACGAGATCGGCCGCTCGATCCGCGCCTTCAACGCCATGGTCGGCAAGATCGAGGAGCGCACCGCGCTGGTCCGGCAGAAGGCGGCCGACATCCACGCCATGCTGCACGGCATCCCGCAGGGCTTCCTGACCGTCGAGCCGGCGGGCACGGTGCATCCCGAGTACTCGGACCACCTGCGCGCGATCCTCGAAACCGGCGACATCGCCGGGCGCCCGGTGCTGGAGGCGGTGTTCGCGGACGCCGACCTCGGGGACGACGCGCGCGCGCAGCTCGCCGCGACCCTGCAGGCCGCCATCGGCGAGGACGCGATGAACTTCGCCTTCAACGCCCACCTGCTGCCGTCGGAGACGGTGCTGCGGATGCCCGACGGCCGCGCCAAGAGCGTCGACCTGACCTGGGCGCCGATCGTCGACGAGCAGGACACCGTCCTGCGGATGATGCTCTGCCTGCGCGACACCACCGAACTGCGCGCCCTGGCCCGCGCCGCGAGCGCGCAGAAGCGCGAGCTGGAGCTCATCGGCGAGGTGCTGGCGGTGCAGTGCGAGAAGTTCGACGCCTTCGCCCGGGGCGCGTCCGGCCTGCTCGACGACGGCGAGCGCGCCATCGGCGAGGCCGGCGACGCCGCGGCGGCCGCGGCCGCAGGCACGGTGGACCTGCTGTTCCGCAACCTGCACACCATCAAGGGCAACGCCCGCACCTACGGCCTGCGGCACCTGGCCGACCGGGTGCACCGGGCCGAGCAGCGCTGCGAGGCTCTGCGCGCCGGCGAGGCCGGCTGGTCGGCCGCCGAAGCGGCGCGCGACATCGCCGGGGTGCGCGCGGTGCTGGACGAGTACGTGCGGGTCCACGCGGTCAAGCTCGGCCGCGCCGGCCCGGGCCGGGACGATCCGGAGCAGTTCGTGCGGCTGCCGCGCCAGGACGTGCGCGCGCTGCTGCAGCGGCTCGATGCGGCCGACGCCACCGACGGCGACGCGCTGCGGGAGGCGGCGCGCGCGGTGCGGCGCGCGCTGCGCGCGGCCGGCACCGAGAGGCTCGCGGACATGCTGCAGGGCGTGATCGACGGCCTGCCCGCGCTGGCGGAAGAACTCGGAAAGGAGCCGCCGCGCCTCGTCTTCGACGACCGCGGCCTGCGCCTGCACGGGCGGTACGGCAGGACGCTGCGCGACGCCTTCGTGCACCTGCTGCGCAATGCGATGGACCACGGCATCGAGCCGCCGCTGGAGCGCATCGCGCGCGGCAAGCCGGCCGCGGGCGGCATCCGCCTCGCGGCCCGGGTCGGCGACGACGGCCGCCTGGTGCTGGAGCTTTCCGACGACGGCCGCGGCCTGGACCTGGCCGCGATCCGGGAGCGCGCGCTGCAGCGCGGCCTGCTCGGCGCCGACGACGCGCCGGACGAGCAGGCGGTCGCCGAGCTGATCTTCGCCCCCGGCTTCTCCACCGCGGCTGCGGTCACCCAGGTGTCCGGCCGCGGCGTGGGCATGGATGCGGTGCGCGGCTTCGTCGAGGCCGAGGGCGGCAGCGTCGCGCTGGCGCTGGGCGGCGCGTCCGGCGCGGCGGCGCGTCCCTTCGTCGTGCGCTTGTCGCTGCCGGCCGAGGCGGTGGTCCGGACGGACGACGCGCGGGAGGCGGTCGACGCATGAACGCCGCGGTGCTGATCTTCTGCGCCGGCTGCCTGCTGGGCGGCCTGGCGCTCGGCCTGCCGCTGGCGCCGCGGCTGGCCCGGCAGCGGCGGGAACTGCAGGACCTGCGTGCCCGCGCGGCGCGGGCCGAGGCGTCCGAAGCCCGCGAAGCCGCCCGGATCGCCTCCGAGGACGGCGCGGCCGAGGTCCGCCGCGAGGCCGCCGAGCGGCAGGCGCAGGCGCTGCGCGCCGAACTCGCCGACGCGCGCGCGGCCTGCGAGGACGCGCGCCACGCGGCCGGGCTGCTGCACGCCGGCCGGGGCGACGCGCTGCGGCACGCCGGCGCGCTCGCCGCCGCGCTGCAGGAGCTGCAGGGCGTGGAGATGACCCTCGAACGCTGGCACGACGACATGACCCGCCTGCTCGACCACAACCGCCTGATGCACGCCAAGAACGACGACTTCTCGCAGATCGTCCGGCAGATGGTGATGGTCGGCCTCAACGCCTCCATTGAGGCGGCGCACGCGGGCCACACCGGCCGCGGCTTCGGCGTGGTGGCCACCGAGATGCGCGAACTGTCGGCCCGGGCCGAGCTGCTGTCGGCCGACTACCGCCGGTCGCTCTACGAGAACGACCTCATCGCCACCACCACCTTCCAGGACATGCAGGCCGGCGGCCGGATGATCGTCGGCGCGCTGCGCGGGCTGGAGCTGGGCAACCGCCGGAGCATGGAGCTGCTGGCCGCGCCGGCGGAGGCCGCCGCATGATCGGCGCGCGCGCGAAGGCCAGCCTCGACCGGCTGGTGGCGCACGGCCTGCGCAACGCCCTGCCGGGCGCGGACGGCGCGGACGCCGTGGTCCGGACCGAGCCCGCCGACCGGATAGCGCCCGGCGCCGGCGACTGCATGGTGGTGCTGATGCTGGCCTCGCACTCCTTCCGGCTGGTGATCGCGCTGCACGTCCCCCGCGACCGGGCCACCCGCGACTACCTGGAGCGGGTCGGGCGCATCACCGCGGGCGATGCCTCGGCGCAGGCGCTGCGCGACTCGGCCTGCGAGAGCGCCAACCTGTGCTGCGGCACCGTCAACCGCGAGATCGGCCGGTTCTACCCGCAGACCGGCCTGTCCACGCCGCAGGTCATCGACGGCCGCAGCGCCGGCCACATGCACCGGCTGGCGCACCAGCACCTGCAGGGCTTCCGGGTCGAGGTCGGCGGCGCCCGCATCCAGGCGACGCTGTGCGCCCACGCCTGCCGGCCGATGGACTTCGACTGGGAGCCCGAGCCGCAGCCCGAGGCCGCCGGCGAACTCGAACTCTTCTGAACCCGTTCCCCACCCGGCCCCGCACCGCGGCCGCTCCATCCCCGTGCCTTCCTCCCAACGGCCTTCCATGACGCTTGAAATTCCCGACCCTCCGCGCAGCAAGGTGCTGGTCCTCGAACCCGAGCGCGCGCACCGCGACGCCATCGGCGCCTTCTGCCGCGCCCACCACCTCCAGGGCCACAAGGTCCGCCCCGAGAACATCCTGTCGGTGCTGGAATCGAACATCGACCTGGGCGCGATCTTCCTGCCCGAGAAGCTCGGCGAGGATCCGCGGGCCGGCCATGCGCTCGGCCGCCGCATCCACGCCCTGCGGCCCGAGCTGCCGCTCTTCCTGCGCACCGAGGAGGCCGCCACGCTCGACGCGCTGCCGCAGGACCTGCGGCCCTGCTTCGCCGGCGCCTACCGCAGCGACGCCATCGGCGTCCTGGACGGACCGGTGCGGCAGCTGATCTTCAGCCTGGCCTATCCGCCGGCGCTGGTGCGCGGCGTCGCCGAGATCACCCGGACCGCCTTCGAGAGCCAGTTCAAGGGCCTGGAGATCGGCATCGACCCGCCCTACATCGTGCGCGACCGGCTGATCTTCGGCGAGGTGTTCTCGCTGATCCCGATCGAGAGCGACTGGTGCCGCGGCTACCTGACGATGCAGGCGGAGGAGGCGGCCCTGGAGCGCCTGGTGCGCGCCGACCGCACTTTCCTCGCGGCCGACGCGGCGGGCGATTTCCGCGGCCTCAACGGCATCCTGAGCGAGCTGACCAACCTGGTCTGGGGCGGCTTCAAGAACCGGTTCGGCCACGCGGGACCGCTGGCGGCGGCGCAATCGCAGGTGCCGATCGTCGTCAACCACCTGCATCGCTACATCTCCTTCGGCTCCGCCGATCCGCAGCTGTGCCTGCGCTGCACGCTGCGCATGCCGCAGGACCCGGGCTTCGCGCCGGTCGTGGTGTACCAGCGCTTCGTCTTCAGCCTGGGCTGGACGCCCGAGGCCTTCCACGAGAACGACTGCGCCGCCGCGAGCCTGGTGGCCTCGGGCGACCTCGAACTGTTCTGACCCGCTCCCGCCTCCAACTTTCCCTTTCCTTTCCTTTCCTTTCCTTTTCCCAATCCCTGCACCATGGCACAGATCCTCGTCGTCGACGACTCCAGCACCGTACGCAACGAAGTCGGCGCTTTCCTCCAGCAGAACGGCCTGGCCGTGGCCTATGCGGTCGACGGCCGCGACGGCCTCGCCAAGCTGCGCGCCGACCCGGGCGTCAAGCTCGTGGTCTGCGACGTGAACATGCCCAACATGGATGGCCTGACCATGGCCGAGAAGGTGCGCGGCGAACTCGGCAACGCGGCGGTCCACATCGTCATGCTGACCACCGAGAACTCCCCCGCGATGAAGGAGCGCGGCAAGGCCGCCGGCATCAAGGGCTGGATCGTCAAGCCCTTCAACGGCCCCGCGGTGCTGGGGTCGTTCCGGAAGCTGGTCGGCGCCTGATCACGCCGCCCGCGCGGCGGGCGGCGCGGCCCGGCTCAGGCGGCCACGGCCTGCGCCGCGGTCGCCGACGGGGCGGCCCAGGCCGCGGCCGCGGCGGTGCCCTCGAAGGGCAGGCCGACGTAGTTCTCGGCCATGGTGGTGGCCGCGGCGCGCGAGCCGACCAGGTAGTCCAGCTCGGCGCGCTGCAGCTTGGCGGTGATGCCGCTCTCGTCCGGGAAGCGGTGCATCAGCGAGGTGAACCACCAGGAGAAGCGCTCGGCCTTCCAGATGCGGCGCAGGCAGCGGTCGGAATAGTGGTCGATGCCGGCGTCGCTGCGCTCGCCGTAGTGCTCGCGCAGCGCGTGTGCCAGGAAGCGCACGTCCGAGGCCGCGAGGTTCAGGCCCTTGGCGCCGGTCGGCGGCACGATGTGGGCCGCGTCGCCCGCGAGGAACAGCCGGCCGAAGCGCATCGGCTCGGCCACGAAGCTGCGCAGCGGCGCGATGCTCTTCTCGATCGACGGGCCGGTCACCAGGCTCTCGGCGGTGGCCGGGTCGAGGCGACGGCGCAGCTCGTCCCAGAAGGCGGCGTCGCTCCAGTTCTCCACCTTGTCGTCCAGCGCGCACTGCACGTAGTAGCGGGTGCGGGTCGGCGAGCGCATCGAGCACAGCGCGAAGCCGCGCGCGTGGTTGGTGTAGATCAGCTCGTGCGAGACCGGCGGCGTGTCGGCCAGGATGCCGAGCCAGCCGAAGGGATAGACCTTCTCGTAGGTGCGGATCGCGGCTTCGGGCACGCTGGCGCGGCTCGCGCCGTGGTAGCCGTCGCAGCCGGCGATGAAGTCGGCCTCCACCGTGTGGGTCGCGCCGTCGCGCACGTAGGTGACGCGCGGCGCGGCGCCGTCGAAACCGTGCAGCGCGACGTCCTTCGCCTCGTAGACGGTGGGCAGGCCGGCGGCGGCGCGGGCCTCCATCAGGTCGCGGGTCACCTCGGTCTGGCCGTAGACGGTGACGTGCTTGCCGCCGGTCAGCGCCGCCAGGTCGATGCGGTGGCGCGCGCCGCCGAAGCACAGCTCGTAGCCGTCGTGCACCAGGCCTTCGGCGTGCAGGCGGCGGCTCACGCCGGCCTCGTCGAGCAGGTCCACGGTGGTCTGCTCCAGCACGCCGGCGCGGATGCGGCCGAGCACGTAGTCGGCGCTCTGGCGCTCGACGATGAGGTTGTCGATGCCGTAGCGGTGCAGCAGCTGGCCGAGCAGGAGCCCGGCGGGGCCGGCGCCGACGATGGCGACCTGGGTGCGGTGGGTGGTCATGGCGGGACGGGGTGGGGTGGTGGGGACGGACGCGCGCATCCCGGCCGGCGCGCGCGCCGGCGGAAAGCCGCGGTCGGGGGGGCGGCGCCGGCGCAGTGGCCGGCGCCGGCGGCTCAGTCGAGCGAGATGTTCGCCTTGCGGATCACGTCCGAGAAGCGGGCCTGCTCGCTGCGGATGAACTGGTTGAACTGCTCGCGCGTCTGCGGGAACAGGTCGTAGCCGAAGGTGCGGTAGCGTTCGGCGATGTCGGGTTCGGCCAGGGCGGTGGTGATGTCGCGGCGGATCTTCTCGGCGACCTCGGGCAGCAGGCCCTTGGGCGCGACGATCGCCGTCCAGCCCAGCACCCGCAGGTCGGCCGGACCGCCCGATTCGGCCGAGGTCGGCACGTTCGGGAAGGCGGCCACCCGTTCCGGGCCGGCCACCGCCAGGTAGCGGATGCGGCCGGCGCGTTGCATGGCGCCGGCGGTGGCGCTGGTGCCGAGCGCGAAGGACAACTGCTGGGTCGCGACGTCGGTGTAGAGCTGCGAGGTCTCCTTGTAGACCACGTGCGCCATGTCCGTGCCGGTGAGCGACTCGAACATCTCCGAGCCCAGGTGCACCGGGTTGCCGATCGACCAGGAGCCGTAGCTCAGCTTGCCCGGGTTGGCCTTGGCGTCCGCGACGATGTCGCCGACCGACTTGTACTTGCTGTCGGTCGCGACGGTGAAGAAGAAGTAGGCCTTGAACAGCGGCAGCAGCGGGTCGAAGTCCTTGACCGGGTCGTAGGGCAGCTTCTTGAACAGCGCCGGGTAGGCCGAGAGGTGCACGTTGTCCACCTGCAGCAGGTCGTAGCCGTCCTTGGAGCCGCGCTTCCAGGCGTCGATCGCGATGAAGCCGTTGCCGCCCGGGCGGTTCTCGACCACCACCGGCTGCTTCCACATGCGGGAGAGCTTGTCGGCCACTTGGCGGACCACCGCCTCGGGGCCGCCGCCCACGGGGAAGGGCGTGATGATGCGCACCGGCCGGTTCGGGAAATCCTGCTGCGCCAGGGCGGGCAGGCCGGCGAAAGCGGTCAGGGCGCAGAGGCCGGCGAGGGCGCGTCGGGTGAGGTCTTTCAAGGCATGTCTCCGTATAGTGGGTGGGACTGTAGGGGCGGCGTCCGGGCCCGGCAATGCGCGCCGGGCGATAGCCGGAATCGGCGACCGCGATACTGCCGCATGCGGCGCACGATACTGCCGCGCCCCGACCCGCTCCGCCATGCCTGCAATCCCTGCCGCCCCGTTCTCCTCCTCCGCAGCCGGCCGCCCGCCGGTCCCCGCCGGGTCCGCGCCCCTGCGCCGCCCCGCGGGCGCGTCCGAAGGAGCCCGCCGGTGAGCCGCCCCGACATCGACCTCAACCTGCTGCCGATCGTGGTGGCGCTCTACGAGGAGCGCAGCGTCAGCCGGGCCGCCGAGCGCCTGGGCATGACCCAGCCGGGCTTGAGCACCGCGCTGGCGCGGCTGCGGGTGGCGCTGGGCGATCCGCTCTTCGTCCGGGTGGGCGGGGCGATGCATCCGACCGACAAGACGCTCGCGATCCTGGAACCGATCCGCAGCATGGTCGGGCTGGTGCGCGACCGGATCCTGGAGCCGGCCGCGTTCGACCCGGCGCAGGCCGGCGGCCCGGTGACGGTGGCGCTGTCGGACGTGGGCGAGATCGTCTTCCTGCCGCAGCTGCTGGAGACGGTGCGCCGGCAGGCGCCGGGCGTCTGGCTGCGCTCGGTGAGCCTGCCGCACGAACGGGTGGGCGAGGCGCTGGCCTCGGGCGAGGCGGACCTCGCGGTGGGCTACTTCCCGGACCTGGGGGGCGCCAACATCTTCCAGCAGCAGCTGCTGAGCCACCACTTCGTCTGCCTGCTGCGCGCCGGCCATCCGATGGCGCAGGGCGGCCGCCTGACGCGCGAGGCCTTCCTGCAGCTGGAGCATGCGGTGGTGCGCGCGCCGGGCCGCAGCCAAGAGGTGTTCGAGCGCTTCCTCAAGGAGCGGCGCATCGAGCGCAAGGTGGCGCTGACCACGCCGCACTTCCTGAGCCTGCCGGCGATCATCGCCCGCTCGGACCTGGCGGTGACGGTGCCCCACGCGGTGGGCATGGCCTTCGCGCGGCCGGAGTTCGGACTGGTGGCGCTCGACCCGCCCTTCGACGTGCCCCGCATCGACCTGCGCCAGCACTGGCACCGCAAGCACCACCACGCGCCGCGCACCGTCTGGCTGCGCGGCCTGGTGGCGGCGCTGTTCAACGAGGACCGGGACGAGTGGAAGACCGCCGCGCGGCCCGGGGACGGGGCGTCCGGCCCGGGCGCGGCGGCCGGGGATTCCGGGTCCGATAGGCCCGTGGCGGCCGTCCCGCCTGCGCCTTCAGCTATCGAATGAATAGCAGCCGACAGTCGGCGGCGGCCATGCGCCCCGTGCGCCCGGCATTACATCTGGTTAAGGCCGCGGCCGGGGCGCGCCGCTAAGGTCGGCCGGATCCCTTCCCATCCCGCCAGGAGCACGCCATGACCAGCCCCCGCGAACCCGCGCCTATCAACGACGAGCGGGAGGCGCGCCAGCTCGAACAGGACCCGCAGCTGCGCGAGGTGGAGCGCCTCGAGCGCTCGGCCGAGGAGGCGGGCCTGCCCAACGACGAGGCGCAGGCCGCGGCCTGGGCGGAGGTCAACCGCACGCCGGAGGCCGAGGCCGCGCGCCGCAGCGCCGACCCGCACCATCCGCCGGAGAAGCGCGGGAACGGCGACGTCTCGGTCGGCGGCTGAACCCGGTCCGCCGCGCGCGGCCGGTCCGGACGGCGTGGCGCCCCGCGGGCCGTCCCGTGCCGCGGCCCCGTCCCGGCGCCGGCCGCGCTCACCACCGTCCGATAGGACGGCGCGCCGCGCATGGCGCCGGGCCCCGGGCCCGCGCGTCTTTCCAACGACATCGACGGAGGTTTTCCCATGGCGACGGACATCCAGGACAGCCGCTCGGCGCGCTTCGCGCTGCGCTGCTCCGAATGGGCGGAGAAATGGTTCCCGGACTCGTGGGTCTTCGCCGCGGCCGCGGTGATTCTGGTGGCGCTGGCGGCGATGGCCATCGGCGCGCCGCCGACCGAGGCCGCGAAGGCCTTCGGCGACGGCTTCTGGAGCCTGATCCCGTTCACCATGCAGATGGCCTTCGTGGTCATCGGCGGCTACGTGGTGGCCAGTTCGCCGCCGGCGTCCCGGCTGATCGACCGGCTGGCGCAGGCGCCGCGCACCGGGCGCGGCGCGGTCTGCTGGGTGGCGCTGGTGTCGATGCTGGCCTCGCTGCTCAACTGGGGCCTGAGCCTGGTCTTCGGCGGCCTGCTGGTGCGCGCCCTGGCGCGGCGGACCGAGCTGCGCATGGACTACCGCGCCGCGGGCGCGGCCGCCTACCTGGGCCTGGGCGCGGTCTGGGCGCTCGGGCTGTCGTCCTCGGCCGCGCAGCTGCAGGCCAACCCCAAGAGCCTGCCGCCGTCCATCCTGTCGATCACCGGCGTGATCCCGTTCACCGAGACCATCTTCCTCTGGCAGTCGGGCGTGATGCTGGCGGTGCTGGTGGCGATCTCGCTGGCGGTGGCCTACGCCACCGCGCCCGGGCCGGCCAGCGCCCGCAGCGCCGCCGACTGCGGCGTGGACCCGGCCTTCGCCGCGCCGCCGCCGGCCCGGCGGACCCGGCCGGGCGAATGGCTGGAGCACAGCCCGCTGCTGACCGTCGCGCTGGTCCTGCTCGCCGCGGGCTGGCTAGAGCACGAGTTCTCGACCAAGCCGGCGATCGTCGCGATCTCGGGCCTCAACACCTACAACCTGCTGTTCCTGATGCTGGGCGCGCTGCTGCACTGGCGGCCGCGCAGCTTCCTCGACGCGGTGGCGCGGGCGGTGCCGACGACCTCGGGCGTGCTGATCCAGTTCCCCCTGTACGGCTCCATCGCCGCCATCCTGACGACCGTCAAGGGCAGCGGCGGCGAGACGCTGGCGCACCACATCTCGACCTTCTTCGTGCGCATCGCGTCGCACGACACCTACGCGTTGCTGATGGGCGCGTACTCGGCCGTCCTGGGCTTCTTCATCCCCTCCGGCGGCGGCAAGTGGATCATCGAGGCGCCCTACGTGATGCAGGTCGCCAACGCGCTGGAGTACCACCTCGGGTGGGCGGTGCAGATCTACAACGCGGCCGAGGCGCTGCCCAACCTGATCAACCCGTTCTACATGCTGCCGCTGCTGGGCGTGCTGGGACTGAAGGCGCGGGACCTGATCGGCTTCTCCTTCGTCCAGCTGCTGGTGCACGTGCCGGTCGTGCTGTTCCTGTTGTGGGCGCTGGGCACCACGCTGCGCTACGTCCCGCCGGTGATGCCGTGAAGGCGCGCGGCCGGCGCGGCCACGCGACGCCACCGCCGCCCGCTCAGGCGATGCGCCCGTAGCGCCAGACCGACAGCCCGGCCGCGAGCAGCGCCAGCACCGCCGCGGCCAGCGCGAACAGGGCGGAGACCTCGGTCTCGCGCCGCTCCACCGCGAGCCGGGAGCTGAGCGTCTCGTAGATCTTCTTCAGGTCGGGCGCGTTGCCGGCGTAGAAGTACTCGGCGCTGGTCTTGGCGGCGATCGCCTTGAGCGTCTCCTCGTCGAGGGTGACGCGCATCGACCAGCCCTCGAAGCCGACCGTCTCGCCCTCTTTGGTGCCCACGCCCACCGTGTAGACCCGCACGCCCCGGTCGGCGGCGAGCTGCGCGGCCTGCAGCGGATCGACGCCGGTGGTGCGCCGGCCGTCGGTCAGCATCACGATGGCGGCCGAGGTGTAGGAGCCAGGCGGAACCGGCGGCGGCTGCTCCGGCACGCCCTGCATGCCGCGCCCGGCCAGGGGCGAGGGACGGCCGCCGCCGAAGCCGCCGCCGCCCATGCCGGACATGCGGCTGTCGAGCGCGATGATGTCCAGGCCGCTGTGCGGGAACAGGGTCGCGAGCGAGAGCATCAGCCCGTTGCCGGTGGCGGTGCCCCGCTGCAGCTGGAAGCTGTCGATGGCGCGCAGCAGGTCGTCGCGCGACTGGGTCGGCAACTGCGCCACCTGGGCGCTGCCGGCGAAGGCCACGATGCCGACCTTGACCTGCCGGGGCAGGCTGGTGATGAAGGCCTTGGCGGCTTCCTGGGCCGCGACCATGCGGTTGGGCTGCACGTCGCTCGCGCGCATGCTGATCGACACATCCATCGCCAGCAGGATGGTGCGCTGCTGCGAGGGCAGGGTCACCATCGCCACCGGCCGCGCCGCCGCCACCAGCATGCAGGCCAGCGCCAGCAGCAGCAGCGCCGGCGGGACGTGGCGGCGCCAGCCGGGGCCGCTGCCGAGCGCCTCCCGCACCACCGACAGGCTGGCGTAGCGCACCGCTATCCTGCGCTGCCGCCGCAGCAGCCAGAGGTAGGCCAGCACCAGCAGCGGGATCGCCAGCAGCAGCCAGAGCAGGTCGGGCCAGAGGAAGTCCGGCGCCGAGACGGCCGAGCGCACGACGGCCCAGCGCTCGTCCCAGGATGCGTTGATGAAGGATTCCATGGCGCGGTGCTCGGTCGGTGCGTGGCGGAGGGTGGTCGGCGGAGGGATGCGGATCGGGCGGCGGGCGTTCCGGGGGGAGGCGTCTCAGGCGCGCGAGGGCGCGCCGCGCAGCCGCACCCGGCGGCGGCGCTGCTCGGCGAAGCGCATCACCGCGTCGGACAGGCGGTCTTCGGTCGAAAGCTCCAGGGCGTCGACGCCGGCCTGGCCGAGCGCGGCGCGCAGCGCGTCCTCCCGCGCCGCGGCGATGCGGGCGAAGCGCTGGCGGAACAGGCGGTCGTGGGTGTCGACCAGCAGCTGCTCGCCGGTCTCGGCGTCGCGCAGCGTCACCAGGCCGATGTCGGGCAGCGCCTGCTCCAGCGGGTCGAAGAGGCGCACCGCCACCACGTCGTGGCGCTCGGCCAGCCGCGCGAGCGGGCGTTCCCAGCCCGGCGGGCTGATGAAGTCGGACACCACGAAGACGGTGGCCCGGCGCTTGAGCGCCCGGCCGGCGGCGTCGAGCCAGGCGCCCAGCCGGGTGCCCGCGGCCGCGCCGCCGCGCGCCGGGGCCGGCTGCGCCTGCTGGAGCGCGTGCAGCAGGTGCAGCACCTGGGCGCGGCCGCCGCGCGCCGGGATCCAGCGCGCGCCCGCGTCGTCGCCCAGCAGCGCGCCGATGCGGTTGCCGTGGCGCGTCAGCAGCCGCGCGACCAGGCCGGTGAACTCGGCCTGCACCGCGCGCTTGGTGCGCGCGCCGGAGCCGAAGTCCACCGAGGCGCTGCGGTCCAGCAGGAAGCAGGCGGCCATCTCACGTTCCTCGGTAAAGACGCGCACATGCGGCACCTGCTGGCGCGCGGTGACGTTCCAGTCGATGTGGCGCACGTCGTCCTCGGGCTGGTACTCGCGCAAGTCGGCCAGGTCCAGCCCGGTGCCGCGGGCGAGCGTGCGGTAGTCGCCCTGCAGCAGGCCGTCGAGCCGGCGCAGCGCGGTCCATTCGAGCCGGCGCAGCAGGGCGTCGGCCCGCTCGGGCGCCGCGGCGCCGCCTGGCGCGCGGGGCGCGGGGTCAGGCAGCGCGCTTCTCATAGTCGTGGTGCAGCGGCTTGGCCGGCGCGGGCACCTGGGCCAGCAGCCGGTCGACCAGCGCGTCGGCGGTGACGCCTTCGGACAGGGCCTCGTACGACAGCGCCAGCCGGTGGCGCAGCACGTCGGGCACCAGGTCGGCCATGTCGCCGGGCAGGGCGTAGTCGCGGCCGCGCAGCAGCGCCAGGGCGCGCGCGCCCTCGGCCAGGTTGATGGTGGCGCGCGGGCTGGCGCCGTAGTTCAGCCAGCGGTCGAAGTCCTGGAGCCCGTGCTCGGCCGGCCGCCGGGTGGCCGCCACCAGCCGCACCGCGTACTGCAGCAGCGAGGGGTCCACGTAGACCCGCCGCGCCGCGGCCTGCATCGCCGCGAGCTGGCCGATGCTCGCCACCGGCACCGCCGGCGGCGGCGGATCGACCGCGCGCTGGACGATCACGAACTCCTCCTCGTCCGAGGGGTAGTCGACCAGGACCTTCATCATGAAGCGGTCCACCTGCGCCTCGGGCAGCGGGTAGGTGCCCTCGGTCTCGACCGGGTTCTGGGTCGCCATCACCAGGAAGGGCGAGGGCACCCGGTGGCTCTCGCCGGCGATGGTGACCTGGCGCTCCTGCATCACCTCCAGCAGCGCGCTCTGCACCTTGGCCGGCGCGCGGTTGATCTCGTCGGCCAGCAGCAGGTTGGCGAAGACCGGGCCGAGCGCGGTGTGGAACTCGCCGGTCTTCTGGTTGTACATGCGGGTGCCGACCAGGTCGGCGGGCACCAGGTCGGGAGTGAACTGGATGCGCTTGAAGTCGCCCTGCAGCGCCTGCGCCAGGGTGCGCACCGTCAGCGTCTTGGCCAGTCCGGGCACGCCCTCGACCAGCAGGTGGCCCTGCGCCAGGATCGCGACCATCACCCGTTCCAGGAAGCGGTCCTGGCCGACGACGATGCGCTTGACCTCGAACAGCACCTGCTCCATGAGCGAGGCGTCGTCCGGCGCGTCGGAGGCGCGGCTGCGGGGATCGATGGCTTCCATGGGCAGGGTCCTTTCGGGGCGCGTATGCGCGGGGTGGATGTCGGCGGGGCAGGCGGGCAGGGCGGCGGCGGAGGGTTGCGTGAGGACCGGGGCCGGGAGCGCGGCGCGGCTCAGTAGGGCGGCATGCCGGCGGCGGCGGCGGCGTTCTCGATCGGGACCGCGAAGCCGATGCCGATGAACGTCCGGGCCGGCGTCGGATTCAGGATGGCGGTGACGATGCCCACCACTTCGCCGTCCATGGTGACCAGCGGCCCGCCCGAGTTGCCCGGGTTGGCCGCGGCATCGAACTGGATGAGGTTGGACATCTGCTGCTTGCCCTCGGGCGATCGGAAGCGCCGCTTCAGGCCCGACACCACGCCTGCCGACACCGAGGGGCCGATGCCGAACGGGAAGCCGATGGCCACCACCTCGTCGCCCGGCCGCAGGTCGGCGGTGGAGCGCATGGTGGCGGGCTGCAGGTCGTCGGGCACCTTCAGCGCCTGCAGCACCGCCAGGTCCTGGTCGGCCTGCACGCCGGTGATGCGGGCCGGGGATTCGCTGCCGTCGGCGAAGGTCACCTGGATCCGCCGGGTGCCGGAGACGACGTGCAGGTTGGTCAGGATGGTGCCGCTCTCGGTGACCATCACCCCGGTGCCGACGCCGGATTCGACGTCGTCCTTGCCGTCCGGCGCGGCGCGCCCGTCGGGCGCCCGCGGCAGCGCCGCCTCGCCGTCGGGCGGGCGCATCGGCGCGGGCGCCGGCGCCTTGCGGCCGGCGCGCGGGCGGTGCGGCGCGGCGGATTCCTCCGCGTCCTCGGGCGGCGCGTAGCCGGTCACCCGCACCACCGCCGGGCCGACCCGGGCGGCGGCCCGCGCGGCCTGGGAGGGCAGCACCGCGTTCTCGAGCGTGTGGCGCACCGCGGCGTCGATGGTGTCCTGCGTCAGGGCCTGCGGCGTCGGCCGGGTCAGCAGCACCCCGAGCGCGGTCGCCAGCGCGAGCGCCGCGACCGCGGGCGAGGCCCAGGGGCGTGCGGCCGCCCAGGCGGCGCGCAGGCGGCCGGCGCGCGCGGGGGCCTGCGCGGCGCGGGCCGCGTCCGCCGCGGGAGGAGGGGCGGTCGGCGCCGGGCGCGGGGCGCCCGGGAAGGCGGCGCCGCGAGGGACCGCGGCGGGCGGCCGGTCCCGCGCAGGATCCGGTGCGTTCCCGGGGACGCGGCGAGCATCCGTGTCGCCGTCGGTGGCGGCAGGGCGGCGGGAGCTGCTGTAGAGGGCGGGCCTGCGCATCCTGGTTCCTTGGTGTGTGCCGCGGTGCGAAGCAAGGAGCGCGCCGGGAGGAATGGAAAACCAGGGAGCAAACTAACACGATTCGCCGGGCCGCGCTGCAGCAGCTTGTTGCCGACCGAGGGCGCTTCCCGGGCATCATCGGCCCATGGCCTGGATCGACACGCATTGCCACCTCGACGCCCCTGAGTTGCGGGACTGGGACGCGGACGCCCGCCGGCGCGCCCGGGCGGACGGCATGGCGCTGTGCGTGATCCCGGCGGTGGCGGCGTCCAACTTCGGGGCGGTGCGGGACCGGGCGCACGCCTTCAGCGACGCCTACGCGCTGGGCATCCACCCGATGTGCACCCCGGGCGCCGGCGACGACGACCTCGCGCGGCTGGAGGCGGCGCTGCAGGCGGGCCTGGCCGACGACCCGCGGCTGGTGGCGGTCGGCGAGATCGGCATCGACTACTTCGTGCCGGGCCTGGACGACGCGCACCAGCAAAGGCTCTACCGGGCGCAGCTGCGGCTGGCGCGGCGCTTCGGCCTGCCGGTGCTGCTGCACACGCGGCGCTCGGCGGACCGGGTGCTGCAGCACCTGCGCCAGCTGGCGGCGCCGCATCCGCCGGCGGCCGCGGCGGCGTCTGGCGGCCCGGGCTGGCGGGGCATCGCGCACGCCTTCACCGGCAGCCTGCAGCAGGCCCGGGCCTTCATCGAACTGGGCTTCAAGCTCGGCTTCGGCGGCGCGCTCACCTTCGACCGGGCCACGCACCTGCGCCGCATGGTGGCGGAGCTGCCGCTCGACGCCATCGTGCTGGAGACCGACGCGCCCGACATCCCGCCGCGCTGGGTCTACCGCACCGCCGAGGAGCGGGCCGGCGGCGCGCCGCAGGGCGTCAACACGCCGGCCGAGGTGCCGCGCATCGCCGAGGTGGTGGCGGAACTGCGCGGCATGCCGCTGGAGGACCTGGCCGCGGCGACCACCCGCAACGCGATCGCGGCGATGCCGCGGATCGCAGCCCTGCTGTGAGCGTCCCGGACCGTCCCGCGGGCGACGTTCCCGCCGCCGGGCCGGACGGCGCGGCCGTCCTGCGCGGGCTGCCGCCGATCGTCGCGCCCGGCACGCGGCTGCTGGTGCTCGGCAGCTTCCCCGGCGCGCGTTCGCTGGCGCTGGGCCAGTACTACGCCCATCCGCAGAACCAGTTCTGGCGCATCCTGTCCGCGCTGTGGCGCGAGGACCTGGTCCGGCTCGGCTATGCGGACCGGGTCGCGGCGCTCCAGGCCCGCGGGCTGGGCTTGTGGGACGTGTACGCATCCTGCGAACGGACGGGCAGCCTGGACGCGGCGATCCGGCATCCGGCGCCCAACGACTTCGCGGCGCTGGCGCGGTCCTGCCCGGAACTGCGCGCCATCGCCCACAACGGGGCCGAGAGCTTCCGCCACGCGCGGCACGGCGCCGCCCTGGGCTTGCCGGTCCACCGCCTGCCGTCGAGCAGCCCGGCCCACGCGAGCTGGAGCTTCGAGCGCAAGCGCGACGCCTGGGCCGAGGTCTTCGGGCGCTACGGCCTGCTGGCCGCAGCGGCCGCCTGAGCCCCGGCCGGGCCGCCCGCCGCCGTCCGCGGGGCGCCCGGAACGCGCCGGCGATCTCGCGGGGCCCGCGCCCCCGCCCTTCGCGCCGGGACGCGCTCGGGAAAAGAGACGGCTGTGCCGGCTCGGCCGCTCGCATGGGCATGCGCCCGGGCGGCGCATCCGGAGCGCCCGGGCCTCCCGATCGCGCTCCGACGCCATCCCCCGCGGGGCCGTCGCCGCGTCTTCAGGGCACGATCCGGCGGATGCGGTGGTTGCCGCGGTCGCCGACGAGCAGGTCGCCGTTCGCGGTCGCCGCCACGCTGGCGGGATTGCTGAACCGAGCGGTTGCGGCGCTGCCGTCCGCGAAGCCGGAGACGCCGTCGCCGGCCACCGTGCCCACCGTGCCGTCCGCCGCGATCCTGCGGATCCGGTTGTTGCCGTAGTCGGCGACGAAGACGTTGCCGGCCGCGTCCGTCGCCAGGCCCCGGGGGTCGCGGAATTGCGCGATGGTGGCGGGGCCGTCGGCGTAGCCGGCGGTTCCGCTGCCCGCCACCGTGCTCGTCCGGCCATCGGGCGCCACCCGGCGGATGCGGTGGTTCCCGCTGTCCACGACGAGCAGGCCGCCGCGCGGGTCCAGGACCAGGTCGGTGGGGTAGGAGAAGCGCGCGGCGCTGCCCGGGCCGTCGGCATGGCCCGGGACGCCGTCGCCCGCCAGGGTGCTCACCGCGCCGCCGGGCGCGATGCGGCGGATCCGGTGGTTGTTGTAGTCGGCGACGTACACGTTCCCGTCCGCGTCGGCGGCGACGCCGAAGGGCTGGTCGAAGCGGGCGGTCGCGGCGCTGCCGTCGGCGAAGCCGGCGTTGCCGCTGCCGGCCAGCGTGCTCACCGTGCCGTCGGCCGCGATGCGGCGGATGCGGTGGTTGTTGGAGTCCGCGACGAGCACGTTGCCGCGTCCGTCGGTGCTCACGTCGAAGGGGTAGCTGAACTGCGCCGTCGTAGCGCTTCCTTCGGCGTAGCCGGCGTTCCCGCCGGCCAGCGTGGTCGTCGTGCCGTCGGCCGCGACGCGGCGGATGCGGCTGTTGCTGGCGTCCGCCACCAGCAGGGCGCCGTCGGCGTCCAGCACCACGCCGGTCGGGTCGTGGAAGCGCGCGTCGGCGGCGGAGCCGTCGGCGAAGCCTGCGGCGCCGCTGCCCGCCAGGGTGCCGACCGCCGCGACCGGGGCGCACGCCACGGCCACGCCGGTGACGTCGGCCGTGCCCATGGTGCCGGCGTTGTTGCCGGCGATGCATCGTAGGCCCCGCGGCTGCATCCGGACCACGACGTCGTAAGCGGCGCCGGCTGGCACCGGCTGGCCCATGGTGAACGCGCCGGCATGGGCCGCGACCCGCAGGACGTCGCTGCCGTTGGCCAGCAGCAGTCCGTCCGCGGACAGCCCGGAGACGCTCCCGCCGAGCGTGAAGGCGTTCGCGGCGCAGGTCACGGAGACGTTCATCACGGCGGCCGTGCCCATGGTGCCGCTGCCGTTGGCGACGGCGCAGCTCCGGCCGTCGGGGTTCGACCGGACCACCACGTCGTAGCCGGCCCCGGCCGGCAGGGGCTGGGCGAAGACGAAGCCGCCGTCGGCGCTCAGGCGCACCGAGTCATCGCCGTTGGCCAGCACCAGGGTGCCGTCGCCCAGGCCGCGGACGTTGCCGCCCAGGCTCCAGGCGCCGGCGGGCGCGGCGGCGCAGCGGACCTGCACATCGGTCACCGCCGCATCGCCCATCTGGCCGCTGCCGTTGGCGACCGCGCAGAGCTGCCCCGCCGGCTGGGCGCGCACGCGCACGCTCCAGCTGCCGCCGGTCGCCACCGCCGCAGGCAGCGTGAAGCGGGTCGCGCCCGACGCGACGGCCAGGTCGTCGGTGCCGTCGGTGAGCACCAGGCCGGCCGCCGCCAGCCCGGCGATGCTGCCCCCCACGGTGTAGGCCTGGGCGGCGCAGGTGAGCACCGCGTTGCGCATGTCGGCGTCCGGCATGGTTCCCGCGGCATTGGCGAAACTGCAAGACTGGCCTGCGGGCTGGGTCCGGACGCGCAAGGCGTAGGCAGCGCCGGCCGGCACGGCGGCGGGCATGGCGAAGGCGGTGCTGCCGGCCTCGACGCCCAGGGTGTCGCCACCGTTGGCGATCACCAGCCCGGCGCCGGCGAGGCCGCTGATGCTGCCGCCGAGCACATGGCTGGAAGCGGCGGCCGGGCGGTCCGCGGTGCCGTGGCCGCTGCCGCAGCCCTGCAGGAGCAGCGCGAGCGCCAGGGCGGTGCCGCGTCGCAGGTGTCGAAAGCCTGGGCGGCCGTGCGGGTCGGTGTCGGTTGCGTGCATGCTCGTTTCCTCCAGGGCCGTGCGGTGCGATGCTGCGCGGGCCGCCGGGCAGCGTTGCGGCGGTCCTGCGTGGTACGCACAACCATTGGAAACGCTTTTGGCAGGGCAAGTTACCGATAAGCACGCCGTGTAACCAATATGAAACAGGCCCGAAGATCGGATTCAGGTTCTGCGCATGGGCCGCCCGGTGCGCCGGGGCGCCCGGGAGGGGGGCCGGCCAGGGAGCACAATCCTCCGCTGCCGCCCGCCCGGGCGCGCGTCCGTCCCCGCCCGCTGTCCGACCATGAGCACCCGCAAGAAAACCGCTGCACCGCCCCTGCCCGAGGTGCATTTCTCCGACTACGGCAACGTGCGCTGCCTGCACCTGGGCACCGAGTGGGTCCAGGGCTCGATGGACCTGGACGCGCCCTACGACATCGAGCTGGAGTACGTGCAGCGCATGATGGCCTGGCTGCTCTTCGTGCCGGCGGGCTCGGTCGGCAGGCGCCACGCGATGCAGCTCGGCCTGGGCGCCGGCGCGATCACCAAGTTCTGCCGCAAGAAGCTGCGCATGAAGACCACCGCCATCGAGATCAACCGCCAGGTGCTGCACGCCTGCCGCGGCTGGTTCAAGCTGCCGCCCGACGACGCCAAGCTGCAGGTGGTGATCGCCGACGCGGCCGAGGAGATCCGCGACCCACGCTGGGCCGGCGCGGTCGACGCGCTGCAGGTGGACCTCTACGACGACGAGGCCGCGGCGCCCGTGCTCGACAGCGCGGACTTCTACCGCGACTGCCGCGCGCTGCTGAGCGACGCGGGCGCGATGACGGTCAACCTGTTCGGCCGCGACGCGAGCTATGCGCAGAGCCTGGCGAAGATCGTCGAGGCCTTCGGCGCCGGCGCGGTGTGGGCCTTCAAGCCGACGCGCGAGGGCAACACCGTGGTGCTGGCGCTGCGCACCCCGCAGGCGCTCGACCGGACGGAGATCGCCGCGCGCGGCGAAGCGATCCAGGAACGCTGGGGCCTGCCGGCCGCCAAATGGGCCAAGGTCTTCAAGCCTGTCGGCTGACGCGAACACCGCCGGCATCGGCGGCTCCCGGCCGGAGCGCGGCGCGTCGGCTACCCTAGCGGCCATGAAAGCCGCCGCCGCTCCCGCTTCCGCCGCCCCCGCAGCCACCGGCGCCAGCGGCCCGCCGGCGGCGCCGGCCTTCGCCGGGCCCCTGACCTGGCGCCGCGTCGTCGACTGGCTGCGCGAGGACGGCGTGGTCTCCGCCGCCGAGGCGGACCGCACCGTCGCCCGCTGCTCCCAGGCCGAGAGCGCCCAGCACCCGCTGGTGCGGCTGGCCAACGTGGCGATGCAGCGCCAGGCCGACGGCAAGCCGCTCGACATCGAGGCCCTGACCGCCTACCTGGCGGGCCGCGCCCGGCTCGAGTACCTGCGCATCGACCCGCTCAAGGTGGACGTGGGCAAGGTCGCCGACACGATGAGCGCCGGCTACGCCGAGCGCCACCGGGTGCTGCCGGTGCAGGTCACCGCCGCCGAGGTGGTGGTGGCCACCGCCGAGCCCTTCCTGACCGACTGGGTGGCCGAGGTCGAGCGCCAGGCCCGCCGCACCGTGCGCCGGGTGGTCGCGAGCCCGCTCGACATCCACCGCTACACCGCCGAATTCTTCGCGCTGGCCAAGTCGGTCAAGGCGGCGCAGAAAGCCGGCGGCGCCAACGGGGCCGCGAGCTTCGAGCAGCTGGTGGAACTGGGCCGCAGCAACAAGCAGCTCGACGCCAACGACCAGGGCGTGGTGCGGGTGGTGGACTGGCTGTGGCAGTACGCCTTCGACCAGCGCGCCAGCGACATCCACCTGGAGCCGCGGCGGGAGCAGGGCGTGATCCGCTTCCGCATCGACGGCGTGCTCTATCCGGTCTACCAGATGCCGCTGGGCGTCCTGGGCGCGATGACCGCGCGGGTCAAGCTGCTCGGCCGGATGGACGTGGTCGAGAAGCGGCGGCCCCAGGACGGCCGCATCAAGACCCGCAACCCGCGCGGCGACGAGGTCGAGATGCGGCTCTCGACGCTGCCCACGGCCTTCGGCGAGAAGATGGTGATGCGCATCTTCGATCCCGACACCGCGGTCAAGGACCTGGACGCGCTGGGCTTCGCGGCGCACGACGCGCAGCGCTGGGAGGCGCTGGTGCGCCGGCCGCACGGCATCGTCCTGGTGACCGGGCCGACCGGCGCCGGCAAGACGACCACCCTGTATTCCACCCTCAAGCGCATCGCCACCGAGGAAGTCAACGTCAGCACGGTGGAGGATCCGATCGAGATGATCGAGCCGTCCTTCAACCAGACCCAGGTCCAGCCGCAGCTGGACTTCGGCTTCACCGAGGGGCTGCGCGCCCTGATGCGCCAGGATCCGGACATCATCATGGTCGGCGAGATCCGCGACCTGCAGACCGCCGAGATGGCGGTGCAGGCCGCGCTGACCGGCCACCTCGTCTTCTCGACGCTGCACACCAACGACGCGCCCTCGGCCATCACCCGGCTGATGGAGCTGGGCGTGCCGCCCTACCTGCTCAACGCCACCATGCTGGGCGTGCTCGCGCAGCGGCTGGTGCGCACCTTGTGCCCGCAGTGCCGGCAGCCCGCGGACCAGCCCGCGCTGGAGGAGGCCGCCGCGGTGGTCCGGCCCTGGAAGCTCGGCGGCGGGTGGCGGCCCTACCGGCCGGTGGGTTGCGTCGACTGCCGCATGACCGGCTACCGCGGCCGGATGGGCATCTACGAACTGCTGACGGTGGGGGAGGCGTTCAAGGAGAAAGTGTCGCAGTCGCCCGGCATCGACGCGCTGCGGCGCCAGGCGGTGGCTGACGGCATGCGCCCGCTGCGCCTGGCCGGCGTGCTGCGGGTCGCCGAGGGCCTGACCACGCTCGACGAGGTCCTGAGCGCCACGCCGCCCATCGAGTGAGCGCGCCGCGGATCGACCGCGGGAAAACCCTCGAAAACCACCCGAAAAGCGCCGAAAACCTCGGGAAAACCCACCCCGGGCAGGGTGGCACCTTACGTGGAATCCACATCGAAGCGCCGGTGGGGGACCCCCACAATCCGCCAGTCGAAATTCAGTCTCAGGAGACTTGGCTATGGCTATCAAAAGTCAAAAGGACTTCTTCGCCGGCTTGATGTTCACCGTGGTCGGCGCCGCTTTCGCAATCGGCGCCAAGGGCTACAGCGTGGGATCGGGCGCGCGGATGGGTCCCGGATATTTCCCGTTGATGCTGGGCGTCCTCATGGCGTTCCTCGGCGTGCTGATCGTCGTCAACTCGCTGCGCTCCGGCCCGGCCGACGGCGACAGGATCGGCAACTGGGCATGGAAGCAGATCTTCTTCATCCTCGCGGCCAACTTCGTGTTCGGCGTGCTGATCGGCGGCCTGCCGAGCATCGGCCTGCCGCCGATGGGCCTGATCGTCGGCATCTACGTGCTGGTGTTCATCGCCAGCCTCGCCGGGTCGGAGTTCAAGGTGCTGCCCACCCTGGTCCTCGCCACGGTGCTCGCCATCGGCAGCTACATCGCCTTCATCTGGGCGCTGAAGGTGCAGATGCCGGTCTGGCCGACCTTCATCACCGGCTGACCCCGCGCAGCCACTAGGAGCACAACAACATGGAAATGCTTGCCAACCTTTCGCTGGGCTTCGGGGTCGCCTTCACGGCCACGAACCTGCTGTACTGCCTGATCGGCTGTATCCTGGGGACGCTGATCGGCGTGCTGCCGGGCATCGGCCCGGTCGCGACCATCGCGATGCTGCTGCCCGCGACCTTCGCGCTGCCCCCGGTCTCGGCGCTGATCATGCTCGCCGGCATCTACTACGGAGCGCAGTACGGCGGCTCCACCACCGCGGTGCTGGTCAACCTGCCGGGCGAATCGTCCTCGGTGGTGACGGTGATCGACGGCTACCAGATGGCGCGCAAGGGCCGCGCGGGCCCCGCGCTCGCCGCCGCCGGCATCGGCTCGTTCTTCGCCGGCTGCGTGGGCACGCTGATCATCGCGGCCTTCGCGCCGCCGCTGACCGAGCTGGCCTTCAAGTTCGGCCCGGCCGAATACTTCTCCCTGATGACCCTGGGCCTGATCGGCGCGGTGGTGCTGGCCTCGGGCTCGCTGCTCAAGGCCGTCGCGATGATCGTGCTGGGCCTGCTGATGGGCCTGATCGGCACCGACGTGAACTCCGGCGTCGCCCGCTACAGCTTCGACATCCCTGAGCTGACCGACGGCATCGGCTTCGTGGCCATCGCCATGGGCATCTTCGGCTACGGCGAGATCATCGCCAACCTGTCGCGTCCGGAAGAGGACCGCGAAGTCTTCACCGCCAAGGTGCAGGGCCTGTTCCCGACGAAGCAGGACTTCAAGCGCATGTTCCCCGCCATCCTGCGCGGCACCGCGCTGGGCTCGGCGCTGGGCATCCTGCCGGGCGGCGGCGCGCTGCTGTCCGCGTTCGCGGCCTACACCATCGAGAAGAAGACCAAGCTCAAGCCGGGCGAAGTGCCCTTCGGCCAAGGCAACATCCGCGGCGTCGCGGCGCCGGAATCGGCCAACAACGCCGGCTCGCAGACCTCCTTCATCCCGCTGCTGACGCTGGGCATCCCGCCCAACGCGGTGATGGCGCTGATGGTGGGCGCAATGACCATCCACAACATCCAGCCGGGCCCGCAGGTGATGACCAGCAACCCCGAGCTGTTCTGGGGCCTGATCGCCTCGATGTGGATCGGCAACGCGATGCTGGTGATCCTGAACCTGCCGCTGATCGGCATCTGGATCAAGCTGCTGTCGGTTCCCTACCGCTTCCTGTTCCCGGCGATCGTGCTGTTCTGCGCGGTGGGTGTCTACACCACCAACAACACCACCTTCGACGTCTGGATGGTCGGCATCTTCGGCTTCATCGGCTACCTGTTCTACAAGCTCGGCTGCGAACCCGCGCCGCTGCTGCTGGGCTTCATCCTGGGGCCGATGATGGAAGAGAACCTGCGCCGCGCGCTGCTGCTGTCCCGCGGCAGCTGGGAGGTGTTCGTCACCCGCCCGATCTCCGCCGGCCTGCTGGCTGCGGCCGCCCTGCTGCTGGTCGTGGTGCTGCTGCCCGCGGTGAGCAAGAAGCGCGAAGAGGCCTTCGTCGAGGACTGACGCCCTCGCAGCGGCCGTCGGCAGCCCTGCCGGGATGCGACGCCGCATGCCGCCCCCGGCGGCGAGAATGGCACCTCCGGGTGCCATTTTCCTTTGCGCGGCCCGGCCGGCGCGCGGTCCCCGGGCCGCCGCCGGCGCAGCGCACTCCGCAGGATCCTTCCGCTTGTCACGTTCTTCCGCGCTCCCTCCCTCCGCACCGCCGCCGGCAGGCGTCCCGTCCGCCGAGGCCCGCAAGCGCCGGCGCGCCGGGCTGGCGCTGGCCGCGATCGGCGCCGTCGCCTTCAGCGGCAAGGCCGTCATCGTCAAGCTGGCCTACCGCCACGGCGTGGACGCGGTCACGCTGCTGATGTACCGGATGCTGTTCGCGCTGCCGCTCTTCATGGCCATCGCCTGGTGGTTCGGGCGCGGCCGGCCGGCGCTGGCCCGCAGCGACTGGCTGGGCGTGGCCGGGCTGGGGTTCACCGGCTACTACCTGGCGAGCTTCCTCGACTTCGCCGGGCTGGCCTACATCAGCGCCAGCCTGGAGCGGCTGATCCTCTACCTCAACCCGACGCTGGTCGTGCTCTCGGGCTGGCTGCTCTTCGGCCGCCGCATCGCCGCGCGGCAGTGGCTGGGCATGGCGATCAGCTACGCCGGCATCGGCCTGGTCTTCGGGCACGAAATGGACGCCCAGGGCAGCCAGGCCTGGCTCGGCGCCCTGCTGGTGCTGGGCAGCACCGTCAGCTACACCGTCTACCTGGTGTCGAGCGGCCGCATGGTCGAGCGCCTGGGCTCGCTGCGGCTGGTGGGCCTGGCGTCCACGGCGGCCTGCCTGTTCTGCCTCGCCCAGTTCCTCGCGCTGCGGCCGCTCTCGGCCGCGGCGGTGGCGCCGGAGGTGCTGTGGCTCTCGGTGGCCAACGCCACGCTGTGCACCGCGGTGCCGGTGGTGCTGGTCATGATGGCGATCGAGCGCATCGGCGCCGGCGCCACCGCGCAGACCGGCATGGTCGGCCCGGTGGCGACCATCCTGCTGGGCGCGCTGCTGCTGGGCGAGCCGCTGACCGCCTGGAGCGTCGGCGGATCGGCGCTGGTGCTGGCGGGCATCCTGGTCTTCAACCGCAGGGCGCGCGCATGAAGGCGGAAGCGGCCCCGGCGTCCGCGGCGCCGTGCCGGAAGGCGCCGGCCGGGCCCGCATGAATCCCTCCGCCCGCCGGTGCCGGCGCCGCAGCGCGGCGCGGAGCCGCCGGGCATCTTTTCCCACGCATCTCACCCTTCTGGAAGGAAATCCCATGGATCTCGGAATTGCAGGCAAATGGGCGCTGGTCTGCGGCGCGAGCAAGGGCCTCGGCCGCGGCTGCGCCGAGGCGCTGGCGCGCGAAGGCGCGCACGTCGTCGTGGTGGCGCGCGGCGCCGAGGCGCTGGAGGCGACCGCCGCCGCGCTGCGCGGCATCGCGCCGCAGGGCACCGGAGTGCACGCGGTCGCCGCCGACATCACCACCGCCGCAGGCCGCGATGCGGTGTTCGCGGTGCGCCGGGACTTCGACATCGTGGTCACCAACGCCGGCGGCCCGCCGCCCGGCGACTTCCGCGACTGGGACCGCGAGGCCTGGATCAAGGCGGTGGACGCCAACATGCTGACCCCGATCGAGCTGATCAAGGCGAGCGTGGACGGCATGGCCGCACGGGGCTTCGGCCGCATCGTCAACATCACCAGCAGCGCGGTGAAGGCGCCGATCGACATCCTGGGCCTGTCCAACGGCGCGCGCAGCGGACTGACCGGCTTCGTCGCCGGCCTGGCGCGCAGCGGCATCGCCGGCCAGGGCGTGACGGTCAACAACCTGCTGCCCGGCTCCTTCGACACGGACCGGCTGCAGTCCAACTTCAAGAACGTGTCCGCCAAGACCGGCCAGGCGGCCGAGGCGGTCGCCGACAAGCGCCGCCAGGCGATCCCCGCCCGGCGTTTCGGCACGCCGGAGGAATTCGGCGCGATCTGCGCCTTCCTGTGCAGCGCGCAGGCCGGCTACATCACCGGCCAGAACATCCTGGCCGACGGCGGCGCCTACCCGGGCACCTACTGACCGCGGGACCGGCGCCGGGCGCCGGCCTCGGCGCCGGATTCAGCGCCGGGACGACACCGCGATCCCGCCCACCACCAGCAGGAAGGCCGCCGCGTGGAAGAGCCGCGGCGGCTCGCCCAGGAAGGCGGCCGAGAACAACGCCGCGAAGAGCGGCGTGAGGTTGGAGAAGAAGGCCGCGACGGCCGGGCCGACGCGCTGCACGCCGGTCGCGAAGCAGCCCATCGCCACCAGCGCCGGCCCGGTCGCCACATAGGCGAGGGCGGCCGCGAGCATCCAGCCCCATTCGATGCGCGGCGCGCCGAACGCCCATTCGCCCGCGGTGAACAGCCCCGACCAGCCCAGCCCGAAGACGATCTGCGCGAACAGGAAGGTGGCCCAGTGGCCGCGGATCGCGGGCGGGTCGCCGGGCCGGGTCAGCATCCAGCTGTAGAACGCCCAGGCGACGGTCGCGAGCACCATGCAGAAGTCGCCCGGCACGAGCCGCAGGTCCAGCAGGTGGCGCGGATCGCCGCGGCCCAGCACCAGCAGCACGCCGCCCATCGACAGCAGCGCGCCCAGGGCCTGCGGCGGGCGCACCGGCGCGCCGAAGAACAGCCGGCCCACCAGCAGCATCCACAGCGGCATGCTGGAGCCGACCAGCGTGGTGTTGATCGGGGTGGAGGTCTGCAGCGCCAGGTACTGCAGCGCGTTGTAGCAGCCCACGCCCAACAGCCCCAGCAGCAGGTAGCGCCGCCAGTGCGGCCACAGCGGCGAGCCGCGCCGCAGCAGCCGGCCGGCGAAGGGCAGCAGCAGCAGGAAGGCGACGACCCCGCGCACGAAGTTCAGCGTCATCGGCGGCACCATCGCGTGCACCAGCCGGCCGACGACGGCGTTGCCCGCCCAGAGCAGCGGCGGCACGGAGAGCAGGAGGACGGTCGAGGGCGTGAGGCGCTGGTGCATCCGGCGACTGTAGCGCGGGGCGCGCGGCGGGCCGGCCCCGCGCGACCGCCTGCGGCGCGCCGCGGAAGATGGCAGCATGCGGGTCCTGGCGCCGATCGCCCGCGCCGGCCGCGGCATGCGGCCGCGGCCGCCGCTGTTCCTGCGCCGCGCCCGCGGCGCCCGGTCCGCAGGCTGCGCCGTCCCCGAGCCGTCTTCCACCACCCCCACCGAGGAGCAACCCCATGACCCGCGCCATCCGCATCGACCAGCCCGGCGGTCCCGAGCAACTGCGCATCGTCGACGTCGAGGTCGGCGACCCCGGCCCCGGCGAGATCCGCATCCGCCACAAGGCGGTCGGGCTCAACTTCATCGACGTCTACCAGCGCAGCGGCCTCTACCCGTTGCCGATGCCGCTGCAGCTCGGCATGGAGGCCGCGGGCGTCGTGGAGGCGGTGGGCGAGGGCGTCGCGCACCTGCGCCCCGGCGACCGCGCCGCCTACGCGAGCCATCCGCCCGGCAGCTACAGCGAGGCGCGGGTGATGCCGGCCCTGGCGGTCTGCCGCCTGCCCGACGCGATCGATTTCGAGACCGGCGCCGCGATGATGCTCAAGGGCCTGACCGCCCAGTACCTGCTGCGCCGCACCCTGCCGGCCGAGGGGCTGCACCCGGGCGATTTCGTGCTCTTCCACGCGGCCGCCGGGGGCGTGGGCCTGATCGCGACCCAGTGGGCGCGGCTGCTGGGCCTGCGCCTGATCGCCACCGCCGGCTCGCCGGAGAAGTGCGCCCTCGCACTCGAGAACGGCGCGGCGCACGCCATCGATTACCGCGCCGAGGACTTCGCCGCCCGGGTGCGCGAGATCACGGGCGGCCAGGGCGTGAAGGTGGTCTACGACTCGGTCGGCAAGGACACCTGGGAGAAATCGCTCGAATGCCTGCGGCCTTTCGGCCTGATGGCGAGCTTCGGCAACGCCTCGGGCCCGGTGCCGCCCTTCGCGCCGGCGGTGCTGGCGAAGCGGTCGCTCTACGTCACCCGCCAGACCCTGTTCAACCACATCGCGACCCGCGAGGCGACGCAGGCGATGGCCGACGAGCTGTTCGCGGTGGTGGCTTCGGGCGAGGTGAAGATCCACATCGCGCAGCGCTACCCGCTGGAGGCGGTGCAGCAGGCGCACCGCGACCTCGAAGCGCGCCGGACCACCGGCAGCACCATCCTGACGCTATGAGGAGGCCGGGGCGCCCCCGCGCCCCGGACCGGTGACCTGCAGTGCCAGCGCATGCACCAGCAATAGGAGTTTTCCATTACGACGGATCCCGAAAAGCTGGCGCGCAATTTGCTTCTACTGTTCTACACATTGTATCCACTGATCCAATTCAAGGCGTCCCGTCGGGCATCACGGAATCCAAGCGGCAGCAAGTCATGGAACCAAGCGTTCGCACCGATCGCCACGCCATCACCGCGGAGGAGGAGGCCTACCGGCATATCCACGCGGCCATCTGCATGGGGAGCTATCCGTCCGGGATCCGGCTCATCCCGGAAGTCATCGCCACGGAGATCGGCACGAGCCGCATGCCGGTCCGAGAGGCGTTCAGGCGCCTGTCGGCCGAAGGCCTGGTGACCATTCGACCGAACCGGGGCGTCACGGTCAACCGCTTCGATGTCGAGGACATGAAGGAGATCTTCGAGATGCGGGCCGTCCTGGAGGGCCTGGCGGTGCGCCTGGCGCTCCCGAACATGGATGCCCCGGCCATCGCGCGGCTGGAGCGCATGCTGGACGGCATCGACGACAGCAGCGGCATCCAGCCCGACTGGACGAGCGCGCACCGGGAATTCCACGAGGCGCTGTGCGCGCGCAGCGGGCGGCCCCGGCTGATGCGCCAGATCGCCAGCCTGCATTCGATGGTGGAGCCGCACATGCGCATGTGGGCCCGGCAGGCCGATCGGCCGTCGAGCGCGCGGGCGGACCACCAGGACCTGATCGATGCCTTGCGCGGCGGCGATGCGCAGCGCTGCGAGGCGGTGATGCGGGAGCACGTCATGGCCACGGTCCCCGATCTCATGCGATCGGTGCCGCGGGCGTACGACCCCTGAGCGCCTCCGCCGCTTTCCATTTCCTTCCTGGCTCGCGACCGCGGTTCCTGCGGACGCAGGGCACGCCTTCGTCGTTTTTTTCTTCATGGGAACCACTATGTTCGATGCCGACTACAAGACAGCACTGGCCGCGACCCTCGCCGCTTCCTTCGGCCGCCGGCAGCTCCTGAAATCCGCGGGCGCGGGCATGGGGCTGATGGCGGCATCCGCGGTCGGCCTGGGCGGAGCGCAGGCGGCGGCCCCCAAGAAGGGTGGCACCATCACCCTGGCGTGGCTCGACGCCATCGACACGCTGGATCCGCACTTCACCATGTCGGGCGGATCGATCAAGGTCATCAACAACCTCTACAACGGGATCCTGAAGGTGGCCTACGACGGCCAGAAGGTCAGCTTCGCGCCCGACCTCGCCGAGAAGTGGGACATGGTCAACGAGACGACGCACGTCTTCAAGCTGCGCTCCGGCGTCAAGTTCCACAACGGCGACGCGTGCGATGCCGCGGCCGTCAAATGGAGCCTGGAGCGCGTGGCCGATCCTGCGGTGAAGTCGCCCCATGCCTGGAAGTTCGCCGACCTCGCCGGCATCGACGTGCTGGATCCGCTCACGCTGCGCCTGCGGTTCAAGAAGCCCTTCGCATTCCTCCCCGTCGCGCTGACCGGCAGCACCGGGCGCGCCGGCACGATCGTGAGCAAGCGCGCGGTCGAGCAGCACAGCAAGGGCTTCGGTCGCAACCCCGTGGGCACCGGCCCGTTCAAGTTCGCGAGCTGGAAGGAGAACGACTCGATCGAGCTGGTGCGCAATCCGGAGTATTTCGAGGCAGGGCTGCCGTACCTGGACAAGGTCGTGCTGCGCCTGATCAAGGAGCCGAGCGCGGGCGTCGCGGCCATGATGTCGGGCCAGGTCGACGGCCTGTCGGTGTGCCCTTTCCAGTTCATCCCGCAGCTGCGCAAGAACGCCAAGCTCTCGGTCTACGGGCAGGTCGAAGGCAACTACGCCTTCATCGGCATGAACAACAAGCGTGCGCCGTTCGACGACATCGCCTTGCGCCAGGCCGTCGCGTTCGCGATCGACCGCAACGTGATCGTGCAGCAGAGCTATTTCGGCGAAGCCATTCCGGCCTACACCTGCATCTCGCCCCCGATGTCGGATTTCTACGACCCGAACATCGCCAAGAGCGGCCGCGGCCAGTATTTCGACCTGGCGAAAGCCAAGGCGTTCCGCGCGAAAGCCCGGAACCAGGGGGAAATCAATCCGGTGTTCATCGTGACGGAGGGCTTCACCGGATCCGGCGGCATGGGCACGCGCAACGCCCAACTGGTGGTGCCCATGCTGGCGCAGATCGGCATCAAGCCCAAGATCGAGCTGGTGGACCGCGCCGTGTGGGCGCAGCGCCGCAACGCCGGGGACTTCGACATGTACGACGAAGCCTGGATCGCCGATCTGGACCCCGACGAAACCATCACGCCCGAATGGTCCACCGGCAAGCCGTGGAACTTCGTGGGATACAGCAACCCGGCGTTCGACAAGGCGGCGGCCGCGGCCTCCGAGACCATGGATACCGCGGCGCGCCGCAAGCTCTACGTCCAGGCCGAGGACGTGCTGATGGCCGACGCGCCGCTGGCGGTGCTGGCCCACATGAAGGTCTTCAAGGTCATGAGCAAGAAGGTGCAGGGTTTCGAATACATCCCGGCCGACCTGCTGAACCTGCACACGGTCTCGCTGGCCTGAGGCATCCATGTCCGCCGCATTGCAGATGCCGCTGCCCTGGGCCGCCCGCGCGCGGCAGGCGCTGGGGGGGCTCGCGCAGACCGCGCTGGTGCTGGGCATCGTGTCCATCGTGAGCTTCCTCTTCCTGAAATTCTCGCCAGGCGATCCGGTCACGGTGATGCTCGGCTCGGACTTCTCGAAGGACTCGTACGACAAGCTGTACCGCGACCTGGGCCTGGACCAGCCGCTCGCCGCGCAGTACTGGCGCTGGCTCAGCCGCTTCGTGCAAGGCGACTGGGGCACCTCCTACGTCAGTCACCAGGACATCTTCGAGCAGGCGGTGCTCCAGGCCCTGCCGGTCACGCTCGCGCTCGCCGGGCTGTCGCTGCTGATCGCCCTGCTGGCGGGCGTGCCGCTGGGCGTGTTGGCGGCCGTGCGCCGCAACAGCTGGATCGACCTGGCGGCCAGCGCGGTCGCGATCGGCGGCAACGCCTTCCCCAGCTTCTACCTCGGCGTGGTGCTGATCTGGATCTTCGGCGTGTCGCTGGGATGGTTCCCGACCATGGGGTTCGTGGCCCCGTGGGAGGACCTGGGCCAGGGCCTGTGGCACCTCGCCTTGCCGGCGCTGACCCTGGGCGCCTGGTACGTGGGGCTGATCGCGGCCGTCACGCGCTCCAGCCTGCTGGAGGTGCTCGAACAGCCTTACATGGACGCCGCCCGCGCGCGCGGCGAGCCCGAATGGCGCGTGATCTGGGTGCACGGCATGCGCAACGTGCTGATGCCGCTGGTCACGGTGATCGGCCTGCAGCTCGGCGGCATGCTGCGCGGCGCCGTCATGACGGAGGTGGTCTTCACGCTCCCCGGGCTCGGAATGATGATCACCAACGCCGTGCAGACGCGCGAGTACATCGTCGTGCAGGCGGGGATCATGATCACCGCGCTGCTCTTCATCCTGGTCAACATGCTGGTGGACCGGACCTATTCCATCCTGGATCCGAGGTTGCGCAAACATGGCCGCTGAATCGTTTTCCTCCGGCGCGCACGGCGCGGGCGCCGGCGACGACGGCCGGCCGGCCTGCGCATGGGCGCGCGCATGGCGCCTGCTGCGGAGGCAGCGCAAGGCCATGGCGGGCGGCGCCATCGTGCTGCTGTTCGTCGCCGTCGCGGTGTTCGCGCCGTGGCTGGCGCCTTATCCGCCCACGGCGCAGGACGCCCTGGCGTCGATGCAGGGGCCGTCGGCCGCGCACTGGCTGGGCACGGACTCGTTCGGGCAGGACATCCTCTCGCGCATCTTCTACGGCGCGCGCTCGGCGCTCTGGATCGGCTTCGCGTCGGTGGCGCTGGGCCTGATCGCGGGCGTGCCGCTGGGCGTGCTGGCGGGGCTGCGCGGCGGCCGCACCGAATGGGGGATCATGCGGGTGGTGGACGGGCTGCTGGCCTTCCCCGAACTGATCATGGCCATGGCCTTCATGGCCGTGCTCGGCCTGGGCATGGCGAACGTGATCTACGCGCTGGCGCTGTCCTTCGTTGGCCCCTTCGCCCGCATGGTGCGCGCCGACGTGCTGCAGGTGAAGTCGCTTCCCTTCGTGGAGGCCGCGCGCCTCATGGGCGTGCCGGAGCGCGACGTGGTGCTGCGGCACGTGCTGCCCAACATCGTCTCGCCCATCCTGATCCAGGCGGGCATGCGCATCTCCATCGCCATCCTGCTGGGATCGGGCCTGTCCTTCCTGGGTCTGGGGGTGGTGCCGCCCACGCCCGACTGGGGCCTGATGATCGCCGAAGGGCGCGGATTCATCAGCATGGCGCCCTGGATGTCCGGCATGCCCGGCGTCGCGCTGGCCATCCTGCTGGTGGGACTGAACCTGCTGGCCGAAGGCCTGCGCGACGCGCTCGATCCCCGCACCCGGAACTGAAGCGCGACATCCCCCGGAACAGCCACGATGACTTCCAATCTCCTCTCCGCCGAGAACTTCACGCTGCGCCGCCGCGGCGTCGCCGTGCTCGACGATGTCAGCATCCGCCTGGCCGCCGGCGAGACGCTCGCGCTCATCGGCGAGTCGGGCGCCGGAAAGTCCACCCTGGCCTTCGCCGCCATGGGCCTGCTGCGGCCCCCGGAGGTGGAGCTCGCAGGCCGCCTGATGGTGGGCGAGGTCGATGTCGCCAGCGCGCCCGAGCGGGACATCCGCGCGCTGCGCGGCCGACGCATGGGCCTGGTCTTCCAGGACGCATCCGCCGCGCTCAACCCCTGCTTCACGGTCCTGCAGCACCTCTCCGAGCCGCTCCGCCGCCACCAGGGGCTGGGCAGGGCGGCCTGCCGGGAACGCGCCGTCGCGCTGCTGGAGAGCGTGGGCATCTCCGATCCCGCGAGCCGGCTGGCGGCCTATCCCCACGAACTGTCGGGCGGCATGCAGCAGCGCGTGATGATCGCCATCGCCCTGGCGTGCGAGCCGGAACTGCTCATCGCCGACGAGCCCACCAGCGCGCTCGACGTGACGATCCAGGCGCAGATCATGGTGCTGGTCCTGCAGCGCGTGCGCGAACTGGGCGCTTCGGCCGTGTTCGTGCTGCACGACCTGGCGCTGGCCACCCAGGTGGCGGATCGGGTCGCCGTGATGTACGCCGGGCAGATCGTCGAGGAGGGGCCGGCCGCGGAGGTGCTCGACCGCCCGCAGCATCCCTACACCCGCGGCCTGCGCGCCAGCGCGATCGAGTTCGGCGCACGCCGGCTCGAACCCATCCCGGGGGTGGTGCCGCCGCTGTCCGCCATGCCGAACGGATGCCGCTTCGCCCCGCGCTGCCCGCTCGCCACGCGCCAGTGCTCCGAGCACCGCCCTCCGGCGGCGGCGCGGGGCGCGGCGGTGCTGGCCTGCTGGAACGTCTGATCCCCGGAAGGACCCGCCGTGAATGGAACCACTCCCCGGAATCCCGGGTTGCCGCTCTTCTCGTTGCTCGACGTGGAGAAGTCCTTCCCCATCGACGGAGGCCGTCGCCAGCTCAAGGCGCTCGACGGCATCCGCCTGACGCTGCATCCGGGCGAATCGGTGGCGCTCGTGGGGGAGAGCGGCTCCGGGAAATCGACGCTGGTGCGGGTGATGCTCGGCCTCGAGGCGGCGACGAACGGCCGCGTGCTGGTCGGATCGACCGATCTGTCGGCGCTCGATGGGCAGCAGCGACGGCGCTTCGCGCGCGACGTGGCGTACATCTACCAGGACGCGCGCGGATCCCTGAACCCACGCGCGACCGTGGCGGCCCTGCTGGCCGAGCCCGTGCGGCTGCACGGGCTGCGCGACGAGCGCGAAATCCCCGCGCGGGTGGACGAGCTGCTGGACCAGGTCGGCCTGCCGCGCGCCATGCGCCACCGCTACCCGTCGGAGCTGTCCGGCGGGCAGGTGCGGCGCGTGGCCGTGGCGCGCGCGCTGGCCTGCGAGCCGAAGGTCATCGTCGCGGACGAGTCGGTGGCGGGGCTGGACGTCTCCGTGCAGGCGCAGTTGCTGAACCTGCTGCGCGACCTGCAGGGCGCCCACGGGCTGGCCATGGTGTTCGTCACGCACGACCTGGGCGTGGCCGCCTACCTGTGCGAGCGGGTGGCCGTCATGTACCTCGGACGCATCGTCGAGAGGGGCCCCACGGGAGACATCCTGGGAGCGCCCCGCCATCCCTACACGCGCGCGCTGATGAACGCCTTCCCGCGCTTCGGCGCGCCCTTGGCCGTCAGCCTGCAGGGCGAGATACCGAGTCCTGCCGATCTTCCGTCGGGTTGCCGCTTCCGCACGCGCTGCAGCCGGGCGCAGGAGGACTGCGCGCGCATCGATCCCCCGCAGACCGCCGCCGACGATCGGCGCCAGGTGGCGTGCCTGCATCCGCTGGCGGCCTGACGGGCGGCAGAACGGCCCGGGCGCATGCGACGCCCGCGAACATCCCTGGAGAGAATCCCTTGACATACGTTCCGAACCCCGCCCGGGGCGTGCGCGGCATGGCCGCCACCCCGAACGCCCTCGCCACGCAAAGCGCCATGGGCGTGCTGCGCGAAGGCGGAAACGCCGTGGAGGCGATGATCGCCGCGGCCGCCGTGATCGCGGTCGTGTACCCGCACATGAACAGCATCGGCGGGGACGGTTTCTGGCTGATCGTGCGGCCCGGCGATGCGCCCCGGGGGCTGGAGGCCTGCGGAGCCGCGGCCGGCGCCGCCACCATCGACGCGTACCGCGCGCAGGGCCTGCAGCGCATTCCGTTCCGCGGAGGCATGGCCGCCAACACGGTCGCCGGCACCATCTCCGGCTGGGAGGCCGCGCATGCCCATTCGCGCGAAAGCCTGGGGGGACGCCTGCCGCTGTCGCGGCTGCTGGCCGATGCCATCTTCTACGCCCGCGACGGCGTGCCTGTCACGCGGAGCCAGGCGCAATGCACGGCGAGCCGGGCCGAGGAGTTGGGTGGAGTCCCCGGCTTCGCCGACGCTTTCCTTCCCGCGGGCGGGGCGCCGGTCGCGGGCGCGCGGTTCGTGCAGCCGCGGCTGGCCGCGACCCTGGAGCAGTTGCAGCGCGCCGGCCTGTCGGATTTCTACCGCGGGGAACTAGCGCGCAGCATGGCGGCCGACCTGGATGCGGCGGGCAGTCCGCTGACGCTGGCGGACCTCGAGCGCCACCGGCCCGCCTGGAGGCAACCCCTGTCGATGCGGCATTCGCGCGGAACGCTCTACAACATGCCGCCGCCCACGCAAGGACTGGTGTCCTTGCTGATCCTCGGCCAGCTCGACCGGCTGTTCGACGCGCGGCGCATGGATCCGCTCAATGCGCCGTACGTGCACGCCTGCGTCGAGGCGACCAAGCAGGCGTTCGCGATCCGCGACACCCGCATCACCGATCCGGCGTTCATGCAGGACGATCCGCAGCGATGGCTGCAGCCCGAGGCGCTGGATGCGATGGCGGCGCGCATCGCGCCCGATCGCATCGCCGCATGGGACGGCGGCCAGGGCCCGGGGGATACGGTATGGATGGGCGTGGTCGACCGCGAGGGCGTGGCCGTGAGCTTCATCCAGAGCATCTACCACGAGTTCGGAAGCGGCGTGGTGCTCGCCGGCTCGGGCGTGAACTGGCAGAACCGGGGATGCAGTTTCTCGCTGGATCCCGGCGCCCTCAATCCCCTGGCGCCGGGGCGCAAGCCGTTCCACACGCTCAACCCCGCCCTGGCCCGGCTGGCCGACGGGCGCACGGTGGTGTACGGCAACATGGGAGGCGACGGGCAGCCGCAATCGCAGAGCGCCGTCTTCAGCCGCATCGTGCATTTCGGCATGAATCCCCAGGCCGCCATCGACGCGCCGCGCTGGCTACTGGGCCGCACCTGGGGGCAGAGCAGCGATTCGCTCAAGCTCGAGTCGCGCTTCGATCCCGCGGTGGCGGAATGCCTGCGCGGCCTGGGCCACGCGGTGGACCTGGTCGGCGCCTACGACGAGGTCATGGGCCATGCGGGAGCCATCGTGCGGCACGGCGACGGCACGCTGGAAGGAGGCTCCGATCCGCGCAGCGACGGAGCCGCCGCCGGCTGGTGATCCCGCCGGCCTGCGGCGGAGATCCGCGCGCGCCGTGCCTCAGGCGTCGCCGTGACGCGCCCGGGCCACGGTCCGCACCAGCTCCCAGACCTCCTGCGCCCGCGGCGGCAGCGCGCGGTTGCGCCGGTGGGCGAGCACCACCGCCCGGTCGACCCGCGGCAGCAGCGGCCGCACCGCCAGCCCGGCGGTGTCGGCCGGCGACAGCGCGAGCCGGGGCAGCACGCTGACGCCGAGGCCCGCGTCCACCATCCGGAACACCGTGGTCGGATGGCCGAGCTGCTGCGCCACCTGCGGCTGCACGCCGTGGCGCGCCAGCGCCCGGTCGATCAGCCGCCGGCTGCCCGAGACATGGTCCAGCAGCACCAGCGGATGCGCCGCGAGCGCCTCCCAGGGCACCGCCTCGCGACGCGCCAGGGCATGGTCCGCCGGGCAGACGAGGCAGAAGGGCTCGCGCAGGATGGTTTCGCAGTGCAGGTCGTCAGCGTCGGCCGGATCGATCACCGCGCCGAAATCCACTTCGCCCGAGCGGATGCTGCCCAGCCCGTCCTGCTGCACCCGGTCGAGCAGCACCAGTTCGATGCCGGGCAGCTGCCGCGCGGCCTCGGAGATGCAGGCCGGCATCAGGTTGGCCGACAGCGTCGGGCTGCTGGCCACCCGCACCCGGCCGCGCCGGGCGGTGGCCATGCCCTGCACGTCGAGCAGGGCGGTCTCCAGCTCGTCGATCAGCCGGTCGAGGTGGCCGGCGAGGCTGCGTCCCGCCTCGGTCGGCGCCACCTCGCGGGTGGTGCGGTCGAAGAGCCGCAGGCCGAGCTGGCCCTCGAGTTCGGTGACCGCGCGGCTCACCGCCGGCTGGGTCAGGCCGATGCGCTCCCCGGCGCGGCTGAAATTGCGCGCGGCCGCCACCGCCTGGAAGACGCGCAGCTGGCGCAGGCTCACGTTCATCATGCGGAATCATAAATCCATCAGACAAATGCATTTGTCTGTTGAATCGACCTGGGTTCCAATCGCGGCCCCACTCCTTTCCTGCGAGCGCATCCCCGGCCCGGGCCGGCGGATCCCTTTCCCCCATGGCACGTTCCAAATTCCTCCCCGACAACTTCACGCTGGTGCTGGTGGCCACCGTCGCCGTGGCCAGCCTGCTGCCGGCCCAGGGCGCGGCGGCGCGCGGCTTCGACCTGCTGACCACCGCCGCGATCGCGCTGCTGTTCTTCCTGCACGGCGCCCGGCTCTCGCGCGAGGCGGTCGTCGCCGGCGCGACCCACTGGCGGCTGCACATCGTGGTGGTGCTCGCCACCTTCGTGCTGTTCCCGGTGCTCGGCCTCGCGCTGCGCCCCGTGCTGCAGCCGCTGGTCACGCCCGAGCTGTACCGGGGCGTGATGTACCTCTGCGTGCTGCCGGCGACGGTGCAGTCGGCGATCGCCTTCACCTCGATGGCCCGGGGCAACATCCCGGCGGCGGTGTGCAGCGCCTCCGCCTCGACCATGCTGGGCGTGTTCATCACGCCGGTGCTGGTCAACCTGCTGGTGGTCGAGCACGCGGGCGCCGGCGGCCCGTCGCTGGGCGCGGTCGGCCGCATCATGCTGCAGCTGATGCTGCCCTTCGTGGTCGGCCACCTGCTGCGCCCCTGGATCGGCGCCTGGGTCAAGGAGCGGGCCAAGACGCTCAAGCTGGTGGACCAGGGCTCGATCCTGCTGGTGATCTACACCGCCTTCAGCGCGGCGGTGGTGGAAGGCCTGTGGCGCCAGATCCCGCTGCCCGCCCTGGCCGGCCTGGTGGCGGTGTGCTGCGTGATCCTGGCGTGCTCCATCGGCGGCACCACCTTCGCCGCCCGCCGCCTCGGCTTCTCGAAGGAGGACGAGATCACCATCGTCTTCTGCGGCTCGAAGAAGAGCCTCGCGAGCGGGGTGCCGATGGCCAAGGTGCTGTTCGCCGCGCCGGCGGTGGGGGCCATCGTGCTGCCGCTGATGCTCTTCCACCAGATCCAGCTGATGGTCTGCGCGGTGATGGCCCAGCGCTGGGCCCGCCGCGCGCACGTCGTGCCCGCGGTCACCGCCACGCCGGCCGAACGCGCCGCAGCGCCCGAGGCGGCGGCCGCCGCGGTCTCGCCGAACGAGGAGCACCCGGCGGTGCGGCCCGGGCGCTGAGGCGCCGGAGCGCCCGTCCCGCGCGGAAATTCCGAAGGAAATCCTGGCCTGGCCGGCGTTCCGCCTAGGCCTGCAGCTACCGAATCGATAGCAGGCAGGGCGGACGGCCCGGGGTCACCGGTCGTCCAGCGCGGCGACCGGGCCGTCGGCCGGCGCGTTCCGCAGGGGGCCGGCCGGCGCGTCGCCGACCTTCTCGCGCAGCCGGCTCGGCGCCAGCACGCCCGCCGAGTCGAGGATGGGGTAGGCCACCGAGCAGATGTGCGAATTGATGCGCTTCAGGTCGCTGATCAGGTCGATGTGCAGCGAGCTGGTCTCGATGCTCTGCACCGTCTGGTCGGACAGCCGGCCCAGGTGGGTGGTGGCGTAGGCGCGCTCCAGGTCGCGGAAGCGGGCCTTCTCCTCCAGCAGCTTCTGCGCGTCGCGCACGTTGCCGTTGAGGAAGACGCTCATCGCGAGGCGCAGGTTGTCGATCAGCCGGGCGTGCAGTTCCTCGATCTCCTTCATGCCGGCCTGCGAGAAGCTGCGCGACTTCTTGATCTTCTTCTCCTCCAGGTCGATCAGCACCCGCTCGATGATGTCGCCCACCTGCTCCATGTTGATGGTGAAGCTGATGATGTCGGTCCAGCGGCGGCTCTCCTCCTCGCCCAGCGCGCCGGTGGGGATCTTGGTGAGGTAGTACTTGATCGCGGAGTACAGCTCGTCGACCGTGTCGTCCATCTTGCGCAGGTTCTCGGCGAGCTGCAGGTCGTTCTTGCGCATCACGTCGAGCACGCCGATGAGCATGGTCTCGACCATGTCGGCCTGGTGCAGCGCCTCGCGCGCCGCGCAGGAGATCGCCAGGGACGGCGTCGAGAGCGCCGAGGGATCCAGGTGCTGCGGCCGGCGCACCGCGCCCGGCGCCGCCTTGGCCTTGGGCAGCACCCGCTCGACCAGCCGCGCCACGAACTGGGTCAGGCCGATGAAGCCGACGCTGATGACGATGTTGAACGCCAGGTGGAACAGCACCACGCCCGAGGTGGGGTCGGGCAGGCGCGGCTGCACGTACCGCAGCCACAGGCCGATGAAGGGCGCGACCAGCGCCACCCCCATCGCCTTGAAGACCAGGTTGCCGACGGTCACCTGCCGCACCTCGACCGCCGACTTGGCGGTGGTCAGCACCGCCAGCACCCCGCTGCCGAGGTTGGCGCCCAGCACCAGCCCCAGCCCGACGTCCAGCGGCACCACGGTCGAGGTCGCCATCGCCGCGATCAGCAGCACGATCGCCAGGCTGGAGTAGGCGATCACCGCCAGCGCGGCGCCGACGGTGATCTCCAGCAGCGGATCGCTGCCGATCGAGCCCAGCACCGCGCGCATGGCGGCGGAATCGAACAGCGGCTCGGTGGAGCTGACCACCATCTGCAGCGCCAGCAGCATCAGCCCGAGCCCGATCAGCACGCCGCCGACCCGGCCCGGCGTGCTCGACTGCCGCGAGAGGGACAGCACCACGCCGGTGAAGATCAGCAGCGGCGACAGCCAGGAGAGGTCCACCGAGAACAGCACCGACATCACCGCGGTGCCCACGTCCGCGCCGCGCATCACCGCCAGCGCCGAGGTCAGGCTCAGCAGGCCCTGGCCGACGAAGGACGAGGTCATCAGCGAGGTGGCGGTGCTCGACTGGACCAGCGCGGTCACGCCGATGCCCGAGAGCGCGGCGGTGAACCGGTTGCCCATGCTGCGCGCGAGGATCTTGCGCAGGTTGGCGCCGAACACGCGCAGCACGCCGGTGCGGACCAGCTGGGTGCCCCAGACGAGCAGCGCGATGGCTGCCAGCAGATTCAACAGATGCTTCATGTCCTCGCGATTGTCTCCTCGCCCGCGGCCCGGCTCCCCGCGGCGCCGGAGGCGTCGCGCTGGGGGGACTCCTGTTCATTTTGGCGTAACTATTGCGGGACCGATGTCAGAGCCGTGCGCTGGATACGGTGTGGCTGACCATGCGGCCGGTGCCCGGCACGGTGTGCACCAGGAAGGCGGGCGGCTTGACGTCCCACTGCGCGAGCCGCGGATCCTCGCCGTCGAGCCGCATCGACTGGGCGGGCGCCGGCGCGCTCATCGCGACCACCCCGCCGAACAGGGTGGTGACCGCCTGGTGCAGGTGGCCGCAGACGATGCGCTCGATGTTGGGGTGCGACTCGACCAGCGCCTCCAGCTCGTCCACGCCGTGGAGCAGCGCGGGCCGGTCCGCCACGTTGACGTAGCTCTGGAAGGGCGGATGGTGCATGGCCAGCACCACCGGCCGCTCGCCGGCGGCGTCGAGCGCGTCCGACAGCCATTGCAGCCGGTCGTGGCAGAGGGAGCCGTGGCTCTCGCCCGCGGTGCAGGTGTCGACCGCGACGAGCCGCAGCTCGCCCACGTCCGCCGCGTATTGGACGAACGGGCCTTCGCCCAGGTAGGCGTGGCCGCGCAAGGCGCGGCGCATCGCGGCGCGGTCGTCGTGGCTGCCGGGCAGCAGGTAGCAGGGCATGTCCAGCGGCGCCAGCAGCCCCGCCAGGTGGGCGTAGGCGTCGTCCTGCCCGAAATCGGTGAGGTTGCCGGTGACGACCACGGCGTCGGGCCGCGGCGCCAGCCCCGTCAGCATCGCCACGCTCCGGCGCAGGTAGGCGTCGGTGTCGACGCGGCGGTAGGCCGACTCCCCGGACGCGCGGATGTGCAGGTCGGTCAGGTGCGCCAGCGAGGTGAAGGGGAAGGCGCTCATGGACGGGCCGGCAGGGACCGATCGGGGGAGGCGGCCGGCCCGGACGGGTCCGTCGCGCGGCGGAGGATGCTCATGGGATGGTCCCGGAGGGATGCATCGGGGGAGTATCGGCACAGGGGGACGCGCCGTCCAGCGCGCCGCGACGGGCCCGTGCGCCGCAGGGCCTTTCGCGCCGCTCCGGCGCCGGTCGGCCGCCGGGCAGGGGCCGCCCGCGGCTCAGCGGCCGCGCCGCACCCGGAGCAGCTCGTCGACCACCAGGCAGACCGCGCCGATGGTGATGCCCGCGTCCGCCACGTTGAAGGCCGGGAAATGCCAGCCGCCGAGGTGGAAGTCCAGGAAGTCGACCACGTAGCCGTGCAGCAGCCGGTCCACCACGTTGCCGATCGCGCCTCCCAGGATGCAGGAGATCGAGAACGAGAACAGCCGCTGGCCGGCGTGCGAGCGCAGCAGGTGGACGATGAAGCCGGCCGCGGCCAGGCCGATGCCGGTGAACATCCAGCGCTGCCAGCCCGAGGCCGCCGCCAGGAAGGAGAAGGCCGCGCCGGTGTTGTGGGCCCGCACGATGTTGAAGAAGCTTGCCACCGGGGTGGAGTCGCCCAGCCGGTAGCTGTCTAGGATCAGCACCTTGGTGAACTGGTCCGCCAGCACGATGGCCAGCGCCAGCGCCAGCCAGGGCAGCATCGCGGCGGTGGCGCCGCCGCCGCCCTTGGCGGGGCCGGGGCGGGTGGTGGTGCGCACCTTGACGGTCTTGGGAGCTTGCTGCGCCATGGGTCAGGCCGCCTTGCGCGTTTCGCCGGCGCCGTAGAGGTTCAGGATCGCGCGGGCCGACAGCGCCGGGTGCGCAGGGTCGGCGCCCACCGTCTCGCTGTAGTGCCAGGTGAGCGCGCACTTGCGGCCGGGCGCCTGGGCGGTCTCCACCCGCAGCCCTTCGCCGGGCGCGGCGGGCACCGCCTGCGCGACCGAGGTGATGGTGACGAACTTCAGGTCGTCGCCAAGGCTCTCCAGCAGCCGCAGGTCGTCTTCCGGCGCGTGGATGGCGACCGCCGCCTGCAGCGAGGAGCCGACCAGGCCCTGGGTGCGCACCGCCTCGATGTCCTTGTTGACCGCCTCGCGGATCTCGCGGATCCGGCCCCACTTGGCGACCAGCGCCTCGGCGCCGGCCGGCTCGGGCGCGTCCCAGAAGGTCTCGACGAAGATCGATTCGGAGCGGCCGGGCGCGAAGATCTTCCAGGCCTCCTCGGCGGTGAAGCTCAGGAAGGGCGCCATCCAGCGCAGCATCGCGTGGGTGATGTGCCAGAGCGCGGTCTGCGCGCTGCGGCGCGCCAGGCTGCCGGCCGGCGTGACGTAGAGGCGGTCCTTGAGCACGTCCAAATAGAAGGCGCCCAGGTCCTCGCTGCAGTAGACCTGCAGCTTCGCGACCACGGGATGGAACTCGTAGACCCGGAAGTGCGACAGCACCTCGTCCTGGAAGCGGCGCGCGCGGGCCAGGGCGTAGCGGTCGATCTCCAGCAGCTCGTCCAGCGGGACCGCGTCCCGCGCGGGGTCGAAGTCGCTGGTGTTGGCGAGCAGGAAGCGCAGGGTGTTGCGGATGCGGCGGTAGCCGTCCACCACCCGCGCGAGGATCTTGTCGTCGCCGGCGATGTCGCCGGAATAGTCGCTCGCGGCCACCCACAGCCGGATGATCTCCGCGCCCAGCTTCTTGCTGGTGGCCTGCGGATCCACGCCGTTGCCGAGCGACTTGCTCATCTTGCGGCCCTGGCTGTCCACGGTGAAGCCGTGGGTCAGCAGGCCGCGGTAGGGCGCGCGGCCGGTCATGGCGCAGGAGGTCAGCAGCGAGGAGTGGAACCAGCCGCGGTGCTGGTCGTGGCCTTCCAGGTAGAGGTCGGCCTCGGGGCCGGTCTCGTGGTGGCCCATGTCGGTGCCGCCGCCCTGGTGCGAGCCGCGCAGCACGTGGTAGTGGGTGGTGCCGGAATCGAACCAGACGTCCAGGATGTCGTTGCCCTTGGCGTAGTGCTGCGCGTCCTCCGCGCCCAGGATCTCCTCGGCGGTGGCGCGGCTCCAGGCCTCGACGCCGCCCCGCTCGACGATCCCGGCGGCGCGGTCCATCAGTTCCGGGGTGCGCGGATGCAGCTCGCCCGTCACCTTGTGCAGGAAGAAGGGCAGGGGCACGCCCCAGTTGCGCTGGCGGCTGATGCACCAGTCGGGCCGGTTGGCGATCATGTCGCGCAGCCGGGCCTTGCCGTTCTCGGGGTAGAAGCCGGTCTGCTCGATGGCCGCCAGCGCGAGCTGGCGCAACGTGCCCTCGGCCTTGTCGACGGTGAAGACGCCCTCGCCCTCGTCCATGCGGATGAACCACTGCGCGGCGGCGCGGTAGATCACCGGCGACTTGTGGCGCCAGCAGTGCGGGTAGCTGTGGGCGATGTGCTCGGTGGCGAACAGGCGGTCGGCCGCGGCCAGCGCCTCGACCACGCGGGGCGCGGCCTTCCAGATGTGCTGGCCGCCGAAGATCGGCAGCGCTTCCTCGTAGACGCCGTTGCCCTGCACCGGGTTCAGGATGTCGTCGTGCGCCATGCCGTTGGCCAGGCAGGACTGGAAGTCGTCCACGCCGTAGGCCGGCGCGGAGTGCACGATGCCGGTGCCGTCGTCGGCGGTGGCGTAGTCGGCCAGGAACACCGGCGACAGGCGGTCGTAGCCCGCGTCCACGTGGGCCAGCGGGTGGCGGAAGGCGATGCGGTCCAGCGACTTGCCCGGCGCGGTGGCCAGCACCGCGCCTTCGAGCCCGTAGCGGCCCAGGCACTTCTCGACCAGCGCCGCGGCCAGGACCAGCAGGCCGCGCGGGGTGTCGACCAGCGCGTAGTCGAGGTCCGGGTTGACGTTGAGCGCCTGGTTGGCCGGGATGGTCCAGGCGGTGGTGGTCCAGATGACGGCGAAGGCCGGCTTGCCCAGCGCGGGCAGGCCGAAGGCGGCCGCGAGCTTCTCCGGCTCGGCGCAGGGGAAGCCGACGTCTAGCGTCTGCGACTTCTTGTCGGCGTACTCGATCTCGAACTCGGCCAGCGAGGAGCCGCAGTCGAAGCACCAGTACACCGGCTTGGAGCCGCGGTAGACGAAGCCGCGCTCCATCACCCGCTTGAGGGCGCGGATCTCGTTGGCCTCGTTGCCGAAGTCCATGGTGCGGTAGGGGTGCTCCCAGTCGCCGAGCACGCCCAGGCGCTGGAAGTCGGCCTTCTGCTGCGCGATCTGCTCGGCGGCGTAGGCGCGGCTGCGGGCCTGCACCTCGTCGCGGCCGAGGTTGCGTCCGTGGGTCTTCTCGATCTGGTTCTCGATCGGCAGGCCGTGGCAGTCCCAGCCCGGGATGTAGAGCGCGTCGTAGCCTTCGAGCTGCCGCGCCTTGGCGATCATGTCCTTGAGGATCTTGTTGACCGCGTGGCCCATGTGGATCTGGCCGTTGGCGTACGGGGGGCCGTCGTGCAGGATGAACTTCTCGCAGCCGCGGCGCGCCGCGCGCAGCTTCTTGTAGAGGCCCTGCTCGTTCCATTCCTGCACCCAGCCCGGTTCGCGCTTAGGCAGGTCGCCGCGCATGGGGAAGGGCGTGTCGGGCAGGTTGAGGAAGGCGCGGTAGTCCGCGGCGTCGGTGGCGGGATCGGCGGCGGCGCCGGAATCGTGGGCAGCAGTGTCGGACATGGTTCTGGATGGAGCGCCGGTGGCGCGGTGCGGGGGCCGCCGTACGGCGGCCGCGGGCGGGGAGGGGGCGGCGCGCATGCCGGCGCCGCGACGACGGGAAGGGAGCCGTGCGCTCCGGCCCGGAGGCGGCGCGGCCGCGCGGCCGACTGCCCCGGATGCGGCCGGCGGGGCCGCGCACGGGCGCTAAATTCGGTCGCGGGTCGTCTGGCGGTGGGTCTGCGCGTGCCGCCGGGCGAAGAAGGCGCGCGCGTCCTCGCAGTCGCGGGCGATGCCCGCGCGCAGGGCATCGAGTCCGTCGTACTTCAGTTCGTCGTGCAGTTTGTGCAGCAGTTCCACCCGGACGATTTTACCGTAGGCCCCTTCGGCGCCCAGGCGCTCCGGCCAGCGCAGGCAGTGGGTCTCCAGCAGCACGCGGCCGCCATTGACGTCGCGCGGATCCAGCGAGGGCCGCACGCCGAGGTTCGCCACGCCTTCCACCGGCCGGTCGTCGAGCCCGTGCACCAGCACCGCGAAGATGCCCCCCGCGGCCGGCTTCCAGTGGGCGAAGCGCATGTTCAGCGTCCGGAAGCCCAGGTCGCGCCCGAGCTTGGCGCCGTGCACCACATGGCCGCTGATGGCGTAGGGCCGGCCGAGCAGCTGCGCCGCGTCGTCCATGCGGCCCTGCTGCAGCGCCTCCCGGACCGCCGAGCTCGACACCCGCAGGCCGCTCCCGGGCGCCGCGGCGCCGCCGCTGCCCGGCCGCAGGCGGCCCTGCGGGTCGGAGATCTCGTAGCTGTTCATGCGCGCCACCTCGAATCCCTTAGAGGGGCCCAGGCGGTCCAGCAGCGCGTAGTTGCCGCCGCGCCGCGCGCCGAACTGGAAGTCGTCCCCGGTGAGCACGTAGCGCGCGCCGAGCCCGCGCGCCAGCACGTCGTCGATGAAATCCTCCGCGCCCTGGGCCGCGCGGCGCGCGTCGAAGGGCAGGACCACCGCCTGGTCGATGCCGCAGCATGCCAGTTCGGTGAGCTTGTCGCGCAGGGTGCCGATGCGCGCCGGGGCCAGCGCCGCGTTGCCGCTGCGCCCCGCGAAGTAGTCGCGCGGATGGGGCTCGAAGGTGAGCACGCAGCTCGGCAGCCCGCGGTGGCGCGCCTCGCTCACCAGCAGGGCCAGCATCGCCTGGTGGCCGCGGTGCACGCCGTCGAAGTTGCCGATGGTCAGCGCGCAGGCCGGGGCCACGCCGGGATGATGGAAACCGCGAAAGACATGCATGGAGGGGGCGGGGACCGATCGCCCGGCATGGCGCCGGGGCACGGTCGAATTGTCACGAAGAGCGTATATTGTCCCGTAGCTGGCGTCGCGCCGCGTGCGCACGCTCCCGTCCCGTCGTTCCGTGACCAGGGAGGTACCGCGTGAAGGTCTTGAAGTTGTCGGCCCAGGGATTGCCGCAGTCGTGGATCTCGCTGGAAGAGGCGGTGACCCACTACGCGGCCGAGGACGTGCGCTGGGAGGCCGGGGCGCGCATCGCGGTGTTCCGCGGCGGCCACAACGCGGTCACCGGCCTGCAGTCCGAGATCGCGGTCAGCAGCATCATCGGCACCAAGGGCGTGCCGCGCATCAATCCCTTCCTGATGCGCTGCGGCCTGAGCAACGACAAGCTCTTCGCCCGCGACCGCCACGTCTGCGCCTACTGCGGCAACCATTTCCCGGACCACGAGCTGACCCGCGAGCACATCGTGCCGCTGAGCCAGCGCGGTCCCGACACCTGGATGAACGTCGTCACCGCCTGCCGTTCCTGCAACCACCGCAAGAGCAGCCGCACGCCCGAGCAGGCGGGCATGCCCCTGCTGTACGCGCCCTACGTGCCCAGCCTGTGGGAGGACTTCATCCTGCGCAACCGGCGCATCCTCGCCGACCAGATGGAGTTCCTCATGGCCCACGTGCCACGCAACTCGCGGCTCCAGGCCTGAGCGGCAGGCCGCAGCGCCACCTCAGGCGGGCCGGCCGGCGCCGGGCCCCGCAGCGCCGGATCCTCCGGCCGCCGGTGCGCGGCGGTCCGCGACGAAGCGCGCGAACGCCTCCAGGGTCGGCGTGCTGACGTGGTGCTCGATGCCCTCGGCGTCCCGCCGGGCGGCGTCCGGGTCCACGCCCAGCGCCAGCAGGAAATCCTCGACCACCCGGTGGCGGGCACGGCTCGCCTCGGCCAGCGCCTGCCCCGCCTCGGTCAGGAAGACGCCGCGGTAGGGGCGGCGCACCACCAGCCCGGCATCCGCCAAGCGCACGAGCATTTTCGCCACCGTCGGTTGGGCCACGCCGAAGCGCTTGGCGATATCCACTTGGCGCGCCTCGCCTCCGTCGTGGATCAGGTCCGCGATCAATTCGACGTAGTCGTCGACCCGCTCCTGCCGCCGGGCCTCCCGGACCTGCCGGAAGCTCTCCACATGGACTGCGGCCGCGACCAGCCCTGGCGTCTCCGCCGCCCGTTTCACCCGCGCCATTCTTCCTCCCGATCACTGTGCTGCCCCGCGGTGGGCCGCGGGACGGAACGTCGATTCTGACCGATGCCGTTCCCCGGGCCCTTTCCGATAGGAAGTATCTATCTGCGTATTGCCTGGACTCCGATTCTTAGCCTGGGCTACATTGCAGCATCGCCCGGCATCCTTGCGGGGCGCGCAACAGGGAAGGACGACGTGGCATCCACCGAGATCGGCATCAGCATGGCGTCCCGCCGGGAACCGGTGGACGGGCGCAGCCTGGGCAGCATGAACGCGAGCGTGCCCGTGCCCGCCGGGGGCAGCTGGCTGCGGCGATTCCTCGCGTTCCTCGGGCCGGGCTACATGGTGTCGGTGGGCTACATGGATCCGGGCAACTGGGCGACCGACATCGCCGGCGGCTCCAAGTTCGGCTACATGCTGCTGTCGGTCATCCTGCTGTCGAACCTGATGGCCATCGTGCTGCAGGCGCTCGCCGCCCGGCTGGGCATCGCGACCGGGCTCGACCTGGCCCAGGCCTGCCGCGCGCGCTACTCGCGGCCGGTGAACTTCCTGCTCTGGATCGCCTGCGAGGCGGCGATTATCGCCTGCGACCTGGCCGAGGTCATCGGCACCGCCATCGCGCTCAACCTGCTCTTCGGTATCCCGCTGGTCTGGGGTGCCGTCATCACCGCGGCGGACGTGTTCCTGATCCTGCTGCTGATGCGGCGCGGCTTCCGCTCGCTCGAAGCCTTCGTCATCGCGTTGCTGACCATTATCTTCGCCTGTTTCGTGGTGCAGATGGTGCTGGCCGCGCCGCCGATCCGCGAGGTGCTCGGCGGCTTCCTGCCGCGCGCCGAGGTGGTCACCAACCCGGCCGCGCTCTACCTCGCGATCGGCATCATCGGCGCCACCGTCATGCCGCACAACCTCTACCTCCACTCGTCCATCGTGCAGACCCGCGCGTTCGCGCGGGACGACGCGGGACGCCGGCAGGCGGTGCGCTGGGCGGTCGCCGACAGCACTATCGCGCTGATGCTCGCGCTGTTCGTCAACGCGGCGATCCTGATCACCGCGGCCACCGTCTTCCACCAGACCGGCCGGACCGACGTGGAGGAGATCGAGCAGGCCTACGAACTGCTGTCGCCGATGCTGGGGGTCGGGCTCGCCTCGACCCTGTTCGCGGTGGCGCTGCTGGCTTCCGGCATCAACTCGACGGTCACCGCGACGCTGGCCGGGCAGATCGTGATGGAGGGCTTCCTGCGCCTGCGGCTGCCGGACTGGGCGCGACGGCTGGTGACCCGCGGCATCGCCATCGTCCCGGTGGTGGTGGTCACCAGCCTCTACGGACCGCAGGGAACCGCCAAGCTGCTGGTGTTCAGCCAGGTGGTGCTGTCGATGCAGCTGCCGTTCGCGGTCGTGCCGCTGGTGCGCTTCGTGTCGGACCGCAAGCTCATGGGCCCGCTGGTCGTCGGCCGCAAGCTGATGGCCGTCGCCTGGACGATCGCCGGGATCATCGTGGCGCTCAACCTCAAGCTGCTGTTCGACACGGTGACCGGCGCGTAAGCGCCGGCCGGACCGGACGCCAACCGGATCGCCCCGGGCCCGGTCGCCCCGCACTGCGCTGCCGCCCGGCGGGCCGGACGGCCGGCGCCGGACTGGCGGGTATGATGAATCGATGACCGGCACCGCGACCCAGCTCATCCACCACGCCTACCGTCCGCCCGGCGAATTCGACGCGCCGCAAGTGGCGGTCCACAAGGCGTCCACGGTGTACTTTCCCGACGTCGCCGCGCTGCGCACCCGGGAGTGGAAGCAGAAGGAAGGCTACACCTACGGCTTGCACGGCACGCCCACCACCTTCGTCCTCGAGGAGCGCATCGCATCGCTGGAAGGCGGCCTGCAGTGCCTGCTGGCGCCGAGCGGGCTGGCGGCCATCACGCTGGTGGACCTGGCCCTGCTCAAGGCCGGCGACGAGGTCCTGATCCCGCACAACGCCTACGGTCCCGGGCTGGCCTTCGCCCAGGCGGAACTGGCCGCCTACGGCATCGCGCACCGCCTCTACGACGCGATGGATCCCGAGGACCTGCGGGCCAAGCTGTCGGAGCGCACCCGGCTGGTCTGGCTGGAAGCGGCCGGGTCGGTGTCGATGGAGTTCCCCGACCTGCAGGCGCTGCTCCGGGCCTGCCGCGAGCGCCCGGGCGCGCTGGCGGTGCTGGACAACACCTGGGGGGCAGGGCTGGCCTTCGACCCCTTCGACCTCGGCGAAGGGCTGGCGGTCGACGTCAGCGTCCATGCGCTTACCAAGTATCCGAGCGGGGGCGGCGACGTGCTGATGGGCAGCGTCGTGACCCGCGACGAGGCCCTGCACCTGCGGCTCAAGCTCGCCCACATGCGGTTGGGGCTGGGCGTGGGCGCCAACGACGCGGAACTGGTGCTGCGCTCCCTCCCGAGCATCGACCTGCGCTACCGCGCGCACGACGAGAGCGCACGCGGGCTGGCCCGCTGGCTCCGGTCGCGGCCGGAGATTTCCGCCGTCCTGCATCCGGCGCTCGAAGGTAGCCCCGGCCACGAACACTGGCGGCGGATCTGTGGCGCGCGGGACCGGGCCGCGGGCCTGTTCTCGGTCGTCTTCGGGGCGGACATCCCCCAGGCCGCCATCGACCGCTTCTGCGACGGCCTGCGCCTGTTCCGCATCGGTTTTTCCTGGGGCGGCCCGGTCAGCCTGGCCGTGCCCTACGACATGGCGTCGATGCGCCACGCCGGCACCGCGCGCTGGCCGCACGCGGGCGGCCTGGTGCGCTTCTCGGTCGGGCTGGAAGCCACGGCCGACCTCGTCGAGGACCTGCGGCGATCGCTCGATGCGATGCACGGCGCGGCGGCCGGATGATTCCCGCGCCACGCTGGTGGCGCGCTTCCATATCACTTAAAGTGCATTCATCCCCGAACTTGTAGAACGGAGCGCTCGTGGCAACACCCAATTACGGATTCGAGAAACGGCAGAAAGAACTCGCCAAGCAGCGCAAGAAGGAAGAGAAGGCGCGCGCCAAGGCCGACCGCAAGGCCGGCATCGTGCACGACCAGCCCAGCGATGCCGGCGCGCCGGAGGCAGGGGAGGGCGCCCCTGCGGAAGGCGCTGCGGCCGATGCCCGCCAGGGCGGCGGTTGACGGATTGAACCTCCGGCGCCGCCGTCCCGCCCGCTCAGCGCAGCATGGGTTCCAGCACGGGCCAGACGTTGTCCAGCATGACCGGATGCGCTTTCTCCAGCGGATGGATCCTGTCCGCCTGGAACATGCCGGCCGCGTCCGGGATGTCCGCCACGCCCTTAAGCAGAAAGGGCACGAACTGCGATCCCGTCGCTTTCGCGACCCGTCCGAAGATCTCCGAGAAGGCGCGGGTGTAGGCCGTCCCGTAGTTGGGCGGCACTTCCATGCCCACGATCAGCACCCGGGCGCCGGCCGCCTTGGCGGCGCCCGCCATGCGCTGCAGGTTGGCCTCCGTGTCCTTCAGCGGCAGGCCGCGCAAAGCATCGTTGGCGCCCAGTTCCAGCACGAGGTGTGTCGGGACGTGCTGCTTCAGGAGCGCGCCCAGCCGCGCCGCGCCGCCCGAGGTGGTTTCGCCGCTGATGCTGGCATTAACGATGCGCGCAGGGATCTTCCGCTCCTGCAGGCGCTTGTCCAGCAGGGCCACCCAGCCGGTGCCGCGGCGCAAGCCGTACTCGGCGCTCAGCGAGTCGCCGAGCACCAGGACGACGGGCGCCGCCTTGCCGGCCCCGGCCCGCGCTGCTGCGGTGGCGGGGGCGGCGAAGGCATGCCCGGCGGCGGCCAGCGCGCCGAGCAGGCAGGCCGACGCGACGATAAACCGTTGACGATCCAACTTGAGGCCTTTCATGTCTGAACCGAACGCCGCCGCCGCCATCGTGGACGTGCGGCATGTCTTCAAATCGGTCACCGATTCGTCGGGTACGCTCGACATCCTGCAGGATATCGATTTTTCCCTGGCGCCGCGGGAGACGGTGGCCATCGTCGGCGCGTCGGGATCGGGCAAGAGCACGCTGCTGGCCATCCTGGCCGGGCTCGACACTCCGACCCGCGGCACGGTGCACGTCGATGGCCAGGACATCTTCGCGCTCGACGAGGACGCGCGGGCCGCCTTGCGTGCGCGGCGCATCGGATTCGTGTTCCAGAGCTTCCAGCTGCTGGCCAACCTGACCGCGCTGGAGAACGCGATGCTGCCCCTCGAACTGGCCGGCCGTTCCCAGGCGCGCCGGCTGGCTTCCGAGATGCTGGGGCGCGTCGGCCTCGGCGATCGACTGTCGCACTATCCGCGCCTGCTCAGCGGCGGCGAGCAACAGCGGGTGGCGCTGGCACGCGCCTTCGTGATGCAGCCGGCGGTGCTCCTGGCGGACGAGCCGACCGGCAGCCTGGATTTCGCGACCGGCGAGAAGGTGATGCAACTCATGTTCGAGCTCAATCGCGAGCAGGGCACGACGCTGGTCCTAGTCACCCACGACCGCGGCATCGCCGACCGGTGCGCTCGGCGCATCACCATCGAGGCGGGCCGGGCGCGGGCCTGAGCCGGAACCCGGCCGGCGGGACGGGCCGCCGATAATCGCCGCATGTCCTCTCCCAAAGTCCTTTTCGGTTTCCATGCGGTCGGCGTACGCCTGAAGACGGCGCCCGCGTCCATCGTCGAGATCTATTTCGAAGCGGCCCGCAAGGACGCCCGCATGCGGCAGTTCGTCGAGCGTGCGAGCCAGGCGGGCGTCCGGCTGATCGAGGCCGACGCGGCCCGGCTCGCGCGCCTGTGCGGCAGCAACGGCCACCAAGGCGTGGCCGCGCGCGTGGAAGCCCTGCCGCAAGCGCGGTCGCTCGACGAACTGCTCGAAGGGGTCGAGGAGGCCGGCTTGGAGCCGCCGCTGCTGCTGGTGCTCGACGGCGTGACCGACCCGCACAACCTGGGCGCCTGCCTGCGGGTGGCCGATGGCGCCGGGGCGCATGCCGTCATCGCGCCCAAGGACCATGCGGTCGGCATCAACGCGACGGTGGCCAAGGTGGCGAGCGGTGCGGCCGAGACGGTGCCTTATTTCATGGTGACCAACCTGGCGCGCACCCTGGGCGAGCTGAAGGAGCGCAGCATCTGGTGCATGGGCACCAGCGACGATGCGCCGCAGACCCTCCACCAGGCCGACCTGCGCATGCCGCTGGCCGTCGTGCTCGGCGCGGAAGGGGCAGGCATGCGGCAGCTAACCCGCAAGACCTGCGACGCGCTGGTGAGCCTGCCGATGCGCGGCGCGGTCGAAAGCCTCAACGTCTCGGTCGCCAGCGGCATCTGCCTGTACGAGGCGATGCGGCAGCGCACGGCGCGCCCGTGACGCCGGCTGCAAACAATCATTACCAAGGGGTCCGTCCGTTTCGGTAAGGTCGGGGCCAGTGGATGGACGCGCTGGCAGGCGCTGTCCGCCGTCACGGATCGTCCTGAACAATTCCATCGTGAAAGGGGTCGCCATGGTTCGTTTTCCTGCACCGTCCCGCCGCAGCGCCGGCATCGCCCTGTGCGCCGGAGCCGCCTTGCTGCTCGCCGGCTGCGGCAACCTGGGCAACCCGTTCCGGACGGACGAGGTGCGCCTCTCGGCCGAACTGAGCGGACGCAACGAGATTCCCGCGGTCGCCTCGCCCGGATCGGGGCAGGCCGAAGCCTGGTTCAACCGCAGCACCAACACCTTGCGCTGGAACATCGCCTACAGCGGTCTCACCGGTCCGGCGACCGCCGGGCATTTTCACGGCCCCGCGATCCTCGGCCAGAACGCCGGCGTCGCGCTGCCGTTCAAGGCGCCGCTGGTCAGCCCCATACGCGGCGAGGCGGTGCTGACCCCGGCACAGGCCGAAGACCTGCTGCAGGGCAAGTGGTACGCCAACATCCACACGGCCGCGCATCCTGGCGGCGAGATCCGCGGGCAGATGCTGGTGCGCAACTGACGCGCGGGCTGCGGCCATGGTCGTGGCGGATGAGGCAATGGCCTCACCGCCGACGTCCGCTCCAGGCCGTTCCCGATGCGCGTCGCGGGCCGCGGCCTTAAAATCGCGGGTTGCCTTGAAGGACGCCCACGATGAACGCGCCGGTAGATGTCTCGTTTTTTGCCCGCAATGCCAAACCGCTGACCAGCTACCGCAAGTACTGGGCGGCGCGTTTCGGCACGGCGAAATTCCTGCCGACCAGCCGCGCCGAGATGGAGGCGCTGGGATGGGACAGCTGCGACATCGTCATCGTGACCGGCGATGCCTATGTGGACCATCCGAGCTTCGGCATGGCGGTGATCGGCCGCATGCTCGAGGACCAGGGTTTCCGGGTGGGCATCATCGCGCAGCCCGACTGGCAGAGCGCCGACCCGTTCAAGGCGCTGGGCCGCCCCAACCTGTTCTTCGGCGTGACCGCCGGCAACATGGATTCGATGATCAACCGGTACACCGCCGACCGGAAGATCCGCTCGGACGACGCGTACACCCCCGGCGACGTCGGCGGCAAGCGGCCGGACCGTGCGGCCGTGGTCTATTCGCAGCGTTGCCGCGAGGCGTGGAGCGATGTGCCCATCGTGATGGGCGGCATCGAGGGCTCGCTGCGCCGCATCGCCCACTACGACTACTGGCAGGACAAGGTCCGCCGCTCGATCGTGGTCGACGCGAAGTGCGACCTGCTGGTCTACGGCAACGGCGAACGGGCGATCGTCGAGATCGCCCACCGGCTGGCGCGGCGCGAGCCGGTGGAGCGCATCACCGACGTGCGCGGCACCGCTTTCGTGCGCCGCAGCGGCGACGAGTCGGCGGCCGGCTGGTTCGAGATCGATTCCACCAGCGTGGATGCGCCCGGTCGGGTCGAGGCGCACGTCAACCCCTACCTCATGGTGTCCGACCAGGCGCGCGAGCAAGGCGCCAGCTGCGCCCGCGAGGACGAGGCGCAGCAGGCCGCAAGCCAGGCCGAGGCGGATGGCGCCGCGCGGCGGGCGGACGCGGCGACCGCCGCTGCCCCGGCGGTCCGGCCCCTCAACTTCGTGCCGAACGCCGCCAACCGCGAGTCGATGCGCATCCGCGTCCCGCCGCGGGACCGCAGCGTCATCCGCTTGCCGTCCTTCGAGCAGGTCCGGAGCGATCCGGTGCTCTACGCCCACGCCAACCGGGTGCTGCACCTGGAGACCAATCCCGGAAACGCGCGCGCGCTGGTGCAGGCGCACGGGGAGGGCGCGACCGCCCGCGACGTCTGGGTCAATCCGCCGCCGATCCCCCTGACCACCGCCGAGATGGACCACGTGTTCGACCTGCCGTACGCGCGGGCGCCGCATCCGCGGTACGCGGACGAGCACGGCAGCCACGACGGCGCGACCAAGATCCCGGCGTGGGAGATGATCCGCTTCTCGGTCAACATCATGCGAGGCTGCTTCGGCGGCTGCACCTTCTGCTCCATCACCGAGCACGAAGGCCGCATCATCCAGAGCCGGTCGGAGGACTCGATCATCCGCGAGGTCGAGGCGATCCGGGACTCGGTCAAGGGCTTCACCGGCGTGATCTCCGACCTGGGCGGCCCCACCGCCAACATGTACCGCATCGGTTGCAAGACGCCCGAGATCGAAGCCGCGTGCCGCAAGCCGAGCTGCGTCTACCCGGACATCTGCCAGAACCTCAACACCGACCACGGCCCGCTCATCAAGATCTACCGCCGCGCCCGCGCGCTCAAGGGCATCAAGAAGATCCTGATCGGCTCGGGGCTGCGCTACGACCTGGCCGTCCAGTCGCCCGAATACGTCAAGGAACTGGTCACGCACCACGTCGGCGGCTACCTCAAGATCGCGCCCGAGCACACGGAGCAGGGCCCGCTCTCCAAGATGATGAAGCCGGGCATCGGCAGCTACGACCGTTTCAAGCAGATGTTCGAGCAGTTCAGCGCGGAGGCGGGCAAGAAGCAGTTCCTGATCCCGTACTTCATCGCGGCCCACCCGGGCACCAGCGACGAGGACATGATGAACCTGGCGCTCTGGCTCAAGCGCAACGGCTTCCGGGCCGACCAGGTGCAGACCTTCTACCCGTCGCCGATGGCCACCGCGACGACGATGTACCACACCGCGCGCAACCCGTTGCGCAAGATCACGCGCACGAGCGAAACCGTCGACATCGTGCGCGGCGAACGCCGCCGCCGCCTGCACAAGGCCTTCCTGCGCTACCACGATCCCAACAACTGGCCGCTGCTGCGCGAGGCGCTCAAGGCCATGGGCCGGGCCGACCTCATCGGCAACGGGAAGCACCACCTCATCCCGACCTTCCAGCCGATGACGGACGGCAGCTACACGAGCGCCCGCCGCAAGAATTCGACCCAGGCCGCGCCGGCGGTGGCCAAAGGGCGCGTGCTGACGCAGCACACCGGCCTGCCGCCGCGCCAGACGGGCGCCGCGCCGGCGCCCGGCGCCGGTGGCGCCGCGCGGAAGAACCCGCGGGGTCCGCAAGGACGCCGCTGAGGCGCGGCCGGCGCCGGAGCGCGCTGGGCGTGCGCCCCGCGCCGGCCATGCGTCCGTCGCGCGCCGATGTGGTTCGCCAGCGACGCCGCCGGCGTGCGGGGAATGACCACGCGGATGCCGCAGCCGCCTTCGGTGGCACAATCGAGAGTTGATCAGGCCCTTCCCAGCCACAGTCGCATCCGCCAATCGGTTCAGCCGTGTCGCGGAAGGTTTTTTCCAGCTAATGTTTTCCCAAGGAAAACGGAGGTCCGCGCACCATGAGCGATCCCACATCGCTGTACGACGCCTACCAAGGCAACACTTACCTCTTCGGCGGCAACGCGCCCTACGTCGAAGAGATGTACGAGAACTACCTCGCCGATCCGACGAGCGTGCCCGACAGCTGGCGCGCGCACTTCGACAGCCTCCAGAACGTGCCCGCGGGCGACGGCAGCAACAGCCGCGACGTGCCCCACCTGCCGGTCATCAACGCCTTCGCGGACCGTGCGCGCCAGGGCCAGACCAAGGTCGTCGTGGCCAGCGCCGACTCCGAGCTGGGCCGCAAGCGCACCGCCGTCCAGCAGCTCATCGCCGCCTACCGCAACGTCGGCGTGCGCTGGGCCGACCTCGATCCCCTGAAGCGGACCGAGCGCGAGGACATCCCGGAGCTGGGCCTGCCGTTCTACGGCTTCTCCGACGCCGACCTCGAGACCGTCTTCAATACCAGCAACACCTTCTTCGGCCGCGACACCATGCCGCTGCGGGAGCTGCTGAACGCCCTGCGCGAGACCTACTGCGGCACCATTGGCGCCGAGTACATGTACACCACCGACCACGTGCAGAAGCGCTGGTGGCAGAGCAAGCTCGAAGGCCTGCGTTCCAAGCCGAGCTTCAACGGCGAGCAGAAGAAGCGCATCCTCGACCGCCTGACGGCCGCCGAAGGCCTCGAGCGCTTCCTTCATACCAAGTACGTCGGCCAGAAGCGCTTCTCGCTCGAAGGCGGCGAGAGCTTCATCGCCTCGATGGACGCGCTGATCCAGTCCGCAGGCAAGTCCGGCGTCGAGGAGATCGTCATCGGCATGGCCCACCGCGGCCGCCTGAACGTGCTGGTCAACTCGCTGGGCAAGCTGCCGGCCGACCTGTTCGCGGAATTCGACCACACCGCACCGGAAGACCTCCCGAGCGGCGACGTCAAGTACCACCAGGGCTTCAGCTCCGACGTCTCGACCGAAGGCGGCCCGGTGCACCTGAGCCTCGCCTTCAACCCCTCCCACCTCGAGATCGTCAATCCGGTGGTCGAAGGCTCGGTGCGCGCCCGCATGGACCGCCGCGGCGACCCGGCCGGCAAGCAAGTGCTGCCGGTCCTGGTGCACGGCGACGCGGCCTTCGCCGGCCAGGGCGTCATCATGGAGACGCTGGCGCTGGCCGAGACCCGCGGCTACTACACCGGCGGCACGGTCCACATCGTCATCAACAACCAGATCGGCTTCACCACCAGCGATCCGCGCGACAGCCGCTCCACGCTCTACTGCACCGACGTCGTCAAGATGATCGAGTCGCCGGTGCTGCACGTCAACGGCGACGATCCGGAGGCCGTCGTGCTGGCGACCCAGCTGGCGCTCGAGTTCCGCATGGAATTCAAGAAGGACGTGGTCGTCGACATCATCTGCTACCGCAAGCTGGGCCACAACGAGCAGGACACCCCGAGCCTGACCCAGCCGCTGATGTACAAGAAGATCGCGGCCCATCCCGGCACGCGCAAGCTCTATGCCGACAAGCTGGCGGCGCAAGGCCTGGGCGACACCCTGGGCGACGACATGGTCAAGGCCTACCGCGCCGCCATGGAAGCCGGCAAGCACACCACCGACCCGGTCCTGACCAACTTCAAGGGCAAGTACGCGGTCGACTGGAGCCCCTTCCTGGGCAAGAAGTGGACCGATGCGGGCGACACCGGCATCCCGCTGGCCGACTGGAACCGCATCGCCGAGCGCATCACCACCATCCCGGGCAATGTCACCCCGCACCAGCTGGTCAAGAAGGTCTACAACGACCGCGCGGCCATGGCCCGCGGCGACATCCCGGTAGACTGGGGCATGGGCGAACACATGGCGTTCGCCTCCCTGGTGGCCTCGGGCTATCCCGTGCGCCTCTCGGGCGAGGATTGCGGCCGCGGCACCTTCACGCACCGCCATGCGGTGATTCACGACCAGAACCGCGAGAAGTTCGACGAAGGCACCTACATCCCGCTGCAGAACGTCGCGGACAACCAGGCGTCCTTCACCGTCATCGATTCGATCCTGTCGGAAGAAGCGGTCCTGGGCTACGAGTACGGCTACGCTTCCACCGACCCGAACACCCTGGTGATCTGGGAAGCGCAGTTCGGCGACTTCGCCAACGGCGCGCAGGTGGTCATCGACCAGTTCATCGCATCGGGCGAAGTGAAGTGGGGCCGCGTCAACGGCCTGACGCTGATGCTGCCGCACGGCTACGAAGGCCAGGGCCCGGAGCACAGCTCCGCGCGCCTCGAACGCTTCATGCAGCTGTCCGCCGACACCAACATGCAGGTGGTGCAGCCGACGACCGCGAGCCAGATCTTCCACGTGCTGCGCCGGCAGATGACCCGCAACCTGCGCAAGCCGCTGGTCATCATGACGCCGAAGTCCCTGCTGCGGAACAAGGACGCCACCTCGCCGCTGTCCGAATTCACCAGCGGCAGCTTCCAGACGGTGATCCCGGAAAGCCGCGAGCTGAAGGCCGACAAGGTCAAGCGCATCCTGGCCTGCTCGGGCAAGGTCTACTACGACCTGGCGAAGAAGCGCGAGGAGAAGGGCGCCGACGACGTCGCCATCCTGCGCGTGGAGCAGCTCTACCCGTTCCCGCACAAGGCCTTCGCCAACGAGGTCAAGAAGTACCCCAACGCGACCGAGATCGTCTGGGTCCAGGACGAGCCGCAGAACCAGGGCGCCTGGTTCTTCGTGCAGCACTACATCCACGAGAACATGTCGACCGGCCAGCGCCTCGGCTATTCGGGCCGTGCAGCGTCCGCATCGCCGGCGGTCGGCTACTCGCACCTGCACCAGGAGCAGCAGAAATCCCTGGTCGAAGGCGCGTTCGCCAAGCTCAAGGGTTTCGTGCTCAACAAGTAAGCAGTGGGCGGCCGGGCCTTGGGCCCGGCCGCTCCGCGTCCATCCCCATCGATCTCCCCGAACAATCGAAAGCAATCCATGGCACTCGTAGAAGTCAAAGTCCCCCAGCTGTCCGAGTCGGTGTCCGAAGCCACCATGCTCAACTGGAAGAAGAAGGCCGGTGAAGCCGTCGCCGCCGACGAAATCCTGATCGAGATCGAGACCGACAAGGTCGTGCTCGAAGTGCCCGCTCCCGCAGCCGGCGTGCTGGCCGAGATCGTCGAAGCCGACGGCGCCACGGTGACCGCCGAGCAGCTGATCGCCCGCATCGACACCGAAGCAAAGGCCGGCGCCGCCGCGCCGGCAGCCCCGGCGCCCGCTCCCGCCGCCTCCGCCGCGCCGGCTCCCGCGCCTGCTGCCGCCCAGGGCGGCTCCAAGTCCGACGTCGCCATGCCCGCCGCCGCCAAGCTGCTGGCGGAGCAGGGCCGCTCGGTCGACTCCGTCGCCGGCACCGGCAAGGACGGCCGCGTCACCAAGGGCGACGTGCTCGCCGCGCCCGCCGCCAAGGCTGCCCCGGCCCCCGCGCCGAAGGCCGCGCTGCCCGCTGCGCCCGCCGCCAACTTCGCCAGCCTGGGCGACCGTCCCGAACAGCGCGTGCCGATGAGCCGCCTGCGCGCCCGCGTCGCCGAGCGCCTGCTGCAATCCCAGTCCACCAACGCCATCCTGACGACATTCAACGAAGTCAACATGGCGCCGGTCATCGACGCCCGCAAGCGCTTCCAGGACAAGTTCGAGAAGACCCACGGCGTGAAGCTGGGCTTCATGAGCTTCTTCGTGAAGGCCGCGGTGCACGCGCTCAAGCAGTACCCGATCCTCAACGCCAGCGTGGACGGCAACGACATCGTCTACCACGGCTACTTCGACATCGGCATCGCCGTCGGTTCGCCGCGCGGCCTGGTCGTGCCCATCCTGCGCGATGCCGACCAGCTGAGCTTCGCCCAGATCGAGAAGAAGATCGCCGAATTCGGCGCCAAGGCCAAGGAAGGCAAGCTGGGTATCGACGACATGACCGGCGGCACCTTCTCCATCTCCAACGGCGGCGTGTTCGGTTCGATGCTCTCCACCCCGATCATCAACCCGCCCCAGTCGGCCATCCTGGGCGTGCACGCCACCAAGGACCGCGCCGTGGTCGAGAACGGCCAGATCGTGGTGCGCCCGATGAACTACCTCGCCCTGAGCTACGACCACCGCATCATCGACGGGCGTGAAGCCGTGCTGGGCCTCGTCGCCATGAAGGACGCGCTGGAAGACCCGGCCCGCCTGCTGTTCGACATCTGAGGAAAGCCACGCAATGTCCGAACAACAACAGCAATTCGACGTCGTCGTCATCGGCGCCGGCCCCGGCGGCTACATCGCCGCCATCCGCGCGGCGCAGCTGGGCTTCAAAGTCGCCTGCATCGACGAGTGGAAGAACGACAAGGGCGGCCCGGCGCCCGGCGGCACCTGCACCAACGTGGGCTGCATCCCCTCCAAGGCGCTGCTGCAGTCCTCCGAGCACTACGAGCAGGCGGGCCACCACTTCGCGGACCACGGCATCGGCATCGAAGGCCTGAGCCTCGACCTGCAGAAGCTGATCGCGCGCAAGGACAACGTCGTCAAGCAGAACAACGACGGCATCCTCTACCTGTTCAAGAAGAACAAGGTCAGCTTCTTCCATGGCCGCGGCTCGTTCGCGGCCGCGGCGGACGGCGGCTACCATGTCAAGGTGGCGGGCGCGTCCGAGCAGACCATCGTCGGCAAGCACATCGTCGTGGCCACCGGTTCCAACGCCCGCGCGCTGCCCAACGCGCCGTTCGACGAGGAAACCATCCTCTCCAACGACGGCGCGCTGCGCATCGGCCAGGTGCCCCCGCGCCTGGCCCTCATCGGCGCCGGCGTGATCGGCCTGGAGATGGGGTCGGTCTGGCGCCGCCTGGGCGCCGACGTCACCATCCTGGAAGGCCTGCCCGACTTCCTGGGCGCGGTCGACCAGCAGATCGCCAAGGAGGCGCACAAGGCCTTCGTCAAGCAAGGCCTGAAGATCGAGCTGGGCGTCAAGATCGGCGACATCGCCAAGGGCGAGGCCGGCGTGACCATCGCCTACACCGACGCCAAGGGCGAATCCCGCACCCTCGAAGCCGACAAGCTGGTGGTCTCCATCGGCCGCGTGCCCAACACCCAAGGCCTCGACGCCGCGGCGGTGGGCCTGCAGCTCGACGAGCGCGGCGCGATCGTCGTGGATGAGGACTGCAAGACCAACCTGCCCAACGTCTGGGCGGTGGGCGACGTGGTCCGCGGCCCGATGCTGGCGCACAAGGCCGAGGAAGAGGGCGTGGCGGTGGCCGAGCGCATCGCGGGCCAGCACGGCCACGTGAACTTCGCGACCATCCCCTGGGTGATCTACACCAACCCCGAGATCTCCTGGGTCGGCCAGACCGAGCAGCAGCTCAAGTCCTCGGGCCGCGCCTACAAGGCCGGCACCTTCCCCTTCCTGGCCAACGGCCGCGCGCGCGCGCTAGGCGACACCACCGGCATGGTGAAGTTCCTGGCCGACGCGACCACCGACGAGATCCTCGGCGTGCACATCGTCGGCCCCCAGGCCAGCGAACTGATCGCCGAAGCCGTCGTCGCGATGGAGTTCAAGGCCAGTTCCGAGGACATCGCACGGATCTGCCACGCGCACCCGTCGCTGTCCGAGGCCGTCAAGGAAGCCGCCCTGGCGGTGGACAAGCGCACGCTCAACTTCTGAGCGCCTTCCGGGGACCACCGAGCCACGATGCCGACGCAGCCCATCCGCACGCCTGTCCGTGCCGCGTACGAGGAGGAGCTGCGCCAGCGCGGCTTCAAGAGCGACCCGGCGCAGCTGCGCGCGGTGGATGCGCTGGAGCGTTGCGCCGCGGAATGGGCGTTCTACAAGGAGCGCCGCGCCAACGCCATCAAGAAGCTGTTCCATCGCCCGGCCATCCCGCGCGGCGTGTACATGTACGGCGGCGTCGGGCGCGGCAAGAGCTTCCTGATGGACTGCTTCTTCAACGTGGTCCCCATCCGGCGCAAGGTGCGCCTGCACTTCCATGAATTCATGCGGGAAGTGCACAAGGAGCTGGCAGGCCTGCAGGGCACGGTCAATCCGCTGGACGTGCTCGGCCAGCGGATGGCCAAGCGCTACCGCCTGCTGTGCTTCGACGAATTCCATGTGGCCGACATCACCGATGCGATGATCCTGCACCGGCTGCTGGCGGCCCTGTTCGAGAACGGCGTGGGCTTCGTGACAACGTCCAACTTCGAGCCCGACGGGCTTTACCCCGGCGGCCTCCACCGCGACCGCATCCTGCCGGCCATCGTGCTGCTCAAGGAGAAGCTGCAGGTGGTCAACGTCGACAACGGCACCGACTACCGGCGGCGCACCCTCGAGAAGCTCCGGCTCTACCACACGCCGCTGGGACCCGGGACCGACGCCGAGATGGCCGGCGCGTTCGACCGCCTGGCGGAGACCCACGACGAGGACCCGGTCCTGCGCATCGAGGGCCGCGAGATCCACGCCCGGCGCCGCGCCGGGGGCGTCGTCTGGTTCGATTTCAAGGCCCTGTGCGCCGGCCCGCGTTCGCAGAACGACTACCTCGAGATCGCCAACCGCTTCCACACGGTGCTGGTCAGCGACATCCCGCGCCTGCCGGTGGCGATGGCTTCCGAGGCGCGGCGCTTCACGCTCCTGGTCGACGTGATGTACGACCGCAGGGTCAAGCTCATCCTGTCGGCAGCGGTGGCGCCGGAAGACCTCTACACCGAGGGTCCGCTGTCGCACGAGTTCCCGCGCACCGTATCGCGCCTCAACGAAATGCAATCCGCCGAATTCCTGGCCCTGGAACGGCGTGTCGTGGACACGGCCATCACATGAGGTGGGGTTCCATCCGCATCCGGGCCCTGGGCGCCGTCGCCATGCTCTGCCTGGCCGGCGCGAGCGGCATCGCGCGGGCGCAGGGCGAGGCACCCGCGCAGGAGCAGGCAGCGCGCACCCAGCTCATCGAGGAACGCGCCCAGCGCATCCGCGACATCGGCCAGGAGCGCGCCCGTATCCAGGAGCAGCAATCGCGCGAGTCCGCGCTGTGCTACCAGCGCTTCGTTGTCAACAGCTGCGTCCAGGCGGCGGCGGACCGCTACCGCAAGGCCCTCACCGCGCTGCGTCGCGAGGAGACGGCGATCAACGATGCGGAACGGGAGCGCGAGGGCCAGGAGCAGCGGGCCCGCATCGCATCCCAGGAACAGGACGACCGCGACCAGGCCGCGCGGGCCGCCGCCCAGGGCGCACGCGCCCCCACGCAGGAGCAGCGGCTGCAGTCGGCGCAGGACAAGCAGCAGCGGCAGGAGGCCGAACGGCCCGGGCGCGCGCAGCACGGCGCCGAGCAGCAGCAGCGCAAGGAGCGCGAACAGGCCGAGGCCGCGCAGCGCCGCGAACAGAAGGCGCAGGAGGCCCCGGCGGAGGCGCAGCGTTTCGAGGCCAAGCAGCGCGAGGCGCAGGCCCGGCGCGAGGAACGCGAGCGACGCCTGCAGGAACGCGCGGCGAAGAATGCGCAGAAGCCGGGCCCGCAACCCCTCCCGCCGACCCCCGCCACCCCGGCGCCCTGAACTCCGGGGCGCCCGTCAGGAAACGCCCGCGGGGACCGCGCGCACCGGCTGGGGCGGCGACAGCTTCATCAACACCAGGGACAGGTTGTCCCCGCCGCCGTGCGCACGGCTGCGGGCCTTGGCCACCAGGAATTCGCTGGCGTCCCGCGGCGGCAGCTCGGATGCCACCACGGCCATCTCCTCCGGCGTGAAGTAGTGCCACAGGCCGTCGCTGCAGGCCATGACCGCGTCGCCCGGCTGGAGCTTGTCGATGCGGTGGAGCGCGATCGGCGGATCGTCCTGGGTGCCCAGGCAGCCCATCAGGACGTTGGACTGCGGATGGCGCACCGCTTCGTCCTCGCTGATCTGGCCGCGGTCGATCAGTTGCTGCACGTAGGAGTGGTCGCGCGTGCGATGCACCATCCTCCCGTCGCGGAAATGGTAGATGCGCGAGTCGCCCACATGCATCCAGTGGCAGCTGCCGTCCGGCAGCGCCAGGAAGGCGGCGACGGTGCTGTGCGGCTCCTGCTCGGCCGCGATCGCCGTCAGCCGGATGACGATGTGGGATTCCGTCGCCAGCCGGCGCAGCAGGGCGGCCGGCGTTTCGCGGTCGGGCCGGTAGCCCTCGAACAGCTGCCGCGCGGTCATCAGGATCTGGTCGGATGCCTTGCGCCCGCCGGTCCGGCCGCCCATGCCGTCGGCCAGCACGCCCAGCAGGCAACCGTTCACGTGGGGATGGACCAGGAGGGCCACCTGGTCCTGCTGGTATTCGCGATCGCCCCTGTGCAACCCGGTGGCGCAATGGATGCGGTAGCCGAGGTCCATGCCTGCTTCTTCCTTGCTTGGTGGATGATCCGCATCCGTGGATGACCGGATGGCGGGATCGGGCACGTATTATCCATTCGGCGTCAGGGCCCCGCCGGGACCCCGCACCGCATCGCAACGCCGCCCGTGCCTCCTCGCTCCCGCTCTTCTCCATCGTTCCATGCCGCGAGGCCGCCGGGCGCGCCCGGTGCCGCGGGACCCCGCCATCGACGCGGAGGACCGGCATGCCGCTGACGGACGAAGTGCGGGAAGCGTTCGGTCCGGGCGGCTTCCTGTCGGAAGCCGCCGAGCAGTTCGTGCCGCGCGCCGGGCAGACGGAGATGGCGCTCGCGGTCGCGCGCACCATCGAGACCGGCGGGGTCCTGGTGGCGGAGGCCGGGACCGGCGTGGGCAAGACCTTCTCCTACCTCGTGCCGGCCCTGCTGAGCGGCGAACGGGTGCTGCTCTCCACCGCGACCAAGACCTTGCAGGACCAGCTCTTCGGGCGCGACCTGCCGCGCCTGGTCCAGGCCCTCGGCTTGCCGGTTCGCACCGCGCTGCTCAAGGGGCGGGGCAGCTACCTCTGCCTGCACCGGATGGAGGCCGCGCGGCGGGAGGGCATGCCCGGCGGCGATGCCGGCGCCCTGCGCGCCCTGGCCAAGATCGAGGTCTGGTCGCAGGCCACCCGCACCGGCGACCTCGCCGAGCTGCCGGGCCTGGACGAGCGCTCGCCGGTGCTGCCTTTCGTGACCTCGAACCGCGAGAACTGCCTGGGAGCGCAGTGCCCCCGGCTGCGCGCCTGCCATGTCAACACCGCCCGCCGGGACGCCCTCGCCGCCGACGTGGCGGTGATCAACCACCACCTGTTCTTCGCCGACCTGGCGGTGCGCGAATCGGGCATGGCGGAACTGCTGCCGGCCACCCGCATCGCGATCTTCGACGAGGCGCACCAGCTCAACGAGACCGGCGTGCAGTTCCTCGGACGGCAGCTCTCGACCCTGCAACTGCTCGATTTCGCACGCGACCTGCTGGCGGCGGGCCTGCAGCTGGCGCGCGGATTGGCGGACTGGCCGACGCGCGCGGGCGCGGTCGAGCATGCGGCGCGCGAACTGCGCATGTCGGCCGGGCGGTCGTTCGCGGGCACGAAGCTGCGCTGGCAGCACCGCGCGCCCGAAGGCATCGACCCGGCGGAATGGGACGCCGCCCTGCAGCAGGTGCACGACCATTGCGAGGCGGCACGCGAGGCGCTGGACACGGTCAGCGAGATCGCGCCCGACTTCGTCCGCCTGCACGAACGCGCCCAGCTGCTGGCGCAGCGGACGGCCCGGTTCCTGGAGCCCTGCGATCCCGCCGCGGTGCGGTGGGTGGACGTGGGCAACCATCTGCGCCTGGTCGAGTCGCCGCTCGATATCGCCGAGGCGGTGCGCACGCGCATGCTGCGCCGTCCGCCGGAGGAGGAACCCGGCGCGCCGGCGGATCCCGTGCTGGAGGATGTCGCGGTCGCCGCGGCGGACACCCCGTCGCGCCGGCCGAGGGCCGCGGACGAGGAGGCGGGCGCGGATCCCCACACCGGGTCCGAGGGCCCGAGCCCGGGCCCAGGCCCGAGCGCGGAGGCCGCGGAACGTCCGCGCGCCTGGATCTTCACCTCCGCGACCCTGGGCAACGATCCGCGGCTGCGCTGGTTCACCGAGCGTTGCGGCTTGGAAGACGCCGAGGTCCTCCGTGTCGAGAGTCCGTTCGACTACGCCCGCCAGGCCGCTCTGTACGTGCCCTCCGGCATGCCGAAGCCCTCCGATGCGGCGCACGCCCCGGCGGTGGCGGCGCTGTCCATGGATGCGGCCGGCCGCCTGGGCGGGCGGACGCTCGTGCTCACCACCACGCTGCGCGCGCTGCGCACCATCGGCGACGCCTTCCGGCAACGTTTCGGCAGCCATGGCGCGGTCGAGGTGCTGGTGCAGGGCGACTGGCCCAAACGCCGGCTGATGGAGCGGTTCCGCGAGGGCGACCGGCAGGGCAGGGGATGCGTGTTGGTCGCCTCGGCGTCGTTCTGGGAGGGCTTCGACGTGCCGGGCGAGGCCCTGCAGCTGGTGGTGATCGACAAGCTGCCGTTCCCGCCTCCGAACGATCCGCTGGTCGAGGCGCGCAGCCACCGGCTCGAACGCGCTGGCCGCAGCCCGTTCAACGATTACTTCGTCCCCGAGGCCGCCGTGGCGCTCAAGCAGGGGGCGGGCCGCCTGATTCGGCGCGAGTCCGACCGGGGCATCCTGGTGGTCTGCGACTCGCGGCTGACCACGATGGGCTACGGCCGCCGCCTGCTGGCGGGACTGCCGCCGATGCGCATGCTGGAATCCGCCGCGGAATTCGATCAGGCGCTGGGCGAGCTGCTGGAGCCGGCCGCGGCCGGCTGAGCCGCCGTCACCAGAGTTTCCACCAGGGTTCCGATTTGCCCCGGAAGCCGTTGGCGAGGTAGGCGCTCTGCGGATAGTTCGTGTCGATCACCCGTCGGGTGTCGTCGCGCAGCTGCGCCATGCCGAGCGCGTCGTACGAACGGTAGAGGATGTAGAGCGCTTCCTCGAGCGCCGGGACGTCGCGGTACTCGGAGATCGCGGTCTGCGCCCGGTTGATCGCGGCCACGTACGCGCCCCGGCTGTAGTAGTAGCGCGCCACGTGCACCTCGTACTGCGCCAGCGAATTGACGATGTAGGTCATGCGCTGGCGCGCATCGGGGGTGTAGCGCGAATCGGGGAAGCGGGTCGTCAGTTCGCGGAAGGACTCGAAGGAATCCTTCGCAGCCTTCTGGTCGCGCTCGGAGAGGTCCTGCCGCGAGATCGAGGAGAACAGGCCCAGGTTGTCGTTGAAGTTGACCAGGCCCTTGAGGTAGAGCGCGTAGTCCAACGCCGGGCTGGCCGGGTGCAGGCGCAGGAAGCGGTCGAGCGTCGCCAGGGCCTGGGCCTGCTCGTTGTTCTTGTACTGCGCGTAGGCCTTCTCCAACTGGGCCTGCTGGGCCAGGGGCGTGCCGGCGGCGCGGCCTTCGAGTTTCTCGAACAGCGGGACGGCCTTGTCGTAGGCGCCGGAACTCGCCTCGTCGCGCGCTTCGGAGTAGATGCGGTTGGGGCTCCAGTTGGCGGTCTTGTCCTCGGTCGTGGAGGAGCAACCCCCGATCGCGAAGGCGGCCGCGAGCGCCAAGGCCGCGGGGGCCACCGATAATTTGACTCGACGCATCACAGGCAACCTTCTTGAAACGAAAGCCCCCAATTATATCGGCCGCCCCTCTCGAGGAGCCCGCTCCCGCCCCGTCCCCGGAAGGCCGCGCGGACATCCCGGCCCGGCCGCGCGAGGACATGCGCGACAGGGCGTCGGAGGACGACGGGCCCCTCCGGGACGCCGCCGCCTCCGAACCCGACGGCTCCGAGGACGATCCGCCGGATGACGACGCGGTGGAGCGGCGCGCGCTGGTCGTCTCCGCCGCGCAGGGCGGCGAGCGGCTCGACAAGGTGCTGGCAGCCGGCGTGCCGGAATTCTCCCGCAGCCACCTGCAGCAACTGATCGAATCCGGGTGCGTGCTGCGCGCCGGACGGCCGGTCGCCAAGGCGGCGACCCGCGTCGCGCGGGGCGACCGGCTGGAGATCGAGCTGCGGCCCACCCAGCAGAGCCAGGCTTTCCTGCCGGAGCCGATGGCGCTCGATATCGTGCACCAGGATGCGCACCTGCTGGTCGTGCGCAAGCCGGCCGGGCTGGTGACCCATCCCGCACCGGGCAACTGGAGCGGGACGCTGCTCAACGGCCTGCTGGCGCACGATGCCCAGGCGGCCCGGCTGCCGCGCGCCGGCATCGTCCACCGGCTCGACAAGGACACCAGCGGCCTGATGGTGGTCGCGCGCAGCCGGGCCGCCATGGACGCCCTGGTGCGGGCGATCGCCGCGCGGGAAGTGAGCCGCCAGTACCTCGCGCTGGCGCACCGCCCGTGGATCGGCGCGCCGCGCCGCGAGCTGGACATGCCGATCGGGCGCGACCCGCGCAACCGCTTGCGCATGGCGGTGGTCGACCTGCTGCAGCATGCCGGCAAGACGGCGCGCACCACGGTCGACCTGCTGGCCGAGGGCGACGCCGGCTGCCTGGTGCGGTGCACGCTGCACACCGGACGCACCCACCAGATCCGGGTGCACATGGCCAGGATCGGCCACCCCCTGGTGGGCGATGCGCTGTACGGCGGCGCTCCGGCCGCGGGAATGCGGCGCCAGGCCCTGCACGCCTTCCGGCTGGCCTTCGTCCATCCGGCGAGCGGCGAATCGATGCGTTTCGAGGCGCCGCCGCCGCAGGACTTCCAGGATGCGCTGCGCGCCTGGGCGCTGGACTACAATCCCGCCTGATCCGCGACGGGACGACCGCATCGGCCGCGTCCTTCCCGGCAGCGATGCATCCCGTGCGCGATGCCCGGATCCGGACGCGACCCCTCCGCCCCGCGCATGCCTTCCCGCGCCGGCTTCCGCCGTGCCCATACCGCTCCCTTCCGCGGCAGCCCCGCTGCCGGATTCCCGCCGCAAGCGACCCCCTGCCGCCGCAGGCATCGCCGACCATGAACACGACGGACGCCAAGCGCATTCTCGAAGCCGCACTGATCTGCGCACCCCAGCCCCTGCCGTTGCGGGAGCTGCGCGCCATGCTGGGCGACGGGGTGGGCGCCGACACCGTGCGGCAGATGCTCGAGGACATCGGCGCCGACTGGACGCAGCGGGGCGTCGCGCTGGTGCAGGTGTCGAGCGGATGGCGTTTCCAGAGCCGCCCGGACGTCCAGCCCTGGCTGGAGCGCCTGCATCCCGAGAAGGCGCCGCGCTACAGCCGCGCGGCCCTGGAGACGTTGGCCATCATCGCCTACCGTCAACCGGTGACCCGTGGCGACATGGAAGAGATCCGCGGCGTGGCGATCAGCAGCACCATCATCGGCCAGTTCGAGGACCGCGGCTGGATCGAGGTGATCGGCCACCGGGACACGGTGGGCCGCCCCGCCTTGTTCGCCACCACCCGGAAGTTCCTCGACGACCTGGGCCTGTCCGCCCTGGACGAACTGCCGCCGCCGGAAGCGCCCGAAGCGCGCGATATCCCGCTGGCGGGCGGCGCCTTCGCCGGAGCCGCGCCCCCGATTCCCGCCCCGGAACCCGCGTCGCCGCAGGCGATGTCCGCGGGGACCGGGCAGACCATCCCTTCCGACGACGCCGACCCGGCCCGGAGACCACCATGAACCTCCCCCCCACGCCCCCTGCAGACCAGGCAGACGAAGCATCCGCAGCGGACGCGCCGGAAGCCTCCGCCGCCCAAGCGCCCGTGGCCGACATCCGTTTCGACGACGTGGTGTCCGGCCGCTTCGATGCCGACTTGGAAAGCGACGCGCTGCCTGCCGCGCCGGCGAAGCGCGTCCTCCTGCCGCAGGCCGAAAGCCCCAAGCTGCACAAGGTGCTCGCGCAGGCCGGCCTGGGCTCCCGCCTGGAAATGGAGCAGCTGATCCTCGAAGGGCGCATCTCGGTCAACAACGAGCCGGCGCACACCGGCCAGCGCATCCAGTACGGCGACCAGGTGAAAGTCAACGGCAAGCCGGTGCGCTTCCGCATCGATCCGCCGCCGGCGCGCGTGATCGCCTACCACAAGCCGGTCGGAGAGGTGGTGACGCGGGAGGACCCGCAGAACCGTCCGACGGTGTTCCGCAGCCTGCCGCGCCTGCAGCAGGGCAAGTGGCAGTCGGTGGGCCGGCTGGACCTGAACACCGAGGGCCTGCTGCTCTTCACCACGGACGGCGCCCTGGCGAACAACCTGATGCACCCGCGCTTCGGCCTGGAGCGCGAGTACGCGGTCCGGGTGCTCGGCGCGCTCAGCAACGAGGAGAAGCAGCGCCTGCTCGACGGGGTGCAGCTGGACGACGGCATCGCTCAGTTCGGCTCCATCGAGGACGGCGGCGGGGAGGGCTCCAACTGCTGGTACCGGGTGACGATCTCGGAAGGCCGCAACCGCGAGGTGCGGCGCATGATGGAGGCGGTCGGCCATGCCGTCAGCCGGCTGATCCGCATCCGCTACGGCGCCATGCTGCTCCCGCGCGGCCTGCGCCGCGGCGCCTGGATGGAACTCGACCAGCAGGACATTTCCGCGCTGATGAAGGCCGCCGGCACCGCGCCGCCCGAGCGGCGTCCTGTGCCCGCGGAGCGCGTCGCAGGCAACCGGCGCGGTCCGGGCCCCCGGGGCGTCGGCGGCCTGCCGCAGGGGCCTGCGGTGCGCGATCCGCTCGCCAAGCCTGGCATATCCGGCAAGGCGGGCAAGTACGGCAAGGCCGGCAAGCCGCAGGCCAAGCGGCAGGACGGCGGCGCGGCCGGTGGCGGGCAGCCCGATCCGCTCAAGACCTCGGTCGGCTACATCGGCGCCGACAGCCTGGCCCGGCAGCGCCGCAACGCCCCGGGCGGCGGAGGCGGCCCGCGGCGTGGCGGTGGCGGCCGCGGTCGCTGAGCGCCGCGCCGGTCGACCCATGGCCGGGTTAAAATCGCAGGCTTTGCTTCGGGCGCAGGTGCGCAAGAGGCAAAACCCGGAAAATCCCGGTCCATCCAAACCATAAGCAAGGAACACCAGCACCATGGCCATCGAACGCACGCTCTCCATCATCAAGCCCGACGCCGTCGCCAAGAACGTCATCGGCCAGATCGTTTCCCGCTTCGAAGGCGCAGGCCTGAAGGTCGTGGCCGCGCGCCTGACCCAGCTCTCGCGCGCCGAGGCCGAGCAGTTCTACGCCGTGCACAGCGCGCGTCCCTTCTTCAAGGCCCTGGTCGACTTCATGGTGTCCGGCCCGGTCTTCGTGCAGGTCCTCGAAGGCGAAGGCGCCATCCTGAAGAACCGCGACCTGATGGGCGCCACCGATCCGAAGAAGGCCGAGAAGGGCACCATCCGCGCCGACTTCGCGGACAGCATCGACGCGAACGCCGTCCACGGCTCCGACGCCGTCGAGACCGCCCAGGTCGAGATCGCCTTCTTCTTCCCGGCGCTCAACATCTACTCCCGCTGAGCCGGCGCCGCGCCGTCGCCGACGCCCGTCCCATGACGACCAACCTGCTCGAATTCGATCTCGACGGCCTCGCGGCTTTCTGCGACCGGCTCGGGGAGAAGCGTTTTCGCGCGACGCAGCTCTTCCGCTGGATCCACCAGCGGGGGGCGGGCGATTTCGACGGGATGAGCGATCTGGCCAAGTCGCTGCGCGAGAAGCTCAAGACCTGCGCCGAGGTGAAGGCGCTGCCGGTGGTCACCGAGCAGGCCTCCGCGGACGGCACGGTCAAGTGGCTCTTCGATGTGGGCGACGGGAACGCGGTGGAGACCGTCTTCATCCCCGAGGACGACCGCGGAACGCTCTGCGTGTCTTCGCAGGCGGGCTGCGCGGTGGGTTGCCGTTTCTGCTCCACGGGCCACCAGGGCTTCAGCCGCAATCTGAAGACCGCGGAGATCGTCGCCCAGCTCTGGCACGCCGAGCATGCGCTGCGACGCCGGCTGGGCACGTCGGAGCGCGTCATCTCCAACGTCGTCATGATGGGGATGGGCGAGCCGCTGCAGAACTATGCGGCGCTGGTGCCGGCCTTGCGCACCATGCTCGACGACCACGGCTACGGCCTGTCGCGGCGCCGCGTCACCGTGTCGACTTCCGGCGTGGTGCCGATGATCGACCGCCTCGCGCAGGATTGCCCGGTCGCGCTGGCCGTGTCGCTGCACGCGCCCAACGACGCCCTGCGCAACGATTTGGTGCCGCTCAACCGCAAGTACCCCATCGCCGAGCTGCTCGAGGCCTGCAACCGCTACCTCGCCCATGCGCCGCGCGATTTCATCACCTTCGAATATTGCATGCTCGCGGAGGTCAACGACCAGCCCGAGCATGCGCGCCAGCTCATCGAGTTGGTCCGCCAATACCAGCGCCAGGGCGGCGTCTGGGGCAAGTTCAACCTGATACCGTTCAACCCGTTCCCGGCGTCCGGCCTCCTACGGTCCGCGCCGCAGCGCGTGGCCGCCTTCGCCAAGATGCTCAGCGACGCCGGCATCGTCACCACGGTGCGCAAGACCCGGGGCGACGACATCGATGCCGCCTGCGGCCAGCTGGCCGGCGACGTCAAGGACCGCACCCGCGTCGGGGAACGCATGGCGCAGCAGCGCGTGGTCATGATGACGCCGGTCCGGGCCGCCACGACCGCAGGCACGAACTGACACACGCAAGGAGGCCCCGCATGACGCTGTCCGCTGCCGCACCGCAGGGGCCAGGTGCTCCGAAGCGCAGGAACACGGCCGCGGGAATGCTGGCGGCCATGGCGCTCGCGGCCATCGCAGGCTGCACCACCAACACTTCGGTGCGGACGGTGGAGGCCTCGCAGACCCGCGCCGAGGCGAGCCAGCCCGCGCCCGATGCCGCCGAACTGCGCCGCCGCGCCACCACCCGGCTTGAACTGGCCGCCGGATACTTCGAGAACGGACAGACCGCTGTCGCGCAGGAAGAGGCGCGGCGCGCGCTGGCCATCGATCCGCGCTTCGCCGAAGCCCACAACCTGGGCGGCCTGATCGCCATGCGCCTCGGCGATCTGGCGGCCGCCGAGCAGAGTTTCCGGCAGGCGCTCGCCCTCGACCCGGACAATGCCGACCTGCAGCACAACTACGGCTGGCTGCTGTGCCAGCGGCAGCAGTACGCGCAGGCGCAGGCCCTGTTCGGCCGGGCCCTCGCGCATCCGACGTACGGAGGCAAGGCCAAGACCCTCATGGCACAGGGCCTGTGCCAGGTCCGCGCCGGCAGCCCCGCCGATGGCGAGGCCTCGCTCAAGCGTTCGTTCATGCTGGACACCCAGAATCCCGTGACCAAGTACACGCTGGCCGACCTGCTGCAACGACGAGGCGCGCTCGAGGACGCGCGCTTCTACATCCGCCAACTCAACAACGGCGATTTCGCCAACGCGGAATCCCTGTGGCTCGGCATCCGCATCGAACGGCGCCTGGGCGATACGCTCGCCATGCAGCAGCTCGCCAGCCAGTTGCGCAAGCGTTTCCCCCAATCCGCCGAAATGGCGTCCTTCGACCGAGGAGCATTCGATGAGTGACCCGCGCCACGACGCGTCGATCCCCTTTTCCCCGCAGCCGGCGGCCGGGCAGGCGAACGAGGTCGGCGCGATGCTCCGAGGGGCGCGGGAGCGGGCGGGCCTCGACGTCCCGGCGCTGGCCGCCCTGCTGAAGGTGCCGCGCGGACGCATCGACGCGCTGGAGGCCGGCCGATTCGAGGATCTGCCCGACGGCGTCTACGCGCGCTCGCTGGCTTCGAGCATCTGCCGCGCGCTGCGCATCGAGGCGCAGCCGGTGCTTGCGCTGCTGCCCCAAGCCGCTCCGCGTTCGCTCGACTCGGTGGCGGAGCACAAGGCCACCCGCATCAAGTCCAGCGTCGCCGCGGGTCGCGGCAAGTTCTCGGCGTCGGCGCGCACCCAGAGCCATGTGTCGCGCCGCGCCCTGGCGCTGGTGGCGGTCCTGGTGCTCGCCGCTGCCGCCGTGTTGCTGACGCCGCCGGGAGCGTTCGACAAGATCCTCGCCTCCGTGCCGGCCTGGAAGGCGCGGTCCGGCGAGGCGGGGACGGTCGGCCGGTCGGGCGGCAAGGTGGTCGAGGAGGTGTCGCTCCCGTCGGCCGCGGGCGATACGGTCCATCCGGCCGATTCGGCTCCGGATGACGCCGCCGCCGCGCTCGTGCCCGCCACGCCGTCGAGCGTCGCCGGCACGACGCAAACCGCGCCGGCCGGCAACGTCCCGGCGGGCGCTCCCCCGGCCGCGGCATCGACTGCGGCGACGGCGTCCGCGCCGGCCGTATCCGCGGTTCCGGCGGCAGGCACGGATTCCGGCTCCGGCGGCCTGCTGGTCATCAGCGCATCCGCTCCGACCTGGATCAAGGTTTCCGACGCCAAGGGCGCGGTGCTCGTGCAGAAAACGCTCGGCGCCGGCCAGGTCGAAAGCGTCCGGGAGGGTGCCGGACCGCTGTCGGTGACCGTCGGGCGCGTCGACGCCGCGACGGTCCAGGTCCGCGGCGAGGCCTTCGACCTGGCCTCCCGCGCCCGCAACAACGTAGCCCGATTCGAGGTGAAATAGCCGTGACGCAAGAAGTTTCCTGTCTCCCGGGCCCGATCGAGATCGCGACGCCCCGGCAACGCAACACCCGGCAATCCCGGACGGTGTGGGGCTCGCGGGTCGTCACCGTCGGCGGCGGTGCGCCCGTGCGGGTGCAGTCGATGACCAACACCGACACCGTCGACGCGATCGGCACCGCCATCCAGGTCAAGGAGTTGGCGCAGGCAGGTTCCGAGATGGTGCGCATCACCGTGAACACCCCTGAGGCCGCGGCCGCGGTGCCCCATGTGCGCGACCAGCTCGACCGCATGGGCATCGACGTGCCCCTGATCGGCGATTTCCACTACAACGGCCATCGCCTCCTGACCGACTATCCTGCCTGCGCGGAAGCGCTGTCCAAGTACCGCATCAACCCCGGCAACGTGGGCAAGGGCGACAAGCGCGACCTGCAGTTCGGCCAGATGATCGATGCGGCGATGCGCTGGGACAAGCCGGTGCGCATCGGCGTGAACTGGGGCAGCCTGGACCAGGAACTGCTCGCTTCGCTGATGGACGAGAACAGCCGCCGCGCGGAGCCCTGGGACGCGCGCCAAGTCATGTACGAGGCGCTCATCACCTCCGCCATCGATTCCGCGCGGCGCGCCGAGGCGATGGGCATGCCCGGCAACCAGATCCTGCTGTCGTGCAAGGTGAGCGGGGTGCGCGACTTGGTTTCCGTCTACCGCGAGCTGGCGCGGCGCTGTGACTATCCGCTGCACCTGGGCCTGACCGAGGCCGGCATGGGGGCCAAGGGCACCGTCGCCTCGACGGCCGCGCTCTCGCTCCTGCTACAGGAAGGCATCGGCGACACCATCCGGGTGTCGCTGACACCGCAGCCGGGCGAGCCGCGCACCCAGGAAGTGGTGATCGCCACCGAGATCCTGCAGTCGCTCGGTCTGCGCATCTTCGTGCCGAGCGTGACCGCCTGCCCGGGCTGCGGCCGCACCACGAGCACCACCTTCCAGGAGCTGGCCAAGCAGATCGACGATTTCCTCCGGATGCAGATGCCCGTGTGGCGCAAGCGTTATCCGGGTGTCGAGTCGCTCAAGGTGGCCGTCATGGGCTGCATCGTCAACGGACCTGGCGAGAGCAAGCACGCCGATATCGGCATCAGCCTGCCCGGGACCGGCGAATCGCCCGCCGCACCGGTCTTCATCGATGGCGAAAAAGCCCTGACGCTGCGCGGCGAGAACATCGCCCAGGAATTCCACCGCCTGGTCGAGCAGTACATCGAACGCCGTTTCGGCGACGCGGCGGCGAGCGCCGTGCCCGAAACGGCCGCCACCGTTCCGGCCGCCTGAGCCTGGCGTGCCCGCGCGGACACGCCCGTGGCGCGGTGCCGTGCCCCGGGCCGCGGGTGTCGCCTCCTTCCCCGCTCTTCCTCCTCCGTCTTCGCGATCCTCCGTTCCCATGACTTCCCGCCCTTCCTCCGAATCCGCCGCTTCCCGTCCTGTCCGCATGGCGGCCGTCAAGGGAATGAACGACATCCTGCCGCCCGACTCCGCACGGTGGGAATGGCTGGAGGACACGGTGCGGCGCTTGATGGCGCGTTACGCCTACCGCAACCTGCGCACGCCCATCGTCGAGCCCACCGGGCTCTTCGTGCGCAGCCTGGGCGAGGTGACCGACATCGTCGAGAAGGAGATGTACAGCTTCGAGGACCGGCTCAACGGCGACTCGCTCACCCTGCGTCCGGAGAACACCGCCGGCGTGGTGCGCGCCGTGACCGAGCACTCGATGCTGTACGACGGCGGCAAGCGCCTGTACTACATGGGACCGATGTTCCGCCACGAACGTCCGCAGCGCGGCCGCTACCGGCAGTTCCACCAGATCGGGGCGGAGGCGCTGGGATTCGGCGGGGCCGAGGTGGACGCGGAGCTCATCCTGCTGGCGTCCGCGCTCTGGCGCGCGTTGGGCCTGCGGGACGTGCGCCTCGAACTCAATAGCCTGGGCCAGCCCGAAGAGCGCAAGGCACACCGCGCCGCGCTGATCGCCCACCTGGAGCAACATGCCGACCTGCTCGACGAGGACGCCCGGCGGCGCCTGCACAGCAATCCGCTGCGCATCCTCGACACGAAGAACCCCGCGATGCAGGCGGTGGTCGAGGCCGCGCCCCGGATGATGGATTTCCTCGGGGATACCTCGCGCGCGCACTTCGCGACCGTGCGTGCGATCCTGGATGCGAACGGCATCGCCTACCGCATCAATCCGCGGCTGGTGCGCGGCATGGACTACTACAACCTCACCGTTTTCGAGTTCGTCACCGATCGGCTGGGGTCGCAGGGCACCATCTGCGGCGGCGGCCGCTACGACTACCTGATCGAGCAGATCGGCGGCAAGCCGGCGCCTGGCGTGGGCTGGGCCCTCGGGGTGGAGCGGGTGCTGGAACTGCTCAAGGAGCAGGGCGACGAGCATGCGGCCTCCGCGCCCGACGCCTACGCGATCCTGCCGGACGCGAGCCTGCTCCCGCAGGCGATCCGCACCATCGAGGCCCTGCGGGCCGCCGGCGTGTCGGTGCAGATGCACACCGGCAGCGCGGAAGGGCAGGGCAGCATGAAGTCCCAGTTCAAGAAAGCCGACGCAAGCGGCGCGGCCCATGCGTTGATATTCGGCGCCGACGAGGTCGCGGCCGGCGAGGTCACCGTCAAGGCCCTGCGCGGCGGAGCGGGCGAGGATGCCGGCCGCCAGCAGCGCCTGCCGCTCGCGGATGCGGCCGATTGGGCCGGCCGCCTACAATCCCCGACTTCCTGAACCGTCCTTCCTCCATGGCATCCCATCTCGATCTCGAAGAACAAGAGCAGCTCGACCAGCTCAAGCATTTCTGGGCGCGCTTCGGAACCGCCATCACCACCGTGCTGCTGGTGGCCTGCCTGGGCATCGCCGGCTGGAACGGCTACCACTATTGGCAGCGCAGCCAGGCGGTGCGGGCGTCCGCGCTGTTCGAGGAAGTGGAGCGCGCCGCGCAGGCGGGCGACGCGGCGCGGGTGGAGCGCGCATTCGCCGACATCCGGGAGCGTTACGCGTCGACGACCTATGCCTCCCAGGCCGGCCTGCTCGCCGCAAAGGCGCTCTACAAGGACAACCGCGACGCGGCCAGGTCGGCGCTCACCTGGGTCGCCGAGAAATCCCCGGACGCGGGCTACCAAGCGGTCGCACGGCTGCGCCTGGCCGGGCTGCATGCCGATGCGAAATCCTACGACGCGGCGTCCCAGCAGCTCGCGGGGAACTTCCCCGATGCGTTCAAGCCCCTGGTCGCCGATCGCAAGGGCGACTTGCTGATGCTGCAGGACAAGAAGTCCGACGCCATCGCCGAGTACCGCCGGGCCTGGTCCGCGTTCGGGGCCCAGTCCGAGTACCGGCAGCTGGTCGAAGTCAAGCTCAATGCGCAGGGGGTCGACCCGCGCGAAGGCGGCGCGCCCGCGGCCGCCGGAGGGACGAAACCATGAGGCACCGCATCGATCGTTCGCGCGCTGCGTATGCGAACCCATTCACGATCGGCCGCATCCTGGCGCGCGGCGCCCTGGCGGCGTGCATGGTCGCCGCGCTCGGCGGGTGCTCCACCGTCAGTTCCTGGTTCGATTTCGGAAGCAAGAAGCCACAGCCCGCCGAGCTGGGCCCCAACCCGGGCCTGGTCGCGGTCCGTCCGGCATGGAGCGCGAAGATCGGCCCATCCGAGGGCCTGGCGCTGACGCTGCAGAGTCAGGGCGGCCGGGTCATGCTGGCCAGCGCCAATGGCGGCGTCTACGTGCTGGATGCGGTTTCGGGCCGCGAGATCTGGCGCGCGAGCGCCGGATCGCCGCTGTCGGCGGCCGTGGGATCCGACGGCGAGACGGTGGCGGTGGTCACGCGCGGGAACGAGCTGGTCGCCTTCGCCGACGGCAAGGAGCTGTGGCGGAAGAAACTGCCCGCAGGGGTGTACACCGCGCCGCTGGTCACCGGCGAGCGGGTGTTCGTCCTGGCGGCGGACCGCTCGGTCAGCGCCTTCGACGGTCGATCGGGGGTGCGCCTCTGGATGCAGCAGCGCCCGGGCGAGCCGCTGGTCCTGCAGCAGCCGGGCGTGCTGGTGCCGGTCGGCGACACGCTGGTCGTGGGCCTGTCGGGGCGGATGGCGGGGCTGAATCCGCTCAACGGCAGCATCCGCTGGGAAGCGCCGATCGCTTCGCCGCGCGGCACCAACGACGTCGAACGCCTCGTCGACCTGGTCGGACGGGTCGCCCGCGAGGGCACGGTAGTCTGCGCGCGCGCCTTCCAGGCCAGCGTCGGCTGCGTCGACGCCGCGCGGGGCACCCTGCTGTGGAGCAAGGCCGCCAACGGCTTCCAGGGACTCGACGGCGATGGTTCGAGCCTGTACGGCACCGAGGCCGAAGGCACGGTCGTGGCCTGGAAGCGCGATTCGGGCGACCGGGCCTGGGCGCAGGAAAAACTGCGCTACCGCGTGCTGAGCGCGCCCCTGGTCGTCGGTCGTTCGGTCGTGTTCGGGGACGGCACGGGCACCGTCCACATGCTGTCCCGCGAGGACGGCGCGATGCTCAACCGCATGCCGACAGATGGTTCGGCCATCACGGCGGCTCCGATCCTTGCCGGCAACACCCTGGTGGTGGCCACCAGCAACGGCGGTGTCTTCGGTTTCGTGCCGCAGTAAGCGGCTCCCCCACTGCGCGGCGCTGTCCGCGACCGGATTTCCATGAAGCCAGTCATTGCCCTCGTCGGGCGTCCCAACGTCGGCAAGTCGACGCTCTTCAACCGACTCACCAAGTCGCGCGACGCCATCGTCGCCGACTTCGCCGGTCTGACCCGCGATCGCCACTACGGCAACGGACGGCAGGGCAAGCACGAATACATCGTCATCGACACCGGCGGCTTCGAGCCCGACGCGGAAAGCGGCATCTTCAAGGAGATGGCGCGCCAGACCCGCCAGGCCGTGGCCGAGGCGGACGTGGTGGTGTTCGTGGTCGATGCGCGGGCCGGCCTGTCGGCGCAGGACCACGATATCGCCAACTACCTGCGTCGCCTGGGTAAGCCGTGCATCCTGGCTGCGAACAAGGCCGAGGGCATGAAGGAAGGCACGCAACTGGCCGAATTCTTCGAGCTGGGGCTGGGGGAGGTGCACGGAGTCTCCGCCGCGCACGGACAGGGCATCCGCGGCCTGGTCGATCTCGCGCTCGCCCCCCTGCACCTGCCCGAGCAGCCGGACGGTGCGGAAGGCGCCGACGACGGCGTCATCAGGCTGGCGGTGGCCGGCCGTCCCAACGTCGGGAAATCCACGCTCATCAACACGTGGCTGGGCGAGGAACGGTTGGTGGCCTTCGACATGCCGGGCACCACGCGCGACGCGATCGCCGTTCCGTTCGAGCGCGACGGACAGCGGTTCGAACTGATCGATACGGCCGGGTTGCGGCGGAAGGGTCGGGTCTTCGAAGCCATCGAGAAGTTCTCCGTCGTCAAGACGCTCCAGGCCATCGAGTCCGCCAATGTCGTGCTGCTGCTCCTGGACGCGACCCAGGGAGTGACGGACCAGGATGCGCATATCGCCGGCTACATCCTCGAATCCGGACGGGCGGTGGTGCTGGCGGTCAACAAGTGGGATGCGGTCGACAGCTACCAGCGCGAATTGCTGAATCGGTCCATCGAGACCCGCCTGCCCTTCATGAAGTTCGCTGCGCTGCATTACGTCTCCGCAAGGAAGCGGCAGGGCCTGGGACCCGTCTGGGAAGCCATCTCCCGTGCCCACCGTGCGGCGATGTGCAAGATGCCGACGCCGGTGTTGACCAGGCTTCTGCACGAGGCCGTGCAGTTCCAGAGCCCGCAGCGCGGCGGCATGTTCCGGCCGAAGCTCCGCTATGCGCACCAAGGCGGCATGAACCCGCCCGTCATCGTGATCCACGGGAATTCGCTCGAGCACGTCACGGACGCGTACAAGCGCTTCCTGGAAGCGCGGTTCCGCAAGGAGTTCGACCTGGTCGGCACTCCGCTGAGGATCGAGATGAAGACCTCGCACAACCCTTATGCGGAAAAGGTACCGGGCTGAACCAGCGGGCACGAGGCGATCCTGCGGATCCGGATGGACCGGGTGAACCGCCATTGAATTGTTGTGCAATTTCGTGTCGCACCCCGGGAAAGGCCAGTGCCTGTGTTATGGTGATGTTTTACAACAACATACTCTGAACACGGAGCATATCGTGAGCAACAAAGGCCAACTCCTGCAGGATCCGTTTCTGAACACGCTCCGCCGCGAGCATGTCCCGGTTTCAATCTACCTCGTCAACGGCATCAAGCTCCAGGGCCAGATCGAGTCTTTCGACCAGTACGTCGTGCTGCTGCGCAACACGGTCACCCAGATGGTCTACAAGCATGCGATCTCGACGATCGTCCCCGGCCGTGCGGTGAACTTCTCCGTCGCCGACAACAACGATTCCGAATCCGGCACCTGACATCAGGTCCCGCGCGGATCCTTCCAGCCCTAGATTCCTCCTCGCATTGACCAGCACAGACACGAGCAAATCCGCGACCGTACCCGTGATACTCGTCGGCGTGGATATGGGCACGCCGCACTTCGATGCGGAACTGGAGGAATTGGGCTTGCTGGCGGATACGGCCGGCCTCACGCCGGTAGCGCGGCTCACCTGCAAGCGGAAGGCACCGGATGCGGCCCTCTTCATCGGCAGCGGGAAGGCCGAGGAGATCCGCCTCCTGATCGACATGCACGGGGCGGTGGAAGTGCTCTTCGATCAATCCCTGAGTCCCGCGCAACAGCGCAACCTCGAACGTACGCTCGGGGTCGCGGTCAACGATCGCACGCTGCTGATCCTCGAGATATTCGCGCAGCGCGCGCGGAGCCACGAAGGCAAGCTGCAGGTCGAACTGGCGCGCTTGCAGTATTCGAGCACCCGTCTCGTCAGGCGGTGGTCCCATCTGGAACGGCAACGCGGCGGCATCGGCACCCGGGGCGGCCCCGGCGAAACCCAGATCGAACTCGACCGTCGGATGATCGGCGACGCGATCAAGCGCACCAAGGAACGCCTCCTGAAGGTAAAGCGCCAGCGGGGCACGCAGCGGCGGCAGCGCGAGCGGCGCGAGACGTTCAACGTGTCGCTGGTCGGCTACACCAACGCCGGCAAATCGACCCTCTTCAATGCCATGGTGAAGGCGCGTGCCTACGCGGCCGACCAACTCTTCGCGACCCTGGACACCACGACGAGGCAGCTCTACCTCGGAGAGGACGCGGCCTCGGTTTCCGTCTCCGACACGGTGGGATTCATCCGTGATCTTCCGCACGGGCTGATCGATGCGTTCCAGGCGACGCTGCAGGAGGCGGTGGACGCAGATCTGCTGTTGCACGTGGTGGACGCGGCGAACCCGAATTTCCAGGAGCAGATCGCGCAAGTGCAGCGCGTGTTGGCGGAGATCGGCGCGTCGGAAGTGCCGCAGATCCTGGTGTTCAATAAGCTCGACGCGGTGCCCGACGACCGGCTGCCGACGAATCCGCACGATTCTTATGAATTGGACGGTCGTCCTGTGGAGCGCATCTTCGTCAGTGCGCAGAAGGGGACGGGGCTCGATTTCCTGCGGTCCGCGTTGGCCGACCGCGTCAGGGCTTTCAGGAGCGCCCAAGGCATCGGAACCCGCGCCGATGCGCACGCAGAGGATGGCGCCGAACTGATGCCCTTCGAAGAGCAATTGCCTTTGCCTGATGCGGGCAAATGATTGGGCAGAATCTGCCATCGCCCACAACAAGACCAGAGATACGTTGCATGATCCTTATTCCGAGTGCATTCCGCTGGGCTGAATTGCCGCGCCGCATCAGGGGAATGTTCAACCTCAATGATTCCCGCTGGGGTCGCGGAGACGACGAATCCGCCGGCAAGGGCCATGACGAGAATGGTGAGCAGGGAAGCCCATCGCAGCGGCCGGAGTCGCGCCCGCCGGCAGGATCCAATCCGCGGGGGCGCAATTCCCAAGGCCCGACCCAGGGCCCTCCCGATCTCGACGAACTATGGCGCGAATTCAATCGGAAGCTCGGGTCCCTCTTCGGTGGGGGAGGCCGGGGCGATGGCCCTGGAAAGTTCGGTGGCAACAACGGCTTCCAGCCTGGGGGGCGCGGCACCCGGGTCGGCGTGGGGCTGATAGTGGCTGTCGTAGCGCTCATCTGGCTGGGCAGCGGCTTCTTCATCGTGCAGGAAGGCCAGCAGGCCGTCATCACGCAGTTCGGGCGCTACAAGTCGACTGTCGGGGCTGGTTTCAACTGGCGCTTGCCTTATCCGATCCAGCGGCACGAATTGGTCTTCGTGAGCCAGATCCGTTCGGTGGACGTGGGGCGCGACAGCATCGTGCGTTCGACGGGATTGCGCGAGTCGGCCATGCTGACGCAAGACGAGAACATCGTCGAGATCAAGTTCGCGGTGCAGTACCGCTTGAAGGACGCACGGGCCTACCTGTTCGAAAGCGCCGATCCGGCCAGCGCGGTGGTGCAGGTCGCCGAAACTGCGGTCCGGGAAGTCGTGGGCCAGATGCGCATGGACACTGCGCTGGCCGAAGAGCGCGACCAGATCGCGCCGCGCGTGCGCGAATTGATGCAGCGCATCCTCGACCGCTACAAGGTGGGTGTGGAAGTCGTGGCGATCAACCTGCAGCAGGGTGGCGTCCGGCCTCCCGAACAGGTGCAGGCTGCCTTCGATGACGTGCTGCGCGCCGGCCAGGAGCGCGAGCGGGTCAAGAACGAGGCGGAAGCCTATGCGAACGACGTCGTGCCGCGCGCGATCGGTACGGCATCCCGCCTCAAGGAGGAAGCTGAGGCATACAAGGCGCGCGTCGTGGCGCAGGCGCAGGGCGACACCCAGCGATTCGCCTCGGTCCTCGCCGAGTACCAGCGCGCCCCGCAGGTGACCCGCGATCGCCTCTACCTCGAGACCATGCAGCAGGTCTATTCCAACGTGACCAAGGTGCTGGTGGATTCGCGCCAGAACTCGAACCTTCTCTACCTGCCATTAGACAAGCTCATGCAGTTGCCTGCATCCCCGGCAGCCGAGCAGAACGCTGCGACGACTCCGAGCGGGGCATCCGGCGTGCCCGCCACAAGTGGCCCGAGCACGGCGAGCGGGACTGGATCGACGTACAACAATGATGCCCGGACACGTGACAACGGGCGCACCCGCGATCGCGACGGGCGCTAGGAGGCGGTTATGAACAGAATTGGATTTTGGCTTTCCTCCGCTCTCGTACTCCTGTTTCTGCTCAGCTCGATGCTGTTCGTTGTCGACCAACGCCAGTTCGGCGTGGTCTACGCGCTCGGGCAGATACGGCAGGTCATCACGGAGCCGGGACTGCATTTCAAGTTGCCTCCGCCGCTGCAGAACGTGTCGTACATCGACAAGCGCCTGCTGACGCTCGACAGCAGCGATACTGAGTCGATGCTGACCGCCGAAAAGCAGCGTGTCGTCATCGATTGGTATGTGCGTTGGCGCATCACCGATCCCTCGGCTTACATCCGCAACGTCGGCCTCGATCAACAGGCGGGCGCCAATCAACTCAGCCGTGTCGTGCGCAACGCGTTCCAGGAAGAAGTCAACAAGCGCACGGTGCGCGACCTGATTTCGTTGAAGCGCGATGAGCTGATGACGGCCGTGCGTCAAGAGGTGCTGGATGTCGTCAAGGGGCAGCAACCCTGGGGCATCGATATCGTGGACGTGCGCATTACCCGGGTCGACTACGTAGAGGCGATCACCGAGTCCGTCTACCGGCGCATGCAGGCAGAGCGCAATCGGGTCGCAAACGAACTGCGTTCCACCGGGGCTGCCGAAGGGGAGAAAATCCGCGCGGACGCGGACCGCCAGCGCGAAATCACGATCGCCAATGCCTTCCGCGATGCGCAGAAGATCAAGGGCGAAGGCGATGGGGAAGCGGCCCGCGTCTACGCTGAAACCTTCAGCCGCGATCCGCAATTCGCACAGTTCTACCGCAGCCTCGAAGCATACCGCGCCACCTTCACGAAGAAGAGCGACGTGCTTGTGGTGGATCCTTCCAATTCCGAATTCCTGAAAGGTTTCCGTGGGGGCCAAACTGCTGCGCCCGCGGCGCGGTAGGAAGGTTTCGGCAGTCCCTGACACAGGCCATTGAGGCCGTTCGCGTGCTGAGGCACCCGAACGGCCTTTTGATGTGCACTCAACGCTCCTGCGCCGGCATCTGAGGGCTTCATCCCTCGACCCGGTAGAATCTTCGTTTTAACAGCCGGTCAATTTACATGTCAGCCTGGGTTCTCCCGGATCACATCGCCGATGTTTTGCCGTCCGAGGCGCGCCATCTGGAAGAACTGCGCAGAGGCCTTCTCGATACCGCCCAAACCTACGGGTACGAACTGGTCATTCCTCCGCTCCTGGAGCACTTGGACTCCTTGCTGACCGGTGCGGGGAAGACGCTCGATCTGCAGACCTTCAAACTCGTGGACCAAATGTCCGGGCGGATGCTCGGCCTGCGCGCGGACACGACGCAACAGGCTGCGCGCATCGACGCGCATCTTCTGAATCGATCCGGTGTCACCCGCTTGTGCTACTGCGGCCCCGTGGTGCACGTCCGGCCGGACCAGCCGCTTTCCACGCGCGAGCCTCTCCAATTCGGTGCCGAGATCTACGGTTGCTCGAGCATTCAGGGCGACATCGAGGCCCTGACCTTGGCGCTCGATTGCCTGCGCACGGCCCAGATCCGCGACATGCACGTGGACCTCTGCGATGGCCGAGTCGCTCGGGCGATATTGGATCGTGCCGATGCGGAAGCTTCCATGGCGGAGCGGATATACGCCGCCCTGGCTGCGAAGGATCGCGCGATGCTCAGCGTGCTGAGCGAATCCTTCCCGGCGGATAGTCGCAGGGCATTGCTCGAATTGGTCGGCCTTTACGGCGACGCGTCGGTCCTCGACCGTGCGGCGAGAGCCTTTGCGTCCTTCGGGGAGCTCGGGCACGTATTCGAGGAACTGCGCCTACTGTTGAGTCGTGTCGACGGTGCTTCCGTCGGTTTCGATTTCGCCGATGTCGGCGGCTACTCCTATTACAGCGGCGTGCGTTTCGCCATTTACGTGCAGTCTTCGGGCGCAGCGGTCGCGCGAGGAGGGCGTTATGACGAAGTCGGCTCTGTCTTCGGCCGGAACCGCCCTGCAGTGGGATTCAGCCTGGACCTCCGGCGGCTTGTCGGCCTAGCGCAGCATCCGCCACTGCGGCCGGCCATCCTGGCGCCTTGGCATGTGGAAGGGCACGAGGCAGCAGCGTCTGCCGAATCGGATCTCGCCACGGTCGTCCGTGCATTGCGAGCCTCCGGGGAGACGGTCATCTTCACTTCGGATATCGGCCAAGCGCACGAATCGGGCGAATTCGTCTGCGATCGTTCCCTCGTGCTGCGTGGTTGCCGGTGGGTGACGGAAAATTTACAGAATCAGTAATCGAGAAATTAGCAATGAACAAGACAATCGCACAAGTCTCCGGTCGCAACGTGGTGGTCGTCGGCACGCAGTGGGGTGATGAAGGCAAAGGCAAGCTGGTCGATTGGTTGACGGAGAGTGCGCAAGGTGTTGTTCGCTTCCAGGGTGGACACAATGCGGGGCATACCCTGGTGATCAACGGCGTGAAGACGGCGCTGCATCTGATCCCCAGCGGGATCATGCGGCCAGGCGTGAAGTGCTACATCGGAAACGGGGTGGTGTTGTCCGTCGAGAAGCTGTTCGAGGAAATCGAAAGCTTGGAACGCGCTGGGGTTGACGTGCGTTCGCGACTGCGGGTGAGCGAGGCGTGTCCCCTGATCCTTCCCTTCCACGCGGCGCTCGATGTGGCGCGGGAAACCGCGCGCGAAAAGGGCGGCAATGAAAAGATCGGCACGACCGGGCGCGGCATCGGCCCTGCCTACGAAGACAAGATCGCGCGGCGTGCCTTGCGCGTCCAGGACCTCCGCCATCCCGAACGCTTCGCTGCGAAGCTGCGGGACTTGCTGGATCTGCACAACTTCGTCCTGACGCAGCATCTCCATGCGGACGCGATCGATTTCGATGCTGTCTATGCGCAAGCGATGGAAAGTGGCAAGGCGCTGCTGCCCATGATGGCGGACGTTTCGAGAGAGTTGAACGAGGCGCATCGGAACGGAGACAACCTGTTGTTCGAAGGAGCGCAAGGTACCCTCCTGGACGTGGACCATGGCACCTATCCCTACGTGACGTCCAGCAATTGCGTCGCAGGCAATGCGTCCGCCGGTTCCGGCGTCGGGCCGAACATGCTGCACTACGTCCTGGGAATCACTAAGGCTTATTGCACCCGCGTCGGCGGCGGCCCTTTCCCGACGGAATTGGATTGGGAGGTTCCGGGCACGACCGGGTACCATCTCAGCACGGTCGGCGCAGAAAAAGGCGTCACCACCGGCAGGAGCCGCCGGTGCGGCTGGTTCGATGCCGCCTTGCTGAAGCGCTCTGCGCAGGTCAACGGATTGACGGGCCTGTGCATCACCAAGCTCGATGTGCTGGATGGCCTGAAGGAACTGAAGCTGTGCATCGGCTATCAGCTGGATGGCGAGTTCGTGGACATCCTTCCCCTGGGCGCCGATGACATCGAGCGTTGCGTGCCGGTGTACGAGACGTTGGAGGGGTGGAGCGCTTCCACGGTGGGCGTCACCGAGTTCGATCGCTTGCCCATCAATGCGCGTCTGTACTTGCAGCGCATCGAACATATCACCGGTGTTCCGGTGGACATCATCTCCACCAGCCCCGACCGAGACCATACGATCATGATGCGGCATCCCTATCTGCAGAAGTAATTGCAGGCGGGTCCATACAGATATCAATTATTAATAGGAAATACATGCTGACCGAAGACGGGCAACATCTTTATGTGAGCTATGATGAATACCATAACCTGATCGAGAAACTCGCCATTAAGGTTCATCAATCGGGTTGGGAGTTTGATAATATCCTTTGCCTGGCGCGCGGGGGATTGCGGCCCGGCGATATCCTGAGCCGCATCTTCGAGAAACCCTTGGCGATCGTTTCCACCAGCTCGTATCGGGCGGAGGGCGGGACTGTGCAGGATCATCTCAACATTGCGCGCTACATCACCACGCCGCAAGGAGAGATCGCAGGAAAGGTCTTGTTGGTCGACGACTTGGCGGATTCTGGTCATACGCTCAAGTCGGTCATCCAGATGTTAAAGACGGGGTATCCCGCAGTGACGGAGTTGCGAAGCGCTGTCATCTGGACAAAAGCGGTGTCCATATTCAGCGCGGATTACTCCGTCGAATTCCTGCCAACGAATCCCTGGATCCATCAGCCTTTCGAAGGGTATGACAGCTTATCTCCGGAAAAGCTTGCGGAGAAGTGGAAGATCTGAGTCCCAGCTGGCCAGCCGATCGAGCGAATCAATTCAAAATTGATTCGCTTATTTTTTTGGCCAGTTGGCCCATCGCCAGCGCCGCATTGCTGGTGGGCGCCGTAGCCAGCAGGAGCTGACGGCGCATGACGGCGGACCGAACGGCGGTATCGGCAGGAATATCGCCGAGATGGACCAATCGGGTCGCGGTGCCCGATTCAGGCAGGACGAAACGATCGAGAACCTGCTGCAACTGGCCTGTGATCGCACGCCCATCGCCGTGGCGGATGGATTGGTTGACGATGATGCGGATGCGTTGGCGCTTCTGCTGCATCGACAAGACCTTGATGGTGGCGTAGGCGTCCGTCAAGGAGGTGGGTTCTGGCGTAGCCACAAGAAGCACCTCGTCGGCCATGGATATCCCGAACAGGACCAGATCGGAAATTCCCGCGCCTGTGTCCAGGATGATGACGTCGTAGGACGGCGAAAGCATCTTCACCGTTTCGAAAAACTGGTCGCGCACTTGGGCCGTGAGCCTCGAATATTCGATCATTCCCGAGCCGGCCAAAATCACCGAGAAGCCACCTGGCGCCTTGACGATCGCCTCCTGAAGCTTGACCTTGCCCGTGAAAACATCGTGAAGCGTCGTCTTGGGGTGCAGGTTCAGGACAACGTCGAGATTCGCCAGCCCCAGATCCGCATCGATGACGAGCACGCGTTTCCCTTGGCTGGAAAGCGAGGCGGCAAGATTGGCAGAGACAAAGGTTTTTCCCACGCCGCCTTTTCCGCTGGTGACGGCCAGCACACAGCATCCCGGCGTTTTTTCCGTCGCGGAATGGGATGTGAAAGGACGCACGCTGTGCGGCTGATGCATGGTGGTCATTGCGTGTGCGCTCTGTTCGAATCAAGGGGAGGGAGGGCGCACTGGATCTCCGTGCCGTCAATGCTGTCCGTGGATAGCGGTTCGACGCCATAGAGGAGATTTTTTTCTTCCGCGCTGACCGTGCTGTCAGGTTGTTCTTCTATGCAAACGCAATTCCTTCCCTGCGCTTTTGCCAGATAGAGTTGGTGATCCGCATTCGAAGTCCACAGCATGCCGGTCAATCTTGTCCAAGGCAGGGCAAAAGCACCGCCAATGCTTACAGTAACATGAAGGGCTAGGCTGGGAGAGATGCGCAACCAGGTTTCTTCCACCGTGCGCCTGATGCGTTCCGCGATGGTGTAGGCGAAAGTGCTTTGACATCCCGGCAGGATGACGGCGAATTCTTCGCCGCCGTAGCGAACCAGGGTATCCATGGGTCGAACGCACGCGGTGAGCGTGTCGGTGACCTTCTGCAGCACCTTGTCTCCCACTGGATGACCGTACCGATCGTTGATGACCTTGAAATGGTCTATATCCAGCATGAGCAGGAGTGCTGCCTCCCCAGTGCGTCCCACCCTGTCGAGTTCGCTGAAGAGCACCGACTCGAAATGCCTGCGATTCGCCAATCCCGTCAGCGGGTCGCGCAGCGACAGGTCACACAGGCCATCAATGAGCAATTGCAGCTCGTCGGAAGAAAAGTCATCCCAATCCGGCTGCTGGAAATGCACGCCGCTGTTCCTGAGAAGCGCGCATGCCGCTTCGAGGCGCAATTTCCGGACATCGACAAGCATATGGTTGAGCGAATGAACTGCCGCGGAGTGCATCAGGGAAGGCTTTCAACTCGCAGTGTGATTCTTCAAGGAGTTGAACTGCCGCTTGGCTCATCCGTCATCGATTCACCATCGAGGGAACTGAATGTACGGCCGCCGCCAATCCTAAACTTTCATGGTCTCGTTGGCTGCACTTCCCGACAAGGCTGACAGCACGCGCTCCGTTATTTCCGTCACGGTGCCGATCCCGCTGATGGTACGGTATTTCGGCGCAGCGTCCGGCGCCGATCTTGCCCATTCGGAATAGTAGTCCACCAGCGGGCGCGTTTGATTGCTGTAGACGTCGAGACGCTTGCGAACGGTGTCTTCCCGATCATCGTCGCGCTGGATCAAGTCTTCCCCGGTGACGTCGTCTTTGCCAGGCACCACGGGGGGATTGAATTTGACGTGGTAGGTGCGTCCCGAAGCCGGGTGCGAACGTCGCCCGCTCATGCGTTCGATGATGGCGCTGAACGGAACGTCGATTTCTAGGACGTAGTCCAGCTTGATTCCTGCATGGCGAAGCGCCTCGGCCTGCGCGATCGTGCGGGGAAAGCCATCGAAGAGGAATCCATTGCTGCAATCATCCTGTTCGAGGCGCTCCTTGACCAAGTTGATGATCAGGTCGTCGCTCACGAGCGCGCCGGCATCCATCACCGACTTGGCCTGGACTCCCAGAGGCGTTCCGGCCTTGACGGCCGCCCGCAGCATGTCGCCCGTGGAGATCTGCGGGATACCGTATTTCTGGCAAATGAATGTCGCCTGGGTGCCTTTGCCTGCACCCGGGGCACCCAACAAAATGAGTCTCATGGAATTCCTCGATGGATAGAAACTGTGGTACTTTCAAATCGCCATGCGACAGCGACGGCGGCAGTACTCTGTTCAAAATGAACTTCGAGGAAGGATAGCATGTGCCTAGGCGCGTACCGCCCGGGAATCGAGCATTGTCACGCGAACAGGGCCCGTACGCGGTCCAGATCTTCCTGCGTGTCGATGCCGGCCGCTGGCTCCGTGTCGGAACAGTGCACGGCGATCGCATGGCCGTGCCAAAGCACCCGCAACTGCTCCAAAGCCTCCGTCGTTTCCATCGGGGCTGGCGCCAAGAGCGGAAACTGCCGCAGGAATTCCGCCCGGTACCCGTAGATGCCGATGTGCCGCAACGGCGCAGGATCCGGTAGAACCGCAGGAACATCCGGAGCGCTGCCGACGCGTTTCCATGGGATGGGCGCACGGCTGAAATACATCGCGTAGCCGCGTGCGTCCGTCACCACTTTCACCACGTTCGGGTTGCACCAGTCCTGCGTGCTGGCGATGGGATGCGCGGCGGTCGCCATCGCTGCGTCCGGCGCAGATGCCAGTACCGTCGCCACCGCGTCGATCAGAGCCGGGTCGATCAAGGGTTCATCCCCTTGGACGTTGATCACGATGTGCTGGTCGGGAATGCCGAGGATCGATGTCGCCTCGGCGAGCCGGTCGCTTCCCGACGGGTGATCGGACCGCGTCAGGACGGCGTCGATGCCATGGCGCTCGGCTTCCTCGAGGATCCTGGGGCTGTCCGTCGCGACGACGACGCGGGATGCTTGCGACCGGAGCGCTTGCCGAGCGACCCGGACCACCATGGAAACGCCTCCGATGTCTGCCAGTGCTTTCTCGGGGAGACGCGTCGACTGGAGGCGTGCGGGAATCAGGACGGTGAATTGCATGGGGTCTGTTCTGGCTGGGATGCTCCCGGGCGCTCGGGGGCGAGTCGTTGCTTCGCGGCGCTGACCGCCGCTCAGGAAACCGCGTCTTCCACGGGAATGGAACGCGCCTCGTTCTCCAAGAGGATGGGGATTCCATCCCGTACGGGATAAGCCAGCCGCGCGGAACGCGAGTGCAATTCCTGCAGGTTGCGGTCGTAGGTCAAAGGCCCTTTCGTGACCGGGCAGACCAGGAGTTCGAGCAGTTTGATGTCCATGGACGGATCATGCCTCAGGCGCGGCGCCCGTGAAAGGCGGACGAATGCTCGGCGAGCGCGCGATCGACCGCGTCGAAGAACCCCGTCTCCGGTTCGAACGCGAGCGGAACCGCGATCGCATCGGGAACGATGCGCCAGAGCTTGACGGCGTCCTTCTCGGTGCAGACGATCTGGTAGCGCTGTTGGAGGGATGCGTCCCAGTCCCCGAAATCCCAGTGGTCGGGCAGGGCGAGGGTCCGTTCGAGGTCGATGCCATGGGATCGCAGCATCGCGAAGAAGTTTTCCGGTGCGGCGATGGCGGCCAGCGCTAGGACTGGACGTCCGTGGTGCTGCCGCAGCGCAACGCGGCTTCCATCGGGACGAATGCCGTGATCGCACAGGGTGCGCCTCGAACGGAAGCCCGGGAAGGCCGGGTGGTTGCCTGTATGGAGCACGATATCGACACGGCGGGGCCAGGGTTCCCGCAACGGCCCGGCGGGCAGAAGCCATCCGTTGCCGAGGCCGCGGTCGTCGAATGCGCACACCTCGACGTCGCGATGCAGCGCAAGGTGCTGCAAGCCGTCGTCGCAGATCAGGACATCCGTCCCAGGATGGCGGTGCAGGGCGGCCAGTCCCGCCTCGCTGCGGCGCCGAGCGACGAAGACCGGCGCCCCGGTGTTGCAGTGGATGAGCAGCGGTTCGTCCCCGACCTCCCCGGGCAGGCTCCCGGCGGACACTTCCAGGCATTCCTCCGCGCTGCGCCCGTGGCCGCGCGAAAGGACCGCAGGATGCCATCCTGCCTGGCGGAGATGCCGGACCAGCGCCATGACCGTGGGAGTCTTGCCTGCGCCCCCGGCCACGACGTTGCCCACGACGAGGACCGGCACCGGGAGCCTGTCCGCGTGTCTCAGTCCGAGCCGGTAGAGCGATCGGTTCAGTCCGGTGACCGCGCCGTAGAGCACGGCAACCGGGCGCATGCACCAGGCGAGCGGGCCGCGGTGCGCCCAGGCGCGCTGGATCGCTGCGCCCAGGCGCTGGCGCAGGGAGCGTGAGGCCGGATTCTGGCTCATGGCTTGCCGGGAACCGGCGGCTGCATGCCGAATCCCGTCCGAGGCCGGCGCGCGGCCTGCCTCAACGGCCGGCTGCGCGCGCGGCGGCGCTGCTTTGGGTTGCGAAAGTGATGTGCACGACGCCAGCCCGGCGGGCGGCCTCCATCACGGAAATCACGCTTTGGTGCGGAGCGGCCGCATCGGCGCTGATGATCAGCACGGTGTCCGGCCCGGCGGGCGCGTCGCGGCCGATGGCTTGCTGGAGCGCGTCGACGCTGCCATCCTGGAGGAGGGTCTTGCCCACCAGGTAGCGTCCGTCGCTGGCGACGCCCACCACCAGTTCGCGCGCATGGGGACGTTGGGCCTGCGCGTCCGCCACCGGCAACTGGAGCTGCAATTCAGTGAATCGGCTGTAGGTGGTGCTCAGCATCAGGAAGATGACGACCACCAACAGCACGTCGATGAAGGGAATCAGGTTGATTTCCGGATCGGCGTCGGGCCTGGGGGCGAACGAGAGCCCGGTCGAGCGGTGGAAATTCATGCGTGCCGACTCAAGGTGCGCGCAGTGTCGACAGGTGGCGGAGCAGGCGGTCCGCGCCAGACTCCAGCACCAGTTGCAGCGTTTCGACGCGTTGCCGGAAATAGCGCCAGAACACCAGGCAGGGAATGGCCACGATCAGGCCGAACGCCGTGTTGTACAACGCGACGGAAATGCCGTGGGCCAGCTGCGCAGGATTGGAGCCCGCGCCACCGGTGGGCTGGGCCCCGAAGATCTCGATCATTCCGATGACGGTGCCCAGCAGCCCCAGCAACGGCGCGATGGAGGCGATGGTGGCGAGCGTCGGCAGGTGCTTATCGAGCGCATGGATGGCGCGACGGCCGCTCGATTCCAGCGCAGCGCGCAGATCGTCCTCTGTGCTGTGCGGGTGCTGCTGGAGGGTGGCCAGTCCGGATGCCATGACGCTGCCCAGGGGCGAGCTCGAACCCAGCTGCGCGATGACCGACGGGGCCGGCAGCGTCTGCGCGGTGACCGACAGCACCTCGCTCACCAGGTTGGCCGGCGCGACCTTCGCGGTGCGCAGCATGGCGAAACGTTCCAGGACGATGGCGAGGGCGATGACGGAGCAGGCGATCAATGGCCAGATGGGCCATCCTGCGGCCTGGATGATCGAAAACAAGGGCATTCTCCGCGGAGGTTCTATCGCGATCGATTATGGCGCAGGCTCCGGATGGACGGGCCGCGCGAGGCACCCTGATCGCCGCGGGCAGCCACCCACAATTACTGTGGATAACATTGTGAGAAAGCGGAGGGGAAACATCGCAGCGTGGCGTCAGGATTGGATTTCCACATTTCGATGAAAAATTAGGCAATGTGGATGGCACACGTGCGCGGCCCGCGCATTCGCATCCGGAAGTGCATTCAACGCGTGAAGGGCGGTCCGCCGAGCTTGCTTCCGGCCTTGTAACCCACGCGTGCGAACCAGCCCTTGTTCATCTCCAGAACGAAGCGGACCGGTTGCGCAGAGCAATGGGAGTCGGTGGTCATGGGCTGCATGTCGGCGAGATTGACGATCGTTCCATCGTCGGCGACGAAGGCGGCAGTGAGGGGCAGCACGGTGTTCTTCATCCAGAAGCACTGCACACCGGCTTCCGGAAAGACGAACAGCATGCCTTCGTGCTGGGGCATGCTCTTGCGTTGCATCAGGCCGATCTCGCGCTCCGTCGGTGTCTGCGCGACCTGCGCATCGATGCGGTGCATGCCGGCCTGGAGGACCGTTCGTTCCAGGTTCATCTGTGGCGTGTCCTGCGCGCGCGCGATGGCGGATGCGAGGAGCAATTGCAGGAAGAGGCACACGGCCCCGACGGCATTGCTGCGCGGGATGTACTGAAGAGTGGGCATGGGCGGAGATGGGAGGACGGAAGGCCGCATGCTAAACGGGTGCCGACTCGCCAGTCCAACCGGTGCGTCTTCCACGTTTCGATCCAAGGGCGGCCCGCTTGCGGAAAACAAGAAGGCGCCACGTGGGCGCCTCGCAGGTCGCAGCGCGGAAAATGCGCAGCGTCAGCCGCCCTGCAGGTTCTTCTGCCGGGCTGCCTCGGGCGTGCCCTTGCGCATGGGCTTCTTGGGCACCGTGCTCATCCGTTCGGCCTTGCGGCGCTCCGACGTCATCTGGGCGCGGGTCGGCGGATTCGAAGGAACGCCTACGGCGGCCGGATTGGTCTGCGGGTTGACCACGCCGGCAGTGTCCGCCGTGCGCGGCACCGGTTGCGGGGACTGGCTGAGGCGCTGCTCCTTGCGCTGTTCGCCATTCATCTGCGCTTGGGTGGGCGGCGTGGTGGGAACTCCGACGGCCGCAGGGTTGGTGTTGGGGTTGGCCGCCGTCGAAGGCGTGGCGACCTGCGCGATTGCGCCTGTAGCGAAGGTGCCGACGAGCAGGGCGAAAAGCATTCTGTGCATGGGAACTCCTCGGGATTGAGGGGGTGCAGGGATCGCTGCCGAGGCACGGATCGTCTCGCGGTCGAGGCTTCGGGAGCGGGCTCGGCTCGATTCTGCGGAGAAAAGTGGGCTGCCGGAGCGGCGAGCGAGCGAAAGCGGTCGAGGACTACCGGGGTACCTTGCGCATTCCTACGCGCGCAGGAGACTTCCGGCGGCGTGGCGTGGCCGAGCACAGGAATTCTGTGGGGACGCGTCTTGGAGGCGGGGAGAGCAGGGATCCCGCAGAGATCCGGTCCACATCATGCAGCCGCGCATGATGCAGATCAATCTGGCGGACTGGCGTGGCAGGCGCCCCACGCGAGGCGCTAAAGAAAGGGGTTGACGAGCCTGACCCCGGCACTGGCTCCACGGTTAGGGCTGCTTGGTTCCCCACCTGACCCGGTTGGCCACTTCACCATGCGGGAAGGCCCGTCGACTCCATTGTACCCGGCTTCGACGCCAGGAAGGCGCAGGCCGCCGTCCGGGGGGCAAACGTAAAATCGGATCCATGTCCTACCTCGTGCTCGCCCGCAAATACCGTCCCAAGAACTTCTCGCAGATGGTGGGGCAGGAGCACGTGGTCCAGGCACTGACCAACGCGCTGTCCACCGGACGCCTCCACCACGCCTACCTGTTCACCGGGACCCGCGGGGTGGGGAAGACGACGGTGTCGCGCATCCTGGCCAAGTCGCTCAACTGCACCGGGCCGGACGGGCAGGGGGGCATCACCGCGACGCCTTGCGGCGTCTGCCAGGCCTGCACCGAGATCGACACCGGCCGCTTCGTCGACTACACCGAACTCGACGCGGCTTCCAACCGCGGGGTCGACGAAATCCAGGCGTTGCTGGAGCAGGCGGTCTACAAGCCGGTGCAGGGCCGCTTCAAGGTGTTCATGATCGACGAAGTCCACATGCTCACCAACACCGCGTTCAACGCCATGCTGAAGACGCTGGAGGAACCGCCGGAATACCTCAAGTTCGTGCTGGCCACCACCGATCCGCAGAAGGTGCCGGTCACCGTGCTTTCGCGTTGCCTGCAATTCAACCTGCGGCCGATGGCGCCCGAGACGGTGTTCGAGCACCTGGGCGCCGTCCTCGAGGCCGAGCGCATCGAGGCGGAGCCGCCGGCCGTGCGGCTGCTGTCGCGCGCGGCGCACGGATCGATGCGCGACGGCCTGTCGCTGACCGACCAGGCGATCGCCTTCGGCAACGGGCGACTGCAGGAGGAGGCGGTGCGCCGCATGCTGGGCAGCGTGGACCGCAGCTACGTGTTCCGCCTGATCGATGCGCTCGCGCGCGGCGACGGGCGGACCGTGGTGGAGACTTCCGATGCGCTGCGGGCGCACGGCCTCTCGGCCGCCAGCACGCTCGAAGACATGGCGGCCGTGCTGCAGCGCATGGCGGTGCTGCAGGCGGTGCCCGACCTCGCCGCGGCGATCGATGCCGGCGACGACGAGGCGCGCATGGTCGCGCGCCTGGCCCGCCGCATGGCCGCCGACGAGACGCAGCTGCTCTACAGCATCTGCCTGCACGGCCGGGGCGAACTGGGCCTGGCGCCCGATGAGTACGCTGCGCTCACCATGGCGCTGCTGCGCTTGCTCGCGTTCAAGCCTCGGGACACCGCTTCCACCGTGGATGCCGAAGCGGAGCCGATGCCCTCGCCGGTCGCTACGGCGGAAAAAAAAAGCCTGACGCGACCTGAGGCGGCGCGGCCCCTTCCGGCGCCCTTGCCCGGAGCGGCCCCGGCGTCCGCCGCGGAGGCGGCTCCTCAGAGCCCGCCTGCGCCGGCGCCACCAAGTCCTGCGCCGCCGCCTCCCGCGGCGGCCTCTCCGGCGGAGCCGGCCGCGCCAGCGACGCCCATGCCGGCGCCGCGTCCGCCATCGCCCGCGCCCTCCGCTAGCGTGCGGATCCCCGTCGCCCGGGAAGGAGGCAGCGCGCCGGAGCCTCCGCCCTGGGAGGACGTCCCGGACGAAGCCTATGCCGAAGATGCCCGGGGCATGGCCCTGCCCGGTGCGGAGGACGCGGCGCTCCCGCTGCCGCCGGTGCGTTCCCATGCGCGTCCTGCGGCCGGCCCGCAGCCCGGGCAGGATGCCGAGCCGCGCCGCGTGCCCGCGCCTACGCCGCCGTCTACGGCGCAGTCCGCGATGGCCTCCGCGGCGCCGCTGCCGGCTTTCACGCCGGATCCCGAGCACGGGGACTTCTGGTACGGCGTGGTGCAGCAGCTCATCGCCGCCGAGGCCATCACCGCCCTGGTGCGCGAACTGGCGCTGCAATCCCAGCTCGTGGCGCGCGACGGCCGGCGCTGGACGCTGCGCATCGAGCGCGGTTCGCTCGACCAGCCGGTGAGCCGCGAGCGGCTGCGCGCGACCCTTGCCGCCGCCGGCCATGCGGACACCCTGGCCATCGAGGTCGGCCCCATCCTCGACAGCCCTGCGCGCCGCAACGCGGCCGCGGCGCAGGCGCGGCAGCGGGAGGCGGAAGAGCTCATCCACAACGATCCGTTCGTGCAACAGATGGTCCGCGAATTTGGGGCGAGAATCGTCCCAGGCAGCATCAAGCCGCTCCAGGCGGCCTGAGGCCGCGTCCGGCCCTCCGCGGGCTGCGCGATCGCGGCCCGGCCCCCGTCAATCGATCCCAGAAAAAGGAATTTCCCGATGTTCAACAAAGGACAACTCGCCGGCCTGATGAAGCAGGCGCAGGCCATGCAGGACAACCTCAAGAAGGCCCAGGACGAGCTCGCCACCATCGAGGTCGAAGGCGAGTCCGGCGCCGGCCTGGTGAAGGTGCTCATGACCTGCAAGCACGACGTGAAGCGCATCACCATCGATCCGAGCCTGCTGGCCGAGGACAAGGACATGCTGGAGGACCTGGTCGCCGCCGCCTTCAACGCCGCGGTGCGCCGCGCCGAGGAAACCTCGCAGGAGAAGATGGGCAAGCTCACCGCCGGCCTGCCCCCCGGCATGAAGCTGCCCTTCTGAGCGCGGCAGCCGCACCGCCCGACCGGCCATGGCAAGCGACACCGGCTCGCTCGACGCGCTGATCCAGGCCCTGCGCCGATTGCCGGGCGTGGGCGCCAAGTCCGCGTCGCGGATGGCGTACCACCTGCTGCAGCACGACCGCGCGGGCGCGGAGCTGCTGTCGCAGGCCCTGCGGCAGGCGGCCGGCCGGATCCACCATTGCGCGCGCTGCAACACGCTCACCGAAGCGGAGGTCTGCGACGTCTGCAGCGACCCGTCGCGCGACGGATCGCAGCTCTGCGTGGTGGAGACGCCCGCGGACCAGTCGGCGCTGGAGCGCACCGGCGCCTTCCGGGGGTATTTCTACGTGCTGATGGGACGGCTCAGCCCGCTCGACGGCATCGGCCCCAAGGAAATCGGCCTGCAGAAGCTTTTCGAGCGCGCCGCCGACGGCATCGTGCGCGAGGCCATCCTGGCGACCAACTTCACCGCCGAGGGCGAAGCGACCGCCCACGTGATCGCCGAAGGTCTTAAGGCGCGGGGCCTGCGCGTCACCCGGCTGTCGCGCGGCGTGCCGGTGGGCAGCGAACTCGAGTACGTGGACGCGGGCACGATCGCCCACGCCCTGTCGGACCGGCGCTGAATCGTTCCGGCGCGGCGCGCCGCCCGCGGCCCGCGGGCCGCATCCCCTGCGGCATCGTGCCGCTTGGCCCCGGGAGTCCCCTATGTTCTCGACCGCGCATCTCACCCTCGCCGCCTGGTGCCTCCTGGCGGCGGCCCTGCTGCCGATCGCCAGTGCCGGCATCGCGAAATCGGGACGCTTCGGCTCGGCTGGGGAGGACCGCTACGACAACGGGAGCCCGCGCGCCTGGCTGCAGCGCCAGCTGGGCTGGCGCGCCCGTGCGAACGCGGCGCAGGCCAACGGCTTCGAGAACCTGCCGCTCTTCTTCGGGGCGGTGCTGTACGCGCAGCAGGCCGGTGCGGCGCAGGGAGCGGTCGACGGCCTGGCGCTCGGTTACGTCGCCATCCGCGTGGCCTACCTCGCGCTGTACTTGGCCGACCGGCCGACGCTGCGCAGCCTGGTGTTCTCGGCGGGGCTGCTGGTGAACCTGGCGATCTTCTTCGTCGCCTGAACCCGTCGGGCGCGCGGAAAACGGGCCGGGCGCCCGCGCCGCACTGTCCCGGGGACGCACCCTGCCTGCGCCGGGCGCGGCTACTTGCTGCGCTTGCTGGCCTGCACGGCCGGCTTGACGGACGCGGCGGGCGCGGACGTTTTCCGCGCGGATGCGGAAACGTTCGGGGCGGCAGCCTTGCGGTTCGACGCACCGGCCGCCGCGGCTGTCCTGCGGGTGGGCGCGGAGGCGGAGGCCGCGGCCTTGCGCCCGCCGGCGGCCGGCACCTGCACCGCGATCCGCGCGGGCGCGGTGGACACGGCGGGCGAGGAAGCGACCGCGGGCACCTTCATGCTGACCGGCAGGTAGACCACCACGTCCTGCCCCGGGCGGAAGGCGGCGCCGGACGCCACGTCGTTCCACTGCGCGACGCTGGCGGTCATCACCCGGAAGCGCCGCGCGATGGTGGCGACCGTCTCCCGCCTGCCGGCCTTGACCACGGTGCGCCGGGTGACGATCTCGGGCAGGAAGGCCAGGGTGGCGTTGTCGGCGATATGCGCCTGCACGTCGTCCTGCATCGCGGCGGTGCGCGGCACGATCAGGGTCGAGCCGGCCTTGATCAGCATGTGGGGCGGGATGCTGTTGCTGCTGCGCAGGTCGGATTCCGACATGCCGACGCGCTCGGCCGCGGCGGCGACGCTCATGGTGCTCGGGGCGGTCCAGGCCGTCCAGCTGGCGTACTGGCCGTCGGTGTAGGCTTCGAGGTTGCGCCGGAAGACGGCCGCGTTGTCCCAGGGCAGCAAGATCTGCGGCGTGCCCGAGGCCAGGATCACCGGCCGGCGCGCGGCGGGATTGAGCGCCTTGAAGTCGTCCAGGCTCACGTTCGCGAGCTTGGCGGCCAGGGCCACGTCGATGTCGCGCCGGAGGTCCACCGTCTGGAAGTAGGGGTGGTTCTCGATCAGCGGCAGTTCGGCGGAGAACTGCTGCGGATTGGCGACGATGTTCTTCACCGCCTGGAGCTTCGGGACGTAGTAGCGCGTCTCGTTGGGCATGCTCAGGCTGGCGTAGTCGGTCGGCAGGCCGAGCCGCTGGTTCTTGGCGATGGCGCGCGAGACGCTGCCTTCGCCCCAGTTGTAGGCCGCGAGCGCCAGCTGCCAGTCGCCGAACATGTTGTAGAGCTTCTGCAGGTAGTCGAGCGCGGCGCGGGTCGATGCGAGCACATCGCGGCGGTCGTCGCGGAACATGTTCTGCTTGAGCTGGTAGTCGGTGCCGGTGGCCGGCATGAACTGCCACATGCCGGCGGCCTTGGCCACCGAGACGGCCTGTGGGTTGAAGGCGCTCTCGATGTAGGGCAGCAGGGCCAGTTCGGTCGGCATGCCGCGGCGTTCGAGTTCCTCGACGATGTGGAACAGGTACTTGCTCGAGCGCTCGGTCATGCGCTGGATGTAGTCGGGACGGGTGGCGTACCACTGCTCGCGGTCGCGGACCAGGTCGGTGTCCAGGTCGGGCATCGCGAAGCCGCGCCGGATGCGCTCCCAGAGGTCGGCCGGCGGCGACAGCGAGGCGACCCCGGGGGCTGCGACGTGCCCGCGGGCGATGGGGGTGAGGGGGCCGCCCGGGATCAGGGGCGTGTGGGGCTGCAGGCCGGTGCCGTCGCTGGAAGCCGTCTTCTGGGCATCGTTGCCGGTGGTGGCGCAACCGGTCAGGATGAGGACGCAGGCGAGGCTGGTCGCGGTCAGGAATTTCATCGGAAATCGTTTTTCCATTGGCGCAGGCCGGCGAAGGCCTGCGCTTCGTCGCAGGGGGCTGCTGCGCCGGCATCGGCGCCCGCAGTGGCGGAGTCGGCAGGCGCCGAGCGGGTCCGGACGGCGTCCATGACGGCTGGCAGGCGGCTGCGCAGGAAAGGATTGACCAGGCGTTCCAGGGCAATCGTCGACGGCAGGGTGGCTTGTCCGAGCTGTCGCCGGGCCTCGCACTGCGCCGCATAGTTGAGCACATCCTGGTTGCCGGGTTCCACCGCGCGCGCGAATCGAAGGTTACCCAATGTGTATTCGTGGCCGCAGCAGACGCGGGTGTCGCCCGGCAGCGCGGCCAGCGCGTCGAGCGAGGCGAGCATCTGCGCCGGCGTTCCCTCGAACAGGCGGCCGCATCCGCCGGAGAACAGGGTGTCGCCCGAGAAGAGCAGCGGCGCGCCGCCGGCGTCCGCGCACCAGTACGCGACGTGGCCCGCCGTGTGGCCGGGCACGTCGATCACCGCGAAGTCGAGGCCGAGGGCGCGCACCGTGTCGCCCTGCGCCACCGCGATCGCCGGCTGCGGGATGGCTTCGCGCGCCGGGCCGTGGACGGTGGCGCCGGTGGCATCGCGCAGCGCGTCGACGCCGCCCACGTGGTCGGCATGGTGGTGGGTGACTAGAATCGACGCGAGCCGCAGCCCCAGCGACTGCAGCATCCCGACGACCGGCCCCGGCTCGCCCGGATCCACCACCAGCGCATGGCGGCCGTCGTGCAGCATCCAGATGTAGTTGTCCGACAGGGCGGGCAGCGGTATCAAGTTCATGAGCGACGAAATTATAGGTTTGCACCCCTGGTTGGCGACCCCCCCCGGCCGTTACCTGATCGACTGGGAGCAGACGCGCATGGACGAGGCGGTGGCCGATATCTTCGGCTACCGGGCGGCCCAGCTAGGCCTGCCGGCGCTCGATGGCCTGCGCGCGAGCCGCATCGGAAGCCGCTGGCGCGTCGCCCTCGGCCACGACCGGGACGAATTGCCGGGCGCGGTCCTGGCCTGCGACGCGGCCGCGCTGCCGTTCGCCCCGGCGAGCCTGGACCTGGTCCTCATGCCCCACACCCTCGAACGCAGCCCGGATCCGCGGACCGCGCTGCGCGAGGCCGAGCGGGTGCTGATGCCGGAGGGACGCATCGTGATCAGCGGCTTCAATCCGACCAGCCTCTGGGGCATGCGCCAGCGCCGCGCCGCGCTGTGCCGGCGGCTCGGCGGCGCGCCGCGGCCGTGGGTGCCGGAGACGGGCGACTTCGTGGGCTACCTGCGGCTGCGCGACTGGCTGACCCTGCTGGGGTTCGAGGTCGAGTCGAGCCGCTTCGGCTGCTACCGTCCGGCGGTGCGCGGCCAGCGGGCGCTGGACCGGATGGCCTGGATGGACACCGCGGGCGACCGCTGGTGGCCGATCTTCGGCGCCGTCTATTTCCTGGTCGCCGTCAAGCGGGTGCAGGGCGTGCGTCCGCTGCACCGTGCGGTGGCGCGGCCCGCGCCCGGGCGGCTGGTGCCGGCGGCCGCGCGCGCCCCGCTACCCGGCGGCGCCGGCAGGTCGCCCGTGGCGGCTTCCGCCGCCGATCCCCTTCCTTCCGCCTATTCATCCACAGGAAAAACGACGTGAGTCCGATCGAGATCTACACCGATGGCGCCTGCAAGGGCAATCCCGGCCCGGGCGGCTGGGGCGCGCTGCTCAAGGCCAACGGTGCCGAGAAGGAACTGTTCGGCGGCGAACTCGCCACCACCAACAACCGCATGGAGATGATGGCGGTCATCGAGGCCCTGTCGGCGCTCAAGCGGCCGTGCAAGGTCACGCTCCACGTGGACAGCCAGTACGTGCTCAAGGGCATGACCGAATGGCTGCCCGGCTGGAAGGCCCGCGGATGGCGCACCGCCACCAAGGAGCCGGTCAAGAACGCCGAACTCTGGCAGCGGCTCGACGAGCTGGTGAACCGCGCCGGCCACCAGATCGAATGGCGCTGGGTGCGCGGGCACAACGGCAACCCGGGCAACGAACGGGCCGACGTGCTGGCGAACATGGGCGTGGACCGGGCGCTCGGGCGCCGCTGATCCGTCCGGGGACGGCCGCGGAGGCTCCCCGGCCACCGTGATCGTCCCCGCCGCGTCGACGTCTCCCGCAAAGAAGTAAGTTACGGCAAATTTCCGCAAGGCACGACGCGACTGCGGCGCAGGGGATGGCGCGACCGCAGGCGATGGCGGCGCCAAGTGGAAGCCGTTCGACGGCCTGCGGCCGCTGCGACGGCCACCGCGGGCGATGCCTGTCAGCGGCCCGCGCCGGCATGCGGTCCCGGCGCGTCCGCGGGATGCATCAGCGGACGCGCGGCGCCGGCCACGGCACGCTCCGATGGCGACGGGCAGGCCGCGGCTTCCGGGCCGCGCTCCGGCGCCGCGGCCATCCGCGCCAGCTCCTCCAGGGTGTTTGCGTTGCGGAAGGCCTGCGGATCGTCGTGCGGCCGGTCGAAGACCGCCAGCGCGCACGTGTGGGCCGCCGCCCACCGCCGCACCGCCCGCGTGCCGGTGCGCAGCGCGTCGGCCAGTCCGGGGCGCAGGTCGGCGTGCAGCAGGCAGAAGACCGGCTCGGCCGTGGGGCGGCCGTCCGGGCCGGGGACGGCCGCCATCGCGAGGGGCGCGTCCGCTTCCTGCGCCGCGCGGGCCAGCCGTGCGACGAGGTCGGCGGGGAAGTCCGGCGTGTCGCAGGGGACCGTCGCCAGCCAGGGCGTGGACGCGTGCGCCAGGCCGGCGAGGAAGCCCGCGAGCGGTCCGGGGCGGTCCGGGTCCGCGTCGGGCCAGACCGGCGCGCCCCAGCCGACGTATATGCAGGCGTTCCGGTTGGCGTTGACCGCGACCGCCGCGACCTGGGGCGCGAGCCGCGCCAGGGCGCGCGCCGCGAGCGGCCGGCCGCGGAAGGGCTGCAGGCCCTTGTCGACGCCGCCCATGCGGCTACCGTTGCCGCCGGCGAGCACCAGGCCGGTGACCTCGGCGCGCGGATCGATGGGCCGCATCCGCTCAGCCGCCGATGTAGCTCATCTCGACCCGACGCGGCGCGGCGCCGGCGCGGTCCGGCGGAGCGTCGGCGGGCAGGCTGGCGCGCAGTTCCGAATACCGGTCGGCCCGGCCCTGCCAGATGCCGGCGATGGCCTCGGCGAGGTCGGCGTCTGTCGCGCCGCCGCGCAGCAGGCCCCGCAGGTCGTGCCCACGGCTGGCGAACAGGCAGAGGTAGACCTGTCCCTCGGTCGAGAGCCGGGCGCGGTTGCAGTCCCCGCAGAAGGCCTGGGTGACGCTGCCGATCACGCCGACCTCGCCCAGCGCCGGGTCGTGCCGGCCGGCGGCGTCCGCGTAGCCCCAGCGCTCCGCGGTCTCTCCCGCGGCGGTGGCGCCCAGCGGCACCAGCGGCAGCTCGGCGTGCAGGCGGCGCACGATCTCGGCGGCCGGCAGGACCTGGTCCATGCGCCAGCCGTTGGTCGCGCCCACGTCCATGTACTCGATGAAGCGCAGCACCACGCCGGTGCCGCGGAAACGGCGCGCCATCGGCAGGATCTCCTGCTCGTTGGCGCCGCGCTGGACCACCATGTTGACCTTGACCGGCCCCAGGCCGGCCTCCAGCGCCGCGTCGATGCCGCGCAGCACGTCGGCCACCGGGAAGTCCACGTCGTTCATCCGCCGGAACACCGCGTCGTCGAGGCCGTCGAGGCTGACCGTCACCCGGCGCAGGCCGGCATCGCGCAGGGCGCGGGCCTTGCGGGCCAGCAGCGAGCCGTTGGTGGTGAGCGTCAGGTCCACCGGCGCGCCCGCGGGCGTGCGCAACGCGGCCAGCTGGGCGACCAGCGCCTCCAGGTTCTTGCGCAGCAGCGGCTCGCCGCCGGTGAGGCGGATCTTGGCGACGCCCTGGGCCACGAAATGCCCGGCCAGGCGGCTGATCTCCTCGAAGCTCAGCAGCGCCGAATGCGGCAGGTAGCGGTAGTCCTTGTCGAAGACTTCCTTGGGCATGCAGTAGCTGCAGCGGAAGTTGCAGCGGTCGGTCACGCTGATCCGCAGGTCGCGCAGCGGCCGGCCCAGCCGGTCCTGCAGCTGCGGGCCGGGCGTGCCGCGCGCGGGCGGCGGCAGGCCGGAGGAGGGCGGGGCGGAGCGCGGGACGCCGCGCATGTCGACCAGGGGGACGAGGGTCTGCGGCGGGGGCGGGATCGGTGGCATGGAGACGCGCATTCTGACGCGGCGGGCCCCGGGCCGCTGTTACATTCCCAGAGCCCGCTATCGCTGTCGGGCCTAGGATGACGGGCTGCGCTTGCGCGCCGGCCCGCGCCGCCTGGCGACTGCATCCCTCCATCAACAAGCAAGGAATACCACCATGGCCTATACGCTGCCCAGCCTGCCCTACGCCTATGACGCGCTCGAACCCCATGTCGACGCGCAGACGATGGAAATCCACCACACCAAGCACCACCAGACCTACATCAACAACGTCAACGGCGCCCTCAAGGACACCCCGTACGACGGCAAGCCGGTCGAGGAGCTGGTCTCCGACCTCGACAGCCTGCCCGAGAACCTGCGCGCCGTGGTGCGCAACAACGGCGGCGGCCACTACAACCACAGCCTGTTCTGGACCGTGATGGCCCCGAACGCCGGCGGCAAGCCCGAGGGCGAGCTGGCCGCGGCCATCGACCGCGACCTGGGCGGCTTCGACGCCTTCAAGGAAGCCTTCACCAAGGCCGCCGTCAGCCGCTTCGGCTCCGGCTGGGCCTGGCTGTCGACCGACAAGTCCGGCAAGCTGAGCGTCGAGAGCAGCGCCAACCAGGACAGCCCCCTCATGAAGGGCGTCGGCTCGGGCAACACCCCGATCCTCGGCCTGGACGTCTGGGAGCACGCCTACTACCTGAAGTACCAGAACCGCCGTCCCGAGTACATCGGCGCGTTCTTCAACGTCATCAACTGGCAGGAAGTCTCCCGCCGCTACGCCGCCGCCCGCGGTTGAGCGATCCCGGCGCGCGCCGGATCCCGAAAAGCCGCCGGCCGCCCCGGCGGCTTTTTTCATGGGGCGGCGAGGGATCGCGGAAACGGGACGGGAGCCCGGGAGGCGATGGCTTCAGGGTTATCCCTTGTTTTGCGTCGGATGGTGGGACAATCCCGCTTGCCCAGGATGTGAATCTCTGGCTGGCATCCGGCCTGCTCCTCCGTGCAGCGGGCCTTCCCGCATTTCCCAAGTTCCCGAACCATGAAAAAGTCGATCCAAGCGACGGTCGGCGCCTTGCTGGCGCTGACCGCCGCGGCGGTACTCTTCCTGTACTGGCCGCTCTTCCCCCGTTCCGTGCCGCCCGCCGAGAACGAACGTCCCGTCGATGCGGTGCTGGTGGGCGCCGGCGTGATGAGCACGACGCTCGCCACCTACCTGCAGGAGCTGCAGCCCGACTGGAAGATCGAGATCTTCGAGCGCCTGGACGGCGTGGCGCTGGAAAGCTCCAACGGCTGGAACAACGCAGGCACCGGCCACTCCGGCTTCGCCGAGCTGAACTACACGCCAGAGCTGCCCGACGGCAGCATCGAGACCAAGCGCGCGGTGGCGATCGCCGAGCAGTTCGAGGTGTCGCGCCAGTTCTGGGCCCACCAGGTCGGCCGCGCGCACATGCAGAAGCCCGCGTCCTTCGTGAATCCCACGCCGCACATGAGCTTCGTCTGGGGCGACGCCAACATCGAATACCTGCGCAAGCGCCATGCCGCGCTGACGAAGAACCCCCTCTTCTACGGCATGGAGTATTCGGAGGACCAAGCCCAGATCGCGCGCTGGGCGCCGCTGGTCATCGAAGGCCGCGATCCGAAGCAGAAGGTGGCCGCGACCTACATGCCGCTCGGCACCGACGTGGACTACGGCGCGGTCACCAACCAGCTGATGAAGAGCCTGCAGCGCAGCCCGAACGTCGCGTTGCGCCTGCGGCACGAGGTGCGCGCGCTGCGCCAGAACGCCGACAAGACCTGGAACGTGACCGTCGCCGACCTGGCCGACGGCGCCAAGGAGAAGACCGTGAAGGCGAAGTTCGTCTTCGTGGGCGCGGGCGGCGCGGCGCTGAAGATGCTGCAGGCCTCCGGCATTCCCGAATCGCGCGACTACGCCGGTTTCCCGGTGGGCGGCGAATTCCTCGCCATCGAGAACCCCGCGATCACCGCCCGCCACACGGTGAAGGCCTACGGCAAGGCCGCCGAAGGCTCGCCGCCGATGTCGGTGCCCCACATCGATGCCCGCAAGCTCGACGGCAAGGACGTGGTGCTGTTCGGGCCCTTCGCGCTGCAGTCGACCAAGTTCCTGAAGCAGGGTTCGTGGTTCGACCTCTTCGCGTCGATCAACCACGACAACCTCGGCGGCATGCTGCGCGTGGGAATCCACAATCTGGATCTGGTGAAGTACCTGGCGCAGCAGGCCGCGCTGAGCGACGAAGACCGCCAGCGCGCGCTGGCCGAGTACTTCCCGAACGCGAAGCGCGAGGACTGGCGCCTGGCGGTGGCGGGCCAGCGGGTGCAGATCATCAAGCGCGACCCGAAGGAGGGCGCGGTCCTGCAATTCGGCACCGAGATCGTCGCCGACAAGGATGGGACCATCGCTGCGCTGCTCGGCGCCTCGCCGGGCGCTTCCACCGCGCCGCACATCATGATCAACCTGATGGCCAAGGCGTTCCCGCAGCAGATGACCGAGGCCGGCTGGAAGCCGCGCCTGCGCGAGATCGTGCCCTCCTACGGCCGCAAGCTCAACGAGTCGCCCGCGCTCACGAACGAGATCCGGCGCATGACCAGCGCGGCGCTCGGCCTGCCGTACCTGGACGTGCCGGACGACGTGGCCACGCGGGCCGCGTCCGCCACGGCGCCGGCTGCCGCGCCCGCGCCGCCGGCGCCGGCCGGCCGCGCGCTGAACCGGGAAATGCAGGCGCTCTGACGCTGCGCCGCGTCCGCGCCCGCACCCCGGCCGCAAGCCGGGGCGGGATGTCCCGGATGGAAACGAAACGCCCCGCGCCGCTCCGCGCAGCGCGGGGCGTTTCCCATGGGGCCGCGGCGCCGCGCGGTCGCCGTCCGGCCGTCCCGCCGCCTGCCGCTACACTCGCCCGGGCCCGCCGCCGGCCCCGACGGTCGCCGCCGGCGGATGCAGTCCTCCCCCTTCCGCAACTCCCGCAGATTCCCATGTCCCTCAGCAATGTCACCCCGGGCAGCAAGGCCCCCGATGTCTTCAACGTCGTGATCGAGATCACGGCCAACGCCGATCCGGTCAAGTACGAGGTGGACAAGGATTCGGGCGCGGTCTTCGTGGACCGTTTCCTCACCACCGCGATGCACTACCCGACCAACTACGGCTACGTGCCCCAGACGCTGTCGGGCGACGGCGATCCGGTGGACGTGCTGGTGCTCACGCCCTTCCCGCTGCCGCCCGGCGTGGTCGTGCCCTGCCGCGCCATCGGCATCCTGAAGATGGAAGACGAGGCCGGCGTCGACGGCAAGGTCCTGGCCCTGCCGACCGAGAAGATCCTGCCGCAGTACGCCAAGGTGCAGTCGCTCGACGACCTGCCCGAGATCACCCTCAAGCAGATCAGCCACTTCTTCGAGCACTACAAGGACCTCGAAGCCGGCAAGTGGGTCAAGGTGCTGGGCTGGGACGGCAAGGACGCCGCCCGCAAGGAAGTGGCCGACGGCATCGCCAATTACAAGCCGGCCGCCTGATTCCAGGCATCGGATCGGGCGCTGACGCAGGTCCCGCCTGCGCAGTGCGCTATCGAAAAAGAAGCGCCCGGCGGTCGCCCGCCGGGCGCTTCCTCGCTTGCGGCGCCGGTGGCGCCCTTCAGGCCCGCGCCGTCTCCCGCGCGGCCCGGGCCGCCGGCTCGGGCGCCGCGGCGGCCGGCGCGCCTTCGAGCTGGGCGAGGCTGGCCAGCAGGTCGGCGAAACGCTCCCCCTGCACCACCACGTGGCTGCGCATCGCGGCCGCGGACGCGTCGCCGTCGCCGCGGCGCAGCGCCTGCATCACCGTCTCGTGCTCCTCGATCGAGCGGGCGATCCGGTTGCGCACCCGCAGCTGCAGCCGGCGGTAGGGCCGCAGCTTGCGCTGCAGCGCCTGCGCCTGTTCCGACAGGTAGCCGTTGTGGCTGGACAGGTAGACGCGGCGGTGGAAGTCCTCGTTGGCGTAGAAGTACGCGTCCGGGTCCTGGCCCGCGGCGGCGGCGCGGCAGGCCTCGTGCGCCGCCTCGACCTCGCGCAGGTCGGCGTCGGTCATGCGGCGCGCGGCCTGCCGGGCGCACAGCGCCTCCAGCTCGGCCATCACCTCGAACATCTCGATCAGGCGCTGGGCGGTCACCTGCGCCACCACCGCGCCCCGGCGCGGCCGGGCCTCGACCAGGCCTTCGCCCGCGAGCAGGCTGAGCGCTTCGCGGATCGGGGTGCGCGACACGCCGTAGCGCTGGGCCAGCGCGGTCTCGTCGAGATGGGTGCCCGGCAGCAGGCGGCCGGTGGCGATCTCTTCCTCGATGGCTTCGCGCAATTGCTCGGACAGGCGGTTCATCGGGCCATTCTAGGAGCCGCGCGCCGCACCGGGCGTACATACCAGGGTAAGCCTGCATGCATGGCGGTCACCGGCTATTCAGAATGTGCTCCGTGTAATGCATCGAAAGAAGATGCGTATGCAAGACGGGCGGATAAGCGGGGTGTCCCGGCCGGATCGCGGCGCGGCGCACCCGTGCGCACCGCCGGCCGCCACCCAATGGAGACACCCATGGCATTCCCGAGCTTCCCCGCATCCTTCCCGGCAGCCGCGGCCCGGTCCGCTCCGGCCGGCCTGCCGCGCCCGCGCTCCGCGGCCATCGCGCCGTTCGCGCCGTTCGCCGCCGCGGCGGCCTTCGCGGCCGCGATGCTGCCCGCCGCGCCGGCCTGCGCGCAGGCGGCGGCCTGGCCCGCCAAGCCGATCACCATCGTCGTGCCCTTCCCGGCGGGCGGCGGCACCGACGTGTTCGCCCGGCCGCTCAGCGCCACCCTGACCAAGCAGCTCGGCAAGCAGATCGTGATCGACAACCGCGGCGGCGCCGGCGGCACGCTTGGCGCGGGCATCGCCTCGCGCGCCGCGCCGGACGGCTACACCTGGTTCCTGGGCGGGGCGCACCACGCGATCGCGCCGGCGATGTACCCCAGGCTGGACTACGACCTGGAGCGCGATTTCGTCCCGGTGGGCCTGGTGTCGAGCGTGCCCCAGGTCATCGTGGTGAACAGGCAGAAGATCCCGGCCACCGACTTGAAGTCCTTCGTCGCCTATCTCCAGCAGAACCCCGGCAAGACCAATTTCGGCTCCGCCGGCAACGGCTCGGCGCACCACCTGGCCGGCGAGCTGTTCAAGATGCAGACCAAGACCGACATCTCGCACGTGCCCTACCGCGGCACCGGGCCGGCGCTGCAGGACCTGGTGGCGGGGCAGATCGACATGATGTTCGACGGCCTGGGCTCCTCGTCCGGCTACATCAAGACCGGGCGGCTGCAGGGCATCGCGGTCGCGGGCGAGCGCCGCGCGCCCGGCTTCCCCGATCTGCCCACCACCGCCGAGGCGGGCCTGCCGGAATACAGGGTTTCGACCTGGTACGGCATGTGGGTGCCCAAGGGCACGCCCAAGGACACGGTCGAGAAGGTGACGGCCGCTTTGCGCCAGGCGCTGTCGTCGGACGAGATCAAGACCGCCTGGGCCGGCATGGGGGCAGAGCCGGCCAACCTTTACGGACCGGACTTCGGCAGGTTCGTCCACAGCGAGATCGAGCGCTGGGGCGGGGTGGTCAAGGCTTCGGGCGCCAAGCTCGAATGAGGTCGCGGCCGAGGTGCCTTCCTTCCTTGCATGCATAATGACGTCATCCTGCATGCAATGACCGCGTGCCGGACATGCCAGCGACGGCTCGCGCCGCGCCCGGGCGACGACCTCCCCAAGGACCCGCTTCCATGACCGACCTCTCCGCCGCCCCGCGCTGGGACCGTTCCGTCCAGGGCCGCCAGGCCCGCCTGCAACGCGCCCGGACGGCGCTGGGCAACCGGCTCGCCGGCCGGACGCTGCAGGCCGATGCCATCGGCGCCCTGCTGGAGGCGGTGATCGAGCCGGGCGACCGGGTCTGCCTGGAGGGCAACAACCAGAAGCAGGCCGATTTCCTGGCGCGGGCGCTGGTCGGCGTCGATCCGTCGAAGGTGCACGGGCTGCACATGGTGCAGTCGGTGCTCTCGCTGCCGGAGCACCTGGACGTCTTCGACCGGGGCATCGCCGCGAAGCTCGACTTCAGCTTCTCCGGGCCGCAGGGCGCGCGGCTGGCGCGGCTGGCCTCGGAAGGCCGGATCGCCATCGGCGCGATCCACACCTACCTCGAACTCTTCGGCCGCTACTTCGTGGACCTGACGCCGCAGGTGGCCCTGGTCGCGGCGCAGGCCGCCGACGAGCACGGCAACCTCTACACCGGACCCAACACCGAGGACACGCCCGCCATCGTCGAGGCCACCGCCTTCCGCGGCGGCATCGTGATCGCCCAGGTCAACCAGCGGGTGGACAGCGCCACCACCGCGCTGCCGCGGGTGGACATCCCGGCGGACTGGGTCGATTTCGTGGTGCAGGCGCCCGCGCCCAACGTGATCGAGCCGCTCTTCACCCGGGACCCGGCGCAGATCAGCGAGATCCAGGTGCTGATGGCGATGATGGCCATCAAGGGCATCTACGCCGAATACGGCGTGCAGCGGCTCAACCACGGCATCGGATTCGACACCGCCGCCATCGAGCTGCTGCTGCCGACCTACGGCGAGTCGCTGGGCCTCAAGGGGAAGATCTGCACCCACTGGGCGCTCAACCCGCATCCGGCGCTGATCCCGGCGATCGAGGCGGGCTGGGTGCGGTCGGTGCATTCCTTCGGCTCGGAACTGGGCATGGAGGACTACATCCGCGCGCGTCCCGACGTGTTCTTCACCGGCGCCGACGGCAGCCTGCGCAGCAACCGCGCCTTCTGCCAGGCGGCAGGGCACTACGCCTGCGACCTCTTCATCGGATCGACGCTGCAGATGGACCTCGACGGCAACAGCTCCACCGCCACGCTCGGCCGGATCGCCGGCTTCGGCGGCGCGCCCAACATGGGCGCGGACGCCCGGGGCCGCCGCCACGCCAGCCCGGCCTGGCTGAAGGCCGGCGCCGAGGCGCGCCGCGGCCGCGCCGGCGCCGCCGGCACGCCGCGCGGCCAGAAGCTGGTGGTGCAGATGGTCGAGACCTTCCGCGAGCACATGCAGCCCGCCTTCGTCGACCGGCTCGACGCCTGGACCCTGCAGGAGCAGGCCGGCATGGACCTGCCGCCGATCATGGTCTACGGCGACGACGTGACCCACGTCCTGACCGAGGAAGGCATCGCCAACCTGCTGCTGTGCCGCAGCGACGAGGAGCGCGAACAGGCGATCCGCGGGGTGGCGGGCTACACCGCGGTGGGCCTCGGCCGCGACCGCCGCATGGTGGAGAACCTGCGCGACCGCGGCATCGTCCGCCGCCCGCAGGACCTCGGCATCGATCCGCGCGACGCCACCCGCAACCTGCTGGCCGCGCGCTCGATGCGCGACCTGGTGCGCGCCTCGGGCGGGCTCTACCAGCCGCCGAAGCGCTTCCGCAACTGGTGAGCGAAAGCGGGCCCGCCGCCCGCGCGCCCCCGTCCTCCCGCATCCCCGACCGCATCCCGCCCGCCGCCACCCCTTCGCCGGAGCCCCCGCCATGACCCCACCCGCCGGACTCGAAACCCTGGACTTCGCCCTCGACGGCGGCCGCGACGCGGGCGACTTCGCGCCGGTGCTGGTCGGCGTGGTCGGTTCGGGCAACCTGGAGGTGCTGGTCGAGCCGGCGCCGGGCAGCGCCGGCTGCCGGGTGCGCATCGAGACCTCGGCCCGCGGCTTCGGCCCGATCTGGGAAGCGGTGGTGCGCGACTTCCACCAGCGCCATCCGCTCGCCGGCGTGGCCATCTCCATCCACGACATGGGCGCCACCCCGGCGGTGGTGAGCCTGCGGCTCGACCAGGCCGCCTCGGAGCTGTCCGCATGAACCCGTCCGCCGTTTCCTCCCGCCTCCCCGGCGATGCCGCCGTCCCCGTCCCCGCCGCCGCCCCGGGCGCCGGCATCAGCTACGCCGAATGCAGCGCCCGCGAGCGGATCGCGCTGCTGTTCGACGCGGGCAGCTTCCACGAGTGGGTCGGCCCGGCCGCGCGCCGGACCAGCCCGCACCTGGCGCAGCTCGGCGTGCCGGCCGCATTCGACGACGGCGTGGCCGTCGGCCGCGCGCGGCTCGGCGGGCGGGAGGTCTTCCTCGCCGCGCAGGAGGGCGCCTTCATGGGCGGCGGCGTCGGCGAGGTGCACGGCGCCAAGCTGGTCGGCCTGCTGCGCCGGGGCGCAGCGCGACCGGCCGGCCGCGGTGCTGCTGCTGGCCGAGTCCGGCGGCGTGCGGCTGCACGAGGCCAACGCCGGCCTGATCGCGGTCTCGGAGGTGATGCGCGCGGTGCTGGACGCCCGCGCCGCCGGCGTGCCGGTGATCGTGCTGGTGGGCGGCGCCAACGGCTGCTTCGGCGGCATGGGCATCGTGGCGCGCTGCGCCGACCGCATCGTGATGAGCGACGCCGGCCGGCTGGCCATGTCCGGGCCGGAGGTGATCGAGGCATCCCACGGCGTCGAGGAATTCGACGCCCCGCGACCGCGCGCTGGTCTGGCGCACCACCGGCGGCAAGCACCGCTTCCTCGCGGGGGACTGCGACGCGCTGGTCGAGGACGAGGTCGCCGCGTTCCGCGCGGCCGCCCTGGAGGCGCTCGACCTGCTGCCGGCGCGCGGCCGGTGACGCTCGCGTCGCTGGAGGCCGAGCATGCGCTGCTCGCCGCCCGCCTGGCCGCGGTGCCCGAGGACGGCTTCGGCCTGGGCGCGGAGGACGACGCGGTCGCGCTGTGGCGCGCGCTCGGCGTGGCCTCGGCCGCGCGGGTGCCCGACATGGACGTGGCCGAGGTGCTGCGGGCGCGCCCGCCGGCCGCGCCGTCCGCGCCCGCCGGCGCCTGACTCCCCGATCTCCGATTCCCGATTCCCGCCGAAAGACCCCCATGGACTGGAAGACCCTCGCCGAGCGCCTGTTCGGCACCGACCACGCCATCCGCGAGGAAGGCGACCTGCTGCGCGGCACCGCCGGCTTCGACGGGGCGACCCTCGCGGTCGTCGGCACCACCCGGCACGCGCCGATCGGCGTGGCGCTGGCGCTGGCCCAGGCGCGCGCGGTGCTCGACACCGTCGCCCACCATCCCGGCCGGTCGATCCTGCTGCTGATCGACACCCAGGGCCAGCAGCTGCGCCGGCGCGACGAGCTGGTCGGCATCAACCGCGCGATGGCGCACCTGGGCTGCGCCGTCGACCTCGCGCGCCGCAGCGGCCACCGCGTCGTCGGGCTGGTGTACGACCAGGCGCTGTCGGGCGGCTTCATCACCTCGGGCCTGATCGCCGACGCCTGCTACGCGCTGCCCGAGGCCGAGATCCGGGTGATGCGCATCCCCGCGATGGCGCGGGTCACCAAGCTGTCCGAGGAGACGCTGGCCGCGCTGTCGCGCGACAACCCGGTCTTCGCGCCGGGCGTGGACAACTACGTCGCCATGGGCGGCGTGCGCGGGCTGTGGCGGGCGGATGATCTGCCGGCGGACCTGCGCGCCGCGCTGCGCGACGCGCCGACCGAAGACGTCCGCGCCGTCGACGGCGCCGCGCGCGGCGGCCGGCGCGCGGCGGCCGAGGTCGTCCGGCAGGTGCTGGACGCCGCCTGAGGCGGACGGGCCGCCGCGATGCGCGCGTTCCCGGCCGGAAGCCCGGCGCACCGCGCGGCCGCGCCGGTGCCCGGCTCCGCGAACTTCGACATAGCGGAGGGCGCGGCCGCAGCCTTCGGCAAGGGCACGGGCACCTTCGCCGGAGCTGAAGCCGGCCCAAGCCCGAGCTCCGGTCCTGGTCCTGGTCTTGGTTCTGGTCCTTGCGCTGGCGTTGGCGCTGGCGCCGCGGAGACGCGGCACACGCCGGACGGGCTGCGGCGCCATCGGCTCGCCTGGCTGCATCCTGCAGCGTGGGATCGACTGCTCGGCGCGCTCCGTTCGCCCGGCGACGTTCCGGCGACGAGCGTCCCCGCCGGACCGTGCGCCGGCGACGGGCGCGCCGCCGGACCCGTGCGCCGTTTCCGTGGCATGGCCGGAAGCGGAGGGCGAAGGGGGGGCGGCCGCGGTCCGGGAATGCCTCGCGGCCTGGGCCGCCCGCGGCTGGCCGCTGGTGGCGACCCGCCAGGACGCCGCGGCGCCGGCCGGCCGCATCGCGCTCGGCCTGCCGGCCCGGCCCGCTGGGGACGCCGGCGCATCGCCCTGCTGGCCGCTGCGGACGGCATCGCCCGCTGGGGCGACTTCGGCGGGCCGGAATCGGTGGCGGTGCTGCTGCCGGCGGCGGCCCGGCCGGACTGGGAGCGCCTCGGCGCGGAGCTGCGGGCGCTCGGCGTGGACGCCGGCGTCTACGGCAGCCACGGCTGGCAGGCGCTGACCGGCGAGGACTACCTGCACCCCGGCTCGGACCTCGACCTCCTCCTGCCGGTGCCGGACGCGGATCGGGCAGACCGGGTCGCCGCGCTGCTGGACGCCGCGCCGCAGGGCGGGGCGCTGCCGCGCCTCGACGGCGAACTGGCGCTGCCCGGCGGCGCGGCCGTGGCCTGGCGCGAATGGCGGCGCTGGCGCGCCGGCGGCATGGCGGGCACGGTGCTGGTCAAGCGGCTGCGCGGCGCCGCGCTGGCCCGGGGCGGCGGCTGGCTCGCCGCGGGAGGCGCGGCGTGACGGCGCGCCTGCCCGACGCGGCCCTGCGGCCCGGCGGGGCGGCCGGCGCGGTCCCCGGCGCCGCCGCCATCGGCCGCGCGGCTGTCGCGGCGCTGCACGACGAACTCGCGCTGGCGCCCAAGCCGGGGCTGGTGTCGCCCGACGACAGCGGCAGCCATTCCGACATGGACGCCGGCACTTTCGTGCGCAGCCTGTTCGCGCTGCGCCATTACTTCCCCGGCATCGCGCGGCTCGGGGCGGCGGGGGCGGGCTTCGGCGCGCTGGAGCGGGCCGGCATCGCCGCCGAGGCGCGCATGCTGGCCGCCACCGGCGGCGTCAACACCCACCGCGGCGCGGTCTTCGCCCTGGGGCTGCTCTGTGCCGCCGCGGGCGCGCTCGCGGCGGCGGGGCGGCCGCCGGAGGCCGCGGAGGTGCAGGCGATCCTGCGGGCGCGCTGGGGCGACGCGCTGCGCGCCCGCTGCGGCCGGGACGCCGGCGGGCGGGGTTCGCGGCTCGCCGCGCGCCACGGGCTGCGCAGCGCGGGGCAGGAGGCGGCGCTGGGCTTCCCGACGCTGTTCGCGGTCGGCGCGCCGGCGCTGCGGGCGGCGCTCGCGCAGGGGCTGGACGCGCGGCGGGCGCGGCTGCAGGCCTTCTTCGCGCTGATGGCGGTGCTCGACGACACCAACCTGGTCCACCGCGGGCGGGCTCGACGGGGCTGCGCTTCGCCCAGGACGCCGCCCGCGGCTGGCTGGACGCCGGGCGGCGCCGCCCATCCCCGGGCGCTGGCGCGGGCGCAGGCGCTGCACGCCGCCTTCGTCGCGCGGCGGCTGTCGCCCGGCGGCGCGGCCGACATGCTGGCGGCCGCCTGCTGGCTGCAACGCATGCGCGCGGCCGCGGACGATGCCGCGGCGCGCGGGGGCTGCGGATCGGGCGGATCCGATGGATCCGATGGATGGGGCGGGTCGGGCGGGTCGGGCGGGTCGGGCGGGGCCGGGCGCCGCGACGGGTCCCGGCCGCGGCGGCCGTGCCCGCCCGGCCGCCGCGGCGGATGGGGCGGCGCTGCGGCCGTGGCCGGCGCGGCCGGCGGCGCGGAGGGACGGGCGGCGCCGGCAGGACGTTCGGCACAACCAGCGCGACCAGCGCGACCAGCGCGACCAGCACGGGCGGCGTGGACAGTACGGACGGTATGGACGGTATGGACGGTATGGACGGTATGGACGGTATGGACGGTATGGACGGCGGCGCCGGAGTCCGCGCAGGCGATGGGCGCGGTGCGGCCGCGGGCCGGCGCGCGGCCGGCGGAGCGGCTCGCAGCGGACCGGCCGGAGTCCCGCGCGCGTCCGTTGCCCGCCTGTCAGGTCCCGCCGCCGGGGAGCCGGTCCGGTGACGCTCGCGCTGCTCTTCCCGGGCAGGGCGGCCAGCACGCGGCGATGCTGCCCTGGGTGCTGCGGGACGAGCCGCCGCCGGAGCCGCTGCGGCGGCTCGACGCCCTGCTCGGCCCGGGCTGGCGCGAGCGCCTGGGCGATGCCGGCTGGGCCAGCCGCAACGCGGTGGCGCAGCCGCTGGTGGTGGGGCTGTCGCTGGCCGCCTGGGAACTGCTGGCGCCCGGGCTGCCGGCGCCGGCGGCCGTCGCCGGCTACAGCGTGGGAGAGCTGGCGGCGGTCGCGGCCGCGGGCGCGGCGGCTCCGGGCGCGGCGCTCGGCTGGGCCGCGGCGCGCGCTGCGGCGATGGACGCCTGCGCCGCCGCCGGGGCCGCCGCGCGGCCTCCTGGCGGTGACCGGCCCGGCGGGTGGCGCGGGCGGACGCGCTGGCGGCGCGCTTCGGCCTGGCGCTGGCGATCCGCAACGGGGTGGACGCGGGCGTCTTCGGCGGGGCGCTGGACGACCTCGACCGGGCCGAGTCCGCGCTGCGCGACGAAGGGGCGCGCTGCGTGCGCCTGCCGGTGCGGGTCGCCTCGCACACCACGTGGATGGCGGAGGCGGCGCGCGCCTTCCAGGCGCTGTTGACGACAGCCCCGCGGCGGACTGGGCGCCGCCGCGCGCCGCCTGGTCATGGGCCGGGACGGCGACGCGGGTGCGCGCCCCCGCCGCGGTGCGCGCGGCGCTGGCCCGCCCCAGGTCGCGCAGACGGTGCGGTGGGACGCCTGTATGCAGACCCTGGCCGAGCGCGGCGCGCGCTGCGTGCTGGAGGTCGGCCCCGGTGCGGCGCTGGCCCGGATGTGGCGGGCGCGGTATCCGGCGGTGCCGGCCCGGTCGGTGGACGAGTTCGGCAGCCGCGACGCGGTGTTGCGCTGGGTGCGACGCACGCTCGACGGCTGAGAACGCGGCGACGGTCCCGCGGGGGATCGCGCCGGGGCACGACCGGGAGGCGCGGATGCGGCGGACGCGGCGCACGTGCGCCTGCCGCGCGCCGGCGCCGGCCGCTCCGGCTATTTCTTCTTGCTGCGGTCCGGCACGATGGTGACCGGGGCGGTGCTGAGCGGCGTCACCGGCTTGGGCGGCGACTTGTCGGCCTTGGGTTTCTTGGCTTCCTTGTTGCTGCGTTGCTGACCTTTTGCCATGGCGGGTTCCCCGGATGCGGAAGGACGACGGTGTCCGGCGGCCAGTCTATCCGTCTCGGCGGGCCTCGCCGGCGGGGCGCGGTCCCGGCCCGTCCGCGCCGGCGGCCGCGCGCGGGCGGCCGCGGGGCGCCCGGCTCACGCCGCCGCGTCGTCCGGCTCCGGCGCGGGGTGCCGGAACGGGCTGCGGTCGGCCAGCGCGTCCAGGTAGCCGTCGATGCCCTGGCCCTCGCGTTCGAGGAAGCGCTCCACCGCGTCGGCGAAGGCCGGATGCGCCAGCCAGTGGGCGCTGGTGGTGCGCACCGGCATCAGCGCGCGGGCCATCTTGTGCTCGCCCTGGGCGCCGCCCTCGAAGCGGTCGAAGCCGTGCGCGATGCACCAGGCCAGCGGCTGGTAGTAGCAGGCCTCGAAGTGCAGGCAGTCCACCCGCTCCAGCGCGCCCCAGTAGCGGCCGAAGGCGACCTGCCGGTCCGGGGCAGCGCCATCCTGCCCGTCCGGGAGGGCCGCAGCGCCCGCGGATCCTGCGCCGAGTGCTATCAGACTGCTAGCGATCGGCCGTCCTTCGCGCTCGGCGACGAAGAGCAGCCAGTGCTCGGGCATGTCCCGCGCCATGCGGCGGAAGAAGTCGCGGCGCAGGTAGGGCGCGTTGCCGTGCTCGCGGTAGGTGCGCTCGTAGCAGCGGTAGAAGAAATCCCAGTCGGCCGGAGCGATGTCCGCGCCGCGCGACCAGCGGAAGGCCACGCCCGCCGCGGCGACCTTGCGGCGCTCCTGGCGGATCTTCTTGCGCTTCTCGTGCGACAGGCCGTGCAGGAAGTCCTCGAAATCCCGGTAACGCCGGCCGCCCCCGCATCCCGGGCCGGGGTCGCCGACGCCGGCGCTGGCGCCGGGAGGCGCGTCCGGGCGCGCGGAAGGCGCGGGGGAGGGCGCCCCGTCCGCCGTCCCGGGGGCCGCGTTGCGCCAGTGGAACTGCACCGTGTGCCGCAGCATCATGCCGGCCTCCGCGCAGGCGGCGATGTCCTCGTCGGCGCCGAAGAGCAAGTGCAGCGAGGACAGCGACTGCTCGGCGCACCAGGCCAGCAGCGCGTCGGCGAGCAGGCGCCGGTCGGCGGCGTCCCGTGCCAGCAGCCGCGCGCCCGGCACCGGGGTGAAGGGCACCGCCGCGACCGCCTTCGGGTAGTAGTCGAGCCCGTGCTGCGCGTAGGCGTTGGCCCAGGCCCAGTCGAACACGTATTCGCCGTAGGAGTGGTTCTTCAGGTAGAGCACGCAGGCGGCGCCCAGCGCCTCCCCGCGCCACAGGGTGAAGAAGACCGGCGCCCAGCCGGTGTCCGCCGTCGCGCTGCCGCTGTCGTGCAGCGCTGCGAGGTAGGCGTGGCGCAGGAAGGGGCTGGGATGCGGCTGGCCGGCCAGCAGCGCGTCCCAGGCGGCGGCCGGGACGTCGTGGGGGGAAGTCTGGATGCGGAGGATCGGTTCGGTCACGGTGGGTCGGCCCTGGCTGGCGCCCGGCGGCGGTGCGCCCCCGGAAGCGCCGGCGGACCTGCGCGCGGGGGCGTTCGCGGCAGGAGGTCGCGCGGAATGGCGCCCGGCGGGGCCGCGCGCCTGCGGCATGATGACGCGAAACGCCCGGCCCTGCAGCGGCGCGGGCACCGCGCCCCGGCCCGGCGGCCGCCGGCCGCCGGAAACGCGGGTGACATAATCCGCCGCTGCCCGCGCGCGGGGCTCCGCCGCCCCGCCGCTGCCGCCGCGGGGCCCGCCGGCCCCGTGCGCGACCGTCCCGCCCCCCTCCGCAGAAAGCATCCTCCATGAAGCAGATCACCGCCATCATCAAGCCTTTCAAGCTCGAGGAAGTGCGCGAGGCCCTGGCCGAGTGCGGCGTGACCGGACTGACCGTGACCGAGGTCAAGGGCTTCGGCCGCCAGAAGGGCCACACCGAGCTCTACCGCGGCGCCGAATACATCGTGGACTTCCTGCCCAAGGTCAAGATCGAGGTGGTGGTGCGCACCGAGGACGTCGAGCGCTGCCTCGACGCGGTGCTGCGCGCGGCGCACACCGGCAAGATCGGCGATGGCAAGGTCTTCGTGACCTCGGTCGAGCGGGTGGTGCGCATCCGCACCGGCGAGCAGGACGAGTCGGCCATCTGATCCGGCCGCCGCGGCGCGCGCGGCGGGCCTTCAGCCCAGGAACCGGTCCGCCAGCACGGCCAGCCACAGGCCGCCGCAGGCGAGCAGCGTCAGCAGCACCGCGGCGCTGCCCATGTCCTTGGCCTTCTTGGTGGACGCGTCCCATTCGGGGCCGAAACGGTCGAGCGTGGTCTCGACCGCGGTGTTGAGCAGTTCCACCACCATCACCGCCAGCACGCCGCCGACCAGCAGCGCCACCTCGACCCAGCCGCGGCCGAGCCAGAAGGCGAGCGGCACCAGCACCGCGGCGCACTGCGCCTCCAGCCGGAAGGCGCTCTCGCTCCAGGCCGCGCGCAGGCCGGCGAAGGAATAGCGTCCGGCATGCCAGAGCCGCGACCAGCCGGTGCGCAGCTTCTGCGCATCCGTCGGTTCGAGCGCTTCGGGCGGGCGGCTCATCGGGCCGCCTTCGCGACCGCCCTGCGCGGCGGCGCGGTGCTCACCAGGCGGGTGCCGGCCCAGGCGTCGTGCCAGAACTGGCGCTGCGGATGGAAGCGCGCCAGCACCGCCCACACCGCCACCCAGCCCGCGAGCAGCACCAGCTGCTCGCCGCCCGACATGGGCACGCCCGACAGCCAGATGCCGGCCAGCGGCGGAAGGAACCAGACCCAGCTCAGGAAATAGCGCGCCAGGGCGCGCGGCTGCGACACCGGCCGGCCTGCGCGGTCCACGATGCGGATGTGCCAGGTCTTCATCGCGAGCGTCTGGCCGCGCGACCAGAACCAGGTGAAGTAGATGCCGAAGACCACGAACAGGAAGGCCTGCAGCGGATGGCGGTTGTCGAGCGCGTTGCGCGTCTGGGTCAGGGCGCCGAAGAGGTAGCCGGCGATGAACACCACGCCGAACATCAGCATCCCTTCGTACATCCAGCAGGCCATCCGGCGCGCCAGGGCCGGCGTCGGCGCGGCGGCGTCCGGCTGCGGCGGATTCTCGGTCGGGGCGGAGGTGCGGTGCATCGGGCGGGCGGCGCCTCGACGACGCGAGGCTAGGGAGTGGCGGGGGGCGGGGCCGGCGCGGCCTGCGGAAGCAGGGCGGGGACGGCGCGCTCGGGAAGCAGCGTATTGTGCTGGATGCGGACGCGCGCCACCGGGGCATGGCCGGCCGCGGCGGCGTCCGGCGCGGCGCGTGCGGGGGAGGGCGCGAGGCGGACCGGCGGCGGCGCCGCCGCCGGGGTGTGGGCGAGGGTCGCCATGCCCTTGACCGGCGTCCGCGGCGCTGCGGCGGCCAGCCGGTGCTTCTCGTCGCTGCTGAGCGCCTGGTAGCTTTCCCAGAGCTCCTTACGCGTGTCCGGCGACAGTCGCTCCCGGGCCGCCTCGAAGTTGAAGCGCGCCTGCGCCCGCTGGCGCGGGCTCAGCGCGGCCCAGCTCGCCATGCGGCTGTGCATGCGCTCCTGCTCCTGCGGCGAGAGATCGGGGAAGTCCTTCGTCATCGCCATCCACTTGCGCTTGTGCGCCTCCGTCAGGCCGGACCAGTGCGGCGCCAGCGGCGCCAGGGCGGCGCGCTGCTTCGCCGTCAGCGCGCTCCAGTGCGGGCCCGATGGCGCGCCGCGCGCCGGGCGGGGCACGGCCGCCGGGACCGCGCCGGACGGCGCCTGCGCCGGAGCGGCCCCGGCCGGCGCCACGACAGGCGCGCCGCCCGCGGCCGGTGCGCCGTCGGGCGCCGCCGCCTGGGCGCCCGACGGCGGGCTCCAGGCGCCCGCCAGCAGCGCGGCCGCCATCGCCGCCCCCAGGGTTTGCCAGGGGGTGGAGTGGGACGGGAGCGGGAGGCGGTGCATGGAACGGGGCTCTTCGGTGCGGGCGGTCCGCAGGTGATCGGTGGTGCGGCGGGCCGCGGCCCGGGCGGGTCGGCGGCTCAGCGCGCGTCCGACTTCAGGAACTGCACGAAGCCCGGGTCGGCGTAGGCCGACGGCGGCAGGTCGTCCGCCAGCAGCTGGGTGTCGACCCGCGCCAGGTCGTCGGCGCGGCGCTCGTTCTGGGCGACCTGGATCGCGACCAGGCCGGCGGCGAGCGCGAGCAGCGGCAGGAGGGCGGCCACGCCGCGCTTCCAGGGGCTCGGATCGTCGTCGCCGCCGCGCGTGGGGCGGCCGCCGGCGCCCGCCAGGACCGGCTGCGCCGCGCGCACCGGCTCCGGCTGCTTGCGGCGCTCCAGGGCCTGCCGGCGCATCGCCTGCAGCCGCGCCGCGACGTCGGCCGGCAGCGCGTCCGGCGTGGCGCCGGCCGACAGCCGGGCGGCGATGCGGTGGCCGAAATCGTCCTGCAGGTCGCTCGCGGAACGTGCCAGGTTCGTCTGCGGTGTGTTCATGGTTGGATCCCCTTGGCCTTGAGTGCCCGCGCCAAGGCCTGGACGGCCCGCGAGCAATGCGTCTTGACGCTGCCTTCCGAGCAGCCCATGGCTGCCGCCGTCTCGGCCACATCCATCTCTTCCCAGTAACGCAGCAGGAAGGCTTCGCGTTGACGCGCCGGGAGTTCCCGGATCTCGGCCTCGATCAGCCGCAGCGTCTCGTTGCGCCGGGTCTCGTCCTCGGCGCTGCCGCCGCGGCCCCCGTCGTCCGCCGCCAGCACGTCGAGCAGGTTGAAATCCTCGTCCTCGCCGGCGGCCGCCTCGAGGTCGCTCAGGTTGGAGAAGACCGCGTTGCGCGTCTTCTGGCGACGGAACCAGTCGAGGGTGCAGTTCGAGAGGATGCGCTGGAACAGCATCGGCAGTTCCGAGGCCGGACGGTCGCCGTAGTGCTCGGCGAGCCGCATCATGCTGTCCTGCACGATGTCGAGGGCGGATTCCTGGTTGCGCACGTGGAACAGCGAGCGCTTGAAGGCGCGCGTCTCGACGCTCTTGAGGAAATCGGAGAGTTCGCGTTCGGTGGCCAAGAAGGAAGGAGCCCCAGGGAGCGGCGGCGAGGCGCCGACCGTGCAGCGGGAATTATTGCACCAGCCCCGGCGCACCGCGCGGCCCGCGCCGGCGGCGCTTTTTGCCGCGCCGCGCGGTGCGCAGGCCCGGAGGATGTGATAATGCGCGTCGCAAATCACAGGCAAACGGGTCACGGTCCGGCGCAGCAAGCATCTCGCCCATGGCCGTAGGCCCCAAGTTCCGACGCGGTCCCACAAGGACCGGCAAAGGGGCACCCAAGGTTTTTCGTCAGAGAAAATCGCAAAGGTTGATCATGGAAATCTCCCAAGCCGAAATGTCTTCGGCAGCGGCCGCTTCGCAGTCCGCGCACGCATCCCCCCAGGAAGTCATGGGCGCCGAGGCGCTCGTCAAGTCGCTCCAGGCCGAGGGCACGCAGTTCATCTGGGGCTATCCCGGCGGCGCCGTCCTCTACATCTACGACGCGCTCTACAAGCAGGACACCATGCAGCACGTGCTGGTGCGCCACGAGCAGGCGGCGGTGCACGCGGCCGACGGCTACGCCCGCGCGACCGGCAACGTGGGCGTCGCGCTGGTCACCTCCGGCCCCGGCCTGACGAACGCGGTCACCGGCATCGCCACCGCGTACATGGACTCCATCCCGATGGTGATCATCAGCGGCCAGGTCCCCACCGCCGCCATCGGGCTCGACGCCTTCCAGGAGTGCGACACCGTCGGCATCACGCGCCCGATCGTCAAGCACAACTTCCTGGTCAAGGACCCGCGCGACATCGTCCCGACCATCAAGAAGGCCTTCCACGTGGCCCGCAGCGGCCGCCCGGGCCCGGTGGTGGTCGACATCCCGAAGGACGTGTCCTTCAAGAAGACCACCTGGAACGGCTATCCCGAGACGGTGGAGATGCGTTCCTACAACCCGGTGCGCCGGGGCCACGGCGGCCAGATCCGCAAGGCGCTGCAGCTGCTGCTCGCGGCCAAGCGGCCCTACATCTACACCGGCGGCGGCGTGCTGCTGGGCAACGCGTCGAACGAGCTGCGCGCGCTGGTCGACCTGCTGGGCTACCCGGTCACCAACACCCTGATGGGCCTGGGCGCCTATCCCGCCTCGGACCGCAAGTTCCTGGGCATGCTGGGCATGCACGGCACGGTCGAGGCCAACAACGCGATGCAGAACTGCGACGTGCTGCTGGCCGTGGGCGCGCGTTTCGACGACCGGGTGATCGGCAACGTCAAGCACTTCGCCCAGAACGACCGCAAGATCATCCACATCGACATCGACCCCTCCAGCATCTCCAAGCGGGTCAAGGTCGACATCCCGATCGTCGGCGACGTGAAGGACGTGCTCTCCGAGCTGCTCACCATGCTGCGCGAGGCGCCGGCCAAGCCCGACGCGCAGGCCCTGGCGCAGTGGTGGGAGACCATCGAGGGCTGGCGCAGCCGCGACTGCCTCAAGTACGGCCCGGGCGACGGCGAGGTCATCAAGCCGCAGTACGTGGTCGAGACGCTCTGGAACATGACGAAGGACACCGAGACCTACGTCACGTCCGACGTCGGCCAGCACCAGATGTGGGCCGCCCAGTACTACCGCTTCGACGAGCCGCGCCGCTGGATCAACTCGGGCGGCCTGGGCACCATGGGCGTGGGCATCCCGTACGCCATGGGCATCAAGCTGGCCAAGCCGGAGTCCGAGGTGTTCTGCATCACCGGCGAGGGCTCGGTGCAGATGAACATCCAGGAACTCGCCACCTGCCGCCAGTACGACACGCCGATCAAGATCTGCGCGCTCAACAACCGCTACCTGGGCATGGTGCGGCAGTGGCAGGAGATCGAGTACTCCGGCCGCTACAGCCACAGCTACATGGATTCGCTGCCCGACTTCGTGAAGCTGGCCGAGGCCTACGGCCACGTCGGCATGCTGATCGAGCACAAGCGCGACGTGGAGCCGGCGCTGCGCGAGGCGCGCCGCCTCAAGGACCGCACCGTCTTCATGGACTTCCGCACCGATCCCACCGAGAACGTGTTCCCGATGGTGCAGGCCGGCAAGGGCATCACCGAGATGCTGCTGGGCAGCGAAGACCTGTAAGCGGCGAGCAGGCCATCCGATCGGCCGGCGATGCAGGCGGCGCCTGCGTCCCGCGCTACCGATCCGATAGCAGATCCATCCTTTCCCCGTCCCTGACGAATCTATTGCCTGCCGAGCCCGCGCATTACCGTGCGCGGGGGAGGGCAGCGAAAAGAGGAATCGCACCATGAAGCACATCATCGCCGTCCTGCTCGAGAACGAGCCCGGGGCGCTCTCCCGGGTCGTCGGCCTGTTCTCGGCCCGCGGCTACAACATCGAGTCGCTGACCGTCGCGCCCACCGAGGACCACAGCCTGTCGCGGATGACCATCCAGACCAGCGGCTCCGACGACGTCATCGAGCAGATCACCAAGCACCTCAACCGCCTGATCGAGGTGGTCAAGGTGGTCGACCTCACCGAGGGGTCGTACACCGAGCGCGAACTCATGATGGTCAAGGTGCGCGCCGTCGGCAAGGAGCGCGAGGAGATGAAGCGCACCGCCGACATCTTCCGCGGCCGGGTGATCGACGTCACCGACAAGAGCTACACCATCGAGCTCACCGGCGACCAGTCCAAGAACGACGCCTTCCTGCACGCCATCGACCGCAGCGCCATCCTGGAGACGGTGCGCACCGGCGCCAGCGGCATCGGCCGCGGCGAACGCATCCTGCGCCTCTGATCCCCGCGGACGTGCGCGCGTCGCCGGCATCCGGCCGGCGCCGGCGCGTCCGTCCCGTCCACTCCGTCCGCGTGTCGACAGGCTCGGCGCGGACGGATCCCTTCCCCCGGCGACTGTCTGTCCTGCACGCGTTCGCCCCGAGCCTGTCGACCTGGGCGTCATCGCCACCACACACACCAAGCGGAGCATTCCATGAAAGTCTATTACGACAAGGACGCGGACCTGAGCCTGATCAAGGGCAAGACGGTCGCCATCATCGGCTACGGCAGCCAGGGCCATGCGCACGCGCAGAACCTCAACGACAGCGGCGTCAAGGTCGTGGTCGGCCTGCGCAAGGGCGGCGCCTCCTGGCCCAAGGTCGAGAAGGCGGGCCTGCAGGTCGCCGAAGTGGCCGACGCCGTCGCGCAGGCCGATGTCGTGATGATCCTGCTGCCCGACGAGCAGATCGCCGCCGTCTACAAGAACGACGTGGCGCCGCACATCAAGCAGGGCGCCTCGCTGGTGTTCGCCCACGGCTTCAACGTGCACTACGGCTTCGTGCAGCCGCGCGCCGACCTCGACGTCTGGATGGTCGCGCCCAAGGCGCCCGGCCACACCGTGCGCGGCACCTACGCCCAGGGCGGCGGCGTGCCCCACCTGATCGCCGTCCACGCCGACAAGAGCGGCAAGGCGCGCGACCTGGCCCTGTCCTACGCCGCGGCCAACGGCGGCGGCAAGGCCGGCATCATCGAGACCAACTTCCGCGAGGAGACCGAGACCGACCTGTTCGGCGAGCAAGCCGTGCTGTGCGGCGGCACCGTCGAGCTGATCAAGGCCGGCTTCGAGACGCTGGTGGAAGCCGGCTACGCGCCCGAGATGGCCTATTTCGAGTGCCTGCACGAGCTCAAGCTCATCGTGGACCTGATCTACGAAGGCGGCATCGCCAACATGAACTACTCGATCTCGAACAACGCCGAGTACGGCGAGTACGTCACCGGCCCCCGCGTCGTGACCGAAGAGACCAAGAAGGCCATGAAGCAGTGCCTGAAGGACATCCAGACCGGCGAATACGCGAAGAGCTTCGTGATGGAGGCCGCCGCCGGCCAGCCGACGCTGATCAGCCGCCGCCGCATCAACGCCGAGCACCAGATCGAGATCGTCGGCGCCAAGCTGCGCGCGATGATGCCCTGGATCGCGAAGAACAAGCTGGTCGACCAGACCCGCAACTGATCGTCCCGCGGGACCGATCGCGCCGCCCCGCGGCGCAGGCAGGGGCCGCCTCCGGGCGGCCCTTGCCGTTGGGGCGCTGGTTACACTCTGGCGCTCGGACGCCGCGCCGCGGCGCGCGTCCCCCGACCCTCCCGGAACCGAAAGCAACCCTCCATGCAAGAACTCCATCGCGACCCGGTCGCGGAGGCGCACGACGGCGCGGATGTCGCGCGCAAGCGCCGCAAGGGCATCTACATCTTGCCCAACCTCTTCACGCTGGCAGCGCTCTTCGGCGGCTTCTACGCCATCGTCATGGCGATGAACGGGCGCTTCGACCTGGCCTCGCTGGGCATCTTCGCGGCGATGGTCCTCGACAGCCTCGACGGCCGCGTCGCCCGCATGACCAACACCCAGAGCGCCTTCGGCGAGCAGATGGACTCGCTCTCGGACATGGTGTCCTTCGGCGCCGCGCCGGCGCTGATCGCCTACGAATGGGCGCTCAAGGACCTGGGCCGCTGGGGCTGGATCGCGGCCTTCATCTACTGCGCCTGCGCCGCGCTGCGGCTCGCGCGCTTCAACGTCAACACCGCGGTGGTGGACAAGCGCTACTTCCAGGGCCTGCCCTCGCCGGCGGCCGCGGCGCTGGTGGCCGGCTTCATCTGGCTGGTGACCGAATTCGGCCTGCAGGACGCGGTCGCCTGGCTCGGCTGGACGCAGATCGTCGCCATCACCTGCTTCTTCACGCTCTACGCCGGCCTGACGATGGTGACCAACGTCCCCTTCTACAGCTTCAAGGACATCCGCGCCAAGCGCAGCGTGCCCTTCGCGGTCATCGTGCTGATCGCCCTGGGCATCGCGATCGTCAACATCCACCCGCCGACGGTGCTGTTCGGCGTGTTCGTGGTCTACGGGCTGAGCGGCTACGCGGTCTACGCCTGGCGCCGCGCCAAGGGCGAGCGGACCAGCGTCATCGCCACCTCGACCGAGGAGCCCGAGGAGCGCGGGCTGCACCGGTAGCGCGCGCCGGACGGCTGTGCTACATTCTTCCGCCATGAACCGCGCGACCTCGCTGCTACTGCTATCGTCCTCCGGGCGGAGTCGGTAGCGCACGCGCGCGTTCACACCACTCGACGGCCCGTCTGCACCAGCAACGGGCCGTTCTGTTTGGGGTTGCTGGCTTCTCCCTCCACACCAAGAGATTCCGCCATGCTCCAACAGCCCTCCCGCAAGTACCGCGCTTTCCAGCCCATCGGCCTCAAGGACCGCACCTGGCCCGACGTCGTGATCGACAAGGCCCCGATCTGGCTGAGCACCGACCTGCGCGACGGCAACCAGGCCCTGATCGAGCCGATGGACATCGAGCGCAAGCTCAAGATGTTCGACATGCTGGTCAAGATCGGCTTCAAGGAGATCGAGATCGGCTTCCCCTCGGCCTCGCAGGTGGAGTTCGACTTCGTGCGCCGCCTGGTGGACGAGGACCGCATCCCCGACGACGTCACGGTGCAGGTCCTCACCCAGGCCCGCGAGCCGCTGATCCGCCGCACCTTCGAGTCGCTCCAGGGCGTGCCGCGCGCGATCGTCCACCTCTACAACGCGGTCGCGCCGGTCATGCGCCGGGTGGTGCTGGGCATGGACTGCGACCAGATCGTGGAGCTGGCCTCCTCCAACGCGCGGCTCTTCAAGGACATCGCCGCGGAGCACCCGGACACCCACTGGACCTTCGAATACTCGCCCGAGATGTTCTCGACCACCGAGCTGGAATTCTCCAAGCGGGTCGTGGACGCGGTGACCGCCGTCTGGCAGCCGACGCCGCAGCGCAAGTGCATCGTCAACCTGCCGTCCACCGTCGAGCAGTCCACCCCCAACATCTTCGCCGACATGATCGAATGGATGCACCGCAACCTGGAGCGGCGCGATTCCATCGTGATGTCGGTGCATCCGCACAACGACCGCGGCACCGGCACCGCCGCCGGCGAGTTCGCGCTGATGGCCGGCGCCGACCGCCTCGAAGGCTGCCTGTTCGGCAACGGCGAGCGCACCGGCAACATGGACCTGGTCAACATCGCGCTCAACCTCTACACCCAGGGCGTCCCACCGCAGCTCGACTTCTCGAACATCGACGAGATCCGCGCCGTCGTCGAGCACTGCAACCAGATCCCGGTGCATCCGCGCCATCCCTACGTCGGCGACCTGGTCTACACCTCGTTCTCCGGATCGCACCAGGACGCGATCAAGAAGGCCTTCGCCGCGCGCCGGGACGACGACGTCTGGGACATGCCCTACCTGCCGATCGACCCGAAGGACCTCGGCCGGAGCTACGAGGCGGTCATCCGCGTCAACAGCCAGTCCGGCAAGGGCGGCATCGCCTACCTGCTCGAAAGCGAGTACGGCCTCGAACTGCCGCGCCGGCTGCAGATCGAGTTCAGCCAGCGGGTGCAGAAGGCGATGGACACCGAGGGCAAGGAACTCACCGCGCGCGACATCTGGAACATCTTCGCGCAGGAGTACCGCATCGACGCCATCCCGGCACCGCACCACCACACGGTCGAGAAGACCGGCTCCGGTGGCAGCACCGTCGAGCTCGAAGGCCGGATCCAGTGGGACGGACGGGAGACGGCGGTGCAGGGCAGCGGCACCGGCCCGATCGACGCCTTCGTGGACGCGCTGCGCCGCAGCACCGGCCGGACCGTGCGCGTGGTGGACTACCACCAGCACGCCATCGGCACCGGCGCCGACGCGCGCTCGGTCGCCTACGTGGAAATGCGGGTGGACGACGGCACGTCGTTGTTCGGCGCCGGCATCGATCCCAACATCGTGACTGCCTCGTTCAAGGCCATCCTGTCGGGGCTGGCGCGCGCCGCGCAGGCCTGAGCGGCGGCGCCGGGACGGGCGGCGCCCGGTCCGCGGCGCCGCCCGCGGCCGGCCGGGGACGGCCAACCGGCATCTTTACCTGCCATCGGCAGAACAAGGGTGTTGCGAAAGCGCAATCTTTTCGATTCCGCGCTGGACACCTGCTTATAATTTTGGCAATCCATTGCCCGTGAAAATCGCTCAAGTCTCCGCACTTTTGCGATTTTTTTTGTAGGTCTCTTTCCCCCGATCCACCGACCTCCCCGGAGATCTCGATGCCCCCTGGTAAACGTTCTTCTCTGTCCATGAACCGGCTGGCCTGCGCCGTCTCGCTCGCCATCTCCGCCGGCATGCTGCTGCCGCAGGCCGCCGAGGCCGCCTCCGGCAAGAAGAACGAATCCAAGCAGGGCGCGTCCCGCAAGGTCGCCGCCACCGCCAAGGCCGAACCGCGCAAGCTGGCGGCGCGGCAGGAAAGCGGCCGCAAGCCCGCCGCGCAGGCGATCCACGTCACCATCCGCAAGCCGGTCGTCCGCGCGGCGGCGGTCGCGGCCGCCGCCGTGGTGGCCGCCAAGCCTTCGTTCGGCAAGATGGCGGGACTGCACGCGGTGCAGGATCCGCTCGACCTGAAGTCGAGCGTCGCGCTGGTGATCGACCAGGACACCCAGGAAGTGCTGCTGAGCAAGAACGACGACGCGGTGCTGCCCATCGCGTCGCTGACCAAGCTGATGACCGGGCTGCTCATCAGCGAGGCGCGCCTGCCGATGGACGAGCTGATCACCATCACCCAGGACGACGTGGACACCGAGAAGTGGAGCAGCTCCCGCCTCACCGTCGGCAGCACGCTGAGCCGCGAGGAGATGCTGCACCTCGCGCTGATGTCGAGCGAGAACCGCGCGGCGCACGCGCTGGGCCGCACCTATCCCGGCGGCCTGGCGACCTTCGTGACGCTGATGAACGCCAAGGCCCGCATGCTGGGCATGGCCGACACCCGCTATGTCGAGCCGACCGGCCTGTCGAGCCGCAACCAGTCGAGCGCGCGCGACCTGGCGGTGCTGGTCAACGCCGCCTACAGCGACGCCACCGTGCGCCAGCTGTCCACCTCGCCCAACTACATGGTGGCGGTGGGGCAGCGGACGCTGCAGTACAACAACACCAATATGCTGGTGCGCAATCCGGCGTGGAACATCGGCGTCCAGAAGACCGGCTTCATCAACGAGGCCGGCCAGTGCCTGGTGATGCAGGCCAAGATCGCCGGCCGCAAGCTGATCATGGTGTTCCTGGATTCGGCCGGCAAGCTCAGCCGCGTGGCCGACGCCGAGCGGGTGCGCCGCTGGGTGGAATCCAATCCCTCGTCCGCGCTGGCGCTGACCAAGCACATCGACGGCTGACGCGGGCGCCGACCGGCGCCGCGGTCCCGCACGGAACGGCACCTCGGGGTGCCGTTCGCGTTCATGCCCCCCGGGGCGGGGCCGCGACGCTCAGTCCTCCGGCGCGCCGTGGCCCAGGGCCTGGGAAATTTGGCGGGCGGTGGCTTCCAGCTGCGGCAGCCAGCTCTCCTGCAGTCGGTCGGCCGGCGCCGAGATGGACAGGCCGGCCACCAGCCGTCCCTGGTCGTCGTGGATGCCGGCGGCGATGCAGCGCACGCCGAGCTCCAGCTCCTCGTTGTCGCGGGCGACGCCGCTCTGGCGCACCCGGGCCAGCTCGCGTTCGAGCACCGGCAGCTGGGTGATGCTGTTGCGGGTGTTACCGTGCAGCCCGGTGCGGGTGGCGTAGGCCCGGACCCGGGCCGCGTCGTCCACCGCCAGGAAGAGCTTGCCGACCGAGGTCAGGTGCAGCGCGGCGCGCCCGCCGATGGCCCGCACCACCTGCATGCCCGAGCGTTCGCTGAAGGCGCGCTCGACATAGACGATCTCGTCGCCCTGGCGCATGCTCAGGTTGACCGGCTGCTGGATCAGGCGGTGCAGCTCGCGCATCGGCGGCAGCGCCGCGTCGCGCACGTTGAGCCGGCCCTTGACCAGGTTGCCGAGTTCGAGCAACCGCATGCCCAGGCGGTAGCTGCCGGGTTCCGGGCGCTCGACGAAGCGTCCGATGGCCAGGTCGTTCAGGATGCGGTGCGCGGTCGAGGGATGCAGGCCGGCCCGCTCGCTGATGTCCTTGAGGGACATCGCCTCGTCGCGCGAAGCCAGCACGTCGACCAGGGTGAACATGCGCTCGATGACCTGGACGCTCGGCGTGGCCTCTGCGCGGGTGGAGGTGTTTTCCATGGGATCCCAAGACAGTGAGGACCCCGTTATTTTACATTGCGAAAAGCGGTTCCGCGGCGCGGCCGCCGCGCGCCAGCGGACGGGGTCAGCGCGGCGGGGCCGGCTCGGGCCGGCGCCAGAGCCAGGCCAGCACCGCCGCCATGCAGCCGATCGCCAGGGCCGCGGTCCAGCGCCGGTGCGCGGTGAAGGCGATCGTCGCGGCGCAGACCGCCATCGCGGCGGTCGCGCTCCACTTGGCGTGCCGGCTCACGAAGCCGCCGGCCTGCCAGTCGCGCAGCATCGGGCCGAACAGGCGGTGGCCCAGCAGCCAGCCGTGCAGGCGGGGCGAACCGCGGGCGGCGGCCCACGCCGCGAGGATGACGAACACGGTCGTCGGCATGCCCGGCACGAACACGCCCACGACGCCCAGGCCGATGCAGAGCGCCGCCAGCCCGGCCAGCAGCCAGCGCGCCGGCGCCGGCAGCGGACGGCGGGACGGCGTGCGGTCGGACGGGGGCGGCGGATCGGGAGGCGTCATGATGGCGACACCGATTGTGCCCATGCGGAACCATTGCGCCGGGCGGCGGGTCGAACGGCGGTCGCGGCGCCGCCGCGCACCCGGCCGCCGCGGCGCACGTTGCGCCGCATTCCCTTCCAGGAGATCCCCATGGCCCTGCGCCTCCCGCGTCCCGCTCGCCTTCCCCTCATCCTCGCCTGCGGCGGCGCGCTGCTGGCCCTGTCCGGATGCGCGGTGGCGCCCGCCGGGAGCTACGTCACCGGCACCACGGTGTACAGCGATGCGCCGATCGGTGTGGCCGAGGCCTACCCCTACGGCTATCCCTACGGCTACGGGTACGGTTACGGCGGCGCGGGGGCCTGGGGCTACTCGCCCTTCTACGGCGGGCCGGCGTACTCCGGCTGGGGGCCGGGGTACTACCGCGGCCCGCGCTACGGGGGGCCGCCGCCGCGCCCGCCGGTCCCGTCCTCGCCGGGTTTCGGCGGCCCGCGGCCGCCGGTGGCGCCGCTGGCCACCATGCCGATCCCGCGGGCCGACACGGCGCCCCGCGGCGGGCCGCCGCCCGCGCGCTTCGTGCCGCGCGGCCGGCGCTGAGGCCCGGCGCCCGCGCCGCGGGGGAGCGCGCTTCCGGCGGAACGCGGCGGGCGCGCCGGATAATCCGGCGATGACCATCCGCGACATCCTGAAGATGGGCGATCCGCGCCTGCTGCGCATCGCCCGGCCGGTGCCGGCCGCCGATTTCGATTCCGACGCGCTGCACCGGCTGGTGGCCGACATGTTCGACACGATGCGCGCGGTCGACGGTGCCGGCCTGGCGGCGCCGCAGATCGGCGAGGACCTGCAGCTGGTGATCTTCGGCACCGGCGCGCCCAACCCGCGCTACCCCGAGGCGCCGGCGGTTCCGCGCACCGTCCTGCTCAACCCGGTCGTCGAGCCGCTGGGCGACGAGGAGGAGGAGGGCTGGGAAGGCTGCCTCTCGGTGCCCGGCCTGCGCGGCGTGGTGCCGCGCTGGAAGCGCGTGCGTTACACCGGCGTCGATCCCTACGGCGACCCGGTCGACCGCACGGTCGAGGGCTTCCACGCCCGGGTGGTGCAGCACGAGTGCGACCACCTGATCGGCATGCTCTATCCGATGCGGGTGCGCGACTTCTCCCGCTTCGGCTTCACCGAGGTGCTGTTCCCCGGCCTGGACCCGTCGGCCGACGACTGAGCGGCGGGCCGCCGCCGCGGCCGTCCCCGGGCGCCTTCCGGCGCGGAAACGATTCGACAGGCCCGGGCGCGGGGCACGCCGTACACTGCCCGGCGCATCGCGTCCGCGACCGGACGTCCGGACCGCCCTCCCTCCAGAACCTCCGCAGAAGGATCACCATGACCGCTCCTCTCTCCCTGCGCGCCCGCCACGCCGCGGCCGCCGCCGTCGCCGCCGCCGCCTGCATCGCCAGCCTGCCCGCGCAGGCCGGCAAGGTGCTCGACGGCGTCAAGCAGCGCGGCACCGTCAACTGCGGCGTGACCAACGGCGTGGCCGGCTTCTCCGCGCCGGACAGCCAGGGCCAGTGGAGCGGCCTGGACGTGGACACCTGCCGCGCGGTCGCCGCGGCAGTGCTCGGCGACGCGAAGAAGGTCAACTTCGTGCCGCTCAACGCGCAGCAGCGCTTCTCCGCCCTGCAGGCCGGTGAGATCGACATCCTGGCGCGCAACACCACCTGGACCCTGGCGCGCGACGCCTCGCTGGGCTTCCACTTCACCACCGTCACCTACTACGACGGCCAGGGCTTCCTGGTGCCCAAGAAGCTCAAGGTCACCAGCGCCAAGCAGCTCAAGGGCGCCGAGATCTGCACCCAGGCCGGCACCACCAACGAGAAGAACGTCGCCGACTACTTCCGTGCCCAGAACATCAAGGTCAAGACGGTGGTGTTCGAGAGCTTCGAGGCCTCGTTCAAGGCCTTCTTCTCCGGCCGCTGCCAGGCCTTCACCACCGACAGCTCGGCGCTGGCCGGCCTGCGCAACAAGGAGGCGGGCAACCCGGACGATTACGTCATCCTGCCCGAGCTGATCTCGAAGGAGCCGCTGGCGCCCCTGGTGCGCCGCGGCGACGACGAATGGTTCGCCATCGTCAAGTGGGTGCCCAACGCGCTGATCGAGGCCGAGGAGGCCGGCGTGGGCCAGGCCAACGTCGACCAGCAGAAGGCCGGCAGCAAGGATCCGGCGGTGCAGCGCCTGCTCGGCGTGAGCGAGGACACCGGCAAGCTGCTGGGCCTGGACAAGGAATGGGCCTACCGCGCCGTCAAGGCGGTGGGCAACTACGGCGAGATGTTCGAGCGCAACGTCGGCCAGCAGTCCGCGCTCAAGCTGCCGCGCGGCGCGAACAGGCTCTGGACCCAGGGCGGCCTGATGTACGCGATGCCGGTGCGCTGAGCATGGCGCCGCCCGGCCCCGCCGCCCGCGACCCCGCGCCCGGGGCGGCGTCCGGCGACGCTGCGGTCGCGCGCGCGTTGCGGCGCGAACGCTGGATCGGCCGGGCCGTGCAGGCGCTGCTGGTGGCCGCGGTGCTGGCCGGCGTCGCCTGGCTGGTGGACCAGGCGCTGGGCACGCTGCGCGCCCGGGGCGTGCGCTCGGGCTTCGATTTCCTGTCGCAGCCGGCGGGCTTCGAGATCGGCGAGGGCTGGCTCGACTTCGACGCCGGCCAGCCCTTCTGGCGCGCCTTCCTGGCCGGGCTGGCGAACACGGTGCGCGCGGCGGTGCCGGCGGCGCTGCTGGCGGTGGCGCTGGGCACGCTGCTCGGCATCGGCCGGCTGGCGTCGCACCGGCTGGTGCGCGCCGTCTGCACTGCCTACGTCGAGGCGCTGCGCAACGTGCCGCTGCTGGTGCAGCTGCTGATGGCGTATTTCGCGCTGACGCAGCTGCTGCCGGCGGCCGCCGACGCGCTGCAGCCGCTGCCCGGCGTCTGGCTCAGCAAGAGCGGCCTGACCGTGCCCTGGCCGGTGCACGACGCCGGCGGCGGAGGCTGGTCGCTGGAATGGCCCGAGCGGTCGGCCTTCAACGTGAGCGGCGGCGCGGCGCTGAGCCCGGAATACCTGGCCGTCGTGGCCGCGCTCGGCCTCTACACCGCGGCCTTCGTGGCCGAGATCGTGCGCGCCGGCATCGCCTCGGTGCCGGCGGGGCAGGTCGACGCGGCGCGAGCGCTGGGGCTGGCGCCGCGGCAGGAGCTGCGCCTGGTGGTGCTGCCCCAGGCGCTGCGGGTGATCGTGCCGGCGCTGACCGGGCAACTGCTGAGCCTGGTCAAGAACTCGTCGCTCGCGGTGGCGGTGGGCTATCCGGAGCTGGTGTCGGTGGCGAACACCTCGCTCAACTCGACCGGGCGCGCCTTCGAGTGCATCGCGGTGGTGATGGCGGTCTACCTGCTGCTGTCGCTGCTGATCGCCGGCGGCATGAACCGCTACAACGCCCGTGTGGCGCTGCGGGGGTGGGCATGACCGCCGCCCGGCCGCCCGAAGGCGGTCATGCCGCAGGCCGCAAGGCCGGAGGCCCGGAAATGGCCGCCGCCCGGCCGCCCGAAGGCGGTCATGCCGCAGGCCGCAAGGCCGGAGGCCCGGAAATGTTCGCCGCCCGGCCGCCCAAAGGCGGTCATGCCGCAGGCCGCGAGGCCGGAGGCCCGGAAATGACCGCCGCCCGGCCGCCCGAGGCCGGTCGTGCCGCGGCAGGCCCGGCGGACGGCGGGCTGTCCGGCGCGGTCGCGCCGCAGGGGCGGCCCGCCGCGGAGACCGCGCGGACGGCCCCGGCGCCGTTCGCGCGCGCCGGCGCGCCGGCCGGCTGGCGCGAGGACCTGTTCGGCGGGCCGTGGCGCGGCCTGCTGACCCTCGCGCTGCTGGCGCTGATCGGATGGGCGGCGGCGGCGGCCGTCGACTGGGGCGTGGTGCACGCGGTGTTCCGGCGCGATCCGGAGGCCTGCCGCGCGGCGCAAGGCGCCTGCTGGGGCGTGGTGGCCGAGAAGTGGCGCGCCATCCTGTTCGGCCGCTACCCCTACGCCGACCAGTGGCGCCCCGCGGTGGCGGCGTCGCTGCTGCTGGCGGCGACGCTGGCCAGCGCCTGGCCGCGCTGCTGGCGGCCGGCGCTGGGGGCGGCCTGGCTGGCGGTGCTGGCCGCCTGCGGCGTGCTGATGCGCGGTGGCGTCCTCGGCCTGGAGCCGGTGCCGACCAGCCGCTGGGGCGGGCTGCCGCTGACCGTCGGGCTGGCGGTGTGCTCGCTGGCGCTGGCCTTCCCGCTAGCGCTGCTGCTGGCGCTGGGCCGGCGCTCGCGCTGGCCGGCGGTGCGCGCGCTGTGCGCCACCTACGTCGAGCTGGTGCGCGGCGTGCCGCTGATCTCGGTGCTGTTCATGGCGTCCTTCCTGCTGCCGCTGCTCTGGCCGGCGGGCTGGCGGCCCGACGTGCTGCTGCGGGTGATGGCGGGGCTGACCCTGTTCGTGGCGGCCTACCTGGCCGAGATCGTGCGCGGCGGGCTGCAGGCGGTGCCGCGCGGGCAGGCGGACGCGGCGGTGGCGCTGGGCTTCGGCCGCTGGCCGGTGCAGCGCGACATCGTGCTGCCGCAGGCGCTGCGCCTGGTGGTGCCGGCGCTGGTGAACATCGTGATCGGCACGCTCAAGGACACCTCGCTGGTCACCGTGGTCGGTCTGTTCGAGCTGACCGGCGCGCTCGGGCTGGCGCTCGGCGGCGATCCGGTGTGGCGGCCCTTCTACCTGGAGGGCTACCTGTTCCTCGCGGCGCTCTACTTCGTGCTGTGCTTCGGGCTGTCGCGCTACGGCCGCTGGCTGGAGCGGCGGCTGGCCCGGGGACGCGGCTGACCCGGCGGACGCAGGCCGGGCGCCCCGGTCAGGATTTGTTATCGTTTCGGTAGCTGGGTGCCTAGGTGCGGCGCTGGCTGGGAGGCGATTTGACCCGGTTTTTCGCAGGTTTTCGGCGTTCCGTGGCCGGTCCGACCGCACCTTCTCAGGCGGCCAGCACTTCCATCAGCTCGGTCTCGATCGCGATCTGGCGCTTGCTGCTGCCGAGGCCGGCGCCGTCGATCACCAGGGTGTCCTCCACCCGCTCCCCGAGGGTGCTGATCTTGGCCAGGTGCAGGTTGAGCCGGTGGCGCGCCAGCACGCAGGCGACCGAGTACAGCAGGCCGGGCCGGTCGCTGGCGGACAGGGTGAGCAGCCAGCGCTGGGCCTTGTCGTCGGGCGAGAGCTCGACCTGCGGCGCGACCGGGAAGCTGCGCACCCGGCGCGACACCCGGCCCCGGCCGGGGGGCGGCAGCGGGCCGGTCTCGCGGATCGCCTCGGCCAGGCCGCGTTCGACCAGGTTGATCAGCTCGCGGTAGTACTCGGGCAGCGCGGTGGTGACGATCTGGAAGGTGTCGAGCGCGTAGCCGTCGCGGGTGGTGTGGACCTTGGCGTCGAGGATGCTGAAGCCGGCCTTCTCGAAATAGCCGCAGATGCGCGCGAACAGGTCGGGCTGGTCGGGGGCGTAGACGAAGGCCTGCAGCCCCTCGCCGACGCCCGAGTGGCGGCAGCGCACCACGGTGCGGGCGCCGGGCTCGGACGCGGCCTCGGGCCGGCCGGCGACGAAGCCGCGCGAGAGGTGCCGCACGTGCCAGGCCAGCTCGGTCGCGTCGTGGCGCATGAAGTAGCCGATGTCGAGCGTCTTCCACAGCGCCTTGTGGGCCTCGAAGGGCTGGGCCTGCAGCTTGAGCAGGGCGAGGGCCTCGCGCTTGCGGGCGTCGACCTCGGCCTCGCGGTCGGGCGCGCCGTTGCCCAGGGTGCGCTGGGTGTAGCGGTAGAGGTCCTCCAGGAGCTTGCCCTTCCAGGCGTTCCAGACCTTGGGGCTGGTGCCGCGGATGTCGGCGACGGTCAGCAGATAGAGCGCGGCAAGGTGGCGCTCGTCGCGGACGGTGGCGGCGAACTGGGCAATGACCTCCGGGTCGCTGAGGTCGGCCTTCTGGGCGACGCGGCTCATGGTGAGGTGCTCGCGCACCAGGAAGACGATCATCTCCTCGTCCTCGCCGTCCACGCCGTGGTCGCGGCAGAAGTCCTGCACGTCGAGCGCGCCCAGCTCGGAGTGGTCGCCGCCGCGGCCCTTGGCGATGTCGTGGAACAGCGCGGCCGCGTACAGCAGCCAGGGCTTGTCGAAGCCGGCCGCGAGCTGCGAGCAGAACGGGTACTCGTGGGCGTGCTCGGGCATGAAGAAGCGGCGCATGTTGCGCAGCACCATCATGATGTGCTGGTCCACCGTGTAGACGTGGAACAGGTCGTGCTGCATCTGCCCGACGGTGTTGCGGAACACCCAGAGGTAGCGGCCGAGCACCGAGGTCTGGTTCATCAGCCGGAAGACGTGGGTGATGCCGCGCGGCTGCTGCAGGATGCGCAGGAAGGTGGCGCGGTTGGCCGGGTCGCGCCGGAAGGCGCTGTCCATCAGGTCGCGGGCGTTGTAGAGCGCGCGCAGGGTGCGGGCCGACAGGCCGCGCAGCTCGGCGTGCATCTGGTAGAGCAGGAAGGTCTCCAGGATGGCGTGCGGTTCGCGCTGGTAGAGGTCGTCGCTCGCGACCTCGACCATGCCCGCCTTGTCGAAGAAGCGTTCGTTGATCGGGCGCGCCGTGTGCATCGTGGGGTTGAGCCGCTCGTCGATGTTGAGCAGCAGCACCTGGTTGAGCTGCGTCACCGCCTTGGCCGACCAGTAGTAGCGCCGCATGATCGCCTCGCTGACCCGCACCGCGCCGCGGCCGTCGCCGACGTCGGCCGCGTGGTAGCCGAAGGATTCGGCCACCGCCGTCTGCAGGTCGAACACCAGCCGGTCCTCGCGGCGCCTGGCCACCAGGTGGAGCCGGATGCGGATCAGGTTGAGCAGCGCCTCGTGGCGCTTGAGCTGCCGCTGCTCGAAGGCGGTCGCCAGGCCGTTGCGCGCCAGGGCGTCCCAGCTGTTGCCGTAGCCCGCGGCGCGGGCCACCCAGAGGATGACCTGCAGGTCGCGCAAGCCGCCGGGCGATTCCTTGCAGTTCGGCTCCAGCGCGTAGGGCGTGTCGTCGAACTTCTGGTGGCGCTGGCGCATCTCCAGCATCTTGGAGGCGAAGAAGGCCTTGGGGTCGATCGCCGCGTGGAAGCGCGCCGAGAAGTCCCGGAACAGGCCGTCGCAGCCGGTCAGGCAGCGGGCCTCCAGCAGCGAGGTCTGCACCGTGATGTCCTGCGCCGCCTCGGCGAGGCACTGGGCCACGGTGCGCACGCTGGAGCCGATCTCGAGCCCGGTGTCCCAGCAGCTGCCGATGAAGGTCTCCAGCCGCTCGCGCAGGGCCGGGTCGTCCTCGGTCGCGGTGCCGTCGGGCAGCAGCACCAGCACGTCCACGTCGGAATACGGGAAGAGCTGGCCCCGGCCGTAGCCGCCGACCGCGGCCAGCGCGAAGGTCGCGGGGAAGCCGGCGCGGTCCCAGAGCGCCTGCAGCAGCTCGTCGGTCAGCCGGGCGAGCTGGCCGAGCAGGCGGCGCGAGGCGGTGCCGGTGGCGCCGGGCCGGCCGGCCGCCTCCAGGATGGCCGCCTTGCGGGCGCGGAAGCCATTGCGCAGGTCCTGCAGGCTGGGGGCGCTCGCCGCCCCGGGCGCGGCGCCGGACGGGGCGGGGCGCTCGGGGTCGGTGGCGGGTTCGGACGCGGTGGCGTGGGGCATGGTCGTCGGCGGCGGCCCGTGCGGGCGGGTCAGGCGGGGGCGGTTTCGGTGGCGAGCTTGACGCGGTCGCGGTCCACGAAGTCGGGCGGCGGCTGGGTGCCGGCCGAGACGGTGAGCACCTCGACGCCGGTCTCGGTGACCAGCACCGTGTGCTCCCACTGGGCGGAGAGGCTGTGGTCCTTGGTGACGATGGTCCAGCCGTCGCCCAGTTCCTTGACCTCGCGGCGGCCGGCGTTGAGCATGGGCTCGATGGTGAAGACCATGCCGGGCCGCAGCTCAGCCAGGGTGCCGGGCTTGCCGTAGTGCAGCACCTGCGGTTCCTCGTGGAAGTTCTGGCCGATGCCGTGGCCGCAGAACTCGCGGACCACCGAATAGCCGTGGCCCTCGGCGAAGCGCTGGATGGCCGCGCCGACGTCGCCCAGGCGCGCGCCGGGGCGCACCGCGTTGATGCCGTGCCACATGGCCTCGAAGGTCACCTGCGACAGCCGCTTCGCCGCGATGGACGGTTCGCCCACCAGGTACATGCGGCTGTTGTCGCCGAACCAGCCGTCCTTGATGACGGTGACGTCGACGTTCATCGCGTCGCCCTTCTTGAGCGGCTTCTCGTTCGGGATGCCGTGGCAGACCACGTGGTTGAGCGAGGTGCAGAGCGAGGCGGGGTAGGGCGTGTAGCCCGGCGGCTGGTAGCCCAGCGTGGCGGAGGTGGTGCCCTGGCGGGCCATGCATTCGGCCGCGAGCCGGTCGATTTCCTTGGTGGTGACTCCCGGCTTGACGAAGGGCGCCAGGTAGTCCAGCACCTCGGACGCCAGGCGGCAGGCCGTGCGCATCGCGGCGATGCCGGCCGCGTCTTTGTAGGTAATGCTCATGCTCCGGATTATCCCTCGGGGGGGCCGACCGCGCGGCTGCGCGGGGCGGGTCCGCCGGCCGGCCGGGGCCTCGCCCGGGGCCGGCGTGCGCGGGGTGGTTCAGTAGAATCCCGGGAGTTCCCGCGCCCCGCGCGGCCCCGCCTGCGCCGCTGCCGCAGGCACGCCGCGGACCTCCCGCCGACGCCCGCTCCGGCCGTGCGCGGCACGTCCGCCGTTCCGCCCCGACCATTCCCAACCCGGCCGCACACCGTGACCTCGTCCCTCCCGCATCCGTCGCCTTCCCCGTCGTCCCTGCATGTCTCCGCCTTCGAGGGCGGCAGCGCCCTGAGCGATTTCCGCGTCCGCCAGCTGCTGCCCGCGCTGCAGGCGGTGCACGAGCGCGTCGTCGGCCTGTCGGCGCGCCACGTCCACCTGGTGGCGACGCGGCAGGCCCCGGACGCCGAGGCGCTGGCCCGGCTGGCGGCGCTGCTGACCTACGGCGAGCCCTGGGCCGGCGCGGACGCCGGCGCCGGCGCCGGCGAATCCATCATCGTCACCCCGCGCCTGGGCACCGTCTCGCCCTGGGCGTCGAAGGCGACCGACATCGCCCGCAACTGCGGCCTCGACCTGGTGCGGGTCGAGCGCATCACCGAGTACCGCGTCGCGCTCAAGGCGCCGCTGCTGGGCAAGGCCAGCCTGTCCGAGTCGCAGCGCCGGGACATCGCCGGCCTGCTGCACGACCGCATGACCGAATCGGTGGTCGGCGACCGGGCCGCGGCCGCGGCGCTCTTCACCCCCCTGCAGTCGGCGCCCATGGCCCGCGTCGACGTGCTCGGCGGCGGCAAGGCGGCGCTGGTCGCGGCCAACGCCGAGTTCGGGCTCGCGCTGGCGGCCGACGAGATCGACTACCTGGTCGACGCCTTCACCGCCCTCGGCCGCAACCCGACCGACGTCGAGCTGATGATGTTCGCCCAGGCCAACAGCGAGCACTGCCGCCACAAGATCTTCAACGCCCGCTTCACCATCGACGGCGCGGAGCAGGAGCACAGCCTGTTCGGCATGATCCGCAACACCCACCGCCTCGCGCCGCAGCACATGGTGGTGGCCTACTCGGACAACGCCTCGGTGATGGAAGGCCGCGTGATCGAGCAATTCATGGCCCGGCAGGGCGCCAGCGCAGGTGCCGCCAGCGTTCCCAGCTATGAAAAGAATAGCGTCCTGAGCCATGTGCTGATGAAGGTCGAGACGCACAACCACCCGACCGCGATCTCGCCCTTCCCCGGCGCCTCCACCGGCGCCGGCGGCGAGATCCGCGACGAGGGCTCGACCGGCCGCGGCTCCCGCCCCAAGGCCGGCCTGACCGGCTTCACCGTCTCCAACCTGTTCGGCAGCGACTTCGGCAAGCCCGGCCACATCGCCAGCCCGCTGCAGGTCATGACCGAGGGCCCGCTCGGCGGCGCGGCCTTCAACAACGAGTTCGGCCGCCCGAACCTGCTGGGCTATTTCCGCGCCTACGAGCAGTCCGCCGCCTCGGACGTGGACACGGTGCAGCGCGGCTACCACAAGCCGATCATGATCGCCGGCGGCCTGGGCCAGATCGACGCGATCCAGACCCGGAAGATCAAATTCCCCGCCGGCACGCTGCTGATCCAGCTCGGCGGCCCGGGCATGCGCATCGGCATGGGCGGCAGCGCCGCGTCCTCGATGGCCACCGGCGCCAACGCGGCCGACCTCGACTTCGACTCGGTCCAGCGCGGCAACCCCGAGATCGAGCGCCGCGCCCAGGAGGTCATCAACCACTGCTGGGCGCAGGGCGAGGCCAACCCGATCCTGGCCATCCACGACGTGGGCGCGGGCGGCCTGTCCAACGCTTTCCCCGAGCTGACCAACGACGCCGGCCGCGGCGCGCGCTTCGACCTCTCGGCGGTGCCGCTGGAGGCCTCGGGCCTGGCGCCCAAAGAGATCTGGTGCAACGAGAGCCAGGAGCGCTACGTGCTGGCGATCGCGCCGGAATCGCTCGACGCCTTCCGCGCCTTCTGCGAGCGCGAGCGCTGCCCCTTCGCGGTGGTCGGCACCGCGACCGAGGAGCGCCGGCTGGTGGTCGACTTCGGCGCGCGCGGCCTGCCGGAGCAGTCCGTCCACGCCACGCCGCTGCAGGCCGGCGCCGCGCCGGGCGCCGAGGCCGGCGCGCCGGTCGACATGCCGATGGACGTGCTGCTGGGCAAGCCGCCCAAGATGCACCGCGACGTCGCCACCGTGGCGCGCCGCTTCCCGGCGCTGGCGCTCGACGGCGTCACGCTGGAGCAGGCCGCGATCGCGGTGCTGTCGCACCCGACCGTCGCCTCCAAGCGCTTCCTGATCACCATCGGCGACCGCACCGTGGGCGGCCTGTCGCACCGCGACCAGATGGTCGGCCCGTGGCAGGTGCCGGTGGCCGACTGCGCGGTGACCCTGGCCGACTACGCCGGCTTCGCGGGCGAGGCGATGGCCATGGGCGAGCGCACCCCGCTGGCGGTGCTGGACGCGCCGGCGTCCGGCCGCATGGCGGTGGCCGAGGCGATCACCAACCTGCTGGCCGCGCCGATCGAGCTGCCCCGGGTCAAGCTCTCGGCCAACTGGATGGCCGCCTGCGGCGAGCCCGGCGAGGACGCGGCGCTCTACGCCACGGTGAAGGCGGTGGGCATGGAGCTGTGCCCGGCGCTGGGCATCTCGATCCCGGTGGGCAAGGACTCGCTGTCGATGCGCACCCAGTGGACCGGCGACGACGGCGCGCAGAAGAAGGTCGCCTCGCCGGTGAGCCTGATCGTCACCGCCTTCGCCAGCCTGGCGGACGTGCGCGGCACGCTCACCCCGCAGCTGGACGCCGCCGAGGCCGACACCACCCTGGTGCTGGTCGACCTCGGCCGCGGCAGGAACCGCATGGGCGGCTCCATCCTCGCCCAGACCCTGGAGCAGGTGGGCGACGCCGCGCCCGACCTCGACGATCCGCAGGACCTGGTGCGGCTGGTGGACGCGGTCAACGCGCTGCGCGCCGCGGGCCGCATCCTGGCCTACCACGACCGCAGCGACGGCGGCCTGTTCGCCGCCGTCTGCGAGATGGCCTTCGCCGGCCACGTCGGCGTCTCGCTCAACGTGGACATGCTGGTCACCGAAGGCGACGGCATCAGCGACAGCCGCGCCGAGTACGGCGACGCCAAGAACTGGGCGCAGCAGGTCTCCGCCCGCCGCGAGGAGCTCACCCTCAAGGCGCTCTTCGCCGAGGAATTGGGCGTGCTGCTGCAGGTGCGCACCGCGGAGCGCAACGAGGTGATGCAGGTCCTGCGCGAGTTCGGGCTCTCGAAGCACAGCCACTTCGTCGGCAAGACCCGGCCCGAAGCCTCGACGGTGGACGCCGGCAAGGGCAAGGTGGAGGTCTGGCGCGACACCAAGGCGGTGTTCAGCGCCACGCTGCAGGACCTGCACCAGGTCTGGGACGCGATCAGCTGGAAGATCTGCCAGCAGCGCGACAACCCCGCCGGCGCCGACGAGGAGCATGCCGCCGCCGGTGCGCAAGATGACCCCGGACTGCAGGTGCTGCCTGCGTTCGATGCTACGGAAAACGTAGCGGCGCCCTTCCTGAACCTGTGCCGTCCGAAAGTCGCCATCCTGCGCGAGCAGGGCGTCAACTCGCACGTCGAGATGGCCTACGCCTTCGCCGAGGCCGGCTTCGAGCCGCTCGACGTGCACATGACCGACCTGCAGGCGGGCCGCGCCCGGCTGCAGGAGGTGCAGGGCGTGGTTGCCTGCGGCGGTTTCAGCTACGGCGACACGCTGGGCGCGGGCATCGGCTGGGCGCGCAGCATCACCTTCAACCCGGCGCTGGCCGCGCAATTCCGGGCCTTCTTCGCCCGCAGCGACACCTTCGGCCTGGGCGTGTGCAACGGCTGCCAGATGTTCGCCGAGCTGGCCGACATCATCCCGGGCGCCGAGGCCTGGCCGCGCTTCACCACCAACCGCAGCGAGCGCTTCGAGGCGCGGCTGTCGCAGGTCGAGGTGCTGGACTCGCCCAGCATCTTCCTGCAGGGCATGGCCGGCAGCCGGCTGCCGATCGCGGTCTCGCACGGCGAGGGCTTCGCCAACTTCGCGGCGCGCGGCGACGCGTCGGCCGCGCTCGCCGCGATGCGCTTCGTCGACCACCACGGCGCGCCGACCGAGGCCTATCCGTTCAATCCGAACGGCAGCCCCGGCGGCCTGACCGCGGTCACCACGCCGGACGGCCGCTTCACCGCAATGATGCCCCACCCCGAGCGGGTGTTCCGCAACATCCAGATGAGCTGGACCAGCGGCGACCCGTCGGCGCACAGCCCGTGGCTGCGCCTCTGGCAGAACGCCCGGCGCTGGGTGGGCTGAGGCCGCCTCCGCGCGGGATGGCCGCATGAGCGCGGGGACCGAGGGCCGCGTGCCCGGCGGGAATGGGCGGACGCGCGCCGGGATGACCGGCGGGGCGCCGGCCGCGGGCGCCGCGCCCGCCGGTCCGTCCGTGTCGGCCGGGCCGTCGGCGACCGGCGGCGCGCCGACGGCGCCGTCCGCCGCGGCGGGTGCGCCGGGTGCGGCCGCGCGTTGCGCCCCGTCCGATGCCGCGGCGGCGCCGCCCGGCGCCGGTCCGTCGTCCGGCGTGCGCCTCGCCGGCCTGGACGCGTGGCGCGGCGTCGCCGTGCTGTGGATGACGGCCTTCCATTTCTGCTTCGACCTGAACCACGCGGGCTTCCTGCGCCAGGACTTCCTCGGCGATCCCTTCTGGACGGCGCAGCGCAGCGCCATCGTGGCGCTGTTCCTGCTCTGCGCCGGCATGGGCCAGGCCGTCGCCCGCGCGCAGGGCCTGGGCTGGCCGCGCTTCGGCCGGCGTTGGCTGCGCATCGCCGGCGCCGCGCTGCTGGTCACCGCGGGCTCGTGGTGGATGTTCCCGCGGAGCTTCATCTACTTCGGCGTGCTGCACGGGCTGGCGGTGATGCTGGTCGTCGCGCGGCTGACCGCCGGGGCGGGGCGCTGGCTCTGGCCGCTGGGCGCGGCCGCGATCGCCTCGCCCTGGATCGCGGCCGCCGCGCTGCAGGGCTCGGCCTGGGCGCCCGCATTCGACGGCCGGGCGCTGAACTGGCTGGGCTGGATCACCCGCAAGCCCTTCACCGAGGACTACGTCCCGATCTTCCCCTGGATGGGCGCGGTCTGGTGGGGCGTGGCGCTCGGGCAGGAACTGCTGGCGCGGCGCCCCGGCGCGCTGGCGGGCCCGGCGCGCCCCGGCCGCGTCCGCCGGGCGCTGGCCTGGCTGGGCCGCTGGAGCCTGCCCTGGTACCTGCTCCACCAGCCGGTGCTGATCGGGCTGGTGTCGCTCGCCGCCCTGGCGCGCTGAGCGGCGGCGGCGGACGGCGCCCCGCGCCCGGGCCGGGCGGGCCCGCCGCCGTCGCCCGCTCCACCGTCCGCTGCTCCCCCGTCCGATCCCTTCGGCGCGGGGCGCTGCCGGTCCGGCCAATGCCCAAGCCGCCGGGCGGGCTTTCCCGGGGCGGCCGGGGTCCGGCGTGGTTAAATGGGAATTCCTCTCATTTGGGGCGCGGCTGCGGCGCAGCCACCCCGTCCCGCCTCCGGAAGAGCCGCATGAACGTCCTGAATGTCCGCCGGCGCGCCGCCCGGCCGCAGCACCCGCGGCCGCCGCAGCCGTCCGCCGACGGCCCGGTCCCCGCGCCGGAAACGCCCGGCGGCGCGCTGTCGGCGGTGCCGTCGACCCTGCGCATCCCGCTGGCGGCGCGCGCCCTCGGCGATGCGATGTTCCCGGCGGTGGCGGTGCGCGACGCGCACGCCGCCCGGATGCTCGCGGCCCTGAGGGACGACGGCAGCCGCTGGGTGCGCGACCGTGCCAGCATGTACGGCGTGCTGGTCCGCACCCGGCGTTTCCGCCAGCTGGCGCGCGACTTCCTGGCGCACCATCCGGACGGCCGCGCGGTCAACCTGGGCTGCGGGCTGTCGCACTACGCCCAGTGGATGGACGACGGCCCGGCCCGCTGGACCGACGCCGACCTGCCGGAAGTCCTGGCGCTGCGCCGGCGCCTGCTGCCGGCGCCGGCGGGACGTCGCGACGAGCGGCCGGTCGACCTGCGGGACGCGGGCTGGTGGGAGGCGCTCGGCCTGCCCGCGGACCGCGCGGGCGCACCGGTCTTCCTGTTCGCCGAAGGCGTGCTGATGTACCTGCGGCCGGAGGAGGCCGCCCGGGTGCTGCGCACCTTCGGCGAGCGCGCGCCGGCCGGCTCCGCCCTGGTGTTCGACGCGCTGTGCTGGCTGGCCGCGGGGCGGGCCGAGCGCCATGCGCTGGTGCGCCAGACCGGCGCCCAGTTCCACTGGGGGCCGCGGCGGCGCGCCGACCTCACCGCGCCGCACCCGCGCCTGCGGCTGGAGTCCACTTACCCGGTGATGGAAGGCTACGGCCTGCCGTACGCGCTGCTGGGGCCGTGGTTCCGGCAGCTGACGGGCATCCCGCTCTACGCGATCTACCTGCTGCGGGCGGCCCCGTGACGCGCCGGACGTCCCGGCACGCCGCGGGCTCCCCGCTCCCGCCCGGGGGGCCGTCCGCCCCGTCCGCGCCTTCCGCCTCTTCCGCCCCTTCCGAGAGCCAGGAGGCCCTGGCGCTGATGCGCGCCTACGCCGAGGCCCAGGCGCGCTGCAGCCGGCTGCTGGCCAGCCAGGCGCGGGAGATCGCGCGGCTGGAGTCGGAAGCGGTGCGCCTGCGCGGCGCGCTGGTGCGGCGCGACACCGCGCTCGGCCTCCTGCGGGAGGAACTGGCGCTGCTGGAGGCGCAGGCGCCCGACCGGGTGCGCGCGGCGGGCCTGGCGCGGCTGGTGGCGCAGCAGCGCGAACGCATCGCGCAGCTCGAGCAGGCCTGCCGCCGGGCCCGTCCGGCGCCGCCGCCCTCGGCCACCCCGGCGCGGCCGCCGATGCCGGGCCCGCGGCCCGGGTCGGTGCTGCGCCTGGACGCGTCGGACCTGGACCGCCTCGGCAGCGCGCTGGCGGACGGCGCGCAGGACGCGGCGGCCGCGTCCGGCCTCGCGGCCTGGGAAGCCAGCCTGGTCGCCGCCGACCTGGTGGTCTGCCAGGCCGGGTGCGCCAGCCACGGCGCCTACTGGCGGGTGCAGGACCACTGCCGCCGCACCGGCACGCCCTGCGTGCTGGTGGACCGTCCCGACGCGCTGGACGTGGTGCGCGTCCACCGCGCCGCCCGGAACGCGCCGGACGGCGGCGGTCCGGGCGAGGGCGCGGAGGCCGCGGCGGGCGGTCCGCCGGGAAGCGCGCTGGATCCCGCGCCGCAGGAGCGTCCCCGGGACGACGCGCCCGCCGGCAGCCGCGGCTGAGGGCCGGTCGCGGCCGGGCGCCGGGTGTCCGGGTGCCCGGGCTCCGGGCTTCGGGCTCTGGACTCTGAACTCTGGACTCTGGACTCTGGACTCGGGATTGGGTATTCGGGATTCGGGATTCGGGTGGCGCGGCAGGGCGTCGGCGATCCTCCGCCGTTCCGCGCGGACGCGCCGTGCGCGGGCGGCGCGCCTCCGCGATCGGTTTTCCGGGGCCCGTGAACGGCGACGCGGCCCGGAGGCCGCGTCGCGATGGATCCCGTGGCCGGGCGGACCGCGGTCCGCCGGGCCGGCGCCGGCCGCGCTTACTCGACCTTGGCCTTGGCGCGCAGCTCTTCCTGGTACTTGGCGAGCTGCTGCTGCTGGAGCTGCTGCATGATCTGCGGCTTGACCTCCTCGAACTTCGGCAGCTGGGCCTGGCGCTCGTCGTCGAGGCGGATGACGTGGTAGCCGAACTGGCTCTTGACCGGGGCCTCGGTGGTCTGGCCCTTCTTGAGCTTGACCAGCGCCTCGGTGAATTCCTGGACGTAGTTGCTCGGGTTGGCCCAGTCGAGGTCGCCGCCGTTGGCGCCGGATCCGGGGTCCTTGGATTCCTTCTTGGCGATGTCCTCGAACTTCGCGCCCTTCTTCAGGCGGGCGATGATGTCCTTGGCCTGGGCCTCGGTCTCGACCAGGATGTGGCGCGCCTTGTATTCCTTGCCGCCGTTGGCCGCCGCGAACTTGTCGTACTCGGCCTTGGCCATCGCCTCGGTCACCGGATGGGTCTTCTGGTAGTTGGCGAACAGGTCGCGGATCAGGATGGTCTGGCGGGCCAGCTCCATCTGGTTCTTGAAGTCGTCGGTGGCGTCGAGGCCGGCCTTCTGGGCTTCCTGCATGAAGATCTCGCGGGCGATGACCTCTTCCTTGATCTGCGATTCGATCTCGGGGGTGATCGGCCGGCCCGACTTCGCCAGTTGCTGCGAGAGCGCTTCCACCCGGGTTTTCGGCACGGGCTTGCCGTTGACGATGGCGACGTTCTGCGCGAAGGCGGGCAGCGCCAGGGTGGTCGCGAGCACGGCGGCGGCGAGGGTGCGGATGCACGGTTGCTTCATGATGGTCCTTGTCGTGTTGGACGAGTTATCTGCCAGGGGGAAGGGAAGGGGAGCGGGGCCGGCGCTGCGGTCCGGCGCGGGCCGCCTCCGGGAGGCCGGCGGATGTCCGGAGGGACGCGGCCCGCGGGGTGCGGAAGGTGTGTTGGAGCGTCAGAGGATGTCGATCGCGATCGCGTGCACGCCCCGGTCGATGAAGGGCTGCAAGGCATCATACACAAGGCGATGCCGCGCCACGCGGGTCTTCCCGGCGAAGGCCGGGGCGGCGATCCGCACCCGGAAATGGGTGCCGGAACCGGTGCCGTCGGCGCCCGCGTGGCCGGCGTGCGCGGCGCTCTCGTCGAGCACTTCCAGCCGCGTCGGCGCCAGCGCCTCGGCCAGCGCGGCCTGCATCGCACCGGCCGTCCGTTCCAGGTCGGGCGCGCTCACCGGCCGGCCTCCCGGTCGGCGGGCGCGGCGGGCGAAGCCGCCGCGGCGTCGTCTTCCTTGAGGTAGCGGCCCATCCACAGCACCTGGCCGAAGACGAAGGCCGCCATCAGGCCCAGCCCGCCGAAGAGCTTGAAGCTGACCCAGGTGTCGAGGTCGAAGGTGTAGGCGACCCACAGGTTGAGCAGGCCCATGCCCACGAAGAATGCGGTCCAGGCCCAGTTGAGGGTGCGCCAGACAGGGTCGGGGAGCTGCAGCTGCGCGCCCATCATCTGGCGGATGAAGTTGCGCTTGAAGACCAGCTGGCCGACCAGCAGCGCGCCGCCCATCAGCCAGTAGAGCGCGGTCGGCTTCCACTTGATGAAGGTGTCGTTGTGCGAGACCAGGGTCGCGCCGCCGAAGAGCACGATCACCCCCAGGCCCAGCCACTGCATCGGCTCGACCTTGCCGGTCGAGTAGCGCACCCAGGCGATCTGCAGGACCGAGGCGGCGATGGCCACGCCGGTCGCCACGTAGATGCCCCAGACCTTGAACGCGCCGAAGAACAGCAGGATGGGGAAGAAGTCGAGCAGCAGTTTCATGCGGGGCGGGCGCCGGTCGGCGCGGAGCGTGGCGGTGGGAGGGGCGGCCGGGACGGGCGCCGCCTCATTCCTGCGGCTGGAAGTCCAGCGACGCGGAGTTCATGCAGTAGCGCAGGCCGGTCGGCCCGGGGCCGTCGGGGAAGACGTGGCCCAGGTGCGCCCCGCATTGTGCACACACCGTCTCGGTCCGGACCATGCCGTGGCTGCGGTCGACGATCTCGCGGATCGCGCCCGGCACCGCCTCGGAGAAGCTCGGCCAGCCGCAGCCGGCGTCGAACTTGGTGCCGGCGTCGAAGAGGGTGTTGCCGCAGCAGATGCAGTGGTAGCTGCCGTCGGCCCAGACCGCGTTGTACTTGCCGGTGAAGGGCCGCTCGGTCGCGGCGCGGCGGGTGACCTGGAAGGCCCCGGGCTCCGCGCCTTTCTTGGCCAGCACGGCCTGCCATTCGGCGTCGGTCTTCTGGATGGGGGAGGATGCGTGGTCGGTCATGAGGAGCAGCTGATTTCGATGGAGGAAGCCCAGTCGGGCGGGAGCGCGGCGTAGGCCTCGCGGCCGGGATGCTCGTCATATGGGGACTGCAGCAGGGCGAGCAAGGTCCGCACCTCGCCGAAATCCTTGCGCTGCGCGGCCTCGATCGCCTGCTGCCCCAGGTGGTTGCGCAGCACGAACTTCGGGTTGGTCCTGAGCATCGAATCGCCCGCCAGCGCGCGTCCCGCCTCGGGAAGGCGCTCTCGATACGAGAGCATCCAGGCGTCGAAGGCCGGCCGGTCCAGGACCAGGTCGCGCACCGGGTCCAGCGCGTCGCCGGCCACGTGGCGGCTCAGGGCCCGCCAGAACGCGGTGTGGTCCACCCGGTTGGCGGCCATCAGCTTGAGCAGCGATTCGACCAGCGCGGCGTCGCCCTCGCGGGCGTCGGCCAGGCCGAGCTTGGCGCGCATCCGGGCCATGAATTCCTCGGGGAAGCGGTGCTTGTAGGGCTCCAGCGCCGCGAGGGTGGCCGCCTCGTCGCCGATCAGCGGATGCAGCGCCTGGGCCAGGCAGAACAGGTTCCAGTAGGCGACGTTGGGCTGCTTGCCGAAGGCGTAGCGGCCCTGGGTGTCGCTGTGGTTGCAGATGTGGCCGGGGTCGAAGGCGTCGAGGAACTGGAACGGCCCGTAGTCGATGGTCAGGCCGAGCAGGCTCATGTTGTCGGTGTTCATCACCCCGTGGCAGAAGCCCGCCGCCTGCCAGTGCGCCAGCAGCGCCGCGGTGCGGTCCGCCACCGCCTGCAGCAGGGCGGCGTAGGGCGCCCCGGGCGCGGCGCCGGCGGCGCGGCATTCGGGGTAGTGGCGGTCGATCGCGTGGTCGGCCAGGGCGCGCAGCTCGTCCAGCTGGCCGCGCGACGAGAAATGCTCGAAGTGGCCGAAGCGCAGGAAGCTCGGCGCCACCCGGGTGACCACCGCGGCGGTCTCGGTCGTCTCGCGCCGCACCGGCAGGTCCGAGCCGACGATGCACAGCGCGCGGGTGGTCGGGATGCCCAGGCCGTGCATCGCCTCGCTGCAGAGGAATTCGCGGATGCTGGAGCGCAGCACCGCCCGGCCGTCGCCCATGCGGGAGTAGGGCGTCGGGCCGGCGCCCTTGAGCTGCACCTCCCATCCGCCGTCGGTCTCGCCCAGCAGCAGCGCCCGGCCGTCGCCGAGCTGCCCGGCCCAGACGCCGAACTGGTGGCCGCTGTAGACGGTGGCGAGCGGGTCGGCGCCGGCCGGCGCGCGGTTGCCGGAGAACACCTCCAGCCCCGCGGGCGATCCCGGCGCGGCCGGGTCGAGCCCGAGCAGCCGCGCCACCGGGTCGCTGGAGGCGACGAGGTAGGGCGCCGGCACCGGCCGGCCGCGCAGCCGGGTGAAGAAGGCCGGGCCCAGCGCGGCGAAGCCGGGCCGCCAGCGCAGGCCGAGGTCGGGCGCTTCCGCGCCGGAAGGGGCCGGCGGGGCGGCCGGGATGGCGCCGGGGATGGCGTCGGAGGGGGCGTCCGGTGGGGTGTCCAGGGTCATCGGGCCATTCTCGGGCAGATGGGAGACGGCTGTCGGCTCAGGGACATGGCGCCGGCGGCCGGCGCCGGACATGCTCCTAGAATGAACCGCGCAGGCCCCGCGGCCGGCCGGAGGGCGCGCGCGGCCGCCCGGGCCCCGGCGCGGCGCCCCTCCCACCCCTTACGCACACGCTCGATCGAGGACGACAGCACCATGACGGTTCACTACGCATCGCAGGGCGGCATCGCCGTCTGCACCCTGGACAGCCCGCCGGTCAACGGACTGGGCCACGGCATCCGCGCCGGCATCTGCGACGCGATCGCCCGCGCCAACGCCGACCCGGCGGTGCGCGCCATCGTCCTGGCCGGCGCCGGCAAGGCTTTCTGCGGCGGGGCCGACATCAAGGAATTCGGCACCCCCGCCTTCGCGGCCGCGCCCGACCTGTTCGTCACGCTCGACGCGGTCGAGGCCTCGGCCAAGCCGGTGGTCGCCGCGCTGCACGGCGTGTGCATGGGCGGCGGGCTGGAGCTGGCGCTGGCGGCGCACTACCGCATCGTCGCGCCCGGCACCGCCATCGCCTTCCCCGAGATCAAGCTCGGCCTGTTCCCCGGCGCCGGCGGCACGCAGCGGCTGCCGCGGGTGCTAGGCGTGCAGAAGGCGCTGGACATGATCCTCCGCGGCGACACCTACCGGGCGGAAGACCTGTTCGCCCTGCCGGACCAGAAGCTCTTCGACCGGCTCGCCGCCTCGCCCGCCGCGCTCGCCGACGAGGCTCTCGCCTTCGCCGGCGAGGTGGCCGCCCGCCATGCCGACGGCAGCCCGCCGCCCAAGGTGTCCGACCTGCCCTGCGCCCATCCGCAGGGCGCCGCCTTCTTCGACCTGGCCCGCGCGGCGCTGAAGGAGAAGGGCGGCCGCGTCCGGGCGCCCTTCCTCGCGATCGACGCGGTGCAGGCCGCCACCGAGCGCCCCTTCGCCGACAGCCTGCGCTTCGAGCGCGAGACCTTCGTGGCGCAGCTCGACGCGCCCGAGGCGATCGCGCTGCGCCACGTCTTCGTCGCCGAGCGCGCGGCCTCCAAGATTCCCGACGTGCCCGCCGACACGCCGCTGCGCGCCATCGAACGGGTCGCGGTCATCGGCGCCGGCACCATGGGCGGCGGCATCGCCATGGCCTTCCTGGACGCGGGCTTCCCGGTGCGCATCCTGGAGACGAAGCAGGAGGCGCTCGACCGCGGCACCGCCACCATCCGCAAGAACTACGAGGCCCAGGTCAAGAAGGGCAAGCTCCCGCAGGCCAAGCTCGACGAGCGCCTGGCCCGGCTGGACACCACGCTCGACTACGCCGACCTGGCCGGGGCCGACCTGGTGGTCGAGGCGGTGTTCGAGGAGATCGGCGTCAAGGAGGCGGTCTTCCGCCGGCTGGACGCGGTCGCCAAGCCGGGCGCCATCCTCGCGTCCAACACCTCCACCCTGGACATCGACCGCATCGCTGGATTCACCGCGCGGCCGCAGGACGTGCTGGGCCTGCACTTCTTCAGCCCGGCCAACGTGATGAAGCTGCTGGAGGTGGTGCGCGGCGCGCGAACCGCCAAGGACGTGCTCGCGACCGCGATGGCGCTGGCCAAGCGGCTGCGCAAGACCGCGGTGGTCTCGGGCGTGTGCGACGGCTTCATCGGCAACCGCATGGTCGGCCCCTACGCCCGCCAGGCGATGCGCCTGGTGGACGAGGGCGCGACGCCGCAGCAGGTCGACCGCGCGATCGAGAAGTTCGGCTTCGCGATGGGCCCGTTCCGCATGTTCGACCTCTCGGGCAACGACATCTGGTGGTCGATCCGCCAGCGCCAGGAGGCCGCCGACCCGTCCCTGCCCAGGCAGGCGGTGGCCGACCGGCTGCACGCGCTCGGCCGCCACGGCCAGAAGGCGGGCGGCGGCTGGTACGACTACAAGCCCGGCCAGCGCGACGCGCTGCCCAGCCAGCTGGTGGACGACCTGGTGCAGGAGGAGCGCCGGGCCCGCGGCATCGTCCCGCGCGCCATCGGCGACGAGGAGATCGTCGGGCGCCTGGTCTACGCCCTGGTCAACGAAGGCGCACGGATCCTGGAGGAGGGCATCGCCGCCCGCTCCAGCGACATCGACATGGTCTACCTGACCGGCTACGGCTTCCCGCAGTGGCGCGGCGGCCCGATGCACTACGCCGAGCAGGTCGGGCTGGACGAGGTGGCGCGCGCGATGGAACGCTTCGCCGCCAACCCGCAGGACGACGCGTCCGCCTGGGAACCCGCGCCGCTGCTCGCGGCCCGCGCCGCCGCCGGCGGCCGCTTCGACTGAGCCCGGGGTCCTTGAACTACCTGGTCTACGTGGCGCACGGCGCCGACTGGTTCTGCGACGAGGCCGCGTACTCGATGCTGTCCTTCTGGCGGCGCCACGGCGAATCGCTGGCCGCCGTGCTGGTCGCCACCGACCGGCCGGAGTACTTCGCCCGGCTGCTGGGCGCGGACGCGCCGGTGCGCTACGTCCGGCTCGACGCGCCCCGGCTCGCCGCCTGGCGCGGCGCGGACGGCTACGTGCACCGCATCAAGCCGCTGGCGCTCGCGCACGCCGCGGCGCAGGCCGGCGCCGGCGCGGGCGACGCGGTGCTGTTCGCCGATTCCGACACCGTGTTCGACGGCGACGTCGCGCCGGTCTTCGCGGCCATCGCCCGCGACGAAGGCGTGTGGCTGCATGCCCGCGAGGGCACCATCGCCTCGGGCCGCCGGCTCACCCGCTCGCAGGCCAAGCTCCACCGCGCCGCGCGGCGGCACGATTTCATGGTGGACGGCGCGCCCTGGCGGCTGCCGCCCGAGCTGCCGCTCTGGAATTCCGGCCTCATCGGCGTGCGCGGCGACCGGTTGGCCGACCTGGCGCGGGCCACGGTCGCGGCCATCGACGCGATCCGTCCGCGGCTGGCCATCCCCACCGTCGAGCAGATCGCGCTGTCGGCGGTGCTGGCGCGGCGCGGGACGCCGATCCACGCGCTGGAGCGATCGGTCTTCCACTACTACAACTTCAAGGAATTCCGCGACGACCTGGCGCGCTTCTTCGCGGCGCTGGACGGCCGGAGCCGCGCCGACAAGCAGGCGCGCCTCGACGCCATCGCGCCGGCGCTGCGCGGCGCGCCCAAGGCCGCCTTCATGGCGCAGCCCAAGTGGTGGCGCCAGGTCCGCAAGCACCTGGGCCGCAACCGGCGCGGCTGGACGCCGCTGCCCTTCCCCGACCTCGACGCCCCCGGCGCCGCCGGCGCGCCCTCCGCCCCCGCCGGCGAGCGGCCCCCGCGGCCCTGAGCGCCGCATCATCCGCGTCCGCGCCCCTTCCCGATCCTTCTCCCGCCTCCGTCCCGAACCGCCGAACCCATGCCCTCGACCCCCCCTTCGCCCGATTCCCTGCGCCGCCTGCACAACCTGATCTGGACGCTGATCTACGCCGGCATCGTCGCCATCGCCGCCGGATTCGCCGTCCGCGACGCCGCGCCCGGGGCCTTCCCGCTGCTCGCGGCCGGCGGCGCGGTGGCGATCCTGGCCGGCGCGGTGCTGGTCTACCTGCGCTCCCGCATGCCCGCCACGCCTCCCGAACGCCCCGTCCCGCCGCCGGCGCGCGACGGCCGCTGAGCGCGTCCGGCGCGCCCTCCCTTCCCGACCCTTCCCGCCGCATCCCATGAGCATCCAGGCCATCCCCTTCGCCCTCCACATGGGCTTCACCCTCGAACGCTTCGAGAACGGCGAGTCCGAACTGCGCTACGCGCCGCGGCCCGAGCACCACAACTCCTTCAGCGTGGTGCACGGCGGCGTGTCCATGTCGCTGCTCGACATCGCGCTCGCCACCGCGGCCCGCAGCCTGCAGCCCGAATCGGGCGTGGTGACCATCGAGATGAAGACCATGTTCATGCAGGCCGCGCGCGGCCCGCTGGTGGCGCGCGGCAGGCTGATGCACCGCACCACCACCCTGGCCTTCTGCGAGGCGACCATCCACGACGCCGAGGACCGGCTCTGCGCCCACGCCACCGGCACCTTCAAGTACATGCGCCGCCTGCCGGCCGGCGACCGCGACGTGCACGCGCTGCGCACCACCGGCTGAGCCTCCCACGCCGGCGCGGCGCCCGGGTTGAAACACCCGGCGACAGGGCCGCGGCGGATCGCGCCGACCATGGCCGGCCGAGGAACACCGCGAGGACCGCTGCGAGGAGCCCCACCCATGAGCCTGCCCATCCTGCACCATTACCCGGAATCGCCCTTCTCCGAGAAGATCCGCCGCGTCCTGGCGTTCAAGCAGCTGCCCTGGCGTTCGGTCCACATCCCGCGCATCGCGCCCAAGCCCGCGCTGACGGCCCTCACCGGCGGCTACCGGCGCACCCCGGTGCTGCAGCTGGGAGCCGACGTCTACTGCGACACCGCGCTGATCTGCGACGTGCTGGAGCACCTGCGCCCCGCGCCCTCCCTCTACCCGGAACCCGAGAAGGGCGTGGCCCGCATCCTGGCGCAGTGGGCCGACAGCACGCTCTTCTGGGCCGCGATGTCCTGGAACCTGCAGCCCGCGTCGGCGGCGAGGATGTTCGCTGGCGCGCCGGCCGGCGCCGCCCGGGCCTTCGCCGAGGACCGCGCGAAGATGGGCGCGGGCAACATTACCCGGCCCCGTCCCGAGGACGCCGCGGCGGCCTACCGGTCCTACCTGCGCCGCCTCTCGGACATGCTGGACGACCGGCCCTTCCTGCTCGGCGAGGTGCCGTGCATCGCCGATTTCGCCGCCTACCACCCGCTCTGGTACACCCGGGAGCGCGCCTCCTCGGTGGCCGGCATCCTCGACATCGTGCCGGCGGTCTCCGAGTGGCTGGACCGGATCGCCGCGCTGCCCGACGCGCCGTCCGAGCCGATGGCGGCCGAGGAGGCGATCGCGGTGGCCGCCGAAGCTGCGCCGCTGCCGCACGGCGAGGAACTGTTCCAGGACGACCATGGCATCCCGCTGGGCAGCCCGGTCACCGTCGCGGCCGAGAGCTTCGGCACCGAGCCGACCGCCGGCGAGCTGGTGGCCGCGACCCGGATGCACATCACCCTGCGCCGCACCGACCCGCGCGCCGGGACGCTGCACGTGCATTTCCCGCGCATCGGCTACGTGCTGCGCCGGGCCGACGGGGCGCCGGAAGGCGGCGCCGGCGGCTGACGGCGCCAGGGCGGCCGCGCCCTGCCGGCGCCGGACTGGGACGCGCCGGCGGCCGTGGCGCGATCCGCGCGGCGCCGTCCGCCGCGCCGCACGCGCGCCATGCCGGCGCGCCCCCCGTCACGTCGCCGAAGCGTCCGCCGCCGGCTCGCCGGGCGCCCGGGCGGGCACCACCGCGGGCACCACCACCGGCGCCTGCCCGGGCCGCCAGGCGGGGTACTTGTCCATCACCGCCGCGAGCCGGGGCGAGGATTCCCAACCGGCCAGCCAGGCCCGCAGCAGCGGCCAGTCCTGCGCGGCGAACCAGGCGTCGTCCACGTGCGCGAACTGCCGCACGAAGGGCGCGATCGCCATGTCGGCGAGCGACGGCGCGTCGCCCGCGAGCCAGGCGGTGCGGCGCAGGCGCGCCTCCAGGCCGTCGAGGAAACCGGCCGCGGCCGCGCGGTGCTCGGCGGGCGGCCGCGCGCCGGGATAGCGGCCGGGGTACTTGGTCCGGTCCAGGTGGTGCTTGAAATCCCCGTCGCAGGCCGCCACCAGCGCCAGCATGGCTTCCAGCGGCTCGCCGGCGCCCGGTCCGGCGCGGTGCAGCCAGTCGCCGGGGTCGTGGCGGTCCAGGGCCCAGCGCATGATGTCCAGGCTCTGGTCCAGGACCGCGCCGCCGGGCAGCGCCAGCACCGGCACCGTGCCCTTGGGCGAGGCGGCCAGCAACGCGGCCGGCTTGTCGCGCAGCACCACCTCGCGCAGCTCGCAGCGGATGCCGGCTTCCCACAGCGCCAGCCGGGCGCGCATCGCGTACGGACAGCGGCGGAAGGAATAGAGGACGGGCAGGGCGGGCCCGCCGCCGGTCCCGGCGCTGTCGTCGGCGTCGGCCCGTGCCTCGGCGCAGCCGCCGGCGCCCGCACCGGCACCGGCGCTGCCTAGGGCCCCGGCCGGGTCCTTCGCGCCGCCGCGGATCGCGGCCGCCGCCATCGGCGCCGATCCGTTCCCGGCCCCGTGCGCGCGCGTCGAGCCCTCCGGACCCGCATCCGGTGCCCCGGGCGCCGCCGGGGATGGCTGGTGCGCGGCACGCGCCGCGGAGGACGTCATGCGCTTGCGCCGTCCGGGCCGCCGGCGTCGGCGCCGCGGGGCGGCGCGTTTCGGGCGGGGGAGGAGGGCGCGTCCGGGCGCTGCAGGCGCGCGCCCACGTGCGTCCGGCCTTCCCGCGCGGCGCGCTCCATCTGGCGCTGCCGCTCGGCCAGCGCCGCGCGCCGCTCGGGCGTGGACCGGCCGTGGCAGTGCACGCAGGCGATGCCGGGCCGGTGCAGCGGCGAGGCCAGGTCGTCCGCCGTCAGCGGGCGGCGGCAGGCGCGGCAGAGCTGGTGCGGCCCCGGGACCAGGCCGTGGCCGACCGACACCCGCTCGTCGAAGACGAAGCACTCCCCGCGCCACCGGCTCTCGGCGGCCGGGACCGCCTCCAGGTAGGCGAGGATGCCGCCGTCGAGGTGGTAGACCTGCTCCACGCCCTGCCGCCGCAGCAGCGCGGTCGATTTCTCGCAGCGGATGCCGCCGGTGCAGAACATGGCCACCTTGCGGCCCGGGTCGCGCAGGCGCGGGTCGGCGGCCGCCCAGGCGGGCAGTTCCGCGAAGCTGCCGGTGCCGGGATCGACCGCGCCCGCGAAGCTGCCGAGCGCGACTTCGTAGTCGTTGCGCGTATCCACCACCAGCACGTCCGGATCGTCGAGCAGCGCGTTCCAGTCCCGCGGCGCGACCCGGATGCCCGCCTGCGAGGCCGCGTCGATGCCCGGCACGCCCAGGGTGACGATCTCGCGCTTGATCCGCACCTTGGTCCGGTGGAAGGGCTGGCGCGGCGCGCGCGACAGGCGCGGCGCGATGCCGGCCAGCCGCGGGTCGGCCCGCAGGAAGTCCAGCACCGCCGCCACGCCGGCGTCCGCGCCGGCGATGGTGCCGTTGATGCCTTCGGGCGCCAGGATCACCACGCCGCGCACCGCATGCGCCTCGCACAGCGCCAGCAGCCGGGGCTGCAGCGCGCGGTGGTCGTGCAGGTCCGCGAAACGGTAGAACGCGGCGATCAGGAAGGGGTCGGGAGGGCAGGGCATCGTCATGGGACGGGATGGTAATCGGCCGCCCGTCCTCCTGCGGCAGCGTCGACGTCGGATCCGGCCGCAGCGCGCGTCCCGCCTGCGCCTCCAGCTATCGATTTGGGAGCAGACGGCCGTGCGGGGCGCCTATGGCACACTCGCCCGCAACCGTTTTCCCCACCGTTCCCCGCACCGAGACCCGATGACCGCCGACGCCAGAATCCTCCGCCAGATCGCCGAAGAACTGCGGGTCGCCCCGCCCCAGGTGGCCGCCGCCGTCGGGCTGCTGGACGGTGGCGCGACCGTGCCCTTCATCGCCCGCTACCGCAAGGAAGCCACCGGCGGCCTGGACGACGTGCAGCTGCGCGCGCTGGAACAGCGCCTGTCCTACCTGCGCGAGCTGGAAGAGCGCCGCGCCGCCGTCCTCGCCGCGATCGAGTCCCAGGGCAAGCTGACCGACGCCCTGCGGGCGGCCGTCGCCGCCGCGCCCACCAAGCAGGAGCTGGAGGACCTCTACCTCCCCTATAAGCAGAAGCGCCGCACCAAGGGCCAGGTCGCCCGCGAGGCCGGCATCGAACCGCTGGCCGACGCGCTCTTCGCCGACCCGTCGCGGGTGCCCGCCGAGTTGGCCGCCGGCTACGTCCGCCCGGAGAAGGGCGAGGACGGCAGCGACTTCACCACCGTCGCCGCGGTGCTCGACGGCGTGCGCGACATCCTGTCCGAGCGCTGGGCGGAGGATGCCGCGCTGGTGCAGTCGCTGCGCCAGTGGCTCTGGGACGAGGGCCTGCTGCAGAGCAAGCTGCTCGACGGCAAGAAGCCCGAGGATCCGGAGGTCGCCAAGTTCCGCGACTACTTCGCGTACGACGAGCCGATCGGCCGCGTGCCCTCGCACCGCGCGCTGGCGGTGTTCCGCGGCCGGGCGCTCGACATCCTCGAAGCGCGCCTGGTCGCCCCGTCGGCCGAGGCCGCGCCCGAGGCCGCCGCCGGCCGCGCCGCCGCGCCGCCGTCGCTCGCCGAAGGCCGCATCGCGATGCACCTGGGCTGGCGCCACGCCGGCCGGCCGGCCGACGACCTGCTGCGCAAGTGCGTCGCCTGGACCTGGCGCGTCAAGCTCGCGCTTTCCACCGAACGCGACCTGTTCGCGCGGCTGCGCGAGAACGCCGAGGCGGTCGCGATCAAGGTCTTCGCCGACAACCTGCGCGACCTGCTGCTGGCCGCGCCCGCCGGGCCGCGGACCGTGCTCGGGCTGGATCCCGGCATCCGCACCGGCGTCAAGGTGGCGGTCGTGGACGCCACCGGCAAGTTGGTCGAGACCGCGACCGTCTATCCGCACGAGCCGCGCAAGGACTGGGACGGGTCCCTGCACGTCCTCGGCAAGCTGTGCCGCGCGCACGGCGTGGACCTGATCGCCATCGGCAACGGCACCGCCAGCCGCGAGACCGACAAGCTCGCGGCCGACCTGGTCAAGCTGCTCGCCAAGGACGGCGCGCCGCCGATCGACCGGGTGGTCGTCAGTGAAGCCGGCGCCTCGGTCTACTCCGCGAGCGAGTTCGCCAGCCAGGAAATGCCCGACGTGGACGTCAGCCTGCGCGGTGCGGCTAGCATCGCGCGCCGGCTGCAGGATCCGCTGGCGGAACTGGTCAAGATCGACCCGAAATCCATCGGCGTCGGCCAGTACCAGCACGATGTGAACCAGTCGGAACTGGCGCGCACGCTGGACGCGGTGGTCGAGGACTGCGTCAACGCGGTCGGGGTGGACGTCAACACCGCCAGCGTGCCGCTGCTGTCGCGGGTGTCCGGCCTGTCGGCGGGCGTGGCGCGCGCGGTGGTGCGCTGGCGCGAATCGCATGGCGCCTTCCGCAGCCGCAAGCAACTGCTCGACGTCGCCGGCCTGGGCGCCAAGACCTTCGAGCAGAGCGCCGGCTTCCTGCGCATCCGCGGCGGCGACGACCCGCTCGACATGACCGGCGTGCACCCGGAAACCTACCCGCTGGTCGAGCAGATCCTGGCGCGCACCGGCGCACGGGCCGACGCGCTCATGGGACGGACCGAACTCCTGAAAAGCCTCAGGCCCGAGAGCCTGGCCAGCGAACGCTTCGGCATCGTGACCGTGCGCGACGTGCTGGCCGAGCTGGAGAAGCCTGGCCGGGATCCGCGGCCCGACTTCAAGGTCGCCCGCTTCAACGACGGGATCGAGGACATCGCCGACTTGCAGGAAGGCATGGTGCTCGAAGGCACGGTCAGCAACGTCGCGGCCTTCGGCGCCTTCGTGGACCTGGGCGTTCATCAGGACGGGCTGGTCCATGTGAGCCAGCTCAGCGACCGTTTCGTGGACGACGCGCGCCAAGTGGTCAAGACCGGCGACATCGTGCGGGTCCGGGTGGTCGAGGTCGACTTGGTTCGCAAGCGCATCGCGCTGAGCATGAAGCTCCAGGCCGCCGCCGGTCCGCGCGCCTCGCGCTCCGACAACCGGTTCGAGCCGGCACCCGGCCGCCGCGGGCCCGGCAACGGCGGTTCCCACCGCGGTGCGCCGACGCCGGCGGCACCCAATGCCATGGCCAGCGCGTTTGCGAAGCTCAAGGCGACGGCTCGGTGATGCGTGGTCCGCGCCGAATCCGGGATTTTTTCGAGGGCGTTCGAAAAGGTCCGGAAGAGCTGCTATAGTTCGCCCCCTGCCGAGCCGAGGCGGAGACTGAAGCGAGAGTTTTGGGAGCTGTGAGGCGAGGTGAGGTTGGCGAGGAATTTTTATATTTGCGGCGGGTCTTGCGGATGTAGAAAAAGATGCGCTAGAATCTGAGGCTCAGCTGATGAGCGGTGGTTGGAGTTGAGAGACTTTGGTTGCTGCTGGGAAGCGGAGACGAGATAGAAAAAAGTTTGACGGTCTTTCAAAAACTGTTGTAGAATACGAGGCTCAGCTGATCGCAGCGAGCAAGCAAAACGAAGACGACGCAAGTCGATGAGTTTTGCGGGATCCTTAAAAAA
>JAQIJO010000010.1:0-165971 GCA_036946225.1 Xylophilus ampelinus
CTCGATGGAGCTGCCCACCGGCTGCAGGCCGATTTCGTGGAGCTTGCGCTGCACGTCGGGCGCGCGCAGCGCCGCGACGATCTCGGCGTTGAGCCGGCGCACGATGTCGCGGGGCGTCGCGGCCGGCACGTAGAAGCCCTGCCAGCCGTCGCCGTCGTAGCCCGGCAGCAGTTCGGCCACCGCGGGCACGTCGGGCAGGGCGGCGTTGCGCGCCGTGCTGGTGATCGCGAGGGCGCGCACCTTGCCGCTCCTGACGAGCGGGATGGCGGTGGTGGCCGGCTCGAAGGCCAGCGGCATCTGCCCCGCGATCACGTCGGCCAGCGGGCTGCCCTTGTAGGGCACGTGGACCATCTGGATGCCGGCCATGTTGTTCATCATCTCCATCACCACGTGCGGCCCCGAGCCGATGCCGAGCGAGCCGTAGTCGATGCTGCCGGGCCGGGCCTTGGCGCGTGCGACCAGGTCCTGCAGGCTGGCGAAGGGCTGGTTCGGCCCGGCGATCAGCACGTAGGGCACCAGCGCCACCTGGGTCACCGGCGCGAAGTCGCGGAAGGTGTCGTAGGGCAGCTTGGTGTAGACGTTGGGGTTGATGCCCATGATCGAGTTGACGGCCATGAACAGGGTGTAGCCGTCGCCCGGGCTCTTGGCCGCGACTTCGGCGCCGATGATGCCGGCGGCGCCCGCGCGGTTCTCGATGACGACCGGCTGGCCCAGCGCCCGGCCGAGCGGCTCGCTGAGGATGCGCGACACCACGTCCGGCGAGACGCCGGCGGCGAAGGGCACAACGATCCGGATCGGCTTGGCGGGCCAGCCGCCCTGGGCATGGAGCGGCGGCGCGAGGAGGGCGGCGGCGCTTGCGCCGAGGCGGCCGAGCGCGGCGCGGCGGGAGCAGGTGCGGGTCATGGGAGTCTCCTGTCTGTCGTGGGTCGCGGGCGGTCGTCGCCCGGTGGGGTGTGCGGGAGTGCGGGGCGCCGGTTCAGGCGGCGCCGCCGAGCCAGTTGCGCATCGCGCCGACCAGCGGCTCCGGCGCGACGATGTGCGGGTAGTGGCCGCCCCGCGCGAGGGTGAGCCGGCGCGCGTGCGGATGGCGCGCCTGCACCCGCGCGCGCACCGCGGGCGCGATGATCGCGTCGTCGTCGCAGTCGAGCACCACCGTGCCGGGGATGCGCGGCGCTCCCGGCGCCGCCCGTGCGTGCGCCACCTGCCGCAGCCGCGCGTGCAGGACGTGCGCCGGCAGTCCGTGGTGCAGCATGTGCAGCTGCACCGCGCGCAACGGGTCGTCGGGCCGCGCGGCCAGGGCGGCGTGCCAGCGGTCCCGCACCGCGTTTCCGTCGGCGGCGTCGAGCCATGCGGCGTCGAAGAGCGGCAGGGCCGCGACGTCGGCGCCGTCGACGAAGGCGTTGCCCAGCCAGAGCGCCGCGACCCGGCCGGGGAAGCGCGATGCGAAGGCCTCGGCCCACCAGGCGCCGTAGGACGAGCCCCAGAGCGCGACCGGGCCAGTGGCGAGCCGGTCCAGCAGGGCGGCGAGCCCGTCGGCCAGCCGTTCGGGCGCGAGGCCGCCGGGGTAGGTGACCGCGACGACCCGGCGCTCCGGCTCGAAGGCCTCCGCGACGCGCCAGGCGACGCCGGCGTTGCCGAGCGCGCCGGGCAGCAGCACCAGCGGCGCCGCCGGCGGCGCGTCCCCGGCCGGGCCGCTGTCGTGGAACCGCCATTCGGCGCCGTCCGCATCGACGAAGCGCCGCGCCGGCCGGCGCGCCAGCCAGGCGCGCAGTTCCGCGGGCGCCGGGTAGGCGTCGGCGCCGGCGTCCCCCGGCGCCGCGCCGGACGCTTCCGCCGCGCTCACCGGGCGGCTCCCGTGGCGCGGACGCGTTCCGGAAGGGCGGGACGCCGGCTCATGCCAGGTACCCTTCCTCGCGCAGCGTCGCCTTGGCCTTGTCGGTGAAATCGGCCTCCGGGGCGTTGCCGCCGATGACGAACATCAGGAAATGCGTCCGGTCGGGTTCGTCGTGGGTGATGTTCTCGAAGCGGCGGTTGACGCCGGGCGGGAAGGAGCAGATGTCCCAGGGGCCGACGTCGAACCATTCGTCCTGGCCGTCGAGTTCCCACGAGCAGCGCCAGCGGCCGGTGAGCGGCATGAAGGTCTCGTTCGTGTCGTGGTTGTGCATCATCGGGCCGTTGCCGGGCTTGGCCTCGCAGAAGCCGAGGTTGAAGCCCTCGCTGATCGGGATCGCCGAATGGGCCGCGGCCTGCGCACCCACCGGCGACACCACGCCCTCGCCGCCCTTGCCGCGGGGTGGCTGGAAGCCGATCGCGTTGTAGAGCTTGCGCACTGCGCTCGGGTAGCGGCTATCGGGCAGACCGCCGTCGAAGCCCTTGAGGTCCTTGAAGTAGGCGACGCGCTTGCGCATCTCCTCGCGGGTCAGGCGGATCTGGGGCAGTGCCATCGGGGTGTCTCCTGGAAGTGGTGCCGGGGATCGGTGCGGCGGAGTATTCGCGGGGCTTGCGCGCGCGGCAATCGCGGCCGCCGATGCGGCCCATCGGATTCCTGATGGCGGGTGCGGGTTTGTCCCCGGGCGCGGGACGCCCGCCGGGAGCCGGGCGCCGCAAGAATGCGGGGCCATGAGAATCCAGGATCTCGACCTACACCTGCTGCGCGCCTTCGACGCCCTGCTGCGCGAGCGGCACGTGACCCGTGCGGCCGAGCGCCTCGACATGGGCCAGTCGTCGATGAGCGTGTCGCTCGCCAAGCTGCGCGAGCTGTTCGGGGACGAGCTGCTGACGCGCAGCGGCGGCGGCTGGATGCCGACCGAGCTGGCGCTGCTGCGCTGGCCGCGGGTGCAGGAGGCGATCGCCGCGCTCGAACGGGTGCTGGAGCCGCCGCGCTTCGACCCCGCCACCGCGCACTGCACCTTCCGGCTGATCGTCATCGACTACATCGACCTGCTGATGATGCCGGCGGTGATGCGCCGCATCCGCCGCGAGGCGCCCGGGGTGAAGCTGCACGTGCTGCAGACCAACCCGCACCACTTCGGCGAGATGATGGCCGCGGGCGAACTGGACCTCGCGCTGACCTACTTCCCGGGCGCGCCCGGCTATCTCAAGAGCCGGCGCCTGTTCTCGGACCGCTTCCTCGGCCTGTGCGCCAGCGACCATCCGGTGCATGGTCGCGCGCTCGACGCGGCGGGCTTCTGCGCGCTGCCGCACGTGACCATCGAGCCCTCGTCGGCGCAGATCTACAACGTGCAGATCGACGCCGCGCTCGAACCCTTCGGCCTGCGGCGCCGCGTCCAGATGATCAAGCCGAGCTTCCTGGCGCTGCCCTTCGTGCTGGAGACCTCCGACATGGTGGCGAGCGTGCCGGCGCGCCTGGCGCGGCGGATGGAGCGTATGGCCGCGGTCGCGCCCTTCGACCTGCCGCTGGAGCTGCCGCTCTTCGATGTCTGCATGCTCTGGCACCCGCGCACCGACCACTCGCCGGCCCACGAATGGCTGCGCGAACTGATGCGCAGCTGCGCGCGCGAGGCCTAGCGCCCCGGCTGCCGCCATGCCGTCCCGGCGCAGGATGGGATTTCGGGAATACTGTATATATAATCAGTTATCGACCGCTCCCGCCGCACCCATGGACGCCTACCCGATCCCGCTGCAGGCCATCAAGGGCCGCGGCACCGCCAGCCGCATCGCGCACCGCTTCGCCCGCGACGCGCGCGAGGCCTTCGACGACGGATGGGGCGGCGAGGGCGCCCGGGACGCGGACGGCGCCGCGCCCGACGCGCCCGCGACCGAGGTGCGGATGGAGGACTGCCGCAGCGCCCTGTCGCGCAACGACTCGCCCGACATCCCGTTCGAGGCGTCGATCAATCCCTACCGCGGCTGCGAGCACGGCTGCGTCTACTGCTTCGCGCGGCCGACGCACGGCTACCTGGGCCTGTCGCCGGGGCTGGACTTCGAGACGCGCATCGTCGCCAAGCGCAACATCGCCGAGGTGCTGCGCCGGGAGCTGGCCCGGCCGTCCTACCGGCCTTCGCACCTGGCCATCGGCACCGCCACCGACTGCTACCAGCCGATCGAGCGCGGGCTGCGGCTGACCCGCGCGGTGATCGAGGTGCTGCGCGAGGCGCGCCATCCCTTCGGGCTGGTCACCAAGTCGAGCGGGGTGGAGCGCGACATCGACATCCTGGCGGCGGCGGCGTCCGAGGGGCTGGCGGCGGTCTACGTCACCGTCACCACGCTCGACGCGGCGGTGGCGCGCACGCTGGAGCCGCGCGCCGCCGCGCCGCACCGGCGGCTGCGCACCATCCGCACCCTGGCCGAGGCGGGCATCCCGGTGGGCGTGAGCGTGGCGCCGCAGATCCCTTTCGTGACCGAGGACATGGAGCGGGTGCTGGCCGCGGCGCGCGAGGCCGGCGCCACCAGCGCCTTCTACACCGTGCTGCGCCTGCCCTGGGAAGTCGCGCCGCTCTTCCGCCAGTGGCTGGAGACGCACCTGCCGGACCGCGCCGCGCGGGTCATGGCGCGCGTGCAGGAGATGCGCGGCGGCCGCGACTACGACGCCGACTTCGCGACCCGGATGCACGGCAGCGGCATCTGGGCCGACCTGGTGGCGCAGCGCTTCGGGCGCGCCTGCCGGCAGCTGGGCTTCAGCCGGGAGCGGCTGGTGCGCGACGCGTCCGGCTTCCGGCCGCCGGCGGAGGACGGGCAGCGGTCGCTGTTCTAGCGCGAGCGGCGCGCCGGGACGCTGCGGGCGCCGGCCGCCCGCCGTCCCTCAGCGCGGCGCGCCGGGCCGCGGCATCGCCGGCGGGCGCACCAGCTCGTCGAGCGACAGGCCCCGGTCGGCCAGCAGCGCCTCCAGCGCGGGGCGCAGTTCGCCCAGGCTCTCCTGCACCGCCTCGCGCACCGTGTCGACCAGCACCTGGGTACTGCGCTCGATCTCGATGTTGAGCCGGTCGCCGGCCCGCTTCTCCTCGAACACCGTCATGCGCCGGGTTTCGGGGATCAGCCAGACCTCGAACCAGCCGGCGGCGCGGTCGGCTTCCGACACGGTCAGGCTGGCGCCGTTGATGGCGATGTAGCCCTTGGCGAAGACGTAGCGCCGAAATGCCGGGGGGATCTCCACCCGCAGCACCTTGTTGTTGTCCGAGGTGCGGACGCTGGCGACGGCGGCGGAGAAGTCGATGTGGCCCGACAGCGGGTGGCCGCCGATCTCGGCGCCGTCCTTGGCCGCGCGCTCGACGTTGACCCGCGATCCGACCCGGAGCTCGCCGAGGGTGGTGACGTTGAGGCTCTGCAGGATCACGTCGAAGGCCGCCGCGGTCGGCGAGGCCAGCGCGGTCACTGTCAGGCAGACGCCGTCGACCGACACGCTGGCGCCGATGGCCAGGTCCTGGCAGAAGCCGGGCGGGAATTCGAGGGTGAAGCTGCGCAGGCCTTCGCGGTCGTCGATCGCGCCGATGGTGGCGATGCCCTGGATGATGCCGGTGAACATGGGATGGGAGCCTCGGGATTGCGGTGCGGGCGGGGAGGTGGTGCGGACGGGCGCGCGGCGGCGCGCCCGGTCCGGCGTCAGCCCAGGGCCCGCCGGTGGTGCTTCAGGTGGTCCTCGACGAAGGTCGAGACGAAGTAGTAGCCGTGGTCGTAGCCGGCGTGCCGGCGCAGGGCCAGCGGCTGGCCGGCGGCGGCGCAGGCGGCCTCGAACAGCTCGGGCCGGAGCTGCCCCTGCGCGAGGAACTTGTCGTCCAGGCCCTGGTCGACGAGGATGCCGCCGGGGAAGGGCGCCGCGGCGCGGCGCCGCATGAGTTCGGTCGCGTCGTGCTCCGCCCAGGCGGCGCGGTCGGCGCCGAGGTAGCCGGTGAAGGCCTTCTCGCCCCAGGGGCACTGCGAGGGGGCGCAGATCGGCGCGAAGGCCGAGACCGACCGGAAGGCGCCCGGATGGCGCAGCGCGAGCGTCAGCGCGCCGTGGCCGCCCATCGAGTGGCCGAAGATGCCCAGCCGTCCGCCGTCGACCGGCAGCGCGGTCCGGACCAGGGGCAGCAGTTCGTCGATCAGGTAGCTCTCCATGCGCCAGCGGGTCGACCAGGGCGCCTCGGTGGCGTCGAGGTAGAAGCCCGCGCCGACGCCGAAGTCCCAGTGCTCGGCCTCGCACGGCACGCCGGCGCCGCGCGGGCTGGTGTCGGGGGCCACCAGCGCGAGGCCGAGTTCGGCCGCGGCGCGCTGCGCGCCGGCCTTGGCCGGGAAGGTTTCCTCGGTGCAGGTCAGCCCCGCGAGGTAGAGCAGCGCCGGCACCGGGCCGTGTTCCGCCGCCGGCGGCAGGAAGACCGAGAACTGCATCGGCAGCCCGATGGTGCGGGAGGCATGTCGGTAGAAGCGCTGGCGGCCGCCGAAGGCGCCGTGCTCGGAAAGCAGCTGGATGTCGTCGTGTCCGGTGTCGTCCATGGGATTCCTCGTCGTGCGGCGCGCGCACGGGACGCCGCGGCGCCACCGCGTCGGCGTCTTGCTATCGATAAAATAGCGGAGAGCGTAGGCTCCGCCTACGCTCCCGGCCTTTTTCCTCGTGGGTTCTTCAGTAGAGCACGACGCCCCGGATGGACTCGCCGCGCTTCATCAGGTCGAAGCCCTTGTTGATGTCCTCCAGCGGCATGGTGTGGGTGATCAGCGGGTCGATGCTGATCTTGCCGTCCATGTACCAGTCGACGATCTTGGGCACGTCGGTGCGGCCGCGGGCGCCGCCGAAGGCCGAGCCTTCCCACTTGCGGCCGGTGACCAGCTGGAAGGGGCGGGTGCTGATCTCGGCGCCGGCCTCGGCCACGCCGATGATGATGCTGCGGCCCCAGCCCTTGTGGGTGCATTCCAGCGCCTGGCGCATGACCTTGGTGTTGCCGATGCATTCGAAGCTGTAGTCGGCGCCGCCGTCGGTGAGCTGCACGATCGCGTCGACGATGTTGCCGCCGGCGGCCTCGATGTCCTTCGGGTTCAGGAAGTGGGTCATGCCGAACTGGCGGGCCATGGCCTCGCGCTCGGGGTTGAGGTCGATGCCGATGATCTTGTCCGCGCCGACCATCTTCGCGCCCTGGATCACGTTCAGGCCGATGCCGCCCAGGCCGAAGACCACCACGTTGGCGCCGGCCTCCACCTTGGCGGTGAACAGCACAGCGCCGATGCCGGTGGTCACGCCGCAGCCGATGTAGCAAACCTTGTCGAAGGGCGCGTCCTCGCGGATCTTGGCCAGCGAGATCTCCGGCGCGACGGTGAAGTTGCTGAAGGTGCTGGTGCCCATGTAGTGGAAGATGGGCTTGCCGTCCAGGCTGAAGCGGCTGGTGGCGTCGGGCATCAGGCCCTTGCCCTGGGTGCCGCGGATCAGCTGGCAGAGGTTGGTCTTGCGCGACAGGCAGAACTTGCACTGGCGGCATTCCGGCGTGTAGAGCGGGATGACGTGGTCGCCCTTCTTGAGCGAGGTCACGCCCGGGCCCACGTCCACCACGACGCCGGCGCCCTCGTGGCCCAGGATGGCCGGGAAGATGCCTTCCGGATCGGCGCCGGAGAGGGTGTAGTAGTCGGTGTGGCAGATGCCGGTGGCCTTGATCTCGACGAGCACCTCGCCGAACTTCGGGCCTTCGAGGTCCACGGTTTCGATGGTCAGGGGCTGGCCGGACTGCCAGGCGACGGCTGCGCGTGTTTTCATGGGGAGGATGGGGAGGGAGGGTTGGATCGGGGGAGGGACGGGGACGCCGCGCCCAAGGGAATACTCTAGCGCGAATGGATGCGCGGCCGGCGGCAGGTCCGGAGCCTTCGGGCGCGCGCGGCCGCGGCGCCGGAAAACGGCGAGGCCCGCCGGAAGCGGGCCTCGTCGGCGCGGGATCGCGCCGGCCCGCAGGCCGGCGGCCCGGGTCAGCGCTGGTCCAGCGGCTTGACGTCGCGGCGCTCGGCGCCCACGAAGAGCTGGCGCGGGCGGCCGATCTTGTACTCGGGGTCGCCGATCATCTCGTTGAGCTGGGCGATCCAGCCGACGGTGCGGGCCAGCGCGAAGATCGCGGTGAACAGCGAGACCGGGATGCCGATGGCGCGCTGCACGATGCCGGAGTAGAAGTCGACGTTCGGGTAGAGCTTGCGCGAGACGAAGTATTCGTCTTCCAGGGCGATCTTCTCGAGCGCCATCGCCAGCTTGAACAGCGGATCGTTCTCCAGGCCCAGCTCGCCCAGCACTTCCTTGCAGGTTTCCTGCATCAGCTTGGCGCGCGGGTCGTAGTTCTTGTAGACGCGGTGGCCGAAGCCCATCAGCTTGACGCCGGAGTTCTTGTCCTTCACCTGCTTGATGAAATCGCCGATCTTCTCGACGCCGCCCGCCTTCTGGATGTCGTAGAGCATGTTGAGCGCCGCCTCGTTGGCGCCGCCGTGGGCCGGACCCCAGAGGCAGGCCACGCCGGCCGCGATGGCCGCGAACGGATTCGTGCCCGACGAGCCGCACAGGCGCACGGTCGAGGTGGAGGCGTTCTGCTCGTGGTCGGCGTGCAGGATGAAGATGCGGTCCAGCGCCTTCTCGAGCACCGGGCTGACCTTGTAGGGCTCGCACGGCGTGGCGAACATCATGTGCAGGAAGTTGCCGGCGTAGCTCAGCTCGTTGCGCGGGTACATGTACGGCTGGCCGATGCCGTACTTGTAGGCCATGGCGACCAGCGTCGGCATCTTGGCGATCAGGCGGATCGCGGAGATCTCGCGGTGCTCCGGATTGTTGATGTCGGTGCTGTCGTGGTAGAAGGCCGAGAGGCCGCCCACCAGGCCGGTCATGACGGCCATCGGGTGCGCGTCGCGGCGGAAGCCGCGCAGGAAGAACTGCATCTGCTCGTTGACCATGGTGTGGTTGGTCACGAGCTTGTCGAAGTCCTGCTTCTTCTGGGCGTCCGGCAGCTCGCCGTACAGCAGCAGGTGGCAGGTTTCCAGGTAGTCGCACTGCTGCGCCAGCTGCTCGATCGGGTAGCCGCGGTACAGCAGCTCGCCCTTGTCGCCGTCGATGTAGGTGATCTCGGACTGGCAGGAGGCGGTGGACAGGAAGCCCGGGTCGTAGGTGAACTTGCCGGTCTGCGCATAGAGCTTGCGGATGTCGATCACGTCCGGACCGATGCTGCCGGCGTACACCGGCAGGTCCACGCTGGGTTCGCCGTTGCTGAACGATAGGGTGGCCTTGTTGTCTGCGAGCTTCATAGGTGCTTTCCTGGTGGTGGATGCCCGCGGCGGAAGGCCCGCTGCGGGCGTGGGCTCAAGGCCCCGGGGGCCGGGTGGCCGGGGGCGTGCGGCAGGGCCGCGTGTTCATCCGCCGGAGGACGGACGTGTCTCGTCAATCGCGGGCCCTCATGAGGTCCAGGACCTCGTGCACTTCGGGCCGGTCGGCATCGCCCTGCGGCTCCTTGCGGCGCAGCATCAGGTCGAGCAGGTCGTTGTCGGCCAGGTCCATCAGCGCCTCGATCCCCCGGGCCTGCCGCACCGTGAGGGTGTCGGCGTGCGCGGCGAAGAAGCGTTCGATGAACAGGTCGTTTTCCAGCAGGCCGCGCCGGCAGCGCCAGCGCAGCTTGCTGAGCGCCCTCTCGCCGACGGGCGCGGCATCGTCGGCCGTCGGTTCGAGGGAGGAAGGGAAGGTCATGGGCGGACGCGGATCGCGGCGTTCAGATGGTGCGGCGCACCATCAGCTCGCGGATCTTGCCGATCGCCTTCGTGGGGTTCAGACCCTTGGGGCACACGTCCACGCAGTTCATGATCGTGTGGCAGCGGAACAGGCGGTAGGGGTCTTCGAGGTTGTCCAGCCGCGCGTTGGTCGCCTGGTCGCGGCTGTCCGCGATGAAGCGGTAGGCCTGCAGCAGGCCGGCCGGGCCGACGAACTTGTCCGGATTCCACCAGAAGCTGGGGCAGCTGGTCGAGCAGCTGGCGCACAGGATGCACTCGTACAGGCCGTCGAGCTCGCTGCGCTCCTCGGGGCTCTGGAGGCGCTCGCGCTCGGGCGGCATCGTCTCGTTGACCAGGTAGGGCCGGATCGAGTGGTACTGGTTGAAGAAGTGCGTCATGTCCACGATCACGTCGCGCACCACCGGCAGGCCCGGCAGCGGCTTGATGACGATCGGGTCCTTGAGCGTGCGCATGTTGGTCAGGCAGGCGAGGCCGTTCTTCCCGTTGATGTTCATCGCGTCGGAGCCGCAGACGCCTTCCCGGCAGGAGCGGCGGAAGGCGATGGACGGGTCCACCGCCTTGAGCTTCAGCAGCGCGTCGAGCAGCATGCGCTCGTTGCCTTCGAGCTCGATCTCGATGGTCTGCATGTACGGCTTCGCATCCTTGTCCGGATCGTAGCGGTAGATCTTGAAAGTACGTTTTTGCATGATTCTTCTCGCTGGAGGATGCCGCCCGCGGGCCGCCCCTGTCGGGGCGGGCGGGCGGCGATGGCTACTCAGAACGTGCGGACCTTGGGAGGCACGGATTCGACCGTCAGCGGCTTGAGCTTCACCGGCTTGTACGACAGGCGGCTGCCTTCGCTGTACCAGAGGGTGTGCTTCATCCACTCCTTGTCGTTGCGGCCCAGGGGGAATTCCGCGTCGTCCGCCTCGCGCTCGTAGTCCGAGACGGTGTGGGCGCCGCGGCATTCGTGGCGGGCTGCGGCCGAGACGATGGTGGCCTGCGCCGCCTCGATCAGGTTCTCGACTTCCAGCGCCTCGATGCGGGCGGTGTTGAAGACCTTGGACTTGTCCTTGAGCGCGATGGTCTTGACCTTCTCGCGCAGCGCGGCGATCTTCTTGACGCCCTCGTCCATGCTGGCCTGGGTACGGAACACGCCGGCGTGCAGCTGCATCGCCGAGCGGATCTCGCCGGCCACGTCCTGCGCGTATTCGCCGGAGGTGGAGTTGTCGAGGATCGCGAGGCGTGCCAGCGTGCGGTCGGCGGCGTCCGCCGGCAGGGGCTTGTGCTCGCGCTTCTTCAGGTCGGCGGCGACGATGTGGTTGCCGGCCGCGCGGCCGAAGACCAGCAGGTCGAGCAGCGAGTTGGTGCCCAGGCGGTTGGCGCCGTGCACGCTCACGCAGGAGCATTCGCCGACCGCGTACAGGCCGTTGACGACCGCGTTGTCGTCGCCGTCCTTCTGAATCACCACCTGGCCGTTGATGTTGGTCGGGATGCCGCCCATCTGGTAGTGGATGGTGGGCACGACCGGGATCGGCTCCTTGGTGATGTCCACGTTCGCGAAGTTGACGCCGATCTCGTAGACCGAGGGCAGGCGCTTGTGGATGGTGTCCGCGCCCAGGTGGTCGAGCTTGAGCATGACGTGGTCCTTGTTGGGACCGCAGCCGCGACCTTCCTTGATCTCCTGGTCCATTGAGCGCGAGACGAAGTCGCGCGGCGCGAGGTCCTTGAGCGTCGGGGCGTAGCGCTCCATGAAGCGCTCGCCGTCGCTGTTGAGCAGGATCGCGCCTTCGCCGCGGCAGCCTTCGGTCAGCAGCACGCCCGCGCCGGCCACGCCGGTCGGGTGGAACTGCCAGAACTCCATGTCCTCCAGCGGGATGCCGGCGCGCGCCGCCATGCCCAGGCCGTCGCCGGTGTTGATGAAGGCGTTGGTCGAGGCCGCGAAGATCCGGCCGGCGCCGCCGGTGGCCAGCAGCGTGGTCTTGGCTTCGAGGATGTGCAGGTCGCCGGTCTCCATCTCGAGGGCGGTCACGCCGACCACGTCGCCGTCGGCGTCGCGGATCAGGTCGAGGGCCATCCATTCGACGAAGAACTGGGTGCGGGCCGCGACGTTCTGCTGGTAGAGCGTGTGCAGCATCGCGTGGCCGGTGCGGTCGGCGGCGGCGCAGGCGCGCTGGACCGGCTTCTCGCCGTAGTTGGCGGTGTGGCCGCCGAACGGGCGCTGGTAGATGGTGCCGTCGGCGTTGCGGTCGAAGGGCATGCCGAAGTGCTCCAGCTCGTAGACGACCTTCGGCGCCTCGCGGCACATGAACTCGATCGCATCCTGGTCGCCCAACCAGTCGGAGCCCTTGATGGTGTCGTAGAAGTGGTAGTGCCAGTTGTCCTCGGACATGTTGCCGAGCGAGGCGCCGACGCCGCCCTGGGCCGCCACGGTGTGCGAGCGGGTCGGGAAGACCTTGGTCAGCACGGCCACGTTGAGGCCCGCGCGGGCGAGCTGCAGCGAGGCGCGCATGCCCGATCCACCGGCGCCGACGATGACCACGTCGAACTTGCGCTTGCTGACGGCCGCGGTGGTGGAAGTGAACTTGGGGATATCGGAAGTGGGGTTTGCCATGATGTTCTTAGAGCCTCCAGAGGACCTGGACCGCCCAGCCGGCGCAGCCGACGAGCCATGCGATCGAGAAGATTTGCAGCACGAGGCGCAGGCCGACGGGCTTGACGTAGTCCATCAGGATGTCGCGCATGCCGACCCAGACGTGGTAGACCAGCGCCAGGATCACCACCAGGGTGAGCACCTTCATCCACTGCGATGCGAAGATGCCGGCCCACAGGTCGTAGCCGATCGTGCCGCGGTGCAGCACCAGCTGCGCCAGCACGACGATGGTGAAGATGGCGATCAGCGCGGCGGTGACGCGTTGCGCGATCCAGTCGCGGGTTCCGTAGTGTGCGCCGACGACCAGGCGCTTTGATCCGTAGTTCACAGACATGTTGTTTCCCGTGGGGTTTTCTTAGTAGAGGCCGAAGAGCTTCGCGCCCAGGATCAGCGTCAGGCCGATGGCGAGCACCAGCACCACGCGGGCGGAGTTGTTGCCGATGCGCTTCTCGACCGCGTGGTGGTTGGTGTCCATCCAGAGGTGGCGCACGCCGGCGATGAAGTGGTGCAGGTAGGCCCAGATCAGCGCCAGCGCCACCAGCTTGACGAAGAAGCCGGGCACGAAGCCGATGCCGCCGTTGAAGGCCGACTTGAAGCGCGCGAACGAGAATTCCGAGGACAGCGAGGTGTCGAACATCCAGATGATGAACGGCAGCAGGATGAACATGATCAGCCCGCTGATCCGGTGCAGGATGGAGACCCAGCCCGGCGCGGGCAGCCGGTAGGACGTGAGGTCCGTGAAGGCGTTGATGTTGCGGAATTCGGGCCGCTTCTTGGCGAGTTCAGGCATGGTGGGGGGGCTTTCGTGGGGAGGCTCGGCGGGTGGCGCGCTTGCAAAGAACGCAAAATTCTATTGCAAGGGCCCGGGGCGCCGCGGTGGTTCCTGCCGTATGCGGGTCGCGGGCAGGACAGCTGGCGGCCGGGAGCGCGCGGGGGAAACGGTGGTGTGTGCGGGCGGCCTCAGTTGAGTTCGTTGCGGTAGTGCCGGGCGTCGGTGCGGTAGTAGCCGCGCCGGAACTCCATCGGGACTTCGCCGTAGGTCAGCGAGATCCGCTCCACGGACAGCAGCGGCGTGGCGGTGGTGACGTCGAGCAGCGCCGCCTGCGCGGTGTCGGGCAGGACCGCGCGCAGCTTCTCGCGCGCGCGCACCATGCGGATGCCGAAGTCGTTCTCGAACATCGCGTAGGTCGGGCCGCGGTTGCCCTCCATCTGTTCGGCGGTCAGGCCCTTGAAGATGGCGCCCGGCAGCCAGATGTCCTCGAGGATGGCCGGCACGCCCTCGAAGGAGAGCACCCGCCGCACCTGCATCACCGGCTCGCCGGACGCGAGGGCGAGCGCGCGCGCGACCTCGGCCGAGGCGCGCACCCGCTTGCATTCCAGGATGCGGCGTTCGGCCGGCGGCGCCTCGCCGCCCTGGTCGGGCGTCAGGCGCAGGAAGCGGTACTGCACCTGCTGCTCGGCGTGGGTGGCGACGAAGGTCCCGCGGCCCTGGCGCCGCACCAGCAGGTGGGCCGCGGCGAGTTCGTCGACCGCCTTGCGCACCGTGCCCTGGCTGACCCGGAAGCGCGCCGCCAGCTCCATCTCGCTGGGGATGGATTCGCCCGGCTTCCACTCGCCCGCCTGCAGGCTCTGCAGGATCAGGTCCTTGATCTGGCGGTAGAGCGGGCTGAAGGCCGGCGTGCCGGTCTCGCCCTCGGGAGGCGGGTTGGCGGCGGCCGGGGCGGATGCGGATTGCATCCCAAAAGTATATCTTATATAAGACATAAGACAAATTGACCCGCGCCGGTGCCGGGCGCTAGAATGCCGTGCTGTTCCGCCTGGGTCGCCCGTGGTCGGGCAGCGCACCTGCGGCACCGCCGCGCGGAGGTGCAGGCCGTGTTCCAGCGGATGCAGGACCGACAAGGGATCTGCCGAAGCGGCGGCCTTCGCGGCGACACCCTTCCCCTGAATTCACTCCCTGGAGCTTCACTCATGAGCAAAACGCCCGTCCGGGTCGCCGTCACCGGCGCCGCAGGCCAAATCGGTTACGCCCTGCTGTTTCGTATCGCCTCGGGCGAGATGCTGGGCAAGGACCAGCCCGTCATCCTGCAGCTGCTCGAAATCCCGGACGAGAAGGCCCAGAAGGCGCTCAAGGGCGTGATCATGGAATTGGAGGACTGCGCCTTCCCGCTGCTGGCCGGCGTCGTCCCGACCGGCGATCCGGAAGTCGCCTTCAAGGACGCCGACTACGCGCTGCTGGTCGGCGCCCGTCCGCGCGGCCCCGGCATGGAGCGCGCCGACCTGCTGGCCGCCAACGCGCAGATCTTCACCGCCCAGGGCAAGGCGCTGGACAAGGTCGCCAGCCGCGACGTCAAGGTGCTGGTGGTCGGCAATCCCGCCAACACCAACGCCTACATCGCGATGAAGAGCGCGCCCAGCCTGCCGCGCGAGAACTTCACCGCCATGCTGCGCCTGGACCACAACCGCGCGGCCAGCCAGATCGCCGCCAAGACCGGCGGCAAGGTGGGCGACATCGAGAAGCTGACCGTCTGGGGCAACCACTCGCCCACCATGTACGCCGACTACCGTTTCGCCACCATCGGCGGCAAGTCGGTCAAGGACGCGATCGACGACCAGGTCTGGAACGCCGACACCTTCCTGCCGACCGTCGGCAAGCGCGGCGCCGCCATCATCGAGGCGCGCGGCCTGTCCTCGGCCGCCTCGGCCGCCAACGCCGCCATCGACCACATGCGCGACTGGGCGCTCGGCTCCCAGGGCAAGTGGGTCACCATGGGCGTGCCGTCCAACGGCGAGTACGGCATCCCGAAGGACGTGATCTTCGGCTTCCCGGTCACCACCGAAGGCGGCAAGTACAAGATCGTCGAAGGCCTGGAGATCGACGCCTTCAGCCAGGAACGCATCGACAAGACCCTGGCCGAGCTGCAGGGCGAGCAGGACGGCGTCAAGCACCTGCTCTGATCCGGAAACGGCCCGTCCCCCTTTCGCTTCCCATCCCATGAGCGACTGGAACCCCGAGCTCTACCGCCGCTACGAGGACGAGCGCACCCGGCCGGCCGGCGAACTGCTGGCCCGGGTCGCGCTCGACGCCCCGCGCCGGGTGGTGGACCTCGGCTGCGGGCCCGGCAACTCCACCGAGCTGCTGGCCCGCCGCTTCCCCGGTGCCGAAGTCGTCGGCATCGACAATTCACCGCCGATGCTGGCCGATGCGCGCAAGCGCCTGCCCGGCGTCCGCTTCGAGCACGGCGACATCGCGACCTGGGCCCCGGCGCCGTGCGCGGCGCCGGACCTGCTCTACGCCAACGCCTCCCTGCAGTGGGTCGGCGGGCACGGTGCCCTGGTCCCGCGGCTCTTCGACACGCTCGCGCCCGGCGGCGTGCTCGCGGTGCAGATGCCCGACAACCGCGACGAGCCCACCCACCGGCTGATGCGCGAGGTGGCGGCCGAGGCGCCCTGGTCGTCGGCCATCGGCGACGTCGCCGCGCTGCGCACCGGCGTGCTGTCCATCGGCGCCTACTACGACCTGCTGGCGCCGCGCGCCGCGCAGGTCGACGTCTGGCACACCGTCTACCAGCATCCGATGGCCTCGGCCGCGTCCATCGTCGAATGGGTGCGCGGCACCGGGCTCAAGCCCTTCGTCGAGCGGCTGCCCGACGAGGCGTCGCGCGCCGCCTACCTCGCGGAGTACGAGCGGCGCGTCGCCGCCGCCTATCCCGCGCATGCCGACGGCCGGTTGCTGCTGGCCTTCCCGCGCATGTTCCTCGTGGCGCGGCGCGCGGCATGACGGGCATGGCTCCGACGACCGTGGCCCACCCCCGCGAGGCGCTGCTCGGCGCCCAGGCGGGCGCCGTCGTGCTACCGGTCTGCGACCACTACAGCGGGGTCGAGGCCCGCATGCGCAAGAGCCTGCAGCTGCAGGCCGAGATGACCGCCGAGTTCGGCGTCTGCCCGTTCGACGTCACCCTGGACTGCGAGGACGGCGCGCCGGTCGGCGGCGAGTCCGAGCACGCCGCGCTGGTGGCCGGGCTCGCGCTCGCCGCGGCGCCCGGCGCCCGGGTCGCGGCGCGGGTGCACCCGGTCGGGCATCCCGCCTTCTCGCAGGACGTGGAAACCATCGCGGGGCAGGCCGGCCGCCGGCTGGCGCACCTGATGCTGCCCAAGGTCGAGACGGTCGGGGACGTCGAGCGCGCCGCCGCCGCGCTCGACGCCGCCGGCGCGCCGGACCTGCCGCTGCACGCGCTGATCGAGTCGCCTGCCGCGGTGCACCGGGCCTTCGACATCGCTTCCCACCCACGGGTGCGGTCGCTGTCCTTCGGCCTGATGGATTTCGTCTCGGCCCACGGCGGCGCCATCCCGTCGGCCGGCATGCGCGCCGACGGCCAGTTCACCCATCCGCTGGTGGTGCGCGCCAAGCTCGCGATCGCCTCGGCCTGCCATGCGCACGGCAAGGTGCCCTCGCACTGCGTGGTGACCGAGTTCCGGAATCCCGCGGCGATCGAGGCCGCCGCCTCGCGCGCTGCGCGGGAGTTCGGCTACACCCGCATGTGGAGCATCCATCCCGACCAGATCCGGCCGATCCTGCGGGCCTTCGCCCCCGCGGAACATGAAATCGCCGATGCTGCGAAAATCATAGCTGCTGCCGCAGGCGCCGCCTGGGCTCCGATCAGTTTCGACGGTACGCTGCACGACCGTGCGAGCTACCGCTACTTCTGGCACGTGCTCGAACGTGCGCACCTCACCGGCCGGTCGCTCGGGCCCGAGGTGCAGACCTACTTCGCGCCGTCCCCGGCCGCCGGCGCGCCGCTCCCGCAGTCTTCCGCCACGGCGGAAGCGGCGCCCCGCTGAAGGCGCCGCTCCGCTTTCCCGATCCCCGCGCTCCCGCTCCCCTCCGTTTTCCGCCATCCCCGCAGGACTCCCATGAAGTACATCCTCGCCGCCGCGCTCGCCTTCGCCGTGCCCGGCATCGCATGCGCGCAGACCGCCTCCACCGACAAGGCGCCGGCCAAGAAGGCCGCCGCCGCGAAGCCGGCGCCCGCGAAGCCGGCCGCCAAGGCCGCCGCCCAGAAGAAGCCCCGCCTCGCCCGCTCCGCCGCCAAGGCGGTCGAGACGGTGACCCCGATCAGCGACGAGCCGTCGCCGGTGCTGTCGGAAGCCGACCTGGACGTCGCCAAGCGCGTCTACACCGGCCACATCGCCTGCGAGCTGGGCAACTCGGTGACCATCACCCCGGACGAGAAGCATCCCGGCTACTTCGCGGTCCAGAACCGCAAGGTGACCTACCGGATGCACCCGGTGGAAAGCCGCACCGGCGCCATCCGCCTCGAGGACGTGAAGGCCGGCGCCATGTGGCTGCAGCTGGGCAACAAGTCCATGCTGATGAACCAGAAGGAAGGCCTGCGCCTGGCCGACGAATGCCAGAACCCCGACCAGGTCGCCATGTCCGACGCCATGAAGAAGGCGCCCCCGACGCGCGGCCTGCTCGACGCGCCGGACGCGCCGATCCCCGCGCAGAAATAAGACCGAGCACCCCAGGCGGGCCGGCCGGGGAGGCCAGCGGCCCGCCGCCATCCCGCGATCGCCCCACGATCACCACGTTTCCCGGAGAAGAAGATATGTTGCAAGCCTACCGTGACCATGTCGCCGAACGCGCCGCGCTCGGCATCCCGCCGCTGCCCCTGTCGGCCAAGCAGACCGCCGAGCTGATCGAGCTGGTCAAGACCGCCGACGCCGCCGATCCGGACGGCCTGGTCGAGCTGCTCACCCACCGCGTGCCGGCCGGCGTGGACGACGCCGCCAAGGTCAAGGCGAGCTACCTCGCCGCCGTCGCCCACGGCACCGAGAGCACCCCGCTGATCAGCCGCGCCAAGGCGACCGAGCTGCTGGGCACCATGCTTGGCGGCTACAACATCGGCCCGCTGATCGACCTGCTCGGCGACGCCGAGGTCGGCGCCGTCGCGGCCGAAGGCCTCAAGAAGACGCTACTGATGTTCGACCAGTTCCACGACGTCAAGGAAAAGGCCGACGCGGGCAACGCCAACGCCAAGGCCGTGCTGCAGAGCTGGGCCGACGCCGAGTGGTTCACCAGCCGCCCCGAACTGCCGCAGAGCCTCACCGTCACCGTCTTCAAGGTCACCGGCGAGACCAACACCGACGACCTGTCGCCCGCGCCCGATGCCTGGAGCCGTCCCGACATCCCGCTCCACGCCCTGGCGATGCTCAAGAACAAGCGCGAAGGCATCGTGCCCGAGGAAGACGGCAAGCGCGGCCCGATCAAGTTCATCGAGGACCTGCGCGCCCGCGGCAACCTGGTGGCCTACGTCGGCGACGTGGTCGGCACCGGCTCCAGCCGCAAGTCCGCCACCAACTCGGTGCTGTGGTTCACCGGCGAGGACATCCCCTTCGTGCCCAACAAGCGCTTCGGCGGCGTGTGCCTGGGCTCGAAGATCGCCCCGATCTTCTACAACACCATGGAAGACGCCGGCGCCTTCCCGGTCGAGCTGGACGTGAGCCAGATGAACATGGGCGACGTGATCGAGCTGCGCCCCTACGAAGGCAAGGCCCTGAAGGACGGCCAGGTCATCGCCGAGTTCCAGGTCAAGAGCGACGTGCTGTTCGACGAAGTCCGCGCCGGCGGCCGGATCCCGCTGATCATCGGCCGCGGCCTGACCGCCAAGGCGCGCGAGGCGCTCGGCCTGCCGCCGTCCACGCTGTTCCGCCTGCCGCAGAACCCGGCCGACAGCGGCAAGGGCTTCTCGCTCGCCCAGAAGATGGTCGGCCGCGCCTGCGGGCTGCCGGAAGGCCAGGGCGTGCGTCCCGGCACCTACTGCGAGCCGAAGATGACCAGCGTCGGCAGCCAGGACACCACCGGCCCGATGACCCGCGACGAGCTGAAGGACCTGGCCTGCCTGGGCTTCTCGGCCGACCTGGTGATGCAGTCCTTCTGCCACACCGCGGCCTATCCGAAGAAGGTCGACGTCAAGACCCACCACGAGCTGCCGGAATTCATCAGCACCCGCGGCGGCATCGCCCTGCGCCCGGGCGACGGCGTGATCCACAGCTGGCTCAACCGCTTCCTGCTGCCGGACACCGTCGGCACCGGCGGCGACAGCCACACCCGCTTCCCCATCGGCATCAGCTTCCCCGCGGGCTCCGGCCTGGTCGCGTTCGCGGCCGCCACCGGCGTGATGCCGCTGGACATGCCCGAATCGGTGCTGGTGCGCTTCAAGGGCCGGATGCAGCCGGGCGTGACCCTGCGCGACCTGGTCAACGCGATCCCGCTCTACGCCATCAAGGCCGGCCTGCTGACCGTCGAGAAGAAGGGCAAGAAGAACATCTTCTCCGGCCGCATCCTCGAGATCGAGGGCCTGCCGGACCTCAAGGTGGAGCAGGCCTTCGAGCTGTCCGACGCCTCCGCCGAACGCTCGGCCGCCGGCTGCACCGTGAAGCTCAACAAGGAGCCGATCATGGAGTACGTCCGCAGCAACATCACCCTGATGCGCTGGATGATCTCCGAAGGCTACGCCGACGCCCGCACGCTGGCCCGCCGCATCGCCGCGCAGGAAGCCTGGCTCAAGGACCCGCGGCTGCTCGAAGGCGACGCCGACGCGGAATACGCCGCGGTCATCGAGATCGACCTGGCCGACATCCACGAGCCGATCGTCGCTTGCCCGAACGACCCGGACGACGTGAAGACGTTGTCCGACGTCTCCGGCGCCGCGATCGACGAGGTGTTCATCGGTTCGTGCATGACCAACATCGGCCACTTCCGCGCCGCCTCCAAGCTACTCGAAGGCAAGCGCGACATCCCGGTCAAGCTCTGGGTCGCGCCGCCGACCAAGATGGACGCGCAGCAGCTGTCCGAGGAAGGCCACTACGGCGTCTTCGGCAGCGCCGGCGCCCGCACCGAGATGCCCGGCTGCTCGCTGTGCATGGGCAACCAGGCGCAGGTGCGCGAAGGCGCGACGGTGATGTCCACCAGCACCCGCAACTTCCCGAACCGCCTGGGCAAGAACACCAACGTGTACCTGGGCTCGGCCGAGCTGGCCGCCATCTGCTCGAAGCTCGGCCGCATCCCGACCCGCGAGGAGTACATGGCCGACATGGGCGTGATCAACGCCGCGGGCGACACGGTTTACCAGTACCTGAATTTCGACCAGATCGCGGAATTCCAGGAAGCCGCCAACTCCGTCCCGGCCTGACGCGGCGCCGCGCCCGGCATCCCCGCCGGGCGTGCGCTGCCCCTGCGGCAACGGCTCCTGCGGGAGCAGTTTTGCATGGCGGCGCGGAAGTCGGCGTGGAAAGCGGCGCGGCGCCGGCCGGCGGCGGATCCGCTTATCCGGAATGCGCATGAGCGTCTGCGCATCGCGCGCTTCCCGCGCGGGGCGCCGCTGCGTACAGTGGACGCGTCGTCCGTCGCGCGCGCCCCGGGCAGGAGCGCGGGGCGCGGGCGGCGTCCGTTCCGGGAATGGGTGTCGATTCGGGTCCGCACGCGGTGCGGACCTTTTTTTCGCCCGCGCGCGGTCCGCGGCGCGAGCCGGCGGAGCGCCGCGGCCGGAGCGTCAGTCCTTGGGCCGGAACCCGATGGCCAGGGAAGGCGGGCGCCGTCCGTCGACGTCGGCCGGCAGGGTGTCGGTCTTGTCGATGGCCTTGAGCACCGCGTCGTCCCAGGCCGGATTGCCGCTGGACTTGGTCAGGCGGCGGCTGGTGATGGTGCCGTCGGGCGCGAGCCGGACTTCCACCTCGGCGCGCGGATTGTTCGGCAGGTTGTCGGCGAAGACGATGTTGGGCCGCACCTTGGCGGCCACCCGGCCGGCGTAGGCGCCCGACGGGCCGGACGCGCGCTCGCTGTCGCCGGTGGCCGTGGCGCCGCCGGTGGCGTTGGCCAGTCCCGCCATGCGGCGCAGCTGGTCCTGGCGGGCGGCCTCGCGCGCGGCGTCCTGCTTGGCCTGCGCGGCCGCCTGTTCCTTGGCCTTGGCGGCGGCCGCTGCGGCCTCGCGCTTCTTCTGCTCGTCCTGCTTGCGCTTCTCTTCGGCGGCCTGGGCCTGCTTCTGCTTCTCCAGGCGTTCCTTCTCCAGCCTGTCCTGCTGCGCCTGCTTCTCGCGCTCGGCCTTTTCCTGCGCCGCCTTGTCGCGGGCCGCCTGCTCCCGGGCGACCTTGTCGCGCGCGGCTTTTTCTTGGGCAGCCTTCTCCTGGGCGACCTTCTCCTGCGCCGCCTTCTGGCGCGCGTCCTCCTCGCGCTGGCGCTGCTGGCGTTCCTTCTCCTGCTGCAGGCGCGCCTGCTCGCGGCGCTCCTGCTCGCGCCGCTCCTTCTGCCGTTCGAGCGCGATCTGCGCGTCGCGGTTGTCGGGCACCGGCGCGGGCGCGGGCGGCGGCGGGGGAGGCGGGGCCGGCACGGGCGCGGGGGGCGGCGGAGGCGGCGGCGGGGGCACGAGCGCAGGTTCGGGCGCGGGCGGCGGCGGCGCGACGTCGCGCGGCGCGGCCTGGCGCGGCAGCGAGGACCAGAGTTCGGCCTCGACCGCCGGCGTATCGGACTCGCGCTTCCAGTTCACGCCCCAGACCAGCGCCGCCAGCAGCGCGGCGTGCGCCAGCAGGGCGACGCTCAGGCCGCGGCCGGTGCCGCCCTGCGGCGGCGGGGCGAATTCGTTGCGGTCGTGCAGGGTGTCGTTGCGCATGGCGGCGGATCGGGCGCTCGCTTCAGCGCGCGGCGGGCGCGAGCTGCACCGACAGGCCCACCCGCTGCACCCCGGCGCGCTGCAGCCGGTCCATGACCTGCACCACGGTCTCGTACTTGACGCTGCGGTCGGCGCTGATGACGACCGCGCTGTTCGCGGCGCCGCCGTCGCCGCCGCCGGCGGGCGCGGCGGCATCCTCGTTCTGCGCCTTGCGCACCGCGTCGGCGACGCCGGCGAGGGTGGTGGGCGCGGATCCGTCGCGGGTCTTGACCTGCAGCGCCTCGTCCTTCTCGACGATGACCTGGATCACCCGGTCGGGCTGCTTGTTGGCCTTGCCGATGCTCGGCAGGTCGATGGCGCTCGGCGTGATCAGGGGCGCGGTCACCATGAAGATGATGAGCAGCACCAGCATCACGTCGATGAAGGGCACCATGTTGATCTCGTTGATGGTGCGGCGTCCGCGGCCGCGTGAAGCCAAGGCGGGCATGGTCGTGTCCTCGGGGCGGTCGGGTCAGTGGCCGGAGGCCGACGCGGCCGCCTGCGCGCCGAGGTTGCGCTGCAGGATGTTGGAGAACTCCTCGATGAAGGTCTCCTGGTGGTTGGCCACCCGGTCGATGTCGCGCGCGAAGCGGTTGTAGGCCACCACCGCCGGAATGGCGGCGAAGAGGCCGATGGCGGTCGCGACCAGGGCCTCGGCGATGCCGGGGGCGACGGTCGCCAGCGTGACCTGCTGCAGCGCCGACAGGCCGGTGAAGGCGTGCATGATCCCCCAGACGGTGCCGAACAGGCCGACGTAGGGCGAGACCGAGCCGACGGTGGCCATGAAGGACAGGCCCGATTCGATCACGTCCATCTCGCGCTGGAAGCTGGCCCGCATCGCGCGGCGCGCGCCGTCGAGCAGGGTGCCGGGGTCGGCGATGCGGCGCTCGCGCAGCTTCTGGTACTCGCGCATGCCGCTCGCGAAGATGCGTTCCATGGGGCCGGCGCGCTTGGCGTCCTGGGCCGCGGCGGAGAAGAGTTCGTTGAGGCTCACGCCGGACCAGAACTCGCGCTCGAATTCGTCGTTGAGCGCGCGCACGCGGCGCAGCGCGAACACCTTGCGCGCGATGGCGGTCCAGCTGGCGATGGACACGCCGACGAGCAGGAGCATGACGAGTTGCACGATCGGGCTCGCGTTGAGCACCAGGTGCAGCATGGACATGTCTTGTTGGTTCATGGGGCGAGGGCTTCCAGGAGGGAGGAGGGGATGCGGCCGGGCCGCATGCTGGCTGCTTCGACCCAGCCGATGCGAATGGTTCCTTCGCAGAGCACGACCGGGTCGGCGGCGGGGGCGAGGGCGGCGGGCGCCGGTGCGCCGGCGGCCGGGCGGAGCAGGGCCCGCTGGGCGATTGTCAGCGAGGCGCGGCCGGTTTCCTGAAGGGTGGCTGTAACCAGCAGTTCGTCGTCGAGCCGGGCGGGCCGGTGGTAGCGCAGGCTGGTGCCGGTCACCACGAACATGCCGCCGGTCTCCTCGCGCAGGCGCTGCTGGCCGATGCCCAGGCTGCGCAGCCATTCGGTGCGCGCCCGTTCGAAGAACTTCAGGTAGTTGGCGTAGAAGACGATGCCGCCTGCGTCCGTGTCTTCCCAGTAGACGCGGACCGGAAATGCGAAGGCCATGGAGGGAATGCGGGGGCAGTGCGCGGCGCAGGCGCGCCGCGCGAAGAGGGGATCGGTGGAAGCGGGAGGGTCTCAGCCCTGGGCCGGCGCCGGCCGCTGCGGCGCGCCGGCCGCGGCGCGTGCGCGGTCGTTCTCGACCTCGGCCGCGCGCAGCTTCGGCGCCAGTCCGTTGAGCACTCCGTTGACGTACTTGTGGCCGTCGGTGCCGCCGAACTCCTTGGCGAGTTCCACGCATTCGTTGATCACCACGCGCCAGGGCACGTCGGCGCAGAACTGGAATTCGTAGGCGCCGATCCACATCGTCGCGTGCTCGACCGGCGAGATCTCGGCCATCGGCCGGTCCAGCAGCGGCGCGATCAGCGCGTCCAACTCGGCGGCCTGGCCGACGCAGCCGTGCAGCAGGGCGTCGTAGTGGGCCGAGTCGGCCTTGTGGAAGCCGGCCAGGTCGCGGGTGAAGCGGTCGATGGCGGCGGCGTCGTTGCCGCCGACCAGGTGCTGGTAGAGGGCCTGCAGCGCGAATTCGCGGGCGCGGGTGCGCGCCGACTTGGCGGAGGCCTTGCGCGCGCCGGTGCTGGTCAGTCCGGTGCGGCTCTGGCGCGGGGCGCGTTCGGGGCCGGATCCGGCGGGAGAGGTGGGGGCGGAGGTGTCGTCGGTCATGGGGAAAGCGTGGCGAGCAGCAGGGCCGTCTCGACGGCGACGCGCGCCGCGTCGCGGCCCTTGTCGGTCTGCCGGGCGACGGCTTGCTCGAGGTTCTCGGTGGTCAGGATGGCGTTGGCGACGGGCAGGCGGTGGTCCAGGGACACCCGGGTGACGCCGGCGCCGGATTCGTTGGCGACCAGTTCGAAGTGGTAGGTCTCGCCGCGGATGATGCAGCCGAGCGCGACGAGCGCGTCGTAGCGGCCGCGTCGGGCGAGCGCCTGCAGCGCGACCGGTACTTCCAGCGCGCCCGCGACCCGCACATGGTCGATGCGGTCGGCCGGCACGCCCAGCGCCCGCAGCTCCTGCAGGCAGGCGTCCGCCAGCGCGTCGGTGATGTCCTCGTTGAAGCGCGCCTGGACGATGCCGATCGTCAGCGCGCTGCCGTCCAGCGGTCCGGTGCTTCCTCTTTGGGCGCCTTGCATGGATGTTTGCTCTCGTTTCAATAGCGCCCGGCCCAGGCGGGACGGGCGCCGGGATCAGTTCTTGGACAGGAAAGAGACGACTTCGAGGCCGTAGCCGGCCATGCTGGGCATGGGCCGCGGGTGGCCGAGCAGCTGCATCCGCCGCACGCCGCACTCGCGCAGGATCTGCGCGCCGATGCCGTAGGTGCGCAGATCCATCCGGCCGCGCTCCGGCGCCTGGGCCGGGCGCGCGGTCCCCTCGAACTGGGCCAGCAGGTCCGCGGCGCTCTCGCCGCAGTTGAGCAGCACCGCCACGCCGTGGCCCTGCTGCTGGATGTGACGCAGGCTGGACTCGAGGCTCCAGGAGTGCAGGGTCCGGTCGACTTCGAGCAGGTCCAGCACCGACAGCGGCTCGTGGACCCGGACCGGCACCGTGGCGTCGGGCGCCCAGGCGCCGTGCACCAGGGCGATGTGCACGCCGCGGCTCGCGGTGTCGCGGAAGGCGTGCGCGGCGAAGCTGCCGGCGGCGGTCTCGACATGGCGGCTGCCGATGCGCTCGATCAGGGATTCGTGGCGGCTGCGGTACTCGATCAGGTCGGCGATGGTGCCGATCTTCAGGCCGTGGACGCCGGCGAAGACCTGCAGGTCAGGCAGCCGGGCCATGGTGCCGTCGTCGTTCATGACCTCGCAGATCACCGCCGCCGGGCTGCAGCCGGCCATGGCGGCCAAGTCGCAGCCGGCCTCGGTGTGGCCGGCGCGCATCAGCACGCCGCCGTCGACCGCCTGCAGCGGGAAGACGTGGCCGGGCTGCACCAGGTCGGCGGCCTGCGCATCCGGCGCCACCGCGGCCTGCACCGTCCGCGCGCGGTCCGCGGCGGAGATGCCGGTGCTGATGCCTTCGGCCGCCTCGATGGAGACGGTGAAGGCGGTGCCGAGCTTGGTGCCGTTGCGCGGCACCATCGGCGGCAGGCGCAGGCGCTCGCAGCGTTCGCGCGAGAGCGTCAGGCAGATCAGGCCGCGCGCGTGGCGGGCCATGAAGTTGATCGCCTCGGGCGTGACATGGTCGGCGGCCAGGATGATGTCGCCTTCGTTCTCGCGGTCCTCCTCGTCGACGAGGATGACCATGCGGCCGGCCCGGAGGTCGGCGACGATGTCTTCGACCGGCGAGGTGGCGACCGGTGCGGCGGGGGTTGGGGAGGTCATGGGGGGCAGGGGTCCGGGCGATGGCGCGAAGCGGGCAGGGTACCCGAGGCCGGGCGGCCCGGTGGGAACCGCCTTATTTTCGCAGGGATTGGGGGCCCGGGCCCCCGATCGTCAAAACCGGTCGGCGCCGGGCACGCGCGCCAGGATGCGCAGGTCGGGGCCGACGGACGCGCATTCGGCGAACTCGAGCCGCAGGCCGTCGTCCAGCGAAGCCAGCGCAGCGGCGTCGGCGAGCCCCCGTCCGGGGCCCAGCAGCAGCGGCGCTTGGTAGAGCAGCAGCTCGTCCACCAGGCGCTCGCGCACCAGCGAACCGTTGAGCCGCGCGCCGGCCTCCACGTGCAGCTCGTTGACCTCGCGCCGGGCGAGGTCGTGCAGCATCGCGGACAGGTCGACCTTGCCGTGCGCGCCCGGCAGCGCGATCACCGTCGCGCCGCGCGCCTCCAGCGCCGCGCGCCGGTCGGCGTCCTCCGAGGCGGTGTAGATCCAGACCTGGCGGCCGGGCAGGTCGAAGAGGCGGGCCCCGACCGGCGTCTCCAGGCGGCTGTCCACCACCGCCAGGTGCGGCTGGCGCGGGGCGTCGACCAGGCGGACGTCGAGGCGGGGGTCGTCGTCGCGCACCGTCCCCACGCCGGTCAGCACCGCGCCGGCCCGCAGGCGCCAGGCGTGGCCGTCGGCGCGGGCCGCGGGCGCGGTGATCCACTGGCTCCGGCCGTTCTCGAGCGCGGTGCGCCCGTCGAGCGACGCGGCGGCCTTCATCCGGACCCAGGGGCGGCGGCGCACCATGCGGCTGAAGAAGCCGAGGTTGAGCGCGCGCGCGGCCTCGGCGCCCGGGCCGACGATCACTTCGACGCCGGCCGCCCGCAGCCGGTCGAAGCCCCGGCCGGCGACCTGCGGATTGGGATCGGTGAGCGACGCGACCACCCGGGCGACGCCGGCCGCGGCCAGCGCTTCGCAGCACGGCCCGGTGCGGCCGTGGTGGGCGCAGGGCTCGAGCGTGACGTAGGCGGTGGCGCCGCGCGGATCGGCGCCGCGCGCGGCGGCGTCCCGCAGGGCCATGATCTCGGCATGCGGTCCGCCGGCGCGCTGGGTGTGGCCCTCGCCGATCACCTCGCCCGCCGGGTTCGCCAGGACGCAGCCCACCCGGGGGTTGGGTTCGGACAGGCCGACGGCGCGTGCCGCGAGCTGCAGGGCGCGCTGGATGAAGCGTTCCGGAGTCGTCGGCGCTTCGAAGGTCTCGGGGTTCGCCATCAGTCACCGCCGGCGCTGTCGCCGGTCTTCTTGCATTTCGTGTCGCTGTCGGAGACGGGAATGCAGCTCCTGACGCGGCCCGTGCTGACCATGATGCGACGCATCTTCTGGAAATCGTTCGGCGCATCGGTGCGGGAGATCTGGAGGGTCGTGCCGCCGAATCCCCCGGCTTCGTTCTTCGAGAAGCCCGAGCCGTCGTAGATGGCGTAATTTTGCCCGCCGGTGACGCCGATCGTGATGTAGCCCGGAATCTCGTCGGACTGCCCGCTGGGCTCGGTGCGTGTGACGAGGACGTCGCCCGCGCTTGCCGAGAAAGCATTGTTGAAGTCCGTATCCACGTAGATGATCCAGCCCTTGTTCCAGTTCGACGAGTCGATCGGCTCCAGCCTCACGTTGCGGTTGCGCTTCATCGCCTCGGTCCGCGCGGACTGGAGCGCACCGACCAGGTTGTTGGTCACGCTGGTCAGCCGCGAACTCCGCGCGAATTCCTGGAAGCTCGGCACGGCGATGGTGGCGAGGATCGCGACGATCGCGATCGTCACCATCAGCTCGATGAGCGTGAATCCGCCAGCTGCGCGCCGGCGCGGGTTCAGCGCCAGCAGCGCGAGGTGTCGTTGCCGGTGCACGACTTGACTCCGGTGCTGGTCATGGTCAGCTCGGTCACCGCGGGGTCGGTGTAGCTGGGCGTCGCGAAGAGCTGCACGCAGTCGCGGATCGCCTGCCCCGGGCAGGCGCGAGCCCCCAGCTTGAATCCTGCCGTGTCATTCACGTTGGTGCCGCTGAATGTCCTGAACGGAACGGTGGCATCGCCCGCGCCGAAGGCGCTGTAGGTGTTGTTCTGGGTCATGAACCGCTCCTGCTGCTGCAGCATCTCGGCCAGCGCAGTGCGCGCCTGGGCGCGGCGGCCCTTGAACACGGATTCCTGGTAGGACGGATAGGCCACCGCCGCGAGGATGGCGATGATGGCGGTCACGATCATGACCTCGATGAGGGTGAAGCCGCGGTTGCGTGCAGTCATGGTGCGCTCTTGAGTTTGTTGTAGTTGTTGATCTGGCGCCAGCTGATGCGGCGCGTGGGATAGGTGTTCGACAGGGGCGTGCCGTCCGCCGTGAGGCCGGTGGCCCCCTGCTGGAAGACCTGCGCGGTCTCGGTGCCCGTCGCGGCTCCGAGATTGTCGATCGCGCTGTCGGTCCGGGTGCCCGTCTGCAGCACCAGCGGCCTGCCCAGGATGCCGACCGTGGAGATGCGCGAGGTGCCCGCACCGGTGGCGAGGTTGACCACGTACCCGTAGCCCGAGCCCCCGCCGCAGAAGTTCACGGCGGCGCTGGGGGGCAGGATACTGCCGAAGACCACGGTGTTGCCGAAGATGGACGCTCCGCTGATCTGCCGCTCCCCGCTGCCCGTGAAGTCCACGTACCATCCCGACCGCTCGGGGGCGCTGTCCGACATGGGCCGGCCCCAGGTGAAGGCCGGCACGGAAACCGTCCCGACGGACACCGATCCGGCGATCAGGCGGCTGCGGCCCGCGATGGCCGCCTTTCCGCTGGAGCTGTCGAGATCGAAATCCTCGTTGTCGAACAGCGCGTACGTGCTCTGCACCTGCGTGTTGGCGTTGACGATGTTGTCGGCCGCCTCGAGGTACTTACCGGTGCCGAAGAACACTATCGTCGTGCTTCCGGAGCCGTACGACGGTCCGTAGGCTAGCAGGGGCTGCATGGAGATCGGCTGCACCTTGCCGCCCGCATCTTTGGCGATGTAGAACGGAACGGCGCGACCGGATTTCTTGAAAGGTGACAGGCTGTCGAGATTCCAGCCTGCCGTGCCCTGGCGCGTGAAGTCGAGTCGCCACATGTTTCCATGCAGGTCGCCCATGTAGACCTGCGACACCTCGCGGTTGGCGCCCGCGGTGGCATTGAAGGTGACCAGGCCGGTGCCCATCGTGTCGGTCCCGGTGCTCCCGTCCGACGTCACCGGGAGCGAGATCTTGAAGTAGTTGTTGCCGAGTGCCCAGGGGGCGGTGGCGGGCTTGCTCAGATCGAGCAGGAACAGCGCAGGGTTGCCGTTCGTGCTGAACGCGCCGTCGTTGGCATAGTTGTTGACGCCGCTCGGCACGGCGGCGAACCATTTGTACACCGGTGCCGCATCGGGCGCGCTGGTCCGGAACTTCAGGACCTGCACGGGGCCGACCACGTTGCCCAGATCCGCATCATCGCGGTCGGTGAACTCCCACAGCACCTTGTTGGCGGCGAATTCATTCGGATTGGTCACGTCGAGCGCGAAGACGCCCTGCCCGCCGGCCCCGGTTCCCGACACCAGCACGGTCTTCCAGGCGCCTCCCGAGAGCTGCGCTTCGGCGACGGTGGGCGTGCTGTCCACGTAGCTGCGGTGGAGGCCGGAGCTGTACGTGATCGCGCTCAGCTGCGAAAGGTTGGGAACCATCCAGCTGGGGATGTAGGCGAACTTTTCTTCCATCGTCGAGGCATCGAAGGCGTGCAGCATGCCGTCGTTGGCGCCGACGAAAATGGTGGAGGCCCGATTCTTGTTGGCGGTGTAGAAGCTTTGGTAAGCGGTGTCCGAGTAGCGCAGCGCCGGCGCGCCGGAGTAGGTAATCGCCGAATTGATGATGTCGCCCAGCCGGCTGCTCCGGTTGCGGAACAAGGTGGTTTCGTTGGAGCGGTCGCCGCGCAGGAAATTCAACCGCAATTCGCCACGGCCGTCGCTGACCGCCGTGGCGGTCGCCCGATCCAGTGCCGTCTGTGTCGCGGTGTCGATATCCGCCCATCGGAAGGGGGTCGCATACGCGCCGTTGAGGGCGCCGCCCGGACGTCCGATGACGATGTTGCGTTCGCTGGTGCGCGCATCGAGCTTCTGGGCCGCCGAATTGTCGTTCGTCGACAGGGTGAGGGTCGCGCTGGACTTGTCGCTGCCGAGCAGCACGTCGTACTTGCGTACATCGCCGCTCCAGGTCGAGGCATCGAAACTGGCGATATACAGCGAGTTCCCGTCGGAGGTGACCTGGTTGCTGCTGGTGCTGCCCCCGGCGATGCTGTTGCCCTGCGCCGCGATCGACGCGAAGATCTCGTCGAGCGCCTGCAGCACGCTCTGCGCGCTGCTCGACAGGAAGTAGTTCTTGGCTTCGCCGGCCGGTACGCCGCTCTTGGCCCAGTTCGTGTTGTCGAGGACGCCCTGGCTGTTGAGGTAGGGATTGCCGATCGTCGACGCATCGTTGAAGCCGCCGTACTTGGAAGCCAGGAAGAACTGGTTCCTGCGGCGGGTGTTGAGATCGTTCTGGTCGCCGTATTCGTTGACGTCGAGGATGTAGGTCCGGACCCGCATGCCGGGGCGTTGCTTGTTCGGATTGGCGGTCCAGTCGGTGCCGCGGATGTCGTGCGTGTTGGCCCAGTACGCCATGCCCGCGATGAGGAAGCTGGCGTCGTCCGAGAAGCGGTTCGCTGAAAGATTGGCGCCGAAGTCCCGGCGCATGTAGTCGCCCGAGCTTCCGTTCGGATTGCTGGTCGTCCGGGCCACGCCATTGCCATCGGTGTAGGCCATGCCACGGCCCGCTTCGAATTCGCCGACCACCTGGGTCCAGCGCGCGAAGTCCGGCTCGTTGTTGGCGATGTCGGGCGCGCGGGCGAAGTCGCCGCTGTTGCCGGTGTACCCGGGAATCGATTTGTCCACGTGCGTGTTCACGTCGCCGATCAGCACGATGTTGTTTCGCACGCAGGAGTAGTCCCGGGTGCGCGAGCCGCTGCCGTGCGGATCCGTCCAGGTGTCGTAGAGGTTGAAGCCGTCGCGCATCGTGTCGCTGATGCCGCTTACCGCTTGCGGCGTGGGACCGAGGCCCTGGAGGTACCTCAACGACTCGTAATAAAGTTCCCCGACCGGGTCGTTTGTCTTGTAGGTGCCGCTGACGGCGCCGGTGCGGCCGAACTTGTTCAGGTAATTGATGACCCCGCTGTTGCCGATGGTCGCGTTGTCGGGGTTCTTCTTGAAAACGCCGGAGTTCTCGTCCCATTCGATCAGCGGATTGGATCCGGTCGACAGCGTGCCGTCCCCGTCGAACGTTTTCGGACCCACGTACTTCATCGCCGCGCGCAGGACGCCACCGTAGCGCAGGCGGTCGTCGTCCATCAGGTAGCCGAAGGCCGCGACCCGCATCCGGTCGCTGTAGCGCTGCAGGTTGCCGACCGGCTTGTAGTTGCCGTTGGGATAGCGCAGGCAGAATTCCTTGCCGTTGACCTTCCGGGACGTGTTGGCCGCGGTGCCGCCGCTTTCGCAGACCTGGACGCGGGTGTAGAAGAAGTTGTTCGACGACAGGATCGCCGTGCCGTAGTTCGTCTGCGGCGTCCAGCCGCTGGTGTCGTCCTTGACGTAGCACGCCTTCACCGTGCCGGGGATCGGATCGCCGAATACGGCGTTGGTGCAGGCGATGCCGCCATAGGCGGCCACCGAGTTCCAGCGCGTGCCGGCGCCGTAGAAGACGCGCTTGACGCCATCGAAGGAGCATTGGCCGTTTTCTGCGGCGCACAAGGTGGCGCCGCGCTGATTGTCGGCCGTGTCAGAGCGGACGGAGCCGCGGTAGGCGGCGCCTGCGACGCCGAGGTTCGAATTGCTACCGGGGTTGTCGCAGCTGCCGTCCCGCGCGGTGCCGAAGTGGGTGCGGTCGAGGCAGTTGGCGATCCAGATGTCGCCGGTGTAGGAGCCGCGCAGCATGTTGGGCACGGCGTTGGCGACGTAGGTGGCCCGCAACTGCTTGGCCGGGAAGTTCGAGTCGTTCCAGAACGAGTTTCGGCGCAACACCGCCCGCTGCAGGATGGTCAGGCTGTCCGTGTCCACCACCCGGTCGCCGCCGGTCAGGCCGAGGCGCAGCACGTCGATGGCCGAACTGGTGGCCCAGTTCATGAAGTTGCCGCTGAAGCCCGTGCCGCCGCAGCCGTGGTTGGTCGCCGCGCCGGCGCGGTCGAAACGTCGCAGGGTCTCGTCGCTGTGGTTGTTGTAGGTGTAGCAGCTGTCGGCATCGAAATAGCCGAGGTATTCGTTCGCAGGGTCGTAGGTGCCGTCGGTGTTGCCGCCGGGGGTGTACTGGGCACCGACCGTGGGGTATTCCACCGAGAGCGCGAGCGTCAGCGTGGGCTTCTGCTGGTTGCCGCGTGCGTAGAGGGGCTCGCTCGCCAGGTTGATGATCGGGATGGCCGGCGGCGTGGGCGCGCCGCGGGCGACGAAAGCCAGCGTCAGGGCCAAGCCGCTGGCCGCCAGCGCCGTGATTCCCCACAGCGTCCGGCGGGAGGCGCGGCTCAAGAGAGGCAGGTGCATCGGCATAGAGGGACAGGAGAAGAGGGGCAGGGCGAAGCGTGGGGCGCGGGCCCTATTTGCGGAAGAGCGACTGCGAAACGGCCTGGATGTCGGCGCGGGGGCCGTAGCCGACGGCGGTGATGCGGTAGATCAGTTTTTCCGGTGCGCCGATGCTTTTGTCGCCGAAGGCCTGGTTGTCGGGCAGGACCTCGATGACGTAGCGCGGCCGCCGTGCCGGCTGCAGGCCCGCGTCGCCGCTGGCGAAACTGCGCGCGGTGAAATCGCCGAGCGTGGCCGCCGCAGTTCCGGTGCCGGTCAGGTCGACCGTCAGCCAGACGGGCTTTCCTGTGGGCACCGGCAGGCAGAGACCGCGGCTGTTGCCGGTATCGCCGCAGCCTGCGCGGAAGTCGAGACGCGAGTCGGTGGTGAAGGAAGCTCGCCGCGTTCCATTGCCCGGCCCTGCGATGTCGATCTCCGCATCCACCAGGCCGGCCTCCGCGCCTTGCCATGCGATCTTCAGGTCGCGGTCGTTGCGGCTGCCGCGTTCGCCCATTACGCTGAGCTGGATCGCGCCGAGGCCGAGCACCATGACGATGGTCAGCATCATCAGGACGACCATTAGCGCGGCGCCGCGCAGGTGCCGGTGCCGGGTTCGAGCAATGAAGGCCGGTCGATGGTGAAGCGGGAGGCTACGGAGTTTGGGCATTGCGCAGATACATGGTGAAAGTCACCGTTTGCCGCAGGCGGCCGTCGTTCAATTTTTGAATCTTCGACCCCGCGTCCTTATCTGAAGCGTAAGAAGGACCCAAGGGATATTGGTCGGGAACCTTGGACTCCGATGCAGACCCGGGAGGGCCACGTAGCACTATGCCTATGCGCACCGACCGAACCCTCTGCCAATTGGCATAGGTTGCCGCGATCGCCTCGGCCGAACTGCCGGGCACGTTCAGTTGATCCGCTCTCAGATACTGGTCCACCACCGTATCGGGCGCTGCGCTGACCGCCTGATTCGCGACCACGCCATCCACACCGAACAGGACTTGAAACGTTTCAACTCCATCGACCAAAGGAATAGAAGAAAAAGTGCCTTTCGCGTCGTTTCGCGAAGCGCACATCAGCGCAGGCTCGCCGGTGTTGCTGATTGCGACATAGAACACACTGACCAGTCGGTCGTATCGATCCTGGGCCACCAGATTCGACGCGGTCCCAGAACAATCGATCATCGAACTGTCGGCCGTAGTGGTACCAGGGAGGCTGGAACCAGTTTGATAACGCACTGCCAACATGTCGCTGTCGTTGACGCCGTCATCGAAATTCGTATTGGATGATGCCGAGATGCGAGAGTCGGTGTATCTCGCATCGTTGTATCCACGGATGGCGGGCTCGGGATTCACCAGCAAATTGGCTACCTTGAATTCGCTGGAGCGGCTGCTGGAGGCATAGCCGGTATCCAGAAAGCCGCCCTGGTCCACGATGCGCTGGACGATGGTTGTCGCGAGGCGGGCGTTGTCTCGGAGTTGGGATGCGGCGTCGACGGTATTGAAACCCTGCCGTGCGGTGGTAAGCATGGCGGTTGCCGCCAGCACCACCAGCAGCGTCAGTGTCATGGCGACCAGCAGCTCGACCAGGGTGAAGCCATGCGTCGCGCGGTGCGGTCGAGTTCTCTGGGAAAGCATGCGGACCCTCACAGCCCTGGCACCAGGGAGAAAACCACGCCGGGGCGCGCGTTGGCGTCGGTAGCCTTGTCCAGGACGGCCTGTCCCTTTCCATCGGTCGACCCGCGTTGCGTCGTGCCCCGGGTCCAGCCGATCTTGATCGCGAGCATGCCTGCGTTGCCGTCGCATGCCCAGCGCGGCAGTCCTCCACTGTCATACGGAACGGAATCCGCGCAGATCACGACCCTGGCTCCCGGCAGTTCGGTCCTGATGCGGTCCAGCCAGTTCGCGACGTCCCAGCGCGCCAGGTCCGCGCCGCTGGTGCAGGCAGCGGTGAAGCAATTGGCCGAGGTCGCGGGTACCGTGCCGGTGAAGTTGTCGATGAGGTAAGGGTTCTCTGCGGCGGTGGTCTTGATCGCGACCATCTTGTTGATGCGCATCAATTCGGCCATTTCTTCGGCCAGCCGGACGGCGCTCGATTGCAGGCGCGCCTCCCGTGTGGATTGCAGCGACAAGGCCTGCAGTCCCACCAATCCCAGCACGCCGAAAGAGAGCACCACGATCGCGACCAGCACTTCCACCAGGGTGAAGCCCTCGTGGAAACGGCGGGGTGGAAGGCATCGGAACATGGGCCGTGATGCTATTTGTTACGGGGAAGCCTGTCGATTCGTGGGGGCGGAGCGGTCTGCCTGGATAGATGAATGGTTGGCATCGCCCGCCGAGGCCTGCGGTTGGAAGGGATTCGGCCCGGACGGCCCTGTCGGCGACAATGGCGGCCCGCTGACGTCCAGCGGGGTTTCCGTTCCGTTCCACTGCATCCATGACCGAAAGTATCCAAGTCCGTCCCGCCGTCGAGGCGGATGCCCAGGCCGTCGCCGACATCCATGCCGCATCGGCGCAGGCCGCGTACGCCGACGCGATCCCCGAAGCGCGCCCCAGCGCGCTCGCCCCGGAGAAACGGCTGCACTACTGGCGCGAGGCCATCGAATACGGCGAGCCGCAGGTATGGCTGGCCACCGCGGACCGGAAACCGGTGGGCTTCGTGGGCTTCGACCGGTCGCGCGATCCGAAGTCCAAGGCGACGACGGGCGAGATCTGGGCCATCTACAGCCTGGAATCCCACTGGGACCGCGGGGTGGGGCTCGCGCTGTGGGATGCCGCGCGCGAAGGCCTCCTCGCGGAGGAGTGCACCCAGGTAACGGTCTGGGTGCCGCTGCGCAACGAGCGCGCCCTGCGCTTCTTCGAACTCGCCGGCTTCAAGCGCGAGTTGCCCACCGCCCGCACCACGGTCGTCGGCGGGGTGAAGATCGAGGAGATCCGGCTCAAGCGCGCGCTGTCCTGACGCCGGGGCGCCCTGCGGGCGCGCCATGGAAAAAGCCGCCGCCTCCCACAGGAGACGGCGGCTTTTTCCAGGATGGCGGCGCGGCGCCGAGGCCGCGCGGCGATCAGTTCGGGACCTTCTTCAGCATCTCCAGGCCGATCTTGCCGTCGGCGATCTCGCGCAGGGCGGTGACCACGGGCTTGTTCTTGCTCTCGATCTTGGGAGCATGGCCCTGGCTCAGCATGCGGGCGCGGTAGGTGGCGGCCAGAACGAGCTGGAAGCGGTTGGGGATCTGCGTCAGGCAGTCTTCGACAGTGATGCGGGCCATCGGTTACTCCGGGAGGGGGTGTGCGGTCAGGGGATGTCGAGCGCGTCGAAGGTCTCGGCGCGTGCGCGGCGTTGCGCCGCGAACTTGAGGCGCTGCGAGTGGACGACCGCCTTGAGGTCGAAGAGCGCGCGCTCGAATAGCTCATTGATTATAACGAAATCGAAATTCCGGGCCTGGGCCATCTCCTCGGCGGCATTGCGCAGCCGCAGCTCGATCACCTCGGCCGCGTCCTCGCCGCGCCGCTCCAGCCGGGAACGGAGCTCTTCCCAGCTCGGCGGCAGGATGAAGATGAGGACCGCGTTGGCGAAGATGCGCTTGATCTGCATCGCGCCCTGGAAGTCGATCTCGAGGATGACGTCCTCGCCAGCGGCGATGCGGTCCTCGATGGCCTTGCGCGAGGTGCCGTAGCGGCGGCCGTGGACGTGGGCCCACTCCACGAAGCTCTGGGCTTCCACCATGGCGTCGAACTCGGGCTCCGAGATGAAGAAGTATTCCCGGCCGTGCTTCTCCTGGCCCCGGGGCGGCCGGGTGGTGTGCGACACCGACAGCCGCAGGCGCGCGTCGAGCTCCATCAATGCCTTGACGAGGCTGGATTTGCCGGTGCCGCTGGGCGCGGCGACGACGAAGAGATTGCCGGGATAGTCCATGGAGGGAATGACAGGAGCGAAACGTGGCGGCGGACCGCCCTGCGTGCCGGGAGGATGCGCGTTGGGAGCGGATCGGGCGGACGGGCGGGGCCCGGCGGCCGGGATTTTACCAGCGCCGACCCGGGGGGCCGGCGGGGCGCCGAGGCCGCGTCAGGCGACTTTGCCGCGGCGGACGGCCGCCGCGCGCGCCCGGATGGCGCGCCGCTCCGCCGCGTCCAGGCGCGCTGCGTTCTTCGCCTGGGGCGCCGTGCGCGGGTTGGCGGCGAGCCGGTCGGCATGGCGCTGCAGGAAGTCCCAGTACAGGGTGGTGAAGGGACAGGCGTCTTCGCCCGCGCGCCGGGCGGGGTCGTAGCGGCAGCCCGCGCAGTAGGGCGCCATGCGCTGGATGTACCGGCCGGTGGCGATGTAGGGCTTGCTGCCCATCAGGCCGCCGTCGGCGTATTGGCTCATGCCCAGGACGTTGGGCAATTCCACCCATTCGACCGCGTCGACGTAGACCGCCAGGTACCAGGCGTGCACCTGCCGCGGTTCCACTCCTAGCATGAGGGCGTAGAGGCCGGTGACCATCAGGCGCTGGATGTGGTGGGCGTAGCCGTGGCGCAGCGTCTGGCCGATGGCGTCCCGCAGGCAGGCCATCCCGGTGTCCCCGGTCCAGTACCAGGCGGGCAGGTCTTCGTGGGCGTCGAGCGCGTTGGCGCCGGCGTACCCGGGCATGCGCGTCCAGTAGATGCCGCGCACGTACTCGCGCCAGCCGAGGACCTGGCGCACGAAGCCTTCGACCCCGGCGAGGGGCGCCGCGCCGGCGCGGTAGGCGGCCACCGCGGCGTCCACCACCTCGCGCGCGCCCAGGAGTTTCAGGTTCATCGCCGCGGAGAGGTGCGCGTGGTAGAGCCAGGGCTCGCCGGGCCACATCGCGTCCTGGTAGCGGCCGAACCGCGGCAGCCGCTCTGCCACGAAGCGCTCCAGCGCCCGCAGGGCCTGGGCGCGGGTCACCGGCCAGGCGAAGCTGTCGAGCTCGCCCGGATGGTCGGCGAAGCGGTCGCGCACCAGGTCCAGGACCTCGCGGGTGAGGGGGTCGGGCGGGAATTCCGTGCGCGGCGGCAGGGCGCCGGGGCCGTCCTTGCCCCAGCCGCCGCGGTTCTCGGCGTCGAAGTTCCAGCGGCCGCCTTCGGGTTCGCCGTCGCGCATCAGCACGTCGTGGCGCCGGCGCATGTCGCGGTAGAAGAATTCCATGCGCAGGGATGCCCGGCCCCGGGCGTGGTCCGCGAATTCGCGGACGCTGCCGTAGAAGTGGCGGTCCGTCCGGAGGTCCAGCGGCAGTCCACGCGCCCGCGCCACCTCCTTGATCGCCCGCAGCACCCGCCAGTCGCCCGGCGCGGTCATCACCAGTCCGGCGGGGCGCAGGCGATCCAGGTCGGCGTGCAGCTGCGCTGCCAGGCCCTGGCGGTTCCCCGGGGCGTCCAGGCGGGTGTAGTGGAGCGTGCGCGCGGGATGCCGCGCGCGCCAGGCCTGCGCGAAATGCCGCATCGCCGCGAGGAAGAGCGCGATGCGCGGCTTGCTCGACCAGACGTGGGTGGATTCCTCGGCGACCTCGGCCATCCAGGCCGCGTCCCGTTCCGCGTCGAAGCCGTCGAACGCGGCCGCTTCCGGATCGAGCTGGTCGCCCAGCACGATCACCAGGTGGCGCAGCTCAGGCGCCACGGCCGGGCTTCGCGCGCCGGCAGGCGTCGGAACAGTACTTGACCTCTTCCCAGGTGCGCGCCCACCGGCGGCGCCAGGTCATCGGGCGGCCGCAGGCCTCGCAGGTCTTGGTGGGCAGGTCGGCCTTGTTGCCGCGGAAGCCGCCGGGCGGGGGGGATCGCATCGGGAATCTCCGGATCGCGGCGGCGCCGTGGATGCCTCCGCGCCTATTCGATGTTCTGGACCTGCTCGCGCAGCTGCTCGATCAGGACCTTCATGTCGACCGAGATCCGGCTGAGCTCCAGCGTGGCGGATTTCGAGCCGAGGGTATTGGCCTCGCGGTGGAGCTCCTGGATCAGGAAGTCCAGGCGCTTGCCGATCTCGCCGCCCTTGGCGACCAGCGCCTCGATCTCGTCGAGGTGCGAACGCAGCCGGGTCAGCTCCTCGGCCACGTCGATGCGGATGGCGAAGGCGGTGGATTCGGTCAGCGCGCGCTCGCGGGCGGCTTCGGGCGAGACGCTGCCCTCGGCCAGCGCGAGGGCCTCGTTCCAACGTTCGAGGAAGCGCTGGCGTTGCTGCTCGACCAGTTGGGGCACCAGCGGGCCCGCCTTCTCGGCCAGGGCGCGCAGCTGGCCGATGCGGTCGTTGAGCATCGCGGCCAGCCGGGCGCCTTCGCGCTCGCGGGCTTCGCGCAGGTCGGTCAGGACGCGGTCGGCCAGGGGCAGGAGGATCTCGGCCCAGTCGATCGGGTCGGCGCCGCGCGACTGCTCGGCGGACGCGAGGCGCAGGGCCTCGGCGACGCTCAGCGGCACCGCGCTGGGCAGCCAGGCGCGGACCGAATCCTGCAGCGAATTGAGCCGCTGGAGCATGCGGGGCGAAGGGTCGGCCAGCAGCTCGCCGCCGCTACCCTCGATGAACGCGCGGATCTCCACCTTGCCGCGCTTGAGCTGCCGGGCGATGCGTTCGCGCAGCGCGGATTCCTGGGGCCGGAGTTCGTCGGGCAGGCGGAAGGCGAGGTCCAGGAAGCGGCTGTTGACCGTGCGGATCTCGACTCCCAGGCGACTGGTACGGGGCATGCGCGTCTCGCCGTCGCCTCCGGGGAGGGATGCGTCGTGCTGCGCGCTCGCGTAGCCGGTCATACTGTAGACTGCCATAGGGAATTGCCGATCGGTTGAAGCTCTTGAACGTTCGAGAATAACTGGGTTGCCCACCCCGTGGAACCCGCCCGCACAATTATGTCGAAGACGAAACCGGCGCCCTTGCCAGCGAACACCGAGATCGGCGGCTATCGCGTGGTGCGCAGGATCTCGGCGGGCGGTTTCGGCGTGGTCTACCTGGCGCTCGACGCGCAGGACCAGAAGGTGGCGATCAAGGAATTCCTGCCCGCCTCGCTCGCCACCCGCGAGCCCGGCGCGATGCTGCCGCAGGTCCAGCCCGACAAGCTCTCGCTCTACCGCCTCGGGCTCCGGAGCTTCTTCGAGGAGGGCCGGGCGCTGGCGCAGATCTCGCACGCCTCGGTCGTGAGCGTGCTCAACTTCTTCCGCGAGAACGAGACCGTCTACATGGTCATGAACTACCTGGAGGGCGCCACGCTCCAGGACTACGTCCTCTGCGCCCGCAGCCTCAAGGCGGCCAAGGTGTTCCGCGAATCGACCATCCGCTCGCTCTTCGACGAGGTGCTGCGCGGCCTGCGCATCGTGCACCAGCACAAGATGCTGCACCTCGACATCAAGCCCGCTAACATCTTCGTCACCGACGACGACCGGGCGGTGCTGATCGATTTCGGCGCGGCGCGCGAGGTGCTGGCCAAGGAAGGCAGCTTCATCCGCCCGATGTACACCCCCCGGCTTCGCCGCGCCCGAGATGTACAAGCGCGACGGCGCCCTCGGGCCCTGGACCGACATCTACGCCATCGGCGCCTGCATCTACGCCTGCATGCAGGGCCACCCGCCCAAGGACGCACCGCAGCGCATCGAGAAGGAACGCCTGCCGGCGGCGCTGGCGCGCCTGCGCGGCGTGTATTCGGACGACCTGATCGAGCTGGTGACCTGGTGCATGGCGCTCGATCCGCTGGCGCGGCCGCAGTCGGTCTTCGCGCTGCAGAAGGAGCTGGGCCGCGCCGGCGAGCGGCGCTACACCCGGCTGTCGGTGGCCGAGCGGATGCGGCTGCAGCTCGACACCCTGGTGTCGCCCGACGGTCGGCGGACCGACCGGCCGGTCCACGCCGACCAGACGGTGCGGCCATGAGGTTCGCGGTGTCCCAGGCCACCCACCGCGGCGGCCGTCCCCTGAACGAGGACCGGGCCGGCCACGGCCACACCCGCGCGGCCGCGCTGCTGGCGCTGGCCGACGGCATGGGTGGCCATCCGGAGGGCGAGGTGGCGGCGCGGATCGCGGTGCAGTCCGTCTCGGCCCTCTTCCAGCAGCAGGCGCGGCCGGCCCTGCCGGACGTGGAGCGCTTCCTCGCCGAGGCGCTACTCGCGGCGCACCGGCAGATCGGCATCTACGCGGGGCACCGCGGCATGGTGGACGGCCCGCGGACCACGCTGGTGCTCGCGGTGGTGCAGGAGGGCCGGGTCGCCTGGGCGCATTGCGGCGACTCGCGGCTCTACTGGCTGCGCGACGGCCGGCTGCTGGCCCGCACCCGCGACCACTCCTACGCCGAGCGGCCGGAGCAGGCGCCGTCGCCGGCCCACGCGCACAACCGCAACGTGCTGTTCACCTGCCTGGGCGCGCCGGTCCGGCCGGTGTTCGACACCGCGCCGCCGCAGGCGCTGCGCGCCGGCGACCGGCTGCTGCTGTGCTCGGACGGCCTGTGGGATCCGCTCGACGACGCGACCGTCGCCCGGCACCTGGGCGCCGGCCCGGTGGACGAGGCGGTCCCGCGCCTGGCCGCGCTGGCGCTGCAGCGCGCCGGCGAGCACAGCGACAACGTGACCCTGGTGGCGGTCGAGTGGCAGGGCGATGCGGACGCGCCGGACCTCCCGGCGGCTGCGGCGCCGCAGCGGCCGCTGCTCCGGGCGCCGGTGGCGGTGCGCACCGCCGACCTGCCGGAGGGCGCCTACGCCACGACCATCCAGGCCGAGCTGCCCGATCCGGTGCCCCGCGCCGACGCCGGCGCCCCGTCGGAGGCGGTCTCGCCGGACGAGCTCGACGAGGCCGAGATCGAACGCTCGATCCGGGAGATCCAAGACGCCATCCGCCGCGCCGCGCCGCGCGGGGGCTGACGGCGCCGGGCGGCGCGGCCGCCGCCGCCGAGCGCCCTGGTTGTTTCCGCCGGAGCAGCCCCGCCCGACGCGTCCGGGCCGCCTTGCGCCAGAATCCACCGCTCCGCGGCGCGTCCGCCGTGCGGCGCCGCCTTCCGCTTCCCGCCGCGCCGTCCGCTCCCCGTTTCCCCTCCGTCCCACCTTCTTCCTTCGATCCCCCGCCTCCGATGTCTTCCCTGCCCGTCCCCTCCGCCTCCTCCGCCACCGCATCCGCCGCCCCGGTGCGCACCGGCCGCGCCGCCGATGCGCTGCGCCCGGTGCGCATCACCCGCGGCTACACCATCCACGCCGAGGGCTCGGTGCTGATCGAGTTCGGCGACACCCGCGTGCTCTGCACCGCCTCGGTGGAGGAGAAGGTCCCGCCGCACAAGCGCGGCAGCGGCGAGGGCTGGGTCACCGCCGAGTACGGCATGCTGCCCCGGGCGACCCACACCCGCGGCGACCGCGAGGCCGCGCGCGGCAAGCAGAGCGGCCGGACCCAGGAGATCCAGCGCCTGATCGGCCGTTCGCTGCGCGCCGTGTTCGACCTGAAGGCGCTCGGCGAACGCACCATCCACCTCGACTGCGACGTGCTGCAGGCCGACGGCGGCACCCGCACCGCGGCGATCACCGGCGCCTTCGTCGCGGCGCAGGACGCGGTCGCGAAGTTGATGGCGCAGAGCAAGCTCTCGGCCTCGCCGATCAAGGGCCCTGTGGCGGCCATCTCGGTCGGCATCGTCGGCGGCGTGCCGCTGCTGGACCTGGAGTACGTCGAGGACGTCGCCTGCGACACCGACATGAACGTGGTGATGACCGGCGCCGGCCATTTCGTGGAGGTCCAGGGCACCGCCGAGGGCGTCGCCTTCACCCGCGCCGAGATGGACCGCCTGCTGGCGCTGGCCGAGAAGGGCATCGCCGAACTGGTGGCGCTGCAGAAGCAGGCGCTCTCGAATTGATAGCTGAAGGCGCAGGAGCCGCGGGCGGCCACGCTGTTTCCGATATGAAGAAAATCGTTCTCGCCTCCAACAACCGCGGCAAGCTCGGCGAGCTGCAGGCCATGTTCGCGCCGCTGCAGGTCGCACTGGTGCGCCAGGCCGACCTCGGCATCCCCGAGGCCGAGGAACCTTTCCGCACCTTCGTCGAGAACGCGCTGGCCAAGGCGCGCCACGCCGCGCGCGCCAGCGGGCTGCCGGCGGTGGCCGACGACGCGGGCCTGTGCGTCGAGGCCTTCGGCGGCCTGCCCGGCGTGGACACCGCCTACTACGCCACGCGGTTCGGCTATCCGAAAGGCGACGACCACAACGTGCGCGCGCTGCTGGAGCAGATGGCGCAGGTGGACGACCGCCGCGCCGCGCTGGTGAGCACCCTGGTCGCGGTGCGGCACGCCGAAGATCCCGAACCGCTGATCGCCAGCGGGCGCGTGGCCGGCGAGATCGCGCGCGCGCCGGCCGGCGCGCACGGATTCGGCTTCGATCCCGTGATGTTCGTGCCGGCCTTCGGCAAGACCTTCGCCGAGCTGCCGCCCGAGGTCAAGAACGCCCACAGCCACCGCGGCCTGGCCGCGCGGCAGATGCTGGCCCTGATGCGCGAGCGCTGGTGGCCGTCGGCGGGCGCGGCATGACGACCATCCCGATCCTGCCGGACAGCGCGCCCGCGGAGCCGGCCGGTCCCGTCCCGCAGGCGCTCGGCGCCGCGCCCGGCGACCCCGCGCACTACATGCGGCCCGGCACGCTGCGGCTGCCGGCGCTGCCGCCGCTCTCGCTCTACGTGCACCTGCCCTGGTGCCTGCGCAAGTGCCCGTACTGCGATTTCAATTCCCACGAGTTCCGCGGCGGCGCCGGCGCGCTGCCGCAGGACCGCTACGTCGCCGCGCTGATGGCCGACCTGGAGGCCTCGCTGCCGCTGGTCTGGGGCCGCGCGGTGCACAGCGTCTTCCTCGGCGGCGGCACGCCCAGCCTGTTCGCGCCCGACGCCGTCGCCGCGCTGGTCGGCGGCATCCGGGCCCGGCTGCGGCTCGCGCCGGACTGCGAGATCACCATGGAGGCCAATCCCGGCACCTTCGAGCGGGACCGCTTCCGCGCCTTCCGCGACGCCGGCGTCACCCGCCTGTCAATCGGCGTTCAGACCTTCGACGACGCGGGGCTGCGGGCGATCGGCCGGGTGCACGACGGCGCGCAGGCTCGCGCCGCGCTGGAGGAGGCGGCCGGCGCCTTCGCCACCTGGAACCTCGACCTGATGTACGCGCTGCCGGGCCAGGACCTGGCGGGGCTCGACCGCGACCTCGATGCCGCGCTGGGCTTCGCCCCGCCGCACCTCTCGATCTACCACCTGACGGTCGAGCCCAACACCTACTTCGCCAAGCACCCGCCGGCGCTGCCCGAGGACGACCTGGCCTACGCCATGCTCGACCGCATCACCGAGCGGACCGCGGCGGCCGGCATGGAGCGCTACGAGATATCGGCCTACGCCCGCCCGGGCCACGGCTGCTTCCACAACACCAACTACTGGCAGTTCGGCGACTACCTCGGCATCGGCGCCGGCGCGCACGGCAAGCTCAGCTTCGCCCACCGCATCGTGCGCCAGGTGCGGCTGCGCGACCCGGCGCGCTACATGGACGCCGCCCTGGCGGGCCGGCCGATCGCGCAGGAGGAGGAGGTTCCGCGCAGCGCCTTGCCCTTCGAGTACATGCTCAACGCCCTGCGGCTGCGCGACGGCTTCGCGCTGCGGGACTTCAGCGACCGCACCGGCCTGCCGCTGACCGCCATCGCCGCGCCCCTGGCCGAGGCCGAGCGGCGCGGCCTGCTGGCCCGCGACCTGCACCGCGCCTGGCCCACCGCGCGCGGCTTCGATTTCCTGAGCGACCTGCAGGAGCTGTTCCTGCCGCCCGCCTGAGCCCTGCGCGCCATGCCCCTCGTCCTCGTCCCCGGATTCATGCTCGACCGCGAGATGTGGTCCGACCTCGCGCCGCGGCTCCTGCCCTTCGGGCCGCTGGTGCACGCCGATCCGGCCGCGGGCGCGTCCATCGAGGAACTGGCCCGCCGCACGCTGGAGGCGGCGCCGGAGCGCTTCGACCTCGTCGGCTTCTCGATGGGCGGCTACGTCGCGCGGGAGATGGTGCGGCAGGCGCCGGAGCGGGTCGGGCGGCTGGTGCTGATCGCCACCTCCGCGCGCGGCGACGGCGCGCTGCAGGCGCGGCGGCAGTCCGAGGCGGAGTCGGGCGCCCGCACCACCTACGCCGGCCTCAGCCGCCGGGCGATCGCCCGCTCGCTCGCGCCCGCGCGGGAGCAGGACGCGGCGCTGGTCGAGCGCATCCACGCCGCCGGCCTGCGGCTCGGCGCCGAGACCTTCCGCCGTCAGTCCGCCTTCCACCGGACGGGCGACGCGGACCGCCTGGGCGCGATCCGCTGCCCCACGCTGGTCGTCGCCGGCCGGCACGACCGGCTGCGCAGCCTGGAGGAGTCGGAGGAACTGCACGCCGGCATCCCCGGGTCGGAGTTCGTCGTCCTGGACGCCGGCCACATGGTCCCGATGGAGGCGCCGGACGCCCTGGCGCCGCTGCTCGAGGCGTTCCTGCGGCGGTGAGCGCCGGCCGTCCCGCGCGGACGCGCGCCCGGATGCGCGACCGCCGGGGGGATGCGCTTCAGCGCCCCACCATCCACAGGACGGCGCCCAGCGTGGCGAAGGAGGTCAGCGTGGCCGCCAGCATCGCCGGCGCGGCGACGCCCTCCTGCCGGTAGGCCTGGGCCAGGGTGGGGTAGATGCCCATCATCGGGGTGGACGCCATCACCACCGCCGCGGCGCGCAGGGCGGGATCCAGCGGCGGCAGGCCGAGCGCCTGCGCCGCCCAGAGCGCCGCCAGCACCGCCAGCGGATGCAGCAGCAGCTTGCCCGCCACGATCGGCGCGATCGCCGGGCCGGTGCCCCGCATCCGTAGGCCCGAGAGGCTGCCGCCGATCACGAACAGCGACAGCACCGCGCTGGCCGCGGCGAAGAGGTCGACCGTGCGGGCGAAGGCCGCGGGCAGGTCCAGCCGCAGCAGGGAGGCCGCCATCCCGGCGAGGATCGCCAGGATCATCGGATTGCGGCAGAGGCGCCGCGCCGCGTCCAGGACGGCGCGCCCGCCCGCGCGGCCGTCGCCGCGGGACCGCTCGGCGAGCAGCAGCAGCAGCGGGAGGACCACGATGTTCTCGACCATCAGGTTGAGGGCGAGCGCGACGCCGGCCACCGGCGCGAACAGCAGCAGCAGGATCGGGTAGCCGATGAAGCCCGAGTTGGCGCAGCACATGCCCATGGCGCGGAACGCGCTGGCCGCCGCGTCGAGCCGCAGCGCCCGCCGGGCCCAGAACCAGCCGGCGCCGAGCACCGCCAGCGAACCCGCGAGGTAGGCGGCGACGTAGGTCGGATGGAGGATGTCGGCCAGCGGGCGGGTCGCCAGGGCCCGGAACAGCAGGGCCGGCAGCGCCAGGTGGATCACGAAGCGTCCCAGCACCCGCATGTCGGCCCGGTCGAACAGGCCCAGCCGCGTCGTGGCGAAGCCCAGGGCGATGGCGGCGAAGATGGGGAGGGTGATGGCGAGGACGTCGAGCATTCCGGTCCGGGGGCGGCAGGGGGCGGGGCGCCAGTCTAGGCGCATCCGTCCGCCGGCCGCGTCGCGGCGCACCGTTTAAACTGTCGCCCGCATCCCTTGGGGAAGGCTGGCCGAGCGGTTTAAGGCACCAGTCTTGAAAACTGGCGAGGGCGTGAGTCCTCCGTGGGTTCGAATCCCACGCCTTCCATAGACGATGCGCGCTCCGCGCCGTCCCGGCCCCCGGGCAGGCGCGCCGGCTGCACCGCCGCGGCCTCGCGCAGCAGGCGCGCGAGCTGGTCGACCGAATAAGGCTTCTGCAGCAACTCGAAGCCGTCGTCCCCTTCCTGCGCCAGCGCATGGCCGTGGCCCGACGTCAGCAGGACCGGCAAGCCGGCATGGCGCCTGCGGATCTCGCGGCCCAGCTCGATGCCGCTCATGCCGGGCAGCACCACGTCGGCGAACACCACGTCGAAACCTTCGCCGCAGCGGCCGATCGCGTCCAGGGCCTGCGGGCCGCTGGTCGCGAGCACCGGCAGGTGGCCCAGGGCGCTCAGCGTCTGCACGGCGAAACCGCCCACGCCGGGATGGTCCTCGACCACCAGCACGCGCATGCCGCGCCCGTCGGCCGGCGGCGCGGCATCGGCGGCGGGCGCCGCCGGCGCCGGCGCCGGCACGCGGGGCAGGTACAGGACGAAGCGCGTGCCCTCGCCGACCCGGCTCTCGACCATCACCTCGCCGCCCGACTGGCGCGCGAAACCGTAGACCTGCGACAGCCCGAGCCCGGTCCCCTGGCCCACCCCCTTGGTGGTGAAGAAGGGTTCGAAGATCCGGTCGATCTGCGCGGCCGGGATGCCGCAGCCGGTGTCGACGACCGCGACGGCCACGCATTCCTCCCCGCCGTCCGCGGCCGGGGCGGCCAGGGCGGCCGGGCGGGAGGCGATGTCGACGCCGATGGTCAGCCGCCCCTCGCCGTTCATGGCGTCGCGCGCGTTGACCGCCATGTTCACCAGCGCGGTGTCGAACTGGCTGGGGTCGGCACGCACGAAGCAGGGCGCGTCCGGCAGCCGGGTGACGATCTCGATGCGCGGGCCCGACAGCGTGGCCACCATGTCCGACATCGCGCGGATGCTGTCGGACACGGCGAACACCTTCGGCTGGAGCGACTGCCGGCGGGCGAAGGCCAGCAGCTGCCCGGTGAGCCGAGCCGCCCGGTCCACCGTGTCGGAAATGGCCCCGACGCAATGGGCGCGGCGCGCCTCCGCGAGGTCGGGCCGCCGGAGCAGGTCCGTGGCCGACTTGATGACGGTGAGCAGATTGTTGAAATCGTGGGCGACGCCGCCGGTCAGCTGCCCGACCGCCTCCAGCTTCTGCGCCTGGCGCAGGGCTTCCTGCACGTCCGCGAGTTCCGCCTGCTGCGCGATCCGCCGGGACACGTCGATGCCGTGCTGGGTGACGCCGATGATGTCGCCCCGGTCGCTGCGCAGGGGGTTGTAGCTGATCTCCCAGACCGGGACCGCGATGTCCGGATGGCCGAACGCCTCGATGACCGTGAAGGACTCGCCGGCCAGCGCCCGCGCGAGGAAGCCGCGGATCGCCGCGGCCTGCTCCGGCAGGAACAGGTCGGGGAACACGTCGCCGGCCTGCACCCGGTGGCCGTAGACCCGGAAGAACTCGTCCTGGAGCGCCCGGTTGAAGGCCAGCACCCGGAAGTCACGGTCGAACGCGCACACCGGCTTGACGTCCGATTGCACGATCTTGCGGAAGAGCTGCAGCTCCGCGGACCGTTCCTCGATCCGCTCTTCGAGCCGGGTATTGAGTGCGCGCAGCCCCTCTTCGGCGCGGCGGCGTTCGATGGCCGCGCGGGTGTGGCGGGCCATGGCGCGCACGAAATCCACTTCGGCGGCCGCCCATGCGCGCGGCGCGGCGTCGACCGCGTAGAAGAACGCGACCAGGCGGCCGTCTTCCATGACCGGCTGGTGGATCAGTGCCCGGACCCCGTGGCGTTCGAAGACTGCGCGGGCGGGAGCGGCGCGCGCGTCGGCGCGGAGGTCGTCGACGGCGAAGGCCGCGCCCTGCGCCATGCCGGCGATCGCCCGGTCCAGGGTGGCGTCCCGCGTCGGCCCGGTCCCGCGGTCCGGGCCGTCCCCGGGCGCATCCCCCGGAAGCGGCGCGCCGTCCCCGGACACGGTGACGTAGCCCGCGCGGTCCACCCCGAGCGCGCGGCCCATGATGTCCGCCGCCGCGCGCGACAGTTCGGTGGCATCGCCTTCGTCGCCGAGGCGGTCGAACAGCTCGAACAGGGCGGCGCAGCGCCGGTCCCGGCCCTCGTGGTCACGGCCGTTCGTCTCTGGATGGTCTGCGCGCATGGCGGGGAATGTATCCGCTCAGGCCATGTTCAGGTGAGAAAGCGGCAGATGGCTTTCGTTTATGAACGAATGCTGATGAATTGCGGCAGCTTCGTCCTTTCGCGGTCCCCGGACGTGCGTTTCCGCCTACTCGACGGGAGCCGAAGGGGCGATAAGCTCTGCATTCAGGAAACGACGACTGCTTGATACTTCCCCTTCCATGCCCACCAACGAAAAGCCTCCCGTCCGAGGATCCCTGCGCCCCGAAGTCGACGACGACCAGTCCGGCGAATCGGGCATCCAGGACCACAAGGACGACATCTTCTTCGCGGCCATCGAAACCACCCGGATGCCGATGATCGTGACCGACCCGCACCAGCCGGACAATCCGATCGTCTTCGCCAACCGCGCCTTCCTGTCGATGACCGGCTACGAGCTGGAAGAGATCAAGGGGCACAACTGCCGGTTCCTGCAGGGGCCCGACAGCGACAAGATGACCATCGCCGCGATCCGCGAGGCGGTGGAGAGCCGCCGCGAGATCACGACGGAGGTGCTGAATTACCGCAAGGACGGCTCGACCTTCTGGAATGCGCTCTTCATCTCGCCCGTCTACAACAAGCGCAAGGACCTGGTCTACTTCTTCGCGTCGCAGCTCGACGTGAGCCGGCGCCGGGACGCCGAGGAGGCGCTCGCGCAGTCGCAGAAGATGGAGGCCCTGGGACAGCTCACCGGCGGCATCTCGCACGACTTCAACAACCTGCTGCAGGTGATGACCGGCCACCTGGACATCCTGGACTACAAGCTCGACGACGAGGCGCTCAACGTGGCGTCCGCGAAGAAGAGCGTGGCCAGCACCCGCAACGCGGTGGCCAAGGCTTCGGTGCTGACGCAGCAGCTGCTCGCGTTCTCGCGCAAGCAGCGGCTCGAAGGCCGGCCGATCAATCTCAACGCCATGGCCGAGGGCGTCATCGAACTCGCCGCGCGCACCCTCGCCAAGGACGTCGAGGTGCGGACCGTGCTGGCCAAGGACCTGGCCAACTGCCAGATCGACCCGACCCAGCTCGAGGTCGCGGTGCTCAACGTGCTGATCAATGCGCGCGACGCCATGCCCCAGGGCGGCACGGTGACGATCGAGACCCGCAACGTCGACGTCAGCCAGGACGACATCACCGCCTACGCGGGCCTGCCGCCCGGCAGGTACGTCTCGATGGCGATCAGCGACACCGGGCACGGCATCCCTCCCGGGATCCTGGGGCGGGTGATGGACCCCTTCTTCACCACCAAGGACGAAGGCAAGGGCACCGGGCTCGGGCTGTCGATGGTCTACGGCTTCACCAAGCAGTCGGGCGGCACCACGGTGATCACCTCCGAGGCCGGCGCCGGCACGACGGTGCGCCTGTACTTCCCGGCCACCGAGGACGTGGTGCGGTCCGCTGCCGAACTCAGCATCCGCGCCGCCGACCGGGGCGGCAACGAGACCATCCTGGTGGTGGACGACCGCATCGAGGTGGCCGAGCTGTCGCGCGACATGCTGCAGGGCCTGGGCTACCGGATCCTGATGGCGCACAGCGGCAACGAGGCGCTGGAACTCCTGGCCCTGCTCGGCCCGGACGAGAAGCCGGACATGCTGTTCACCGACCTGATCATGCCGGGCGGCATGAACGGCTTCACCCTGGCGCGCGAGATCCGGCGCCAGATCCCCGACATCCGCATCCTGCTGACCACCGGGTACGCCGGCGACAACCAGTCGAAGAACGCCGACCAGGGGCTCGAGTTCGAGATGCTGAAGAAGCCCTACCGGCTCAACGACCTCGCGCGCCGGGTCCGCATGGTGCTCGACGGCCCGACCGGCTCGAACCTGCAGGACGCGAACTGACGGGGGCCGCCCGTGGGGCGGCGCCCGGCGGGGCGGTCATCCCTGCTCGGCGTGCGGCCGCGCCTGCGCATGCGAGGCTCCGAGCCGGAACGCGATGCCCGCGCGCACCGCCGCGACGAGCGCATCCGCATCGTAGGGCTTGGACAGGATCAGGCTGCCGGTGAGTTCGCCGCGGGGCAGCGGCGCGGCGTCGCCGCTGGCGAAGACCACGGCCAGGTCCGGCATGTCGGCGCGCAGCGCGGCCGCCAGCTCGGTGCCGGACGCGCCGGGCAGGTTGATGTCGGTCACCACCACCGCCGGCCGATGGCGCGCGGCGAGCGCGCGCGCGTCCTCGGCGCTCGCCGCCTCGACCACCAGGTAGCCGGCGTCGGCCAGCATGGTGGCCGAGGTCACCCGGATGAGCGGATCGTCCTCCACCAGCAGCACGACGCTGCTGGACGGCTCGGCGTGCCGCACCGGAGCGGAGGACGCGGCCGGCGGCAGGGACGGCGCGCGGGCGCCGGCGGAGGGCGCGGGCGCGGCCGCCGCCGCGTTCCGCTGGGCGCGGTTCGCCAGCACGTGGCGCACCTTGCGGGCCAGGGCCTCGCGCGAATAGGGCTTGGAGAGCAGTTCCACGCCCGCGTCGAGCCGGCCGCCGTGCACGATGGAATTCTCGGTGTAGCCCGAGGTGAACAGCACGGCCAGGTCGGGGATGCGCTGGCGCGCCTGGCGCGCCATCTCGGGGCTCTTGAGCGCGCCGGGCATGACCACGTCGGTGAAGAGCAGGTCCACCGGGATGCCGCTCTCGATCACCGCCAGGCCCTTGGCCGCGTCCGAGGCCTGCAGCACGCGGTAGCCCAGGTCGGACAGCATCGCGACCACGACCTCGCGCACCTCGGCATCGTCCTCGACCACCAGCACCACCTCGCTGCCGCCCACCACCGTGCCGGCGTCCAGGCGCACCGCGACGTCCTCGGCCTGCATCGCGCGCGGCAGGAACATCTTGATCGTGGTGCCGTGGCCCACCTCCGAATAGATCTTGATGTGGCCGCCCGACTGCTTCACGAAGCCGTACACCATGGACAGGCCCAGGCCCGAGCCCTTGCCCTCGGCCTTGGTGGAGAAGAAGGGCTCGAAGACCCGCGCCATCACCTCGGGCGTCATGCCCGAGCCGGTGTCGGAGACGGCCAGCATCACGTACTGGCCCGGCGTCACCTCGTCGTGCTGCCGCGCGTAGTCCTCGTCCAGGTGGGCGTTGGCCAGTTCGATGGTGAGCTTGCCGGAGCCGTTCATCGCGTCGCGCGCGTTGATCGCGAGGTTCAGCAGCGCGTTCTCGATCTGGGTCGGGTCCACGAAGGTGTTCCAGAGGCCGCCGCCCAGCACCGTCTCGATCTCCACCGCGCCGCCGAGCGCGCGGCGCAGCATGTCGTCCATGCCCTGCACCATGCGGGTGGCGTTGACCACGCGCGGCTCCAGCGCCTGGCGCCTGCCGAAGGCCAGGAGCTGCGCCGCCAGCTTGGCGCCGCGCGAGACGCCCGCCATGGCGTTGGCCACCAGGCGTTCGGCCCGGTCGTTGCCCGCGATGTCCTTGGCCAGCAGCTGCAGGCTGCCCGAGACGACCTGCAGCAGGTTGTTGAAGTCGTGCGCCACGCCGCCGGTCAGCTTGCCGACGGACTCCAGCTTCTGCGCGTGCGCGAGCTTGGCCTCGGCCTGGCGGCGCTCGCCGATCTCGGCGATCACCCGCGCTTCGAGGTTCTCGTTGAGGGCGCGCAGCTGCTCCTCGGCGCGCTCGCGGTGGCGCACCTGCGAGGCCAGCATCGTGGCGTGTGCCTGCAGGTGGCGCTCGGCGGTGCGCTGCTCGGTGATGTCGGTGTGCACCCCCACCCATTCCTCGATCCGGCCGTCCGCAGCCAGGATGGGCAGGCCGCGCACCGCGAAGTTGCGCCAGGCGCCGTCGCTGCGGCGCACCCGGTGCTCGTGCACGAACATGGCGCGCCGCCGCACCGCGTCGTTCCAGGCGTCGATCGCGTCCTGCGCGTCGTCGGGGTGCAGCGCCTCGGCCCAGCCGTAGCCCTGGTACCGCTCCATCGACTGGCCGGTGAGCGCCGCCCAGCCGGGCTGTTCGCCGGTCATGCGGCCGTCGGCGCTGTTGGTCCACAGCACGCCGTGCACCGCGTCCATGGCGGTGCGGAAGCGCCGGTTGCTCACCTGCAGCGCCTCAGCCTGCAGGGCGCGGTCGGTCACGTCGAGCACGGTGCACATCACGCCTGCCACGCGGCCGTCGGCCTGGTAGACGGGCGTGTAGAACAGGTCGAACACATGGCGCTGCGGGCCGTGCTCCCGCAGCAGCGTCATCGCCTGGTCACGGAAGCAGACGGTTTCTCCCCGATGGCCGCGTTCCAGGACGGCGCGGTTCCAATCCCATATCTCGGGCCAGACCGCCGCCGTCGCCCCGCCGAGTGCCGAAGGGTGGTGGTGGCCGGCGATCGCGCGGTATCCGTCGTTGTAGAGCATCACGTGCTCCGGTCCCCACATCAGCACCTTGGGGACCGGCGAGTTCACGATGTTGGACACGGTGGACCGCAGCTCGGGTGGCCAGGACGCGATGTCGCCCAGCGGCGTGCCCGACCAGTCGCGCGCGCGGATCAGCGCCCCGCATTCGCCGCCCGCGGGGGGCCATGCGCAGGCGTGAAGTGACGGATCCCGGCCTTCCTCCGGCGCATGGGGGAGGGCGGTGGAAGAGGACGGCATGTCGAGCGGCATGGGGCAGGGCGGTTGGGACATCGCGGGTCGCGGGCGGACCGGCGCGCAAAAGATGGCGGCGAGCTTAACCATTTCGTCCATGTGACGGCGTCACCCGCAGGATTGGGCCCATGCGGTCCCGGGTTGGCCCGTTCCACTGAAGGCTGAGCGGCGCGGGACCGACCGGCGCGCCGCACGATCACCGGCGGCGCGGAGCGGTCACACCACCTTCGCGAGCGGCGGGAAAGGCGCCTACATAGAATCGCGGCCATGACCTACACCACCCCGCAGCCGATATTCCACCAGCTGGCGCAGCACCTCCGGGCTCGCCGGAAGGAACTGCTGCAGGAGTGGCGCGACGCCGTGCTGCACGACCGCAAGCTGACCACCGGCAAGGCGCTCCCGCGCCGCCAACTCGACGACCACGTGCCCGCGGCGCTGCTCGCTTTCGAGCAGCACCTCAAGCGCATCGGGGAAGGCGCCGACCCGCGCCAGCCGTCCGATGTCGCCATCGGTGCCGCCGACGCCCATGGAGCCCACCGCTGGCAGCAGGGCTACGACCTGCACGAGGTGGCGCGCGAGCTGGGCCACCTCAACATGGTGATGGTGCGCGAACTCGACGCCTTCGCGGGGCAGGCCGGCGCCGACGCCCGCGGCATGTCAGAGGCCCGCCAGGCCTGGGCGAGCGCCTACGCGGCCGGCATCGAGCAGAGCACCAGCCAGTACTTCCGGCTGCGGCAGGTGGAGGCGAGCGGGCATGTCCGGGATCTCGAGGCCGCGCTCGCGGAGATCAGCGACCTCGACCGGCTGCGCGCCACTCTGTGGGAGCAAATGGCGCACGACCTGCGCGGCAAGGTCGGCGCGGTGGCGCTGGCGAACCACGGCCTGCAGATGGACAACGCCCCCGACGGCATGCGCGAGCGGTTCGCCGGCGTGCTCGACCGGAGCGTCGAGGCGCTGCGCCACCTGCTCGACGACGTCACCAGCCTGACCCGTCTGCAGGCCGGCAAGGAGGACCGGCAGATCGCGGCGTTCGACGCTTCGGAACTGCTGGCGGGCCTGTGCGACGGGCTGCAGGGACTGGCCCACCAGCGCCAGCTCCGCCTGCGCGCCGTGGGCCCGGGCGGGCCGATGGCCGTCGAAGGCGATGCGGTCAAGGTCCGCCGCCTGGCGCAGAACCTGGTCATCAACGCCCTCAAGTACACCGAGGTCGGCGGCGTCGACGTGGAGTGGGCGCCGGACACGGCGCATGGCGGCGACCGCTGGCGGCTCGTCGTGCGCGACACCGGACCCGGCATCCAGGCCGGCCCGGCCGCGCCGCTGGCCGCGGCCCTCAAGCACGCCACCGACGTGGCGCACGGCCTGGACACGGCGCAGTGCGACGCCGCGGCCGCCGCCGAAGCCGGCCGGGACGGCGCACCGCCGGACGGGACGCCCGCGCGGCAGTCGCCGGGCGAAGGCATCGGCCTGTCCATCGTCAAGCGCCTGGCCGGCCTGCTCGACGCCACGATCGAGGTCGAATCCGAGCCCGGCGCCGGCACCGCCTTCACCGTGATCTTCCCGCGCTCCTACCCGGAATGAGCCCTCGGACCGGCGCGCCGCCGGTCCGGGGGCGGATCACAGGGGCAGGGCCGAGGTCGACTTGACCTGGCTCAGCACGAAGCTCGACTTGCAGTCCTGCACGCTCGGATGGCGCAGCAGCTTCTCCAGGACGAAGTTCGAGAAGTGCGCCATGTCGGCGACGACCACCCGCAGCAGGTAGTCCATCTCGCCGGTCAGGGCCATGCAGTCCACCACTTCGGGCCAGGCCTGCACCGACGCGCCGAAGTCGTCGGACGGCCCGCGCTTGCCGTCCTCGCGGTGCTTCTCCAGCCGCACGTTGATGTAAGCGGTGAGATGGATGCCGACCTTGGCCGGATCGACCAGGGCGACGTATCCGGTGATGAAGCCGTCCTCCTCCAGCCGCTTGACCCGGCGCTGCACCGCCGAGGGGGACAGGGCCACCATCGCGGACAGTTCCTCGTAGGAAGCGCGGCCGCGCGACTGGAGCGCGCGAAGCACGCGCAGATCGACCGCATCCAGGCCGTTGGTTTCGGTCATCGTCTCTTCCTTGCAGGATTCCTGCGCCGATCGCGGAAATTTTATCGATTCTGCAGGAAACCTGTGCCGCGGCGTGCCTACGATGGGAAGCATCCCCACCCGAGAGCGAGACGAGACCATGGCCGATCTTTTCGACAACCCGATGGGCCTGATGGGCTTCGAATTCTTGGAATTCGCCTCGCCCGCGCCGGGCGTGCTGGAGCCGATCTTGGAGCAGATGGGCTTCTCGCTCGTGGCCCGCCACCGGTCCAAGGACGTGGACCTCTACCGCCAGGGCGAGATCAACTTCGTCGTCAACCGCGAGGCCAAGAGCCCGGCCGCCTACTTCGCCGCCGAGCACGGGCCGTCGGCCTGCGGCATGGCCTTCCGCGTGCGCGACGCGCACGCCGCCTACCACCGCGCGCTCGAACTCGGCGCGCAGCCGGTCGACGTGCCCACCGGGCCGATGGAATTGCGCCTGCCGGCCATCAAGGGCATCGGCGGCGCGCCGATCTACCTGATCGATCGCTACGAGGACGGCCAGTCGATCTACGACATCGACTTCAAGTTCCTCGAGGGCGCCGACCGCCGGCCGCGCGGCCACGGCTTCAAGATCATCGACCACCTCACGCACAACGTCTACCGCGGGCGCATGGCCTATTGGGCCGGGTTCTACGAGAAGTTCTTCAATTTCCGCGAGATCCGCTACTTCGACATCAAGGGCGAGTACACCGGCCTGACCTCCAAGGCGATGACCGCCCCGGACGGCATGATCCGCATCCCCCTCAACGAGGAATCCTCCAAGGGCGCCGGCCAGATCGAGGAGTACCTGATGGCTTTCAACGGCGAGGGCATCCAGCACATCGCCCTGCTGAGCGACGACCTGCTCGCCAGCGTGGACAGCCTGCGCGCGGCCGGCGTGCCGCTGATGAAGGCGCCGCCGGAAACCTACTACCGCATGCTCGATGGCCGCCTGCCCGACCACGGCGAGGATCCGGAGGCGCTCAAGGCGCGCGGCATCCTGCTCGACGGGACCACGGAGGACGGCCACCGCCGGCTGCTGCTGCAGATCTTCTCGGGCGCGGTCTTCGGCCCGGTGTTCTTCGAGTTCATCCAGCGCAAGGGCGATTACCGCGAAGGCTTCGGAGAAGGCAACTTCAAGGCCTTGTTCGAATCGCTGGAGCGCGACCAGATCGAACGCGGCGTGCTGCAGGCCGCCGACTGAGCCTCCGCGGCCCGGCCGGCCCGGGGGCCGGCGGCCGCGCCCCGCCGCACCGCACCGCATGCAGGAAGGACACCATGGCGACCAAGCTCACCCCCCAACAGGCGGCCGAGGCCCGGGAGCGGTTCCCGGCCTGGGAATTCGAGGATCCGCGCGGCGGGCTGATGCGCCGCCGTTTCCGTTTCGCCGGCTTCGCGCAGGCCTTCGGCTTCATGGCGCATCTCGCGCTGGTGGCCGAGAAGGCGGACCACCATCCGGAGTGGTCCAACGTCTACGACCGCGTCGAGATCGTGCTCACCACGCACGACGCCGAGGGCCTGACCGAGCGCGACCTGGCTTTCGCGGCCGAGGCCGACCGTCTCTTCGCGGCCCTGGTGCCGCCGGAGGGCGCGGCATGACGGCCGGGACCGCGGACGCCGGCGCGAAGCACGGACTCGCCGCGGGCGGAGCCTTCCGTCCCGCGCGCGCCGACTGGACCATCGACCAGGGTTGGGAGAGCTACACCGCCCAGGACCACGCGACCTGGAAAACGCTCTTCGGGCGGCAGGCCGGGATGCTGGTCGGCCGGGCCTGCGACGAGTTCGTCGCCGGCATGCGGCGGCTGCCGATGGGCCCGGACGAGATCCCCGATTTCCGGCGCCTGAGCGACGCCTTGATGGCGCAGACCGGCTGGCAGGTCGTGGCCGTGCCCGGCCTGGTGCCGGACGACGTCTTCTTCGACCACCTGGCCCATCGCCGTTTCCCGGCCGGGCAGTTCATCCGCAAGCCCCACGAACTGGACTACCTGGAAGAACCCGACGTCTTCCACGACGTATTCGGCCACGTGCCGATGCTGATGCATCCGGCGATCGCCGACTACATCCAGGCCTACGGCGTGGGCGGCCTGCGCGCCAAGGAACTCGGCGTGCTCGACAAGCTGGCGCGGGTGTACTGGTACACGGTCGAATTCGGACTGGTGCAGCAGCCCGACGGCCTGCGAATCTACGGCGCCGGCATCGCCAGTTCCTTCACCGAAAGCGTGTTCGCGCTGGATTCGCCGTCGCCCAACCGCATCGGGTTCGACCTGGCCCGGGTGATGCGCACGGAGTACCGGATCGACGACTTCCAGGAAAGCTATTTCGTCGTCGACAGCCTGGAGCGGCTGCTGGACCTGGCCCGCGTCGATTTCGGCCCGGTGTACCGCGGCATCGCGGGCCGGCCCGACCATGCGCCGGGCGAGGTGCTGGACAGCGACCGCGTGATCGCGCGCGGCAGCGGCGAGTACCACGCGAAGCAGGGCGCGGAGTAGTCCCGATCCGAGAGAGCCGACGGACAGCACGGGCGGACGGCCTGGGGCACGCCGGACGGAGAGCAGGCCGCTATTTCGGCGGCGGCTCGATGGCGGCGCCTTCGGTGAAGCGTAGGGTTTGCAGCATGTCCATGAAGACGTCGAAGCTCAGGTCGGGATCGTTCCGGGTGACGCGCTTGCGCAGCAGGCAGGCGCTGAGGTTGGCTGACATCGCATCGTTTCCGAAGACGAGAAGCACGCAGCGGTAGGCAGAGGAGAGCTGGCGGCAGCCGTTGGAAAGCTTTTTCTTTGGCGGCTTGAAGGGCTGCTCCCACATCCAGCCATTCCAGTTCGTGCCTTGGATGGGCGTGATTCTGGTCGCGAGCTTTATAAGATCTGCGGCGCAGCCACCCATGAAATCGCTTTTCGGAAACCCTTGCTCATCCCGCATCAGGGTGCCGCCTTCTTCGGACTGCATGAACACGCCATGCCCTCCTGCATTGATGAACTCCTGCAAAGCGATTTGGTACACGGCGCCGTTGATATATTCCGCGGTGTCAGGCGCTGGATCGATGTAACGGTAGAAGTTCACGACGAAGCTCGCTCCCCTGGCGTTAGCCGCATCCTTTCCGCAAGCCACGCTGTCGATGACCTTCGGGTAGAGCAGGTCCATCCTGCAATTCCTGACCGATTTTTCATCGAGTGGGATGCTCGGCATATTCAAAGCGTGGGCATCGTGTGGTGCCGAGGTAGTTATCGGTAGTGCCGTTGCGGCGTGGCCGAACATGCCTGCCATCAAAAAAAGCATTGGACGCATCATTTCACCTCAATTGGGCAGCTTTTGTTTTTGCATTGCAGGGGTGTCCGCAGGTGTCGGCCCATCTCGCAGCAGTCCCCAGACGTAGCGGAAATATTCGCTGCGTTGGGACAAATGCGTTTCGCCTCCATTGACAGCGCATGTGACGCGTTGGACGTCTTCATCCGTTGCGCCTGCATCGGCGCGACGATGAATGTTCTGCCCGAGCGCTCGGCCCAAAGACTTGCTCACCCAATAAAACGCGGATACGTCCGTCGAAACCGCAGCATCGGCAGCCAGCGCTGCGGCGCCCGCATCGGTGGTGTAGTCGCGCATTCGGTAAGCGCTGTAATGCATGTAGTTCGTGCGTCCAGTCAATTGGATCAGACCTCGACCCCTGAAACGCGGACCATCCCCAACTTGCAGGTTGCCGAGCGCGATTGCTTTCTCTCGTACGCGTTGCGGTCTCTGCGCAACATATTGCTCGCGTGTCATGAGGGTGCGTCGGCTGTCGACCCGGTGGTACACGAAACCCAAGCGCCACGCGACGCTGCCCCGGTTGTCGTAGTCTTCACCGGCTTCCTCGGCAGTGACGGTTTCATACATCGTTCGGAAATAGCGCGAGCCCCCGCCCTCCATGTTGAATTGCAACATTCCCGTCTCTTGGAGAATCTGGCTGAAGAAATGGGCTTGACGTAGAGGGCTCGTCATGCCGTACTTGCGAAACGTTTCGTTCAGCGCTGCATATATGCCTGAAGGCATGGTGTCGGTCGACCCGTCTAGCAGACGGCGTTTCGCCTGTTTCCAATCCAATTCGAGCTTGCCAAAGGCGGCAGTCCTTTTCGGCAGCAATTGGGTCATTTCACCCAGGCTCATCCACCCGCATTGCCGGAAATGCTCGACGAACGCCCGGGGCTCGAAGCACCATTGCGCAGCGGACAGCTCCGGGCAGTCGAAGCAGAGTGCCTGCGCATGGGCCTCGAAGTCGTCCCAGTCCTGGCCGGCCAGCGGTCGGGGGTTCTCGGGCGTCGAAGACCGCAGCCAACCCCAGCGGGCCTCGAGGGTGGCGGCCTCCCACTCGTTCGGGATGCGGCAGACCGTCCTGGACAGCCGTCGGAGGACCGCCGGCGCGGAGAGCCGCGACTCCGCCTCCTGCGGCGCGACGCGGCGGTCGCCGTCGGCGTCCAGCAGCCGGCGGATCGTCGGCGAATCGCAGCGGTTGTCGCGCGCGGGGTCGTCGTCGACCAGGGTCCAGCCTGTCCAGTGCGGGAAGTCCGCGTCGCTGTACTTCGTGACGCCGGCGGCGTTGAGGTCGACCCAGAGCAGGCCTGCGGGCGTGCCGATCCGACGCCAGTGCGGGGTGTCGGCCGGCGTGAGCGGGTCCGGTCCGATCGCGCGGCCGAAGCGCAGCAGTTCGAAGCAGGCGCTCGGACTCGGCACGGGGTCCCCCGGCCGCCCGGCGCCCGCGTTGGCGCGCCGCACCGCCGCGCTGAGCGCCTGCGCCCGTTCATATAGGCGGTACTCGCCGCGGTCGGGTTCGGTGTAGGCCGGGCACACCTCGCGGCCTTCGCGGTCGCGCGTCGTCAGCGTGGTCTCGCCGCGGTGGTACCGCAGCCCGACGAACCAGTCCGCGTCGTTGCGCAACCGCACCGGGGGGGCGCCCGGAGCCGCGGCCGTCCCGGGGGCGGGAGGGGTCGCGTACAGGGCCGTGCCGGCGGGTAGCCTGAAGTGCAGTTCGCCGTACAGCGCATCGGTCCGGCCGTCGCGTCCGAGCGGCAGGTCGCCGGCGCCGCGGCCGACCAGCCGCGCGAGGTTGTCCGCATCGCAGCGGATCTCGAAGTGGATGCGGTCGGGTTCGCCGTAGATGTGGCCCGCCTGCCCGACGGGATCCTTTCGGTGGATGGAACGACCGATCTGCACGGTGGACGCGACGGAGTGCAGGTGCAGGTAGATCGAATAGAAGCGCACGGCCACCGGTTCGTCCTGCGCGTCGGCGCCGATGGCCGTGTCGTGGCGCACCACGACCACGGCGTCGCTCGTCGGACCGTCGCCGTAGCCCAGCGGATGCTCCGGCGCGTCCACCGGGGTGCGCGCGCGCACGAAAACGACGGTGCCGTCCGCGATCGATCGCACCGGGAGCGCCACGCCTTGGCCGTCCCGGGGCGCCAGCAGGTGCCGCCCTCCGTGCCAGGCGAGGTTCCGTCCGACCGGGAACGTGCCCTGCGCGTCGCCGGGCATCGCGGCATCGAGCCATGCGGCGTCGTCCGGGAGGCCTGGCGCAGGCAGGAACGGCGGGACGATCAGCATGGGCGTGGTGTCCTGGCATGCGTGTCATAACGACAAGCGGTAATGCTGGCTGAAGCGCAGCGTCGTCCGCGGCATGAGCGGCAACTGCGGGCGCACCTCGGCGGGCCCCACGAACGATTTGCTCGCCGCGTGCACCGTGATCGTCCCCGGAGCCAGGAAGCTCAGGTTGCCGCCCTCGATCACGATGGCGGCGCCGCCGGCGGTGGAGAGGGTGATCTTGCGGGCCGCGGTCCAGTCCACCGGCGCGGACTGGCTCTGGATCCGCACGGTGCCCTGCGCCGCGACCCGGATCGGGCCGTCCTGGGCCTGCAGGCAGACGTCGCCCGCGCCGGCGATCAGGCTCAGGCCGGTGCCTGCGGCGGAATCGCCGGCCTCGGTCGCGCCGCCCAGGATGCCGATCGCCCGCCCGGCGTGCAGGCGCAGCGCGCCGCCCGCCGCCATGTCGAGGTCCTGCCCGCTGCCGAGCTGCGCGTCTTCCTGCGCTGCGAGGACGGCGTCCCGGCCCGCGGCCACGGCCAGCCCGGCGCGGGCGCTGACCGCGATCACCGGGTCGCTGCCCTGCGGCGCGGTGCCTGCCGCGGCGGCGGTGGAACGCCTGCCCGCATCCGCGCGGGCCTGGTCGAAGTCGGAGGCCGAGCCGGCGCCGCGGACTTGGCGCAGCCAGGCGGGGATCGGCGCGGAGGCGTCGTCGCTCCGGCGGTCCGGGCCGGCGCCGGCGATGCCGGAGAAGCGCACCGTCGCGTGGAGCCCGGCCATGCGGTCGAGGGATCGCGCGAGCGTGTCCCATTGCCGGGCGAGCGCGATGCCCGCGGCGTTGTCGCCCGCGGGCTCGGCTTCGGTGGCGCCGTAGGTCGTCAGGAGCACGCCGCAGGCCGCCTGGATCGCGCCGTAGGCATCCGTCCGCAGCTCGAATCCGGTGCCGCGGAAGCTGCCGCGGTGGTTGTCGGCCTGGTGGATCAGGTGGCCGAGGCTGAGCTGGGACGCGTGCTGGCTGGTGGCGATCTGGGTGCGCAGCTCGCCGGCGCTGTCGTCGAAGATGAGCTGGTTGAAGCCGGCGCCGCCGAATTCCCGGGTCTTGCAGCCCGAGAGCGCTGCGGCGTTGCGCTGGCCGCCGCGGTCGTGACCGGCGGGGCTGCCCCCGTGCCAGGCGGGCGCGTGGCCGCCGGCGAGGTTGCCCTGGGCGCCGGGGCGCGCGTCGCCGCTGGCGGCGTAAGGACCGGGCTGCGGGCCGTCGGCGATCGCCGTGGCGGGGGAGGCCGCCGCCGCGCCGTCGGGCGCGGAACCGCCCGGCGTGGGGGCGTCGCCGTCCTCGCCGCGACCGTCGTAGAGGGCGCAGGCCACGTAGGGGCGCGCGATGTCGTCGTCGAAGAAGCGGACCAGCACGGCGTGGCCGATGCGCGGGATCCAGCGCATGCCGACGCCGTCGCCGGCGAACGGCTGCTGCACCCGCACCCAGGTGCTGGCGGGGGCGCCCGCGTCCTCCGCCTCCTGGAAGGCGAAGCGGATGCGCACCCGTCCCAGGGCGTCGCAATGCGCGTCCTGCGCATCCCGGGGGCTGGATGCGCCGTCGGGCCCGACCACGGTGGCGGTGAGCGGGCCGGGGGCGCGGGGTCCGGTCCGGCGGCCCGGGAGCGCCCCGGTGCCGTCGGGCAGCACCGGCCGCCAGGGCGTGTCGGCGCGGACCGCCTCGAAACGGTTGGCGTAGCCGTGCGCCGCGGCCCCCGTCCGGAGCGCCTCGTCGACCCAGTCCGGCAGCGTAGCGGCTCCGGCGCCGTCCCGCGCGCCCGACGCGCGCCGCGGACCGTGGGCGAGCGACGCGCCGTCGGTCCGGGGCAGGTTGCTGATGCCCACATGGGTCAGGCGGACGAGCAGGAAGCGCTGCGCCCGGTCCGGCGCCGCGGCATCGGGCGGGCCGAGCGCGGTCGGGTCCAGGGCGAAGGTGGTCCCCGCCTCGAAGCCGCGCACGCCGCCGCGGCCGATCCAGCGCGCGTGGCGCGCCTCGACCGCCTGCTGGCGCAGGCGCAGCGCGCGCTCGGCCTGGAGGGCGTCGCGCCAGGCGTAGCCGTGCGGGGTGTCGCGGACGCCGATCCGCGGCGCTCCGGGACCGCCCGCGGCGCCGGCCGCGGGCACCTCGGCCGCGACCGAGCGGCCGGTGCGGTAGTCGAAGCTCGTCCCGGCGAGCGAGGCGACCGGCTGTCCGCGCACGACGCCGAAGGCCTGCAGCGTGTCGGCGGCCGCGGGGGAGCCGCCGGCCTGGAGCCGGACGCCGGCGCCGTCCGGCGCGGCGGCCGGCCCCGGATTCGCGGGGCAGGCGGTTTCCTGGGTGCTGTCGGCGAAGAAGACGACGGTCGGGCCCGGCGCGCCCGGGCCGGTTTCCTCGAAGCGGTAGCCGATGCCTTCCTCGGCGAGCAGGCGGGCGAGGAAATCGAGATCGCTTTCGCGGTACTGCACGCAGTAGCTGCGCCGCCCGCCGTCGGCCGCGTCCTCCAGCAGTCGCCCGACGCAGGCGGACCAGCGCCAGCGGCTGCGGTCCGCATGGTCGCCCAGCACCGCTTCGACGATGTCGACGACCGTGCGCTCCTGCCAGACGCGGCTGCGCAGCGTCTGCGCCAGGAATCCGATCCACGGCTGCAGGACCAGCCGGTAGCGCGCGAAGCCGCTGTCGCTGTCCTCGGCCGCGGCCTGCAGGACCTGGCCGCTGCGGCGGTGGAGGCGCCCGTCCGCCAGCACGGTGGCCAGGGTCGCCGGCTGGCCCAGCATGGCGTCGAGGGGCAGGTCGGCCCGCGCATGCAGGGCGACGAGTTCCAGGCGCCAGGGCTGGCTCAGGGCCTCCTCGAGCACGAAAGCCTCGACCTGCAGCCCGGCGAGCGCGCCGGCGGCTTCCAGCCGGTGCAGCCGGGTCGCGCCGCCGAGCGCCGCGCCGGGCAGCGTCGCGGCCGCGGTCCGCGGACGCGGGCTGGGGGGCGCGTCAGCGCCGGCGGCCATTCGTCGCTCCGGCGCCCGGGGCCGCGCCCGTCGGGCACGCGGCCCCTGGCCGGCCGTCCCCGCAGGCGGGAGGCGGGCAACCCGCTGCGCCGCCGTCGCCGCACGGGCGCGCGCGGGCGCCCGCCGGGCCGGCGGCTCGCGCGGCGCCGGGCGGATCCGAGCCGCGCCGGTCGAGCCGGACGATCAGCGCAGCCACCAGCGCGATGTCCGGGTCGTCCTTCGCGCTGGCGGGCCTGGCCTGGGGCCGGCGCGGGCGTGCTTTCGGGACGCGGGCCTGGGCGGCGGTCCGTGGATGCGCGCGCACTGCGGCTTTTCCCGTGGAGGAAGCCAGGACCGGCGCGGCACCGGCCGGGCGGCTGCGCGCGGAAGGCGGCGGATCCGCGGGCCGCGGGGCGACCGGGTCCGCGCGCGGCCGCACCGGAGCGCCGGCGGACGATGCCGGGAGAGCGTCCGGGCCGGCCGCGCCGTCGGCCGCGGGCGATGCCGTGGCGCCCGGCGCGGCCGGCTCGACCACGGCGGCCCGAGGGGGCCCCGGCGGGCGGGCGGGGCTGTCCGGCGTCGGGGGCCGGGCCGGGGCGGACGCCTCGGCCGACGGCGCCTGCAGGCGCGCGATGGTGTCCGTGCCTCCCGCAGGCTGCGGAACCTGGATGGCGGGCGCCGGCACGGGGCCGGCCGTGCGCAGGCCGACGAACGCGAGCACGGCCCCGGCCGACAGCAGGGCGCAGGCCGCCGCGCGCGGACGGATGCGGGGGCGGCGGCCCGCCGCGCCCGGGCCGGCGGGAGGCGGCCTGCGTCCGGCGCGCGCCAGCGGCGCCAGCATGCTCAAGGGCGCCGCAGGCACCCCGTCCGCGGACGCCGGCGGGCCTGCGTCCAGGAGCGTCGGCCGTCCGGGAACCGCGGTCGCCGGGAATTTCCTGTCGGTAGATTCCATCCGGGTTCCTCCTTGCTGCGCCGCCTCGCCGACCCTGGCCGGGGCGAGTCCGGGAAACCTGGAGAATATCCGCGAATCCTGCCGCCCGGTATTTTGTATTCGTTCAGAATAAGGCGGTGGTGAATGCACGATGAAAATCAATGCGGACGGTTCCGATAATCCGCCCGCGAGGTTATCGTCAGCGCCATGATTCGCACGATTCGAACGTTCGCATGCTTTTCGGCGTCCTCGCGTATTTCCTGGTCATGGTGGCGGTCCTGGCATGGATCTGCCTGCCGGAATTCCGGGCGCGGGTCGGGCGCGGGGCCGCGGGCCTGGGTCGCCGCGGCCGTGCGCGGGGCGCGGCATGGCGCGCCGCCGGCGCGCGGCGCTGGCGGGGCGGGCGGGCGCGGGCGCGCGATGCCGCGGCCGGTACGGTCCGCGCCGCAGGACGGCACCGCTGGCCCGCCGCGGCCGCGCTCGCGGTCCTCGTCGGCCTGCCGACCGCGGCCGTGGTGCTCCGCGGGCACTACCGGGACGACGGCTCCGGCGCCGGCGCGTCGCGCCGGATCGACGAGCGCGTGGCGCAGCTGCTGCGCGGCGAGGAACTGGTCCCGCCGCCGCCCCTGCCGCCCGAGTCCTTCACCACGGCGGAGGTGGAGGCCTGGCAACCGCTGGCGCGCAGCGCGAGCCGGCAGTGGGACCTGCTCGACGAGACCTTCCGCCAGCGGCTGCTGCTGGTCTTCAAGCTGGTGCGCGAGCGGCACGGCTACGAGATGGTGCTGATCGAGGGCTACCGCAGTCCGCAGCGCCAGGCGGCGCTGGCGGCGCTCGGTCCGTCGGTCACCCGCGCGGGTCCGTTCGAGAGCTACCACCAGTTCGGGCTGGCGGCGGATTGCGCCTTCGTCCGCAACGGACGCATCGTGATTTCCGAGAAGGACGCCTGGGCCATGGACGGCTACCGGCATTACGGCGCGATCGCCCAGTCCGTCGGGCTGGTCTGGGGCGGCGAATGGCGCAATCTGCGCGATTGGGGCCATGTCGAATTGCGCCGGACGCGCACTGCGCCGGCATCGGAAGATAATCTTCCCGGCAGGCGTTGAAAATCCGCTTGGATATTCACTGTCTATTCATTGATAATAAGGCGTCATTCATGTCTCGACCATTCATCGTCGTCGGCGACCGGACCGACCATGGCGGCACGGTCATTTCGGGTTCTCCCGTGACCGACGCCGCCGGGAAATCCATCGCGCGGGTCGGCGACCGGGTCACCTGCCCGCGGCGCGGGCACGGGGGGATCACCGTCATCGCGAGCGGCGACCCGAGCTGCGTGATCGACGGCCGACCCGCCGCGCGCCACGGCGACCGGACCGCCTGCGGCGCGACGCTGATCGCCTCGCAGGTGGTGAGCAGCAGCTGATGGCCGGCGCGCGTCCGTCCTCGGGGCCGGGACGCCGCCCGGGCCGTTCCGTGCCGCCGGGCGCCCGGCAGGGCTCCGCCCCGTCGCCGGAGGCGCGGTGATGCGGGCCCTGCTGCGCGCCGCGGCGTTGCTGCTGGCGGTGACCTGCGCGGTCTGGGTCGCGGTGCTCTGGCATTGGCAGGCGAGCCGGCGCGCGGTGGATGCGGACGACATCGTCCTCTACCTCGCGGTGCTGCCGCTCGCCGCCTGGGGCCTGGCGCTGGCCGTCCGCTGGGCGGTGCGCGCCGCGTCGCAGCGGCAGGCGCGGGGCGCGCGGCCCGCGGCGGGCCCGGCGTCCGGCGCGGCGCCCGTCCCGGTGCCCGCCACGTCCTCGGATCCGGCCGGCGGGGAGGCGTCCTGGTGGCTGCTCGGGGCCTGGGCGCACACCGCGGCCGGCGAAGGCGTCGACGCCCTGCGCGACGCGGCCGCGGCCGGCGCGCCCCGGCCCGTGCCGGACGCGGAACTCCTGGACGACGACGGCCTGCCGGTGCTGGCAGCGCGGATCGCGGGCCTGGCGCTTCCGCCGCGCGATGCCCTGCCGGCGAGCGCGGACGGGACGCCCGTGCCCGACCGGGTGCGCCGCGCCCTGGCCTGCCTGTCGGCGCCGCTCCGCGGACTCGCGCCCGCGCTGGCGGAGCGGATGCAGGACGTGCCGGGCGGCGACGCGCCCGACCGGCCGTGGGCCGCGCCCGCCGGCGCGGCGCCGCAGCCGCGCGTCCTGGCGGCCTGGCCCTCCGACTGGAGCGATGCCGCGTGCGCGGCGGCACGGGACTGGCTCGCGGACGAGCTGCGGCGGCACCTGCGCGCCTGCCTGCCGCCGGCGCCGCAGGGCGTGCCGGCGGAAGCGTGGCCGTTGCCGGACGAGGCGATCCAGGCCGGGCGGATGTCGGGCTCCGAACTGCTGGCGTCCGCCGGACGGCTGCTGGCGACGCTGCGCGCGCAGGACCGTGCCGATCCGGTGGCGCTGCTGGCCTGCCACAGCGACCTGGACGCGCACGCGGTCTCCGCTCCGGACGGGGGCGGGCTGTTCCATCCGGCGCACCGGCCGCGGGCGCCGATGGCGGGCGAGGGCGCGGCGGCGCTGCTCCTCGCCGCCGCGGCGCCGGCGGCCGCCGCGGACGGGCCGGCGGTGCGCTGCGCGCCGCCGGCCTTCGCGCCGCCTGTCGTCGCCGACGCCGCCGGTGCAGCGGGCCGCGCTTCGGCCGCCGACACGCTGCGGCTGGTGGAGCGCAGCCTGGCCGGCGTCGTCCCGGAGGGCGTCGTCGCCCGCGTCGTCGGGGACGTCGGGCAGCACGCAGCCGCCGCCGCCGAGCTGTACGCCGCGGCGCTGGCGCTCCTGCCCGCGCTCGACGCCGGCGCCGACCTGCTGCTGGCGGGCACCGTCACCGGCCGGCTCGGCCCCGCCGCGGCCCTGGCCGCGCTGGCGCTGGCCGCGGACGCGGCGCGGGCGGAGGGCCGGCCGGCCCTGGCCGTGTCGCTCGGCGACGCCGGCGGCCGGATGGCCGCCGTGCTGCGCCCGGAGCCCGCGGGCCCGCCGCGCGCGGACGCCTGAGCCGCGCCTCCGGCCGCCGACCTTTCCCGAACCCGCCCCCTCCCGGACGCCTCCCGATGCACCGCTTCCTCCGCCTGTTCCTCGATGGCCGCGTGCTGGGCGTGCTCGGCCTCGCGCTGCTGGCCGCGTTCCTGTTCCTCGGCGCGGACCTGCTGCGGATCGGCAGGGGCACCGCCGCCCTGGCGCTGGCCGCGGCCGCGGCGCTCGGTGCCGCGGCCTGGGGCGTAGGGCGCCTGCGCGCCCGGCGCGCGGCGGCACGGCTGGAGCGGGGCCTGGGCGAGGACTTCCGGCAGGCCGGCCGGGCGGAGGCCGGGCGGACGCGCGACCGCAACGCCGCGATCCAGGAGCGCCTGCAGGAGGCGATCCGCATCCTCCGGGAGTCCAGGCTCGGCGAGCGCAGCGGCCGCGCGGCGCTCTACGAGCTGCCCTGGTACATGGTCATCGGCAACCCCGCCGCCGGCAAGAGCACCGCCATCGTCCAGTCGGGCCTGCGCTTCCCTTTCGCGCGCGGCGCCGACAACATCCTCCAGGGCATCGGCGGCACGCGCAACTGCGACTGGTTCTTCACCAGCGAAGGCATCCTCATCGACACCGCGGGCCGGTACGCGGTGGAGGAGGAGGACCGCGCCGAATGGCTGGGATTCCTTGCGCTGCTCAAGAAGCACCGGCCGAAGGCGCCGATCAACGGCATCCTGATCGCGGCCAGCATCGCCGAGCTGGGCGCGGCCCGCCCCGACGCGGTGATCCGGCTGGCCAAGAGCCTGCGCCAGCGCATGCAGGAACTCACCGAGGCGCTGGAGGTGTTCGCGCCGGTCTACGTGCTCTTCACCAAGGCCGACCTGATCGCCGGCTTCGCCGATTTCTTCGCGGGCCACGACGCGCAGGAGCGCGACCGGGTCTGGGGGGCCACCCTGCCGTACGCGCCGGCGCAGGGCGCCGACGCGGTGGCGCAGTTCGACCGGCATTTCGACGAACTGCAGGACGGTCTGCAGGAGCTGGCTCTGGCGAATATGGCGCTGCGCCGCGGCCGGCCGATGCCGCCGGCGGTGCTGGCCTTCCCGCTGGAGTTCGCGGGCATGAAGCCGGTGCTCCGGACCTTCGTCGCGACGCTCTTCGAGGAGAACCCCTACCAGCACCGGCCGGTCTTCCGCGGCTTCTACTTCACCAGCGCGGTGCAGGCGGGCGAACCCGGCAGCCGGATCCGCCACGGCGTGGCCGAGCAGTTCGCGCTGGAGCCGCCGGCGGCCCGGCCCGCCGAGGCGGCCCCGGGCGCCCACGGCTTCTTCCTCAAGGAGCTGTTCACGCGGGTGGTGTTCGCCGATCGCGACCTGGTGCGGCAGCACGCGAGCCCGGCCAGGGCGCGGGCGCGCGCCGCGGGCTTCGCGGCCGGCGTGGTGGCGCTGGCCCTGCTGCTGGCGGGCTGGAGCTGGTCCTACCTGGGCAACCGCCAACTGGTGGCGGGCGTGGAGGCCGACCTCGACAAGGCGGTGCGGCTCCAGCGCGACCGCGTGGACCTCGCCTCCCGCATGGAGGCGCTCGCGCTGCTGCAGGACCGGCTGGAGGAGATGGTCGCCTGGCGCCGGCAGCGGCCCTTCGCGATGGGCCTGGGGCTGTACCAGGGAGAGGCGGTCGAGCTGAAGCTGCGGCAGGAGTATTTCCAGGGCGTGCGCCGGGTGATGCTCGAACCGGTGGCCCAGGCGCTGGAGGGCTACCTCGGCGAGGTGAACCAGCGCGCGGCCGAACTCCGGCCGGCGGCGGCCCCGGCCGGCGCGGCCTCCCCGCTCCCGGCGGCGGCGCCGGCGCAGAAGCCGGCCGCGGCCGCCGGCGGCTCCCGCTACGCCGAGGCCTCGCCCGTCGACGTCGAGGACGCCTACAAGGCCCTCAAGACCTACCTGATGCTGGCCGAGCGCGCGCGCATGGACCCCGGGCACCTGACCGACCAGGTCACCCGCTTCTGGCGCGGCTGGCTGGAGGCCAATCGCGACGCTGCCTATTTCCCTCTCAAAGCCGCATCGTTGACGACTTCCAGGGTACTTGCAGGGAACTTCAGCCGGGTTTTGCCGTTTTCCTGATCTTCGTCCGAGTGACCTGCCCCGCATTCAGGGCGGCCTCCATCTTTGCGCGTTCGCGCCCACGGTCTGCGCCGTCAATCCACTTCGCATAGACCTGGAAAAGCATCTTCGCGTTCTTGTGGCCCATCTGCCGTGCGATGTACGCCGGATTCACGCCGGCGCTCAAGGCATTGGCCGCATAGGTGTGGCGCGTTTGGTAGGCCCGGCGTCGGCGGATGCCCAGGCGGCGCAGGCTGGGGTTCCAGTACTGTTCGCGCTGACTGCGTTCGTCATGGAAGGGGCGCAGCGTGTTCGGATTCTGAAAGATGCAGCCCTCTACCCCACCCATGTAGGTGCTCGGCTTCATGGCTTTCAGGGCCTCGAGGGCGCGATCGACCAGATCGACATCGCGGGCGCTGTACGTCTTCAACGGCTTTTCTTCGCCGGATGTCCGCGCACGCTCCACGCGGATGGTGCGGTGATTCCAATCCACGTCCCCCCAATGCAGCGCGATCAATTCTTCAGGGCGCATTCCGGTCATGAACGCAAATTCGAAGTAGGCCCAAATCCTCAAGTCGCAGCGCTCCCGGATATCAGCCAGGATTGTCTCCATTTCCGAAAGCGACAGCGGATCGGGCGCCGGCGCCTGGTGCTTGCTGTTCTCGATGCCTCGCATCGGGTTGTCCAGCTTCATCTCACGCCCGGCCAGCGCGAATACGCCGCGCAGCGGAATCAGATAGTTGTTCAACAGCTTTGCGGAGGCCCATGGGTATCCGCCAACCTTCGCCGCGAGCGTGGCATGGGTCAGGCGCACCATTGGCGTGTTTTCGCCAAGCATGCCTCTCCAGACGCCAAGCGCGTTCCTGTACTGCTTGAGGGTCTTGCTGGCCAGTCTTCCCTTCGTCTCCATCCACACGTCGCACATATCGCCAAAGGTGGACGCCTTCCCCACCTTTGCCGCGTGCTTGCTTTCGGGGAAGTAGTCCGCCATCTCGAACGTGCCGTGCCGGATCTTCCCCCGGATCTCAGCGGAAACCCGCGCGGCGTACTTGAGATTGGCTGGTGTGGGCTTGAGCGCCTTGCCAGCCATCATCAAGGTTTCGCGCCGGCGCTCTCCGTCCTCCAGGACGAAGAACAGCCGGATGCTGTTCTCCCGAGCTTCTACGCCGTCTCCACGAGCCACTTTTCCACTCCCTGCATATCGATCCAGATCCGGCCATCCAAGCCGGTTTTCCATTGGTGGCCTTCCAGCCAATGGCCACGCTCGATGCGCTTGCGCACAGCGTTGGCCGTCAGGCCGGTCAACGTGGCCGCCAGTTCGATGGTCACGAACCGGGCGGCGTTGAGCTTCTGCAGGGTGTCGCTGGGTGTCGGACGCTGCAGGGAACGTCGAACTCGGATAGTGGCTTCGGTCATGCGATACCTACCTTTCCCGATTGCGCAGCACGTCTTATGGAGTTAATCTTTGGTTCATGAAGTCTCCCAGTCGAACACCTGATAAAGAGTCGTTGGGAGAACTTCTCAGGAGAAGCAGCGATTTGTGCATTGAATCCCGTGCGATTAGAGAATCGGCGGCCCAAGCAATCAGGGAATCTTCCGAAACTAGATCTCTCATCTGTCAGGCCATCGCTGAAATTTACGCAGATAAGACCCGCAGGTAGATTCATACTCGGTAAATGTTGCTTCCCTAGTCTCCAGGGCTTGGAGACAAACATATGCCGTACCTGACGAATTTCTTCGGTTGGGAGTTTTTCGTTGGGGTTGAACACCGCGACCGCTGTTGGACTGGTGTTGTGCGCGTCACCTCGGACGCACCCGACATGAGCGTTGTAGTTCGCTGCGATAAGCGCCGATGGGTAGAGGCTCTCGCGGTGAACGATGCGCAAGAACTTGCGCTGGAGTGGGCAGAGAGGCTGGAGCAAAGCCCACGGCAGCTTCGCTACGACGCCGAGTCCAGTCTCTTGCAAGCTGCTTGCCTTTTTCCGAATGAGGAAATGCAGGGAGTCCAATTTTTGAACGTTGGCACGCATCACGCTTGACCTCCGGGAGGGGTTGAGGTGTTTGATCCACTGTTGCTCTTTGAAGGCAACAGGGTCTCAACTTCGTCCATGACACATGCTGGGTCTTCTGCAAGGCTTTCTGGCGTTGCGGTGGGTTCGAATCCTGTCGGAGGATTCGAACCCGTAGGGCCTTTTGCACGGACCTTCCTGGGCAGCATCCTGATGACCGCATTCGTTGTCCACTTCGGAGCACGCTTGACCGGTTCAGGCTTGCGCATCCGATCCGCCGTCTGCTCGAAGATGGCATCCTGGATGTACTCCAGGACATCGCTCGACATGAGCACGTAGGCCCGGCCGATCCGGGCAGCGGGGAGGGCGCCGCCCCGGATCAGGTCGAGTACCGTCTGACGATGGACCTTCATGAGGAAGGCGGTATCGTCTACGTCCAAGGTCGGTGTCATTTGGACATGCTCCGGGTTTCCCACTCGATGAGTTCGACTCGACTCCATCGGCCTTTGTGGCGCAAGGGAAGGTCTCCTCGACGCTCCATGGCGGTCAAGGTCTTCAACGTGACGCCGTAGCGCTTCTCCATTTCGGCAACGCCGACCCAGGGCGACAGCTGCTGCGACAAGTTGGAGACTTCACGGATCAAGCTGCGCAGGAGATCAGCGACCTCCTCGCTCGAGGCTGGTCCCTCAGCCATGACTCGTACCGTCCTCGCCCACTACGCCTGCTTCGAACTCAGCCTGGGGGAGGGTAGCCAGCGTCTCCGGTTCCGTTCGGCCCACCCAGGACTGATACAGCCATGCGGACAGCACAGCGGAGAAGCCGTCGAGGATTTCCGGCCGGTCGATCAGCTTGCCCAGGTGCGGCTGGATGAACCGGTTTTGTGCGCCTCCCATGCGGTAATGGCGCAAGGGCTCGGCCGAGTTGTCCTGCGCAGCTCCTACCCGTTCCGCGTCGCGCAGCATCGCCACGGCAAGTTCACGCCCCGCCTGGAAGGGATCGACCGGCTTGCTCTGTGGCCAGAAATCATGTTGGTCCAGCAACGACCGCACATCTTGGAGGCGCGTAATCGCTTCGCCGATCAGCAAGCCGATATTGCGGTGAGCGCATTCAGTGCGTTGGGCCTGGATGCTCAGCAGCAGCGCATCGGCGTCGTGCGTCAGATCGATGATTTCGCCGGCCTGGTGGTGGGTGAGCAGACCACTATCCGCAGAGGCTCGCTGACACGCCGGATCCACGCACTGCTCCTGCGTGATGCCGAGTGCCCGCCAGGCATGACCACCATAGGTGCTTGCCTCTCCGGCGTCCGCGATGAGTGCGGTGATTTCCTCCAGCAGGTCTGCGGCCTGCTGCTGGACCTGCTGAGCAGTGAACAGTGCAGGGATAGCTGTCGACTGCTTGCGGACGTTGAGCCGACGACGGGATTTGACAGCGGTGATCATGGTGCGACGCCCTCCGAATCGGAGTTGCGGGGATAGACCGAGGGCAGCAGCCAGTCTTCCGGACCGGAGCCCTTGGTCAGCACGGCGTGGAGCTTCTCCGCGCCGAGGTCGGCCAACATGCCCATCTGGGCGATGAGCGCGCGCAGGGTTGCGATGGAGTCCTTGCACTGCTCGAGCGAGACATCGAAGACGTTCCAGTAGCCCACCTTCTCTGCGGTGAGGCACAAGTAAGCGATCTGCCGGAAGATGATCCCGGCCTGATCGATCGGGAGCTGGTCGTCCGGGAGGCTGGCAGGCTTGGGCACCTGCAGCGGACGACGGGATGGGGCGGCGGGGCTCATGGCTGCTTGCCCACTTCGCGCACCAGCTTGTCGCGCAGTTTCTCGGACTCGTCCTTCAACACCTGCGCCGCACGGATGGCCATCATTTCAAGGCGTCCGATATCGACCGACCGGAAGTAGGTCTCCTGACAGAACATGTGGTCCTGCTCGTGGGCCTGCTGGATTTGCAGGATGAGATGGATACCGCCGGCAAGGTCATCGACCAGGTTGATGAAGTCGGCAATGGGCTGGCCGCGAACTTGGGCCTCCTGCAGTACCTCGGTGCCGTGCCATTCGAAAGGGCTGAAAGCACGGATGGGATCCAGGGGCGGTTCCGAGCTCGGAGTCGCGACAGGCTCCTCCGCGAACTTGAAGCGATTGACCTGCAGGGGTCGCCGGACTTTGGGCGTTGTGCTACTGTCCATGGATCTTCTCCGGTTTGCTTGTGAGGCGGGTTGGGGTTGATATCGAGGTCCGCACGGTTGGTCCTGTGCTTTCCTCATCCGAGTCCTGACTAGTTGGTTCTGGTCGGGACTCTTCTCGTTTCTTGGGACCTATTCGGTCGTCGACAGTGGGCGGTGGAGGAGGGTGCTTGCTCAATGCATCCCCGCTTGCCGAATCACCTCGGCCAGAGTCGTGAGTCCTCGTGCTGTCACGCGAGCCTGGGTCTGGGTCCATTCGGTCCCGTCGCCCTTGTCGCCAGTGGTGACCTTGTGCTCCATCAGGCCGCGCTGGATCTTGTCCTGGTAGGCCAAGTAGCCCTTGCCTTGGGGGCGGCGGTAGATCCATCCCTTTTCCTGCAGGAGCTGGGTCAGATCCTTGGGCCGGACCTGCAGCGACTTGGCCGCATCAGTGACGCACAAAGAGCCGTCGGACTTGGCGATCCGCTCGAAGCCTGCGACCGCCGGAGCCTGCTCCGCCACCGTCTTCTCCAACTCGATCACCTTCTCGGTGTAGCCGAGCAGCAGACCGCGCATCGCAGCCGGGTCGTTCAGCACGGCCATCGGATCGGGCTGGGACTGCTGGGCTTCGGTGCGGAAGTAGTGGTCTTCCAGCTGCTCGAAGATTTCCCAGGCCTTGTCCGTTTCCAGCATCTTGGCGTGGCGTGCTGCACCACGTTCGGTCCACAAGATCAGCGAGCGCGTCATAGGCGAAATTTGCGACTCGCCAAGAGATAGCCGCAAATCCCGTAGGTCGTCGCCCATCACCTTGTGAAAGTGCTTGCCCTCGTCGAAGTGATCGAGATTGCGGTTGTGGTTCTGCTGGATGCGGATCTCCTCGGTTCCGTAGAACTTGGAGAGCTGCAGCGTCGTGCACACGCGCTGCCCTTGATAGTGAATCGCCCCGGTTTTTCTAGACACTCTTGAGCCGTTGGGAATGTCGCTGCTCGAACTCTACCGGCGATAGTCCGGCTGCCGATGAATGACGGCGTTGGGAGTTGTAGAACATCTCGATGTAGTTGAAGACATCGCTGCGTGCTTCACTGCGGGTCGTGTAGATGCGTCGGCGGATGCGTTCGCGCTTGAGCAGTTGGAAGAAGCTCTCAGCCACTGCGTTGTCGTGGCAGTTACCGCGTCGGCTCATGCTGCTGATCAGGTTATGGTCACGCAGGAAGGTCTGCCACTCGTGGCTTGTGAATTGGCAGCCCTGATCAGAATGAATCACGACGGGTGCCTGCGGCTGGCGTCGCCATAGCGCCATCAGCAGTGCATCGAGAACCAAGCCAGTGTCGATACGGCTTGCCATGGACCACCCCACCACCTGCCTGGAGAACAGGTCGACTACGACGGCCAGATAGAGCCAGCCTTCATGGGTTCGGATGTAGGTGATGTCCGTGACCCAGGACTGGTTAGGCTCGGCCACCGTGAACTGACGCTGCAGGTGGTTGGGCGCGACCACGGAGGGTTTGCCACCTCGCATTCCTGGTCTGCGGCCGTAGCCGGTCTGCGAGCGAAGCCCCTGTGCCTTGAGCAGACGGGCCACCCGATGCTTGCCGCAACGCTCGCCTAAATCGCGCATGTCCAGTGTCAGCTTGCGATAGCCATAGACACCGCCACTCTCCAGCCATGCCTGCTTGAGCAAACCCAGCAGGCGCTGGTCGTCCTCGGCACGCGGGCTCTGCGGTTCTACCCTCCATGCGTAGTAGCCGCTGGGGTGGACCTGCATCACATGGCACATGCGCCGCACGCCGTAATCCTGCTCGTGCTGCTTGATGAACGCGTACCTCACCCGGACTGCCTGGCAAAGTACGCGGCGGCCTTTTTTAGGATGTCGCGCTCCTCAGTCACTCGCTTGAGTTCGGCCTTCAACCGCCGCAGCTCCTCTGCCTGGGAGGTCTGCGACTGTCGTTCGGACGAAGGCACGGAATAAGCCTTGATCCATTTATACAGACTGTGCTGGCTTACGCCGATCCGCGCAGATACGTCGGCCACCCGGTGGCCACGCTCCGTAATCTGCTTGACCGCTTCAATCTTGAATTCTTCGGGGTATGGCTGCTTGGTCGTCATGGCACCTCCTATTGGGCCTCAGGTTTGAGGCTCTAAGGTGTCTAGTACAGCCGGGGCGATTCATAGCTGATGACCGCGCTGGTCACTTCGCCGATGGTGATTTCGTTGCTCACTGCTGGCCTTTCTGGTGAGGTTGCGGGGTGCGTCGAGTCTTGATGGTCGAGCGCAGGCGGGCCAAGATTTCACCGTTCAGACTGCGATCGTTTTCGACGGCCGCAGCCTTCAAGATGGACTTGAGGTCATCCGGAATGCGGACGGGCGTCGGTGTCAATTGCGAGGTGGCGGCATTCATGGCTGGATAGATTCTGAAAGAGTCAATTCCTAGAGTCAACTAGATTCTTTGAAAAAGGATCAAAAAGAATCCATCATTCGGGTATGGAACCGAAGCAGCAGCCCCCTTACCCATTGCGCATGCCTCAGGAGATGCGAGCGCAACTTGAAGTAGAAGCTGCAGCAGAGAAGCGCAGCCTCAATGCCCACATCCTGGTAGCCCTGCAGGAGCGTCAATCTCTGCAGCTCCAAGTCGAATCGCTGCGAGCCGAGCTTGCCCAGGCTAAGCTGCCGACTGGATGGCGCCAGGCCGATCCGATGAATTTCGACGCCGTAAGGGACATGGTCGAAAACATGGCTTGGGAGTGGAAGTGCACGCCGGAGGAGGCGCTGCTTAAGCTTGTGCTTCGTGGTGCAGCGAACGGAGGACAGTTGCTGTACGTTCGAGTTGCGCCAGGGATGACGGTGGGCGACATCCGCACTGTGATGAACGCGGCTCGCCGCGAAGCAGAGGCGGACGCACATGTCATTTACAGCCAAGACCGTCGAGCTACGTTTGATGCTCAAAGCATCCTCAAGAGGGCCAAGAAACAGCTGGCGGAATTGCCCCCTGATCCTCCTCGACCCACTTTCCCAGAGCTTGGCGAAAATCAGGTGTTTTTGATCGACCCACAAGCCAACGATGGATCTGGGGTCGTGGTGGACAAGACGGTGCTGGAAGAGGCGATTCGCAAGCACGCTTCTGCTACCAATGCTGTAGAAGAAGAGCAACGTCAGCCCACCCTTGTGGGCAACATCGGTCGCGACCAGGCCAGCAACATCTACAGTGAGGTGCTTGGGCGCAAGGCCAAACCGATTTCTCTTAAACCAGTGAATACAGGGCCAGTGCGCAGCCGCAACGCTAAGTCGCGCAAAACTTGATTCGTGTTCTGCCAAGTTCACGCCCAGCCCCCGGCTACCAAGTTGCGCATGACGTGTTCCATCTCGGTCGTCATTGTCCAGCCGCCTGCTGCTGGCTCCTGCTCTGCTCCAAGCGATGCAGCAGCTCGTTGTTGAGACTGCGGCGGTTGTCTACCGCTTGGTGCTTGAGCCAGTTCTTGAGTTCTTCGGGAAGTCGCACGGGCGTCGGCGACAATTGCCTTGCATCTTTCATTGGAGCCTTTCAATGAACCACCGTGGTCCATTTATGCATCATAGACCACGTTGGTCCACAATGGCGATCCCGACTAAACTGTACGGGAATTGAACCACCGTGATCCACTGACATGAGCCGTGACGACCCGCAAATGAAGATCAGGCTGCCTGCCGATCTCAAGCAAAAAGTTGAGTCTTCAGCTGAGGCAGCTAGTCGCACGTTGAACGCTGAGATCGTTGCTCGCCTGACTGACTCATTCGACGACCTCCACCGTAAAGAAGTCGCGGGACTACGCGACCAGCTTCAGTCGCTAGACAAGCAAATTTGGCTCAACGATTCGAAGTTCTCTGAACTGCGGATGCGTGAGTTGATGAGCCGACTGCTTGCCGCACGACTAGCCGCCATTGCCGATCCAACAGCATTGAAAGAAAACGCCGAGCTCCGGGCCGCCGTCCAAGAGTTCAAGGGCCAGGAGCAGAACCTCATGCTGGAGCTGCTTGAGGTGATGATCTCGGGCATGGGGCAGATATCTAGCTCCCTCAAGCAAGGCATAGACAAAGGCCACCTAACGATCGTCCCGGATGACCAACCCACCAAGTTCGCTGGAGCATCTAAAAAGCTTGCTAAGGCGAACAAGGGTGTTTTAGGAATGCTCGAAAGCATGCCTAGTGATGTGGTAATGGAGTTCTTTGAGCGACCTGCTGTTAAGCAAGCTCTTATCGATATGCAAAGCACTGTTGAGTGGAGCCAAGACCGTCAGGAAAAACCAACTCAAAAGTGAGGCAGCTACTAGCATGTGTTTGTTGCCTCAATTTCACATCTGAACTTACTAACAATCACCTAGTCGTTCTGGCAATTTTCCAAAAGCAAAGCCGGCTTTGAGCCGGCTTTTTGCATTGGATCCGAATTGGTCGCTACCAATTTTTCTTCTAAAGATAGTGCACTATGAATTGTTGCTCTATTGTTCTCATAAGTTCATTTCTTTTGAGATAAATTCTTCTAATTCTTTGATCGTCGATCAAAACTGCAGTTCTCGAAGCTGATTCAAAGTTGCCATCTGTAATTGCGTCGCCAAATGCTATAAATGCGCTCGCAAGATAGCCGCCTTGTTTAAATATAGGAAACCTCTGTAGTTCTACTTCAATTTGATCCAAAGTGGATGTTAATTTGTATGATTCGTCTTCTTTCGAGTTCGTCCAGTACATTACGCCTTTTTCGGCGACTTCAATAATTGTCTTCTTAACTGCATCGGCGTTTGATCGAGCCTCTTTTCTCAATTCACGCTTGTCATTTTGCCAATTAACAATAATCCAGCCGGCTACAACTAAAATAGACGGAAGAAAAAGTTGCGCTTCCACTATGCTTTAACCGAGGCTTTGTGGATGTAATCCCATATGCGAGTTTCATATGAAGGCCTGTTGGACTTTACTTTCATCCGCATTTTTAAAACTTTCTCCTGGAGTCCGGCGCGAATAAGTCCGCCAAATGCTTCTTCTAGAAAGGAAGAGCCGTAACCTGAAGTTCCATCAAGATCTACTGTAACTATAGTATTCTTGATCAGTGCCGGATAGAGAAGCTCCTCCCTAAATCTTTGTCCGGGATAATCTCCATCTTCGGGATAATACCGACCCGCTGGAGTTGGGGAAAAGTCTTTGGCGATAACTATCGTGATTGCATTCATGATTGTTCGCTCCTATGCTTGAGTGGTATGCTCCAAAGAATTAGCGTACCAGGGAAGTCTTGCTGACAATTTACAGAATTGCTATCGCTAGCGTCAGCCAAGCACGCATACTGCGCTGCACCTGAGTGAATCGCCCCGGTTTTTCTAGACACTCTTGAGCCGTTGGGAATGTCGCTGCTCGAACTCTACCGGCGATAGTCCGGCTGCCGATGAATGACGGCGTTGGGAGTTGTAGAACATCTCGATGTAGTTGAAGACATCGCTGCGTGCTTCACTGCGGGTCGTGTAGATGCGTCGGCGGATGCGTTCGCGCTTGAGCAGTTGGAAGAAGCTCTCAGCCACTGCGTTGTCGTGGCAGTTACCGCGTCGGCTCATGCTGCTGATCAGGTTATGGTCACGCAGGAAGGTCTGCCACTCGTGGCTTGTGAATTGGCAGCCCTGATCAGAATGAATCACGACGGGTGCCTGCGGCTGGCGTCGCCATAGCGCCATCAGCAGTGCATCGAGAACCAAGCCAGTGTCGATACGGCTTGCCATGGACCACCCCACCACCTGCCTGGAGAACAGGTCGACTACGACGGCCAGATAGAGCCAGCCTTCATGGGTTCGGATGTAGGTGATGTCCGTGACCCAGGACTGGTTAGGCTCGGCCACCGTGAACTGACGCTGCAGGTGGTTGGGCGCGACCACGGAGGGTTTGCCACCTCGCATTCCTGGTCTGCGGCCGTAGCCGGTCTGCGAGCGAAGCCCCTGTGCCTTGAGCAGACGGGCCACCCGATGCTTGCCGCAACGCTCGCCTAAATCGCGCATGTCCAGTGTCAGCTTGCGATAGCCATAGACACCGCCACTCTCCAGCCATGCCTGCTTGAGCAAACCCAGCAGGCGCTGGTCGTCCTCGGCACGCGGGCTCTGCGGTTCTACCCTCCATGCGTAGTAGCCGCTGGGGTGGACCTGCATCACATGGCACATGCGCCGCACGCCGTAATCCTGCTCGTGCTGCTTGATGAACGCGTACCTCACCCGGACTGCCTGGCAAAGTACGCGGCGGCCTTTTTTAGGATGTCGCGCTCCTCAGTCACTCGCTTGAGTTCGGCCTTCAACCGCCGCAGCTCCTCTGCCTGGGAGGTCTGCGACTGTCGTTCGGACGAAGGCACGGAATAAGCCTTGATCCATTTATACAGACTGTGCTGGCTTACGCCGATCCGCGCAGATACGTCGGCCACCCGGTGGCCACGCTCCGTAATCTGCTTGACCGCTTCAATCTTGAATTCTTCGGGGTATGGCTGCTTGGTCGTCATGGCACCTCCTATTGGGCCTCAGGTTTGAGGCTCTAAGGTGTCTAGTACAGCCGGGGCGATTCAGAGACAATGTATAGACGGCCAGTTTTAGTTGTAAGCACAAAGTCCCTCATCTCTGGAAGCCCTTTCCCTCGATGTGAAAGACCTGTACTAGAACGTGGGTGCTCAATCGCGCGCTGCAAGAGGAGCCTATCAAGATTGCCTCCGGCATCTGATCCAAAAATTTTGAGTAGTTCATCAGCTTTGTCATGGATCAGTTCACCTGCTCTTAACCTTCTTCTCATTGTGTCTGGTATCCCGACGCCGAGATCATAGACAGCGATAAATAGTGATCCATCTCTCGTTCCGGTAGGTTCGAGGAACCTTGAAAATAGCCACCACCGCTTAAGCATTTCGGGTGTTTCGCTGTATGCTGGATATGCGTGGTGTTTAACATTTGTTAATGCCTCTGCTAGCACATCGTAAAGATTTTCAGGGGGCTCTACCGACGTAATAGTTCTATAGTGGTCTAGCAAGCTGGCTATCTTTTGCCCATCAGCGTGGGTGCCTGTTCTATAGTGCCAGTTTTTTACTGACTCGTGAGAAACTTTAGTGCGCGTAGAGCCTAGAAGGCGCGAGTTGCCAAAATGGCAAAAAAGCTGGGCACAAACTGAATTTGGAGTGCAAGAAGCCCTTATTCTGTTTGGATACAGTTCAGAAAGTAGTTCTAAATGAGCAAGCAAAAATAGCATTCCACCTGGGAATACTTTTTCGACTTTCGAGAAGTCAAATTTTACTCTCGAGCCAGGTCCTTTATTAAGGTGTTGATGCCCGCTCCAAATTGCTGCATGTAATTCTTTTCTATTTTCAAATCTTTCGGCAACAAGCAATCTCGGTATTTGAATAATAGATGTTTTGTTAAATATCTTGGACTTGCCACGTAGCCTTTGGGAGTGTCTGTGGGCTGCTGCTTTTACGAGTAGTTTCGTTTCCTTTGCTACTTGATTATCAAGCCAAAGCTTTCTATTTTTGCTTAGAATTCTCATAATATAAAAATATTCTCGTTGGCTTTTCTCTGGTTTTTATATAATTCACAATTCCATATTGTTGTTGGAAGATTTTCTTGGAGATCGGCAATGGATTTTTAAATTATTGCTCTGGTATCCACCTGCCTATAATCGTTCCAGATATTCGAGCCCGTTCAGGTAACTCGATAATTCGAGGTGTCCAATCAGGGTTCAGTGCCTTTAAGAAACGTCGTCCATCTTCTTCCATTAGCTGCTTGAACGTTGCCTGACCTGATGCCTCGAGGCACGCAACGACACGGTCGCCTGGCTTTCCAACCCTTTTAGGGTCCACGAAAATGATTTCGCCTTCCTCATAGCTTGGTCGGCTATTGGGATTCCTCATGCTCTCGCCGCTCACGCGTACAGCAAAGGTCCTCTCGCTATGAGGAACCGGGCAAATGAACCATTCCTCGGCATCAACTGCCTCAGCGTTCAGGTCACCGTTGCAATAGGCGCTCACCTGCGCCCAAGAGATGACGGGCACTTTGCCGGCCTGACGGCCTGATACCGCGAGACTGCGCGTCCCTGTAGATGCAGCATTGGAGTCGCCGACCTTATGCGTCGCGTCCATCCATCCTTCAGGCTTTCCGCACCCCTTTTCGATCCTGCGCGCCATGGCAGTCCCCATCTGGCGGGGCTTGCCGGTCTTCTGGTCAATCGTCCCGTTGCGGACTTGGCTGAGATAGACAGAGGTCGACTCTGCGCGAGAAGCAACCGCTTCCAAAGTGCCCAGCTCCCGCACCAACTGTTCTAGGTTGGCTAAGCGAATCTCGCCGATAGTTTTCATGATTGAAGCATTTCAAGCGAATTGCTAGGGGCCGGCAACAGGCGAATCGCTTGCCATTGTCAAGCGATTCGCTTTATCATGTCGCTTATGACATTGAGCGACTACGTAGATCAAGCCCATGGCAGGCAAACACAGCTTGCGGTGGCACTCAAGTGCCCATCACCACTGGTCTGGCAGTGGTCGCGAGGTGTACGGCGTGTACCGGCGGAACGTTGCCCTCAGATTGAGCGGCACACCGGGGGCATGGTTCGATGCGAGGAGATGCGCCCGGACGTTGAGTGGGCTGTCCTGCGCGGCAAACGCAAGGTGAAGCTGGTTGTAGCAAAGCAGGGGGTGGCATGAACACCGCACTGACTCCCCCGAGCTGGGCCGGGGTAGCGGCCACCCAACGACTGATGGACGGCGATCAGGTCGAACTCCTTCGCTTGTTGCTGCTGCTTTCGCGGCGATGGATGCAGGCCGCTGGCCCCTTGCTGCAATGGCGCCAGCGAATGGCGATGACCGATGCGCTCGCATCGGAATGGAACTCACGTCCTCGTACGACCGAGCAGCGCGCACTCTTGGCGGCCGGTTGCGACCTGTTCGACCTTGTTGCCTCAACCCCCCAGGGTTGGCAGGCCCTTCTGGATCTCGGCTTTGACGTAGTCCAGCAGGAACCGAAAAGTGAATGAGGCGGAGGGCTTTATGACGTTGTCCTTCGCCTTCTTCCAGACCGTGTCGCTGCGCACCGCGTCGGCGAACTCGCAGCCGTCCCAGGTCAGTCGCTGCACCAGTGCAGACGTTTCGCCGCTGAGGTACTGGTTGATGGTGGCCTTCACCAGCCCGGCTTCTTCCATCCATACGACATGTGCTGCGAAGACATGCGGCTCGACTTCTGGAAGGCTGTCCAGCCACTGGTCGTGCTCGAGTTCGGCTGTCTCTAAGGCGATCTGCCGGATTAGGTCCATGTCCCGTTTCATGGGTGCCGCTTTCAAGGTGGACAGGTTGGTGGGACTTCCATTCTGCCGAGACTGTGGGCACCCACCCATTGCGATCAAAGCGCCTGCGCCCGCCAAGCGCCGCCCACTCGCACCCAAGCGCACCACGCCCTACCACTGGCCCGCACCCGGGGGCTTGGACGACGCTGGCCCCATCACCCGCAACCCGTTCCGCGTCCCCGGCCATTCACGTCCTCCAGGTGCCGCGCAGCCATCCATAGGCCACGCCGCGCAGATCGTCCGCCCGGCCGCTGAGCCGATGGCAGATGACCGGGTACAGGCGCTTGCGCCCCACGCGGAAGCCTTGTCGCCGGCACGGACCGCTGCGCATTTCCTGCAGCTTCCTCGCGCTGCAGTGGCCCTTGACCCGCTTCTTCGCCATTCCTCCCTCCGTGTCGTTGTTGGAGCGGATCTTCCCGCGCTGGCAGCGGCGTGTCAGTCACAACGTTTCGAAATTCTGTGATGCCCATGACCGTACTGGACGCCGCCTACAACGTGGCGCACGACTACAAGGGCGGCGCCGCTGCCCTGGGTGCGCGCTTCGGCAAGAACCCGACCACCTTCAACCATGAGCTGGCCAAGGTTGGCTCCGCGAAGCTGGGTCTGGTCGACGCCGTGAAGATGACCGACTTCGCGAACGATGACCGGATCCTGATCGCCTGGGCGCTGCACCGCGGCCAGATGCTGGTCCCGCTGCCCGACGGCGCGGACCTCGATTCCGACTGCAGCATGCAGGCCATGGGCGCAGCCACGCAGGACTTCTCCTCCATGGTGGCTCGGGTATGCGAAGCCAAGTCCGACGGCAAGGTCACGGACAACGAACTGCGTGACGTGCGCCAGCGCATCGGCGTGCTGGTGGTCGGTCTGCAGCGTCTCGACCAAGCGCTCGCTGCGGAGAACGCAGCGCTGCGCGTTACGGCGCCTATCCAGTCGCGGGCTGACTTTCTGCGCGGTCTGGAGGAGGCAGCGTGATCGCGAGACAGCCCACGAGGCACATCACATCCCTTTAGCGACGTTCCGAATCTGGTTGATGCCACGGCTAGGAATGGGCTCGCTACCCGGACCGAAGAGCAGTTCCACCACCTGCCTGCCGTTGGTTTCTTTTGTGGTGATGAGAGGTGGGCATGACCCGAGTCGAAAAACCCCTTGCCGATGAAACCGCGTTGATTGCGGAGCTGTCGGCTGTCTTTCCGGGATGCCGTGCGCGTCCGCTGCGTGAGTGGACCGATGGGCCCGTGGGTATCGCCATTGCTCTTTCTGGCGAAGCTGCATTTGAGCCCGGTGAGCCCATTGGCCCGTACATCAGTCCTGGCGACGATCCGGCCTATGACGGCTGGGTTCATAAGGGCTTCTCCGCCTGGGTCGCAGCGAGAGGCTGGTATGTCGAGGTGTATGAGCCTGGCTTGCTGTGGCTCCTGCCGCGCACGGTTTCTTGCGGAGGGCAGCGGTCATGAAGTTCTACGAGCTCGAGGTCTACCTCGATGGCGGAAACACTGTCCGACTCTGCCAACGGGATAGCGAAGATCCCGAAGTGTTCAACCACATCGTGCTGGCGGCAGAGCAGGTCTACATGATCTGCCGCGCCATGAACAAGGCGGCAGCGTCCGTACTTGCCAGTGATGCCTTGTCGCGTGCGCACTCGCGCCTGGAGCGATAGATGGCCACCGACGCCCGCATATCAATCGGCCTGCCAGCCCATCCGAAGACCAAGAAGCTGGTCCGCCGACTGGGCCAAGCGGCAGCGTGGAACCTCATTTGTCTCATCCTTTGGACTGCGGCGAACCGCACGGACGGCAACCTGGAAGGGCTGTCCGATGAGGACATTGAACTGGCAGCGGAATGGGATGGAGAGGAGGGCCTTTTCGTTTCCACCCTGGCGGCCGTACGCTTCCTTGATGGGGAGTCCGGCAGCTACGAGATGCATGACTGGAGCGAGCACAACCCTTGGGCTGCCGGCGCAGAAATGCGTTCAGCTAAGGCGCGCTGGAACGCTGCCAAGCGTCACCACGGTATTGCTGAGGCAGACCGCCTAGTACCTGAATACGCTTCTAACAGGAATGCTGCGAGCAATGCTAGTAGCACACAGGGTGCAGAACGTAGCAATGCTCCGTCTCCGTCTCCGTCTCCGTCTCCGTCTCCGTCTCCAGAGACTACCCCCTCTAAGCCCCCCAGGGGGCGTCGTCCGCTCGAAGTTGCCGGCACCCTCGAGGGGTTCGATGAATTCTGGGCGGTGTATCCCCGCAAGGACGACAAGCAGGACGCAATGAAGGCCTTCCGACAGGTGAAGGCCCATGAGAACCCGGAATTGCGGTCGACGATCCTTGCCGGTCTGAGGTGCTGGGTTCGTCACGACCAATGGACGAAGGACCAGGGCAAGTACCGCCACCTGGCCGGCTCCTGGCTGCGCGGTCAACGCTGGCTCGACGAATCGGTCGTGGGTCCGTCATCACCGACGGCAGGCAACCGACCTTCCTGGCTGGCCGCCACCGGCTTCGACAACGTCTACGAGGCTGCGAACAACTGCTGCTGGGAGCACACCGCGTACCAGTTCCGGAACGGCAAGCGCATTGCCGAGGAGGCCGGACGGTGAACATCGCCGAACTGAGCCAGCGCATGGCCTTGGACGCCGCAGGCATTGCCTCGCATCTCTTGCCTCAGGGCAAAAGGGCCGGACGCGAGTGGAAGGCCGGCAGCGTGCAGGGTGAGCCAGGCACCAGCCTGTCGGTCTGCATCGCCGGTGCGAAAGCCGGGACTTGGAAGGACTTCGCTTCGGGCGAGGGCGGCGACCTGATCGACCTGTGGGCCGCCACGCGAGGCCAATCCCTCGCCGAGGCCATGGTCGACGCGAAGGCCTACCTGGGCGTGCGCGACACCATGCCCCAGCGCGAGGCGAAGACCTACCGCCGTCCCGAGCGGCCCCGTTGCCAGGCACCGAAGAGCCGCGTCGCCGAATGGTTCGCCGGTCGCTTCCTCACGCCCGAAACCCTTGCCGCCTTCAAGATCGGGGAGCAGCTGCGCGACGACAAGGCCTATGCCGTGTTCCCCTTCCTGCGCCCCAAGGGCAACGGGGAAGACGAGCTCGTCAACGTCAAGTACCGCAACCCGGACGACAAGCGCGACATGCGCCAGGAGCGCGAGGCCGAGCCCTGCCTGTTCGGTTGGCACCTGATCGACCCGAAGGCACGCACCGTGGCCATCACCGAAGGCGAACTCGACGCCATGACCCTGCACCAAGTCGGCATCCCAGCCCTGTCCGTGAACCAGGGCGCCGGCAACCACCAGTGGATCGAAACCGACTGGGAGCGCCTGGAGCGGTTCGACGAGTTCCTGATCTGCTTCGACAACGACGAGGCCGGCAACAAGGGCGCGGCCGAAGTCATCAAGCGCCTGGGCCTGGACAGGTGCAAGCGGGTCGTTTTCGAGGACGCTAAGGACGCTAACGAATTCCTGCAGAAGGGCGCCGACGGCGCGGACTTCGACGCCATGGTGCGCGCTGCGCGTCCGATGGATCCCGAGGAACTGCGCTCTGTCGCTGACTTCATTCCCCAGGTCGTGTCGCTCTTCTATCCTGACCATGAGGCCCACCAGGACCCGACCCTGCGCATCGACAAGGATCTGGACTGGTTCCACTTCCGCGGCGGCGAGGTCAGCGTCTGGACGGGCATCAACGGCCACGGGAAAAGCCTGCTCCTGTCGCAGGTGCAGTTGGGCCTGATGGCGCAGGGGGCGCACTTCGTCGTGTTCTCTGGAGAGATGATGCCGGCCCGGCTACTGAAACGGACCGTGAAACAGGCGACGGGCCTGGACCGCCCATCGCGGGACTACATCCAGTCCGTAGGCGAGTGGGCGCGCGATCGCTACTGGATCTTCGACCTGCAGGGCGCGGCAAAGCTCGATCGCTTGATCGAGGTCTTCACCTATGCACACCGTAGGTATGGGTGCGATCACTTCGTGGTCGACAGCTTGATGATGACCGATGTACCCGAGGACGGCGCCGGCAGCATGACCGCCCAGAAAGAGGCCATGCGCAAGCTGACAGGCTTCGCTCGCCAGCTGGGCGTGCATGTGCACTTGGTCGCCCACCCCCGGAAAGCCCGCGACGAGTCCGCGGCACCGGGAAAGATGGACGTTGCCGGCAGCTCCAAGATCACCGATGGCGCCGACAACGTTTTCTCGGTCTGGAGCGCGCAAAAGGACCTGTCCAAGCCAGCGGACGACACCGCCGACGGAAAGCTCGAGCTCTTCAAACAGCGCAACGGCGAAGTTCAGCACTTCACCCAATACCTTTGGTTCGACAAGGCATCGATGCAGTACCGCACCGAGTCCCGCCGCTGGCCCCTGCGCTACGTCGATTTTTCCCAGACCCATGAGGACACTCATGCGGAAGCGTGAGTGCGAAGACTGTGCCGCCGCCGAACACGATCCTGAATGGCTCTGCGTGACGTCCGCATGCCTCGACTGCGAAGTACGCGAGATCGCCCGCATGGATGCAGCGATGCAGGAAAGCTTCTTTGATCGCGCTGAGCGTCAAGCCGGCCGGGAGGCTCGCATCTTCCTGCAGGACCGGGTTCGGGAGGAGGGCGACCGCATCGCAGCGCTGCGCACCCCAGTCCGCCGCCTCCGCGGCAATCGGATCGTGGAATGAATGACCAAGAGAACGAGGAACTAATGAGCAAGCGCGAAGACATCATGGCCCGCATTCCGGACGACCTGCTGGAGGCACACGACCTGCTGCACCGGTACGGGCGCTGGGCGATGGATCGCTACCAAAAGCGCCGATGTGCCAGTGCGGAGGGAAGATACGTCGCACCTCCCAACCCAAATGATCGGGATGGCGAAGAAATGCTTTTGGCGACTGACCCGGCAATGGCAGCACACCGTGCGTTGATCGCAGTGCCCGAGCAGGAACGCCGCGTCTTGCAGATCCTGTACATCCCGCAGCGTTTGCCTGTAGAGGCGCAGCTTCGTATCCATCGAATTCCTGCTCGGGCAGCTCGAGAACGGCACCTCCTGGGCGTGCGAATGTTCTGGACACAACATATGCGCCTTCGGCATAATGTGTCCACCTGATAATGATCAGTGCACGCGGTAGGCCAAGGGCCGGCCGTGGCACGACCAAAGAAAAGCCCGTTGAGCAGCAATGCCAGCGGGCTTTTAGTTTGCTGGCTCCTCATTGCCGTAGGTCAGGCTGAGTAGAGGTGCTTTAGTTTCCGGATCCTGCATCCACTGTCTGCGGATCACCTGAATACGGCTCTTTAGATCATTGCTGACTATGAAGTCGCCAGTTTGAGGAACTCCGATTGCGGAGCCGAATGCCATTTGCGGATAGCCGGACGGATTCGAAGTGCCGGCGATGCTGTGGACGATGATGAGATTGCTCATGTTTCAGGTAGAAGTTGAGCAGCCATCTTATTGATTAGCGAGCCCAATGGCTCGCTATTTCCAAGTTTTGATCTGCCACTGCCGGGACGAGTCCCCACGCTTCGCCTCGCTCAAGGACTCGCGCTCCCAGGCGGTGGCCCCCTGTTCGATGCCACTGGCTGGTGAGGGTTGGTGCCTCACCCGGTCGACACTGCCCACCTCCTTGCTGAAGCGCAAACGCTGCCCCATGCGAAGGCCGGCGGCATCACCCACATCGCCACGATAGAGTGCCTACTGGCACAAGCAGCAGGAGAGAACATGTCACGCACTGAAGTCCAGGAATGGGCAGAGAAAGCCGGCATTGAGAACCTCAAGGGACGACTGGCAACGGGCGACTTTCTGCTGACGCAGGCCAACACGCTGCTCTCCATCCTGCTGGTTGGAATCGGAGGTGGGTTGGCCTATGCGGTCAGGCTGGCGGAAGGCGCCTCAGCAAGCGTCTATTCCTGGGGCATGGCAGGCGCGACGGTTTGGCTGTGCGTGGTCGCCGCTGTACTGACGGCGAAATGCATCGTCACCCGTGACACCCCCGTCCTCTATAACGAACCCAAGAACCTATTCAACCCCGAGCATGAACACACGCTCATGGAGATGCGAGGCTTCGAACTGAAGAACATCCAAGCCCGCATCAAGGATGTCGGCACACGCAATGCCGATGTCGCCAAATGGCTGGACCGCTGTCGCTACGCTGCAATCGCAACGCCGCTGGCGTTCATAGCTGCGGTATGCGCCGCGGTCTATCGATAGGCTGCGGCGGCTGCCGGTCCTTGCGCTCAGGGTCCGGCTGAGGGATTGGGTTGGTAGCCATATCCACGTCCTTGGTGAAGTGCTGAGCCTGCATCGTAAGACAGGCATGCAAGGCTCTTGAATGAGCAAAGACCAGAATGACCCAGCGTCTCAACAAGCCTCGCATACCTGCAGCAACACACCGCATCAGCGCAGCGCCTGCCGGCCGCATCCAACAGGCGCCCCGGATGGCGGCCACACCCCGGACCCGCGGGCGCAAATGGATGACCCGACGTGAGCGCTGGCTATCCGAGCATCCGCTGTGTGTCGAGTGCCAGGCACGCGGACAGGTGACGGCAGGCGAGGAGGTCGACCACATCGTTCCGCTGTGGGCAGGCGGTGCGGACGACGAGTCCAACTATCAGACGTTGTGCCGCACCGACCACGCGGCCAAGACGGCGCGCGAGGCGGCCGACCGGTCGAAGGTCTGACCCGCGAGCCCGTAGGGGCAGGGGGCCTCGAAAAGTCTGGAGCCGGTCGACCGGAAACCACCCGCTTCCCCACGCGCAGAAAAAATCCCCTTTTCAAAAGGAATTCAAATGGCCGGAGCCAAAGGGCGAAGCGGTGGCGCCCGGCCCGGCGCTGGCCGTCCGCCGAAAGAACCCGCAAAACTCGATCTCACCGAGGTGATGTCGAAGGCGTTGCTGCACACCGACCCGAAGGCCTTCCTCATGGCGGTGATGAACGATCCCGCCACCGAGGCCAAGCTGCGGGTGGATGCCGCGAAGTCGCTGATGCCCTTCGTGCACAAGAAGCTGGGCGAAGGCGGCAAGAAGGATCAGGCACTGGAAGAAGCTGAGAAGGTCGCCAGCCGGTTCGCACCGGCCGCGCCGCCAAAGTTGGTGGCCGCGATGGGCCAAAAGTGTTGAACGCACATTGCTGAATGCACGACTTCGAGACATAATTTCTACGCAGTCGCAAGACTGTGTAGCTTCGAAAGAAGTTGCCCAAACTGGTGCAGTAGCTCAGTTGGATAGAGCACCGGCCTACTAAGCCGATGGTCGCGGGTTCGAGTCCCGCCTGTAATTCCTAGGCCTCGATCGTTTTGCGGTCGAGGCCTTTCTGTTTTTGGATTGCTATGGCTTGGAGTACCGCCTGTCTCGACTGGGAGCGCCGCCTGGTCGAGCGGCTGTCCATCATCCCGAAGCCGATCTATCCGGAGCAGGCCGAGCAGGCACTGCGCATCTTCAAGCAACTGAAGGTGGTGGATCTGCCGGGCAAGCCCACCTTCGGCGAGTGTGCGGACGAATGGGTCTTCGACTTCGTGGCGGCCATCTTCGGCGGCTATGACGCGGAGACCGGCAAGCAGCTGATCCGGGAATACGGCCTGCTGATCTCGAAGAAGAACACCAAGTCCACGATCGCCGCCGGCATCATGCTGACCGCGCTGATCCTGTGCTGGCGCCAGGACGAGGAGCACCTGATCCTGGCGCCCACGAAGGAAGTCGCGGACAACAGCTTCAAGCCTGCCGCCTCGATGGTGCGCGAGGACGCCGAGCTCCGGACCCTGTTCCACATCCAGGACCATGTCCGGACCATCACCCATCGGGTGAGCCGCAACAGCCTGAAGGTGGTGGCGGCCGACACCGACACCGTCTCGGGCAAGAAGTCCGGCAAGGTGCTGGTCGACGAGCTCTGGCTGTTCGGCAAGCGCGCCAACGCCGCGGCGATGTTCCTGGAGGCCCTGGGCGGCCAGGTGTCGCGGGACGAGGGCTGGGTCATCTTCCTGACCACGCAGAGCGACGAGCCGCCGGCCGGCGTCTTCAAGGAGAAGCTGGACTACTGGCGCGACGTGCGCGACGGCAAGATCGAGGATCCCCGCACGCTGGGCATCCTCTACGAGTTCCCGGCGGCGATGGTTGAGTCGAAGGCCTACCTCGAGGCCGAGAACTTCTACGTCACGAACCCGAACATCGGCCGTTCGGTCAGCGCGGAATGGCTGGCGGACGAACTGCGCAAGCAGCGCGCCAAGACGGACGGCAGCTTCCAGAAGTTCCTCGCCAAGCACCTGAACATCCAGATCGGTCTGAATCTGCGGGCCGACCGCTGGCTGGGCGCCGACTACTGGCAGCAGGCCGCGGTGCCAGTCTTCACGCTGGCCGAACTGCTCGACCGCTGCGAGGTGGTCACGATGGGCATCGATGGCGGCGGCCTGGACGACATGCTCGGCCTGGCGGTGGTTGGCCGCGAGGCCGGCGCGCGCCGCTGGATGGTCTGGACCCGCGCCTGGCTCCACCCGATCGCGCTGGAGCGCCGCAAGTCCGAGGAGTCGAAATACCGCGACTTCGCCGCCCAGGGCGACCTGGTGCTGGTGGAACAGATGGACTCCGACCTGTCCGACGTTGTCGACATCGTCGAGCAGGTCATGGACTCTGGACTGCTGGACAAGATCGGCGTGGACCGCGCCGGCCTGGGCGGGATCTACGACGCGCTGGTCGGCACCGACGACGAGCCGGGCCCGGTCGAGCACGACATGGTGGTCGGCATCCCGCAGGGCTGGCAGCTCCAAGGCGCCATCAAGACGACCGAGCGCCGGCTGGCCGCGCGCTCGATGGTGCATGGCGGCCAGGCGTTGATGGCCTGGAGCGTCGGCAACGCCAAGGTGGTGCCGGTGGGCAACGCCATCACGATCACCAAGCAGGCCAGCGGGCTCGCCAAGATCGACCCGCTGATGGCTCTGTTCGATGCGGTCTACCTGATGGCCAACAACCCCGAGGCGCGCTCCGCGCCCTCGATTCAAACCCTGGACCTCTCCTGATGCCCGACACCACCGAAACGACCGCCGAGACGGCCGTCGTCCTGCCCGCCGCGCCTCAAGGCAGCCGCGTGCTCGGCGAATGGCTGGCGACCCGGCCCGGTGGCGCAGAGCGCGCCGGCGTCCTGGCGCTGGCTGAGAATGGTTCCGAGTCTGGCCTCACCGTCAACGAGCTGGCGAACCTGCTGGGGGCCGCGACCCGGTCGTCCTCGGGCGTCGCGGTCACGCGCGACACCGCGATGCGCGTTTCGACGGTCTACGCCTGCGTCTCGCTGATCGCCGGCGCGATCGGCTCGTTGCCGCTGGGCATCTTCGAGCGCAGCGGCAGCGACCGGCAGAAGGCGGACCACGACTACTGGTACCTCTTCAACGAGCGCGCTTGCGACGGCTGGACGGCCTTCGCTGCCTGGGAGTACCTGATCAGCGCGAAGCTGTTCTACGGCGACGGCTTCGCTCGGCTGCTGCGCAGCAGCTTCCGCAGCTCGCAGATCATCGGCTGGGAGCCGCTGCACCCGCTGACGGTGCAGCCCTTTCGCAAGGACGGCCGGCTGCTGTACCGCGTCAGCCCGAACGATGGCAGCCCGGCCTACACGCTCGACAGCGCGGACATGCTGCACCTGCCGAGCCTGGGCTTCGACGGTCTGCGTAGCCCCAGCCCGATCACCTACGCCGCGCGCGACGCGATCGGCACAGCCATCGCGTCGCAAGACTTCGCCGGCCGGTTCTTCACCGGCAGCGCGAATTTTGACTATGCCCTGAAGGCGCCGGGCCGGCTCGCCGACAAGCAGCTGCTCGAGCTCAAGGCCTCGCTGATCGCCCGGGCCCAGAACGGCGGCCGCGGCCCGCTGATCCTGTCGGGCGGCCTGGAGCCGGCCCAGCTCAGCGTCAATTCGAAGGACGCCGAGATCCTGGCGACGCGCCTATTCGGCGTCGAGGAGATCTGCAGCGCGCTGGGCGTGCCTCCGCACATGGCCGGGCACACCTCGAAGGCCAGCAGCTTCGGCACCGGCATCGAAGAGATGTCGATCGGCTTCGTGCGCTACACGCTGCAGCGCCACCTGACGCCGCTGGCGCAGGAGATCAACGCCAAGCTCTGGCCGATCCGTCAGCGCTTTTTCGTCGAGCACATCAGCGCGGCGCTGGAGCGCGCCAACCTGAAGACCCGGTTCGAAGCCTTCCGCATTGCGCTGGGCCGCGCCGGTGAGGCGCCGTGGATGTCCGTCGACGAAGTCCGTCGCATGGAGAACATGGGGCCGGCCCCTGACCTGACTATGAATGGAGGCGCAGATGCGCAACCGACTTCTGCAGCTCCTGAGTGAGAACCGCAAGCCCTTCGAGCCGATCCAAAACAAGATTGTCGCGAAGGACGGCGCGGCCTCCATCTACCTCTACGACGCTATCGTCGGCGACCGGCTGACCGCGGAGTGGTGGGGCGGCGTCTGCCCGCAGGACTTCGTCCCCGCGGTGCGCGCGATCGAGGCGGACCAGATCACGATCTACACCAACTGCCCGGGCGGCGACGTGTTCGCGGCCGAGGCCATGTGCCAGGCGCTGCGCGAGCATCCGGCCAAGGTGAAGATGCAGATCGAGGGCTACGCCGCCAGCGCGGCCACGGCGATCGCCTGCGCCTGCGACGAGGTGGTCGCGACGCCGGCCTCCAAATACATGATCCACAACACCTGGACCCTGGCCCTCGGCAACGCCGATGACCTGGAGGCGGTGGTGGAGCTGCTGCGCAAGTGCGACGGCACCATGTACGACGCCTACGAGCAGCGCTCGGGCAAGAGCCGCGACCAGATCATCGAGTGGTGCAAGGCCGAAACCTGGTTCACCGCGGCCCAGGCGGTGGAGCAGGGCTTCATCGACCAGGTGCTCGACTCGGCCAGCGCGCGCCGCGTCGACCCGGCCGCCTCGCGCAAGTGGAACCTGTCCGCTTACGCGAACGCTCCCGTCATCGAGCCGCCGGCCGCACCAGCGCAGTACGAGAAGTCTGCCGACCCATTCGTCGAGGCGCTGAAGACTGCGTTCAAGTCGGAAGACACCCATCAGCGTGACCGCCAGCAGCAACGCCTGCGGCTGGCACGCCTCGCCCATCAGTAACGCGCCTCGCGCAGCTGAGCCGGCCGCCTTCGGGCGGCTTTTTTTCGTCCCTACGACCTGCGCGAGCGGTCATCCCTCAAGGCACATATCCATGTCCAAACTTGCCCAACTGCGCGCCCAGCGCGACGCCAAGGCCCGCGAGGCCGCAGCCCTCAACGCGAAGACCCCGACCGACCAGCGCATGCCGGCCGAGGACTCGTCCAAGATCGACGCGCTGCTCAACGAGATCGAAGCCATCGACGGCGAGATCACCCGCGAGAATCGCATCGCGCAGGTCGCCGGCGATGCCCAGGCCGAGCACGAGCACGCCCTGAACAACGCCACCCGCAACGGCGGCGGGCAGAACGACGAGACGGCCGCGCTGCGCGCCATGCTCTCGGGCGGCCTGTCCAACCTGTCGCAGGAGCAGCGCCAAGCGATGTTCGCGCGCCAGAACCCGGACATCCGCGCCGCGATGTCCACCACCACCGGTTCGGAGGGCGGCTACACCGTCGCCACCGAATTCAGCCGCAGCCTCATCGCCGCGATGAAGGACATGGGCGGCGTGCGCGAGGTGGCCAGCACCATCACCACCTCCACCGGTGCGCAGATGCTCTTCCCGACCACCGACGCCACGTCGGAAGAGGGCGAGATCGTCGGCCAAAACACCACGGTCTCGGTCGGCGAAACCACTTTCGGCCAAGCCGCGATCGATGTCTACAAGTACAGCTCGAAGTCCATCGCGCTGCCCTTCGAGCTGCTGCAGGACTCGATGTTCGACATCGAGGCCTACATCAAGACCCTGCTGTCGCTGCGCCTCGGCCGCATCCAGGCCCGCCACCAGACCGTGGGCACCGGCACCGGCCAGCCGCGCGGCATCGCCACCGCGGCTCCCGTGGGCAAGACCGGCGCCACCGGCCAGACCGGGACCATCACCTACGACGACCTGGTCGACCTGGAGCACTCGGTGGATCCGGTCTACCGCGCCGCCGCGCGCTGGATGTTCCACGACGACATGCTCAAGGCGGTCCGCAAGATCAAGGACACCAACGGCCGTCCGATCTTCGTGCCCGGCTACGAGAACGGCAACCCGGGCGGCGCGCCCGACCGGCTGCTGAACCGCCCGTTCACGATCAACCAGAAGATGCCGTCGCCGGCCGCGAACGCGAAGTCGGTGCTCTTCGGCGACATGTCGAAGTACCTGATCCGCGACGTGATGGATGTGACGCTGTTCCGCATGACGGACAGCGCATACACGCTCAAGGGCCAAGTGGGCTTCGTGGCCTTCTGCCGCTCGGGCGGAAACATGGTGGACGTGGGCGGCGCCGTCAAGGCGTACCAGCACCCGGCCAGCTGATCAACCCGGCCCGGCGCAGGCCGGGCCCCACCAGGAGAACCCCATGGCAGCAAAGACCCCCACCGCACCGCGCACCGCCACCGCCCCGAACGCATCCGCTCCGGAGCCGGGCGCCGAGCCCACCTCCACCGTGCCCAACGGCCGCGGCGAGAACGTCGAGGTGCCGGACGCCGAGCTCAACACCGCGGCCGACCCGAAGACCGCCAACGGCGACGTGGCGCGCAAGGTCGCCGGCATCGCGCCGTCGGCTACGGCCGAGCAGGTGCTGGCCAACGGCGGCGTGGACACGATCGACCACAGCGTCGACGGCGCCAACGCCCCGGACATTCCGGCCGAGCCGGATGCGGCCGCCGTGGACGCCCAGGCCACCGGCAAGCCTGTCGCCGGCCGCGTGCTCGCCGCCGTGACCATCGCCGGCGTGCGCTACCAGCCGAACGAGGTGATCACCGGCCTGCCGGGCTCGCTCGCCAAGCAGCACGCCGACTCAGTGGACAGCCACCCGGACGCGGTCGCCTACGCGCGCAGTCAGGGCTTCCCAGAGCGCGCCTACGCCGACGGCCTGCAGCCCGCGGCCTGACCCGACGCTTCCTGGAAAGGCTCACCTGTGGGCCTTTCTGTGAAGCGAGGAATCGCCCATCCCCACCCCGAGGACCCTCCATGCCCAGCTATCTCCATCCCGACGTGCTCGACGGCGGCCCGCTCGCGCTCAAGTCCGCCGCCGTGAAGGCGCGCCTGGTCAAGACCTACGCTTTCGGCGATGCCTTCGCCACCGTGACCGCGGCCAGCAACGTGCTCGCCACCGTCGACATGGGCGCGTCCGACATCACCATCAGCGCGGACGGCACCGGCCGCAAGAATGTCTCCGGCACCAAGAGCGGCGCGGCCTCGGGCAACTCGAACCAGTACGACGCGGGCACCGCCACTGGCGGCAGCACCACCACGCTGGCCGACACGTCGAAATCCTGGGTCACCAACGCCCACGCCAACCGCGCGGTGACGATCGTCTCGGGCACCGGGGCAGGGCAGTCCGGCCGCATCGCGAGCAATACGGCCACCGCGCTGACGATCACCAAGGCCTGGGCCGTCGCGCCGGATGCGACCAGCGTCTATCGCATCTCGGATGACCTGCACTGGATCATCGATGACAACTCGGCGAAGGTCCTGGCGGCCTACGACGAGACCACCAACCAACCGGTGACAAGCGGGAACACGGTCAATTTCCCGGCCCTCACCAACAACTGGCCGCAGCCGGCGTGATGCGATGCGCTGGTCCAACTGCATCTGGTTCGCCGTGCAGCTGCACGCGCGGCGCGAGGCAGCGGGCCGCGAGGGTTACCTGGTGTGGCGCTGGTCGCGCTGGCAGCGCGTCCGCTGGATCCGCTTCCCGCACTGCTTGTACGGGGAGATCCGGCGCGGCCGCATGCGCCTGGTGAGCTACAAGCCCGACCGCCCCGCACGTCAGTTCCTTCCGCCGCCGCTGTTCCGCGGCTCCGTCCGCTGGGGCGACCCGCAACCGAAAGAGAGCCATGGCCCTCATTGACGAGATCCGCGCCTGCCCGCCGGCGCTGCTGGACACGCGCGACACGCAGGCGATCGCCGACCACCTGAACGCCGCCGGCCGCACGGTGCTGGTGCCCGGCACGTTCATGGGGGAGGGCCTGGTTCTGGCGCAACTGGGCTTCGATGACGGCTCGGCGGTGCTCGACCGCTTCGAGGCCGTGGCCGCCCAGGTGCCGGCGATGGCGCGCGCGCTGCGCATGCTGCAGGGCTCGAAGCTCGACATCGGCCTGCAGGTGACCCGCGACGCTGTCGCCGCGCTGGTGCCGGCGGGCGTGATGAGCGCCGCGCAGCTCGACCAGCTGCTGGCCCCCGCCGTCCAAGCCGCGCCGGTGTCCGAATACGAGGTGCGCTGCGCCTGCTTTGCCGACAACGGCGACTGGATCCCCTGATGCCTACGACCACCCTCGCCAAGTCCACGGACATCCCCATCCCGCGAGGCAGCATCTCGCCCGCCGGCGGCGAATTCCGCGGTCCTGCCGTCGCTGTCGGGCTGGGCGGAACGATGCTGGGCTGGATCTCCAATGGGTCGGCTGCCCCGACTGCTGCGGGCTACATGGAGGTGTTCGCCTCCGCCAAGGCTGACGGCACGATGCCGGCGGTGCCGGCAGTGGGCACGGCCATCCCCGGCACCGACTGGTACTCGATCGGCATCATGACCGGCGCCTCCATCGCTCCGAACGACACCAAGGCGCTGACGTCTCTCGCGGTCCGCGCGGAGCATCAGTACATCTTCGCGCGGATCATCGGCAACGTGGGCAACCCCGTAACCGGCGACGGCCGATTCGCGCGGATCGATTCCGCGAACTCGGCCTGAGCGTCATGCTGCTGCCGCCTCCTGGTTTCTGGACCCGCCAACCCACCGAGCAGGTCCAGCTTCGGCCGGACATGCGCGCCCGCCGGATCGCGCATGCACTGATCCCGGGCTTGGCCGGCTCGGCCAACATCTACGACTACGCGCAAGACGAGCGCGTCTCGCCGGTCGGGGCGGTCGCCGGCGACGGCGTCGAGGTCCAGCAGGTCGGCAAGGTCATGCAGATGCACCCGGGCCCGGGTGGCGGCGCCGGCTACGGCTGGGCCAGCTCGATCCGCACGCTGCAGCTGCGCCCGGATGTGATCGGGCCGATGGACGACCTCACCGTGGTGTGGTGCGGCTACATCGATAACGGCGGTCGCTGGGAAAACGGCTACGGGTCGCTGTGGGCCCTCGGCACCGATGAAGGTGGGGATTACAACAACATCGGCTGGGGTGCACGGGCATACCTGCTCGAAGACAACACGCTGCGCTCGACGTATGTCTACCCCAACCTGGGCCGAGTAGACGCGGACATCCTGCTCAACCCCAACCCGGTCAACCCGATCGGCGGCTACCTCGCTGCAGGCTTCCGGCAGCGCGGCGGCAGTCCGACGATCGACACGTTCTCGCTTGCTGGCCGGCAGCGTGCGACGAGCACCGGGGGATCGGGTGTGCGGCGGGCGAGCCCGCTCGGCATGGAGATCGCGGGGCGTGCGGACCGGGGGCAGCAAACCGGGCACAACCGCGTCGCAGCCTTCCTCGTGTTCCGTGACTACATCGAGGACGACCTGCTCTGGTCGCTGCTGGCAAATCCCTACCAGGTCTGGATGCGGCCTGAGTCGGCGATCTGGACACCGGTGGCAGTGAGCGAAGCGCTTGTGCTTGGCTCAGCCCCCGGCGTGGTGCTGCCGACGGCCGCAGGCGGCGCAGCGTCGCAGATTCAGCGGCCGGGCGCGGCGCCCGCGTCGTCGGCGATCGCGGCAGCGGCCGGCGCGCTGCTGCAGGTGCACGGCCTGGCCGCGCGCGCCGCGCCGATCGCGCCGGCGGCGGCCGGTGGCGCGGCGGTGCAGTCGCAGACCTTCGGCGCCGCGCTGGCGCCGGTGGCGATCACCGCGCCGGGCGCGGCCCGGGTGTCGTCGGATGCTCTCCAGGCGGCGATCGCTGTCGTTGGCGTGACCGCCGGCGCCGCGGCGCTGCGGCAGGTGCAGGTGCTGGGCGCCGCGCCCGCCGCGCTGGCGCTGGCCTCCGCGGGCGGCGCGGCGCGCCAGGTGCACGGCCTCGGCGCCGCGCCGGCGGCGCTGGTGCTCGCTGGCGTCGGTCGGCCGCTGGTGCAGGCGCAGGTGCTCGGCGCTGCGCCGGCGCGCGTCGCCGTCGCGGCGATGCCGGCGGCCATCCCCGGCCCCGAGGTCGAGGTGACCTATTCGGCTTGGCGGCTGTTCGTGGTTTCGGCCGAGCAGCGGGGCTACAGCGTCGCGGTGGAACGCCGCGCGATCGACATTGCTGCAGAGCAGCGGAAATTCGGAGTGACCGATGGCTGACTTCTGGAGCACGACCAACCCTAAGAACCCGGGACTGCCTACCGGGCTCAAGATCTCCGGGTCGCAGCTGGATTTCCCCATAAGCTGGAAGCCGTGGCTGGACGATATCGAGGACACGATCGCCAACCACTCCGTGTCCATCTCCGCGCCGGCCGGCGATGCCACGCCAGTGACGCCCACGAAGAGCGCCATCGACGGCCAAGTGGTGGTCATCTGGCTGGACGGCGGCACGGTGGGCGTGGTCTACGCGGTCACTTGCCAGATCGTCACCGCCAGCACGCCGCCGCGGCGCGACAGCCGTACGGTCTACATCGAAGTCGTCGCGAAGAGGTCCACATGACCGAGTACGTCACCACCTGCTATTGCCCCGACGGCACAGTGCTCGACGCCAATGCCGAGACGCCGGCCGAGGTGGTCCAGGCGCTGGCTGCGCCGGCTGCGGTATCGCTCCTGGCCGCCGCGGTGGTCGAGGAGCCGGCCGTCGGCCTGGTCACGCTCGCCCGCGCGAAGCGCCACCTGCGCGTCGACGGGGACGATGAGGATGTGGACATCACCGCGATGATCCGCGCCGCCTACCGCGCGCTGGAGGGCGTCATCTTCCGTCGGATTTACGCCGACGCCGACGCGATGGGCCTGGATCTGTCGGGCGTGGTCGCCGACGAGGACCTGAACGCCGCGGCACTGCTGCTGATCGGGCACCTGTACGCCAACCGGGGGACGGAAGACGCTGCGGTGCCGCGGGCCATTCAGTATCTGGTGCAGTCCCACGTCAACTGCGCCGGGGGCTACTGATGCTGCTCGACCCCGGCAAGATGAACAAGCGGGTGCGCTTCGAGCGTCCGACACTCGCGGGCGATAGCCGCTTCGGCGGCGGTGAACGCATCTGGACCGAGGTATGCACCGTCTGGGCCGAGGTGCTGGACATCCTCCCGAGCCGGTCGGAATCGGCACCGCAGGGCGTCGAGATCGACGCCCGACCGGCGCGCGTCCGCATCCGGGCCCGACCCGGCCTGTCCCCGGACATGCGCCTGGTGGTGATGGGGACGGTCCCCCGGGTGATGCACATCGCGGCCGGACCGGCCAGCATCGACCGCGGCGCGGGCCTCGAATTCATGGCGCAGGAGATCTCCACCAATGGCTGACACCAAGGTCAAGGGCCTGGACCAGCTCCAGAAGATGCTCGACACGCTGCCGGCCAAGGTCGAGAAGAACATCCTACGGTCCGCGCTGCGCGCCGGCGCGAAGCCGGTGCTCGATGCGGCCAAGGCCGGCGCTCCCGTGCGCAGCGGCGCGCTCCAAAAGAGCCTGCGCATCAGCACCAGCGCCAAGCGCGGCCAGGTGCGCGCCGCGGTGAAGACCGACAAGTTCTATGCGCGGTTCGTCGAGTTCGGCACCGCGGCGCACGAGATCGTCCCGGAAGTCCGGGCTGCCCTCGGCTTCGGCAGCGTCGTGGTCGAGCAAGTGGAGCACCCAGGCGCCAGCGCAAAGCCGTTCCTGCGGCCCGCGCTCGACTCTCAGGCGCAGGCGGCCGTCGTCGCCGCGGCCAACCAGATCAAGCGCCGGCTGACCAAGGCCGGCTTGAACGCCGCGAGCGTGGAGGTGGAACCTGATGAAGGGTGAAGAAATCATCTTCGCGCTGCTGAGCACGTCGCCGGCCCTGGCCGCGGTGGTTCCGGCCGCGCGCATTGCGCCCGGCGTGATCCCGCAGGGGACCACGCTGCCCGCCATCGCATACAGCCACATCAGCAGCGTCGATTCGCCCATGCTCGGCACCCGGCCGGCACTGCAGGTGCGCAGTCGCATTCAGGTCACCGTCGCGGCGGGCAGCTACGCCGCGAAGAAGGACCTGCTCGACCTGGTGCGCAAGGCATGCAACGGCAAGCGCGGGCAGATCACTGGCGTGCAGGTCTTCAACGTGCGCCGCGACATCGTCGGCCCCGACATCGATAGCGCTGAAGCCAAGGTCTACACGCAGCCGATCGACTTCCTGGTGCAGTTCCGCGAGCCGGTCTGAGCCGCTTTCCCTGTCCCCGCCAGCCCACCGAAAGGACCCCCATGGCATCCAAGCAACCCACCCATCTCCAAGCCGTGCACGGCTGGTCCGGCCCCGAAGGCACGTTCGAAGCGGGCGAACTGGTACCCAAGCCCGACGCCAAGCCGATCAGTGAAGCGCGCGTCGACGAGCTGATCAAGGGCGGCTATGTCGAGCGAATCAGCGCGAAGGAGGCGGAGCAAGTCGCGGCCGCCGCAGAAACCGATCTGCCGGGCCAGTAACCCGCAGCCCGCCCGGTAGGGCAACACCTCAGGCCGCCTCCGGGCGGCTTTTTCATTTTCCGAAGGGAATCTCACCATGGCATGGACCACCGCCGCGAACACCTCGATCGCGATCTCCGCCGCGCTACCCAGCGGGCAAACCAGCACCGCCTTCGCCGCGCTCACCTACACCGAGATCGGCGAGGTGGTCGACCTCGACAGCGTGGTCGGCCGCGAATACAACCCGGTCGAGCACGCGCCGCTCAAGAGCGCGCAGCGCGTGCGCAAGAAGGGCAGTTACTCCCTGCCGGACGCTACCGTCAACGTTGCCTGGGACGATGCCGATGCCGGCCAGATCCTGGTCAAGACCGCGAGCGAGAACAACAACATCTACTCGATCAAGGTCACCAAGCAGGACGGCAAGCTCCGCTACTTCACCGCCCAGGTGTCGAAGTTCGTCGAGAACATCGGCTCCGTGGACGACAAGGTGACCGGCCAAATCACCTTCCTGCGCCAGACCGACACCATCACCGCCTGATCGCCGGCCCCGCGCCGCATCAGCCCACAGCCACCCGCCGCGGTGGCTTTTTCGTTTTCGGGCCCCGGCCCGACCCTCGCACCGACCCGGCCGCTTTCGCTCTTCTCGCAGAGGGCGGGGCGGCTGGGCACGGGCACCTTTTCTCCTCTGCGAAAGAACCTGTTCCATGACTGCACGTTTCAACCTCCGCGCCCTCGCAATCGCCGCCACCGGCAAGATGCCCATTCGCGACGCCGTCGGCGAAGTCCAGAAGGACGAGGCCGGCAACCCGCTGACCATCACCTTCCACAGCCCGGGCTCGAAGGCCTTCCAGAAGGCAAAGCACGCCGCCGAGCAGCGCAACAACGACCGCGTGATGGCCCGCATGCAGGGCAAGTCGGAGGCCAAGCTAAGCGCCGAGGACAAGGCCGCCGAGCGCGCTGAATTCCTGGCCGCCTGCACCATCTCGATCGACGGCGCCGACCTCGACGGCCAGAGCGGGCACGAAGCATTCAAGGCGCTCTACAGCGACCTGGAGCTGGGCCACATCGCTGACGACGCCGACAAGTTCCTGGCCGACCGGGGAAACTTCAAGCAGGGCTCTGCGACCGCCTGACGCTCTACGTCCGGCAACTGGCGTGGCTTAACGCCGTGCCGGAGGTGAAGCGCCGCCCGAACGCACCGGAAGACCTCCGGCCGCAGGTTTCCCGGCTCGAACGAATGCAGCGCGATCGGATGACGCCTCAGCTGCCGCAGATCGACGCCGGGCAGTACCTGGTCGATTGGCTCTTCGAGCTCGGGCCGACCATGCCCGCGGGCATGGGATCGGGCGCACTGACCTTCCAGGAGATCGCTGGCTGGCAGCTCGCCATGGGGCTTGAACTCCAGGCCTGGGAAGTGCGCGCGCTGCGCCAGCTCTCCCAGGCGTACCTAGGCGAGTCCCAGGAAGCCACCAAGCCCACCCGGCCGCCGCCCTACGGCCAGCTGCAGCGCAATCCCCGACTCGCCGACCTGATCGACGAGATCCTCTGACCCATCTCGAAAGTCCCGACCATGATTGCTGGATCGCTTGAGATCGAGCTGATGGCGAACATCGCTCGCCTGCAGAAAGACATGGATTCGGCCAAGGGCACCGTCGACGCCGCGATGGGCGCCATCCAGCGGTCGGTGAAGTCCGCCCAGGCCGTGCTGGTCGGCTTGGGCACCGGCTTCGCCACCGCGCTGACGGTGGCTTCCTTCAAGAACATCGTCATGGGCGTGGTCGAGACGGGCGCGGCCCTGGACGACCTGCGCATGCAGACCGGATCGACCGTCGAGGCCCTGAGCGGCTTGGCGGCGGTAGGCAAGTTCAACAACATGAGCGCCGAGCAGATCGGCGGCGCCATGAACATGCTGGCCAAGAACATGGCCGGCGCGACCGAGGAGTCGAAGGGTGCGTCCAAGGCCCTCGAGGCCCTCGGCATCGACTTCGACACCTTCAAAAAACTGCGCCCCGAGGAGCAGATGCAGAAGGTGGCCGGTGCCATGTCCGAATTCGAGGACGGCACCGGGAAATCCGCTGTTGCAATGGCGCTCTACGGCAAGCAGGGTGCGCAAATGCTGCCGTTCCTGCACGACCTGGCTGAGGTGTCGGGGCTGCAGGCCAAGATGACGACGGAGCAGGCCACGGCTGCAGCCAACTTCGATGACAACCTCACCCGGCTGACCACCTCCGGCGATGCGTGGAAGAAGGAGCTGGCGGCCGGCATGCTGCCTGCGCTCGACCAGACCGCGCAGGCACTGCTGGAGGTGCTCAACTCATCGGGCGGCCTGCGCGACGAGGTCAAGCGCCTGTCCAAGGATGGCAGCGTCGCCGAATGGACCCGCAACGCCGTCACCGGTTTCTCCTACGTGGTTGACGCGGGCGAGATCGTCATCCGCATGATTAAGGGCCTTGGCACGGCCCTGGGCGGAGCCATGGCCTCGACGGTCACCGGGGTGGGCGCGATCGCCGAGGCATGGAGCCAGATCCAGAAGGGCGATGCCTTTGGAGCATGGGACACGCTCAAGTCCGGTGCGTCGCAGGTGAAGACCATCATCGGCGAGACCTATTCGGACATCGCCGACATAGCGAAGCAGCCCACGCTGGGCGCGAACTTCCGCGCGGCGATGGCCAAGCAGGTCGCGGACGCGCAGAACGCTGGCGTCGAGACACGCAAGGCGCTGGACTTCACCAACATCGCTGACAAGGGCGGCAAGAAGGCATCCGAAGCGGAGTCCGAGTACGCCAAGCTGGTCAAGCGAATCAAGGAGCGTATCGACGCAGCCAAGCAGGAGCAGGATGCTGGCCGGGCCCTGACTGACCAGGAGAAGTTCGCCCTCAAGGTGATCGAGGACATGGAGGGCGCCAAGAAGGCACTGACCCAGACCGAGCGCGAGCGTATCGCCGCCATGCTCAAGACCTCGGCCGCCGAGAACGAAGCCACCGAGCAGCAGCGAGCGCGCATCCAGTTCGAAAAAGACCTGCGCGCCTCCGAGAACCAGCGCATCGCGGCCTACGAGAAGACCGTCCAGTCGTCCGCCGACGCCAACAAGCAGCTGCGCGACGAGATCGAGATGATCGGCCTGAACGAGCAGCAACAGCTAGCCGTCACCCAGGCCCGAATTGCCGACACCATCGCGCAGAAAGAGCAGACCCTGGTCGGCCTGCAGCGCGAGGGTTTTATGAGCCGCGAGGCCATTGCCATGGCGGAGGAAATCCGCCTGCTGCGCGAGCGCTCAGAGCTGCTCGGCCAGCAGTCCGCCCGGACCGTGGCTGCCAAGCAGGTCGAGGCGTATCAAGGGGAGTGGACCAAGTTCTACGACCAGCTCTACCAGGGACTGACAGACAGTCTGTACCGTAGCTTCGAGGCCGGTGCTGGATTCTTCCGGAACATGTGGGAGGGCATCAAGAACCTGGCGAAAACCACAGTGCTGAAGTTCGTGATCCAGGGACTGGTCAGCATGACCCCATTGGCCGGACTCTCCAGTGCTGCGAATGCAGCAACTGGTGGCGCTGGTGCGCTCGGCATGGCAAACAGCGCCAGTTCGGCCTATTCGTTGGCGACCAATGCTAGTACTGCTTACACCATCGGCTCTCAGGTTGCGGGCGGTACTATGTCGTTGGCCAATGCTGCTGGCACCGTGTTCGGCAATGCCACCACGTTCGGGGCCGGCACAGCTCTCGACGGTCTCTTGGCGACCAATGCGGCCTATGGCACTGCGGCCCCTGCTGCAGCGGGATCAGCGGCTGGCATCGGATCCACGCTGATGACCGCTGCGCCATACCTTGCAGCGGCAGCCGTGGTTGCCAACGTTCTGGGCCTCTTCAAATCGAAGAAGGTCACGGACGTAGGCATCACCGGCAACCTCGCAGGCAACAACGAAACGAGCCTGCTGGGCTACACCGAGACCCGCAAGGGAGGCTCCCTGATCAGCGGCCCGAGCTACAGCAGGAGCCAATCGGAGATGCCGGCCGAGCAGGTGCAGGCGATTCGGAGCGCGACCGATGCCGTCTACAACAGCATTGCGAGCTACGGCGCGGCCCTCGGCCTCAACGCCGACAGCATCCGCGGCTACGTCCAGGCGATCAACCTGTCGACCAAGGGCCTGACCAGCGAGCAGATCACCGCAGCGCTGGAAAACCAGTTTGCCGTCTTCGGCGACCAGTTGGCCGCGCGCATCGCCCCGGGCATCGGCGAGTTCTCGAAGGCGGGCGAGCAGTACCGTGACACCTTGACCCGCCTTGCCACGAGCATGGGCACGGTCAACGGGGTGATGGTGTCGCTCGGCCAGCGCTCCCTGGATCTGTCGCTCGCCGGAGGCGCCGCGGCCTCGGCGCTGCTCGACCTGGTCGGCGGCGCAGAGAACCTGCAGACGCTCGCCAGCGGGTATCAGCAGAATTTCTACACCGAGGCCGAGCGCACCGCCATCACGCTGCGCCAGGTCGGTGCCTCGCTTGGAGCCGTGGGCCTTGGCCTGCCGCAAACCCGGGCGGAGTTCCGTGCGTTGGTAGAGGCCCAGGACCTGATGACCGCTTCCGGTCGCCAGGCCTATGCGGTGCTGCTCGGCGTGTCCGACGCTTTCGCCAGTGCGGTGCCAGAAGCAGCCGCAGCGGCCGACAGCGTCAAAGCGCTCGCGGAAGCTGCCCAGGCTCTGGCCGAGGCACGGAAGCAGGCGCTGCAGGACGGCTACGCGCTGCTGGAGCGTTCGGTCGAAGCTCAGCGCAAGCTGATCCAGACCCAGTACGACAGCGCGGTAGCGTCGGTGGCCAAGCTCTCGGGCATCGCCGGCAAGTTGCAGTCCACCCTGGACAGCATGAGCTTGTCGGGCACGGAGGCGCAGAGCAGGGCGGCGGCTCAGGCGCAAGTCTCGGCGGCACTCGCAATTGCGCGCGCCGGCGGGGTCGGCACCATCGACATTGACGCCTTGGCGCCAGCACTGTCGCGCGTGGCGCAGTCGAGCGAAGCCCTCTTCACCGACTACGTCAGCTATGCCCGCGACTACGCCCGCACGGCGGCGGATCTGCAGGAGCTCAACAGCCTGACGGGCGCAGCCCAGACGGTTGCTGATCAGCAGCTCGCCGCGGCCAAAGGACAGCTCGATCGTCTGGACTACATCCTGCAGGTGAGCAAGGAGCACGTCGACGCCATCAACGGCGTCAACGTCTCCACGGTCAGCGTGCACGACGCGGTGCTTGGGCTGGCTCGCACCTTCGCGGCATCGACCGGGGTCAGCCACGACGCTTACGCATCCGGGTCCCTGGGCTATCTCGTCGCAACGCAAGGGCCGCAGGTCTACAGCGCTCCACAGATCGTGCCGATGCAGGGAGGTGCCGGCGTGGATCTGTTGTCCGAGTTGCAGGCATTACGCCAGGAAATGGTAGCGATGCGCATGCAAAGCGGACAACAACTGGAGAAGGTCGTGGACAGCACTCAGAAGACCGAGAAGACCCTGTCGGACGCCGCACGCGGCAATCAGCCACTCATGACCACAGCCACCGCATGAAAGTCATCCCACCCATGACCATCCTGGACGCGAATCTCGTGTCCAGCAATGTGTCGGAGAACGATGCCCCCGAATGGGCTGCAGGCACCACCTACGCGGCGGGCCAGCGGGTCATGCGCACTGCGAACCAGGTACATCGAGTCTACGAGAGCATGGCTAACGGCAATGTCGGCAACGTGCCGGAGAGCACGGCTGGCATCAAGTGGATCGACCTGGGCAGCACGAACCGGTGGCGGATGCTGCGGACGGATGCCAATGTACAGACGACCGCAGCATCTCCCATCGTCATTGAAGTCAAGTTGCCCAGGCGGGTCCAGGGGATCGGGCTGTTGCGGGTAGATGCGGACCGCGTCAAGGTGCAAAGCTCCGACGGCTATAGCTCGGTCCAGGACTTGCGCAAGCGCTACACCCAGGGGTGGTACGACTACTTCTATGGCCAGCTCCGTTTCCGGACGGTAGCGCTCTTCCTCGATCTGCCTCGCAGCAACTCGAACACGGTCTTCACGATCACGATCGAGCGGTTGAGCGGCGGGCCGATCTCCTGTGGGCCGGTGGTGTTCGGCAACCCTGTCGACCTTGGAGAGGTACAGGACGGGTCGGAGTACGGCATCCGTGACTTCTCCACGGTCACCCGCGACACCTTCGGCAATGCGACGCTGATCAAACGCAAACGCATCCCCAGCACATCGCAACGAACCATTCTCGACAAGGAGCAGGTCGAGGTCGTACAGCAGACGCTGGGCGATCTCACTGCCTCTGTCGCCCTATGGTTCGGCCTTGAGGACGTGACGGACGACTACTTTTCGGCTCTCGCGGTGCTCGGGCTGATCACCAATTCCAAGATGACCTTGCAATCCACCTACGCCACGCTGGCGCTCGATCTCGAAGGACTCTGATGGCCACCACGATCCCACCCATCACAGCGCTGCCGCCGCCGCCGTCGACCAGCAACCCTGCGACGTTCGACCAGTTGGCGGACCCTTTCGTCCAGGCGTTGCAGGGCCTCTCGACTGAGCTAGGCGCATTTCGCACTGCTGCCAACACTCTGGGCGGCGAGGTCGAGACAAACGCCGGGGCAGCGCAGCAGGCAGCATCGACCGCGATCAACGCGCCAGGCACTGCCTCGACCAGCACCACATCCAACACCATCAGTCTGGGATCCAAAACCTTCACGGTGCAGACCGGCAAGGCATGGGCAGTGGGGCAGGTGGTCAACATCGCGCGCACGAGCAACCCTGCCACATCGCGCATGCAGGCGGTCATCACCTCCTACAACTCCGGCAATGGGGCGCTGGTGGTGTCGGTCATCGCCGGCACGATCCTCGGCGGGGGCGGCACGCACACCGACTGGACGATCACCCTGTCGGGATCGGCCGTGCCGATGATGGTGGTGGATCGCGCCTACAACGAGCAGTCGGGAATCAACGTGCTCGCGGCCACCATCCCTTACGACAACACGACCCCACAGTCAAACGAGGGCACGCTGTATCACCAAGCGTCCATCACGCCCAAGTCCACCACGAATCGCATCCGCGTGCGCGCGCAGTGCCCCTTCGGCTCGTCTTGGCAAGGGGCGGATGCTGGGACGCTCGCCATCTTCGTGAGCGGCGAAACCAGCGCACGCTGGGCTGTGACGCAGCTGATCCCGGATGGCGGCATAGGCATGCTCTTCTGCGAGGTGGAATATGTGCCGGGGTCTACCGCCGCGCAGTCGGTTGCGGTGCGCATTGGCTGCAACGCCGGAAGCATCATCCCCAACGGCAACCGATTCAGCATCGACCTCGGCGGCAAGATGAAAAGCACGCTGGTGCTGGAGGAGATCACCGCATGACCACGTACACCATCACCGCAGCGCAATACACCAACCCCGCTCACACCGGTGCAGCCATCGAGACCACCGAAGTCGGCGCGGTGTTCGTGCAGCCCTCGGACGAGGTGCTGTGGGCGCAAGTGCTCGCCTTCGGCCCGGCGGCCTATGAGCTGCCGCCGCCCGCCGTGCCCGCGTCGGTCACCAAGCGGCAGGCGCGCCGCGCGCTGCGCCTGGCCGGACACATCCAGACCGTCGAAGCCGCCATCGCAGCCATGACAGGAGAGGCGGGCGAGCGGGCCCGCGAGGACTGGGAGCTTGCCGGGACCGTCGAGCGCGCATCGCCGCTGGTGGCCGCGATGGGCGCTGCGCTCGGCCTGGACGACGCCGCACTCGACGAACTCTTCCGGCAGGCGGCCGCCCTCCCGTGATCTGTTCCGCGCTCACCCGATGCCCGCCTCGAGCGGGCTTTTTTTCGTCCAGAAGGAATCCATGACCGAACCCGCAACCACCGCCGTCGCCTCGACGGCCCTCGCAGTCGGTGCCCTCACGGTCACCGGCTCCCTCTTCGGCATGTCGTTCGACCTGCTGATGCCCGGTCTCTTCGGCGGCCTGGTCGCGCTGTCGTTCGCCGACCAGGTCGGCCGCTGGCGCATGGCCATCTCGGTGGCCACCAGCACCATCCTCGCCGCCTACTTCGCGCCGGCAGCCGTCGTGCTCGCCGTCGACTGGCTCCCGGTGCTGGCCAAGATGCCTGCCGCTGAGCTGCGAGCGCTTGCCGCCTGCGCGATCGGCCTCGCCTCCCAGACCCTCGTCCCGACGGGGCTCGCTCTCCTCAAGCGCCGCGCCGGAGGTGTCGCATGATGCTGCTCGCCATCAACCTCCTGGCCGCCGCCGCGGTGCTGGCGCACGCCGTCTGCGCGATCAACCACATGGACGGCCACACGTGGCACGTGCAGCGGGTCTTCTACATCGCGATGGCGCTCGGCGCCTTCGCGGTGATGCTGGGCCCGCTCTACGGCTACCGGCAGCCGCAACCGGGCGAGGTGCTGCTCAACCTGGGCGCCGCCGGCGTGCTGCTGTGCAGGGTGTGGCTCGACTGGCGCGCGCAGCGCGGCGCGGGAGGCAGGGCATGACCGCGCCGACCCTATACGAGGTGCACACCTCGATCATCCGCCCGGCGCTGCGCCTGCTGCCGGGTCGCCTCGACGTGCCGGCGGCTCGGATCCTGCTGCTGGCCATCGGCCTGCAGGAGTCGCGCTTCCTCTATCGGCGCCAGCACGGCGACGGCCCGGCGCGCAGCTTCTGGCAGTTCGAGCGCGGCACGCAGCTCAGTAAGGGCGGGGTGTGGGGCGTCTACCTGCACCCGGCCTCCCGGGACATGCTGCAGGCGCTGTGCACCGCGCGCGGCTGCTCCTGCGACCCGCAGCGGATCTGGGAACGCATCGAGATCGACGACGTGCTCGCGGCCGGCGTCGCGCGGCTGCTGCTGTGGACCGATGCCGCCCCGCTGCCGTCGGTCGACGACCAGGCCGGCGCCTGGCGCATGTACGCCGAGCGCACCTGGCGCCCGGGCAAGCCGCACCCGGAGACCTGGCCCGCCTACTGGCGCGCCGCGCGCGCCGAAGTGCTGGGGGCGGACGCGTGAGCCCGGCCTTCAAGGCGCTGGCCGCCGTGCTGCTCGCCGGCGCGCTGGCGGGCGCCGGCTACCGCGCTGGCGTCGGCCGGGAGCACGACCGCCGGCTGGCCGAGGTGGCGGAGATCCGCCGGTCGCACGCCGAAATCCTGGGCCGCATCGCCGGCCTGACCCAGCGCGCCGAGCAGGCCGCCCGCGCCGAGGAGACCCGCCGCGCAACCGCAATCGAGGAGATAGCCCATGCTGCCCAAACCGACATCGATGCTGCGCGCGCTGGCGCTGCTGACGCTGAGCGCGCTGCTGACGGCCTGCGCCAGCAGGTCCGAGCCTATGCCGACGCCGCCCGTCGCCGCGCCGCGGATCCCGGCCCTGCCACCGCAGGCGCGCCAGCTGCCGACGCCTTCGGTGTGCTCGCCGACGTGCTCGAGCGCGCTGACCGCCGAGCGGGAGATCTGGCGGCGATCGCTGACGATGCCCGGGCTCGCGGCCACGCCTGCGAGCGGATATGGAGTGCGCTGACGGAAGCTGAAATTAGTCGACGACTTACGCGGCCGCCTCGACAGCCTCCAGCATCGGACGCCGCCGTAGCATCGCAGTAACTACAGCTGTTTTGCGCATGACCGGTGCTTCGATAAATCGGAAAGACGCATAGGCGATAAGCACCAGGACCGGCGTGCATGCCATAACAATCATCCAGTGCTGAGTCGTCGAAAGACGAGCCGCGACATCGAAGCCCAGTACAAAGCGATAGGTGATGTACAGCACAAAGCCGTGGAGCAGATAGAGCCCATATGAGCAATCGCCGAGCATTCGTGAGGTTCCTGCGGTCAGCACTCCTCCTAGACTGCAGCCCGCTGCTATCAAGGCGAAAGCCACTGACACTAGGATCGTCGGCACGATCTTGTAGGCACTTTCGAAACCGAGGATCGTCACGGCCAGGCAGGTGATCGTCAGCACGGTTGCAGAAGTGCTTCGCGCGAAGCGTTGCAACGCATCGGATCTAACCAGCCAAGCGCTGGCAATCCCACTTACAAACGCCAAAAGGCACATGGGCCTGTGATTGAACACGAAGATGACGCCGGCAAGGGTGGAGCACGCCCCCACTAGCATCAGCGAAACTCGGCGATGCAGCGCTAAGGCCATAGCTGGAAGAGCTAGATAAAACATCCACTCGTAGGGCAATGTCCAAGTGACTCCGGACATGACCAAGCGAGTTTCTTTAAATCCGTTCACGTCGGGCGCATTGAAAATCGTGAATCCTGCCCAGTGCAGTGCGCGCTTTACTATCTCCAACGGATCTTGATTGAGGGTCAATCCTGTTGTGCAGAGTACGAGAACAGCCAGTACGACCATCGCTGCTGCGTAAAGCGGAACAAGGCGCAGCGCACGCCCTACGAAAAGCTCCAACCAATCGACTGGACGATCCGCTCCTCGCAGAAGTTTCCCGGTGAACAGGAACCCTGTGATCATGAAAAACAGAAGCACACTAGCTTCGCCAAAGTGCCTGAGCACCTGTGACGAATGACCCCAGAAGCCCGAGCGCACGTATTCGGGCCAAAGATATGCGTGGCTCAGGAAAACCAAGAAACCAAGATAGCCGCGTAGCCCGTCAATAGAGCCGTATCGACCGCTCAGAGGCGGCGACCCATACGCACGCTTTGGCAACTGGATTGTGAGCAATGCGAGCGCGATACATACCAGAATAAGCAATGGGTTAGCAACATTCATCTTCGTTCCCTGCCTCTTTCCTCTTTCGCTGCCAAGTAGCAGGGAATGAGCCAAAAATCAGAAACGTTTTAAGTTCAATGGGTTACGTCAGCAACGTCCTACAAACGTGCTGCGCGGTGTAAAGCTCACCGACCTTGGAGAAAAAGAACACGCGCACTTCAAAACGGCGCTGGCGACACCTTTATCCATACCGGTCCAGGTCCAAAGTACACCAATTTGCCGCTTGTCTCGCGCACCCACCATCCGGCCGGACCCTCGACCACCCGGTAGGCGGCTGGATCCTGCGGCAGAACGTGCTGTTCCTCATGCATGCCCCACGGCCTGGCAACTGGGATGCAGAGCAGGGTAGGGTGCTCCACGTTGAGCCCTCGCTATCGGATGTCCCGTGATGAGGCGAAAGCGATACCTCATGTTCCCCCGCATCTGAACGTGCGTTGTTATCGTCGTTATCCTTATGAAAAGAATAACGGGGATTTCATGCCAAACAAGCTCATCGTCACGATGGCCGCAGTCCGCAGCGCGATTGAAGCTATCGAAGCCCGAGGCGATTCGGTGTCCGTGCGTGCAGTCCGGGAAGAAATTGGGGGCGGCAGCATGACATCCATCGCAGCTCGACTGCGCCAGTCGCGTACGCCGATCGTAGATAGGCCCTCGGCTACTTTGCCTTCCGCTGCTTTCCCTGAAGCTTTCGAGGATGCCCTGCGCGACGCAGGCGCTGCCTTGTGGAGCATCGCAAATGAGGATGCCTCTCTTCGCATCACGGCCGTGCAAAAGATGGCCGAGACCTCGATCTCAGCCCTGCGCGCAGAGCGCGATCGCCTTGAAGTCGAACTGAAGGCGGCGAACAGCGAACTCGCTGCCGCACGATCGATGATGAAAGAGTTGACGACTGCTGCGACACAGTGCGCTTTTGAGGTTGCATCGGAGCGACTGACGATCACTCAAGCCCACGTCAAGGAAATCAGCTACCTGAATGATCAGCATGAAATGAGAGTCGCGGCTTGCCTGCAGCATCAGCGCAGCGAACATGCCCGCGAAATCGAACGACTTGAGGCCTCCCATGCCAAGGCCTTGAACCAGTTGAGGCAGTCCAGCCTCGAGGAGGTGAGCACCCTTCGGCAAGAGATCGGAAAGCTTGCGGCAAAGGTAGATGAAGAAGAGTGCTTGCACAAAGCAGGCGCAGATTCAAATCCCGATTGACTAGTAGCAGCTTCCCTTACAGATGTCGACGTGCAAATTTTCACTCCATGGGGTTGGTCTGCGATACGACGAAGGCTCTCAGCCTGCTGAGGCATCTCCTTGACTCTGATGGCTGGCATCGCGTGAGAAGAACTACCAACTAGCTCTTGAGTGCCCTTGGAGACACTGCAACAAAGAGTGTCGAAAAACCTTACAAAATACTTGACCGTTCACGTTAAGCTACTGATGTGAAAGCATGGCATACCATTTGCGAAGAGTTCGCATCTACATATTGGATGAGGAACTTAGCAATGAAGAAGCTTGCCATCGCGGCTGCAATGTTCGCTGGCGCTGCCGCTGCCCAGGCTGCGCCTGTTGTCGGTAGTACTTTCGCCCTTGTCTTTAGTGCTGACCCCTCCTTTGGGGTGTCGGACCGCACTACGCCGAACTTTGTGGTCGGCGCAGGTGTGGAGGTCAACAACTTCGGCTTCGACCAAGTGACCCTGGATGTCAGCGCCAATTCTTTGGTCCTCAGCTGGACTGGGAACTACAACTCTATCTCCTACTTCAACGGTGCATTCAACGGCTTCCGTCTGGTTGATGTATTCGGCCAGGCGGATGATTTCACGTCTGTAGCCTTGGGGGCAGCATCCGATGTTGTTGGCTTCGATGCATCGCGTCTCTCCTTCACGGGTGATGTCCTGACCCTCGATCTTCAAAACTTGAGCATGACACCCGGCCAACAGATCACCGTCAACTTCAACACGGCAGCGACCACCAGCGTGCCTGAGCCTGCTTCCCTGGCGCTGGTCGGCCTGGGCTTGGTCGGCTTGGCCTCCGCACGCAGGCACAAGCAAGCCTGATCCTCATAGGCATCGTGTAAGCAACCCGCTTCGGCGGGTTTTTTTGTGCTCGGTCGGATGAAAGCTGAACGGGGCGATCCGGAATCACATGCTGGACAGGATGCTTCGAACTTGCAGCTTTCTAGCAGTGCTTCAACGGTTACTTAATTTAACCTGAATATCCAGAAAGCTAACTGAGATGTCTATTCTCGCGGCTGAAATCAATCCATTAGAATATAATTGTCATTAATTATTGGTTCACATTGCCTGATTCATGCGATAAAAGCGTCGATTATTCTTACATTCAAACGGTAATGTAAGAAAAGTTGTATTAAAAACAAACACTTGCAAATTGGCACGGCCATTGCTCAAGGGGTAGCTCCAACAACTTACTAAAGAGCAAAGTTATGACCTTCGCGCAGACCGCTATCGCAGCAGTTCTTGTCGCAGCTGCAAGCGCAGCAACCGCGGCTCCGGCGTTCCTCGTCACCTACGAAGCCGCTGGCGTCACCAACTCGACGGCGACCTTCTCCACCAAGGGCGTTGAGACCTTCAATTCGCGTACGGCTGGCCTGAACCAGACCTTTACTTCGAACTTCGGTGGCATGAGCGGCGCCAACCCGATTTCCGGAACCTACACCAACGTTGATATCGCTGGCCAAGACCAGTACGGTGGCGCAGGCGGCACCTATGCCCTGACTTCCACGAACACCGCTTCGTCCGCCAAGTACTCCCTGACCCTGTCGAGCACCGCTCCGGTCACCTACTTCGGCTTCTGGCTGTCCGCGCTCGATGCCGGCAACGAACTGAAGTTCTTCAGCGGCTCCACCCAGGTCTTCAGCTTCTCCCCGACCGAAGTCCTGGCGCTTACTGGCAACTGCTCCACCGGCTCCACCAACCCGTACTGCGGCAATCCGAGCACTCGTCAAAATCCGGGCCAGCCGTATGTCTTCCTGAACTTCTTCGCCGAGAACGGTACGACCTTCGACAAGATCGAGTTCTCCGAGACTGTCTCGAATTCCGGCTACGAGTCCGACAACCACACCGTCGGCCGCTTCTTGACCACCAGCGGTACCGCGCTCAACAGCGTGCCGGAACCCGGCTCGCTGGCCCTGCTGGGCCTGGGCCTGGTCGGCCTGGCTGCTGCACGTAAGCGCAAGAGCGCCTGACCACTCTTTTGCTTCTGCAAAGCCCGCCCAGTGCGGGCTTTTTTCATTTGGTGCCAGCAGAAGCCGGTGGCACTATGGTTTCAACTTGATGTCGAAGTAGGCCAGCTCGCAATCGGCCAACCCTTGTAGCCCCGCATCACGGGCTTTCTTCAAGAAGTGGTTGAACTTGGCCGCTGCTAGCCCGTCCTCCAGGGACACATCCCTGCCATGGCCTTCCGCGACCGAGTTCCAAAGTCGGAACTGCTCGACCACCTTTTCCGGGTGGAAGTAGTGCTTCTCCAGGGTGTCACGAAATCGCTTCTGCGCGCGGTGTCGCGCTTGCTCGCCCAAGTCGGGCAAGTCGCACAGGGTCACGGTGTAGGCCATGGCACGACCCTCAGTCCAAGTTCATCCGTGGATAGCCATCGTTGGCCCATTCCTTCGCGGATGCCCGGGTCAGCGTGAAGTCGGGCAGGGTCTTCGTCCGCCCCAGCTGTTCGCCATCGGCGTTCGCGGTCAGGGTGGCGCTGGGATTGTCCTCGTCCGGCTCGATTTCCAGGCAGAAGGTCACGCGCAGGCCGCGCACGTCGATCTGCACTTCCTTGCGCAGTTGAGCAGCCAGCTGCTGCTCATGCCTGCGCAGCACCTCGCTCGCGGTCTTCACCAGGGTATTGAACGCGGACACATCCAAGGGCTTCGGATTCTTCTTGTCCCGACCCATGGTCCAGGGCCCGACCAGCGCCGGCTCGGCTTGGCCGTCCTGGGTCATGCTGACCGCCCAGCCGTCGTCCTCTTCGTTCTTGATCACGCGCGCGGTCCAGCCGTCGTCCTGCCACAGACGATCGCCCCGCACCGCTTCCACCTCGTTCTCGATCACTTCCATAGGGCCTCCAGGTTGAAGGCTGCAATGTACTGTCTTTTCGTACAGTGCCACGTGATTTTTTTGCCATCTTTCGCCATGCGTTGCCGGCCGCTCGGGCGTCAAGTTCCCAGGGAACTTTCCAGGGAACTTCAGGGTAAAAATAGGGTGTTTGAGGGGCGCGTGAATACCTCGCATCACGGACATGGTGCTACATGCTTTGCCCATTGGGCTGGCTGGAGGCCAACCGCGGCACCATGCCGCGCGACCAGCTGATGCGCACCGCCGAGCGCACGATCTCCTTCAGCATGGCCCACCTGCAGGACCCGGTCTTCCCGGTCCTGGCGAGCAATTTCGGGCTGGTCGACCAGACGCGCGAGAACCTGCGCCGCGTGGTCCAGGGCATCCCGGCCCTCGACCGCGTGTACGCCGAGATCAAGGCGCGCGCCTCGACCCGCTACGCGCCGGTCACCGTGGCGGGCATCGTCGGCGACAAGGGCCGGGCCGCGGTGGCGGGCAGCCACCTGGTGCCGGGCACCTTCACCCGCGAGGCCTGGTCCGGCTACATCGAGCCCGCCTTCCGCGACGCCGCGCAGAACGCCCTCCAGAGCACCGACTGGGTGCTCCGCACCTCCGTCCGGGACGACCTGTCGCTGCAGGGCAGCCCGGAGCAGATCCGCAAGGCGCTCGCCGAGCGCTACCAGGCCGAGTACGCGCGCGAATGGCAACGCTTCGTGCAGGGCGTCGCGATCGCCGAGTTCGGCGGCTTCGATGCGGCGGTCGAGCGGATGAACCTCCTGGGCGACAGCGCCGAGTCGCCGCTGCGCAAGCTGTTCGCGGCGCTGCACGCGCAGACCGCCTGGGACGTCCCCGCGCGGGCCGCGGGCGGCATGGAGGGCGCCCGGCGCGGCGTGGTGGAGTGGTTCCGGCAGACGGTGCTGCGCGTCGCGCCGGTGGACATCCCGCTCGCGCTGCCCGCCGACGGCGCCGCCGCCGCGCCGGCGGGTCCCGTCGGCCAGGAGTTCGCGCCCCTGGCGCGCATCGTGGCGGCGCGCGAAGGCGGCGGCGGCTCGCTGCTCGACGGCTACCTGCAGTCCCTGGCCCGGGTGCGCTCGCGCTTCAACCACGTCAAGAACCAGGGCGACGCCGGCCCGGCCGCCCGGGCCCTGATGGCCGCGACCTTCGAGGGCGCGGGCTCCGAGCTGGCCGAGGCCCTGAAATTCGTCGACGAGCAGATGCTCGCCGGCGCCGGCGACGGTGCGCGCGCCGCCCTGAAGCCGCTGCTGGTGCGGCCGCTGATCCAGTCGTTCGCGGTGCTGGTGCCCCAGGCCGAGGCCGAGGTCAACCGGCTGTGGTCCGCGCAGGTGCTGCAGCCCTTCCAGCAGAACCTCGCCGGCAAGTACCCGTTCGACCCCGCCTCCCGCGTCGAGGCCGCGCCCGCCGAGATCGCCCGGGTGTTCGGCCCGTCCGGCGCCGTCGCGCGCTTCGCGACCGAGGCGCTCGGGCCGCTGGTGGTGCGGCGCGGCGACACGGTCGCGCCCCGGCTCTGGGCCCAGATGGGCCTGCGCCTGCGGCCGGCCCTGGTCGAGGGCCTGGCGGGCTGGGTGGCGGTGCAGGACGGGGCGGCGGGCCTGGCGGCGCCGGCCGGCGCGCCGGCGCAATCCGCCTTCCAGCTGCTGCCCGAAGGGGCGGCCGGCTTCGTGCAGTACAGCGTCGAGATCGACGGGCAGCGGCTGGAGCACCGCAACGGCGCCGCGGCCTGGCAGGACTTCGTCTGGCCCAACGCCGGCGCGGCGCCCGGCGCGCGCGTCAGCGGCGTGACCGCGGACGGTCGGACGGTGGAGGTCTTCGCGGCGCCCGGCAGCTACGGGTTCGAGCGCCTGATCGACGCGGCCGAGGTGAAGAAGCTGCCCGGCGGCATCCGCATCCTGACCTGGGGCAGCGGCGCGCAGGCGGTGACGGTGCAGTACCGCGCGGTCACCAGTCCCGGGCCGGCCGCGCCGGCCGCCGGCGGGGCGGCGCGGACCGCCGGCCCGGGGCTGCGCGGGCTGCGCTTGCCCGACATGGTCGCCGGGGCCGAGGCGTCGTCCCCGCCGCCCGCTCCCTCCGCACCGGGCTTGCCCGGCATCGTCCCGGTGGCCGCGGCGTCCTCGGCGGCGGCCGGCCCGCCGGCCGCGTCCGTCTCCGGAGGAGGGCGGTGAGCGCCCCGTCGCCGGTCGCGCTGGCGTATTTCGGCAAGCTCGCCTCGCGCGGCGATTTCGTGCGCAGCGCCGGGCACGACGCGCTGACCCGCCTGCTCGACCTCTGGGTGTCGCGGGCGCTGGAGCGGGTCGCGGGCGATCCGCGCTGGAAGCAGCGCTACGACCGGGTCGGCGCCTGCCGTTTCGCCTTCCTCGGGGTGCGCAGCCCGGTCGCGCTCGCCGGGCACCTGGTGCCCAGCGCGGACGCGTCGGGGCGGCGCTTCCCCTTCGTGGTGGCCGGCTCCTTCGACGTCGCGGCGCCGCTGGAATTCGTCGCGCGCGCCCCGCTGGCGCTCGGCGGGCTCTGGCCCCGGCTGGAGGCGGCGACCCGCGAGGCCTGCGGCGCCGCGGACGCCGCGGCGCCGCTCGCTCGCGCCGCGCAGGCCGGGCTGGAAGTCGACACCGGGGCCGCGTCGCATGCCGCGGACTTCGACGGATTCCTCGCGGAGCAGACCGTCGGCGGGCTCGAAGGGGCGCTGCGCGCCGCCCATCCCGGCCTGCGGCTGCGCGAGACGGTGATGGCCGTCGGCCTGCTGCTGCAGCCGGTGCCGGGCAGCGGCGCGTCGACGCTGGCCCGGGGCATCGCGCTGCCGCTGCCGGACGATCCGCTCGCCGCGCCCCTGGTCGGCGCCTTCTGGACGAGCCTGGTGGCGCCCTTCCTGGCGGGCGGGGATTTCGAGCTGGCGCTGTTCGTCCTGCGGCCGCGGCCCGGGGCGGGCAGCTGCCTGCGCATCGGCTTCGCCGGCGGCGATCCGCAGGCCTTGCAGGCGGTGTTCGACCACGATGCGGACGCCGCCTTCGTCGATGCGTCGGAGGCCGGCTGGGTCGATGCGCACCTGGAGGACGACCATGCGATGAGGAAGCTCGCCACCTACCTCGCGCAGCCGCGGCTCTCGCTGCGGCAGGCGATGTCCACGTTCAAGGAATGCTTCCTGGGGGAATGACCATGCGGAACGCGAAGAGGGACCGCCTGCCGCCGATGGCCGCCGCCATCCTGCTGGCCTGTGCGGCGTTGGGCGGCACGGGCGGCGCGCGGGCGCAGGACGCGCCGGCCAGGGTGGTGGTCGGCGGCGTGGTGCCCGACGAGGCGACCCGGGCCGCCATCCTGGGGCGGGGTGCGCGAACTCTACGGCGCCGAACGGGTGGTGGACCAGCTCGGCGTCGACCGGCTGGCCGCGCCGCCGAACTGGGCGCGGCAGGTGCGCAGCCTGCTGGAGCCCGGGCTGAAGCAGGTGCGCCAGGGACAGCTGCGCATCGCCGGCAACCTGGTCGAGATCAGCGGCAGCGTGCCGAGCGAGGAGGTGCGCCGGCAGCTGCTGGACGACATGGCGGCCCGGCTCGCCAACCCGACCTACACCGTGCGCGACGACCTGCGGGTCAACGCCGCCGGCCAGCAGCTGCTCGACGCCGCGCTCGCCGAGCGCACCATCGCCTTCGAGGTCGGCAACGCCACCCTCACCGCGGCCGGCGTCCGGGTGCTGGACGAGCTGCTGCCGGTGCTGCGCCGGTTCGCCGGGCGGCGTTTCGAGATCGTCGGCCACACCGACGACAGCGGCGCGCGCGAAGCCAACCTCGCGCTGTCGGCGGCGCGGGCCGAGGCGGTGCGGGCCTACCTCGGCGCGCGGGGCATCCCGCCCGGCGACATCGTCACCTCGGGCGCCGGGCCCGACCGCCCGGTGGCGACCAACGCCACCGCCGAGGGACGCGCGCGCAACCGCCGCATCGAGTTCCGCGTGCTGGCCTGAGGGCCGTCCCGGGCTGCCCCGGCCGATCGAGGCGACAGGGGCGGCGGGGCCGGCCCGGCCGGCCGGGCTCGCGGGAGCTGCGTCCCCGTGCGGTGCGGCATCCGCCGCCGGTCCGGCCCATTCCTTCTCGCGCCGATCCCGCCCCGCCTGACCCGGCCCGCACCGCGGCTTCCGGGGCGCGCCGCGGCGCTCAGGGCGCGTCGGGCCGGGGCGCGCCCAGCATCTCCTGGAGGTGCTCCAGCGCGCCCTGGTCCTTGACCACCTCGCGCAGCCACAGGTGCAGCGGCATGCCCGACCAGCGCACCGCCTTGTCCGCGAGGTAGGCGACCGGGCTGTGCGGCTCGGTGGCGCGGAAGAAGGCCGCCACCTGGCGCAGCTGCTCCAGCGCCTGCGCGCGGCTGGCGGGCCGGTCCGGGGCGTGCGGGGCGGCGCCGGGCGATCGGTGCGGCGGCGCGGACGGGCCGGCGGTATCCCCGGCCGCGGCCGGCGCGGCGGCGTCCGCGTCCGCCGCCGGGGCTGCTTCCGCGGCCGGCCCGGCGAGGCCGCAGTCGCGCTCCAGCCGGGCCAGTTCGTCCGTCGCCCGCTGCAGCGCGTCGCGCGCGGGCACGAGGGAAGGCGCCGCGTCGCCCAGCCGCGCGTCGAGCGCCCGGTCCAGCGCGGCGAGGGCATCGCATGCGCGCCCGACCGCGGCGCGCCGGGCCCGCGCGGCGTCCGGGCCGGCGGCGGCGACCTCGCGCCAGACGGTCTCCAGCGCCGGCCCGGCGTCGGCGGCGCCGGGGGGGCGGCTCGGGGGCCGGGCCGTCGCCCGCGGCCTGGGCGGCCAGGCGCCGGCCGCGCGCGGCGGCGATGTCGGACAGGCTGGCGCGGTGGCCGCCGTGCGCCACCAGCGGCACGGTGGCGGCCAGACCTTCGGCGCGCGCGGCCAGCCAGCGCAGGTTGCCGATGCGCGCCTCCGGATCGCCGTCCTCCGGCAGCGGATGGAGGTGGTCCCAGTGCAGCTCGACCAGGCCCGCGACCAGCGCGAGCCCGTCTGCCAGCCCGTCGAAGCCGCGCAGGCGGGCCCAGGCGTCGGCCAGCCAGCCGGCCACCCGCAGGTCCTTGGAGCGCTCCCGCAGCAGGGCCTCGCAGCCGCGCGCCACGCCGGGCCAGTCGGCCGTCTTGAGGGCGGCCACCCAGGCGCCCTGGTCGAGCGTGGGATCGTCCTCGCGCCGCATCTCCTGGATCGCGTCGACCGCGGGCGAGAAGGACAGGTCGGCGCCGCCGGGCGCGTCGGCGGAAACGGGGGCGAGCAGCGGGGCGAGGTCCATCGTGCGGCAGTGTTCGGGAGGGGGTGCCGAAAATTGTGGGCCTGTCCGCCGGCGCGGCTGTACCCGGGCTGACCGGCAGGCAATCGCCGTCCGCCGGCGCCCGCTGCGGCGCAGGCACCGGATGCCGCCATCGCCGCCGCCACCTCCACCCGCATCGGCATCGGGATCGGCATCGGCATCGGCATCGGCATCGGCATCGGCATCGGCGCCGGGACCGCCGTCGCCACGGCCCGCGCGCACCTTCCTCCCGTCCCCGAGCCGGCGGGTGCCCGCCGGCCGGCTTCAGCCTTCCGCCAGGCCGCGCGCGATCACCAGCCGCTGGATGTCGCTGGTGCCCTCGTAGATCTGGCAGACCCGCACGTCGCGGTAGATGCGCTCCACCGGGAACTCGGCCAGGTAGCCGTAGCCGCCGTGCACCTGGATCGCGTCGGAGCAGACCCGCTCGGCCGCCTCCGAGGCGAAGAGCTTGGCCATGGAGGCCTCCTGCAGGCAGGGCAGCCCCGCGTCCTTGACGCTCGCGGCATGCCAGACCATCTGGCGCGCGGCCTCGACCCGGGTGGCCATGTCGGCGAGCCGGAAGGCGACGGCCTGATGCTCCAGGATCGGCCGGCCGAAGGCGCTGCGTTCCCGGGCGTAGCGCAGCGCGGCCTCCAGCGCGGCGCGCGCCATGCCGACCGCCTGGGCGGCGATGCCGATGCGGCCCGCCTCCAGGTTGCCGAGCGCGATGCGCAGGCCCTGGCCCTCGGCGCCGACCAGGTGGCCGGCCGGCACGCGGCAGTCCTCGAAGCGCAGCTGCGCGGTGTCCGAGGCGTGCTGGCCGAGCTTGTCCTCGACCCGCGCGACGACGTAGCCGGGCGTGGCGGTCGGCACCAGGAAGCAGGAGACGCCGCGCTTGCCGGCGGCCGGGTCGGTGACCGCGAACACGATGGCGAGGTCGGCATGCGCGCCGCTGGTGATGAACTGCTTGTCGCCGCGCAGCGTCCAGCCGCCGTCGGCGCCGCGGACGGCGCGGGTGCGGATCGCCGCGGCGTCGGAGCCGGCGTGCGCCTCGGTCAGGCAGAAGCAGCCGAGCAGCCGGCCCTCGGCCAGCGGCCGCAGGAAGCGCTCCTTCTGCGCGTCGTCGCCGAAGGCGGCGAGGATGCCGCAGACCAGCGAGTTCTGGACTGCGACGATGGTCGAGGTGGCGCCGTCGGCGGCCGCGATCTCCTCCAGCGCGAGCGCGAGCGACAGGCTGTCGAGCCCGGCGCCGCCCCAGCGCGCGGGCACCGCCATGCCCATCGCGCCGAGCCGTCCCAGGCCGTCGAGCGCGGCGCGCGGGAAGCTGCGCTCGCGGTCCCAGCGCGCGGCGTGCGGCGCGATCTCCTGCCGCGCGTACTGGCGGATCGCCTCGCGGGCGAGGCGGTGGTCTTCGGACAGGTGCATGGCGTTCTCCGGTGCGGGCGATGGGCGGTGCGCGGCGGGGGCGGCGTGGCGGCGGCGGTCGGCGGCGGTCGGCGGGCCGTGGGGCGGGCGGAGGCGCGCCCTCAGTCCGCCAGCTCGACCGCCACGGCGGTCGCCTCGCCGCCGCCCAGGCAGAGCGCGGCGATGCCGCGCCGCAGGCCGCGCCGGCGCAGCGCGTGCAGCAGGGTGACCACGATGCGCGCGCCGCTGGCGCCGATCGGGTGGCCGAGCGCGCAGGCGCCGCCGTGGACGTTGACCTTGGCGTGCGGCAGGCCGAGTTCGCGCATCGCCGCCATCGCGACCACCGCGAAGGCCTCGTTGACCTCGTACAGGTCCACCGCGGCGGGCGTCCAGCCCAGCCGGCGCTGCAGCCGGTCGATGGCGCCGACCGGCGCGGTGGTGAACCATTCCGGCGCCTGGGCGTGGGTGGCGTGGCCGGCGAGCACCGCCAGCGGCCGCACGCCCCGCGCCCGGGCCGCCGAAGCCCGCATCAGCACCAGCATCGCCGCGCCGTCGGAGATGGAGGAGGAATTCGCCGGCGTGACCGTGCCCGCGCCGTCGGTGCGGAAGGCGGGCCGCAGCAGCGGGATCCTTTCCGGGTCGCACTGCATCGGCGTCTCGTCGGCGTCCACCCGGGCGGGGGCGGCGCCGCGCCGCGCGGGCGGCTCCACCGGCGCGATCTCGTCGCGGAAGGCGCCCTCGGCCACCGCCCGCCGCGCCCGGCGCACCGACTCCAGCGCGAAGGCGTCCTGCGCCGCGCGGTCGAAGCCGTAGCGCTCCGCGCAGTCCTCGGCGAAGCAGCCCATGAGCCGGCCGTCGAACGGGCTCTGCAGGCCGTCGAGGAACATGTGGTCCGCCAGCTCGCCGTGGCCCGGCCGCAGCCCGGCGCGGGCCTGGCGCAGCAGGTGGGGGGCGCGGCTCATCGACTCCATGCCGCCCGCGGCGATCGCCCCGCCGGCGGACGGGCCGTCGCCGCCGTCGGCCAGCAGCTGGTCGTGGGCCAGCATCAGCGCCTTCATGCCCGAGCCGCACATCTTGTTGACGGTGGTGCAGGGCACCGAGGCCGGCACCCCGGCCGCCAGCGCCGCCTGGCGCGCCGGCGCCTGGCCGAGGCCCGCGGGCAGCACGCAGCCGACGATCACTTCGGCCAGGGCCGCGGCCGGCAGGCCCGACTGGCCGAGCGCCGCCCGCAGCGCGACCGCGCCCAGCTGCGGCGCGGTGCAGTCGGCCAGCGCGCCCTGGAAGCCGCCCACCGGGGTGCGCCGGGCGGCGACGATGACGACGGGGTCGGCGGCGGCGGTGGGGGCCATGGCGGTTCTTTCGGTGCGGTTTCGGGGATGTTTTCAGGCACTGGCGCAGGATCCGCCTACGCTTTGTGCTTCCATTTCGATAGCAGTCGCGGAACGGCGCGGCAGGCGGGCGGCACCGCCACCGGTCGCGGTCGCGGCCGCGGGCGGGGCGGCCCGCCCGCGCGGCGCGACGGCTGCGCCCGCCGCGCCGCCGGCCGGGCGTGCGCGGCAGGCGGGGGGCGCAGGCGGCGCGGCGCGGCGGGCCACGGTCAGTCCCGCAGGTCGTCCAGCGGATGCGGGCCGGCGCCGCGCGGGCGCAGGTGCGCCTCCACCAGCCCGGGCGCGACCTGCTCCAGCGCGGGCGGGTCCCAGCGCGGCGCGCGGTCCTTGTCGACCAGCAGCGCGCGGATGCCTTCGGGGAAGTCGTAGCCGGCGCAGCAGGCGAGGGCGGCGTGGTACTCGAGCCGGAACACCTCGGCCAGCGACAGCCGCGGCACCCGCTGCCACAGCGCGAAGGCCAGCGCCGCCGCGGTGGGCGAGCCCCTGGCGAAGTTCGCGGCGGCGGCGGCCAGCCAGGGGTCGCCGGACTCCAGCGCCCGCAGCCGGCCGGCGATGTCGCGCAGGTCCTCCCCGGCCATCAGGGCCTCGATGGTGTCGAAGTGCCCGCGCAGCCGCGACGGCGGCCAGGCGTCCCGGTCGTCCGGCGGCGCCTGGTGGCGGTGCAGCAGGCGCGAGAGTTCGGCCCGGTCGGCCCGCGCGTCGCCGCCGCGCCAGCGGGTGGCGGCGATGGCGTCGAGCACGTCGTCCTTCTGCGCCTGGGCGATGCGGAAGTCCGCCAGGCCGGCGAAGCGCGCGTCCGAGGCGTCGAGCGGCGCGCCGGTCAGCGCCAGGAACAGCCCCGCGCGCCCGGGCATGCGCCGCAGGAACCAGCTGCCGCCCACGTCGGGGAAGAGGCCGATCCCGATCTCGGGCATCGCCCAGCGGCTGGCCTCGGTCGCCACCCGGTGCGAGGCGCCGGCCAGCAGGCCGATGCCGCCGCCCATCGCGATGCCGTGGCCCCAGGCCAGCACCGGCTTGGGGTAGGCGTGGATGCGGTGGTCGAGCCGGTATTCCTGCTCGAAGAAGACGGCCGCGTGCGGGTTGGGGCCGCCGTCGGCGTCGCGGATGCTGCGGTGGATCTGCAGCAGGTCGCCGCCGGCGCAGAAGGCCTTCTCGCCGCCCTGCAGCAGCACGCCGGCGATGCCCGGGTCCTGCGCCCATTCCTGCAGCGCGCCGTCGAGCGCGTGCACCATCGCGAGCGAGACGGCGTTGAGGGTGCGCGGCGCATTGAGCGTGGCGACGGCGAAGCGCGCGCCGCCGGCGGCCGCCGGGATCTCGTCGAGCAGCACGATGGGCGCGGGGTCGGCGGCGTCGGGCGGCTGCGCCGCGCCGGTGGTCGGCGCGTTCGGAGGAGTGCGGTCCGAAGCGCCGGACGGGGCGGTGGCGGGCGGCGGATGTGCGGTCATGGCGGGATGCGGAGGGGAAGGATGCGGTGCCCGGTGGCCGGAAGGCGTGCGGGCGTGCGTTCGGGGCGCCGGGCGCGAGCCGGCGGTCCTTTCCATTGCGCCAGACCGGCGCCCGCTTGGCAACCCGGGACAACGCCTGCCGGCGGTCCGGAGGCGGGCGCCGGACGGCGCCGGCGGAGTGCGGCCCCGCGGGCAGCACCGCCGCACCCTGCCTCGCCTCGCCTCGCCTCGCCTCGCCTCGCCTCGCCTCGCCGTGCCGTGCCGCGCAGCATTGCGCCGCGCCGCCGCGCAGGGCGTCCGCGGGAGCGCCGCGCCGCGGGCCGGGCTGGACCGGCCGCGGCGGGCTGCCGGAATAATCGTGCTCCTCCTTCCGCGCCCGGCCCGTCCGCGTCCCGCCATGACCGATCCCACCGTCCCCCGCCGGCTGCATTTCGACCTGACCACGGTGCAGCTGTTCATCGCCACGGCCGAGCTGGGCGGCGTCACCCGCGGCGCGGAGCGGGTGCACCTGGCGCCCGCCGCCGCCTCGCGGCGCATCCAGGAACTGGAGGCGCAGTGCGGCGTGGCGCTGTTCGAGCGCCGGCCGCACGGCATGGCGCTGACCGACGCCGGCCGCGCGATGCTCGCCCACGCGCGCGACATCGCCCACACGGTGCTGCGCATGCAGGACGACGCGGCCTCCTTCCTGGGCGGCGAGCAGGGCGTGGTGCGGGTGGCGGCGCCGCGCTCGGCGGTGATCCAGTTCCTGCCGCGCGACATCGAACGCTGCGCCGCCGTCTGCCCCGGCGTGCGCATCGACCTGCAGGAGATGGACAGCCAGGTGGTGCAGCAGGGGCTGCGCCGCGGGGTGGCCGACATCGGCATCTACGAGGCCACGCTGGGCGGCCTCGGCATGCCGCAGCGGCCCTACCGCAGCGACCGGCTGGCGGTGGTCGCGCCGGCGGCGCACCCGCTGGCGGCGCGGGGGCACGCCACCCTCGACGACGTGCTGTCGAGCGACCTCATCTCGCTGGGCGAGGGTTCGGCCATCTCGCTGCTGCTGGCGCGCCTGGCCGAGGCGCGCGGACGGCGGCTGCGCATGCGGATGCGGGTGGGCGGCTTCGACAGCATCGCCGCGCTGGTGGCGCAGGGGCTGGGCCTGGGCGTCATGCCGGAAGCGGTGGCGCGCGGCGTGGCCGGCGGCGCCCGCTTCGCGCGGCTGCCGATCCGCGAGGACTGGGCCCGGCGCGACTTCGTGCTGTGCCACCAGCCCGAACCGGCGCTGCCGCGCGCGGCGCTCGCGGTCGTGCAGGTGCTGGCCGCGCCGCACCGGACGGCGGCCGCGCGTACGCGCGCCGCGAAACCAGGCTCGCCGAAATAGCGATGGCCGGGGCCGGCGCGCCGGCCCATAGTCGCCTCCACAACGACAGGACACGGAGACGACGATGAGCTTGCACCGCAGACACTTCTCCCTCGCGGCCGGCGCCCTGCTGGCCGCGCCGCTGTGGACGGCCCGGCCGGCCCGCGCCTCCGCCGACGCGCTGCCCGCCGGGCCGGTGCGCATCGTGGTCGGCTTCGCGCCCGGCGGCGGCACCGACGTGCTGGCCCGCGTCATCGGGCAGAAGCTCGCGCAGATGTGGAACGTGTCGGTCATGGTCGAGAACAGGCCCGGCGCGACCGGCGCCATCGCCGCCGATTTCGTCGCCAAGCAGCCGCCCGACGGCGCCACGCTGCTGATGGCCCACGTCAACAGCCACGCCATCGCGCCGGCGCTGCTGCAGGGCGTGCGCTACGACCCGCGGCGCGACTTCACCGCGATCACGCTGGTGGGGGTGACCCCCAACATGCTGACTTGCTCCACGCAGCAGAAGGTGCGCACCGTGGCCGAGGTGGTGGAGCTGTGCCGGCGCAAGCCCGGCGCGGTCACCTTCGGTTCGTCGGGCATCGGCTCGGCGCAGCACCTGGCCTTCGAGATGCTGAAGCTCGCCGCGAAGATCGACGCGGTGCACGTGCCCTACAAGGGATCCGGCCCGCTGGTCGTGGACCTCCTCGGCGGCCAGATCGACTACGCCTTCGACACCATGACCGCGGCCACGCCCTTCGTGAAGCAGGGCAAGGTGGTCGCCATCGCCCAGACCCGGCTGCAGCGCGCGGCCAGCCACCCGACGGTGCCGACGCTGGCCGAGTCGGGCTTCCCCGGCCTGGACGCCGCTTCCTGGTACGGCCTGGTCGGCCCGCGCGGCATGGACCCGGGCCTGGTGCGCCGCATGGGCGAGGACGTCAACCGGGTGCTCGCCCAGCCCGACGTGGCCGCGCGCCTGGCCGAGTTCGGCGCCGAGGACGCGGGCGGCCCGCCCGCGAAGTTCGCCGCCTTCATCGACAGCGAATACGCCAAGTGGGGCCGGGTGGTCCGCGAGGCCGGCGTGAAGGCCGAGGGTTGAGACAGCACGCACCGACAGACGAGGAAGGACCCACGATGACGACACGGACCATGGACACCCCGCGCACCGCCCCCGCCGCCGATGCCGCCGGCGGCGCGGAGGCCGCCCCGCGCCCCGCGCCCGCCGCCCGCCCGCTGCCCCTGGCCGGGGTGAAGGTGCTCGACGTCAGCCAGGTGATGGCCGGCCCCTACGCCAGCATGCTGCTCGGCGACATGGGCGCCGACGTGATCAAGATCGAGCCGCCCGACGGCGACCAGACGCGCGGCGCGATGGGCTTCAAGCTCAAGGGCGACGACAGCATGGGCTTCCTGAACATGAACCGCAACAAGCGCAGCCTGACGCTGGACCTCAAGTCCGCCGCGGGCCGCGAGGTGCTGCTGCGGCTGGCGGCCGACGCCGACATCCTGATCGAGAACTACCGCCCCGGCGCGCTCAAGCGCCTGGGCGTGGGCTACGAGGCCTGCCGCGCGGTCAACCCGCGCCTGGTCTACGCCAGCATCTCCGGCTTCGGCCAGACCGGGCCCTGGGCCGACCGGCCGGGCTTCGACCTGATGGCGCAGGCCATGTCGGGCGTGATGAGCGTCACCGGCTACGAGGAGGGCGGGCCGGTCAAGTGCGGCGTGCCGGTGGCCGACATCGGCTGCGCGCTGTTCGCGGTCTACGGCGCCCTGTCGGCCTACATCGGCGCGCGCGCCACCGGCCAGGGGCAGTACGTGGACGCCTCGCTGTTCGACTCGGCCATGGCCTTCTCGGTCTGGGACATGTCGGAGTACTGGGGCACCGGCAAGCCGCCGGTCAAGCTCGGCACCTCCAACAAGATGAGCGTGCCCTACCAGGCGATGGCGGCGGCCGACGGCCACTTCGTGATGGGCGCCACCAACCAGAAGCTCTGGACCAGGCTCTGCACTCTGATCGGCCGGCCCGAACTGCTGGAGGACGAGCGCTTCGCCACCAACGCCAAGCGCCTCGCCCACCGCGAGCCGCTGGTCGCGCTGCTGGAGGAGACCTTCCGCACCCGCGGCAAGGACCACTGGGTCGACATGCTGCTGGAGGCCGGCGTGCCGGCCGGGCCGCTGCTGACCTATCCCGAGGCCTTCGAGGGCGAGCACGGCCGCGACCGGCGCATGCGCATCGACATCCCGCACCCGGTGGAGGGCAGCGTCCCCAACATCGGCTTCGCGGTCAAGATGAACGGCACGCCGCAGCAGGTGCGCCGCCATCCGCCGCTGCTGGGCGAGCACACCGACGAGGTGCTGGCCGAGCACGGATTCGACCGGGAGGCCCGCCGCGCGCTGGCCGCCGCCGGGGCCTTCGGGGCATGAAGGCCGGCACCGCGCCGCGCCGCCCGGGGGCCGCGCGATGAGCGCCGCCGCGCCGGAGCGCCCGGCCCCGTCGGCTCCGCCGGCCGCGCCGCCGCCCGCAGGCCCGCCGGCGGAGGGCCGCGTCCGCCTGCGCATCGCCGGCCCGGTCGCGACGCTGGTCTTCGACCGCCCGGCCGCGCGCAACGCGATGACCTGGGCGATGTACGAGGAGCTGGCCGCCCACTGCCGCACGCTGTCGCAGGGCGCGGACGGGGCCGGCGAGGCCGCCGGGGTGCGGGCGGTGGCGCTGCGCGGCGCGGGCGGCCAGGCCTTCGTCGCCGGCACCGACATCGAGCAGTTCCGCGCGTTCGAGAGCGGCGAGGACGGCGTCGCCTACGAGGCGCGGGTCGCGCATTTCGTCGGCCTGCTGGAGGCGGTGCCGCAGCCCACGGTCGCGGTGGTCGAGGGCTGGGCGGTGGGCGGCGGCATGGCGCTGTGCAACGCCTGCGACCTGCGGGTCGCGACGCCGGGCGCGCGCTTCGGGGTGCCGATCGCGCGCACGCTGGGCAACTGCCTGTCGGCGGCCAACGTGCGGCGGCTGGTGGCGACCCTGGGCGTCGGCATGGTGCAGCGCATGCTGCTGCTGGCCGAGATGCCCACCGCCGAGCAGATGCCCGCCGGCTACCTGGAGGTGGTGCCGGCCGCGGGACTCGACGCGCACGTGGACGGCCTGTGCGCGCGGCTCGCGGGCCATGCGCCGCTCACGGTGCGGGTCGCCAAGGAGACGCTGCGCCGGCTCGCGGCCGACCCGCAGGCGCCGGACGACGACCTGGTGCGCCTGATCTACGGCAGCGCCGATTTCCGCGAAGGGGTGGACGCCTTCCTCGCCAAGCGCGCGCCGCGCTGGTCGGGCGCCTGAGGCGCCCCGGGCGGCCTGCGCCGGCCGCGGCGCCGGCGCTCCCGGCGGCGCGGCGCGTTCAGGGCTTGCCGGTGTAGCGCTCGACCGCCGCGCCCTCGATCCGGTAGCCGCTGGTGCCCATGGCGGAGCCGGTGCGCGCGGCGCGCAGGGTGCCGGCCACCCAGACGGTGTCCATCGAGCGCAGGCCCTCAGGCGCGCCCTGGCCGGCCACGGTGACGTGCACGATCTGGTTGGCCGGCGGCGGCGGGGTGTGGATGCAGGCGCCGAAGTACGGGACCAGCAGGAATTCGGTGGCGCGGCCGGCCTTCGATTCCAGCGGCACCAGGTAGCCCGCGATGCGCAGCGGCCGGCCGTCGAGCGCCGGATTGGCCGGGGCGTCGTCCCAGATCTTGCGCATGCGGTCGAGCAGGGCGTTGGCGCGCGGGTCGCCGTCGTCGAGCGCGTTGAAGTCGGTGCCGCGGAAGCTCTCCATCGGATCCCAGCCGGGCGCGACCAGCTCGTCCCAGCGGGCCTCGCGGAAGCCGTCCATCGCCGCGGGCGCCGGCGCGGACGGCAGCGCCTGGCGGTCGGTGGCGGCCGGGCCGGCGCCCAGCGGCCGGGTGCCGGGCGTGGCCGGCGTGACCACCGATGCGTCCTCGGCCGGCGCGCGGCGCGGCGAGGTGCGGTGGTCCAGCGTCCAGAGCCCGCCGGCGCCTGCGCTCAGCAGGCCCAGCACGATCAGCGCCGCCCACAGCCGGGCGCGGCCGGGGCGCGGCGCCGGGGGGCGGGGTTCGTCCGGAGGAGATGCGGCAGGTTCCATGGTCAGGGGGCGTGCGGGGAGGGGGCGTCGGGTGGGCGGAGGTCGGCGTCGTGGCGGGGAGGGCGGGAGCGGCGCGGGTCGCGAGGACGGGGAGTTGGGGGCCGGGACGGGATAGGGCAAGTGCGCAGGGCGTCGATCGGGGCCGGGGATCACTGGCGGGGCGACAGGCCGTCCGCCAGCGACATGCGGTAGGCGAAGAGCGCCGGCAGCGCGCTGGCCGTCCAGCCCGCCGCGAGCAGCGCGGCCAGCAAGCCCCATTGCGCGCCAGTCGGCGGCCCGGCGTGCAGCGCGATGCCGAAGCGCGACTGCAGCCAGGGCGCGGCCAGCACGGTGGCCGCCGCGGTGGCGAGCAGGCCGGCCGCCATGCCGGCCAGCGTGGTCAGCGCGCCTTCGAGCGCGAGCAGCAGCAGGATGTGGCGCGGCCCGGCGCCGACGGCGCGCAGCACCGCGAGTTCGCGCCGGCGCTGCTGCAGCCCGGCCAGCACCACCGACGCCAGACCGGCGAGGCTGACCAGCGCCACCAGCGCGGACATCAGCAGCAGCGCCCGTTCGCCCGCGCCGACCACCGTCCAGAGTTCGTCGAGCGCCACCCCGGGCAGCACCGCCAGCAGCGGCTCGGGCGCGTAGGCCCCGACCTGGCGCTGCACCGCGAACACCGCCGCGCGGCTCTTGAGCCCCACCAGCGCGGCGGTGACCTCGCGCGGCGTCAGGTCGAACTTGCGCAGCTGCTCCGGCCCGAAACGCATGCCAGGCACCGGCGCGCCGCCGGCCCAGTCGAGGTGGATCGCCTCCATCGCGGCCAGGCCGATGTGCACCGTGCGGTCCGCCGGCGTGCCGGTGCGCGCCAGGACGCCGACCACGGTGAACGGCCGGTCGGCGTGCTCGGCCAGCCCCGGCCCGTCGCCGTCGCCGCCGCCGTGGCTCAGGACGATGCGCTGGCCGACGCGGTAGCCCAGTCGCTCCGCCACCTCGGCGCCGACCACCGCGTCGAACAGTCCGTCGAACGGCCGGCCTTCGCGCAGCCGCAGCGCCTGCCGGTCGCCGTAGCGGAAGCGCTCGAAGTACGCGGGCACGGTCGCCAGCACCGGGAAGCCGCGGTGCGAGTCGCCCAGCGACAGCGGCACCACCCAGTCCACCTGCGGCCAGGCGGCGATGTCCTGCACGCTCCGCCAGCGGATGTTGTTCGTGGCGCCGCCCAGGTGGAAGACGGCGTAGAGCATCAGCTGGACCGGCCCGGTGCGCGCGCCCACCACCAGGTCGGTGCCCGAGACCGCGTCGGAGAAGCCGGCGCGCACGTCGGTGCGGATCCGCTCCACGCCCAGCAGCAGCAGGGTCGAGAGCGCGATCGACAGCACCGTCAGCAGCAGCGTCGCGCGCCGGTCCCAGGCGCTGCGCCAGGCGAGCGGCAGCAGGGCCCTCATGCGGCGGACCCCGGCAGCGCGGCGTCCGGCCCCGGCTCGGCGGGCGCGGCGCGGTTGAGGTCGGGCAGCGCGGCCCGCCGCGCGAAGCGGTGCGCGATGCGGCGGTCGTGGCCGACGAAGACCAGCGCGCTGCGGTGCGCCGCGCAGGCGCCGAGCAGCAGGTCGAGGAAGGCGTCGCGCCGGTCCTCGTCGAGCGCCGAGGTGGGTTCGTCCGCGACCACCAGCGCCGGCGCGCCGATCAGCGCCCGCGCGGCCGCCACCCGCTGCTGCTGCCCGACCGACAGCGCGCGCGCCGGCCGGTGCCACAGGGCTTCGGGCAGGCCCATGCCGCGCAGCAGGCCGGCGGCGGCGTCGCGCGCCGATCCGGCGCCGGCGGCCGCGCGCGCCCGGACCGCGGAGAAGCGGCAGGGCAGCAGCGCGTTGTCCAGGGCCGAGAGGTAGGGCAGCAGGTTGAACTGCTGGAAGATGTAGCCCACCCGCTCGGCCCGCAGGGCGTCGCGCCGCGGCGCGGGCAGCGCCGCCCAGTCGCGGCCCTGGAGCAGCACCCGGCCGGCGTCGGGCAGCAGCACGCCGGCGCACAGCGACAGCAGGGTGCTCTTGCCGCAGCCGCTGGGGCCGTGCAGGAAGACGGTCTCGCCGGCGGCCACGTCGAAGGCCGCGATGTCCAGGCAGGGCGGGCCGCGGCGCGTCCAGCCGAAGCGCAGCCCGCGCACCGACAGCGCAGGCTGCGGCGCCGGTCCCGGGGTCGGCGTGGCGTCGGCGCCCATGCGTTCAGCGCCCCCAGGCCAGCCGGCGCGCCGGCCGCGCGACCTCGCGCAGGAACTGGCCCTGCGGCGCGGCGATCCGGGCCGACACGACGCGCAGGCGCGGGAAGGCGTCGAAGAGCGGCAGCTCGACGAAGCGGGCCCGCGCCGCGTCGGCGCAGCGGAAGGCGTAGCGGGCCTGCAGGTCGGCGTGCTCGCCCCCGTCGCCGTCGCGCGCGGCGGCGTGGTCGTGGTCGTGGACTTGGGGAGGGCCGTCCGCCGCGCCGGGTCCGGCCAGCCAGCCGAGCGCGGGCGCGGCCAGCGCGCTGCCGGCCGGCCGGCAACCCGCGGCCGGGTCGAGGACGAACAGCGCGGCCGGATCGGACAGCCGCTCGCGCGCCTGGCGCGCCTGCCGGCGCTCGGCCTCGGTGCGCGGCGCGCGCTCGAAGCCCAGCAGGTTGTCGAGCGGGCTGTCGATCTGCACGGTGAGTTCCGGGCCGTCGATCGCCAGGTCGAGCTGCATGCGCCCGTGCGCATGGGCGTGGCCGGGGGCCTGCGCGGCGGCGGCCGTCGCCAGCGCCGCGAGGACGGCGGCCAGGGCCGGGCGCACGGCCGTGCCGGCGGCGGGGAGTCGGTGGCGGTTGCGGTGTGTGTGCATCGAGGTGTATCGTGGACCGGGCCTGCAGGATGCGCGCCCGGCCCGGCCGCGGGTGTCCGCACGGATGGAGCGGGCCGGCCCGCTCCGAGTTCCGCGGACCCGCGGGACAGTTGCAAGCGAATGAACCGGACGGAGGAGCCGGCGCCGACGCCAGCATACCCACCGGACCGCGCGGTTTCATTGCATCCCGTCCGACACCGGACGCGCTCCGCGTGCCGCAGTCTTGCAGCCCAGGCTTTCCCCACTGCTTCCCGAGGATGCGACATGACCGACGACCCCAGCAAGCGCGGCCCCCAGGACCGGACGCGCGTCAACCTGCACGAGGACTACGAAGTCCGCTACTGGACCCAGATGCTGGGCTGCACGCCCGAAGAGCTGCGCGAGGCGGTGGAGGCGGTCGGCGTGTCGGCCGATGCGGTGCGCCGCCACCTGGAAGGCGGGGGGCGCTGATCCGGGCCGGGACCGCGGTCCCCGCGCCCCGCCGGCCCCGCGCCGGATCAGCCGCGCCGGCGTTCGTAGGTCGCGAAATCGAAGCCGGTGCCGTCAGCCGCGACATGGGATTCGCGCGCCGTCTCGGCCCAGCCCGCGCCGAGCTCGGGCGCGAAGGCGTCGCCCGCGATCTCCCGGTGGATCTCGGTGACCACCGCCCGGTCCGCCAGGGGCAGCGCCTGCGCGTAGATCTGCGCGCCCCCGATGACCCAGGCCTCCGGCGCCTGCTCGCAAAACCGTAGCGCCTCCTCCAGGCTGGACGCGCGCTGCACCCCTTGCGCATGCCAGTCCGGCTGGCGGGTGACGACGATGTTGCGCCGCTCGGGCAGCGGCCGGAAGCGCGGCGGCAGCGAATCCCAGGTGCGCCGGCCCATGACCACCGGGCAGCCGCGGGTCCAGCGCCGGAAGTGCGCCAGGTCCTCCGGCAGGTGCCAGGGCATGGCGTTGTCGCGGCCGATCGTGCCGTTGGCGGCGCGGGCGAAGATCAGGTTGACGCGGCCCATACGGCGTCGCCCCTCAGACCGCCACCGGCGCCTTGATGGCGGGATGGCAGCGGTAGTCGTCCACCGCGAAATCCTCGTAGCGGTAGTCGAAGATCGATTCCGGCCGGCGCAGGATGCGCAGCGTCGGATAGGGGAAGGGCTCGCGCGAGAGCTGCAGCGCCACCTGCTCGCGGTGGTTGTCGTAGATGTGGCAGTCGCCGCCGGTCCAGATGAAGTCGCCGACGTCCAGGTCGCACTGCTGGGCCACCATGTGGGTCAGCAGCGCGTAGCTGGCGATGTTGAAGGGCACGCCCAGGAACAGGTCCGCGCTGCGCTGGTAGAGCTGGCAGCTCAGCGTGCCGCGGCCGCCCGGCGCCGCGGGCGGCGCCACGTAGAACTGGAACAGCGCGTGGCAGGGCATCAGCGCCATCTTGTCGAGGTCGGCGACGTTCCAGGCGCTGACGATGATGCGGCGCGAATCGGGGTTGCTGCGCAGCGTGTCGATGACCTGCGCGATCTGGTCGACATGGCCGCCGTCGGGCGTGGGCCAGCTGCGCCACTGCACGCCGTAGACCGGGCCGAGGTCGCCGTCCGCGCGGGCCCACTCGTCCCAGATGGTGACGCCGCGCTCCTGCAGCCAGCGGTTGCTCGACGAGCCGGTCAGGAACCACAGCAGCTCCTGGACGATGGAGCGCAGGTGGACCTTCTTGGTGGTGACCAGCGGGAAGCCCTCGCGCAGGTCGAAGCGCATCTGGTGGCCGAACACGCTGGTGGTGCCGGTGCCGGTGCGGTCGCCCTTGCGGACGCCGTGCGCCAGCACATGGCGCACCAGGTCTTCGTACTGGGTGCGGACGGGACGGGAGGACGGATCGGCGGAGGACATGGCGGCGGACGGTGGGGGCGGTGCGGTGAGGCCGGGACGGGAGCGGACCGGCGGAGGGACGGGGGCGCGGCGGGCAGGGCGGCCCGGCGGGCGGCCGCGGGCGGGCAGGGACGGCGGCGGGGGCGCGGACCGGGCGCCTGGGCGGCCGCGCCGGCCTGGCGGGCGCGGCGCACGATTCTAGTCAACGGGGCGGCCGCGCCGCGGGTCCGGCCCGGGCGGCGATGCCGGGGCGCCGGACCGCGCGCGGACCCGGCCGCCCGGCGCCGCCGGGCCGCGCCGTTCCACCGCTGCGCCATGGTACGCTTAACGATAAGCCAATTTCATTAAACCCGGCACCGCCGCCCGTTCCCGACCCCGATGCCTTCCTCCGCACCTTCCTCCCTGTCCCTGGCGCTCGCCGCCGCCTTCGCCTCCGGCGGCGCCCTGGCGCAGTCCGCCGGATCCGACGCCGCCGACGAACGCACCCTCGGCGCGGTTGAGGTGCGCGCCGGCGGCGCCGCCGCCGGCAATCCCTACGGCGCCGGCCGCGCCTCCGGGCCGAGCGGCGCGACCCGCACCGATGTGCCCTTGCGCGAGGTGCCGCAGGCGGTGCGCGAGGTGCCGCGCCAGCTGATCGAGGACCTGTCGGCCGGCCGGCTGGCCGACACGCTGGACTACGTGAGCGGCGTCTCGCGCCAGCACGGGCTCGGCGGGCTCTGGGACAACTTCGCGGTGCGCGGCTTCTCCGGCAACGACGAGACCGGTACCGCCTACCTGCTCAACGGCTTCGTGGCCAACCGGGGCTTCAGCGCCCCGCGCGACACCGCCAACACCGAGCGCATCGAATTCCTCAAGGGCCCGAGCGCCGCGCTCTACGGCAGCGGCGAGCCCGGCGGCACGATCAACGTGGTGACCAAGAAGCCGCAGTTCACCCCGGGCTACGGCGTCGAGCTGGGCGCGGGCAGCCACGACCGCCGCCGCGCCGCGGCCGACCTGACCGGACCGCTGGGCGCGCCCGGCACCGGCCTGGCCTACCGGCTCAGCCTCGCCGGCGAGGACAACGGCAGCTTCCGCGACCAGGTGCGCACCCGCCGCACCCTGGTGGCGCCGGCCCTCACCTGGGCCCCCGGCGGCGGCACCGTGCTGAACTACGAAGGCGAATTCGTGCGCTACCGCACGCCCTTCGACCGCGGCATCCCGGCGGTGGCGGGCCGGCTCGGCGGCGTGCCGATCTCGCGCTTCCTGGGCGAGCCGGCCGACGGCGACTCGACGATGGAGACGCAGACCCACCAGCTCACCGCCGACCACCAGCTCTCCGACGACTGGCGGCTGCGCGCCGGCCTGTCGCACAAGGAGGGCTCGCTGACCGGCTTCTCGTCCGACACCGCGAGCGTGCGCCCGGACGGCCGCACCGTCTGGCGCCAGCGCCGCTACCGCGACTACCGCTTCCACGACACCGGCCTGCAGGCCGAGATCGCCGGCCGCTTCGCCACCGGCGGCATCGCCCACGAAGTGCTGGCCGGCGTCGAGGGTTACCGCTACGCCCAGGACCAGCGCCTGCTGCGCACCAACCCGAGCGCGGCGGCGCCGTACGCGATCGACCTCTACGACCCGGTCTACGGCGGCGCCCAGCCGGTGCCCCGGCCGAACACCAGCACCGACGAGCGCCAGCGCAACGATGCCGTGTTCCTGCAGGACCAGGTCGGCCTGTCGGCGCGTTGGAAGCTGATGGCCGGCGTGCGGGTGGACCGCTTCCACCAGGACCTGCAGAACCTGCGCACCGCGACCGGCACGCAGCAGGAGCACACCGCGACCTCGCCGCGCCTGGGCCTGACCTGGCTCGCGAACGAGTCGGTGTCGCTCTACGCCTCGGCCAGCCGGTCCTTCCGTCCGAACGCCGGCGCCGACCGCAACGGCAACGCCTTCGACCCCGAGTCCGGCCGCGCGCTGGAAGCCGGCCTGAAGTGGCAGTCCGCCGACGGCCGGCTGGGCGGCTCGCTCGCGGCCTACCGGATCGCCAAGCGCAACGTGCTCACCACCGACCTCGCCGATCCGAACTTCTCCCGCGCCGCGGGCGAGGCGCGCAGCCGCGGCATCGAGGCCGACCTGGCCGGCGCCCTCGACCGGAACTGGCGCCTCAGCGCCAGCGCCGCCTACACCGACGCGCAGGTCACCCGCGACGCGGTGCTCGCGCCCGGCACCCGGCTGCGCAACGTGCCCCGCGTCTCCGGCAGCCTGCTGCTGGTGCGGGAGGACGCGCTGGCCGACGGCAGCCGCTACGGCCTGGGCGGCGGGCTGGTGCACGTCGGCCGCCGGTCGGCCGACGCGGCCGCCACGCTCGACCTGCCGGCCTATACCACCGCCCGGCTGCTGGCGTACTGGCAGGCGACGCGCAACGCCCGCCTGTCGCTGGATGTGGACAATCTGTTCGACAAGACCTACTACGCCAGCTCGTACAGCAGCGTGTGGATCGCCCCCGGCGCACCGCGCACCGTGACCGCGCGGCTGCAGTACCGCTTCCAGTGATCGGCCGCCCGGCCGGCGCGGCCGCCGCCGCGCCCGGGCGCGCGCGGTCCGCCCGGCGCATCGCACCGCCTGCCCGCGAGGGTTCCCTGCCTTGAGATCCGATCCGCCGCCTTCCCCGCCGTCCGCGCCCGCCGCGCCGGCCGCCCCATCCGCGCCGCGCGTCCGCGCCCGGCCGCTGACGCGGCGCGGCGCGCTCGCGCTGGCGGCCGCGCCCTGGCTGGCCCGGCCCGCGGCCGCGCGGCCCGCCGGCCCGGAGGCGGCCGCCGACGCCGGACTGCCCGGCGCCGCCGCAGCGGAGGACGACCGCGCCCTGCGGATCGTCGGCCCCTGGGAGCTGGTGGGCCTCGACCCCTCGCGCACCGGCTACCTCTTCACCCGGCTCCAGGTCGCCGAGACCCTGCTCGGCGCCCGGCCCGACGGCGGCCCGGCGCCCGGCCTCGCGGTGGGCTGGACGGTGTCGCCCGACCAGCGCGCCTGGCGCTTCCCGCTGCGGCCCGGCGCCCGCTTCCACGACGGCAGCGCGGTCACCGCCGACGCGGCGGCGGCGGCGCTGCGCCGGGCGCGGGGCCAGCCGGGCGTGCTCCGGCTGGCGCCGATCGCCGCCATCGACGCCGACGGCGACGCGGTCCGCATCGCGCTGGAGCGTCCCTTCGCGCTGCTGCCCGGCCTGCTGGCGCACAGCGCCACCCAGGTCCTGGCGCCGTCCGCCTTCGATGCGGCCGGGCGGGTGGTCGCGGTGGTCGGCAGCGGGCCCTACCGCATCGCCGCCCTCGCGCCGCCGCAGGGGCTGGAGGCCGCATGGTTCGACGGCCACGGCGGGCCGCGGCCGGCGGTGCGGCGGCTCCGCTACCTGTCCGCCGGCCGGGCCGAGACCCGGGCCCTGCTGGCCGAGAGCGGCCAGGCGGACCTGGCGTTCGGGCTGGATCCGGCGGCCATCGCGCGGCTGCGCCGGACGCGCGCGGCCCGCGGGCCGTCGGCGCCGGAGATCGCCGAGACCACGCTGCCCCGCACCACGGTGCTCAAGCTCAACGCCGGCCACCGCTGGCTGGCCGATCCGCGGGCGCGGCAGGCGCTGTCGCTGGCGCTCGACCGCACCGGCATCGCCCGGGCGCTGATGCGCGCGCCCGAGCTGGCCGCCACCCAGCTGTTCCCGCCCGGCATGCCCGGCTGGCACCAGCCGGGCCTGGCGCCGCTGGGCCACGATCCGGCCGGGGCGCGCCGGCTGCTGGCCGCCCTGGGCTGGGCGCCGGGCGCCGACGGCATGCTGCGCCGGCCCGGGGGCGAACCCTTCGCGCTGACGCTGCAGTGCTTCGTCGACCGGCCGGAGCTGCCCATCCTCGCCACCATCCTGCAGGAGCAGTGGCGGCAGGTCGGCATCGCGGTGCGGGTGGCGGTCGGCAATTCCAGCGACGTGCCGGCCGGCCACCGCAGCGGCGCGCTGGAGCTGGCGCTGATGGCGCGCAGCTTCTCGATCGTGCCCGACCCGGTCGGCACGCTGCTGCAGGACTTCGGCAGCGCCGCCGGCGGCGACTGGGGCGCGATGGGCTGGTCCGACCCGGCGCTGGCGGACGCGCTGCAGTCCCTGGCGCGCGACGCGCATGCCCCCCGCGACGCCCTGCGGGCTCGGGTCGCCGCCATCCTGCAGCGCGAGCTGCCGGTGATCCCGCTGACCTGGTACCGCCAGGCCGCCGCCGTCGGCCCGCGGGTGGACGGCTTCTCCCTGGACCCGCTCGAACTCTCCTACCGACTGACCGACCTGCGATGGGCCTCCTGACCTCCCTGCGCCGCCCCGCCGCGGACGGCGACCTCCGCGCGGACCCGCGCCTCCCGGCCGGCGGACGTTCCGCGGCCGCGCCGTCCGGCGCCGGCGGCCCGGCCGCCGCGCTGCGGCCGGCGCTGTCGGCCGCGGCCCGGCGCGCGCTGCAGGCGCTGCTGCTGGCGCTGTCCGTCGGCCTGCTGTGCTTCTTCCTGCTGCGGCTGCTGCCGGGCGACATGGCCTACCGGATCGCCGCCGAGCGCTACGGCTACGACATGGTGGACACCGCCGCGGCCGAGGCGGTGCGCGCCGAGCTGGGCCTGGACCGGCACTGGGCGACGGCGCTGGGCGAATGGTGGGGCCGGCTGCTGCGCGGCGACTTCGGCCTGTCGTGGGCCAGCGGGCGGCCGGTGGCCGCGGAGGTGGGGCACCAGCTCGGCCACACGCTGCAGCTGGCCGGCGGCGCCCTGCTGCTGTCGCTGCTGGCGGGCCTGCCGCTGGGGCTGGCGGCGGGCCTGCGCCCGGGCGGCTGGATCGACCGCGCCACCCTGGCCGCCGCGCTGGCGCTGCGCGCGCTGCCGCCCTTCGTGCTGGGGCTGGGCCTGGTGCTGGCGCTCTCGGTGCAGCTGGGCGCGCTGCCCGCCGCCGGCCACGAGGGCCACGGCAGCCTGCTGCTGCCCGCGGTCACGCTGGCGCTGGGGCTCGCGGCGCTGTCTTGCCGCGTCACCCGCGACGCGATGCGCGCGGTGGCCGCCGCGCCGTACTACGCCTTCGCCCGCACCAAGGGCCTGGGCGCGCGCGCCGCGCTGCTGCGGCACGGGCTGCGCAACGTCGGCGTGCCGGTGGTGGCCTACCTCGGGGTGCAGCTGGCCTTCCTGGTCGAGGGCGTGGTAGTGGTCGAGACCCTCTTCGCCTGGCCCGGCATCGGCCATGCGCTGGTGCACGCGATCTTCGGGCGCGACGTGCCGATGATCCAGGGCACGGCGATGGCCATGGGCCTGCTCTTCGTCGGGCTCAACGCGCTGGTGGACCTGGCCTGCCTGGCCATCGACCCGCGCCGGCGGAGGGCCGCGTGAGCCCGGCGGGCGGGGACCGCGCGGCCGGCGCGCGGGGCGCGTGGGGCGCCGGAGCCATGGACGGCCGCGACGGCCGGCCGCCGGGCGCCGCGCCGGCATCGCCGCTGCTGGCGCTGCTGCGACGCTGGCGCACCGGCCCGCGCGGGCGGCGCGCCGGCGCGGCGCTGCTCCTGGTGCTCGCGGGCTGCGCGCTCTTCGGGCCCTGGCTGCGCGGCGTCGATCCCGCGCGGCAGGACCTCGCCGGCATCCTGGCTGCGCCGTCCTGGGCGGTGCCGCTGGGCACCGACCACCTCGGACGCGACCAGCTGGCGCGCATCCTGCACGCGATGCGGCTGTCGCTCGGGCTGGCGCTGCTGAGCGTGCTGTCCGCCGCGGTGCCGGGCACGGCGCTGGGCCTGCTGGCGGCTTGGCGCGGCGGCTGGACCGACCGCGCCTGCAGCCTGCTGGCCGACGCGGTCATGGCGCTGCCCGGCCTGCTGCTGGTGCTGCTGCTGGCGGCCTTCGCGCCGGGCGCCTTCTGGCCGCTGTACCTGGGCCTGTCGCTGACGCTGTGGGTGGAGTATTTCCGGGTGGTGCGGGCCGCGGCCGGGCCGGTGCTGGCCGGGCCGCAGGTCGAGGCCGCCGGGCTGCTGGGCTTCGGCCCCGGCCATGTCGTGCGCCGGCACCTGCTGCCCGAGCTGCTGCCGCTGCTGCGCACCCTGATGACCTTCGGCGCCGCGGCGGCGGTGCTGGCGCTGGCGGCGCTGGGCTTCGTCGGCACCGGCGTGACCCCGCCGACGGCCGAGCTCGGCGTGATGATGGTGCAGCTGCTGCCCTATTACGACGAGGCGCCCTGGCTGGTGGCCGCGCCGGTGGCGGTGCTGTTCGCGCTGCTGCTGGGCCTGGCGCTGGCGGCGGGCGCGGAGGAGGCGCGGTGAGCCGGGTCGCCGGCGCCGCGGACGGCGGCCTGGAAGGCGCCGCGCCGGGCCGCGCGGCCGCCGCCGCCGGGGCCCCGGACCGCCCGGATTCCGGAGGTTTTTCCGCGCCGGCCGGTGTACCGCCTGGGCTGGGTGCTATCTTTTTCGATAGCACGAGCGCCCGGGGGGACGACGGGGGCCGCGCGGCGGGCCCGTCCGGCCGGGAGGGCTCCGCGGCGGTCGCGCCGGCTGCCGCGTCCCGCGCGGGCCCGCCGCCCGCGCCCGGGCCGCTGCTGCATGCGGAGGGACTCTGCGTGCACGGTCCGCGCGCCGGCGTGCTGGTGCAGCCGCTGTCCTTCGCCATCGCGCCCGGCCAGGCGCTGTCGCTGCTGGGCGAGAGCGGTTCGGGCAAGTCGCTGATCGCGCACGCCCTCATGGGCACCCTGCCCGGGAAGCTGCGCGCCGCCGGCCGGCTGCGGATCGACGGCGAGGCGTCCGACGCCGCCGATCCGGCCGCGCGCCGCCGGCTCTGGGGCCGGCGCCTGGCGCTGCTGCCGCAGGAGCCCTGGCTGGCGCTGGACCCGACGATGCGGGTGATCGACCAGGTGGCCGAGGGCCACGCCCTGGTCGGCCATCCGGGCGAGGACCTCGACGCGGCGGAGCGCCGCGCGCGGGACGACCTGGCCTCGCTCGGGCTGTCCGCGGCGGCGCGGCAGTTCCCCTTCGCCATCTCGGGCGGCATGGCGCAGCGGGTGGCCTTCCTCGCGACCCGCGCCGGCGGCGCCCGGGTGCTGATCGCCGACGAGCCCACCAAGGGCCTGGACGCCGACCTGCGCGACCAGGTGGTGCGGCTGATGCAGGCGGTGCTGGCGGAGGGCGGGGCGGTGCTGGTCATCACCCACGACGTGGAGGTGGCGCGCCAGCTCGGCGGGCGCGCGGCGGTGATGCTCGACGGCCGCATGGTCGAGGAGGGGCCGGCCGAAGCGCTGCTCGCCGCTCCGCGGCATTCCTACACCCGGCGGCTGCTCGCGGCCGAGCCAGCCGCCTGGGCGCCGCTGCCGGCGCCCGCGCCCGGCGCGCTGGTGCTGCAGGGCCGCGGCCTGGCCAAGCGCTTCGGCGGCCGCACGCTGTTCGAGGGCGTGGACCTCGACATCCGCGCCGGCGAGCGGGTGGCCATCGCCGGCCCCAGCGGCTCGGGCAAGACCACGCTCGGCAACCTGCTGCTCGGGCTGCTGCCGCCCGACGCCGGCCGGGTCGTGCGCGGCCCGGGCGTCGGCCGGCTCGGGCTGCAGAAGCTCTACCAGGACCCGGCCGCCGCCTTCGCGCCGCGGGCGACGCTGCGCCAGGCCGTCGACGACCTGGCGCGGCTGCACCGCATCGACCCGGCGGAGCCGCAGCGGCTGATGCGGCGGCTGCGGCTCGACGCCGCGCTGCTCGACCGGCTGCCGGGCCAGGTCTCGGGCGGCGAGCTGCAGCGCTTCGCGCTGGTGCGGGTGCTGCTGCTGCGTCCGGCGCTGGTCTTCGCCGACGAGCCGACCTCGCGCCTCGACCCGCTCACCCAGCAGGAGACCATGGCCCTGCTGGTCGAGGCCGCCGCCGCGCAGGGCTGCGCCCTGCTGCTGGTGACCCACGAGCAGGCGCTGGCCGACCGGGTGGCGACGCGGCGCATCGTGCTCTGACGCGGGGGCCGCGCGCGGGCGCCGGGCCGTTCAGGCCGGCTGGCAGTTCGCCGCCGGCTCGAAGGGCCTGCCGCAAGGATCGATGCGGATGCCGGGGCGCAGCCGGGTCCACGGCAGGTTCTCCAGCACCATCGGCATCGAGCCGGGCGCGGCGGCCACGACGATCTCCCGCGCGATGGGGGCGAAGTCCGCGCGGAAGTGCACCGCGCTCTTGACCACCAGGATGCCCTGCGCCGTGGGCTCGATGCCCACCACCCGGAACAGCGCCTGGTCGGCCATCTGCACCTTCTGCGAAGCGACGACGATGCGCACCCCGCCGATGCGCAGGCAGGCCGCCGGGCCGATGTCCAGCCGGAAGCCGCGGTAGTAGGGGCCCGTGGCGTCGATCTTGCCGTCGGAGACGCGCTCGACCAGGAACTCGGCTTCGAAGGGGTCGTCGCCCGCCACGCCGGACTTGCCGCCGAGCGCGAGCCGCACGCTCGCGCCTGCCCCGGCCCGGTGCGCCTCCCGGGCCGAGGCCGGGTCGACGATCAGGCCGATGGCCGCGTCCTGCGCGCCGCAGGCCACGAGGGCGCGCAGCATGCCGGTGGAATCGGAGTTGCTGCCCGCGCCGGGGTTGTCCTGCGCGTCGGCGATGACGGTCGGTCGACCGCCGCCCGCATGCGACTGCGCGTGGCGCACCGCCTCGTCCGGCGCGTAGAGCTTGCCGGCGAAGCGCGGTTCGGCGTCCAGGGCCGCCTGCGCGAGCGGGGCGAGCAGGGCCTCGGCCCGATCCTGGGTCGCGGCGTAGGCCCACAGCACCGGGGAGCACTCCTCGAAATCCGCCGCGGGGAAGCCGGTGGCGAACGAGAGGTGGGTCCCCGCCTCCTCGCGCTCCGCGAGTTGCCGGTACAGGGCCTTCGCCGGTTCGATGTCGGTGCACTGCCAGCAGATCGGGACCAGGTAGGGCAGGCGCCGGACCGCCAGGGCCGGGCGGCGGCCGGCCTGCAGGCGTTCCCGGAGCAGGCGGTGGGCGCGCGTCCCGGTCTCGGCCATGTCGACGTGCGGATAGGTGCGGTAGGCGACGAGCAGGTCCGCCTCGCGCAGCATCCGCTCCGTGACGTTGGCGTGCAGGTCGAGCGTGGCCACCACCGGGATGCGCGGGCCGACCAGGGCGCGCACCCGGCGCAGCAGCTCGCCTTCGCCGTCGTCGACGTGCTGGGCCACCATGGCGCCGTGCAGGTCGAGGTAGACCGCGTCGACCGGCATCGCCTGCCGGATGCCGTCGAGGATCATCCCGGCGATGCGCTCGTAGGCATCCCGTTCGACATGCGCCGACGGGCTGGCCGCGCACCAGGTGGTGGGCACCACCGTGTCGCCGGCGTCGAGCGCGGCCTGCACGAAACCGGCGGCCGGGATGTTCGCGCCGTGGATGGCGTCCCAGAGGCGCTCGCCCGACACCAGCCCGGGCCAGCCGCCGCCGGCCTGGAAGGCGGCCCAGTCGGCGAGGTCGGGCGCGAAGGTGTTGGTCTCGTGCTGGAATCCGCCGTAGACGATTTTTGCCATGGGATGCTCTTTCGGGATCGGGAAGACGGGACCGGCCCCCGGCGCGGGGGCCGGCGGGTCAGGCGGCGAGCGCCTGCGCGGGAGTGGGAGCGGGACGGAAATTGCGGAAGTCCCAGTGGCGGCCGGGCGCGGCGTCGATCAGCGCGCGGGTGTAGGCCTCCCGCGGCGCGCCCAGCACCTGCTGCACCGTGCCGGCCTCCACCACCCGGCCGGCCTGCATCACCACGACGGTGTCGCAGATCTGCGCGGCCACGCGCAGGTCGTGGGTGATGAACAGCACGCCGATGCCGACGCGCCGGCGCACCTCTTCGAGCAGTTCCAGCACCTGCGCCTGCACCGAGACGTCGAGGGCGGACACCGCCTCGTCGGCGATCAGCACGTCGGGTTCCATCACCAGCGCGCGGGCGATGCAGATGCGCTGCCGCTGGCCGCCGGAGAACTGGTGCGGGTAGCGGTCCAGGGACTGGCGCGGCAGGCCGACCAGCTCCATCGCCTGCGCCGCCTTGTCCAGGGCCTCCGCGCGCGGCATGCCGTAGTTGAGCAGGCCTTCGATGACCGAATCGCCGATGCGCCGGCGCGGGTTCAGGCTGCGGTACGGGTCCTGGAAGACGATCTGGATCCGCTTGCGCAGCGGCAGCAGCGCGCCGCGGCCGAGCCGGGTGATGTCGTCCTGCCGCAGGCGGATCTCGCCGCCGCTCGGGTCGAGCAGCCGCACGATGCAGCGCGCGACCGTGGACTTGCCGGAGCCCGACTCGCCCACGATGCCGAGGATCTCGCCGCGCCGCAGCGCGAGGGACACGCCGTGGGCCGCGCGCACCGCCTCGGGCCTGCGCCACCAGCCCCGGGACTTCGGGTAGCTCTTGTCCAGGTCCTGCACCCGCAGGATGGTCTCGCCCGCGGGCGCGACGCGCGTGTGCGGCACCAGGCTGGGCACCGAGGCGACCAGCATGCGCGTGTACTCCTCGCGGGGCCGGGAGAGGATCTGCTCCCGGCTGCCGGATTCCACCACCCGTCCCTGGTGCATGACCAGGATGCGGTCGGCGATCTCCGCCACCACGCCGAAGTCGTGGGTGATGAAGACCACCGCGGTGCCGTGCTGCGCCTGCAGTTCGCGGATCAGCGCGAGGATCTGCTTCTGGGTGGTGACGTCCAGGGCGGTGGTCGGCTCGTCGGCGATCAGCAGGCGCGGCTCCAGGATCAGCGCCATCGCGATCACGATCCGCTGGCGCTGGCCGCCGGAGAGCTGGTGCGGGTACGAGGCGTAGATGCGCTCGATGTCCGGCAGGCGCACCGCTTCGAGCATCCGCAGCACCCGGGCGCGGCGCTGCGGGGCGGAGAGCGAGGTGTGCAGCTTCAGCACCTCCTCGACCTGCCGGCCGACGCGGTGCACCGGATTCAGCGCGGTCATCGGTTCCTGGAACACCATCGCCAGCTGCGAAGCGCGCAGCGCGCGCATCCGGCCGGCGCCCAGGCCGAGCAGCTCGGTGCCGTCGAGCGCGATGGATCCGGACGAGGCCTGCAGGCTGTCCGCCGGCAGCAGGCCCATGACGGCGAGCGAGGTGAGGGACTTGCCGGAGCCGGATTCGCCCACGATGCACAGGGTCTCGCCCGCGTGCACCTGCAGGCTGAGGTCGTGGACCAGGGTCTTGCCGGCGGCGCCGGCGGGGCCGTTCCGCAGCCGGATCGACAGGCCCTGGACGGCGAGGACGGCGCGTGGTGTTTCGTGCGTGGGCGTCATGGCGGGATCCCCGGGAACGTGGAAGGTGGCGGCCGGCGCATCACATGCGCTTGGCCATGCGCGGGTCGAGGGCGTCGCGCAGCGCGTCGCCCAGCAGGTTGACGCTCAGCACGGTCAGCGAAAGCAGCGCGCCGGGGTAGAGCACCAGGCCCGGGAAGAGCTGGAAGTAGGCCCGGCCCTCGGCCATGATGTTGCCCCACGAGGAGGTAGCGGGCGGCACGCCGGCGCCCAGGAAGCTCAGGATGGCTTCGGTCAGGATGGCGGACGCGAAGATGTAGGTGCACTGGACGATCAGCGGCGCGATGGTGCTGGGCACCAGGTGGCGCACCATCAGCGTGGGCAGCGGCGTGCCCAGGGTGATCGCGGCCTCCACGTAGGGCTCGTTGCGCACGCCGAGGATCACGCCGCGCACCAGGCGCACCACGCGCGGCACTTCGGGCACGGTGATCGCGACGAGCACGGTGAGCAGGCTGGCGCCGGAGACGGACACCAGCGCGATGGCCAGCAGGATGCCGGGAATGGCCATCAGGCCGTCCATGACCCGCATGACGATCGCGTCGACCCCGCGGAAATAGCCCGCCAGCACGCCGATCACCAGGCCGATCGCCAGGCTGGAGGCGGCCACGCCCAGGCCGACGGCCAGCGAGACGCGGGCGCCGTACAGCACCCGGCTGAAGACGTCGCGGCCGTAGGCGTCGGTGCCCAGCCAGTGCGCGGAGGAGATGCCGCGCAGGCGCTCCGCGGGATTGATCTCGGTGGGATCGTGGCCGGCCAGCAGCGGGGCCGCGACCGCGACGAGCACCACGGCCGCGAGCACGGCCAGCGACAGCATCGCCGGCCAGGCGCGGAGCGTGGACCACAGCTGCGAGGGCCGGGCGTCCGGCGCGCAGGCGGGCGCGGCGGAGGCGGGCGGCTCGGCGAGCGCCGCGGAAGCGGGGGAAGCGGACGAGAGTTGCGTCATGCCGGGCCTCAGTAGCGGATCCGCGGGTCGAACACGGTGTAGGAGACGTCGACCAGCAGGTTGATCAGCACGTACACCAGGGCGAAGAGGAGGATCAGGGCCTGGATCACCGGATAGTCGCGCGCCAGCACGGCTTCGACCACCAGCCGGCCGAGTCCCGGGAGATTGAAGACCGACTCCGTCACCACCACGCCGCCGATGAGCATGGCGATGCCCACGCCGACGATGGTCACGATCGGCACCGCGGCGTTGCGCAGGGCATGGCCGACGAGCACGCCGCGCTCGCCGAGGCCCTTGGCGCGCGCGGTCCGGATGAAGTCCTCGTTCATCACCTCGATCACGCTGGTGCGGGTGATGCGCGCGATCAGCGCGATGTAGACCGTGCTCAGCGCGAGCGTCGGCAGGGCGATGGAGCGCAGGAACGGGCCCACGCCTTCCGCGAGCGGCTTGTAGCCCTGCACCGGGAACCAGCCGGTGCCCAGCGACAGCCCCAGGATCAGCAGGTAGCCGGTGACGAAAACCGGGACGGAGAAGCCCAGCACCGACAGCGCCATCACCGCGCGGTCGAGCGTCCGGCCCTGGCGCCAGGCCGCGAGGATGCCCAGCGGCACCGCCACCGCGATGGCCACCGCGATGGTGCTGAGGCACAGCGCGACGGACGGTCCCATGCGCTGCCCGACCATGTCGAGCACCGGCGTGCCCGACAGCAGCGACGTGCCGAGGTCGCCGCGCAGCAGCTGGCCGATCCAGCGGACGAACTGCAGGTAGACCGGCTGGTCCAGCCCCAGGTTGCGGCGGATCGCGTCGAGCTGCTCGGGCGTGGCGGAATCGCCCGCGAGGATCGCCGCGGGGTCGCCGGGCGTGAGGCGCAGGATGGCGAAGACGACGGCGGCGACCACCGCCATCACCGGAAGCGCCGCGACCAGGCGCCGGAGTACGAATGCGATCATGGGCGGGGCTCCCGGTGCGGCGCAGGGACGGTCATTTCTTCTGGATGTTCCAGAACACCGGGACCGGGGCCTCCAGCGCGTTGCTCAGGGTGCTGCGGTAGGCGGCCGGAACGTAGTACTGGCCCATCGGCAGCAGCACGCCCTCGGAGATCACCAGCTTCTGGATCTGGCCCGCCAGTTCCTTGCGCTTGGCCTCGTCGGCCGTGCGCGAGAAGGCGACGCGCAGGCGCTCGATCTCCGGCACGTCGGGCCAGCCGAACCAGGCCCCCTTGCCGTTGGCCGCCACGCCGAAGGCGCGCAGCGGGTCCGAGGCCTCGGCCATGACGTTGTTGGTGGCGAAGATGTTCCAGCCGCCTTCCTTGGGCGGCGCCTGCACCGCGCGGCGGGTCACCACGGTCTGCCAGTCCATCGCCTGCATCTCGACCCTGAAGCCGGCGGCGCGCAGCGCCTGGCCGATCACCACCGGCTGGGTGTTCACCGACGGCGTGTCGGTGGGCTGCAGGATCACCACCGGGGTGCCGTCGTAGCCCGCTTCCTTCAGGATCTCCTGGGCCTTCTTGGGGTTGGCCTTGACGGTGACTTCCGCGCCCTCCTGGCTGGCGTAGGGCATGTCGCAGCCGAAGAGCGCGGCGCAGGTCTTGTAGTACTGCTTGTTGCCGACCGCGGCCTGCAGGACGGCTTCCTGGCCCACCGCGTACATGGCGGCCTCGCGGATCTTCTTGTTGTTGAAGGGCGCATGCAGGTGGTTCATCCGCATGACGGTCTGGTAGCCCTGCGGATCCAGCACCTTCACCACGATGTCCTTCTGCGCGCGCACGACGGGTTCCAGGTCGAAGGGCAACTGCTCCAGGTAGTCGACCTCGCCGCTGGACAGGGCGTTCACCGCGGTCATGGCGTCCGGCGTGGCGATCCATTTCACCCGGTCGACCAGCACCTTCTTGCCCCCGGCCAGGCCCGAGGCGGGCTCGGGCCGCGGAACGTAGTCGGCGTTCTTCTCGTACACCACCTGCACGCCGGGCTTGAATTCCGCCGCCACGAACTTGAACGGGCCGGAGCCGATGTGCTGCGCGATCGGCTGGGTCGGCGGCGTCTCCGCGATGCGCTTGGGCATCATGAACGGCGCGATCCCGCTGGGCTTGGCCAGCGCGCGCACCGCCAGGTCGCTCGGCTCCTTCATCGCGATGGTGAAGGTCGAGGCATCCACCGCCTTCATGTCCGCCATCTCGCTGGTCAGCAGCTGCCCCATCTTGTCCTGGCTGGCCCAACGCCGGATGGAGGCCACGCAGTCCTCGGCGGTCACCGGCGCGCCGTCGTGCCACTTCAGGCCCTCGCGCAGCCGGAAGGTGTAGGTGCGGCCGTCGGCCGACGCCTTCCAGTCCTGCAGCATCTGCGGACGGATGTGGTTGTCCTTGTCGGTGGCCAGCAGCGTGTCGTAGATCATGTAGCCGTGGTTGCGGGTGATGTGCGCGGTCGTGATGACCGGGTCCAGCACGCGCAGCGGCGAATGCATGACGGCGTTGATCGTGACCGGCTTGGCCTGGGCCTGGGCGGCGCCCACCAGGCCGCAGGCCATCAGCGAAGCGGCCAGCGCCGCGCGAACGAAGGATTTCAGGGAGTGCTGCATCGTCGATCTCCGGGATAGGGACGGAAGGGGTCGCGGGCCGGGCCGCGGAACGTGGTGGCAGGCGAGGCGGGGGATCGGTGGCGGCGGGCCGGCATCAGGCGCAATCGGCCGTCGCGGGGACGGGGAACAGGCGACGGTCGGCCGCCTCGCCCTCCAGGAGCAGCCGGCGGTGCTCCTCGGCCGGCATGAGCGAGCCGCCGGTGGTCCAGGCGATGTGGTGCGACCCGGGCAGCAGCGCGGCTAGGCCGTGCCGTTCGAGGTAGGCGCGTCCCTCCGGCGTGGAGAGGAGGGCGCGGGGCCCGGCGACGGCGGCGGCGGCCGAGGGCTCGACCTGCAGTCCGGCGAGCGCGTGCAGCCGCCACAGGTCTGCCCGCAGCATGTCGTCGTCGGCCACCGCGATGCCCGCGAGCCGCTCGCGCATCAGCGGGTAGACGAGTTCTGACGCGCAGGGCACGGCCAGCCCGTCGGCGATGGTGCGGTTGCCCTGGCCGGCGTCGTAGACGCTGATGCCGGGGCGGTCCGGATGCTGCATGCGGACCAGGAAGCAGGCCGAGTCCGCGGGCTCGACGAAGAAGCAGTGCACCGCCGCGCCGAACACCCGCTTGAGCCCGAAGGCCACCCCGCCCGGCGCGCCGCCGACGCCGCAGGGCAGGTAGACGAAGAGCGGGTGCGCCGCGTCGACCGCGACGCCCTGGCGCGCCAGCTGGTCGCGCAGCCGGAACGCGGCCACCGCGTAGCCGCTGAAGAGCGAGGCGGAATGCTCGTCGTCCACGAAATGGCAACGCGGATCGCGGGCGGCCATCGCGCGGCCCTGCGCCACCGCTTCGCCGTAGTCGCCCGCGTACTCGCGCACCGTCACCCCGTGGCGGCGCAGCCGGTCCTTCTTCCAGGCCTTGGCCTCGGCCGACATGTGCACCGTGGCGCGGAAGCCGAGCGCCGCGGAGAGCATGCCGATGCCCATGCCCAGGTTGCCGGTCGAACCGACCGCCACCTCGTATTGGGAGAACACGGCGCGGGCGGCGGGATCGCCGAGCGCGGCGTGACCGGCGTCGCCGTCGAGCAGGCCGTGCGCGCGCGCCACCTGCTCCGCGAACTCCAGCACCTCGTGGAAGCCGCCGCGCGCCTTGATGGAGCCCGCCACCGCGAGCTGGTGGTCCGCCTTCACCCAGAAGCGTCCTGCGCCGGAAGCCGCATCGCCGACCACCTCGGGCGGCAGCGGCAGCAAGGGCGATTCGACGATGCCGCCGCTGTCCGCCAGTTCCGGGAACAGCCGGGCGAGCAGCGGCGCGAAACGCTCCAGGCGGCGCCCGGCCTCGTCCATATCGCTGAAAATAATGCCGTCGGTGGGCGAGCCCGCGGGCTCGGCGGTGGCGCCTGGATTGATCCACAGGCGCAGCGGCGCGCGACCCTGGATCCGAACATCCCTTGTCATCAGCGATTTCCCTCGTGGTGCAGGACGGCTGGAAGCGTGCGCGCTTCCTCGCGTCGATGCATGCATTCTTGGGAGGGATCGCGCGTGTGACAAGTCAACCTTGCCAATCCGATCATTAGTGTCGTCAATGGAATGAACCACCTCTCGCCCTCGCTCCTGACCTGGCTGCGATGCTTCGACGCGGTCGCCCGCAACCACAGCTTCACCCTCGCCGCGCAGGAGCTGCACGTGACCCAGGGTTCGGTCAGCCAGCAGGTCAAGAAGCTGGAGGAGTACCTGGGCCTGCCCCTGTTCCAGCGGAAGGGGCGGTCGCTTTCCCTCACCCGGGAGGGGATGCGCCTCTCGTTGGTGTCCGAGCAGTCGTTCGGGACGCTGAACCAGGCGGTGGGCAAGTTGCGGCGCGAGCAGCGCGTCCACAACGCGCCCCTCAACCTCAGCTGCTCGCCCTCGTTCGCCATGCTGTGGCTCACGCCCCGCGTCGGCGACCTGATGCAGGGCAAGGCGGGCGTGGCGGTGCGCATCTACGGCGAATACCACCTGCTCGACCGCGCGACCATGGGCCTGAGCGGCATCCAGGCGGGCATCCGTTTCGATCCCGGGCACTACGCCGACCTGCGCGCCGAACCCTTCCTCGACGAATGGCTGCTGCCGGTGGCGTCGCCCGAATTCCTCGCGCGCCATCCGCGCATCCGGACCCTCGCCGACGTGCCGCAAGGCATGGTCCTGCACGACGAGAGCCCCTGGCACGGCGCGCCGCAGAACATCGAGTGGGACACCTGGCAGCAGGCGGCGGGCTGCCCGCTCGGCCGGCCCGGCGGGGTGTACTTCAACCTGTCGCAGCTCGCGATGGTGGCGGCGCTCTCCGGCCAGGGCGTGGCGATGGGCCGGATGGCGCTGGTGTACGACCAGCTCCGCAGCGGCCGGCTGGTGCCGCCGTTCCCGGTCGCGGTGAAGTCCCGGGCCAGCTACCACTTCCTGTGCGGCGAGAAGGCGTCCGGCACCGACGAGCACCTGCGCCGCTGGCTGCGGGAGAACGGCGAGCAGTTCCGCCACGAGCGCGACGCCCTGCTGTCGGAACTGGGCATCCAGAAGATCGCGGCCTAGGCGCCCGGCCGTCGTGCGGGGGCGGATCCCGCGGCGACGGTGCCCGGTCCGGCGGCTGCGCACGGCGGGGCAAGCCGGGCGGGATGCTCCCGAATCGATAGCTGCATGACTAGGTTCCGCCTGCGCCGGAGGCATGTTCGACCACCGATTCGTATCGTCGCGCGGCCGGAACGCGACCCGCCGCCCGGCGAACGGCCCGGCGCCATCCGCCCGCGTGGAAGAATCCACCGATGCCTGCCGCGCCGCCGCTTCCACCCTCCCTGCCGTTCCCGCCGTCGCCGCCCGCGGCGCGGGAGCGATCCGACGGCGCAGGCGGATCGGACGCGCCCACCGGCGCAACGGCCGTCGCAGCCGCGGGCCGGCCGGCGACGGTCTTCCGGCCGCGCATCGTCCTGCAGACCCTCGGCCGCGGCGACGGCCTGCTCGGCATGCGGCCGGCGGGGCCTTTCGGGCCGCGCGGCGACCGGGTCACGGTCGCGCGCATCGACTGGACCTACCAGGCGCCCGGCGGCCTGCGCTGGGAGACCCCGGCGCCCGTCTCGGTGCTGCACCTGCGCGCCGATCCGCACCGCGACGTGGAGGACGCCGCCGGCCGCCGCCTGCCGCTGCGCCGCGACCCGGGCGCCGAGGCCGACGCGGCGGGCGTGCTCTGGACGCTGGGCCTGCATCCGGTGCCGGTGGTGGCGCTGCAGTGGCGCAGCGACGAGGCGGCGGCCCTGCATCCCGGCTCGCTCTGGTCGCTGCGGCGCGAGGACGATTTCGGCGACTTCTTCGCCGACCGGGTGCCGGAACTGCAGTCGCGGGGCTGGTCGGTGGTGGTGCGGCCGGGCTTCGCCCACCAGAGCCTGCCGGTGGAGGCCTGGCGGCTCGTGGTCCGGCCCGACGGCGGCGGCGAGCCGGAACGGGAGATCGCCGCGCCGCTCGCCCCGCGGCCGCGCGCGGCCGGCCCCCTCGGCCTGCCGGCGCGCGAGGGCTCCTGGCTGCTGACGCTGGGCATCGAGGTCGAGGGCGAGGCGGTCGACCTCGCGCCGCTGCTGGCCGACCTGCTGCGGCGCGACGGCCGCTGGCGCGACCTGCGCCGGCTGGCGGCCATCGATCCGGCGGAGCCGGTCGCCCTGCGCATGCCCGGCGGCCGGCGCATCACCGCGCCGGCCGCGCCGCTGCTGGCCATCGTCGGCGCGATGCTCGACCTGCTGACCGATCCGAAGCGCGCGGACGGCCCGCTGCGCCTCGCGGCCTGGGACGCGCACCGGATCGACGACCTGCGCCGCGGGCTGGAGGCGGGCGCGGCCGGGGAGCCGGGCGGCGCCGGCCCCGCGCCGGTCGGCTGGCGCATCGACGGCGACGCCGGCCTGCAGGCCCTGGCCCGGCGCCTGCGCGCCGCCGGGGCGCCGCCGGCGGTCGATCCGCCGGCCGGCCTGGCGGTGCGCCTGCGGCCCTACCAGCGGCGCGGCCTGGACTGGCTGCAGTACCTGCGCGCCCACGGCCTGGGCGGCATCCTGGCCGACGACATGGGGCTCGGCAAGACGGCCCAGGCGCTGGCCCACCTGCTGCTGGAGAAGGAGTCCGGCCGCGCCGACCGGCCGTCGCTGGTGGTGGTGCCGACCTCGCTGGTCTTCAACTGGCAGGCCGAGGCGCGCCGCATGGCGCCGGGCCTGCGGGTGCTGGCGCTGCAGGGCGCGGCCCGGGCCGAGGACTTCCGCCGCATGGCGGAGCACGACCTGGTGATCACCACCTACCCGCTGGTCTGGCGCGACATCGACGCGCTGCGCGCCCAGCCCCTGCACCTGCTGGTGCTCGACGAGGCGCAGACGGTCAAGAACCCGGACGCCCGCAGCGCCCGCGCGCTGCGCCGGCTGCGCGCCCGTCACCGGCTCTGCTTGACCGGCACGCCGCTGGAGAACCACCTGGGCGAACTCTGGGCGCAGTTCGACTTCCTGATGCCGGGCTTCCTGGGCGACGCGCGCAGCTTCCACCGCCTGTGGCGCAAGCCGATCGAGGAGGGCGGCGAGAGCCTGCGCGCCGACCTGCTGGCCCGCCGCGTCCGGCCCTTCCTGCTGCGCCGGCGCAAGGAGGAGGTGGCGTCCGAGCTGCCGCCGCGCACCGAGATCGTCGAGCGGGTGCCGCTGCGCGGCCGGCAGCGCGCCCTCTACGAGAGCGTGCGGGTGGCGGCCGACAAGCAGGTGCGCCGGGTGCTGCGGCGCAGCGGCTTCGCCGGCGCGCAGATCGCGGTGCTGGACGCGTTGCTCAAGCTGCGCCAGGTCTGCTGCGACCCGCGGCTGCTGCGCGGCGGGAGCGGCGCGCGCGCCGGCGGCTTCGAGGGCGCGGGCGAGGGCGAGGGCGGCGAGGGCGGTCCCGGGGGCAGCATCCCCTGGCCCGGCGCCCGGCCGCGCGGCGCCGGGGCCGCGGGCGGCTCCGGCTCGACCGACGATGCGGTCGCCGATGCCGATGCCGATGCCGATGCCGATGCCGATGTCGATGTCGATGTCGATGTCGATGTCGATGTCGATGTCGATGTCGATGTTGGAGCCGGAGCCGGAGCCGGCGGCGGCGACGTTCTCGACGCGCCGATGGAGCACGCCAAGATGGAGCGGCTGCGCAGCCTGCTGCCGGCCCTGGTCGAGGACGGGCGCCGGGTGCTGGTCTTCTCGCAGTTCACCGGCATGCTGGCGCTGGTGGGCGAGGAGCTGGACGCGCTCGGGCTGCCCTGGCTGGCGCTGACCGGCGCGACCCCGGCCGCGCGGCGGGGCGAGGTGGTGCGGCGCTTCCAGGCCCTGGAGGTGCCGCTGATGCTGGTCAGCCTCAAGGCCGGCGGCACCGGGCTCAACCTGACCGCGGCCGACACGGTGGTCCATCTCGACCCGTGGTGGAACCCGGCGGTCGAGGCCCAGGCCACCGCCCGGGCGCACCGCATCGGCCAGGACCGGCCGGTCTTCGTCTACCAGCTGCTGGCCGAGGGCAGCATCGAGGAACGGATGCGGGAGCTGCAGGCCCGCAAGGCCGCCCTGGCCGAGGGCGTGTTGGGCCGCGACGCGGCCGACGCCGCCAAGTTCGGGCCCGCCGACCTCGACCTGCTGCTGGCCCCGCTGGTGCCGGCGGAGCCGGCTGCCGCGGGCGGCTGAGGTCGCGCCCGGGCAGTCGGACGCGGCCTTCCCGGCCCCTCGGCGGCAGCCATCCCGGGGGTCGTGGCGGCGACCTGTCCGTCGCCTGGGAGAGCGGCCTTCCCGATCGCGCGGCTGGATTTCCGTTTCATCTCGCTTTCAGTTTTGGCGCCGAGCATCCGCCCCGATCCGCCACCGACCGGTGGCTGCAACAGGAGTGAGTCGATGCATCTGGCCCTTGCCGCCGATCCGCGGTCCGCGATGGCGGGCGTCCTCCCGGCGGAGCCCGGCTCCGCCCCGCGGTTCGCTGTCCACCGGCAGGACGACCCGGAGCGCGACGCGGTGGAACGCTACATCCACGGCGTCTACCGCCGCCGCTACGGGGCCGATGTGCCCGCGTTCGCGCCGGTGCTGGTCAGCCTGCGGGACGCCAGCGGCATCGTGGCCGCCGCCGGCTACCGCGACGCGGCCGATGCGCCGCTCTTCCTGGAGCACTACCTGGAGCAGCCGGTCGAGGCGCTGCTCGCCGCGGTGCGCGCCGGCGCCGCGGGACGCCACGGCATCGCCGAGGTCGCCCACCTGTCGGCGCACAAGGCCGGCGAGGGCCGGCGGCTGATCCTGGAGATCGGCCAGCACCTGGCCGACGAGGGCTTCGCCTGGGTAGCGACCACCGTGACGCGGGAACTGCTGCACCTCTTCGTCCGCCTCGGCCTGACGCCGCTGATGCTGGGCGCCGCCGATCCGCGGGCGCTGGGGCCGGCGGCGGGCGCCTGGGGCAGCTACTACCGGCACGCGCCGACGGTGGTGTGCGGGCAGCTCGACCTGGCGCTGCGGCAGATGCAGCGCCGCGCGGCCCACGCCGCGCCGGCCGGAGGGCCGGCATGAGCGCCGTCCTGTCCGCCGCCGCGCCTGCCGCGGGCGGCCTGGTCGACGAACGGCGGACCTGGAGCGCGGACGCGCTGCGCGCGGAGTCCGGGGCGCTGGAAGCGCGCTGGCGGGCGGCGGGCGTCCGGGTGCTCGCGACCCTGATGGACAACGGCGCCGCCTGGGTCGTGGCGGACCGCGCGGCGCTGGCGGCCGGCATCGTGCACGTGCCGGTGCCGCTCTTCTTCACCCCCGCGCAGATCGCCGCCGCCCTGGGCGCGGCCGGCGTGGACGCAGTGCTGGCCGCGCCGGCCGCGGCCGCGCACTGGCCCGGGCTGCCGCAGGAGCCCTGCCGCGTCGCGGACCAGGACCTGGTGCTGCTGCGCCTGCCCGCCGCGCCGGTCGCGATGCCGCCGGGCACCGCCAAGATCACTTTCACCTCCGGCAGCACCGGCACGCCCAAGGGCGTCTGCCTGACCGCCGATGCGATGGAAGCCGTCGCCGACGGCCTGCGGCAGGCGCTGGCGCCGCTGGGGATCCGGCGCCACCTGTGCGCGCTGCCTTTCGCGGTGCTACTGGAGAACATCGCCGGCCTGGCCGCGCCACTCGGCCAGGGCGCGGACTGCGTGGCGCTGCCGCTGGCGCAGGTCGGCCTGCAGGGCTCGTCGCAGTTCGACCCCGGGCGCTTCGACGCGGCGGTGCGCCGCCACCGGCCCGACAGCGTGATCCTGCTGCCGCAGATGCTGCGCGCCTGGACGGCCTGGCTCGCCCACGCCGGCATGCGCGCCCCCGAGGGCCTGCGGCTGGCGGCGGTGGGCGGCGCGGCGGTCGGCGCGCGGCTGCTGCGGGCCGCCCGCGCGGCCGGCATCCCGGCCTACGAAGGCTACGGGCTGTCCGAAGGCGCCTCGGTGCAGGCCCTGAACCTGCCCGGCGCCGACCGGCCCGGCAGCGCCGGCAGGCCGCTGCCGCACGCCCGGCTGCGCATCGGCAGCGACGGCGGGATCGAGGTCGCCGGCAGCCTGTTCGCCGGCTACCTCGGCGCGGACGGACCGGCCGCCGGCGTGCGGGACGGCTGGCTCGCCACCGGCGACCTGGGCCGGCTTGACGCGGACGGCTTCCTGCACGTGGACGGCCGGCGCTCGAACCTGCTGGTCACCGGCTTCGGCCGCAACGTCTCGCCCGAGTGGGTCGAGACGGCGCTGCGGAGCGCGCCGGCGGTCGCGCAGGCGGCGGTCTTCGGCGACGGGCAGCCGGCGCTCGGCGCGGTGCTCTGGCCGAGCCGGCCGGAGCTGCCCGAGGCGCAGGCGCAGGCGGCGCTGCAGGCGGCGGTCGACGCCGCCAACGCGGAGCTGCCCGACTACGCCCGCATCGGGCGCTGGCTGTGCGGCCGCGCCGCCTTCGACGCGGCCTCGGGGATGGCCACCGCCAACGGCCGGCCCCGGCGCGACGCGATCCTGCGGGCCCACCCCGACCTCTTCGCCCCGGCGGCCGCAGCGGCGCCGGCGGGGTTCCTTCCCTCTTCCCAGGACACCCAGGACACGCCATGAGTTTCCACGCCCGATTGCTCGCCGAAACCGCCGAGGCCCGCAGCGGCCTGCTGGGCGCGCCCATCATCCAGGCCTGCCTGCGCGGCGAGGTCTCGCTGCCCAGCTACCTCGCCTTCCTGCGCGAGGCCTACCACCACGTGCGCCACACGGTGCCGCTGATGCGCGCCTGCAAGGCCGCGCTGCCCGAGCGCAACCGCTGGCTCGACGGCCCGCTCGACGAATACGCCGAGGAGGAGATCGGCCACGACCAGTGGATCCTGAACGACATCGCCGCCGCCGGCGGGGACGCCGCGGCGGCGCGACGCGGCCCGCCCGGCGTGGCCACCGAAGTGATGGTGGCCTACGCCTACGACACCGTGGCCCGCGGCAACCCGCTCGGCTTCTTCGGCATGGTGCACGTGCTCGAAGGCACCAGCGTCTCGCTGGCGCTGCTCGCCGCCGACCAGATCCAGCGCCGGCTGGGCCTGCCCGACCGCGCATTCAGCTACCTGCGCTCGCACGGCACCCTCGACCAGGAGCACACGGCGCATTTCCAGGAGCTGATGGACCGCGTCGAGGACCCGGCCGACCAGGCCGCCATCGTGCATGCGGCCAAGGTGTTCTTCCGCCTCTACGGCGACGTGTTCCGCGGCCTGCCGATGCCCTCGGCGCCGGCGCCCGCGCAGGCCCCGGCGGCCATGGATGCCGACGCGGAGGTGGCGCGGTGAAGCCCCCGGCCGCGCGCGTCCTGCTCACCGGCGCCGGCGGCGGCATCGGCAGCGCCGCGGCGCAGGCGCTGGTGCGGGCCGGCGCCGCGGTGATGCTGGCCGGCCGCTCCGCCGAGGCCCTCGAACGGCAGGCCCGGGCCCTGCAGGCCGCGGCCGGCGCCGACCGGGTGGCCTGGCGGGCGGCCGACCTGGCGGAGCCGGCGCAGATCGCGGCGCTCGCGGACGCCGCCGCCGGCTGGGACTGCAACGTGGTGGTGCACAACGCCGGCGTGCCCGGCTTCGGGCGGCTGGCCGATACGTCGGCCGAGGAGGTCGCGCGGGTGCTGTCCACCAACCTGGTCGCGCCGGTGCTGCTGACCCGGGCGCTGCTGCCGCATCTGCTGCGGCAGCCCGCGGCGCGGGTGGTCTGCATGGGCTCGGTGCTCGGCCGGCTCGGGCTGCCGGGCTACAGCGTGTACGGGGCCAGCAAGTTCGGCCTGCGCGGCTTCGCCGAGTCGCTGCGGCGCGAGCTGCAGGGCACGCCGGTCCGGGTGCAGTACCTGGGGCCGCGCAGCGTGCGCACCGGCTTCAACTCGCCGGCCGCGCAGGCCTACAACGCGGCCACGAACGCCAGGTCCGACGCGCCCGAGGCGGTGGCCGCGGCGCTGCTGGACCTGCTCGAACGCGGCGACGCCGAGCGCTTCCTGGGCTTCCCCGAGAAGCTCGCCGTCCGCATCAACGGCCTGGCCCCGGGCCTGCTCGACAAGGCCTTCGCCAAGCACCGCGACAGCCTGGCCTGAACCTCCGTCACGCGCACCCGCGCCGAATTCCCGATCCTTCCGAAACGACCCCTGCGACCATGCGATCCATTCCCGTTCCCGCCAAGATCCCCTCCATCCCCGCAGCCGCTCCCGCCGGCCCGTCGCGCCGCCGCTTCCAGGGCGCCGCGCTCGCGCTGCTCGCCGCGGCCGCCTGCCTGGGCGCGGTCCGCCCCGCCCGCGCCGCGGGCGCCGACGAGGCGGTGGCCGAACTCCAGCGCGACTGGGAAGTCGTGCGCTACCAGACGCCGGCCGCCGAGCGCGAGAAGCGCTTCGAAAGCCTGGCCGCCAAGGCCCGCGCGGTCGCCGAGGCGAATCCGAACCAGGCCGGCCCGCTGATCTGGGAAGGCATCATCGTCAGCTCGCTGGCGGGCGAGAAGGGCGGGCTGGGCGCGCTCGGCCTGGTCAAGCAGGCCAGGGCGCTTTACGAATCGGCGATCCGGATCGACGGCAACGCGCTCGACGGCTCGGCCTACAACAGCCTCGGCGTCCTCTACTACAAGGTGCCCGGCTGGCCGGTGGCCTTCGGCGACAAGGACAAGGCCCGCGAGCTGCTGCAGAAGGCGCTGTCGATCAACCCCAGGGGCATCGACCCCAATTTCTTCTACGGCGAGTACCTGGTGGAGGCGAAGAAGCCCGACGAGGCGGTCGCGTACCTGGAGAAGGCCCTGCAGGCCCCGTCCCGGCCCAACCGCCAGATCGCCGACGCCGGCCGCAAGGAAGAGGCGCGGGCCTTGCTCGACAAGATCAGGTCGCGTTGAGCGCGGCGCCGGCCGCCGCGCCGGCCCGGCGGACGACTGTCGCGCGCACGCCGGTGCCGTCGGCCCGCGAGCCGTACGCGAGTTCCAGGCCGTGCAGCTCGGCGATCCGCTGCACGATGGACACCCCGAGGCCGCTGCCGGCTTCGGCCTGGCCGTCGGCCCGGGCGAAGCGCCGGCCCATGGCCGCGCGCTGCGCATCGGTCAGGGCGGGGCCATCGTTCTCGACCTCCAGCCGGTCGGCGCCGACGCGCATCGCGACGGCCGACCCGGCCGGCGCGTAGCGCACGCCGTTGTCCAGCAGGTTGCGCAGCAGCACCGCGAGCAGGCCGGGATCCCCGACCAGGGGCAGCGGCGCGACGTCGTCCTCGGGCCAGTCGCAGGACAGGGCGATGCCCCGGCGCTCGGCCACCGCGAGGCAGGCGTCCACCGCCTCCTCGACCACCCGCGTCCAGTCCACCGGCACCGGCGCCGGCAGGTTGCGCACCGACTCCACCTTGGAGAGCGCGAGCATCTGCGTGACCAGCCGGTCCATGCGCTGCAGGCCGGCGCCGAAACGGGCCTCGGCCTGGGCGCGCTCGGCGGGGGCCTGCGCCCGCCGCACCACGTCCCACTGCGCGGTGAGCACCGCCAGCGGGGTGCGCAGCTCGTGGGCCGCATCGGCGGTGAACCGGCGCTCGCGCAGCAACATGGCCTCGATGCGGGCGAAGAGCCCGTTCATCGCCTCGACCAGCGGCCGCAGCTCGACCGGCGCGGTCGCGCCGGGCACCGGCCGGAAGTCGTCGGGCTGGCGGGCGGCGAGGCCGGAAGTCAGCTGGTAGAGCGGCGCCAGCGCGCGGCGCACCGCCCATGCCATCACCGCGAGCAGCACCGGCAGCACCAGCACCCACGGCAGCAGCTGGCTGAAGGTCAGGGCGTAGATCAGCTCGTTGCGCTCGTGCGCCTTCTGGCCGGCGGCCACCAGCCACTGGCCGCCGGGCGACTGCAGGTAGTAGATGCGCCAGGGCTGGCGGTTCACCACGGCGTCGACGAAGCCCGAGGCGTCGGGCAGCCGGCGCAGGTCGACGCCTTCGCGGTCGGCCAGCATCAGCCGGCCCTGGCGGTCCCAGACCGCGATCGCGAGGTCGCGCAGGTCGGCCTCGCCGGTGCCGGCCGCGCCCTTGCGCGGCAGCGGCATGCGCGGCGGCTCGCCCGACGCCGGCGGCGCGTCGGGCAGGGTGGCCTGCACCTGGCGGGCCAGGCGGACGAGTTCGGTGTCGTAGAGCTCGTCGATCTCGTGCCGCGCGCGGTCGACGGTGATCAGGAGCGCGACGCACCAGACCACCGGCGCGCAGGCCAGCAGGTAGAGCATCAGCCGGCGCTGCAGGCTCACGGCGCGGGTTCCCCGCTGCCGAGCGCGTAGCCGACGCCGCGCACCGTCCGCACGATCGAGGGCGCGATCTTGCGGCGCAGGTTGTAGATGTAGACCTCCAGGGTGTTGCTCTCCGGCCCGCTGCCGTCCCAGTCGTAGAGCTTGCCCTGCAGGTGGGACTTGGACAGCACCCGCCGCGGCTCGGTCAGGAAGGCTTCGAGCAGCGCGATCTCGCGGCCGGTCAGCTCGACCGGCCGGCCCATCCAGGTGGCGGACTTGGCGGCCGGGTCGTAGTCGAGCGCGCCGTGCCGCCAGCGCGACTGGGTGTGGCCGGCCGAGCGCCGGACAAAGGCCCGGATGCGCGCCGCCAGCTCGTCGATGGTGATCGGCTTGACCAGGTAGTCGTCGGCGCCGGCGTCGAGCCCGCGGACCCGTTGCTCGACGCCGTCGCGCGCGGTCAGGACCAGGATGGGGCTGCGCACCGCGCGCGCGCGCCAGCGGCCCAGCCATTCGAGCCCGTCGCCGTTCGGCAGGCCGAGGTCGAGGACGATCGCGTCGAAATGCCCGTCGGCCAGCGCCGCGTCGGCGTGCCGGCCGTCCCGGAACCAGTCGACCACGTGGCCGAGCTGCCGCAGCCCTGCGGACAGGGCCTCGCCCAACTGGAGGTCGTCCTCGACGATGAGAAGCCGCATGCTGGCAGAGCCCCGGGAAGTCAGATTCCCGCCGATCATAGGGCGCGGGGGCGATCCGCCCGCCGCGCTCCGGGCCCGGGGCGCCGCGCTCAGCGGCCGGCGGCCGGCGCGACGGGCGGCGCGTGGCGCTGGGCCCACCAGAACATCGGCAGCGCCAGCAGGGCCACGGCCGACAGCGCGATGAACGCCTCCCCGAAGCGCTGGTCCGCTCCGACCACCGTGTTGGCCAGCGTCGGGCTCAGCGCGGCGCCCGCCCCCTGCAGCGTCATGACGAAACCGAGCGCGGTGTTGAAGCGGCCGCTGCCCTGGGTGTAGCGCTGCACCATCAGCGGCGTGGCCACCCCGAGCGCGCCGGCGGCCAGGCCGTCGAGCACCTGCACCGGCACGTTGCCCCAGTCGCTCACCAGGAAGTACGCGACCCGCGCCGCGCACCGGCAGCACCAGGATTGCGGCGTAGACGAACCACGCGACGTCGAAGCGCCGGCTGCGCGACACCCAGAGCGCCACCGGGATCATGGTGAGCTGGGCCACCACGATGGCGATGCCGGTCCACAGCAGCGGCGCGGAATCGGCCACGGTGGCGGCGAGCCGCTGGTTGAGCAGCGGCAGCATCGCGGCGTTGCCCAGGTGGAAGCCCATGCAGGTCAGGCCGAACAGCAGCAGCGGCTTGTTGGCGAACAGCGCGCGCCAGCCGGTGGCCCCGGCCTCCTCCGGCTCGCCCAGCGCGGCCGGCGACTCGCAGCCGCGCGCCGCCTGGTGGTCGATGTCGCCCGCGCGGATCGACCAGGCCGCGGCCAGGGCGCCGACGGTCATCGCCGCCATCACCGTCAGCATCCAGGGGGCGCCGAACAGGTGGGCCACCACGCCCGCGCCGATGGCGGAGACCATGTTGCCGGCATGGCTCCAGGCCTCGTTGCGGCCGGTCTGGTGCTTGAAGCCCGAGGCCCGCGCCAGGCCGAGGGTGAGCGCGGCGATGGTCGCGGTCAGCAGCGCGCCGGCGACGCCGGTCACCACCTGCGAGGCGATCAGCCAGCGCCCGTCGAGGGTGGAGAAGGCCAGGGGCGCTGGCCGCCAGCACCGCCAGCGCCGACGCCACGACCATGCTGCGCTTGGCGGTCGAGCCGTCCACCCAGGCGCCGGCCAGCGGCGTCATCGCGACGCCCGCCAGCCCGCCGGCGGTCATGGTGTAGCCGATCAGCTCCTGCCGGATCTGGTGCTCCTGCAGGTAGGTGGCGAGGAAGGGGCCGAGCCCGTCGCGCACGTCGGCCATGAAGAAGGCCAGCAGGGTGAGCGCCGTCAGCGAACGGGCCAGGGCCGGGTCCGGGGCATGCCCGTCGCCCCCTGCGGCGCGGCGGCCGGCCTCGGGCGCGGCGGCGGTCCGGCCGCCGCGCGGCAGGCCGGCGGCGACGGCGGCCTCAGCCACGGCCGCCTCCCAGCGGCCGGCCATTGACCGAACGCGCCTCCACGACGCGGCCGCCCCCCGCGGCCAGCGGGCGGGCCTCGCCCTCGGCTTCCACCCGGTCGCCGACCTTCAGGCCGAGGCCTTCCAGGCCGGCGGGCCGGGTGTGGACGAAGTCGCCGCTGTCGAGCACCACGCCATTGGCCGCGCCGTGCTTGGCGTAGTTGAAGCGGACCACGGTGCCGGCGATGCGGCCCGGATCCGCGTCCGCGGGCGCCTGGCCGTCGACCGCGAGCAGCCGTTCCAGCCGGTAGACCGGATGGGCCGGCGCGCCCTTGTCCGAGGCTTGCGCGGGAGCGGCCGCGAGGCGCAGCGCCTGGCCGGGCCGGAGCGCGGCCAGGGCGGCCGCGGTCGCGGGATCCGGGTCCTCGCAGACGACCTGGGCCGTCGCGCCCGCATGCTCCACCAGCAGGCCCTCGATGGCGCCCTTGGGGCTGTAGACCGGGTGCCGGAACTGCGCCTCCAGCGGGGGCGGCGCGCCGTCCTGCTGATTCTCTTTGCGCGTGTCGCGGCTTTGCGGGGCGGATTTCTTCTTGGCGGGCATGGTTCGGTTCCGGGGGGTGGCGGGGTTGCGGGAAAGGCGGGACGGGACGGCGCGGCGGCGGGGGGTGCGCGGCGGCGCCGTCGGGATGCGCGGACTCAGGACAGGGGCGCGGGCGCGGCGGGCGGCACCGCCGGCATGCCGGATGGGCCGTAGGCGCCGTGGGGACCGCGGGGCGGGCGGTGCGGACCGCGCGGGCCCGGCAGCGCCGGCTCCACGCCCGGGCCGGCGAACAGCTCGCGCGCGCCCTCGGCGGAGGGGCCCAGGGCGGTGGCCGCCAGCGCGCTGCCCTGCGGGGCCGCTGCTGCCCCAGCCGCGCGCGAACAGCGGCTGGCCGGGCTGCAGGAAGGCCACCAGCGCATTGCCCACGTGGGGGGGGAAGCGCACGATGCCGCCGTTGTCGAGCAGCACGCCGTTGGCGTCGCCGCGCGGCGTGTAGAGCAGCCGCGCGACCCGGCCGGTGGCGGTCATCGCGGCGAGCGCGGACGGGTCCGGGGGCAGGGGCGGCGCGCTGCCCAGGGCGGGCGGCGCGTCCTCGACGCTGCGGTTTGCCGGCCACCACCCGGACCGCGCGCACCACCGGCGCGTTGGGCGCGGCCCAGCCCTGCACCTGCACCGTGTCGCCGGGCCGCGCTGCCTGCAGCAGGTCGGCCGACAGGTGGGGCGGGACATTCACCTGCATGCCGTCGGCCAGCAGGAAGCCATCGACCTGGCCGTTGGGATTGACCAGCCAGCGCTGCAGCCGGCCGGTGCGGGTGGCTGCCGCATCGGGCGCGAAACCGCCCGGGGGGATGGACATGGCGGCCGGCGGCGCGGCCAGCGGCGCGGCCGGCGCGGGCGCCTGCTGCGCGAAGGCCGCGGCGGCGAGGAGGATCGAGGCGCCCAGGACGGCGGTCCGGGCGGTGCGGACGTGCGCGCGGGTCGGTGCGGCGGGATGCGAAGGGTGCGGCATGGAGTGCTCCGGGGGTGGGTGTCGTCTTTCCCAATCACATTGCGTGCCAGCCAGGAAAA
>JAQIJO010000011.1:0-152848 GCA_036946225.1 Xylophilus ampelinus
TCCCCGGGCGGCGGCCCGCGCCGCACGGGGTCCGGCTGGCATACTGCCGCAGGGCCCCGGGCGTCCCCGGCCCGACGATTTCCTCCTCTTCTTCCCCACCGCAGAGTTCCGCGCGATGACCGATCCGACCCGTCCGCCCTTCCCGGGCTCCGAGCCCGCCCTGGACGACCGGCCCCCGCCGGCCCCGGCCGCGGCGGGCCGCGACGCCGACCGGCGATGGGAGCGCGAGACCCTGGAGAAGCTCGCCTTCGCCAACCTGCACGAGCAGCGCGCCGCGCGCCGCTGGCGGATCTTCGGCCGCCTGGTCTGGCTGGTGGCGCTGATCGCCGGCGCCTGGCTGCTGATGCACAAGGCCACGCCCAGCGCCGACAAGACTACTGACCACACCGCCGTGATCGACATCAAGGGCGAGATCGCCAGCGGCAACGAGGCCAGCGCCGAATTCGTCGTCAGCGCCATGCGCAGCGCCTTCGAGGACCAGGGCGCCAAGGCGGTGGTGCTGCTGATCAACTCGCCGGGCGGCAGCCCGGTGCAGGCCGGCATCATCAACGACGAGATCCGGCGGCTCAAGGCGCAGCACAAGAAGCCGATCTACGCGGTGGTCGAGGAGACCTGCGCGTCCGCCGCCTACTACGTGGCGGTCGCCACCGACGAGATCTTCGTCGACAAGGCCAGCATCGTCGGCAGCATCGGCGTGCTGATGGACGGCTTCGGCTTCACCGGCCTGATGGACAAGCTCGGCGTCGAGCGGCGCCTGATCACCGCCGGCGAGAACAAGGGCTTCCTCGATCCCTTCAGCCCCCAGACCGAGAAGCAGCGCCAGTACGCCCAGGCGATGCTCGACCAGATCCACCAGCAGTTCATCGGCGTCGTGAAGGCCGGCCGGGGCGACCGCCTCAAGGAAACGCCCGAGACCTTCTCGGGCCTCTTCTGGACCGGCCAGTCGGCGGTGGAGATGGGCCTGGCCGACCGCCTGGGCAACGTCGACTACGTCGCCCGCGAGGTGGTCAAGGCCGAGGAACTCGTCGACTACACCCGGCGCGACAACGTGGCCGAGCGCCTGGCCAAGAAGTTCGGCGCCGCCATCGGCGAGGGTTCGGTCCGCGCGTTGCGCAGCCTGCCGCTGCTGCGCTGAACGGCGCCCGGCCCGGCCCGGGCCTCAGGACCCGGACGCGCACCGCCCCAGGGTGCGGCGGGCGCAGGCGGCCAGCACCACCGCCGCCGCCGCCACCAGCCACAGCGCCCCGGTGAGCGAGGCGTGCTGCGCCAGGAATCCGATGACCGGCGGCCCGCCCATGAAGCCGAGGTAGCCGAGCGAGGACACCCGGGCGATCGCACGCGCCGGGCTGGTGCCCGGCACCTGCGAGGCGGCCGAGAAGAGCACCGGCACGACGTTGGCGAAACCCACGCCCACCAGCGCGCAGCCGGCCAGCGCCACCGCCGGAGACCCGGTCAGCAGCACCATTGCCATCGCGGCCGCCGCCAGCAGCGCGCTGGCCTGCAGCAGCGCCGCCGCGGCGATGCGGCGGCGCACCGCGTCCCCGCAGAAGCGGGGCGGCGGCCATCGCGGCCGAGAAGCAGGCGTAGGCCAGCGCCGCCCGGTCGGCAGGGCTTCCCAGTTCGGTGCGCAGGTAGAGCACGCTCCAGTCGTACATCGCGCCCTCGGCAGGAGTCCGAGCGCCGCGAGGCCGCCCAGCGTCAGCAGCAGCCGGGACGTCCGCCGGCCGCCGGGGCGGAGCGCGCCGTCGGCGCCGGCGTCCGCCCGGTCCTGCGTGCGGACCGGCCCCGGCGCGCCCGCGCGCGGGCCCCGCGGCAGCATGCCCCGCGCCGCCAGCCCCACCGCCAGCATGCCGGCGAGCGCGATGGCCGCCAGTTGCGCCGCCGGCGGCACCGCCAGCGCCAGCAGGCCTCCGCCCGCGAGCGCTCCGGCCATGCCGCCCAGGCTGAACATGCCGTGCATGCCGCTCATCAGCGGGCGGTCGAGCCGCAGCTCCAGCTCGGCCGCGGCCGCGTTGATGGCCACGTCGAACACGCTGCCCGCGGCACCGAAGACGAACAGCAGCGCCAGCAGCCCGGCGTAGCCCGGCATGTGGACCAGGGCGGCGACGGACGCGGCCATCGTCAGGCCGCAGGCCAGCGCCAGCCGGCGCGGGCCGTGGCGGCCCGCGAGCCGCCCGGCCTGCGACAGCCCGGCCAGCGCGCCGATGCCGGCCGAGAGCATGGCCAGGCCGAGCGCGGCCTCGTCGATGCCGTAGTGGCCCTTGACCGTCGGCACATGCACGCCCCAGGTGGCGAACAGGAAGCCGGAGCAGAAGAACTGGGCCCGCGTCGCATGCGCCGCGGCCCGGTGGGGGCGGGCGGCCGTCACCGCGCGGCCTCCCGCCGCGGGCGGGACGCCCCGTCGGCGCGGCGGACGCGGCAGCCCGCCGGCCCGACGTGCCGCGCGGCGCGCCCGAGACCCGCCCCGGGCGCAGGCCGCCGGCTCATGCGCCGAGGGCGAACACCGCGGGCGTCGCGTTGTCCGGCGCGCCGTCGCGGGGCGACTTGCGCCAGTCCCGCACCGCGGCGCTGCGGGTGCGCCCGGCGGCGAGAGTGAGGCCGCTGCTCACCGACAGCCGCGTCTCGGGCTGCAGCGCCGCGCACAGCGCGTCCATCAGGGCCGCGTTGCGGTAGGGCGTCTCGATGAAGAGCTGCGTCTGCCCGGTCTTGCGCGCCAGCGCCTCCAGGGCGCGGATGCGGGCCGCGCGCTCGGCCGCGTCCTGCGGCAGGTAGCCGACGAAGGCGAAGTTCTGGCCGTTGAGCCCGCTGGCCGCCAGGGCCAGCAGCAGGGACACCGGCCCGGTCAGCGGCGACACCGGCAGGCCGAGGTCGTGCGCGGCCCGCACCACCGAGGCGCCCGGGTCGGCCACCGCCGGCATGCCGGCCTCGCTCACCAGGCCGACGTCGTGGCCCTGCAGCGCCGCGGCCAGCAGCGGGCGGGCGTCGAAGCCGCCGGCCTGGTGGTCGCCCTTCTTGTGCACCGCGCGCGGCAATTCCTGGATCCGCAGTTCCTGGATCGGACGGGCCAGCGGATGCAGAGCGTCGACGCGCTTGAGGTAGGCGCGCGCGGTCTTGGCGTTCTCGCAGATCCAGTGCTCCAGGCGGGCGGCGGTGCGCAGCGTCGCCTCGGGCAGCGCGTCGCCGAGCGGCGCCTGCGCGGCGCAGCCGAAGTCCAGCGGCGCCGGCACCAGGTAGAGCGTGCCGCGCGCGCTCACCGGGCGGCCCCCGCCGCGCGGCCGCGGAGGCGCGACGCGGCCCTCACGGCAGCACCGCCCCGGCGGCGCGCAGCAGCCGGCAGGTGCGGATGAGCGGCAGGCCGACGAGGGCGGTCGGGTCGTCGCTCTCGATCGCGTCGAGGAGCGCGATGCCCAGGCCTTCGCTCTTGGCGCTGCCGGCGCAGTCGTAGGGCGTCTCGGCGCGCAGGTAGCGCTCGATCTCGGCGTCGCTGAGGTCGCGGAAACGCACCCGCACCGCCGCCAGGTCGACCTCGGCGAAGCCGGTCGCGGCGCAGGCCACCGCCACCGCGGTCTGGAAGACGACCGACCGGCCCCGCATGCGCCGCAGCTGGCGCACCGCCCGGTCGTGGTCGCCGGGCTTGCCCAGCGGCTCTCCCGCGAGGTCGGCGACCTGGTCGGAGCCGATGACCAGGGCTTCGGGACGGGCCGCGGACACCGCCCGGGCCTTGGCCAAGGCCAGGCGGCGTGCCAGGACCTCCGGCGTTTCGCCGGGGATCGGCGTTTCGTCCACGTCGGGCGCGGCGACGTCGAAGGGCAGGCGCAGGCGTTCGAGCAGTTCGCGCCGGTAGCGCGAGGTGGAGCCGAGGACCAGGGGGCGCGGCAGGGCGGGGGACGACGGGTCCCCCGCAGCCGGCGTGGGGGAATCGGAGGCGGTCGGATGCATCGGGCGATTCTCTTACACTGGATGGATGTCCAAAGATTTCTCCCCCGACCGCCTCGACGTCGCGAGCTTCGCCCGGGCCGGCGCCGCGCTCGACGGCGTCGATCGGCTGTCGGGCTACGCGCGCCTGATGGAAGAGACCGCCGGCGCCGGCGCCGAGCGCACGCTGCGCTGGCACGCCGAGGGCGAACTGCGCGAGCCGGCCGGCCGCCCGGCCGAACCCTGGCTGCACCTGTCCGGCGAGGTGGTGCTGCCGCTGGTCTGCCAGCGCTGCCTGGGGCCGGTGGACGTGGCGGTCTCCTTCGACCGGCCGTTCCGCTTCGTCGCAGACGAGGCGACCGCCGAAGCCGAGGACGACGAGGCCGAGGAGGACCTGCTGGCGATGCGCCAGGACTTCCCGCTGCGCGAACTGGTCGAGGACGAGTTCCTGATGGCCCTGCCGCCCGTGCCCTGCCACGAGACCTGCCCCGCCGACCTTCCGCTGTCCGCGGGGGAGGGCGAATTCCAGGCGGCGCAGTCCGAGAAGCCCCATCCCTTCGCGGCGCTGGCCGCCCTCAAGCGGGACGGCGGCAAGGCGTGAGCGCCCGCCGGCGGAAGGCCCCGTTTGGGGCTTGCCGTCCGCCGGTTGTATAATCGAGAGCTTCGCGCGGATTGCCTCCTTCTCCTGGTACCCTGGGTCCACGGGCCGAGACGGGTTGATTTTCGAGTCGACTGCGCTTTCCATCACCGTCCACTACCACGGGCCCCGCATTGCCAGGGGCCTGTTTTCCCAAGGAGTTATCCCATGGCAGTTCAGCAGAACAAGAAGTCCCCGTCCAAGCGCGGCATGCACCGCTCGCACAACGCGCTGACCACCCCGGGCACCGCCGTCGAGCCGACCACCGGCGAGATCCACCTGCGCCACCACATCAGCCCGAACGGTTTCTACCGCGGCCGCCAGGTGCTCAAGAACAAGTCCGAGTCCTGAGCCCTTCCGACCGCACGAGGCCCGGCGCTACCTTGGTGTAGCACGGGCCTTTGTCTTGATGGCATCCTGTCGTTTTCGCGCTCTCCTGGCGGAATGAGTCTCCCATGATCACACTGGCTGTGGACTGCATGGGGGGCGACCACGGCCCCCGCGTCACGCTGGCGGCCTGCCGCCGCTTCCTCGACAACCATCCCGACGCCCGTCTGCTGCTGGTGGGCCAGCCCGCCAGCCTGTCGGGCTTCTCGCACGCGCGCGCCTCCACGGTGGCGGCGAGCGAGGTGGTCGCCATGGACGACGCAATCGAGGTCGCGCTGCGGCGCAAGAAGGATTCGTCGATGCGGGTCGCCATCCAGCAGGTCAAGGACGGGGCCGCCGCCGTTGCGGTGTCGGCGGGCAACACCGGCGCCCTCATGGCGGTCGCCCGCTACCTGCTCAAGACGCTCGACGGCATCGACCGCCCGGCCATCGCCACCCGCATGCCCAACGCCCGCGGCCAGGCCACGACCATGCTCGACCTGGGCGCCAACGTGGACTGCAGCGCGGAGCACCTGCTGCAGTTCGCGGTGCTGGGGTCGGCCCTCGTGTCGGTGCTCAGCGACAAGCCTGCGCCGACGGTGGGCCTGCTCAACATCGGCGAAGAGGCGATCAAGGGCAGCGAGGTGATCAAGAACGCCGGCGCGCTGCTGCGCGAGGCCGGCGCCTCCGGCAGCATCAACTTCTACGGCAACGTCGAGGGCAACGACATCTACAAGGGCACGGTGGACATCGTGGTCTGCGATGGCTTCGTCGGCAACGTCACCCTCAAGGCGAGCGAAGGCCTGGCGTCGATGATCGTGGGCTTCCTGAAGGCCGAGTTCTCGCGCAGCTTCCTGACCCGGGCGGCGGCGGCGGTCGCCTGGCCGGTGCTGTCGGCGCTCAAGCGCCGCATGGACCACCGGCAGTACAACGGCGCGGCGCTGCTGGGCCTGCGCGGCCTGGTGTTCAAGAGCCACGGCTCGGCCGACGAGTTCGCCTTCGAGCAGGCGCTCAACCGGGCCTATGATGCGGCCCGCAACAACCTGCTCGAACGCGTGCAGGGCCGCATCGCCGCCGTGGCGCCCCTGCTCGCACCGCGCGCGCCGACCGCGGAGCCAGCGGTTTCCGCCTGAAGCCCGAGACACCCTCCATGAGACGCTATTCCCGCATCGTCGGCACCGGCAGCTGTCTGCCGCCGCGCCGCCTGACCAACGCCGACCTGGCCGCCGAGCTCGCGGCCCGGGGCATCGAGACGTCCGACGAGTGGATCGTCGAGCGCACCGGCATCCGGGCCCGGCACTTCGCCGACGCCGGCACCGCCAGCAGCGACCTGGGGACCGCCGCCGCCCGCCAGGCCCTGGAGGCCGCCGGCATCGGGCCCGAGGACATCGACCTGGTCATCGTCGCCACCTCGACGCCGGACATGGTCTTCCCCTCGACCGCCTGCCTGGTCCAGCACAAGCTCTCGCAGCTGTCGGATTCGGCGCGGGGCATCCTGGGCTGCCCGGCCTTCGACGTCCAGGCGGTCTGCAGCGGCTTCGTCTACGCGCTGAGCGTCGCCGACGCGATGCTCCAGGCGGGCACGGCCCGCCGGGCGCTGGTGATCGGCGCCGAGGTCTTCTCGCGGATCCTCGACTTCGACGACCGCACCACCTGCGTGCTGTTCGGGGACGGCGCCGGCGCGGTGGTGCTGGAGGCGGGCGATGCGCCCGGTATCCTGGCCACCGACCTGCACGCCGACGGGCGCCACGCCGGCATCCTCTGCGTGCCGGGCAACGTGTCCGGCGGGCAGGTGCTGGGCGATCCGCTGCTCAAGATGGACGGCCAAGCGGTTTTCAAGCTGGCGGTCGGCGTGCTCGACAAGGCTGCGCGCGCCGTGCTGCAGAAGGCCGGCAAGACCGAGGCCGACATCGACTGGCTGATCCCGCACCAGGCCAACATCCGCATCATGCAGGGCACCGCGCGCAAGCTCGGCCTCGGCCTGGACCGGGTGGTGGTGACCGTCGGGGAGCACGGCAACACCTCGGCCGCGTCCATCCCGCTGGCGCTCGACGTCGCGGTCCGCGCCGGCCAGGTCCGCCCGGGCCAGACCGTGCTGCTCGAAGGGGTGGGCGGCGGCTTCACCTGGGGCGCTGTGCTACTGGAAATGTAGCGCACTCCGCAGGCGCGACGCGCGCCTGCGGGCTTTTCGAACCACAAGAACTCATCAGGAACGCGCATGACAGGCTTCGCTTTCGTCTTCCCCGGCCAGGGCTCCCAATCCGTCGGCATGCTCGACGCGTGGGGCGACCACCCGGTCGTCCGCGACACGCTGCGCGAGGCGTCCGATGCGCTGGGCGAGGACGTCGGCGCACTGATCCACGACGGGCCCAAGGAAGCGCTCGCGCTCACCACGAACACGCAGCCGGTCATGCTGGTCGCCGCGGTGGCGGCCTGGCGCGCCTGGCAGGCAGAGGCCGGCGGGCTGCGGCCGCTGGCGCTCGCCGGCCATTCGCTCGGCGAATACTCCGCCCTCGTCGCCGCCGGCGCGCTGACGCTGGCGCAGGCCGCGCCGCTGGTGCGGCTGCGGGCCCAGGCGATGCAGGACGCGGTGCCGGTGGGGCAGGGCGGCATGGCGGCGGTGCTCGGCCTGCCGGCCGAGCAGGTGGTCGCCGTCTGCGCCGAGGTCACCGCCGGCTTCGGCGACGCGTCGGCCGAGACGGTCGAGGCGGTCAACTTCAACGATCCGGGCCAGACGGTCATCGCCGGCAGCAAGGCGGCGGTGGACCGGGCCTGCGCCGCGCTCAAGGCCGCGGGCGCCAAGCGCGCGCTGCCGCTGCCGGTGTCGGCGCCCTTCCATTCCAGCCTGATGAAGCCGGCGGCCGAGCGGCTGCGGGCGCACCTGGAGACGGTGGAATTCGCCGCGCCCGCGATCCCGGTGGTCAACAACATCGACGTGGCCGCCGCGACCGATCCCGCCGCGATCCGCGACGCCCTCTACCGCCAGGCCTTCGGGCCGGTGCGCTGGGTGGAGTGCGTGCAGGCCCTGGCAGCCCGCGGCGCCACGCACCTGGTGGAATGCGGCCCGGGCAAGGTGCTGTCGGGCCTGGCCAAGCGCATCGACGCACAACTGGTTGCCTCCAGCGTCGGCGACCCGGCAACACTCGCCGAAACCCGCGCGCTGCTCGCCTGACGTCCGCCTCCTTCCAACCATCCACTCCCATCCCATGTCCGAAATCAAGCGAGAAGGCCAGGTCGCGCTGGTCACCGGCGCCACCCGCGGCATCGGCAGCGCCATCGCGGCCGAGCTGGCGGCCCAGGGCTACAAGGTGATCGGCACCGCCACGTCGCAGGAAGGCGCCGGCCGGATCTCGGCGGCCCTGGCGGCCAGCGGCGGCGCGGGCCGCATGCTCGACGTCAACGACGGCGCGGCCGTCGATGCGCTCGTCGACGCCGTCGCCAAGGATTACGGCGGCCTGCACGTCCTGGTCAACAACGCCGGCATCACCCGCGACATGCTCGCCATGCGCCTCAAGGACGAGGACTGGGACGCGGTCATCGGGACCAACCTGCGGTCCGTCTTCCGCATGTCCCGCGCCGCGATCCGCCCGATGATGAAGCAGCGCTACGGCCGCATCGTCAGCATCACCAGCGTCGTCGGCGCCGCGGGCAATCCCGGGCAGGCCAACTACGCGGCCGCGAAGGCGGGCGTCGCCGGCATGACCCGCGCGCTGGCCCGCGAGCTGGGTTCGCGCAACATCACCGTCAACTGCGTCGCCCCGGGCTTCATCGACACCGACATGACCGCCGGCCTGCCCGAGGCGCAGCAGAAGGCGCTGCTCGGCCAGATCCCGCTGGGCCACCTGGGCAAGCCCTCGGACGTGGCCCATGCCGTGGCCTACCTCGCCGGCCCCCATGCCGGCTACGTGACCGGCCAGGAACTGCACGTCAACGGCGGCATGTTCATGGCCTGAGGCCGCGCTTCCCCACGATCCCATCAGCCGAATCCTGTCCGGGCGGCCGGCCCGGCGCGGAAAAGTTCCCGCCATGGCTAAAATCCCGGATTCATTACCACTCGTAAAGTAGAACCATGAGCGACATCGAAGCACGCGTCAAGAAGATCATTGCCGAACAACTCGGCGTGGAGGAGTCCCAAGTCACCAACGAGAAGGCCTTCGTGGCCGACCTCGGCGCCGACTCCCTCGACACCGTCGAACTGGTGATGGCCCTCGAAGACGAGTTCGGCATCGAGATCCCGGACGAGGATGCCGAGAAGATCACCACGGTGCAGAACGCCATCGACTACGCCAACGCCAACCAGAAGGCCTGAGCGTCGCCGGCCCCTGCCTCCTGCGGGAGCGGGGCGGACACGAGCCGGGCGGCAACGCCCAGAGCCGCAGGCCGCCGCGCGCGGCCCGGACGAATTGAAAGGTTTTGCGCAGATATGAGCCGTCGCCGCGTCGTCGTGACCGGCCTGGGTTGCATCAGCCCCGTGGGCAACACGGTGGCCGATTCCTGGGCCAACTTGCTTGCCGGCCAATCCGGCATCGACACCATCACCAGCTTCGATGCCGAGAAGTTCTCGTGCCGCTTCGCCGGTGAGGTCAAGGGTTTCCAGATCGCCGATTACATCTCCGAGAAGGAAGCGCGCCACATGGACCGCTTCATCCACCTCGGGCTGGCCGCCGCCTGCCAGGCGGTGGCGGATTCCGGCCTGGCGACCGGCGAGGCCCTGTCCGCCGAGGAGGCCGCGCGCATCGGCTGCAACATCGGCTCGGGCATCGGCGGCCTGCCGATGATCGAGGAAACGCGCGACGAGCTGGTGCAGCGCGGCCCGCGCCGCATCTCGCCCTTCTTCGTGCCGGCCTCGATCATCAACATGATCTCGGGCCACGTCTCCATCAAGTTCGGCTTCAAGGGGCCGAACGTGGCGGTGGTCACCGCCTGCACCACCGGGCTGCACGCGATCGGGCTGTCGGCCCGGATGATCCAGCACGGCGACTGCGACGTCATGGTGGCCGGCGGCGCCGAGTCCACCGTCTCGCCCCTGGGCCTCGGCGGCTTCGCCGCGGCGCGCGCCCTGTCCACCCGCAACGACGATCCCAAGACCGCGTCCCGCCCCTGGGACAAGGACCGCGACGGCTTCGTGCTGGGCGAGGGCGCCGGCGTGCTGGTGCTCGAGGAGTACGAGCACGCCAAGGCGCGCGGCGCCAGGATCTACGCGGAGGTGCTCGGCTTCGGCATGAGCGGCGACGCCTACCACATGACCGCGCCCGACATCGACGGGCCGCGGCGCTCGATGGTGGCGGCCCTGCGCGACGCGGGCGTCAACGCGGACGCGGTGGACTACCTCAACGCGCACGGCACCTCCACGCCGCTGGGCGACCTCAACGAGACCAACGCCATCAAGGCCGCGCTGGGCGACCACGCGCGCAAGGTGGTGGTCAACTCGACCAAGTCCATGACCGGCCACCTGCTGGGCGGAGCGGGCGGCATCGAGAGCGTCTTCACCGCGCTGGCGGTCCACCACCAGAAGAGCCCGCCGACCATCAACATCTTCAACCAGGACCCGGAGTGCGACCTGGACTACTGCGCCAACACCGCGCGGGACATGAAGATCGACGTGGCCGTGAAGAACAACTTCGGCTTCGGCGGCACCAACGGCACCCTGGTGTTCGGCCGCGCGCCCTGAGGACGGGCTCCCCCTGCTGGCAGCCCCGGTCCTTCCGTTCCCCGGCGTTCCTCCCATGCGCCACGCGCCGCCGGCGGTCCGGCATCCGGTGAACCGCCCGGCGGCGGGTGCGGCGCCCGCCGCCCTGGCTTCCCTGGCCGCCGTCGCGGCGGTGGCCGCCTGGACGCTGCAGGCGCCGGCCTTCGACCTCCGCCAGGCCGCGGCCGGCGCCGCATGCGCGGCCGCGGCCGCCTGGGCGTTCCTCGACTGGTGCACCGCGCCGCGGGGCTGGCTGGCCTGGGACGGCGCGTCCTGGTCCTGGCACCCCCGATCCGCCGCGGCGGAAGCTCCCGGCGCCGCGGAGGCCGGGACGGCCGGCGGATGCGGGGTGCGCCCGACTCTGCACCTGGATCTGCAGGCCCTGCTGCTGCTGCGCCTGCGGGCGGTCGCGGACGACGGCGCGCCCTGCCCGCGCTGGCTCTGGCTCGAACGCGGCGCGTCGCCCGCGACCTGGCACGACCTGCGGCGCGCCGTGCTGCACGCCGCCGGCCCGGCCGATGCCGCCCGGCCGCTTCCGACCGACGCACGGGCGGACCCGTCCGTGGGGAGGCGCGCGCCATGAGCGGCCTGCCTCCCGGCGAGTTCCCCGGGAACGATCCCGCCGTGCCCGAGGCCGCGCCGCTGCCCGGCGACGCGGATTTCCTGCTGGTGCAGCGCACCGTCGCCGGCGACCAGAACGCCTACGGCCTGCTGGTGATGAAGTACCAGCGGCGGATCGAACGGCTGATCGGACGCATGGTGCGCGACAGCGACCTGGTCGAGGACATCGCCCAGGAGACCTTCATCCGCGCCTACCGGGCGCTGCACCAGTTCCGTGGAGAGGCCCAGTTCTACACCTGGCTCTATCGGATCGCGGTCAACACCGCCAAGAAGGCCCTGGTCGACCTGCGCCGCAATCCGGTGATCTCGGACAACGCCCTGCGCGGAGGCGACGACGATGAAACTTCCGCCGCCGGATACGAACCAAGCACCGACGAGACGCCCGAAACGGTGCTGGCGGCCCAGGAAATCGCCGAGGCCGTCAATGCCGCCATGGAGGCGCTCCCCGAGGACCTGCGCCAGGCCATCACGCTGCGCGAAATCGAAGGAATGAGCTATGAAGACATCGCCGAGACCATGGCCTGCCCGATCGGCACCGTGCGTTCGCGCATCTTCCGGGCCCGCGAGGCGATTTCCGCCAAGGTCAAGCCGCTGCTGGAGAACCGCAGTGGAAAGCGCTGGTGAACGACCATGACCGCATGGCGGCGCGAGGCGCGGGCGGATGCGCCGCCGGCATGCACGACAGGCATTGAACGACCATGAAACAGACACGCACTCCCCCCGAAGCAGTGTCGGCCCTGGCTGACGGCGCGCTGCAGGGCGAAGCCTTCGCCGAGGCGCTGGACGGCATCGCGCAGGACGCCGACGCGCAGGATCGCTGGAGCCGCTACCACCTCATCGGCGAGGCGCTGCGCCACGGCCATCGCGCCTGCGCGCCGGCCGATCCGGCCTTCGTCGCGCGGCTCCAGGCGCGGCTGGCGGCCGAGCCGGCCGCGCCGCGCTGGGCCGACGCGCCGCTGCCGGAGCGCGCGGCTGCCGTCCCGGCGGCCGTGCCGGAGCACCGCCGCATCGCCGCGAACGCGGACGGTTTCCGCTGGAAGATGGTGGCGGGCCTGGCCTCGGTGGCCGCGGTCGCGGCCATCGGCTGGAACCTGCTCGGTGCCGGCGCGCCGGGCGCCGGCGGGGCCGCGTTGGCGGACGCGAACGGCGTCGCCGGGTCCGCGGTCCGGCCGGTCGCGTTCCAGGCGCCGGCCCGTACCGCGTCGGCCGTCGTCCCGACCGCCGACGGCCCGCAGGTCATGCTGCGCGACCGCCGCCTCGACGAACTGCTGGCGGCGCACCGCGAGACGGGCGGCGCTCCGGGCCTGCAGTCGCCGGGCAGCTTCGTGCGCAACGCCTCGTTCGAAACCGCCGATCCCGGCGCCGCCGGCCGCTGACCGGGCGATGGGCGCGCGTTTCCACGGAATGGCCGGCCTCCCGCCCGTCGCCCCCCGCTTCCTGCATGCCGTCGCGGCCGGCTCGCTCTGGCTGGCTTGCGGCGCCCTGGCCGCCGCGGGGCAGGGCGACGGCGCCGCGCCGGGGGGACCGGGCGCGGCGCCGTCCGCGCCGGCCGCCCCGCAGCACGACGAGGTCGCCGGCTGGATCGCCCGCCTCGACCAGGACCGCCGCAAGGGCAGCTACAGCGGCACCTTCGTGATGTCCTCCGCTAACGGCAGCATGTCCAGCGGCCGGATCTGGCACGTCTGCGACGGCGAGCGGCAGGTGGTCGAGCGGATCGAGACGCTGACCGGCGCGCCGCGCTCCACCTTCCGGCGCAACGACCAGGTGGTGACCTTCCTGCCCGACCAGCGGCTGGTCCGCGTCGAGCGGCGCGACGCGCTGGGCGTGTTCCCGCACATGGCGCGCATCGGCGCGCCGGCCATCGCGGCGCACTACGCGGTGCAGCGCATCGGCGGCGAGCGCGTCGCCGGCCACGAGGCCGACGTGCTGCATTTCCAGCCGCGCGACGCCCTGCGCTTCGGCTACCGGGTCTGGAGCGAACGGCGCACCGGCCTGGCGGTGATGCTGCAGACGCTCGACAGCGGTGGCCGGGTGCTCGACCAAGCCGCGTTCTCGGCGCTCGACTTCAACGCGCCGGTGAAGGCGGAACCGCTGCTGCGGATGATGGCCGACACCGCGGGCTACCGCGTCGAGCGCGTGCCGGAGGCCGCCCGCACCACGCCGGCGCGGGAGGGCTGGGCGCTGCAGGCGCCGGTCGACGGCTTCGAGACGGTGAACTGCCTGCTGCGCCCCGGACCGGCCGCGGCCCTGCCGGGCGGCGCCGCACCGGCGGGCGCGGCCGTGCACGGCGGCGGCATGCAGTGGACCCTGTCCGACGGCCTCGCAACGGTGTCGCTCTTCATCGAGCCCTTCGACCCGCAGCGTCACGGGCCGCCGGCGCAGGCCGCGATGGGCGCCACCCAGACCCTGGCGCGGCGCGTGGCCGGCGACTGGTGGGTGACCGCAGTGGGCGAGGTGCCGATGTCCACCCTGCGAATCTTCGCGGACCGCCTTGAGCGCCGCCGCTGACGGCCCCATATCGGACCGCCGGCGCCGCGCTCCCGATGCTTCCGCCGCGTCCCGACCCGTCCCGCGCATTCCGCACGCAACCTGAAAGAAGGCCGATGATGCCCCCGATCGACTGGAAGAAGAATGCCCGTTCCCGCGCCGCGCTCGGCGCGCTGGCCGCATCGGCCGCCCTGGCCCTGCTGCCGGCGCGGGGCGCCTCCGCGCAGCAGGCGCCGGTGCCGGTGGCCCCGCCCGCCGCCTCGTCGGCGGCGCCGCCGAGCGTGGGCGTCGCCCGGGCGCTCCCCGATTTCACCGGGCTGGTCGACCAGGTCGGCCCGTCCGTGGTCAACATCCGCACCCTGGAGAAGCGCACGCGCTCCGACGGCGCGCCGCAGGGCATGGACCCCGAGATGCTTGAGTTCTTCAAGCGTTTCGGCATTCCCGTGCCGCGCCAGATCGTGCCGCGCCAGCAGCGTCCGGGCAGCGGCGGCGACGAGGAGGAGCAGCCGCGCGGCGTGGGCTCCGGCTTCGTGCTGACCGGCGACGGCTACGTCATGACCAACCACCATGTGGTTGAGGGCGCCGACGAGGTGATGGTGACGCTGACCGACAAGCGCGAGTTCAAGGCCAAGATCATCGGCTCCGACAAGCGCACCGACGTGGCGGTGGTCAAGATCGACGCCACCGGCCTGCCGGCGGTCAAGACCGGCAGCGTCGACCGCCTCAAGGTCGGCGAATGGGTGATGGCCATCGGTTCGCCCTTCGGCCTCGAGAACTCGGTCACCGCGGGCATCGTCAGCGCCAAGCAGCGCGACACCGGCGACTACCTGCCGCTGATCCAGACCGACGTGGCCATCAACCCCGGCAACTCCGGCGGCCCGCTGATCAACCTGCGCGGCGAGGTGGTCGGCATCAACAGCCAGATCTACTCGCGCTCGGGCGGCTTCATGGGCATCTCCTTCGCGATCCCGATCGACGAGGCGGTGCGCGTCGCGGACCAGCTGCGGGCCACCGGGCGGGTCTCGCGCGGCCGCATCGGGGTGCAGATCGGCCCGCTGACCCGGGACGTCTCCGAATCGCTCGGCCTGGGCGCGAAGGCGCAGGGCGCGCTGGTGCGCGGCGTGGAGACCGGCTCCCCGGCCGAGAAGGCGGGCATCGAGGCCGGCGACGTGATCACCAAGTTCGACGGCAAGCCGGTCGAGAAGGCCGGCGACCTGCCGCGCCTGGTCGGCAACACCAAGCCCGGCAGCAAGAGCACCGTGACCGTCTTCCGGCGCGGCGGCACGAAGGACCTGGCCATCGCGGTGGCCGAGATCGAGTCCGACGAGGCCGCCGCCAAGGCGCCGGCGAAGTCGCGCGACGAGCCCGCGAAGGCCTCGGGCGCGGCGCAGGCCCTGGGCCTGGCGGTGGCGGACCTCACCGCCGCGCAGAAGAAGGAGCTCAAGGTCAAGGGCGGCGTGCGGGTGACCGCCGCGACCGGCCCGGCCGCCAGCGCCGGCGTGCAGGAGGGCGACGTGATCATCGCCATCGCCAACGCCGAGGTGGCGTCGGTGCGCGACTTCGAGGCCGCGGTGGCCAAGGCCGACAAGGGCAAGCCGGTCAACCTGCAGTTCCGCCGCGGCGACTGGGCGCAGTACGCGCTGATCCGTCCGGCGCGCTGATCCATCGGCCGACCGCCGCGGCGGTGCCGGCGCGCCGGGGCGTGCGGGTAAAATCCCGCCCGGCGCTCCGGGACCGCTGCAGGCCGCCCGCGCGGGATGCGCGCAGGTGCCCCGCCTGCCGCCCGAGAGCCAGCAGAAGGGCGCGCTCCCGCGGAGCGTGCCCTTTTTCGTTGGCCGCCGCGCCCGTCCGTCCCGACGGTGCGTCCGCCCCCCTTTCGTTGGAACCGTTCGTTCGATGAACCACATCAGAAACTTTTCGATCATTGCGCATATCGACCACGGCAAGTCGACCCTGGCCGACCGCCTGATCCAGCGCTGCGGCGGGCTCGCCGAGCGCCAGATGGAGGCCCAGGTGCTCGACTCGATGGACATCGAGAAGGAACGCGGCATCACCATCAAGGCCCAGACCGCCGCGCTGCAGTACAAGGCGCAGGACGGCCGGGTCTACAACCTGAACCTGATCGACACCCCCGGCCACGTGGACTTCTCCTACGAGGTCAGCCGCTCGCTCTCGGCCTGCGAGGGCGGCCTGCTGGTGGTGGACGCGAGCCAGGGCGTCGAGGCGCAGACGGTGGCCAACTGCTACACCGCGCTCGACCTCGGGGTGGAGGTGCTGCCGGTCCTCAACAAGATGGACCTGCCGAACGCCGACCCGGACAACGCCCGCGCCGAGATCGAGGACGTGATCGGCATCGACGCGACCGACGCCATCCCGTGCTCGGCCAAGACGGGCATGGGCATCGACGAGATCCTCGAAGCCATCGTCGCGCGCATCCCGGCGCCCAAGGGCAATCCCGAGGCGCCGCTGCGCGCCATGATCATCGACAGCTGGTTCGACTCCTACGTCGGGGTGGTGATGCTGGTGCGGGTGGTCGACGGCCGCCTCGCCAAGGGCGAGCGGATCAAGATGATGGCCACTGGCGCGGTCTACAACGCGGACAACCTGGGCGTGTTCACCCCGGCCAACGAGCCGCGTCCCTCGCTCGAGGCGGGCGAGGTGGGCTTCGTGATCGCCGGCATCAAGGAACTGCAGGCCGCGCGGGTCGGCGACACCATCACGCTGGAGAAGAAGCTCCCGAACAACCAGGGCCCGGCCGAGCAGGCGCTGCCCGGCTTCAAGGAGATCCAGCCGCAGGTCTTCGCCGGCCTCTACCCGACCGAGTCGAGCGAGTACGACTCGCTGCGCGACGCGCTGGAGAAGCTCAAGCTCAACGACGCCTCGCTGCAGTACGAGCCCGAGGTCTCGCAGGCGCTGGGCTTCGGCTTCCGCTGCGGCTTCCTGGGCCTGCTGCACATGGAGATCGTGCAGGAGCGCCTGGAGCGCGAGTTCGACCAGGACCTGATCACCACCGCGCCCAGCGTGGTCTACCAGGTGGTCAAGAACGGCGGCGAGGTGCTGATGGTCGAGAACCCGTCCAAGATGCCCGACATCGGCAGCACCGCCGAGATCCGCGAGCCGATCGTGACGGTGCACCTCTACATGCCGCAGGACTACGTCGGCCCGGTGATGACGCTGGCCAACCAGAAGCGCGGCGTGCAGATCAACATGTCCTACCACGGCCGGCAGGTGATGCTGACCTACGAGATGCCGCTCGGCGAGATCGTGCTGGACTTCTTCGACAAGCTCAAGTCGGTCTCGCGCGGCTACGCGTCGATGGACTACGAGTTCAAGGAGTACCGCGCCTCGGACGTGGTGAAGGTCGACATCCTGCTCAACGGCGACAAGGTGGACGCGCTGTCCATCATCGTCCACCGCAGCCAGAGCCAGTACCGAGGCCGCGCGGTGGTCGGCAAGATGCGCGAGATCATCTCGCGCCAGATGTTCGACGTGGCCATCCAGGCCGCCATCGGCGCCAACATCATCGCCCGCGAGACGGTCAAGGCGATGCGCAAGAACGTGCTGGCCAAGTGCTACGGCGGCGACATCACCCGCAAGCGCAAGCTGCTCGAGAAACAGAAGGCAGGGAAGAAACGCATGAAACAGATCGGCTCCGTCGAAGTCCCGCAGGAAGCGTTCCTGGCGATCCTGCAGGTGGAGGACTGATCCCATGCCCGTGCTCACCGGCCTCATCCTCGCGGCCTTCGCCGCCTACATCGGCGCCTGGTACACCGGCGCGGTCGAAGGCAACTTCGCGCTGCTGCTCTTCCTCGCGACGCTGGTCACCGGCATCTACTGGGTCGCCGAGAAGCTGGTCTTCCTGCGCCGGCGGCGCGCGGCCGCGGCGCGGCTGGAGGCCGCGGGCGCCGAGCGGCGCGCGGCCCTGGTGCGCCAGGGCGTGGCGCTCGACACCGGCGCCGACGCCGAACTGCAGCAGTCGCGCGCGCGCATCCTGATGCAGCCCTGGTGGCTGGACTGGACCGCCGGGCTGTTCCCGGTGATCGCGGCGGTCTTCCTGCTGCGCTCCTTCGTGGTCGAGCCGTTCAAGATCCCCTCGGGCTCGATGATCCCGACGCTGCTGGTCGGCGACCTGATCCTGGTCAACAAGTTCACCTACGGCATCCGCCTGCCGGTGATCAACGCCAAGGTGACCGAGGGCACCGCGCCCCAGCGCGGCGACACGATGGTGTTCCGCTACCCGCCCCAGCCCAGCGTCGACTACATCAAGCGGGTGGTCGGGGTGCCGGGCGACGAGGTGGCCTATCTCAACAAGCGCCTCACCATCAACGGCCAGCCGGTGCCCACCACCGCCTTGCCCGACTTCTTCGACGCCGACGCGATGCGCTACTTCAAGCAGTTCGAGGAGAAGCTCGGCGCCCAGCCCCACCGCATGATCGTCGACGACCAGCGCCCCGCCTTCGTGCCCGGCGCGGACGACTTCGCCTTCCGCGACCAGTGCCGCTACAGTGTCGAGGGCGTGACCTGCAAGGTGCCCGCCGGCCACTACTTCATGATGGGCGACAACCGCGACAATTCGCTCGATTCCCGCTATTGGGGCTTCGTGCCGGACAAGAACATCGTCGGCAAGGCCTTCTTCGTGTGGATGAACTTCAGCAACCCCAAGCGCATCGGCGCCTTCCACTGAGCCGGGCCGCCGCCCGGGTCCGACAGCCATGAGCCTCTCCGTCCCCCGACTTTCGCGCAGCCGCCGGCCGTCCGGCGCGACCGGCGCGCGCGCCCAGCGCGGCATCTCGCTGCTGGGGCTGGTGTTCTGGATCGCCCTCGGCGTCGGGCTGGTGGTCGTCGGCGCCCGGGTGGTGCCGACCGCGCTGGAGTACCAGGCGATCCTGAAGGCGTCCAAGCGCGCGGCGCAGGGCGACTCCATCGCCGACGTGCGCCGCCGCTTCGACACCGCCGCCGCAGCCGACTACATCGAGAGCATCACCGGCAAGGACCTCGACGTGACCAAGACCGAGCGTGGCTTCGACGTCTCCTTCGCCTACGAGAAGCAGATCCCGCTGGCCGGCCCGGCCTGGCTGCTGCTCAAGTACTCCGGCGGCAGCTCCGGCACGGCCGGCGCCGCGCCCTGAGCGCCGGCCGCCGCGCCGCGATGCCGCTCCGCCGTTCCCCCGTCCTCCCCCGCGGACCGCTCCGGCGAGCCGCCTTTGCATCCCCGTGACCCTGAATCCCGCGTTGACCTCCCTGCAGGCCCGCCTGCAGCACACCTTCTCCGATCCGCAGCTGCTGCAGCGCGCCGTCACCCACCGCAGCTTCTCCGCCGACCACAACGAGCGGCTCGAATTCCTCGGCGATTCGGTGCTCAACCTCTCGGTCGCCGGCCTGCTCTACGAGCGGCTGCGCCACCAGCCCGAGGGCGACCTCTCGCGCATCCGGGCCAACCTGGTGCGCCAGGAGACGCTGCACCAGCTCGCGCTCGGCCTGCAGCTGCCGCCGGTGCTGCGGCTCGGCGAAGGGGAGGCCAAGTCCGGCGGCCAGCGCCGGCCCTCCATCCTGGCCGACGCGGTCGAGGCGCTGATCGGCGCGGTCTACCTCGACGCCGGTTTCCCGGCCGCCGAGGCCCTGGTGCGCCGGCTGTTCGCCAACGTCGAGATCAACCCGCAGATGCAGGCCGCCGCCCGCGACGCCAAGACCGGATTGCAGGAGTGGCTGCAGGGCCGCAGAATGAAGCTTCCGGCCTACCAGGTCGTCTCCACCGCTGGCGCGGCGCACCAGCAGGTCTTCACCGTCGAATGCGCCATCGCCGAGCTGTCCCGCACCGAACGCGGCACCGGCGCCTCCCGCAAGCTGGCCGAACAGGCCGCCGCCGCCGCCATGCTCACCTACCTGAAAGCGCAACAACCATGACCGATGCTACGAAGAATGTAGCTGCAGGCGGAGCATCCGCGGCCGCTGGAGCCGGAAACGACCTGGAACGCACCGTGCAGGCGGCCGGCGGGGCGGCCCCGCGCCCGGGCGAGGCGCCCGGCCTCGCCGAGGCCGCCGCCGACGCGGCCGACGCGGCCGCGCACCCCGGCGCGGACGCGGACCAGGCCGGCGCCGCCGAGGACGGGCAGGACGATGGACCCGGGGACGACGACGGGGATGGCGAGGATGGCGAGGACGACGAGGACGGGGAGGGCGCCGGCGCCCAGTCCGCCGCCGACCTCGACGCGATGCTCGCCGGCGCCCGGCCGGCCGCGTCCGCCAGCGTGCCGCCCGAGCGGCAGCGCTGCGGCGTGATCGCCATCGTCGGCAAGCCCAACGTCGGCAAGTCCACGCTGCTCAACGCGCTCGTCGGCCAGAAGATCAGCATCACCTCGCGCAAGGCCCAGACCACCCGCCACCGGATCACCGGCATCCGCACCCGCGAGGAGACCCAGTTCATCTTCGTGGACACCCCGGGCTTCCAGACCCGCCACAGCACCGCGCTCAACAAGTCGCTCAACAAGACGGTGATGGGCGCCATCGGCGACGTGGACCTGGTGCTCTTCGTGGTGGAGGCCGGCAGCTTCACCCTGGCCGACGCCAAGGTGCTGTCGCTGCTCAAGCCCGGCATCCCCGCGCTGCTGGTGGCCAACAAGCTCGACAACGTGCACCGCCGCGCCGAGATCGCGCCCTGGCTCAAGGGCATGCAGGAGCGCCATCCCTTCGCCGAGTTCGTGCCGATGTCGGCCAAGAACAAGGGCGACATCGAGCGCCTCTTCGGCATCTGCGCGCAGTACCTGCCCCAGCAGCCCTGGTGGTACGGCGAGTCCGAGCTGACCGACCGCAGCGAGAAGTTCCTCGCCTCCGAGACGGTGCGCGAGAAGCTGTTCCGCTTCACCGGCGACGAGCTGCCCTACACCTCGACCGTCGTCATCGACAAGTTCGAGGAAGAGAAGAGCAAGAGCCACGGCCGCATGATGCGCATCGCCGCCACCATCGTGGTCGAGCGCGACAGCCACAAGGCCATGGTCATCGGCGACAAGGGCGAGCGGCTCAAGCGCATCGGCACCGAGGCGCGCCAGGAACTGGAGAAGCTGATGGACTGCAAGGTGTTCCTGGAGATCTGGGTCAAGGTCCGCTCCGGCTGGGCCGACGACGAAGCCCGGGTCCGCTCCTTCGGCTACGAGTGAGCCGGCGGGCGTGGCTGCGGGCAAACGCGTCGTCGACGAGCCGGCCTATGTGCTGCACCGCTACGACTGGAGCGAGTCGAGCCTGATCCTCGACGTCTTCACCCGCCACCACGGCCGGGTGGCGCTGGTGGCGCGCGGCGCCAAGCGGCCGACCTCCAACTTCCGGCCGGTGCTGCTGCCGCTGCAGCCGCTGCGCCTGACCTACGGCCAGAGCGCCCGCGCCGCCGCGCGCTCGGCCCGCGCCGCGGGCGACGACGCCGAGGCCGACAGCGACCTGCAGCCGCTCAAGGGCGCCGAATGGGTGGGCGGCCACGTCATGCCCACCGGCGAGGCGCTGCTCTCGGGCTACTACCTCAACGAGCTGCTGATGCGCATGCTCGCGCGCGACGACCCGCACGCCCGGCTGTTCGACGTCTACGCGCTGGCGGTGCGGCTGCTCGCGACCGGCGAGGCCGAGGCGCTGCAGCCGGCGCTGCGCAGCTTCGAGTTGCTGCTGCTGCGCGAGACCGGCTTCCTGCCGGCGCTCGACGCCGAGACCGCCACCCTCGCGCCGCTGCGGCCGGAGCTGCGCTACGCCCTGTCCGCCGAGCACGGGCTGCGCCGCGCCGGCGCCGGCGAGCGCGCCAGCCTGAGCGGTGCGGCCTGGGCGGCGCTGCACGCGGCGCTGGCCGACGCCGACGAGGGCGCCGCGCCCGGCACCGCGGCGCTGCAGGCGGTGCTGCCCTGGGCGGCGGAACTCAAGGCGCAGCTGCGCGGACTGCTGCAATACCATATCGGCACCCAGACCCTGCGCACCCGGCAGGTCATGATGGACCTGCAATCCCTATGAATCCCTCCGCCCCCCCGGCCGCCGGCGCCCCCGCCCGGACCGCGCTCTCGGTCAACGTCAACAAGGTCGCGCTCGTGCGCAACACCCGGCACCTGGGCATCCCGAGCGTCGCCCGCGCCGCCGCGCTGTGCCTGGAGGCGGGCGCCCGGGGCATCACGGTGCATCCGCGGCCCGACGCGCGCCACATCCGCGCCGCCGACGTCCACGAACTGCACGCGCTGCTGCAGCGCGACTGGCCGCGGGCGGAGTTCAACATCGAAGGCAACCCCTTCCACAACCTGATGGACTTCGTGCGCGAACTGCGCCCGCACCAGGCCACCTTCGTGCCCGACGGCGAGGACCAGTTCACCAGCGACCACGGCTGGCGCTTCCCGGCCGACGCCGAGCGGCTGCGGCCCCTGATCGCCGAGGCGCGGGCGCTCGGCGTGCGGGTCAGCCTGTTCATGGACGCCGATCCCGGGGCCATGGCCGCGGCCCGCGCGGCGGGGGCCGACCGCGTCGAGCTCTACACCGAACCCTACGCCGCCGCCTTCGGCACGCCGGAGGAGGCCGTCCAGCTGCGCCGCTTCGCCGACGCCGCCCGGGCCGCGCGAGCCGCCGGCCTGGGCGTCAACGCCGGGCACGACCTGAGCCGCGACAACCTCGGGCCCTTCCTGCGGGCGGTGCCCGGCGTGCAGGAGGTCTCGATCGGCCATGCCCTCGTCGCCGACGCGCTGGAGCTGGGCTACGCCGCCACGGTGCGCGGCTACCTGGCCGCGATCGACGGCGCCGCCGCGGCCGCCTGAGGCCCGGCACCGGCGTCCGCTATGGAAAAAGTAGCTGTGGATGCAGGCGGGGCGCCCGCTGCGCCAGGGAAAGGCCGGCCATGATCTACGGCATCGGCACCGACATCTGCGACATCCGCCGCATCGAAGCCAGCCTGGGCCGGCACGGCGACCGCTTCGCCGAGAAGGTGCTGTGCGAGGCCGAGCTGTCCGTCTGGCGCGCCCGCGGCGGCCGCTGGCCGGCACGCGGACTGCGCTACCTGGCCACTCGCTTCTCGGCCAAGGAAGCCTTCAGCAAGGCGATCGGCCTGGGCATGCGGATGCCGATGACCTGGCGCGCCTGCGAGATCGCCAACCTGCCCGGCGGCAAGCCGACGATCGTGCTGCACGGCGGCCTGCGCGACTGGTGCGCCGAGCGCCGGCTGCAGGCCCACGTCACCGTGACCGACGAGACCGACTACGCCGCGAGCTTCGTGGTGGTGGAGCAGCTGCCGCCGGCCGCCTGAGCCGGTGCGCGCCGGCGGCGCCGCGGCCCCGGCCGCCGCCGCACCGGCGTCCGCGCCCGTCGTTCCGGGCACGCCGCCCGGCGACCCGGCGGTCCGGCGGTCCGGCGGTCCGGCGGTCCGGGGGCGCAGCGGCCTGCCGGGTCGCCCGCCGAACCGATGCCTGCCCGACGGGCGCCCGCGCGGCGGACGCGCCGGGGCGCTGCCCGATCGCCCGCCGCGGGGCATGTAATCATCGCGGCGCGTCGCGCACTGGCCCGCCGCGTCCGCCGCCCCGACCGCGTCCGGCGCGCCGCCTCCCTTCCGCTCCACCGTTCCCCCGCATCTTCCCGTTCCCCGCATGACCGCTTCCGCACCTCCCGTCCCGCCCGCAGCCGCCGCGCATGCCCATGCGCCGCTGGTCATCGACGTCGCCGGCACCGCGCTCACCGCCGACGACCGCCGCCGGCTCGCCCATCCGCTGGTCGGCGGCATGATCCTCTTCGGCCGCAACTGGCAGGACCGGGCGCAGCTGCGCGCGCTCACCGCCGAGGTCAAGGCGCTGCGCCCGGACCTGCTGGTCTGCGTGGACCACGAGGGCGGCCGGGTGCAGCGCTTCCGGACCGACGGATTCACCCACCTGCCGCCGATGCGCGCGCTCGGCGAGCTCTGGATGCGCGACGCCGCGCCGGGCGCCGACCCCGCGCTGCCCACCGACAGCGCGCTGCGCGCCGTCGACGCGGCCGACGCCGCCGGCTACGTCCTGGGCGCCGAACTGCGCGCCTGCGGCGTGGACTTCAGCTTCGCGCCGGTGCTGGACCTCGACCACGGCCCGAGCGGCGTGATCGGCGACCGCGCCTTCCACCGCGATCCGCGCATCGTCGCGCTGCTGGCCCGCGGGCTGGTCCAGGGCCTGCTGCGCGCCGGCATGGCGCACTGCGGCAAGCACTTCCCCGGCCACGGCTTCGCGGCCGCCGACTCCCACACCGACGCGCCGGTGGACGAGCGCGGCCTCGACGAGATCCTGGCCGACGACGCCGCGCCCTACGCCTGGCTGGGCGCGGGGCTCGCGAGCGTGATGCCGGCGCACGTGGTCTATCCCCGGGTCGACGCGCGCCCGGCGGGCTTCTCCCGCACCTGGCTGCGGGAGATCCTGCGCGGCCGGCTCGGCTTCGACGGCGCGGTCTTCAGCGACGACCTGAGCATGGAGGGCGCGCGACGGCTCGACGGCCGCGCGCTCGACTACGCCGACGCGGCCCTGGCCGCGCTCGCGGCCGGCTGCGACCTGGCGCTGCTGTGCAACCAGAGCGTCGAGGCCGCGGGCGGCGGCCGGGCGCTGGACGCGCTGATCGACGGCTTCGAGCGGGCCCGCGCCGACGGCCGCTGGGTGCCCGACCCCGCGTCCGAGCGGCGGCGCCGCGCGCTGCTGCCGGCCGCGCCGGCGCCGGACTGGGACGCGCTCCTGGCGCGGCCCGCCTACCGCGCCGCCCTCGGGCGGCTGGTCTGATGGCGGCGCCGCGCGCGCCCGGGGAGGCCCCGTCCGCCGGCCCCGGCGCCGGCTTCCTGCGCCTCGCGCTGGTGCTGGGGCTGCTGTCGGCCATCGGGCCGTTCGCGATCGACATGTACCTGCCGGCGCTGCCGTCCATCGGCCGCGGCCTGGGCGCCGACGCGGCCGCGGTGCAGCGCAGCCTGACCGCCTTCTTCGTGGCGCTGGCGCTGGGCCAAATCGTCTACGGCCCGGTGGCCGACATGGCGGGCCGCAAGCCGCCGCTCTACGCCGGGCTGGCCCTGTTCGCGGCGGCGAGCGTCGGCTGCGCGCTGGCGCCCGACGTGGAGACGCTGGTGGCCTGGCGCTTCGCCCAGGGCCTGGGGGCGAGCGCCGGGGCGGTGATCCCGCGCGCCATCGTGCGCGACCTGCACACCGGCAACGACGCGGCGCGGCTGATGTCGCTGCTGATGCTGGTCTTCAGCGTCTCGCCCATCCTCGCGCCGCTGGCCGGCAGCCTGGTGACCGAGGCGGTCGGCTGGCGCGTCGTCTTCTGGGCGGTCGCCGGGGCGGCGGCGCTGGGCATCGCGCTGCTGGCCGCGACCCTGCCCGAGACGCGGCCCCCCGAGGCGCGGCGCGAGAGCAGCGTCGGCGCCGCGCTCGCCGGCTACGCGCAGCTGCTGCGCGACCGGCGCTTCCTGGGGCTCAGCCTCATCGGCGGCTTCGGCCTCGCCAGCTTCTTCGCCTACCTGGCGAATTCCTCCTTCGTGATGATCGAGCACTACGGCCTGTCGGCCTGCGAGTACAGCCTGGCCTTCTCGGTCAACGCGGTCTCCTTCATCGGGGTGTCGCAGCTCAACGGCTGGCTTTCCCGGCGCTTCGGCCTGGCGCGGGTGGTGCGGGCCGGCGCGATCGGGCACGCGGCAGTGATGGGCGCGCTGCTCGGGCTGTGGCTGCTGGGCGCGGACCGGTTCGACCTGCTGGTGGCGCTGCTCTTCCTGGGCTTCAGCTTCCTCGGGCTGGTGATCCCGACCGCCGCGGTGCTGGCGCTCGACGACCACGGCGCCCTCGCCGGCACCGCGGCGGCGCTGATGGGCACGCTGCAGTTCGTGGTCGGCGCCCTGGCCATCGCGGCGGCCGGCCGCTTCGCCGACGGCAGCGCGCTGCCGATGCTGGCCTGCATCGCCGCCTGCGCCCTGGCCTCGCTGGCCTTCGCCGCCGGCACGCTGGGCCTGCGGCGGCGCTGAGCCAGGGTGACCGGATTGCTATCGTTTCGGTAGCTGCTAGCCCAGGACCGGCGCGCGCTGGCGCAGGAAAACGCTGCGGAAATCCCTGCGCCCGGCCGCTCAGGCCGCGGGGATGCCCAGCCGCTGCTCCACCGTGTCGAGCTGGATCTCGAAGCTGAAGAAGCGGTTGCGGCCCTGCGCCTTGGCGGTGTAGAGCGCCTCGTCGGCCCGCATGACCATGCTCTCGCCGCTGGTGGCGGCATCGGGCACGCAGGTGGTGATGCCGCCCGAGAGCGTCACCGTGCCGGCGATCGGGGAGGCGGGGTGGGGCAGGGCGCGCTGCTGCAGCATCTGGCCGAGCGCGCGAGCGAAGGTCATCGCGCCCGAGCGCGGCGTCTGCGGCAGGATCAGCGCGAACTCCTCGCCGCCGTAGCGCGCCGCCACGTCGCGCGGCCGCACGCAGACCTCGCGCAGCAGCCGGCCGACCCGGCGCAGGCATTCGTCGCCCTCCACGTGGCCGAGCCGGTCGTTGTAGGCCTTGAAGTGGTCCAGGTCGCAGAGCATCAGCGTCAGCGGCGTGCCCTCGCGCTGGCCGGCGGTGATCTCCTTGCGCAGCAGCCGGTCGAAGCCGCGCCGGTTGACGAGGCCGGTGAGCGCGTCGATCTCGACCATCTCGTTGAGGCGCTGGTTGGTGGCGTTGAGCTCGTCCGACAGCTCGGTCAGGCGCCGGCGCATGTCCAGCAGCCGGCGCATGGCGCGCAGCTTGGCGATCAGCACCACCGGCCGCACCGGCTTGGTCAGGTAGTCGTCGCCGCCGGCCTCGATGCCGCGCCAGAGGTCGAGCTCGCCGTCGCGCGCCGACAGGAAGATGATCGGCGTCCAGTCGCCCGATTCGGCGGCGCGCATCTGCTGCGCCACCCAGTAGCCGTCCCGCTCCGGCAGCACCACGTCCAGCAGCACCAGGTCCGGGCGCCGCGCCTGGAAGAGCGCCAGGCCGGCGGTGCCGCTGCCGGCCTCGAACACCTGCTCCACCCCGGCCGCGCGCAGCTCGGCGACCAGCGCCTGGCGCAGCGAGGCCTGGTCCTCCACCACCAGCACGCTGAAGGGCCGGCCGTTGGAGGCGAGGGACGGCAGGGATTGCGCGGACGGCGCGCCGGCGGGGGAGGGGGTCGGCATGGAGGCGGAAGGGAAGGGAGGGGAAGGGACCGGGAGGAGCCGGAAGGATTCGGGAAAGGCGTCCGCGCGGGCGGGCGGGAGGGTGCTCCGGGGTCGGCCCATCGGCGCCTGGCGGCCATGCCATCCGGGCCCGCGGAGGCCGCCTTGCGGCAGCGGCGGCGCGAAAGGCGTTATCGTCTCCGATGCAGCCGATGCAGGATGTATAGAAAATGAACGATTGCGTCCGAGCATGCTGCGCCCGCAATGTCCGCGCCCCGCCGGGGCGCCCCAACTTCAGGAATCCGACATGAGTTATCGCGATACCCAGCTCTTCATTGACGGCCAGTGGCGGGACGCCGCGGACGGCCGCACCCTGGCGGTCCACAACCCCGCCACCGGCCAGGAAATCGGCCGGGTGGCGCACGCCGGCATCCCCGACCTCGACCGCGCCCTGGAAGCCGCCGAGCGCGGCTTCGCCGTCTGGCGGGACACCCCCGCCATCGAGCGCGCCAAACTGATGCGCCGCGCGGCCGGGCTGATGCGCGAGCGCGTGGAGGACATCGCCCGCATCCTGACCCAGGAGCAGGGCAAGCCGCTCGCCGAGGCGAAGATCGAGGCCACCGCCGCCGCCGACATCATCGAATGGTTCGCCGACGAGGGCCAGCGCGTCTACGGCCGCATCGTGCCCTCGCGCAACCTCGCGGCGCGCCAGCTGGTGCTCAAGGACCCGGTCGGCCCCGTCGCCGCCTTCACGCCCTGGAATTTCCCGATCAACCAGGCCGTCCGCAAGGTCTCGGCCGCGCTCGCCACCGGCTGCTCGATCCTGGTGAAGGCGCCCGAGGAGACCCCCGCCGCCCCGGCCGCGCTGGTGCAGGCCTTCGCCGACGCGGGCCTGCCGGCCGGCGTGCTCGGCCTGGTCTACGGCGACCCCGCGGAGATCTCCGGCTACCTGATCCCGCACCCGGTGATCCGCAAGATCACCTTCACCGGCTCGACCCCGGTGGGCAAGCAGCTCGCCGCGCTCGCCGGCCAGCACATGAAGCGCCTGACCATGGAGCTCGGCGGCCACGCCCCGGTGATCGTGGCCGAGGACGCCGACCTCGAACTCGCGATCAAGGCCGCGGGCGGCGCCAAGTTCCGCAACGCCGGCCAGGTCTGCATCTCGCCGACCCGCTTCCTGGTGCACGAGAGCATCCGCAAGGACTTCACCGCCGCGCTCGCCCAGCACGCGCAGGGCCTGCGGGTGGGCGACGGCCTGGCCGACGGCACCCAGATGGGCCCGCTGGCCAACCCGCGCCGGGTGACCGCGATGGCCGCCCTGATCGAGGACGCGGTGCAGCGCGGCGCGACCGTCGCCACCGGCGGCGAGCGCATCGGCGACGCCGGCAACTTCTGGTCGCCGACGGTGCTGGACGACGTGGCGCTCGACGCCAAGATCTTCAACGACGAGCCCTTCGGCCCGGTGGCCGCGGTGCGCGGCTTCCGGACGCTGGACGAGGCCATCGCCGAGGCCAACCGCCTGCCCTACGGCCTGGCCGGCTACGCCTTCACCCGCTCGCTCAAGAACGCCCACCTGTTGTCGCAGAAGGTCGAGGTCGGCATGCTGTGGGTCAACCAGCCCGCCGCGCCCATGCCCGAGCTGCCCTTCGGCGGCCTGAAGGATTCCGGCTACGGCTCGGAAGGCGGCCCGGAGGCCCTGGAGGCCTACCTCAACACCCGCCTGGTGTCGGTGATGAACGCCTGACGCCGCTCCGGCGTCCGGACGCGGAGGCCCGCGGCGCCGTGCGCAGGCGCCGCGGGCCTTCGCGCATCGGCGCGTCCGCGGCGCGACGGCGCCGGCGCCGCGGACCCCGCGACCGGGACGGTCCTTCAGGCGGCCAGCAGGTCCACGAATTCCTGCGAGAAGCGGTAGACGGCGGGTTCGGCGTCGGCGCCGGGTCCGGTCCGCACCGCGGCGAATCCCGCGCGGACCAGCATGCCGACCAGCAGCCGGATCGCCAGGTGGCGCGAATGGTAGAACCGCAGGCAGGGGCCGGTGCGACGGCAGGGGGCGTCCGGCCGGTCCAGGACCACGAAATCGCGCACGCCCCGGGCCGCGGCCGCGCGCACCTCCGCGCGGATCTCCGCCACGAGCGCCGGCAGCGTGTCGGCGATGTGCTGGAAGTCCGCGCGCGCCTTCCGGCCGGGCTTGCGCGGCCGGAAGGCGGCCGAGCGCCCGCCCGCCTCGCCTGCGCGGGCCTTGCGGAGGGGTTCCAGGAGCAGGGCGAATCCAGTGGACATGGCGGACGGTCCGGACCGAGGGAGGCCTCGGCGGCGCTGGGATGGTGTAGCCTCGGATTGTAAGTTTTTGCAGATTGAGTTGCAAAAAACATCACGATCGTGCTGGACTATAGTCACAGGACATCCGGTCCCCCGCAACCGGGGAAGCCCCGAGCCCGCGGCCCGCCGCTGCCGTCCGCGGCGGACGGCGGAGGACCCGCCGCAGCGGGTCCAGGGGCGCGCTGCGCCTCAGGCTTCCCGGCGCAGCGCCGGGAACAGGATCACGTCCCGGATGCTGGGCGAGTTGGTGAGCAGCATCATCAGCCGGTCGATGCCGATGCCGCAGCCGCCGGTGGGCGGCATGCCGTATTCCAGGGCGCGCACGAAGTCGTGGTCGAAGAACATCGCCTCGTCGTCGCCGCTGTCCTTGGCGGCGACCTGGGCATTGAAGCGCGCGGCCTGGTCCTCGGCGTCGTTCAGCTCCGAGAAGCCGTTGCCGAACTCGCGGCCGGTGATGTAGAGCTCGAAGCGCTCGGTCACCTCCGGCCGGTCGTCGTTGGCGCGGGCGAGCGGGCTGATCTCGGTGGGATGCTCCATGATGAAGGTCGGCTCCCAGAGCTTCTCCTCCACCTTTTCCTCGAAGTAGAGCACCTGCAGGCTGGCCAGGCTGCGGCCGGCCAGGCGGTGCTTGGCTTCGGTCAGGCCGAGCTTGCGCAGGGCGTCGGTCAGCCATCCGGCATCGTCGACCTGCTGCGCGTCCGCCTCGGTGTGCTTGAGGATGGCCTCGCGGATGGTCAGGCGCTCGAAGGGCCGCGACAGGTCGACCGGCTTGCCCTGGTAGCTCAGCCGCTGGCCGCCCGCCGCCTTCTCGGCGATGGCGCGGATCAGCGTCTCGGTGAAGTCCATCAGGTCGCGGTAGTTCCAATACGCGGCGTAGAACTCCATCATCGTGAATTCCGGGTTGTGCCGGACGCTGATGCCCTCGTTGCGGTAGCTGCGGTTGATCTCGAAGACCCGCTCGAAGCCGCCGACGATCAGGCGCTTGAGGTAGAGCTCCGGCGCGATGCGCAGGAACATCTCCTGGTCGAGCGCGTTGTGGTGCGTCTTGAACGGCTTGGCGTTGGCGCCGCCCGGGATCGGGTGCAGCATCGGCGTCTCGACTTCCAGGAAGTCGTGCGACACCATGAATTCGCGCAGGGCCGACACCGCCTTGCTGCGGGCGGCGAAGCGGGCGCGGGCCTGCTCGTCGGTGATCAGGTCGACGTAGCGCTGGCGGTACTTCTGCTCCTGGTCGGCCATGCCGTGGAACTTGTCGGGCAGCGGCCGCAGGCTCTTGGTGAGCAGGCGCAGCGACGCGACCTTGATCGACAGCTCGCCGGTCTTGGTGCGGAAGAGCGTGCCCTCGGCGCCGACGATGTCGCCCAGGTCCCAGTGCTTGAAGGCGGCGTAAGCTTCCTCGCCGAGCGCGTCGCGGGTGACGTAGAGCTGGATGCGGCCGGTGGCGTCCTGCACGGTGGCGAAGCTGGCCTTGCCCATCACCCGCTTGAGCATCATGCGGCCGGCGACGCTGGCCGCGACCGGCTGCGCCTCCAGCGCCTCGGCGCTGGCGTCGGCATGGGCCGCCTGCAGGGCGCTGGCGCGGTCGGCCGGGCGGAAGTCGTTCGGGAAGGCCACGCCGCCGCCGGCGGCCTGGGCCGCGCGCAGCGCCTTGAGCTTCTCGCGGCGTTCGGCGATGAGCTGGTTGTCGTCCTGGGCGGGGGCCGCGGTCGGGGCGGCGGGGGCGGAAGCGTTGGTGTGGTCGGGCATGGGATGCCGCCGGGGGGCGGAAGAGGAATCGCCGGGGCCCTGGACGGCCCCGGAAAGGAAAGGAAGGGAAGGACGGGCGACGGGGAGCGGCGCAGGAACGGCGCATCGGCCGTGCGGGCCGAACCCCCGATTTTACGGCGCGGCCCGGCCGCCGACGGCGGGCGGCCGGGGGCCGTCCCGCGTCCCGGCGCCAGCCGCGGGCGGGCCGCTCCGATGCGGCCGCCGCGCGGTCGGGGGCGCCCCGCCGCGCGGCGCCGCGGAAGCGTCCGGGGATACGGACCCTCCGCAGGGTCAGCCGCCGATGCCGTGCTGCGCCAGCAGGTCGTCGACCAGTTCCAGCCGCAGCAGCGGGTTGTCCAGGGACATCAGGCGCTGGCGGTCGTCGAGGGCCAGCGGCAGCAGTTCGGCCCAGCGGTTGGCGACCCAGCCGCAGTCGTCCAGCCGGTGCGGGCGCGCGATCTGCGGCGCCGTCGGCTGCAGGTCTGCGGCGTCGCGCCGCGCGGCGGCCTCCTCCCGTTCGAGCGTCGCGACCAGCTGCCGCAGCGCCTCGGCCACGCCGCGCAGGTCCTCGGGCACCGGCACCGGCAGGTCGTCGGGCAGGCAGGCCACGTCGCCGGTCCACAGGCCGTGCCGCAGCTGCTCGCGACGGCTCACGGAGAAGCGCCGGGTCCCGGCGCAGCGCACCCGCAGCAGCCCGGGCTGCACCGTCTCCAGCGCCTCGATCGTCGCCAGCGTGCCGACGCCGTGGAAGGCCTCGCCGGGGGCGCCCGCCTGGCGCACCTCGCGGCCGGCGGTCAGCGCCACCACGCCGAAGGGCGTGCCGGCGGCGTGGCAGCGGCGGATCATGTCGAGGTAGCGCACCTCGAAGATCTGCAGCGGCAGCACGCCCTGCGGGAACAGCACCGTCCCCAGCGGGAACAGGGGCAGGGCATCGAATCGGAGCGGTTCGGCGGGCATGGCGGTGGCGGTTCGGTCGGGGCGGTCGGGCGGGGCGGGACGGGCGGGCGGCCGGGGCGGGCCGCTATCATCCCACGCACCCTCCGGCGCCCTGCGCGCGCCGGACCCAATGACCCTTTGGCCGCCGATGACCCGCGGCCCGGACGCCGACCCCATGCTCTATTCGATCGTCTCGCTGGTCCTCAACGTGGTGGCTTCGCTGCTGGCGGGGGCCTGCCTGCTGCGGCTCTACATGCAGGCGCAGCGCGTGCCCTTCGGCAATCCGGTCGGGCAGGCGGTGTTCGCGCTGTCCAACTGGATCGTGCTGCCGCTGCGCCGCGCCATCCGGCCCGGCAACCGCTGGGACCTGGCGAGCCTGCTGGCGGCCTTCCTGGTGATGCTGGCGCAGGAGCTGATCCTGTGGGCCTTCCGCGGCATGGCCGGCGCGGCGCTGCTGGTGCCGTTGCTGGCCGCGTTCGACCTGCTGCAGCTGGCGGTCAGCGGCATGACCTTCCTGCTGCTGGCCTACGTGGTGCTGTCGTGGGTGCAGCCGCATTCCCCGATCGCCGGCGTGCTCGACCGGCTGTGCGAGCCGCCGCTGCGGCCGCTGCGCCGGGTGCTGCCCGCGCCGGGCGGCCTGGACCTCTCGGCGCTGGTGGTGCTGGTGCTGCTGCAGGTGCTGTCGATCGTGATCGGCGGGCTGCAGGCGCAGATGGTCCGGGCGGTGCTGCTGGGCTGAGGCGCCGCCGTCGGCGTCACGGGGCGCCGGCATGCCGCTGCGGGCGTCGCTGGAGGCCGTTTTCAGTGATGCCTCACTGCGCCGGCCCAGGCAGGATGCGGGCAGTCAGCTCCTTTTTTCATAGCGTTCGCCGATCGGCCGCACGGCCGGACCGGGCTTGGCGATGCCGGAAACGCCGCGGCGGCGGCCTCCTGTTCGGAAGGTCCGCCGCCGCGGGGCGCGGGCGCGGGCGGTTTCAGCCCACCGCGTCGGCCGGCTGGCGCTGGAGCATCGCCAGGGTGCTGGCGATGGTGCGGCGCAGCTCGCGGCGGTCGCAGATGAAGTCGATGGCGCCCTTCTGCTGCAGGAACTCGGCGCGCTGGAACCCCTCGGGCAGGGTGACGCGCACGGTGGACTCGATCACCCGCGGGCCCGCGAAGCCGATCAGCGCCTTGGGCTCGGCGATGACGATGTCGCCCATGAAGGCGAAGCCAGCGGAGACGCCGCCCATGGTCGGGTCGGTGAGCACGCTGACGTAGGGCAGGCCGCGCTTGGCCAGGCGGGTGAGGGCGGCGTTGGTCTTGGCCATCTGCATCAGCGACAGCAGGCCTTCCTGCATGCGGGCGCCGCCGGTGGCGGTGAAGCAGACGAAGGGCACCTTCTGCTCGATGGCGGTCTCGACGCCGCGCACGAAGCGCTCGCCGACCACGCTGCCCATGCTGCCGCCCATGAAGTCGAACTCGAAGCAGGCCGCCACCAGGCTGACGTTGTGCACCGCGCCGCCGAGCACGACCAGCGCGTCGGTCTCGCCGGTGTTCTCCAGCGCTTCCTTGAGCCGTTCGGGGTACTTGCGGCTGTCCTTGAACTTGAGGGCGTCGACCGGCAGCACCTCCTGGCCGATCTCGTAGCGGCCCTCGGCGTCGAGGAAGGCGTCGAGGCGGGCCCGCGCGCCGATGCGGTGGTGGTGGCCGCAGCTCGGGCAGACGTTCTGGTTGTGCTCCAGGTCGGTCTTGTAGAGCACGGTCTCGCAGCTGGGGCACTTGATCCACAGCCCTTCGGGCATGGTGGTGCGCCGCTCGGTCGGGTTGCTGTGCGGCTGGGCCTTGGCGGGGAGGAGTTTTTCGAGCCAACTCATGCGGTTTCTCCGGTGGGTGCGGCGTCCGGCGCGGCGGGCGGACGGGGCAGGGTATCGAGGGCGGCGCGGATGCCGTGCAGGAAGTCGTGCGCCGCCGCGACGGCGGCGTCGGCGTCGGGCTGGTGCTCGATCAGCTGGATTAGGCGGGTGCCGATCACCACCGCGTCGGCCACCGCGCCGACGGCGGTGGCGGTCTGCGCGTCGCGGATGCCGAAGCCCACGCCGACGGGGATGCGCACGTGCTCGCGGATGCGCGGCAGCATCGCGCCGACGGCGCCGGTGTCGAGGTGGCCGGCGCCGGTCACGCCCTTGAGCGAGACGTAGTAGACGTAGCCGCTGGCCAGCCGCGCCACCTGCGCCATGCGGGCGTCGGTGCTGGTCGGGGCGAGCAGGAAGATCAGGTCCATGCCCGCGGCGCGCAGGTCGGCGGCGAACTGCTCGCATTCCTCGGGCGGGTAGTCCACGACCAGCACGCCGTCCACGCCGGCGGCGGAGGCGTCGCGGATGAATGCGCCCGCGCCGTGGATGCCGTCGTAGCGCTCCACCGGGTTGGCGTAGCCCATCAGCACCACCGGCGTCGCGGCGTCGCCGCGCCGGAATTCGCGCACCATGGCCAGCACCTGCGCGGTGCCGACGCCGTGGGCCAGGGCGCGCTCGCCGGCCTGCTGGATCACCGGGCCGTCGGCCATCGGATCGGAGAAGGGCACGCCGAGCTCGATCACGTCGGCGCCGGCGCGCACCATGCCGTGCATCAGCGCGGGGGTGACGTCGGGGAAGGGGAAGCCGGCGGTCACGTAGGGGATGAGCGCGCGGCGGCCCGCGGACCGCAGGCGGGCGAAGGCGGCGGCGATGCGGCCCGCCGGGGGCGCGGCGCCGGGCGCCGTGGAGCTCGCGGCGACGGAGGCGGTGTCGATCATGTCGTCGAGGATCTGCATGGTGCCGGGCCGCTCAGTTCTGGGTCCCGACGCCCTTGGCGGCGGAGGCGTCGTGCTCGGCGACCATCGCGCCCTTGACGGTGTGGCCGCGCATCGACGGCCGGTCGTAGTAGTCCTCGCCGTCGAGGTCGGCCACGGTGCCGATGTCCTTGTCGCCGCGGCCGGAGAGGTTCACCAGGATGGACTGCTCGGGCCGCATGGTCTTCGCGAGCTTGAGCGCGTGGGCCACCGCGTGCGAGGACTCGAGCGCCGGGATGATGCCTTCGGTGCGGCACAGGTGGTGGAAGGCGGCGAGCGCCTCCCGGTCGGTGATGCCGACGTACTCCGCCCGGCCGATGTCGGCGAGGTAGGCGTGCTCCGGGCCGACGCCGGGGTAGTCGAGGCCGGCGCTGATGCTGTGGGTCTCGGTGACCTGCCCGTCCGCGGTCTGCAGCAGGTAGGTGCGGTTGCCGTGCAGCACGCCCGCGCTGCCGCGCAGGATCGAGGCCGAGTGCTTGCCGCTGTCCAGGCCCTCGCCCGCCGCCTCGACCCCGATGAGGCGCGTGCCGGCGTGCGGGATGTAGGGGTGGAAGATGCCCATCGCGTTGCTGCCGCCGCCGACGCAGGCGACGACCGCGTCGGGCTGGCGCCCTTCGCCCAGGAACTGCGGCATCTGCGCCAGGCATTCGGTGCCGATCACGCTCTGGAAGTCCCTGACCATCATCGGGTAGGGGTGCGGGCCGGCCACGGTGCCGATGATGTAGAAGGTGTCCTCGACGTTGGTGACCCAGTCGCGCATCGCCTCGTTGAGCGCGTCCTTCAGGGTGCGGCTGCCGGAGGCGACCGGCACCACTTTCGCGCCCAGCAGCTTCATCCGGTAGACGTTGGGGCTCTGGCGGCGCACGTCCTCCTCGCCCATGTAGACCACGCACTCCAGGCCGTAGCGGGCGCAGATGGTGGCCGTGGCCACGCCGTGCTGGCCGGCGCCGGTCTCGGCGATGACGCGCGGCTTGCCCATGCGCCGGGCGAGCATGGCCTGGCCGATCACGTTGTTGATCTTGTGGGCGCCGGTGTGGTTGAGGTCCTCGCGCTTGAGGTAGATCTGCGCGCCGCCGATTTCCCGGCTGGTGCGGGCGGCGTGGTAGACGGGCGACGGCCGGCCGACGAAGTGGGCCAGCTCGTCATGGAATTCGGCGAGGAATTCCGGGTCGTCCTTGTAGCGGGCGTAGGCCTCGCGCAGCTCGCCGATGGCGTGGGTCAGCGTCTCGCTGGCGAAGCTGCCGCCGTAGATGCCGAAATGCCCGCGGGCGTCGGGCTGCTGGTAGGCGGCTGCGGCAGCGGCGTCACTGGAGCCGGTCGTCGTCGCCGGGGACGGGGAGGTCGTCGAGGAGGTCATGGGGGATGTCTGCGTGTTGCCGGTCGGCCGCGCGCACGGCGGCGACGAAGCGTTGGATCTTCTCCGGGTCCTTGATGCCGTGGGAGGCCTCGACCCCGGAACTCACGTCAACGGCCAGCGATCTGCACCGCGGCCGCAGCTGGAAGATGCCGTCGCCCACGTTTGCAGACGTGAGCCCACCAGACAAGACGAGGTGAGCGTCGACGCTTGGAGGAAGGAGTGACCAATCGAAAGCCTGTCCGCCGCCGCCATAGCCGTCGACCTTGGCGTCGAGCAGGATGGCCTGGGCACGGGAATAATCGGCCGCGTATTTTACGAGGTCGAAGGCGGCCGCGTCGGCGCCGAGGGGAATGCGGGCGGCCCGCAGGAAGGCGCGCCGGCCGTCGCCCGACGCGGCGATGCACTGCGCGGGCGTCTCGTCGCCGTGGAACTGCAGCACCGCCTGCGGGACGTGGGCGGTGGCGGCGGCGACCGCCGGTGCATCGGCGTTGGCGAACAGCAGCACCGGGGTGACGAAGGGCGGCAGGAGCGCGGCCAGGGCGGCGGCCCGCTCGGGGGTGACGTAGCGCGGGCTCGGCGGATAGAGCACGAAGCCGACCGCGTCCGCGCCCGCGGCCACGGCGGCCTCCACGTCCTGCTCCCGCGTCAGGCCGCAGATCTTCACGCGGGTGCGGGGCGGCGCGCCCTCGGGCGGGTTGCGCGTCGGCGGCGCGGGCGGCAGCCCGATGCCGGCGGCCGGAAAGCCCGGGTAGGCGGCGTACGGTGCGGGGGAGGACGGTGGCTGGCTCATGGCAGCCAATCATACGCAGCCGTGCGGTCCGGCAGTCCCCAGTGGGATCCGTAGCGCGGGCCCAGGAAATACAGCCCGTCGGGCGAGAAGGTGGGCGCCGCGGCGGCGCGCGAGCGGGCGTCGCGCACCGTGCGAACCCAGTCGGGCGGACGCTCCCCGCGGCCGACGGCGACCAGGCAGCCCATGATGTTGCGGATCATGTGGTGCAGGAAGGCGTTGCCCTCGAACTCGAAGCGCCAGTAGCAGGTGTCGGCCTCGCGGGTGCCGGCGCCGTTCGCGCCGCCGTGCTGCGCGGCGCGGCGGACGATGCCGATGCGCTCCAGGGTCTTGACGGGTGTCTTCGCCTGGCAGCCGGCCGCGCGGAAGGAGCTGAAGTCGTGCTCGCCCAGCAGGTGCGCGGCCGCGGCGCGCATCGCGTCGCCGTCGAGCGGCCGGAACACCCAGCCGACCCGGCCGGCCTCGAGGCTCGGGCGCACCGGCGACTGCAGCAGCACGTAGGCGTAGCGCCGGGCCACGGCGCAGGCGCGCGCGTGGAAATCGTCGGGCACGGCGCGCGCCCACTGCACCGCGATGTCGGGCGGCAGGAAGGCGTTGGTGCCGCGGACCCAGGCCGCGTCGGGGCGCTGCAGCGCGGTGTCGAAGTGCACCACCTGCATCAGGCCGTGCACCCCGGCGTCGGTGCGGCCGGCGCACAGGGTGTCCACCGGCACGGTGGCGAACTGCGCCAGCGCCGCCTCCAGGCGGTCCTGCACCGTGTTGCCGCCCGGCTGGCTCTGCCAGCCCTGGTAACGCTGGCCGGCGTAGGCCACGCCCAGCGCTATGCGCACGGCGGAGCCTGGAGCCGCGCGCCGAGGAGCGCCGGGAACGGCCGGCCGGCCGCGCGGGGTCCGCTCATCCGAGGTCGGCCAGCATGCGGCGGGCCCTCTCGCGGACGTCGCCGGTGGAGGACTCGATCACTTCCTCGATCAAGGTGCGGGCGCCGTCGACGTCGCCGATGGCCTCGAATTCCTGCGCCAGGTCGAGCTTGGTGGCCAGGGTGTCCTCGGGCAGCGCGGCGCCGGGCGCGGCCTCCGCCTCCGCGGCGGGCGCGCCGTCGGTGTCCAGGCCGAAATCGAAGGCCGGGTCGGCGCCGTCCTGCGCCGCGCCGCCTGCGGCCCCGCCGCGGTCGACGTTGAAGTCGAGGCCGAAGTCGGCGGGCGTGTCCTGCGCCGGCTGCGCGGGTGCAGGCGCGGGCGCGTCGACCGGTTGCGCGGCGTAGCTGGCGCCGGTGCCGGCGTCCCGGTCGTCTTGCGGCGCCGGCTCCCGCGCGGCGGGCGCATCGAGCGCGTCCGGGCCCAGGGTGGGCGCGAAGGCGATCTCGTCCTCGGCGGCGGCAGGAATCGGGCCGTCCTCGTCGCGCGCCTCCGCGGCGGCCGCGGCGGTGCCGGCCGCCGCCAGCGCGCCGGCCCAGGCGGGGTCGGCGCCGGGCGCGGCGTCGGCGGGCGGCGACGGCTCGTCGCGGTAGAGCGGATTGGACGGATCGATCTGGCGGCCCAGCGCGGCGGCGCGCTCCCAGTCGGGCCCGGCGCCGCCGGTGGCCGCATGGGTGTCCTGGGCCAGCGCGGCGAAGGCCGGCAGGTCGCCGCGCTGCGCCAGGATCTCCAGCAGGCGCACGTGGACCGCGGTGCGGTCCGGGCGCTGGCGGATCGCTTCCCGCAGGATGTCCTCGGCCTGCTGCTCGCGGCCGTAGGCGAGGTAGACGTCGGCCTCGGCGATCGGGTCCACCTCGTTGCCGGCCTCGGCTTCGGCCGCGGCCGCCTCGGTTGCCGCATCCTCCGGCGCGGGCGCCTCGGCGGCGCCGGCGGGGTCGAAGAAGGAATCGCGGTCGTCCCGGCTTTCCTGGAAGGCCTGCGCCTCGGCGGCGCGGGCCTTGCGTCGCTGCGCGATGCGGTAGGCGAGCAGGCCGCCGAGCAGCAGCAGCGCGGCGCCGGCGCCGGCGCCCCAGAGCCAGATCGTACCGCCGGATTCCTCTTCGGCGGCCGGCGCGGGTGCAGGGGCAGGTGCAGGCGCCGGTGTCGGCGCCGGCGCCGGCGCTGGCGCCGGCGCCGCGGCGGGCGCGGGTTCGGGCGCGGCGGCCGGCGCGGGGGCCGCCGGGGCTTCGGAAGGCGCGGGCGCCGGTGCGGGAGCAGCGGGCGGCGCTTCGGGCGCCGGCGCCGGGGCGGCGGGGGCCGCCGGCGGCTTCGGGGCCGCGCCGGCGGAGGCGGCGCCCAGGCGCTGCAGTTCGCCGATATTGCGCTGCAGCTCGGCCTGGCGCGCCGCGTCCGCGCGCGACTGGCTGTCCCGGGCGACGCGTTCCTCGGCGGCCGTCGCGCGGTTGCCGCCGGACCGGTCGGCCTGCGACAGGGTCAGGCGGTCGGGCCGGGCGGCGGACCGCCGGCGGTCGTCGAGCTGGGCCGCGACGCCGCCGCGCGCGCTCCGCACCGAGCCGTCGGGGGCGACCCGGGCCGCGCGTGCCGCGAGCCGGCGGCGGAATTCGTTGAAGTCGCTGCTCTGGGCGACGATCTGCCGGCGCGCCTCGGCGGGGTCGATCGCGCGCGCCTGGGCCGGGTCGGGCAGGTCGAGCACCGCGCCGGCCCGCAAGCGGTTGACGTTGCCGCGGGCGAAGGCCTGCGGGTTGGACTGCAGGAGCGCGACCAGCATCTGGTCGAGCGAGACGTCCGCCGGCCGGCGGGCCGCGACGATGCTGCTGGCGGTGTCGCCCCGCCGCACGACCACCTGGCCGCCGGCGGACGCGGCGTCTGCAGACGGCGGCGCGGCGGCGCGCGGCGCGCGGCCCGCCGCCCGGCCGGGCCGCGCGGCGCCCAGCTGCGGCGCGACCGCGGCGCGGCCGGCTTCCGTCGGACGGGCGTCCGACGGCGCCGGCTGCAGCGTGTAGCTGCGCGTCAGGGATCCGCCCTGCCACTGGACGTCGAGCAGCAGCGGCAGCGACGGATCGCGCACCGGCTGGCTGCCTTCGATCTGCAGGAAGGGCTGGCCGCCGGCCGGGCGTTCGAGGCGGATGCGCAGGTCGGCCAGCGCCGGCGAGGGCGCGCCGAACCCGGCCGCGCGGAAGGCGGCAGCCGAGGCGGGGCGCGCCTGCAGGCTGGCCGCTTCGGCCTCGGTGATCTCCAGGACGGCGATCCGGGCGCGCAGGGGCTCGCCCACCGACGATTCGACCGCGACGCCGTTGAGCGTCAGCGCGCGGACGGCGGCCGGCGCGGCCAGCCCGGCGCACAGCATCGCGGCGGCCAGGGCGACCGCCGGCTGGCGGCGGGCCGGCGCGGGCGTCGCGGAAGGGAGGGCGGCCGGGGGCCGGGTCAGCGCGTTGCGGTCATCGATCATGTCGGTCTGGTGCGGACGACGGGGAGGACTGCGACCTTAGCATCGATTCGGCGCAGTGTGACAAGAAGAAACAGCCTGCGCCGGAGGACCGTGCGCAGGCTGCCGATGGCGTCGCATGTTACCGACAGGGAAAGCGCCCGCGTCGCGGGCGCCGGCCGGCGCGCTCCGCTCAGTCGACCAGGATGCGCAGCATGCGGCGCAGCGGCTCGGCCGCGCCCCACAGCAGCTGGTCGCCGATGACGAAGGCGGAGAGGTACTCCGGGCCCTGGTTGAGCTTGCGCACCCGGCCGACGCCGATCTCGAGGCCGCCGGTGATGGCCGCGGGCACCAGTTCCTTGACGGTGATGGCGCGGTCGTTGGGCACCCACTTCACCCACGGGTTGCCGCTGCGGATGATGGATTCGATCTCGGGGAGCGGCAGGTCCTTGTTGAGCTTGATGGTCAGGCCCAGGCTGTGGCAGCGCATCGCGCCGATGCGCACGCACAGGCCGTCCACCGGGATGGTGGCCGGGGTGTCGAGGATCTTGTTGACCTCGGCCTGGCCCTTCCACTCTTCCTTGGACTGGCCGTTGTCGAGCTGCGCGTCGATCCAGGGGATCAGGCCGCCGGCGAGCGGCGCGCCGAAGAACTCGGTCGGCACGTCCTGGCGGATCGACTGCGCGACCTTGCGGTCGATATCGAGGATGGCGGAGGCGGGCGTGGCCAGCTCGTCGGCCACCGCGGCGTGCACCACGCCCATGCCCTTGAGCAGTTCGCGCATGTGGTTGGCGCCGCCGCCGGAGGCCGCCTGGTAGGTCATCGAGCTGACCCATTCGACCAGGCCTTCGCGGAACAGGCCGCCGACGCCCATCAGCAGGATGGAGTTGGTGCAGTTGCCGCCGATGTAGTTCTTGACGCCGCGGCCCAGGGCCTTGCGGATCACGCCGTCGTTGACCGGGTCGAGCACGATGACCGCGTCGTCCTTCATCCGCAGCGTGGACGCGGCGTCGATCCAGTAGCCTTCCCAGCCGGCGGCGCGCAGCTTGGGGTACACCTCGGTGGTGTAGTCGCCGCCCTGGGCGGTCAGGACGATGTCGCAGCGCTTGAGCGCCTCGATGTCGTAGGCGTCCTGGAGCGTGGTCTGGTTCCGGGCCTGCGCCGGGGCCTTGCCGCCGGCGTTCGACGTGGAGAAGAAGACGGCGTCGATGACCTCGAAATCGCCTTCGGACTGCATGCGGTCCATGAGGACGGAGCCGACCATGCCGCGCCAGCCGACCAGACCTACCAACTTGCTCATTTTCGACACCCCTATTCAGTTGAGAAGAAACAATGCCCGACCGGGCGGTTCCTTGTCCCCGGCTCGTCAGGGCCGGGAGGGGCGCACGACGATGCCGGAGCTGGATCAGCCCTTAATGGTCGTGGTTTTGGTGGTGATTGCGCGCGGGGCCCCGGCGGCCGTGGCGGCAGCGGCGGTGTTCGATGCGAACGGGCGGGCGGCAAACATAGCCCGCGATTGTAATGGATGCGCCGGCCGGGGCCGCCGGCACGGCCGGCCGCCGCGGTCCGCCGGCCGTGCCGGCGGGCCGGGCGCACGCCGGCTCAGGCCAGCGCCCGCACCACCGCGTCGCCCATCGCGACGGTGCCGACGCGGGTGCTGCCTTCGCTCCAGATGTCGGGCGTGCGCAGGCCCTCGGCCAGCACGCGCTGGACCGCGGCCTCGATGCGCTGGGCGGCCGCTTCCTGGTTCAGGCTGAAGCGCAGCATCATCGCGGCGCTCAGGATGGTGGCCAGCGGGTTGGCGACGCCCTGGCCGGCGATGTCGGGCGCGCTGCCGTGGCTGGGCTCGTACAGCCCCTGCTTGCGGTCGTTGAGCGAGGCCGAGGGCAGCATGCCGATCGAGCCGGTGAGCATCGAGGCCTCGTCCGAGAGGATGTCGCCGAACATGTTGCCGGTGACCACCACGTCGAAGCGCTTGGGCGCCTTGACCAACTGCATCGCGGCGTTGTCGACCAGCATGTGGTCCAGCGCCACGTCGGGGTACTGCCTGCCCACCTCGACCATCACGTCCTTCCAGAGCTGCGAGGTCTCGAGCACGTTGTTCTTGTCCACGCTGGTCACCCGCTTGCTGCGCTTCTGGGCGGCCTGGAAGGCGACGTGGGCGATGCGCTCGATCTCCGGGCGGCTGTAGCGCATGGTGTCGAAGGCTTCCTCGGCGCCCGGGAAGTGGCCGTCGGTGGCGGTGCGGCGGCCGCGCGGCTGGCCGAAGTAGATGTCGCCGGTCAGCTCGCGGATGATGAGGATGTCCAGGCCGGCGATCAGCTCGGGCTTGAGGCTGGACGCGCCCACCAGCTGCTCGTAGCAGATGGCCGGGCGGAAGTTGGCGAACAGGCCCAGGTGCTTGCGCAGCCCGAGGATGGCCTGCTCCGGCCGCAGGGGCCGGTCGAGCGTGTCGTACTTCCAGTCGCCGACGGCGCCGAAGAGGATGGCGTCGGAGGCCTGCGCCAGGGCCAGCGTGGATTGCGGCAGCGGATGGCCGGCGGCCTCGTAGGCGGCGCCGCCGACCGGGGCGCTCTCCAGTTCGAGGGGCAGGTCCAGCGCCTGGAGCACCTTGACCGCCTCGGCGACGATCTCGGGGCCGATGCCGTCGCCGGGAAGCACTGCGATTTTCATGGATTCACTCTCTTTTCGATAGCGCATGGCCTAGGCGGGACGCTGGCCAGGCACGGTTTGGATGGGGAAAATCAGGCCGAGGCCATGGTGTGCGCGAGCCAGGGCTTGGTCGCCAGGCGCTCGGCCTCGAAGGCCTTGATCTTGTCCTGCTGCCGCAGCGTCAGGCCGATGTCGTCGAAGCCGTTGAGCAGGCAGTACTTGCGGAAGGCGATCACGTCGAACGGGATCTCCTCGCCCTGCGGCTTGACGACGACCTGGCGTTCCAGGTCCACGGTCAGGGCGTAGCCGGGGAAGGCGTGGACCTCGTCGAACAGCTGCGAGACGGTGGCCTCCGGCAGAACGATGGGCAGCAGGCCGTTCTTGAAGCTGTTGTTGAAGAAGATGTCGGCGAAGCTCGGCGCCAGGATGGCGCGGAAGCCGAACTGGTCCAGCGCCCAGGGCGCGTGCTCGCGCGAGGAGCCGCAGCCGAAGTTCTTGCGCGCCAGCAGGATGGAGGCGCCGGCATAGCGTGGCTGGTTCAGCACGAAGTCCGGATTGGGCGTGCGTTCCGATTCGGGCACGCCGGGCTGGCCCGGCTGGTCCAGGTAGCGCCACTCGTCGAACAGGTTGGGGCCGAAGCCGGTCTTCTTGATCGACTTGAGGAACTGCTTGGGGATGATCGCGTCGGTGTCGACGTTCTCGCGGTCCATGGGCGCGACGAGGCCCTGGTGCACGGTGAATTTCTGCATGGCGTGGTCCTGCGGTGTGCGTTCGGAGGGGCGGTTCCGGCTCAGGCGAACTGGCGGATGTCGACGAAGTGGCCGTGGATGGCCGCGGCCGCGGCCATCGCCGGGCTGACCAGGTGGGTGCGCCCGCCGGCGCCCTGGCGGCCCTCGAAGTTGCGGTTGCTGGTGGAGGCGCAGCGCTCGCCGGGCTCCAGCCGGTCGGCGTTCATCGCCAGGCACATCGAGCAGCCGGGCTCGCGCCACTCGAAGCCCGCGGCCTTGAAGACCTGGTCCAGGCCCTCGCGCTCGGCCTGGTCCTTCACCAGGCCGGAGCCGGGCACCACCATCGCCACCTTGATGTTCTTCGCGACCTTCTGGCCGAGCTTCTTCACCACGGCGGCGGCCTCGCGCATGTCCTCGATGCGGCTGTTGGTGCAGGAGCCGATGAAGATCTTGTCGACGTGGATGTCGGCCAGCGGCTTGCCGGGCGGCAGGCCCATGTACTTGAGCGCGCGCTCGATCGCGTCGCGCTTGCCGGCGTCCTTCTCCTTGTCCGGGTCGGGCGTGCGGGCGTCGATGCCGACCACCATCTCGGGCGAGGTGCCCCAGGTGACCTGCGGCACGATCTGCGCGGCATCGAGCTCGACCACCCGGTCGAAGGCCGCGTCCGGGTCGGACTGCAGCGTCTTCCAGTAGGCGACCGCCTGGTCCCATTCCACGCCCTTGGGCGAGAGCGGGCGGTTCTTGACGTAGTCGATCGTCTTCTGGTCCACCGCCACCAGCCCGGCGCGGGCGCCGGCCTCGATCGCCATGTTGCAGACGGTCATGCGGCCTTCCATCGACAGGGCACGGATGGCCGAGCCGCCGAACTCGATGGTGTAGCCGGTGCCGCCGGCGGTGCCGATCCTGCCGATGATCGCGAGGACGATGTCCTTGGCGGTGATGCCGGGGGCGGGCGTGCCCTCGACCTTGACCAGCATGTTCTTCGCCTTCTTGGCGAGCAGGGTCTGGGTCGCCATGACGTGCTCGACCTCGCTGGTGCCGATGCCGTGGGCCAGCGCGCCGAAGGCGCCGTGGGTGGAGGTGTGCGAGTCGCCGCAGACCACCGTCATGCCCGGCAGGGTGGCGCCGTTCTCCGGCCCGATGACGTGCACGATGCCCTGGCGCTTGGACAGGAAGGGGAAGAACGCGGCCGCGCCGGTGGCCTCGATGTTCTTGTTCAAGGTGACGATCTGCTCCTTGCTGATCGGGTCGGCGATGCCGTCGTAGCCGCGTTCCCAGCCGGTGGTGGGCGTGTTGTGGTCGGCGGTGGCGACGATGGAGCTGATGCGCCAGACCTTGCGGCCGGCCTCGCGCAGCCCTTCGAAGGCCTGCGGGCTGGTCACCTCGTGCACCAGGTGGCGGTCGATGTAGAGGATGGCGGTGCCGTCTTCCTCGGAATGGACGACGTGTTCGTCCCAGATCTTGTCGTAGAGCGTGCGTCCCATGGTGGTCTCGGCTTTCGTGTCGTGGGGGGATTCGGGGAGCGGCGCGCCGGGAGGCGCCGCGGTCAGACCGGCAGTTCCGGCTCGGCGGCGGTCAGGTGGGCCACCAGCAGCCGCGCGGTCATCGGCAGCGCCTGGAAGTCGCGCGCCACCAGCTGCAGCTCGCGGTGCGCCCAGGCGTCGGTCAGCGGGATGGCGCGCAGCCGGCCGACGCCCTGCATCAGCGTGAAGGCCCGCTCCGGCAGCACGCCGATGCCCAGGCCGTTGTCGATCATCCGGCACATGGCGTCGAGCCCGGTGACCCGGATGCGCAGCTTGAGGGTGCGGCCGGCGGCGGCGGCGGCCTGCTGCATCGCCAGGCTCAGGCTGCTGTTGGCCTGCAGGCTGACGATGTCGAAATCGAGCGCCTCCTCGAAGGCGAGGGCGCTGCGCTCGGCCAGCGCATGGCCCTGCGGCGCCACCAGCACCAGGCGGTCGGGCCGGTAGGCGCGGCGCTGCAGCTCGTCGGCGCCGAAGCCGTGGGTGCCGGGCAGGCGGCAGATGCCGATGTCGGCGGCGCCTTCGCGGACCGCGTCGACCACCTCGGCGCTGAGGTGCTCCTCGAGGTCGATCTTGACCTCGTTGTGGGCGCGCACGAAGGAGCCGAGGTCCTCGGGCAGGTACTGCACGATCGCCGAGATGTTGGCGTGGATGCGCACGTGGCCGCGCACGCCGCCGGCGTACTCCTGCAGCTCGCCCTGCATCTTGTCGAGGCCGAAGAGCACGCTGCGCGCATGGTGCAGCAGGCTCTCGCCGGCGGCGGTCAGCCGCACGCCGCGGCTGTGGCGCTCCAGCAGCGGCGTGCCGACGGTGGCTTCGAGGTCGGACAGGCGCTTGCTGACGGCCGAGGCCGCGATGAATTCCTGCTCGGCCGCCCGGCCGATGCTGCCGTGCTCGCACACCGCCACGAAGAGCTGGAGCGAGGTGAGGTCGATGCGGCGCGCGAAGCTGCGCTCGGAGCTTTTCATCGGGGGATCGTGGAATGGAATCACTGGCGATGCGCGGGCATCATGTTCTGCGATGGTGGCCCGATCTTATCGCGCGGGAGCCATCCCAGGCATCTTGGTGCGAGATGCCTGGGATGGCATTTGGGAACGCCTGGCGTTGTCCTTCCCGGTGCGCGAAAGCCGAGGGCGCCCGGAGGCGCCCTCGGCTTTCCGCGGTCGCGCGGCCTGTCTGGACAGGGCAGCCGCGCCGCGGCCGATCAGCTGAAGAGGTTCTTCAGCTTGTCGGTCCAGCTCTCGCCGCTGGGCGAATGCCGGCCGCCGCCCTTCTTGAGCGATTCGTCGAGTTCCTTCATCAGCTTGCGCTGGTGCTCGGTCAGCTTGACCGGCGTCTCGACGGTGATGTGGCAGTACAGGTCGCCCGGGTAGCCGGCGCGCACGCCCTTGATGCCCTTGCCGCGCAGGCGGAACTGCTTGCCGGCCTGGGTGCCCTCGGGGATGTCGATCGCCGCCTTGCCCGCGAGGGTGGGCACCTCGATCTCGCCGCCGAGCGCCGCGGTGATGAAGCTCACCGGCACCTGGCAGTGCAGGTCGTCGCCGTCCCGCTCGAAGATGTCGTGCTTCTTGATGCGGATCTCGATGTAGAGGTCGCCCGCCGGCCCGCCGTTGGTGCCGGGCTCGCCGTTGCCGGTGCTGCGGATGCGCATGCCATCGTCGATGCCGGCCGGGATCTTCACCTCGAGCGTCTTCTGGCGCTTGATCTTGCCCTGGCCCTGGCACGCGGAGCAGGGCTCGGGGATCACCTTGCCGGTGCCGCGGCAGGTGGGGCAGGGCTGCTGCACGCTGAAGAATCCCTGGCGCATCTGCACGCTGCCGTTGCCGCCGCAGGTCTGGCAGGTCTTGACCTGGGTGCCGGGCTTGGCGCCCGAGCCGTGGCAGACCTCGCAGTTGTCCCAGCTCGGGATGCGGATCTGCGCGTCCTTGCCGTTCGCGGCCTCCTCCAGCGTGATCTCCATCGCGTAGCTGAGGTCGCTGCCGCGGTAGACCTGGCGGCCGCCCGCGCCGCGGCCCCGGCCGCCCTGCTGGCCGAACATGTCGCCGAAGATGTCGCCGAAGGCTTCCGCGAAGCCGCCGAAGCCCTCCGCGCCGCCGGGGCCGCGCATGTTGGGGTCGACGCCCGCATGGCCGTACTGGTCGTAGGCGGCCCGCTTCTGCGGGTCCGACAGCATTTCGTAGGCTTCCTTCGCCTCCTTGAACTTCTCCTCCGCGACCTTGCCGGCCTCGCCCTGGTTGCGGTCGGGGTGGTGCTTCATCGCGAGCTTGCGATAAGCCTTCTTGATCTCGTCGTCGGAGGCGTTCTTGGCGACGCCGAGCACCTCGTAATAGTCTTTCTTGGCCATGGTCTTTCTCAGGCGGTGGGGGCGGGGGTCGCCCCGACAAGCAAACGCCGCGCCGGCTCACTGACGTGGGCCGGCGCGGCGGCGGGCGACGGTGGTGCGTCCGGGGGAGAGGGCGATCAGCCCTTCTTGACTTCCTTCACCTCGGCATCGACGACATTGTCGTCGGCCGGGCTGGAAGCGCCCGCGGAGGACTGCGCGCCGCCCGCGCCGCCGAAGCCGCCGGCCGCGGCCGCCGCAGCGGCGGCCGCCGGGTCGCCCTCGGCTCCGCCGTTGGCGGCGTAGACCTTCTCGCCAAGCTTCTGGCTCGCGGTCATCAGGGCCTCGGTCTTGCTGTCGATCGCGGCCTTGTCCTCGCCCTTGAGCGCGTCCTCGAGATCCTTGGCGGCCGACTCGATGGCTTCCTTCTCGGAGGCCTCGAGCTTGTCGCCGTGCTCGCCCAGGCTCTTGCGCACGCTGTGCAGCGCGGCCTCGCCCTGGTTGCGCGACTGGACGATCTCCAGCTTCTTCTTGTCGTCGGCCGCGTTGAGTTCCGCGTCCTTCACCATCTTCTGGATCTCTTCCTCGGACAGGCCGGAGTTGGCCTTGATGGTGATCTTGTTCTCCTTGCCGGTGCCCTTGTCCTTGGCGCCGACGTGCAGGATGCCGTTCGCGTCGATGTCGAAGGACACCTCGATCTGCGGCGTGCCGCGCGGGGCCGGCGCGATGCCTTCGAGGTTGAACTCGCCGAGCATCTTGTTGCCCGAGGCCAGCTCGCGCTCGCCCTGGAACACCTTGATCGTCACCGCCGGCTGGTTGTCGTCGGCCGTCGAGAAGGTCTGCGCGAACTTCGTCGGGATGGTGGTGTTCTTGGTGATCATCTTGGTCATCACGCCGCCCAGCGTCTCGATGCCCAGCGACAGCGGGGTCACGTCGAGCAGCAGCACGTCCTTGCGGTCGCCGGAGAGCACCTGGCCCTGGATGGCGGCGCCGACGGCCACGGCCTCGTCGGGGTTGACGTCCTTGCGCGGATCCTTGCCGAAGAACTCCTTGACCTTCTCCTGCACCTTGGGCATGCGGGTCATGCCGCCGACCAGGATCACGTCGTGGATGTCGGAGACCGACACGCCGGCGTCCTTGATGGCGGTGCGGCAGGGCGCGATGGTGCGCTCGATCAGCTCTTCCACCAGGGCCTCGAGCTTGGCGCGGGTGAGCTTGACGTTCAGGTGCTTCGGGCCGGTGGCGTCCGCGGTGATGTAGGGCAGGTTGATGTCGGTCGCCGACGAGGACGACAGCTCGATCTTGGCCTTCTCGGCGGCTTCCTTCAGGCGCTGCAGCGCGAGCACGTCCTTCGACAGGTCCACGCCCTGTTCCTTCTTGAACTCCGCGATGATGTAGTCGATCACGCGCTGGTCGAAGTCCTCGCCGCCCAGGAAGGTGTCGCCGTTGGTGGAGAGCACCTCGAACTGCTTCTCGCCGTCGACGTCGGCGATCTCGATGATCGACACGTCGAAGGTGCCGCCGCCCAGGTCGTACACCGCGATCTTGCGGTCGCCCTTCTCGGACTTGTCGAGGCCGAAGGCCAGCGCGGCCGCGGTCGGCTCGTTGATGATGCGCTTGACGTCGAGGCCGGCGATGCGGCCGGCGTCCTTGGTGGCCTGGCGCTGCGCGTCGTTGAAGTACGCCGGCACGGTGATGACCGCTTCGGTGACCGTCTCGCCCAGGTAGTCCTCGGCGGTCTTCTTCATCTTGCGCAGCACCTCGGCGCTGACCTGCTGCGGCGCGAGCTTGTTGCCGCGGACCTGCACCCAGGCGTCGCCGTTGTCGGCCGGCGCGATCTGGTAAGGCATCAGGTCGATGTCCTTCTGGACTTCCTTCTCGGTGAACTTGCGGCCGATCAGGCGCTTGATCGCGTAGAGCGTGTTCTTGGGGTTGGTGACCGCCTGGCGCTTGGCGGAGGCGCCCACCAGGATCTCGCCGCTGTCTTGGTACGCGATGATCGACGGGGTGGTGCGCGCGCCTTCGCTGTTCTCGATCACGCGGGTCGTGTTGCCCTCCATGATCGCGACGCAGCTGTTGGTGGTCCCCAGGTCGATGCCGATGATTTTTGCCATGAGTGGTTGCTCCGGAATGCGTGAAATAGGTTGAAACAAAGACGCTTGACGGGAAAGTGCGGCTCGCGGTGTGGCTTTCAAGGGGCGGGAGCGCACATGTTTTCGCGATGCGCTACCGCCGCAGGGCCCGGCGCGGCAGCCGCCGCCGTCACTTGGGCGCGGAGACGATCACCAGGGCGGGGCGCAGCACGCGGTCGGCGATCAGGTAGCCCTTCTGCAGCACGCTGACCACGGTGTTCGGCTCGTGCTCGGACGGCACGACGCTGATGGCCTGGTGCTGGTTGGGATCGAACTTGGCGCCGCCTTCGGGGTTGATCGCCAGCACCTTGTTGCGCTCCAGCGCTGACTGCAGCTGGCGCAGGGTGGCCTCGGCGCCTTCCCGCAGCTGCTGGGGGGTGGCTTCCTTGACGCCCAGACTGGCTTCCAGGCTGTCGGCCACCGGCAGCAGGTGCTCCGCGAAGCCCTCGATGCCGAACTTGCGGGCCTTGGCGATCTCGTCTTCGGCGCGGCGGCGCGCGTTCTCGGCCTCGGCCTTGGCGCGCAGGTACTGGTCGGCCAGCTCGGCGCTCTTGGCCTGCAGCGCGGCGAGCTCGCCCTGCGCCTGGGCCAGCGCATCGGCGGCGTGGGCGTGCATCGCGGCTTCGACCGCTTCGGGGCGGGCGTCGGCGGGCGTCGCGGCGGCGTTCTGGCTGGAGGATTGCGGTTGGGTGTCGGACATGGTCGTTCGCGGAAAAGGAAAGATGCGGGAAATAAGGATGCAGCCGGTGTGGGGGTGGCGCCGGCGATTTCAAGGCCGCGACGGGCCGTCGGGCCGCGGATCTGCCGACTTCGGACGCACGGGGCAACGGCCGGCGCGGGCTTGCTATAATCGCCGGCTTTGCCTTGCCGTAACCGCTATTCGACGCAGCGGGCGGCTGTCATCCAGGCCGCCCGACGGCGGCCGAGCCACAAGGAGTATCCATGCGTCATTATGAAATCATCCTGCTGATCCACCCGGACCAGAGCGAACAGGTTCCGGCCATGCTGGAGCGCTACAAGGGCATGATCACCGCCGGCGGCGGCAAGATCCACCGCGTGGAAGATTGGGGCCGCCGCCAGCTGGCCTACCTGATCAACAAGCTCGCCAAGGCGCACTACCTGTGCATCAACATCGAGGCCGACCAGGCCGTGATGGCCGAGCTGGAGCACGCCTTCAAGTTCAACGACGCCGTGCTGCGCCACCTGACGGTCCAGAAGAAGAAGGCCGACACCGCGCCGTCCTCGATGATGAAGACCGTCGAGCGCGAAGAGGCCCGCAAGGCCCAGCAGGCCGAAGTGGCCGCTGCCGGCGGCGAGCGTGGCGACCGCGGCGACCGTGGTGGCGACCGCGGTGACCGTGGCGATCGCAACAGCGACCGCGGCGAGCGCCAGTAATCCGGGCCTCCACGCCGTTGCCACACCCTGAGCCGGACGGCTCCGCCGCCCTCAACCGGGTCGTGCTGCATGCGACGATCGCCGAAACCGGCGCGCTGCGCTACACGCCCGCCGGCGTGCCCGCCCTGGACCTGTCCCTCGCGCACAGTTCCAGCCTGCTCGAAGCGGGGCGGCGGCGCGAGGTGAACGTCACCGTCAAGGCGGTGGCGTTCGCGGCGGAGGCGGAGCGGCTCGCCGCCCAGGAGATGGGAAGCGCCTGGCGCTTCACCGGTTTCCTCGGCAACGCGCGCAACGGCAGGAGCCTGGTGCTGCACATCCAGCAATTCGATCAAGAAACCGCTTAATTTTTCAGGAGTCCATCATGGCCGGACCGAAACGTTTCAACAAAGACAAGCGCCCGAAGCGCAACACCCAGTCCCTGCTGTTCAAGCGCAAGCGCTTCTGCCGCTTCACCGTGACCGGCGTCGAGGAAATCGACTACAAGGACGTCGACACCCTGCGCGACTTCATCGGCGAGAACGGCAAGATCGTCCCCGCGCGCCTGACCGGCACCCGCGCGATCTACCAGCGCCAACTCAACACCGCCATCAAGCGCGCGCGCTTCCTGGCCCTGGTCCCGTACACGGACCAGCACAAGATCTAAGGAGCGCGAGCCATGCAAATCATCCTGCTCGACAAGGTCGTGAACCTCGGCAACCTCGGCGAGATCGTCAAGGTCAAGGACGGTTACGCCCGCAACTTCCTGATCCCGCAAGGCCGTGCGCGCCGCGCCACCGCTGCCGCCAAGGCCGAATTCGAAGCCAAGCGCGCCGAACTGGAGAAGGCCGCCGCCGAGAAGCTGGCCGCCTCCGAAGCCCAGGGCGAGAAGCTCGGCGGCACCACCGTCAAGCTGACCCAGAAGGCCGGCGTCGACGGCCGCCTGTTCGGCTCGGTCACCAACGCCGACATCGCCGAAGAGCTGAACAAGAACGGCTACAAGGTCACCAAGTCGCAGGTCCGCCTGCCCAACGGCCCGATCAAGACCATCGGCGACACCACCGTCAGCGTCGCGCTGCACACCGATGTCGTGGTTGAGATCACCGTGACCGTCTACGGCGAAACCGCGTAAGGCGTTTTCCCTCCGTGACGAGGCCGCCTTCGGGCGGCCTTTTTCGTTGCGGGACCGCCTGCAGGCCGTCCCGGCCGCTCCGTCCCGCGGGCGTCCCGGGCGGGCCCAGCGCCTTGGCACAATCACGCCTTCCCGTGGACGGTCCGGCGGCCGCGCGAGCGCGCGCGCCGCGGCGGTCCGTCCCCGCTCCTTCCGGCCGCCGCTACGGCCCCCGCCTGCCCATGCCCGATTCCGACTTCTCCCTGCCGACCATGGCCTCCTCGCACGATCCGGAGCTGGCCCAGCTGCGCATCCCGCCGCACTCGGTCGAGGCCGAGTCCAGCGTGCTCGGCGGCCTGATGCTGGACAACGGCGCCTGGGACCGGGTCGGCGACCTGCTCAAGGACGCCGACTTCTACCGCTACGAGCACCAGCTGATCTTCATGGCGGTGGCCGCGCTGATCAACGGCGGCAAGCCGGCCGACGTGATCACGGTGCACGAGCAGCTGACCAACCTCGGCAAGGCGGCCGACGTGGGCGGCCTGGGCTATCTCAACGCCCTGGCGCAGTATGTGCCCAGCGCGAGCAACATCCGGCGCTACGCGGAGATCGTGCGCGAGCGCTCCATCCTGCGCAAGCTGGTCAGCGCCAGCGACGAGATCGCCACCAACGCCTTCGACCCGCAGGGCCGCAACGTGGACAAGATCCTCGACGAGGCGGAGCAGAAGATCTTCGCCATCGGCGAGGAGGGCTCGCGGATGAAGCAGGGCTTCCAGGGCATGGATTCGCTGGTGGTGGACCTGCTCGACCGGGTCCAGGAGATGGCCGACAACCCCAACGACATCACCGGCGTGCCCACCGGCTTCATCGACCTGGACCGGATGACCTCCGGCCTGCAGGCGGGCGACCTGGTGGTGCTGGCGGCGCGCCCCAGCATGGGCAAGACGGCCTTCGCGGTGAACATCGCCGAGCACGTGGCGCTCAACGAGGGCCTGCCGGTGGCGGTCTTCTCCATGGAAATGGGCGCCGCCCAGCTGGCGGTGCGTATCGTGGGCTCGATCGGCCGGGTGGACCAGGGCCACCTGCGCACCGGCAAGCTCAGCGACGAGGAATGGCCGCGGCTGACCGAGGCGATCGAGAAGCTGCGCCACATCTCGCTGCACATCGACGAGACGCCCGGCCTGACGCCGAGCCAGCTGCGGGCCAATGCGCGCCGCCTGGCGCGCCAGTGCGGCAAGCTCGGCCTGATCGTGGTCGACTACCTGCAGCTGATGAGCGGCTCGGGCGGCAGCAGCGGCGACAACCGGGCGACCGAGCTGGGCGAGATCTCCCGGGGCCTGAAGATGCTGGCCAAGGAACTGCAGTGCCCGGTGATCGCGCTGTCGCAGCTCAACCGGTCGGTCGAGCAGCGCACCGACAAGCGGCCGATGATGTCCGACCTGCGCGAATCGGGCGCCATCGAGCAGGACGCGGACATCATCATGTTCATCTACCGCGACGACTACTACAACAAGGACAGCAAGGAGCCGGGCGTGGCCGAGGTCATCATCGGCAAGCAGCGCAACGGCCCGACCGGCACGGTGAAGCTGGCCTTCCTGAAGCCGCTGACCCGCTTCGAGAGCCTGGCGAGCGGCAGCTACGACGACTACTGAGCAGGGGAGCGGAAGAAACCAGCGCGCGCAGCTCGTGAACTGACGGGCGAATCGGAATCGCACTGTGCGGCTGGAAAACGGAAACGTCCCGAGGCGCGTGGCGACGGAACGGTGAGGGGAGCGTCGACTTCAGGCCAGGGCGCTCAGGCGGTCACTGATGCCGCTCGACGATGCGGTGGTGCCGGTGTTCGTCTCGTAGAGCCTGCGCGCCATGTCCGCCAGGCGCGACAGATCCATGCGCGGTCCGGAAGATCCGTTCTCGGATTCCGACGAGGACGAAGCGGAAGCGGCCGAAGTGGTCGACTGCTGCAATCGGCTCGTCAGCTGATCGACGAACGACTGCGATTCAGTGGCGCTGATGGTCGAATCCCCGTCGGTGTCGATGGATTTGAACAGTGCCTCGATCGCGTCCTGGTCCTGGCTGGCACTTGCGCCGGCCAGGCGTTCAGCGGCGGAGACTACGCCGTCTTCGTTGGTGTCGAGAGGATCGTAGGTGGTCGCCGTGCTGCTGCTGCTGCTGCTGCTGCTGCTGCTGCTGTCTTCGGTCTTGCCCGCGGCTCCTCCGGGCGGCGGTCCGCCAGGGCCGCCCGGCCCGCCGGGTGGCGGCGGCATGCCGCCCATGGCCTGCGTGGCGCTGCCGCTCGCCTGTCCGTCCTGCGCCGGGCGATCCGCATCGAATTCGGCCTGCGACAGGCTGCCGTCGCCATCCGTGTCGAGCTGGCCGAAGAGTTCGTCGCTGCTTACGCCGGCCTGGCTGGCGGTGCCGCCGGACATCTTGTCGAGCAGGTCCTGCAGTTCTGCCTTGCTCACCGCGCCGTCGCCGTCGCCGTCGACCTTGCCGTAGAGATCGTCGCCGGCACGCCCGGTCGCCGAAGTGCTGCTGGCACGGGAGCCTCCGGAGTCGCTGGACTTGCTGTCGGCGGTGTCGCCGCGCGACTGCGCGAAGGCCATCGTCGAAGGCGGCGGTGGCAGCACGCTCTGCAGGGTGTTTCCGAGTTCGGCGGCATCGAGGCTGCCGCTGCCATCGGCGTCGAACTGCTCGATGAGGTCCGCGGCGCGGGTGCCACGCTCGGTGCCGGTCTTCTTGGAGACGTCGTCGAGCAGGCCCTGCAGTTCGGTGCCGTTGACATTGCCGCTGCCGTCCGCGTCGAGCTTCGACAGCAGCCGCTCCGACATCTGCGTGGATCGCTGGGTCCGCTGGGCGATGGCGGATGCCCAGGCACTGCCGGCGCCGCCGACGCTACCGATGGTCGTCATGGTGGTTCCCTTTCATTACGCGAAGGCCGCGCCGTGCGTCCGGAAAGGACACGCGAGGCGCTGGGCCGGAACCGATTCTTGCGGCGCCGTGTCTCGGCGGTTTGTCCTGTTTGTACCGACGCCGGTACAAACGGCCTCCGCAAAGCCGGAACAGCGTGGCCATCACCCGCCATATCGGCGCCCTGCGCCGCAGGACGCGCTGCCACACTCGGGCGGACTCCTCCTGCGCCTGCGCGCCCGTGCGAACCATGCAACACATCCTCGTGGTAGACGACGACACCGAAATCACCGGGTTGTTAACCGATTACCTCGCCCGCTTCGGCTACGCGACGCACGCCGCCGCCGACGGAGCGGGCCTGCGGGCGCAGATGGCCCTCCATCCGATCGACCTGGTGGTGCTGGATGTGATGCTGCCCGGCACCGACGGCATCGCGCTGGCCCGCGAGCTGCGGGCGCGCTCGCGCGTCCCGATCATCATGCTGACCGCGCGGGTCGACCCGTACGACTGCGTGCTCGGCCTGGAGATGGGCGCGGACGATTACATGGGCAAGCCTTTCGAGCCGCGCGAACTGGCGGCCCGCATCCAGACGGTGCTGCGCCGGTCGTCCGGCGGACCCGCGCCGGGAATGCAGGCGATCGACGACGTGGTGCGCTTCGACGGATGGGCGCTCCACAGCCTCGAACGGCATGTGGTGTCGCCGCGCGGCGTGGTGGTCCCCTTGTCGAACGCCGAATTCCGCCTGCTGTGCACGTTCCTGCGCACGCCGCGCCGGGTGTTCAGCCGCGACCAGCTGATGGAGCAGGCCCGCGGCCGGGCGATGGACGCGTTCGAGCGCAGCATCGACCTGCTGGTCTCGCGCCTGCGAAGCAAGCTCTCGGACGACCCGGGATCGCCGTCGATGATCCGCACCGTGCGCGGCGCAGGCTATTCGCTGAACGTCCAGTCGCTGCGCGGCCAGGTTGGATGGCCGCAGTGACGACCGGCGCGATACCCTCGCCGACCGCGGCAACCCGCCTGCGGATGCTGGCCCGGCGCTGCCTGCCCGACACGCTCTTCGCCCGGCTGGCGGCGCTGCTCATCGCCGCCGTGGTGCTGAGCCATGCGCTCGCCCTCACGCTGATGTTCGAGCTGCATCCCCCGGAGCCCCGGGACGGTCCGTGGGAGCATCCGTCGCCGCATTCCGGTGCGCCGGCGGACGCGCGCATGCCGCCTCCGCCGGGGCCGCGCGGCCCGCCGCCGCAGGGCGTGTGGGACGCGCCGCCCGCGATGCGCCTGGGACTCCTGCTGGACATCGGGGTGCGGCTGGCCGCGTTGGTGATCGCGGCTTGGTGGGCGGCGCGCTGGCTGTCCCGTCCGATGAACCGGTTGTCCGCGGCGGCGCGGGATTGGGGGACCGACCCGAATCTGCCGCCGTTGCCCGAAGACGGCTCTCGCGAATGCCGCGACGCGAGCCGCGTCTTCAACGGGATGCGCTCCCGCATCCGCCACCAGCTCGATGAGCGCGACCGCTTCGTGGCGGCGGTGTCGCACGACCTGCGCACGCCCCTGACGCGCCTGCGGCTGCGCACCGAGAATCTGTCCGATCCGCAGGAGCGCGCATGCTTCGGGCGCGACATCGCCGAGATGGACGCGATGATCGCTTCCACCCTGGATCACCTGCGCGGCGTCGCGGCATCCGAGCCCTGGGTGCGCCTGGACGTACGCGCGCTCGCGGACAGCTTGGCCGACGACCAGGCCGCCCTGGGCCATGCGGTGCAGGTGGACGGCGCTGCGCGGCCGCTGCGGGCGCAGGCGGGCGCGCTGCGGCGCTGCATGGACAACCTGATCGGCAATGCGGTGCGCTACGGCGGCGGCGTCGCCGAGGTGTCGCTGCACGACGCTGCCGATGCGCTGACCGTCGTGGTACGCGATCGTGGCCCGGGCCTGCCGCCGGAAGAGTTCGAGCGGGTGCTGCAGCCTTTTTACCGCGTCGAGTCCTCGCGCAACCGGCAGACCGGCGGCAGCGGCCTGGGCCTGGCCATCGTGCACGACATCGTGCGTCGCCACGGCGGGCGGCTGGGGCTCTCCAACGCCGACGGCGGGGGCCTGCGCGTGGCGGTGATCTTCCCGCGCCGAGACGAAAATCATCCATGAAAAAGCCCGCATGCGCTGGTGGCATGCGGGCTTCCAGCTATTGAAATCGTAGCGGGTGACTTCCTGGGCGAACCTTTCAGGGCAGGGCGCGCCAGAGCGCGACCACCGCGGCCAGCAGCACCGCGCAGGCGCCGGTCAGCCAGCGGACGCGCTTCTGCAAGGCATCGACCGTCTGCACGATCTTGGCTTGCTGCTCGGCCATCGAGGCGACCACTTCTGCGGCGGAGTGCTGCTCGTCCTCGAGAACCTGCACCCGTTGGCGCAGCTGGTCGATCTGGGCGGAAAGCGACAGGCCCTCGGTGGTCGCCGGCACGCCGCTGCCGGCCCCGGGCCGGGCGCGCGGCGCCCCGCGGCCCGTGCGGAACAGTTCCTTCGCGCCTTTGACGATCTTCGGCGTGGCCTCGATCACGTCGCCCCAGGGGACGAGCTTGAGGGCAGTCATCCATCCAAGTGCCATGGCGGTCTCCGCAGGGCCGGGGTGGAAGTCAGAGCACTTCGCTGGCGAAGTCCGCCAGGCGCGAGCGCTCGCCGCGGGCCAGGGTGATGTGGCCGCCGTGCGGCCAGCCCTTGAACTTGTCGACCGCGTAGGTCAGGCCCGACGAGCCTTCGGTGAGGTAGGGCGTGTCGATCTGCGCGAGGTTGCCCATGCAGACGATCTTGGTGCCCGGGCCCGCGCGGGTGATGAGGGTCTTCATCTGCTTGGGCGTCAGGTTCTGCGCCTCGTCGATGATGACGTACTTGCTGAGGAAGGTGCGGCCGCGCATGAAGTTCAGGCTCTTGATCTTGATGCGCGAGCGGATCAGCTCGTTGGTGGCCGCGCGGCCCCATTCTCCGGCGCCGCCGCCGTCGCCCTTGGCCAGGAACTCGAGGTTGTCGTCGAGCGCGCCCATCCAGGGGCCCATCTTCTCCTCCTCGGTGCCGGGCAGGAAGCCGATGTCCTCGCCGACGCTCACCGTGGCGCGGGTCATGATGATCTCGGTGTAGCGCCGGTCGTCGAGCACCTGGGTCAGGCCGGCGGCCAGCGCCATCAGCGTCTTGCCGGTGCCGGCGGTGCCGGCGAGGGTGACGAAGTCCACCTCCGGATCCATGAGCAGGTTCATCGCGAAGTTCTGCTCGCGGTTGCGGGTGTTCATGCCCCAGACCGCGTTCTTCTGGCTGCCGTAGTCCTTCAGGGTCTGCAGCACCGCGGTGCGTTCGCGGATCTCGGTGACGCGGGCGTAGAGGCTGGGCTCGCCCGGCGCCTCGAAGTACACGAACTGGTTGATGTGGAAGTTCTGCACCTGCGGGCCGCCCACGCGGTAGTAGGTGTGGCCGCCCTGCTGCCAGCTCTCGATGTCGTCGCCCTGGGTGGACCAGAAGTCGCTCGGCAGCGCCAGCGCGCCGTTGTAGAGCAGGTCGCCGTCCTCCAGCACCTTGTCGTTCTGGTAGTCCTCGGCGTCGAGGCCCAGCGCGCGGGCCTTGACCCGCATGTTGATGTCCTTGGACACCAGCACCACCTCGCGCGGGGCGTAGCGGCTGCGCAGCGCCTCGACCACGCCCAGGATCTGGTTGTCGGCCTTGCCGGGCGGCAGGCTGGTGGGCAGGCTGTAGTCCAGCGGTTCGGTCTGGAAGAACAGGCTGCCGCCGGCCTCGGGGTGGCCGGTGGTGTCGAGCTGCAGGCCCTTGGCGATGTCGGCGCCCTGCGCGGCGGCGAGCGCGTCCAGGGTGCGGCTGCTCTGGCGGCCGTTGCGGGCCACCTCGGTCATGCCCTTCTTGTGGCCGTCGAGCTCCTCCAGCACGATCATCGGCAGGAAGATGTCGTGCTCCTCGAAGCGGAACAGGCAGGTCGGGTCGTGCAGCAGCACGTTAGTGTCGAGCACGAAGAGCTTGCGCTGCGCGCTTGCGATGCGGGCGCGCGCGGCAGGCACCGCGGCGCGGCCGGCGCCCCGGCGGCCGGTGCGCGCGGCAGGCGCCGCGGCGGCCGCGGGCACTGGCGCGGGCGCCGGGGCGGCGCGGGACGCCGTCGGTGCGGCGGTAGGAGCGGCGGCCGGCGCTTCGGCTCCGGCGGCGGTCCGGCCGCGGCGCGGCCGCGCGGGCTTGGGCGCGTCCGCTGCGGGCACGGCCTCCGCGGGCGCGGCCGGCGCGGCCACGGCCTCCACGACGGCCGCGGCCGGCGCGGCGGCGCGGCGGCGGCCGCCGGCACGGCGCGGCGCGGGGGAGGGCGCGGCCGCCGAGGCCTCGGCCCCGGGCGCCTCGTCGGCGGCGTCGTTGCGGTAGGCGGAAGCGGGCAGGATGGCGGCGCGTTTTGCGGGAGCGGGAGGCAGGGGCATGGATCGGGCTGCTCGCTAGGAGGGAAGGGGTCGGGAAGGACGCGCGGGCGGCGGGCGGACCGGGACCGGCCCCGCCGCCGCGCGGCGCCAAGGGATGCTAGGTGCGGGCGATGCGCGGGAATGCATCCCCCGCGGCCGGCGTCCGGCCCCGGAAAGCGCGAAAGCCGCCGGGAGACCGGGCGGCTTTCGGGGGCGGGGCGGAACGGTGCGGGACCGCAGGCTCCTGGCGTGCCATCGGGCAGGTCGGCGTCGTGGGATGCATGGATTCATTATGCCTATCCGACGGGACGCGCCGGCGGCGGCGGGACCGGCGCCCGCGCCGGCCCGGGCGGGACGCCGTTCAGGCGGCTTCGGTGGCCGCCGCGGGCGGCTCTTCGGCGACGGCCGCCACCGGATGGACGGTGCCGTCCTTCTTTAGCAGCTTGACCGCCTTGATCACCTCGTCGACGTGGCCCGGGACCTTCAGGCCGCGCCATTCCTCGCGCAGGACGCCGTCGGGGCCGATCAGGAAGGTGCTGCGCTCGATGCCCTTGACCTTCTTGCCGTACATGATCTTGTTCTTGACCACGCCGAACATGTGGCACATCTTCTCTTCGGTGTCGGCGACGAGTTCGAAGGGCAGTTCGAGCTTGGCCTTGAAGTCGTCGTGCGACTTCATGTTGTCGCGCGAGACGCCGAACACGGTGGCGCCCGCCTTCACGAACTCGTCGAAGTGGTCGCGGAACTGCATGCTCTCGGTGGTGCAGCCCGGGGTGTTGTCCTTGGGGTAGAAGAACAGGACCAGGATTTCGCCGAGATGGGAGGTGTTGGAAACCTTGACTCCGTTCGTGGCGTTCGCTTCGAATTCGGGGATGGGCTTGTTGACAACGATCGCCATATAACTTCTGTGCTGCCTAGTGATGATGTGGTCGTTGGGTTGCCGGGAGTCGTCTGTGCACGGCGTCTGTTCTGGTTCTACTCCCGACCGCAGGGCATGATTTTACCCCGAAACCTTTTTTGGCAGTTATAAAGCGGGGTTGGTCCCTGCAGGCGCCGCGGTTTCGAGCAGCAAGGCGGCCACGACCTTGCGGCCCTCGCCGGCCAGGATGTTGTAGGTGCGGCAGGCGGCGGCGGTGTCCATGGTCTCCAGCCCGATGCGCCGCGCGATCAGCGGCTGCAGCCAGGCGGCGGGCGGGAAGCGGTTGCGCAGCCCGCTGCCGAAGATCACCACCTCGGCATCCAGCTCGGCCAGGCGCGCGAAGTGCTGCGGCGTCAGGTCCTCGAAGCGGCCGCATTCCCAGTCGATGCGCTCGCCGGCAGCGCCGACGACGACGCTGTGCGCCACCGGTTCCTTGTTGATGCCGATCCATCCCGGGCCGTGGCCGGTGATGGTCTGGACGTCGGTCTTGTCGGGCTGGAGCTTCATCGGTGGGGCGGAGTGTCGGTCAGGCGCGGCGGCGGTGGGCCGGGGAGGGGAGGCGGACCGGCCGCGGACGCCGCGCGGAGGGCCCGTGGCCGCACGGGCGCGTCGGCCGGGCCGCCGGCCCACTTATGGTCAAATTATAGGTTTCGCCCCACGGCATGCGCGGCCTTCGCCCGGATGCCGCCCAGCCCGTCCGGAAGGCCCGCGTGAAAACCATCCACAAATCCGCCAAGCTCGCCAACGTCCTCTACGACATCCGGGGCCCGATCATGGACCGCGCCAAGCAGATGGAGGACGAGGGCCAGAAGATCATCAAGCTCAACATCGGCAACCTGGCGGTGTTCGGCTTCGACGCGCCCGAAGAGGTCCAGCAGGACATGATCCGCCACCTGCCGAACTCGGCCGGCTACTCGGACAGCAAGGGCATCTTCGCCGCCCGCAAGGCGGTGATGCACTACACCCAGCAGCAGGGCATCCAGGGCGTGACGCTGGACGACATCTACCTGGGCAACGGCGCGTCGGAGCTGATCGCGATGGCGACCAACGCGCTGCTCGACGACGGCGACGAGCTGCTGCTGCCCGCGCCCGACTACCCGCTCTGGACCGCCACCGCGAGCCTGTCGGGCGGCACGCCGGTGCACTACCGCTGCGACGAGGCCGACGGCTGGATGCCCGACCTCGACGACATCCGCGCGAAGATCACCCCGCGCACCAAGGGCATCGTGGTCATCAACCCGAACAACCCGACCGGCGCGCTCTATTCGGACGAGCTGCTGCGCAGCATCGTCGCCATCGCCCGCGAGCACGGGCTGGTGATACTGGCCGACGAGGTCTACGACAAGGTGCTCTACGACGGCGTGCGCCACACCGCCATCGCCAGCCTGTCGGACGACGTGCTGACGCTGACCTTCAACTCGCTGTCCAAGAGCTACCGCTCCTGCGGCTACCGCGCCGGATGGCTGGTGGTCTCGGGCGACAAGCGCCCGGCGGCCGACTACATCGAGGGCCTCAACATGCTCTCGAACATGCGGCTGTGCGCCAACGTGCCCGGCCAGTGGGCGGTGCAGACCGCGCTCGGCGGCTACCAGAGCATCAACGAGCTGGTGGGCGAGGGCGGCCGCCTGCGCCGCCAGCGCGACCTGGCCTACGAGCTGATCACCGCCATCCCCGGGGTGAGCTGCGTCAAGCCGCAGGCCGCGCTCTACATGTTCCCGCGGCTCGATCCGGCGGTCTACCCGATCGCGGACGACCGGCAGTTCTTCCTGGAGCTGCTGGAGGCGACGCGGGTGATGCTGGTGCAGGGCTCGGGCTTCAACTGGCCCGCGCCGGACCATTTCCGCATCGTCTTCCTGCCGCACGAGGACGACCTGCGCGAGGCCATCGGCCGCATCGCAAGGTTCCTCGAGGGCTACCGCCGCCGCCACGCCGGCGACCGGGCCGCGGCGCCCGCCGCGCCGGTGCTGTCGGTGGTGCCCCCTCGCGCCGCCAAGGCCGCGCCCTGATCCGATCCCGCCGCCGACGTCCGGGCCCGCGCCGGGACGTCGGCCTTCCCTCGTGTTCCCGACCTTTCCCGCCAAAATGAAACCGATCCAAGTCGGCCTGCTCGGTGCAGGCACCGTAGGCAGCGGCACGTTCAACGTGCTGCGTCGCAACCAGGAAGAGATCCGCCGCCGCGCCGGCCGCGGCATCGAGATCGCCATGGTGGCCGACCTGGACGCGGACCGCGCGCGGACGCTGGTCGGCGGCGCGCCCGGCGTGCGGATCGTGCAGGACGCGCGCGAGGTCATCGCGAACCCGGACATCGACATCGTGGTCGAGCTGATCGGCGGCTACGGCGTCGCGAAGCAGCTGGTGCTCGAGGCCATCGCGGCCGGCAAGCACGTGGTCACCGCCAACAAGGCGCTGCTGGCGGTGCACGGCACCGAGATCTTCGAAGCGGCCCACGCCAAGGGGGTGATGGTCGCCTTCGAGGCGGCGGTCGCGGGCGGCATCCCGATCATCAAGGCGCTGCGCGAGGGCCTGACCGCCAACAGCATCCAGTGGATCGCCGGCATCATCAACGGCACCACCAACTTCATCCTGTCCGAGATGCGCGACAAGGGCCTGGACTTCGGCACCGTGCTGCAGGAGGCGCAGCGCCTGGGCTACGCCGAAGCCGACCCGACCTTCGACATCGAGGGCGTGGACGCCGGCCACAAGATCACCCTGATGTCGGCCATCGCCTTCGGCATCCCGGTGCAGTTCGACAAGGCCCACGTCGAGGGCATCACCAAGCTGGGCGCGCAGGACATCAGGTACGCCGAGCAGCTCGGCTACCGCATCAAGCTGCTGGGCATCACCCGGCGCGGCGCGGACGGCGTCGAGCTGCGGGTGCACCCGAGCCTGGTGCCGGCCAAGCGCCTGCTGGCCAACGTCGAGGGCGCGATGAACGCGGTGGTGGTGCAGGGCGACGCCGTCGGCACCACCCTCTACTACGGCAAGGGCGCCGGCAGCGAGCCGACCGCCAGCGCGGTGGTCGCCGACCTGGTCGACATCGCCCGGCTGCACACCGCCGACGCCGCCCACCGCGTGCCGCACCTGGCCTTCCAGCCCGACGCGCTGTCGGACCTGCGGGTGGTGCCGATGGACGAGGTGGTCACCAGCTACTACCTGCGGCTGCAGGTGGCCGACCAGGCCGGCGTGCTGGCCAAGGTCACCGGCCTGCTGGCCGAGGCCGGCATCAGCATCGACGCGGTGCTGCAGCGCGAGGCCGACGAGGTGGGCGGCGAGGGCGCGACCCAGACCGACCTGATCATCCTGACCCACGCCACCCGCGAAGGCACGATGAACGCCGCGCTGGCGCAGATGCAGGCCCTGCCGACGGTGCTGGGGCCGATCACCCGCATCCGCAAGGAGGAGCTGGCCTGATGCTCTACCGTTCCACCCGCGGCCACCCGGACCGCAAGCGCTTCTGCGAGATCCTGCTCGAGGGCCTGGCGCCCGACGGCGGCCTGTACCTGCCCGAGGAGTACCCGCAGGTCGACGCGGCCACGCTCGCCGCGTGGCGCGAGGCCTACGCCACCCGCGGCTACGCGGCCCTGGCCTTCGAGATCCTCTCGCGCTACATCGACGACATCCCCGCGGCCGACCTGCGCGCGATCTGCGAGCGCACCTACACCCGCGAGGTCTTCGGCACCGAGGCCATCGTACCGCTGCGGCCGCTGGAGGACGGCGTCTGGCTGGAGGCCCTGTCCAACGGCCCGACGCTCGCCTTCAAGGACATGGCGATGCAGCTGCTCGGCAACCTGTTCGAGTACGAGCTGGGCCGCCGCGGCGCGCAGCTCAACATCCTCGGCGCCACCAGCGGCGACACCGGCAGCGCGGCCGAGTACGCGATGAAGGGCAAGGCCGGCATCCGCGTCTTCATGACCTCGCCCGAGGGCCGCATGAGCCCCTTCCAGCAGGCGCAGATGTTCAGCCTGCAGGACCCGAACATCCACAACCTCGCGGTCGCCGGGGTGTTCGACGACTGCCAGGACATCGTCAAGGCCGTCTCGAACGACCTGGCCTTCAAGCAGCGCTACCGGATCGGCACCGTCAACTCGATCAACTGGGCGCGGCTCGTCGCGCAGGTCGTCTACTACTTCGCCGGGTATTTCCAGGCGACGGGCGGAGCCCCCACGCTCGGCACCGCCTCGCTGCCCCCCGAGGGGGCGCGTTCCGACTTGGGGCGGCCCGGCGTCGGAACCGACGACGGCCGGAAGGTCAGCTTCAGCGTGCCCTCGGGCAACTTCGGCAACGTCTGCGCCGGCCACGTGGCGCGGATGATGGGCCTGCCGATCGACACCCTGGTGGTCGCCACCAACGAGAACGACGTGCTCGACGAGTTCTTCCGCACCGGCACCTACCGGGCGCGCGGCAGCGCCGACACCTTCGAGACCTCGAGCCCGTCGATGGACATCTCGAAGGCCAGCAACTTCGAGCGCTTCGTCTTCGACCTGCTCGGCCGCGACGGCGCGCGGGTGCGCCGGCTCTTCGCCGACGACCTGGCCGCGCACGGGCAGTTCGACCTGCGGGACGACCCCGCCTTCGCCGAGGCGCGGTCGTGCTACGGTTTCGCGAGCGGGCGCAGCACCCACGCCGACCGGCTCGCGACCATCCGCGATACCTGGGAGCGCTTCGGCACCATGATCGACACCCACACCGCCGACGGCCTGAAGGCGGCGCGCGCGCATACCGCGCCGGGCGTGCCGATGATCGTGCTGGAGACGGCGCTGCCGATCAAGTTCGCCGCGACCATCGTCGAGGCGCTGGGGCGCGAGCCCGAGCGGCCGGCGGCCTTCGTGGGCATCGAGGACCTGCCCAAGCGGGTGCGTTCCCTGCCCGCCGATGCGGAAGCGGTCAAGCGCTACATCGCCGAGCATTGCGAATGAAATCGGCCTCCCGTGCAGGATCCGCCTGCACCGGCAGCTGCGATTTCGATAGCATGCGGCCCGGCGCTGCGGTCGGGCGCGGACAATGAGGGTCGTCGGCTTCGCGGCCTATTCCGGCGCGGGCAAGACCACGCTGGTCGAGGCCCTGATCCCGCGCTTCGTGGCCCGCGGCCTGCGGGTCGCGGTGATCAAGCACGCCCACCACCGCTTCGACGTGGACACCCCCGGAAAGGACAGCTGGCGCCACCGCAAGGCCGGCGCCCGCGAGGTGCTGGTGGTGTCCGACGTGCGCATGGCGCTGATGCGGGAATTCGCCGAGCCCGGCACGCCGCCGGTGCACGAGCTCATCGCGCGGATCGATCCGTCGGTGGACTGGCTGCTGGTCGAGGGCTTCCGGGGCAGCGACCTGCCCAAGGTCGAGGTCTGGCGCGCGCCGGCCGCCGACTTCCCCGGCCATCCGGCGCGCTACCCGGACGACCCGGCCATTCTGGCGATCGCCACCGATGCGCCCGGCGCGCTGCCGGCGCCGACCGCACTGCCCCTGCTGGCGCTCAACGATCCCGACGCGGTGCGGGACTGGCTGCTGGCGAACGCGGAGCGCTTCGCCTACCGCGCCCCCGGCTGAAGCCGCGGCGGCCGGCGCGGCGAAGCGCCCTGTCACCGGCGGGCCCGTCCCGCCCGGCGACAATCCGCGGATGACCGCATCCGCCGATCCTTCCCCGGCCCGCAAGGGGCTGATTTCCCTCGACGACGCCCTGCAGCAGCTGCTGGCGCATGCCGCCCCGCTGGGCGGCGCCGAAACCGTCTCCACCTTCGACGCCGACCGCCGCGTGCTGGCGGCCGACCTGCGCTCGCCGATCGCGGTGCCGCCGCTGGACAACAGCGCGATGGACGGCTACGCGGTGCGCAGCGCCGACATCGCCGCCGCCGGCGCCGTGCTGCGGATCTCGCAGCGCATCGCCGCCGGCGCGGTCGGCGGCGCGCTGGAGCCCGGCACCGCCGCGCGCATCTTCACCGGCGCGCCGGTGCCCGCCGGCGCCGACGCGGTCGTCATGCAGGAGCAGTGCGCCGCGCTCGACGACGGCACGGTGCGCATCGACGCCGTGCCCGCGCCCGGCGCCGCGATCCGCCGGGCGGGCGAGGACGTGGCCCGGGGCGCCACGGTGCTCGCGCGCGGCGAGCGGCTCACCCCGCAGGCGCTGGGCCTGGCCGCGAGCGTCGGCGCCGACCGGCTCGACGTCGCCCGACGGCCGCGGGTGGCGCTGTTCTCCACCGGCGACGAGCTGGTCATGCCCGGCAGCGTCGCGCCGGCCGACATGCCGCCCGGCGCGATCTACAACTCCAACCGCTTCCTGCTGCGCGCGCTGCTGCAGCGCCTGGGCTGCGAGGTCGCCGACTGCGGCATCGTGCCCGACCGGCGCGAGGCCACGGTCGAGGCGCTGCGCAGCGCGGCCGCCGGCCACGACCTGGTGCTGACCAGCGGCGGCGTCTCGGTGGGCGAGGAGGACCACGTCAAGCCGGCGGTCGAGGCGCTGGGGCAGCTCACGCTCTGGCGCATGGCGATCAAGCCGGGCAAGCCCTTCGCCTACGGCCGGATCGACCGCGCCGGCGGCGCGGACGGCCCGGCGCACTTCATCGGGCTGCCGGGCAACCCGGTGTCGAGCTTCGTCACCTTCCTGATGCTGGTGCGGCCCTTCCTGCTCAAGCTGCAGGGCGCGACCGCGCTGGCGCCGCCGACGGTGCGGCTGCCCGCCAACTTCCGCTGGGACCGGGCCGAGAACCGGCGCGAGTTCCTGCGGGTGGCGCGCAACGCCGACGGCGGGCTCGACCTCTTCGCGCACCAGGGCTCGGGCGTGCTGACCTCGGCGGTCTGGGGCGACGGCATCGTCGACAACCCGCCCAACACCACCATCGCCCCGGGCGACGCGGTGCCCTTCCTGTCCTTCGCGGAGCTGCTGGCATGAGCGCGCCCGCCACCGCCCCCCGAGCCCTTCCCGGCGGCGCCGGCCCGTCTGGCGCGGACGACGTGCCGGCGCCGGCCGCGCGACGCATCGCCGTCCGCTACTTCGCCTCGATCCGCGAGGCGATCGGCGCCGAGGGCGAGGCCCTGTCCACCGCGGCCGCGACCGCCGGCGCCCTGCGCGACGAACTGATCGCCCGCGGCGGCGCGCACGCCGCCGCGCTGGACCGCGCCCGGCCGGTGCGCATCGCGGTCGATCGCGCCATGGCGCCGGAGTCGCAGCCGCTGGCCGAGGGCGCCGAGGTGGCCTTCTTCCCGCCGGTCACCGGCGGCTGAGCGCGGATCGCGCCTGCCGCGCGGCGCCGCGCGCGGAGCGGCACCTCGCGAAGCGCCACCGGGCGGCGGCCGGGCGCGGCCGGCGCCCGTCCGGATTCCGCCTCCCCGCCGCAGGGCGGCCGGCGACGGCGGCCCGGTGCCACAATCCGGCGATGACTTCCACCGGCACCGATTTCCCCGTCCGCATCAGCGTCCAGGCCCAGGACTTCGACCTGTCCGCCGAGGTGGCGGCGCTGCGCGCGGACGACGGCGGCGTGGGCGCGGTCTGCAGCTTCGTCGGCACGGTGCGCGACCGGGCCTCCGCCGGCAGCGTGGCGGCGATGGAGCTGGAGCACTATCCCGGCATGACCGAATCGTCGATCGCGGCGATGGTCGATGCGGCGCGGGCGCGCTTCGACATCCGGGGCGTGCGGGTCGTCCACCGCATCGGCCTGCTGCAGCCGCGCGACCAGATCGTGCTGGTGGCGGTGGCCTCGGCGCACCGGGGCGAGAGCTTCGCCGCCTGCGAGTTCCTGATGGACTACCTCAAGACCCGCGCGCCGTTCTGGAAGAAGGAGCACCTGCCCGGAGGCGCGCGCTGGGTGGACGCGCGCGAGGCGGACGACGCGGCGCTGGCCCGCTGGGGCGTGGACGACGCGGCGCCGGCGGCGCCCGCGGCCGGCTGACGGCGGAACCGCGCGCCGGCCGTTCAGTCGCCGTGCGTGTCGTGGGCGGCGGCGTCGCCGCGGCGCCAGTAGCCGGCCGCCTTGACCTGCTTCGGCGGCACGCCGCGCTCGGCGACCAAGTGGGCGCGGATCGCCTTGGCGGCGCCCGATTCGCAGGCGACCCAGGCGTACAGGTCCTCGGCCGGCAGTTCCAGCCCGCGCAGGCGCGCCAGCAGTCCATCGCCCGTGCCCGGCGCCGCGCCCCGGCGGTGCACCCAGGCCACCTCCAGCGCGGCGCGGCTCTCGAAGGCGATCTCTTCGTCCGGCCCGTCCACCTCGGCCACCACCAGCGCGCGGCCGCCGGCGGGCAGTTCCTCCAGCCGGCGGGCGATGGCCGGCAGCGCGGTCTCGTCGCCGACCAGCAGGTGGCCGGCGTAGTCGGTCGGCACCAGGAAGGAGCCGCGCGGGCCGCCGACGCCCAGCCGCTGGCCCGGCGCCGCCTGCGCCGCCCAGGTGGTGGCGGGGCCGGCGTCGTGGACCGCGAAGTCGATGTCGAGCGTGCCGGCGGCCGCGTCGTGGCGGCGCGGGGTGTAGTCGCGCATCGTGGGCGTGGCGCCGTCGGCGGGCGGCACCGGGCCGTCGGGTCCGGCGGTCGGCAGGACGAGCCGGCCGGTGGCCGGGTCGGGGAAGAAGAGCTTCACATGGTCGTCGAAGCCGGGGCTGCGGAAACCGTCGAGCGCCGCGCCGCCGAGGGTGACGCGGATCATGCGCGGCGTCAGCCGGCGCACGGCGACCACGTCGAGCAGCCGGAAGCGCAGCGCGTGGCGGACCCGCTGCGGGCTGCGGTCGGCGGGAGCGGGGCCGCCGTCCGCGGCGGTGGCCGTGGGCGTGGTCGCGGTCGTGTTCGTGTTGTGGGCGAGCGGTGCGGTCATGTCAGATCCTGTCGAGTTGCTGGGTGGCGCCGTCGAGGATGGCGGCGAAGGCGTGCGCCTGCTCGTCGGTGAGCGGTCCGCGCGCCAGCCGGCTGTGGATGGCGAACTTGAGGTTGTGCAGCGCGCGCTCCACCGGTGGCGGCTGCTCGCCGTGCGGGGCGGCGGGCGCGGCGTCCATCCGGGCGAGCAGGGCCTCGACGGCCTCGCGCTGCTCGGCCAGGTGCCGCAGCCCGGCGTCGGTGGCGGCGTAGCGCTTGCGGCTGCCCGCCCCGCCCGCCGCGCCGCCGGTGGCGTCGACCGCCACCAGGCCGGTGTCCTCCAGCAGGGTGAGGGTGGGGTAGACCACGCCGGGGCTCGGGCTGTAGCGGCCCTGCACGCGTTCCTCAATCGCCTTGATCAGTTCGTAGCCGTGGCGCGGCCGGTCGGCGATGAGCCGCAGCAGCACCAGCCGCAGGCCGCCGTGGCCGAAGATGCGGCCGCCGCCGCGGCGTCCGCCTGCGCCGTCGCCGCCGCGTGGGGAATGGAAGTCCGGGTCTTGCATGGTTCGATCCGTTATATCTATTTTTAAAAGATATATCTAATTAGATCGAATTGCAAGCCGCTGTCCACGAAAAAAGGAGAGGCCCGGTCGGTGGCCGGTGCCTCTCCTTCATGGTGTTTTCTCGGGTCAGCGCAGGTGGATCCTGGGCTGCGTGCTCCTGAATCGATAGCGCATCGCCCCGCTCAGCGGCATGGGGCGCGTGCGGCCGGACCGGTCGGTCAGTCGAACAGTTCCGCCGCGTCGAGCCGCAGGCCCGCCCGGTCCTTGCCCGAGAGGGAGGGCTCGCCCTCCAGCGGCCAGGGCAGGGCCAGCGTCGGGTCGTCCCAGGCGATGCAGCGCTCGTGCTCGGGCGCGTAGTAGTCGGTCGTCTTGTAGAGGAACTCCGCCGATTCGGAAGTCACGATGAAGCCGTGCGCGAAGCCCGGCGGCACCCAGAGCTGGCGCCGGTTCCCGGCCGAGAGCGTCACCCCGACCCACTGGCCGAAGGTGGGCGAGCTGCGGCGGATGTCCACCGCCACGTCCCAGACCTCGCCCGCCGCCACCCGCACCAGCTTGCCCTGGGGCTGGCGGATCTGGTAGTGCAGCCCGCGCAGCACCCCGCGCACCGAGCGCGAATGGTTGTCCTGCACGAAATCCGTGCCCTGCAGTCCGGTGGCTTCGGCGAAGCGGCGGGCGTTGAAGCTCTCGTAGAAGAAGCCGCGGTCGTCGCCGAAGACCTTGGGCTCGAGGATGAGCACGCCGGGGAGGGAGGTCGGGATCGCCTGCATCAGAAGACCTTGTCGCTCAGCAGCTGGGTGAGGTAGCGGCCGTAGCCGTTCTTGGCCATGGGCCGGGCGAGATCGCGCAGCGCCGCGTCGTCGATGTAGCCCTTGCGCCAGGCGATCTCCTCGGGGCAGGCGACCTTGAGGCCCTGGCGCTGCTCCAGCGTCTGGATGAACTGGCTGGCGTCGAGCATGCTGTCGTGGGTGCCGGTGTCGAGCCAGGCGTGGCCCCGGCCCATGATCGAGACGTGGAGCCGGCCCTGCTCCAGGTAGAGGCGGTTGAGGTCGGTGATCTCCAGCTCGCCGCGGGCCGAGGGCTTGACCTGCCGGGCCATCGCGCAGACCTGCTCGTCGTAGAAGTAGAGCCCGGTGACCGCATAGCGCGACCGCGGCGCGGCGGGCTTCTCCTCGAGGCTGAGCACCTTGCCGGCCGGGTCGAACTCGACCACGCCGTAGCGCTCCGGGTCCTGCACCGCATAGGCGAAGACGGTGGCGCAGGCGGTGCGGGTGTCGGCCGCCTGCAGCAGCTCGACCAGGTCGTGGCCGTGGAAGATGTTGTCGCCCAGCACCAGCGCGCTGGGCGCGCCGCCGAGGAATTCCTCGCCGATCAGGAAGGCCTGGGCCAGTCCGTCGGGCGAGGGCTGGACCGCGTACGACAGCGAGATGCCCCACTGGCTGCCGTCGCCCAGCAGCTGCTCGAAGCGCGGCGTGTCCTGGGGGGTGGAGATGATCAGGATCTCGCGGATGCCTGCCAGCAGCAGCGTCGAGAGCGGGTAGTAGACCATCGGCTTGTCGTAGACCGGCAGCAGTTGCTTGGACACGGCCAGCGTGGCCGGGTAGAGCCGGGTGCCGGAACCGCCGGCCAGGATGATGCCCTTGCGCGGTCGCGCGGACGGGGATGCGGAGGTGTTCATCGGGGTGCGAGGAGGGTTTCGAGGACGCGCGTCGCCTGGGATTGCCAGGACGGGAGCGACAGGCCGAAGGTGCTGCGCAGCCGCGTGGTGTCGAGCCGCGAGTTGGCCGGCCGCGGCGCGGGCAGCGGGTAGGCGCTGGCCGGGATGGGCGCGACCGCCTCGGGCGCGCAGCGCATCGGCGCGCCGAGCCGGGCGGCCTCGGCCATGATGTGCCGGGCGTAGCCGTGCCAGCTGGTCTCGCCGTCGGAGGCGAGGTGGAACAGGCCGCCGGTCGCGTCCCGGTCGGGCAGCACCGTCTTGAGCGCGTGCGCGGTCGCGTCGGCGATCAGCGCCGCGCCGGTGGGCGCGCCCCACTGGTCTGCCACCACGTTCAGGCCGTCGCGTTCGCGGCCGAGGCGCAGCATGGTCTTGAGGAAGTTGCCGCCGTGCACGCCGAAGACCCAGCTGGTGCGCAGGACCAGGTGGCGCGGCGCGCTGCGCGCCGCCTGCTCGCCGTCGAGCTTGCTGCGGCCGTAGGCGCCGAGCGGCGCGGGCGCGTCGGTCTCGCGCCAGGGGGCGTCGCCGCTGCCGTCGAAGACGTAGTCGGTGGAATAGTGCGCCAGCCAAGCGTCGTGCGCGGCCGCCTCCTCGGCCAGCAGCGCGGGCAGCTCGGCGTTGATGCGCCAGGCCCCCGCGCGGTCGGACTCGGCCCGGTCGACCGCGGTGTAGGCGGCGGCGTTGACGATGGCGCGGGGCGCGGTCCGGCGCACCAGGGCGCGCACCGCGTCCAGGTCCGCCAGGTCGCATTCCGCGCGGCCGACGGCGACCACCGGACCGAGCAGCGGCAGGGCGCGCTGCAGCTCCCAGCCGACCTGGCCGTCCTTGCCGAGCAGCAGCAGCGGCGCGCCTGCGGCGCCGGCCCCGCTCACGCGGCGACCCCTTCGGCGCGGCCGGAGTACTGGCGCTCGTTCCATTCGCGGTAGGCGCCGGAGGTGACGTGCTCGACCCACTCCGGATGCGCCAGGTACCAGTCGACCGTCTTCTTCAGGCCGGTCCCGAAGGTCTCCTGCGGGCGCCAGCCGAGCTCGCGCTCGATCTTGCGGGCGTCGATGGCGTAGCGCCGGTCGTGGCCGGGCCGGTCCTGCACGAAGGTGATCTGGCTGCGGTAGCTGCCCCCGCCGGCGCGGGGCCGCGCGGCGTCGAGCAGGTCGCACAGCAGGTGCACCACCGACAGGTTGGTCTGCTCGTTGAGGCCGCCGACGTTGTAGACCTCGCCGGGGGTGCCGGCCTCCAACACCCGCGCGATGGCGCGGCAGTGGTCGGAGACGTAGAGCCAGTCGCGCACCTGCAGCCCGTCGCCGTAGACCGGCAGCGGCTCGCCGCGCAGGGCGCGGTGCAGCACCAGCGGGATCAGCTTCTCGGGGAACTGGTGCGGGCCGTAGTTGTTCGAGCAGTTGGTGGTGAGCACCGGCAGCCCGTAGGTGTGGTGGTAGGCGCGCACCAGGTGGTCGGACGCGGCCTTGGACGCCGAGTACGGGCTGTTGGGCGCGTAGGGCGTGGTCTCGGAGAAGGCCGGGTCGTTCGGGCCCAGCGTGCCGTAGACCTCGTCGGTCGAGACGTGCAGGAAGCGGAACGCCGCCTTCTCGCCGGCCGGCAGCCCGGACCAGTGGGCGCGCGCGGCCTCGAGCAGCCGGAAGGTGCCGACCACGTTGGTCTGCACGAAGGCGTCGGGCCCGAGGATGGATCGGTCCACGTGCGACTCGGCCGCGAAATGCACGATGGCGCGCGGCTGGTGCTCGGCCAGCAGGGCGGCGATGGCCGCCTGGTCGGCGATGTCTGCGCGCACGAAGCGGTGCTGTGGCGCGCCGTCGAGCGCGGCCAGGTTCTCGGTGTTGCCGGCGTAGGTGAGCAGGTCGATGTTGAGCACCGGCTCGCCCGCGGGCGCGAGCCCGCGGCACCAGTCGAGGACGAAGTTCGCGCCGATGAAGCCGGCGCCGCCTGTGACGAAGATCATGGAGGACGGGAAGGAAGCGTGGAGGGGAGGAGCGCGTCGCCCGCGGGAAGGCGGCGGGGGCGGGGTCAGTAGGGCAGCGTGGCGCGGTGCTGCTGCCAGCGCCACGCGTCGGCGCACATCTGCGCGATGCCGCGCCGGGCGGTCCAGCCGAGCACCTCGCGGGCGCGCGCCGGGTCGGCCCAGCATTCGCCCACGTCGCCCGCGCGGCGCGGCACGATGTCGTAGGGGATGGTCCTGCCCGAGGCCTCCTCGAAGCTGCGCACCAGCTCCAGCACCGAGGTGCCGCGGCCGGTGCCGAGGTTGAAGGTGTGCACGCCCGGATGGCCTTCGAGGTGGCGCAGCGCGGCGACGTGGCCCTCGGCCAGGTCCATCACGTGGATGTAGTCGCGCACGCCGGTGCCGTCGGGCGTGGGGTAGTCGTCGCCGAAGACCTGCAGCCGCGGCCGCTGGCCGGCGGCGACCTGGGTCACGTAGGGCGCGAGGTTGTTGGGCACGCCTTGCGGTTCCTCGCCCAGCGTGCCGCTCTCGTGGGCGCCCACCGGGTTGAAGTAGCGCAGCCGGGCGATGCGCCAGGCCGGGTCGGACGCGGCCACGTCCTCCAGCATCTGCTCGATCATCAGCTTGGTCCAGCCGTAGGGATTGGTCGCGCGCAGCGGCGCGGACTCGTCGAGCGGCATGGCCGAGGACGGCGCGTAGACGGTGGCCGAGGACGAGAACACCAGCCGCCGCACGCCGGCGCGGCCCATCGCCGCCACCAGCGCCAGCGCGCCGTCGATGTTCTCGCGGTAGTAGCGCAGCGGCTCGCGGACCGACTCGCCCACCGCTTTCAGGCCGGCGAAATGGATCGCCGCCTCGATCGGATGCCTGGACAGGACGCGGTCGAGCAGGGCCTCGTCGCGCACGTCTCCCTCGACCAGCAGCGGTTCGTGGCCGACGAGCGCGCCGATGCGGCGCACCACGTCGCGCGCGCTGTTGCTGAAGTCGTCGAGGACGAGGAAACGCTGGCCGGCCTCGGCCAGGGCGACGCACATGTGGGAACCGATGAAGCCGGCGCCCCCGGTGATGAGGATCATGGGATGCGGGAGGAGTGGGTGGACACGCGAAGGCCGCGGCGCCCCGCGCGGGCGGATGCGCGCGGCGCCGGCGCGAACGCGGCCGGCCCGCGGGGCCTTCAGGGACAGTATAGGCACGCGATATTGAAAAGCTGTAAGCAACCCCGAGCTGCAGGCCAATCGACCATCCACGAGACGGAACAACCATGCGTACCGACAAACTCACCACCAAGTTCCAGGAAGCGCTCTCCGACGCCCAGAGCCTGGCCCTGGCCAACGACCATGCCTACATCGAGCCGGTGCACCTGCTGCTGGCCATGCTGCGGCAGGAGGACGGGCCCCGCGCGCTGCTGCAGCGCGCCGGCGCCAACGTCGCCGGCCTGCAGTCCGCGGCCGAGGCCGCGCTGCGCAAGCTGCCGCAGGTGCAGGGCCAGGACGTGACCGTGGGCCGCGACCTGAACAGCCTGCTGCAGGCCACCGAGAAGGAGGCGCTCAAGCGCGGCGACCAGTTCATCGCCGGCGAACTCTTCCTGCTGGCGCTCGCCGACAGCAAGACCGACACCGGCGAACTCGCCAGGTCCCACGGCCTGGCCCGCAAGTCGCTGGAAGCCGCGATCGACGCGGTGCGCGGCGGCCAGCCGGTCGACAGCGCCGACGCCGAGGCGCAGCGCGGCGCCCTCGCCAAGTACACGCTGGACCTGACCAAGCGCGCCCGCGTCGGCAAGCTCGACCCGGTCATCGGACGCGACGACGAGATCCGCCGCGCCATCCAGGTGCTGCAGCGCCGCAGCAAGAACAACCCGGTGCTGATCGGCGAACCGGGCGTCGGCAAGACCGCCATCGTCGAGGGCCTGGCCCAGCGCATCGTCGCCGGCGAGGTGCCGGACTCGCTCAAGGGCAAGCGGGTGCTGTCGCTCGACATGGCGGCGCTGCTCGCCGGCGCCAAGTACCGCGGCGAGTTCGAGGAGCGGCTCAAGGCGGTGCTCAACGAGCTGGCCAAGGACGAGGGCCGGACCATCGTCTTCATCGACGAGCTGCACACCATGGTGGGCGCCGGCAAGGCCGAGGGCGCGATGGACGCGGGCAACATGCTCAAGCCCGCGCTGGCCCGGGGCGAGCTGCACTGCGTCGGCGCGACCACGCTCGACGAGTACCGCAAGTACATCGAGAAGGACGCCGCGCTGGAGCGCCGCTTCCAGAAGATCCTGGTCGGCGAGCCGACGGTGGAGGCGACCATCGCCATCCTGCGCGGCCTGCAGGAGAAGTACGAGCTGCACCACCAGGTCGACATCACCGATCCGGCGATCGTGGCCGCGGCCGAGCTGAGCCACCGCTACATCACCGACCGCTTCCTGCCCGACAAGGCGATCGACCTGATCGACGAGGCCGCGGCCAAGATCAAGATCGAGATGGACTCCAAGCCCGAGGTGATGGACCGGCTCGACCGCCGCATCATCCAGCTGCAGATCGAGCGCGCCGCGGTCGAGAAGGAGAAGGACGAGGCCTCGCAGAAGCGGCTCGCGCTGCTCGACGAGGAGATCGAGCGGCTGCGCAAGGACTACGCCGACTACGACGAGATCTGGCAGGCCGAGAAGGCCCAGGCCCAGGGCTCGGCCCAGATCCGCGAGGAGCTGGACAAGCTCAAGTTCCAGATCCAGGAGCTGACCCGCAAGGGCGACTTCGGCAAGGTGGCCGAACTCCAGTACGGGCAGCTGCCGGGCCTGGAGAAGCGCCTGCAGGAGGCCCTCGACACCGAATCCAGCAAGGGCGCCTCCAATGCGCCGCAGCTGCTGCGCACCCAGGTCGGCGCCGACGAGATCGCCGAGGTGGTGGCGCGCGCCACCGGCATCCCGGTGGCCAAGCTGATGCAGGGCGAGCGAGACAAGCTGCTGGTCATGGAGGACAGGCTGCACGAGCGCGTCGTGGGGCAGGACGAGGCGGTCCGCGCGGTGGCCGATGCGATCCGCCGCTCGCGCTCGGGCCTGTCGGACCCGAACCGCCCGACCGGCTCGTTCCTCTTCCTCGGCCCGACGGGCGTGGGCAAGACCGAGCTGTGCAAGGCGCTGGCCGGCTTCCTGTTCGACTCGGAGGACCACCTGGTCCGCATCGACATGAGCGAGTTCATGGAGAAGCACTCGGTGGCGCGGCTGATCGGCGCGCCGCCCGGCTACGTGGGCTACGAGGAGGGCGGCTACCTGACCGAGGCGGTGCGCCGCAAGCCCTACAGCGTGGTGCTGCTCGACGAGGTCGAGAAGGCCCATCCGGACGTGTTCAACGTGCTGCTGCAGGTGCTCGACGACGGCCGCCTCACCGACGGCCAGGGCCGCACCGTGGACTTCAAGAACACGGTGATCGTGATGACCAGCAACATCGGCTCGCCGATCATCCAGTCGATGGTCGGCCGGCCGGCGGAGGAAATCAAGGAAGCTGTCTGGGACGAGTTGAAGAACCACTTCCGGCCCGAGTTCCTCAACCGGATCGACGAGACGGTGGTGTTCCACGCGCTCGACGCGAAGAACATCGAGTCCATCGCCGGCATCCAGCTCCGGGTGCTCCAGCAGCGCCTCGTCAAGATGGACCTCGCGCTGGACGTGTCGCCCGCCGCGCTGGCCGAGCTGGCCAAGGTCGGCTTCGACCCGGTGTTCGGCGCGCGGCCGCTCAAGCGGGCGATCCAGCAACGGATCGAGAATCCGCTGTCCAAGCTGCTGCTCGAAGGCCGTTTCGCGCCGAAGGACGTGATCCCGGTCGAGGTCGATCCGGTGCGCGAGCCGGGCGTGTTCCGCTTCGGGCCGGCGCGCTCGGAAGCGAGCCCGCCGATGGCGGCCTGAGGCCGGGGGCGCCCGCCTGGCGCCCCTGTTCCCGCGGCCGGCGGTCCCGGCGGGGAAACGCACGACGAAACGAAAGGGAAAGATCGATGGGTGATGCGGATGGACGCTAGGTCTTGGGCGGCGGCGCTGGTCCGCCTGCTGCTGCAGGTCGCGCTGGTCGCGGTCGCTGCGGTGCTGGCGGTGTGCGTGCTGGCCATGGCGCTCTGCCTGGCCGTGGCCTGGTCGATGCGCCTGGCCTGGGCGCGGCTGACCGGGCGTCCGGCGGGCGCCTGGCACATGGGGCTGGATCCGGCCGGCCGGTTCTGGCAGGCCTACCGGACCTACGGCGCCGCCGGACGCCGGCCGGGCGCGGGGCGCGCCGCATCGGCCGAGGCGGAGCCGTCGCCGGCGCGCGCCGCGGCCGGGCCGCTGCCGCTGCGCAGCCGGGGCCAGGGCGTGACCGACGTGGAATCCCGACCGGTCGGGACCGAGCCTCCGGGCTGACGCCCGCTTCCGCAACGATCGGCGCGCCCGCGCGTTCCAGGGCAACGGCGCCCGGACGCCCGCGAGCGGCCCGGGGCGCCGTCCCGTGCGCGCGGCGCCTTCAGCCCGCGACCATGCCCTTGGCCTGGTACATCGCCCGGTCGGCGGCCTCCATCAGGCCTTCGAGGGTGGTGGCGTCGTCGGGATAGAAGGCCACGCCGATGCTGATGCCGACCTCCAGCGCTTCCTCCACGCCCGTCACCCGGATCGGCGCCGAGACCAGGGCCTGCAGCTTCTGGCAGACGCCTTCCATGTGCTCCGGCGAGCCCGAAGGCTCGAACAGCAGCACGAACTCGTCGCCGCCCATGCGCGCGGCGGTGTCGCCGATCCGGATCGCGGAGCCCAGGCGCTTGCCGACCTCGGCCAGCACCAGGTCGCCGACCGCGTGGCCGTGGATGTCGTTGATCGCCTTGAACCGGTCGAGGTCCGCCGCGGCGAGGGCGAAGCGCGGCCCGCCGCGCCCCGCGCGCCCGATCGCCTGGCGCAGGCGCGCCAGCAGCATGCGCCGGTTGGGCAGGCCGGTCAGCAGGTCGTGGTTGGCCTCGCGTTCCAGCACCTGGCCCTTCTCGCGGACGTGGGTGTAGGCCAGCTCCAGCGCCCAGCTGCGCTCGGCGATCCGCGCTTCCAGCCGGCGCTCGCTGTCCTGCAGGGTGTCGACCATGTGCTGGGTGGCGGCGATGGCGGCGGCCTGCTTCTTCTCGCGCATCTGCCGGGTCTCGGCGGCGCGCTCGGGCAGGGCCAGCGAGAGCAGCAGCAGGTGCACCGCGGAGCCCACCATCAGCGCCTGCGAGGTGAGCGGGTTGCTGGGCACCAGGCCCAGGCTGTGCAGCAGCAGCACGCCGGTGCCGGCCAGCAGCGCCGCCCAGGCCGCCAGGAAGAAGCGGATGCCCGGCTCGCGGTGCCGCATCCCGACCGCCGCGGCGGCGGTCGCCAGCAGCGACAGGGCCACCAGCAAGCCGATGAGCGACCAGGCGGCGGCGCGGTACGAGGTGGTGGCCGCCCAGGCCGCGGTGCCCGCGAACACCACCGCGAGCACGGTCGGCATCCAGGACAGGCGCATGCGGCGCAGGGTCTGGCGCAGGAACCCGTGCACGAAGAGGCATCCCAGCCCGGCGGACAGCGCGATGCCGACGATGGCGGACAGGTGCGTCCAGCGTGGGTCGGCCGGCCACAGGAACTGTCCCGCGAAGCCGGTCAACCCGGCCTGGCCGACGCCCATCGCAGCCGCCATCGCCGCGTAGACCAGGTGCAGCCGGCCCTGCTGCAGCAGGAACAGCAGCAGGTTGTAGACCGTCAGCGCCGCCAGCACGCCGAAGTAGAGCGCCAGCGCGGCGTAGCTGCGCTGGTCGTGCTCCCACAGCGCGGTCATGCGCCAGAGCCGCACCGGCAGGGTCAGCATGCCTTCCGACTGCACCCGCAGGAAGACGGTCACCGGCGCGTCGGCGGCCAGGGTCAGCGGGAAGACGTGGTTGCGGTGCACGAAGGGACGCAGAGCGAAGGGCCGGCGGTCGCCCGAAGCCTGGGCCAGCAGGCTGCCGTCGCCCTGGCGCACGAAGAGGCGCACGTCGTCGAGCGAGGGGCTGGCCGCCTCCAGCAGCCAGACGCCGTCGCCGCCCGGCGCCGCGGTCAGGTCCATCCGCAGCCAGATGGCGTCGCGGCTCAGGCCGAAGTTGCGCACGCCACCGGGCTTCTGCGAGCCGCCCTGGAAACGCAGGGAGTGGGGCGGCCGCGCGACGTCGTCGATGGTGAGCGAACCGCCGGGGTCGCGCAGCACCTGCATCGATGGCGACAGGTCGTAGGACGGCTGGGCACCCAGCGCCAGCGACGGGGCGCCGTAGGCGGACGGCATCGGCCGGGCGGGCGGGGGAAGCGCGGTGGAGGGCGGCTCGGCGCCGGGCGCGGCGATCGGCGCGGCGTCCGGCGGCAGCACCGGCACCGTCGTCCGGACGGACGGCGACACTTCCCCCACGGCCTGCGCGTACGCGGCGGCGGTGGTCAGGCCGGCCGCGCAGAGCAGCGCTCCCAGGCAGGCAGCCACGCGCGGCCGGATGCGACGGAGGAACGAACTCGACAGCGTTGGGAAGGGGGGCATGGGAGGGGCGCGGTACAGACTTCGGTCGATATTGTAAAAAAGTGCGCCAGGATGTGTGGATAACTTTTGCGTCGGTGCGCCGTTCAGCCGCGCCGCGTCGCTGGAGCGTTGCGCGCGCGCGCCAGGAATCGGCTCGGGGGCGCGCCCAGCGCCTTGCGGAACATCGCGCTGAAGGCGCTCGCGCTGTCATAGCCGAGGCTGTCGGCCACCTGGGCGAGCGGACGCCCGGCCGCGATCAGCGGCAGCGCGCGCGCCAGCACCACCTGCTGCCGCCATTGCACGAAGGTGGTGCCGAGTTCGCGCTGGAAGAGCCGGGCGACGGTCCGCGCGCTCGCGCCGGTGTCCTTCGCCCAGGCGGCAAGCGTGGCGTGGCGGGTCGGGTCCTGGAGCACCCGCTCGCACAACGCGCGCAGGCGCTTGTCGGCCGGCAGCGGCACGCCCATGCGGACGGTGCCCGCGCGGCCCAGCTCGTCGTGGAGCAGGGGCGCGACCAGCGATTCCCGGTGCAGCCGCGCAGCGTCGGGGGGCGCGCTGCCGTCGGGTTCGGTGTCGAGCGCGAGCACCAGCGCGCGCAGCAGGTCGCTCACCTCCAGCATGACGCAGGCGTCCCAGGGGCCGCCGGGCGGCAGGCGGCGGTGGTGGAAGTACAGCGTCTGCACCTCCGCGTCCTCCATCACCGTGATCGAGTGCTCCACGGTCGCGGGCAGCCAGACGGCGCGCGACGGCGGGACGATGTAGGTGCCGCTGTCGGCGACGACGCGGATCACGCCGGTCACGGAGAAGGTCAGCTGCGGCCAGGGATGCGCGTGCGGCTCGACCTGGGCGTCGGTGCGCAGGAAGCGGCGCTTGGCCCGCAGCGGGCGCTCCGGGGTCGGCCGGTAGAGGTGCGGCGTCAGGGAGGGCACCGGCTGCACCGCGCGCGCCTCCGCGCGGTGCGGACGGGCCCCGTTCGGAAGCGCGCACGGCGCGCGGCTTGGCGCGATCCCGACAGAGATTGGCTTCATGTCGCGATTCTGACGGGTGCCGCGGAATTACGATGGCCGGCCACCGGCTGGATACATCTATGTATGTTGCCTGAACAAACCGAGCCCTTGCGCACCATGCCTCCTGCCACCGCCCTTCCCGCGGATGCCTCCGCCTTCCGCCGCGACGCCAGCCTGATCGGCCTGGTCGGCGTGGCCCACGGCATCAGCCATTTCAGCCAGCTGCTGCTGGCGCCGCTCTTCCCCTGGTTGCGGGACGCTTTCCAGGTGGGCTACGCCGAGCTCGGCCTGGTGCTGACGGTGTTCTTCGCGGTGTCGTGCGCGGTGCAGGCGCTCTGCGGCTTCATCGTGGACAAGCACGGCCCGCGGCCGGTGCTTTTCACTGGCGTCGCGCTGCTGGGACTGGCGGGCCTGGGCTTCGCGGCGGCGCAGTCGTACTGGATGCTGGTGGGGTGCGCGGTCGTCGCGGGCATGGGCAACGGGGTGTTCCACCCGGCCGACTACACCCTCTTCAACCGCAAGGTGTCGCCGCAGCGCCTGGGCCACGCCTACAGCGTGCACGGCATCAGCGGCAACCTGGGCTGGGCGCTGGGTCCGGCCTTCGTGGTGCCGATCGCCATCGCTTCGTCGTGGCGGGTGGCGATGGCCTGCGCGGGCCTGCTCGCCTTCGCGGTGCTGGCGGTGCTGTGGTGGAAGCGCCGGCTGTTCGTGCTCGATGCGCCGGCCGCGGGCGCTGCCGGCCGGGCGGCGGTGCCGGACACCGGCTTCGGTTTCCTGCGCATCCCGGCGGTGTGGATGTGCTTCGGATTCTTCTTCTTCTTCGCATCGGCGCTCAGCGTCGTGCAGGCCTTCGCGCCGGAGTCGGCCCGCCAACTGCACGCGGTGCCGGTGGCCTGGGTCGCGGTGTGCCTGACCATCTACATGGTCGCGAGCGCCGGCGGCATGGTGCTCGGCGGCTTCCTGGCCAAGGACCCGTCGCGCTGCGAGCGCATCGTGGGCGTCGGATTCGGCATGGCGGCGGCGATCGCGCTGACCATCGGCCTATCGACCGGGATGGCCGCCTGGGCGGTGCCGGTGCTGTTCGGCGCGATGGGCTTCGTCTCGGGCATCGCCGGGCCGTCGCGCGACCTGCTGGTCAAGCGCTCGACGCCGGCCAACGCCTCGGGCCGGGTCTACGGCGTGGTGTACGCGGGGCTGGACATCGGCCAGGCGATCTCGCCGCTGGTCTTCGGCGTGCTGATGGACCGCCACCAGTACCGCGGCATCTGGATCGGCCTGGCGATCGTGCAGGGCGTGCTGATCGCGAGCGCGTTCAACGTCGGCCGGGTGCGGCGCGAGCGCCTGGCCGCCGCCTGACGCGGCGGGCCCGGCGCGCGGGGCGCCGGACGGAGCGCCCTCACTGCGCCGGGACGACGACGGACACGCGCCGGTTCTTCCGGCGCGCGTCCTCGCTGGTGCCCAGGGCGACCGGCCGGGCGCTGCCGTAGCCCCGCGCCGCGATCCGGTCGGCCGGGATGCCCGACGCGGCCAGGGCGCCGGCCACCGCCTGCGCCCGCCGCAGCGAGAGCCGGTCGTTGTAGGCGGCGCTGCCCTGGTCGTCGGTGTGGCCTTCGACGCGCAAGGTGTCGATGCCGACTTCCGCCAGGGCGCGGCCCATGCGTTCCAGGGTCTGGCGGTGCCCGTCGTCGAGCCGGTCCGTGTCGAAGCCGAACAGCAGCTTGCCGGAGAGCTGCAGCTCCCAGCCCGCGTCCGTGGGCTGGAATCCGTACTGGCGCAGCACCGCGGCGCGGCGTTCGGCCAGGCTGGGGGCGGGCGCCGGATCGGCGGCGGGCGGGCGGGTCCCGCAGGCGGTGATCGAGACCGTCGCCAGGCCCGTCAGGCAGGCGAAGGCGGCGGAGCGCAGGGCGCGGGAGAGCATCGGGGAGGAAGGCATGCGTCGAGGAGGGAAGGTCGAGGGAATTCGCGCCGGGCCCGCGCGGCGCCGTATCGGCGCGCGGGGCCCGGCGTCAGGCGGTGGTCGGGAATCCGCGGCCGGCCGCCATGTGGCGGTGCCCGCGGCGCCGGGCCTTGACGTGGTACATGGCGGCGTCCGCCGCGCGCAGCAGCGACGCCATGTCGCCGCCGTGTTCCGGGTAGAGGGCGATGCCGATGCTCACCGAGGGCCGCAGGCAGGTCCCGTCCGCGAGCGGCACCGGCTCGTCCATGGCGGCGATCACCCGGTCGGCCAGGCGGAGCGCGTCCTGCGGGTCGCGCAGCGACGCCATCACGATCGCGAACTCGTCCCCGCCCAGCCGCGCCGCCAGGTCGCCGGCCCGCAGCTGCAGGGAGATGCGCCGGGCGACCGCGACCAGCATCGCGTCGCCGGCGGCGTGGCCGTGGGTGTCGTTCACCTGCTTGAAGCGGTCGCTGTCGAGGAACAGCAGCGCCACCAGCGCGCGCTCGCGTTGCGCCGCGCGCAGCGCATCCTGCAGGCGCTGCTCGAAGCAGGCGCGGTTGGGCAGGCCGGTGAGCCCGTCGTGCGTCGCCTGGTGGGTGAGCGTGGCGTTCTTCTCTTCGAGCAGGGCAGCGCGGCGCTCCAGTTCGTCCAGCAGCGCGTTGAAGTCGTCCCCGAACGCCCGCAGTTCGGCGATGCGCGCCGGCGGCACCCGCAGGCCGCGGGTCTGCCCATGCCGCGTGGCGCGCGCCACGTCGGCCAGGCGCTGCAAGGGCGTGACCAGGTCCCGCAGCATCCGCCGCGACAGGGCGATGCCCACGGAGCCGCTCAGCGCCAGGCAGGCCACCAATGCGGCGGCGCCCGTCAGCAGGAAGTGCAGCAGTCCGAGCCCGTCGCTGTGCAGCACGATCTCGCCGATGCGCTGCCCGTCGTGCTGGATCGGGGCGGTCGATGGCGGCAGGGCCGCCAGCCTCGCCAGGCGCGCGCCCACCGCGCCCTGCATGCCCCGGTCGGGACCTTGCCACCGTGCGAAGACCATGCCTTGGGCATCCTGCACCGACGCCGAAGCCACGCCCTTCACGAGCATCCGCTGCAGCGTCCGGGCCGCGTCCTCGCGGTCGCCGAAAACGACCGCCGCTTCCACGGTGTAGGCCACCCCCTGCGCCATCAGCTGCAGGTTGTCGGCCACGTAGAAGCGCAGCGCTGCAAGGCCGGCGACCATCAGCATCGCTCCCGAGGCCGCGACCGCGGCCAGCGTCATGCCCAGGTGGGCGCGGCGCACCGCGTCGCGCAGGGTCGAGCGCGCGGCCCTGCCGCAGTGGAGGGACATCATGGCGCGCCCCTGCGCCGCGACAGCTGCAGCACCCGCGGGTTCACCCGCACCCCGCTGCGCGCGACCGAATCCAGGTTGCTTTCGAAGCCCACGCCGCCCGCACGGACGTCCAGGCAGAACATGCAGCCGATGCTGCACAGCTCCAGCCGCTCGCCGATCGAGAGCAGGGGGTGCGCGCCCAGCCGGCTGGCCAGCTGGCGCCAGGCGGCGTCGCTCAGCGCGCCGGCGTAGACGGCCTCGCATTCGGTGGGCAGCTGGCTGTCGTCGAGCCGCATGCGGCGCACCGCGATGGCGCGGCCCCGGGGCGGCGGGGCGGCCTTGAGGAGTTCATCGGCGTATTCGGTCGGGCCGACGACGCACAGCCGCACCGTCTCCGGCTCCGCAGGCCAGCGGGTGAAGCTCAGGATCCCGTAGACGGTCTGGGCGACCGCCTGGGAACGCTCGTCGGCGGGGATCTGCTGGGCACGGACGGATGGCGCCGCGCCTGCCAGGCCGCAGGCGGCCGCGAGCAGCAGCGACGGCAGGCGCCGTCGCGGGCCGCTGCGCGGCGCGGGCTCGTGGGTGGGGTGGCTGCGCACGCCGGGTCTCCGGGAAGGGGGCGGGGGTCATCGGGTCGCCGGTCCGATGTTCCCGCCCCCGCCTTCGGCGGGAGCCTCTCGGCCCGGGCCGCCGGCGGCCGGAGCCGACGGCGGCGCGTCGCGTGGCGGTCGCGCCACGGGCCGATTCTCGGTGCGCCCGCCGCCGGCGCTGTCGCCTTGCTGAATGCGGCCGGACCCCGTGCGCAGGGCGCTCCCCTGCGCCGCCCGGCCGGTGCGCCGGCCGGGCCCCGCGTGGTTTCAGACTCGCGGCGGGTCGAGTTCGCGGGCGGGATGGCGGTGCTGCGCCACCGCCGCGATGAAGCGCTCGGCCACGCCCGCGTCGTCCGCGTCCGCCAGGATCAGGCCCGGGTCCGCCTCGCCGGACGGCAGGGTCGCCTCGATGTCGAGCTTCTCCAGCAGGGCGCGCGACGCGCCGAAGGCGAGGATGGTCTTGCCGTGGCGGTACTGGTCCTTGACGAACTCCATGGTGTGGCCGTCGCGCTTCAGGCGGGCGAGGGCGTCGGCGCCGTCGGGCAGCACCAGCGCGTCGAACAGCACGGCCGGCGTGTTCTCCAGCGAGGCGTCGGCCTCGACCGCATCGCCCGAGGCCGGCTGCACCGCGCCGATGCGCACGCCCACCAGGCGCGGCACCGCGCCGGCGTCGACCAGGGCCCGCTGCAGCGCGGCGACCGGAGCGCCCTCGAAGCCGTCGGCCACCAGGATGGCGATCTTGCGGGTCCGCACGCCGCCGTCGCCGGGCAGGGCGGTCAGCGAGAGCGCGGGCGACACCTTGACCTCGGGCCGGGACGGCGCCTCGGCGGCGCGGGGCAGGGCGGCGGGCACCGCCATGCCCAGGCCTTCGGCGACCCGCTGCGCCAGCTCGGGGTCGACGTTGACCAGGGAGGCGACCATGCGCTCGCGGATCGCCGGCACGGTCAGCTTGCTCAGCTCGAAGCGGAAGCCGCCGACGATGTGCGCCTGCTCGACCGCAGTCTGGCTCTTCCAGAACAGCGTGGCCTGGGCGTAGTGCTCGGCGAATTTCTCGGGCTTGCCGCGCACCTTGTCCTCCTGCACCGGCGCCGGGAAGGACACGAAGCCGCGCGCGCCGGCCTGGTAGGGGCTGCCGCCGGCGAGCGAGTTGGGCTCGTAGGCCACCCGGCCGCGGTTGATGGCCTGGCGGTGCAGGCCGTCGCGCTGGTTGTTGTGGACCGGCGCGATCGGGGCGTTGATCGGGATCTCGTGGAAGTTCGGGCCGCCCAGGCGGGAGAGCTGGGTGTCCACGTAGGAGTGGATGCGGCCGGCCAGCAGCGGGTCGTTGCTGAAGTCGATGCCCGGCACCACGTGGGCGGTGCAGAAGGCGACCTGCTCGGTCTCGGCGAAGAAGTTGTCCGGGTTGCGGTTGAGCACCATGCGCCCGACCGGCTCGACCGGCACCAGCTCCTCGGGGATGAGCTTGGTGGCGTCGAGGATGTCGAAGCTCCAGCCCTCGGCCTGCTCCTCGGTGAAGACCTGCACGCCCAGTTCCCACTCAGGATACTCGCCGGCCTCGATGGCCTCCCACAGGTCGCGGCGGTGGAAGTCGGAGTCGGCGCCGGAGATCTTCACCGCCTCGTCCCAGACCAGGGAGTGGGTGCCGAGCATCGGTTTCCAGTGGAACTTCACGAAGCGCGACGCGCCCTGGGCGTCGATGAAACGGAAGGAGTGCACCCCGAAGCCCTGCATCATCCGCAGGCTGCGTGGCAGCGCCCGGTCCGACATGGTCCACAGCAGCATGTGGGTCGACTCGGGCATCAGGGAGGCGAAGTCCCAGAAGGTGTCGTGCGCCGAGGCCGCCTGCGGGATCGCGTTGTGCGGCTCGGGCTTGACCGCGTGGACCAGGTCGGGGAACTTGATCGCGTCCTGGATGAAGAAGACCGGGATGTTGTTGCCCACCAGGTCCCAGTTGCCCTCGTCGGTGTAGAACTTGACCGCGAAGCCGCGCACGTCGCGGGCGGTGTCGGTCGAGCCGCGCTCGCCGGCCACGGTGGAGAAGCGCACGAACACCGGCGTGGTCTTGCCGGCTTCGGCGAACAGCGAGGCGCGGGTGTACTTCGCGAGCGAGCCGTAGGACTCGAAGTAGCCGTGCGCGCCGGATCCGCGGGCGTGGACGATGCGCTCGGGGATGCGCTCGTGGTCGAAGTGGGTGATCTTCTCGCGGAGGATGAAGTCCTCCAGCAGGGTCGGACCGCGCAGGCCGGCCTTGAGGGAGTTCTGGTTGTCGCCGACGGGCACGCCCTGGTTGGTGGTCAGCACCTGGCCGCCGGAGTCCACCCGGACGCGGTCGAGCGGCAGCACGGTGGGATTGACGCCCTGGGGCGGCACGCCGTCGCCGTTCTTGGCCGACGGATTGGTCTCGCTCAGGGTGCTGGCGGTGACGCTCGGGTCGGCGGGGGCGACGTGCACGCCCTCGGGCGGCGCGACGGCGTTGTCGCGGCCGTGCTCCAGCGCCTTGTTGGCGTTGGAGGGGATGGACGCCACCAGGTCGTTGACGGCGGCGTGCTGCCGGGCCAGGGCGTCGGGCGCGTCGCCCGGATGGGCAGGGGCGCTGGAGGTGTTGCGCGACGCGGCCTTGGCGGCGGTGGCGTCGGAGGACGATGCGGACGCGGGATTCTTGTTCGTGGGCACGGGGAGAACTCCTGGATCGTGGGATCCCGGCATGCGGCGGCCGGGGAGCCGTCCTGCGCGCCGGGTCGGACCTGCGGTCGGGGTCCGGGGGGCCGCACCGGACGGCACGCATCCCCGGGACCGGCCCGCGGCGCGCGCACCCAACCCTGGGCGTCCGGCTCTCGGGCCCGGCGATCGCTCGCCGGCCCGGCATCGAAGGCCGGCGATATCCGGCGCAGTTCGTTCAGGAACGTTATAGGCGCCGGTCCTCCCCGGAGTGTTTCAAGGCGTCAGGCCGCACCCCCGCCGCCCGGCCCCCGCGCGCCGAACTGCAGCGCCGCCAGCCGGGCGTAGGCGCCGCCCGCGGCGCACAGTTCGGCGTGGCGTCCCTGCTCGACGATGCGTCCCCGGTCCAGCACCAGGATGCGGTCGGCCCGCTGCACGGTGGACAGCCGGTGGGCGATGACCAGCGTGGTCCGGCGCCGGCCCGCCGCACCGTGCAGCGCGGCGTCGAGCGCGGCCTGCACCATGCGTTCGCTTTCGGCGTCGAGGGCGCTGGTGGCCTCGTCGAGCAGCAGCAGCGGCGCGTCCTTGAGCAGGGCGCGGGCGATGGCGATGCGCTGGCGCTGCCCGCCGGAGAGCCGCACCCCGCGCTCGCCCAGGTGGGTGTCGTAGCCCGCGGGCAGCGCCGCGAGGAAGCCGTGGGCGTAGGCGGCGCGGGCCGCCGCCTCGACCTCGGCGTCGCTCGCGTCGGGCCGGCCGTAGCGGATGTTGTCGCGGGCCGAGGCCGACAACACCGTCGCTTCCTGCGGCACTACCGCGATGCGTTCCCGCAGCGCCCGCAGGTCGAGCCGGCGCAGGTCGGTCCCGTCGAGGCGGACCGCGCCGGCCCCCGGGTCGGGGTCGTGGAAGCGCTGCAGCAGCTGGAACACGGTGGACTTGCCCGCGCCGCTGGCGCCGACCAGGGCGATCGTCTCGCCCGGCGCCACCGCGAAGTCCAGGCCCTGCAGCGCCGGCTGATCGGGACGCGCGGGGTAGTGGAAATCCACTGCTGCGAATTCGATAGCTGATCCCCTAGGCGCGGCAAGCGCTGCGGCCGTATTGGATGGGGTGGAACGCCAGGCTGCGGGGGTCTCGGGCCGGACGGGCGAGCGGATCGGCGAGACGGTGGCGAGCAGCTCCATCAGCCGCTCGGTCGCGCCGGCGGCCCGCAGCAGGTCGCCCCAGACCTCGCCCAGCACCGCCACGGCGCCGGCCAGGATCACCGCGTAGACCACCGTCTGCCCCAGGAGGCCGGCGCTGATCCGGCCGTCGAGCACCGCCCGCGTCCCGGCGTGGAGCCCGGCCAGCAGCGCCGCGCTGGTGGCGACGATGACGAAGGCGACCATCGCGGCCCGCGCCCGGCTGCGCCGCACCGCGGTGGCGAAGGCGGCGGCGCAGGCGCGGCGGAAGCGCTCGATCTCGCGGTCCTCCGCGGCGTAGCTCTGGACCAGCGCGGCGGCGCCGAGCGTCTCGGCGGCCAGCGCGCTGGTGTCGGCGATGCGGTCCTGGCTGGCGCGCGACAGCCGGCGCACCCGGCGCCCGAACCAGCCGGCGGGCAGCACCACCAGCAGCGTCGCCGCCAGCACCTGCGGCATGGTGCGGGGATGGGTGGCGACCAGCATGACGAGCGCGCCCAGGCCGGTCACCGCGTTGCGCAGGCCCATGCTGAGCGAGGAGCCGACCACCGTCTGGACCAGTGTCGTGTCGGCCGTCAGGCGCGACAGCACCTCGCCCGTCCGGGTCGACGCGAAGAATTCCGGGCCCTGCCGCAGCACGTGGGCGTAGACCGCTTCGCGCAGGTCCACCGCGACCCGCTCGCCGATCCAGCTCACCAGGTAGAAGCGCCCGGCCGAGAAGGCGGCCAGCGCCACCGCCACGCCGAACAGCGCCAGGAAGTGCGTCCGCAGCCGCAGCCGCAGCGCGGCCGCGCCCGCGGCGGCGCCGCCGGGCAGTCCGCCGCCGTGCGCCGCCAGCCCGCCGTCCACCAGCCCGCGCAACGCCACCGGGAAGGCCAGGGTCGCCGCCGCGGCCAGCGCCAGCAGCAAGAGCGCTGCTGCGATGCGCAGCCGGTGGGGCCGCAGGAAAGGCAGCAGCCCGCGCAGGCCGCGCACCGGACGGGCGTGCGCCGGCGGCGGGAGGCCGTCCGCCGTGCCGGGGCCGGGAGGGGGCGTCCGTGCGTCCGGCGCAGGGGAGGGCGGCGCGTCCGGCGCGGCGAGGGGCGGCGCGGTCGGCCGCGTCGATCGGGGATTCGGGCTGGGCATGGGGCCAGTGTAGAAGCGATGCTTCATCAAATACAGACTTGACATTGTTTGACTAGGCAATTAATATAGCGTCCATGGCTGATCCACACGTTCCCGCAAGCGCAGACGCAGCAGCGACCGCCGCCTCCGACGCCGGCGCCCGGCCCGCCAACGGCTTCCTCATCGAGGAGAGCGTGGGCTACCAGATGCGCCGCATCGTCACCCTGGTCGGCAACGAGATCGAGCGCCGCATGGAGCCGCTCGGCCTGACCGACGCGCAGTGGAAGCCGCTGCTGCGGCTCTACCTCGACCAGGGCAACACCGTCGCCGCGCTGGCCCGCAACTGCGCGCTGGACGCGGGCGGCATGACCCGCCTGCTCGACCGGCTCGAAGCCAAGGGCCTGTGCCGACGCAGCCGCTCGGTGGAGGACCGGCGGGTGGTCAACCTCGAGCTGACGCCCGAAGGCGCCGCGGCCGCGGAGCGGATCCCGGCCATCCTCGACGAGGTGCACGCGGTGGCTTCCGACGGCTTCAGCGCCGAGGAATACCGCCTGCTGCGCCTGTTCCTGGCGCGCATCTTGGCCAATGTCCAGCCCTTCGGCGGGGAGGCCGACTGCCCGGCCGCCGCCGCCCGGTCCGCCTGAGCGCGGCCGCCCGATCTTTCCGTTCCCTGGGGTCATCCAACATGAAGAACCATCGCCCTGACACCGCTTCCTCCGCACCGGCCGACCGCGCGCCGGGCGGCGCCTGGCTCTACCTCGGTACCCTGGCGCTGGCGCTGGGCCTGACCGCCTGCGCCAACATGGGCGGCATCGCGCCGCACGCCCAGCTGCGCGCGCCCGCCTCGGTCGGCCTGCCGTCGGCCGCCACCGGCATGCCCGACGAATTCCCCGCCGCCAGCACGCTCGACGCCCAGTGGTGGCGCGGCTTCGGCGACCCGCGGCTCGACGGCCTGGTCGAGCGGGCCCTGGCCGGCAACCCGAGCCTTCGGCTGGCGCAGGCGCGCATCGACAAGGCGCAGGCGCAGGTCGAGGCGGCCGACGCCAACGGCCGGCCGCGCATCGACGGCCAGCTCGACGCCACCCGCCAGCACTTCTCGGGCAACTACATCTACCCTGCGCCGCTGGGCGGCTCGACCCGCGACATCGCCGACGGCCAGGTGCGCGGCACCTGGGAGCTGGACTTCTTCGGCCGCAACCGGGCCGCGCTCGACGCTTCCGTCGGCGCCGGCCGCGCCGCCGAGGCCGACGCCCAGGCCGCCCGCGTGCTGCTGGCGGCCAACGTCGTGCGCGGCTACGTGCAGCTGTCGCGGCTGCAGGCGCAGCTGGCGGTGGCGGAGCGCACGCTGCAGCAGCGCGACGAAACCCTGCGCATCGTGCGCGACCGGGTGGACGCCGGCCTCGACACCCGCCTCGAGCTGCGCCAGAGCGAAGGCGGCCTTCCCGAGGCCCGGCAGCAGATCGAGGCCCTGCGCGAGCAGATCGCGCTCGGCCGCAACGCGCTGGGCGCACTGGTCGGCGACCCGCGGTCCGCGCAGGACCTGCAGGCCGCGCCGCTGGAGACGCTGCGCAATCCCGGCATCCCGGCGCGGCTGCCGGCCGACCTGCTGGGCCGACGCGCCGACATCGTCGCCGCCCGCTGGCGCATCGAGGCCGCCGACCGCGACATCGCCTACGCCAAGACCCAGTTCTATCCGAACATCAACCTGGTGGCCTTCGCCGGCCTGTCGAGCCTGGGCCTGGACAACTTCATCGACGGCCGCAGCCGCCAGTGGGGCATCGGTCCGGCGATCCGGCTGCCGATCTTCGAGGCCGGCCGGCTGCGCGCCAACCTGCGCGGCCGCACCGCCGACTACGACGCGGCGGTCGAGAGCTACAACGGCAGCCTCGTCGACGCGGTGCGCGAGGTGGCCGACCAAGTCGCGTCCTCGCAGTCCGTCGTGCGCCAGCAGCAGGAGCAGCGCAACGCGCAGGCCGCCGCCGAGAGCGCCTACGACATCGCCCGCCAGCGCTACCAGGCGGGCCTCGGCACCTACCTGCAGGTGCTGACCGCCGAGACCGGCGTCCTGGTCCAGCGGCGCCAGGCGGTCGACCTCGCCGCCCGCGCGCTCGACGCCCAGGTCGGCCTGGCGCGCGCGCTCGGCGGCGGCTACGTCGCCGATGCGGCCGCTGCCGCCGTGCCCGCCGGCGGCGCGGCGCGCAGCGCCGCCGTCGCCACCGCCGCGGTCCGCTGATCCGCGCCTGTTCCCGCCGGCTCCCGCGTCCGTCCGCCCGGCGCCTTCCTCCCCGATTCCCCGAAAGCCCGCCATGTCCGAAGCCTCTTCCGCCCCCCGCAACCCCTCCGACGCCCCCGCTCCCGCGCCCGGCAAGCGCCGCAAGGCGCTCCTCGTCCTCGCCGGCGCGGTCGTCCTGGGCGGCATCGCCTACGGCGCCTACGACTGGATGGTCGCCAGCCACTACGAAAGCACCGACAACGCCTACGTGCAGGGCAACGTGATCCAGATCACGCCGCAGACCGGCGGCACGGTGATGTCCATCCTGGCCGACGACACCGATTTCGTGAAGGCCGGCGCGCCGCTGGTGCGGCTGGACCCGGCCGACGCCAAGGTCGCGCTGTCCCAGGCCGAGGCCGGCCTCGCGCAGGCGGTGCGCCAGGCCCGCACGCTCTACGTCAACAACGGCTCGCTCGCCGCGCAGGTCACCCTGCGCCAGGCCGACGTGGTGCGCGCCCGCGCCGAGCTGTCCCGCGCCGCGGACGACCTGCGCCGGCGCCAGTCGCTGACCGGCAACGGCGCGGTCTCGAAGGAGGAGCTGGGCCATGCCCAGACCCAGGTCGAGGCCGCCCGCAGCGCGGTCGCGGCGGCCGAGGCCGGGGTGGTCGCCGCCCGGGAGCAGCTCGCCAGCAACCAGTCGCTGACCCAGGGCGTCGCGGTGGACCAGAACCCGAACGTGATGGCCGCCGCCGCCAAGCTGCGCGAGGCCTACCTCGCCGACCGCCGCACCGAGCTGCCCGCGCCGGTGGACGGATATGTCGCCAAGCGCACGGTGCAGCTCGGCCAGCGGGTGGCCGCCGGCGCGCCGCTGATGACCATCGTGCCGCTGGAGCAGGTCTGGGTGGACGCCAACTTCAAGGAGAACCAGCTGCGCAACCTGCGGCTGGGCCAGCCCGCGACCCTGACCGCCGACCTCTACGGCAAGAAGGTCGAGTACCGCGGCACGGTGGCCGGCCTGGGCGTGGGCACCGGCGCGGCCTTCGCGCTGCTGCCGGCCCAGAACGCCACCGGCAACTGGATCAAGGTGGTGCAGCGGGTGCCGGTGCGCATCGTGCTCGACCGGCAGCAGCTGCAGGCCAATCCGCTGCGCGTCGGCCTGTCGATGGACGTCGAGGTCGACACCCGCGAACGCGACGGACGGATGCTGGCCGAGGTGCCGCGCACCCAGCCGGTGGCGCAGACCGCCGTCTACCAGGCGCTGGACGAGGGCGCCGACGCCGACGTGGCGCGCATCATCGCGGCCAACGCCGGCGCCGGCTTCCGTCCTTCGGCCGGCGTCGCCCGCGCCGGGCGCACCGAGCTGGCCGCCGCGCCCAAGGCGTCCGCCGGCCACTGAGGCCGGCCCGCCGGACAGGGCGCGGCCGCTCGCCGCGGCGCGCCTGCTCCTCCTCCCGGTCCGATCCGTTCGGCGCCGATCCCACCGTCCTCCCGCAGGCCGCGTATGTCCTCTCCTTCCCACCCGTCCCTGCAGCCGCAGCCCCTCGAAGGCAGCGCCCGCATGTGGGGCACGCTCGCGCTGTCGGCGGCGACGTTCATGAACGTGCTCGACACATCCATCGCCAACGTGTCGCTGCCGGCCATCGCCGGCGACCTGGGCGTGAGCCCGACCCAGGGCACCTGGGTGATCACCAGCTTCGCGGTCGCCAACGCCATCGCGGTGCCGTTGACCGGCTGGCTGTCGCAGCGCTTCGGCCAGGTGCGCCTCTTTGTGGCCAGCGTGACGCTGTTCGTCCTCGCCTCGCTGCTCTGCGGCATCGCGCCCAACATGACCCTGCTGATCGCTTTCCGGGCGCTGCAGGGTTTCGTGGCCGGGCCGATGATCCCGCTGTCGCAGTCGCTGCTGCTGTCGAGTTACCCGAAGGCCCTGGCCGGGCTGGCGATGGCGATGTGGTCCATGACCACGCTGATCGCGCCGGTGATGGGGCCGCTGCTCGGCGGCTGGATCACCGACAACCTGACCTGGCCCTGGATCTTCTACATCAACGTGCCGGTCGGCATCGTGGCGGTCCTGGTCACCTGGAGCATCTTCCGCAAGCGCGAATCGGCGCGCCGCGCGCTGCCGATCGATTCCGTGGGGCTGGCGCTGCTGGTGATCTGGGTGGCGGCGATGCAGGTCATGCTGGACATCGGCAAGGAGCACGACTGGTTCCACTCGCCCTGGGTGGTGGCCTGCGCGGTGGTGGCGGCGGTCGGTTTCGTGGCCTTCATGATCTGGGAGCGCGGCGATGCGCATCCGGTGGTGGACCTGTCGCTGTTCAGGATCCGCAACTTCTGGGCCGGTGCGCTCGCCACCTCGGTGGGTTACGGGCTCTTCTTCGGCAACGTGGTGCTGCTGCCGCTGTGGCTGCAGCAGTACATGGGCTACACCGCCACCCAGGCCGGCGAGGTGATGGCGCCGGTCGGCCTGCTGGCGCTGGTGCTGTCGCCGGTGGTGGGCAAGAACATCGCCAAGGTCGATCCGCGGCGCTTCGCCACCTTCGCCTTCCTGGTGTTCGCGCTGGTGCTGTGGATGCGCTCGCGCTTCAGCACCCAGGCCGACCTCGCGACCATCATGATCCCAACCCTGATCCAGGGGGTGGCGATGGCCTTCTTCTTCATCCCGCTGGTGACCATCACCCTGTCGGAGATCGCGCCGGCGCGCATCCCGTCGGCCTCGGGGCTGTCCAACTTCATGCGGATCACCGCCGGCGCCATCGGCACCTCGATCTCGACCACGCTCTGGGAGCGGCGCGCGGTGCTGCACCATGCGCAGCTGACCGAGAACCTGCACCTCGGCAGCACCGCCACCACGCAGGCGCTCCAAGGGCTGCAGGCTGGCGGCCTCACGGCCGAGCAGGCGCTCGGGCAGGTCGAACGCTTGGTCAACCAGCAGGCCTACATGCTGGCGGCCAACGACATCTTCTTCGGCTCGGCGGTGCTGTTCCTGCTGCTGATCCCCCTGGTCTGGCTCGCGCACGGCATCAAGCCGAGCGCGGGCAGCGCGGACGCGGCCGCCGGGGCGCACTGAAGGCCTGCTCCGCCGGTTCCGTCGCCGGCGCGCGCAGGGCGCCGGACGTCCGCAGGACTACAGCGTCTGGCCCCAATTCACTACGCCACGCGGGGATCGACCGGAAGCCGAAGACGGATGGCAGGTCCTAGCATCGTCGTGTCCGTCCTCCGGGGCGGATGCGTGCGGCGGCAAGGCCGCGCGCAGTGCCGGACGCGGCGGCGCGTCGCCATCGGCCACGGTGCCCCACCGGCATCCGCGGCAGGCGATGGCCGACACCGATCCGCCCGGCGATCCCAGCACCAACGAGAACGAGGAATCACTATGTTCGAGAAGACCGAAGGAACCATCCAGAACATCGCCGGCCGCGTGCAGGACGCTTTCGGCGCCGCCACCGGCGACACCGGCTCGCAGCTCAAGGGCAAGGCCCGCCAGGTGGCCGGCGACGCGCAGTCCGCCTACGGCGACGTGCTGAACCAGGTGCGCGAGTCCGCGGTGGCCAACCCGCTCGCCACCGTGGCGACCGTGGCCGGCGTGGCCTTCGTCCTCGGCGCGATCTGGTCCCGGCGCTGATGCCCGCACCGGCCCGCGGCCGGTGAGCTGACAGGCGCGCCGGCATGCGTGCCGGACGCGCAAACGCAAATCCGCGACATCGACGCGATGCATGCAGCCGGCAATCCGACGCCGGTGGCTGCATCGCGTCGTCGCACCCGAACGGCGACGGCCCGCTTCCGGCGCCCTGCACGGCGGAAACCACACGGAAAGGGGTACGCCATGGGACAGACCAAGGATCGGATCGGCCGCAGCGCGAGCGCTGCCACCCTGCTGCTGGCGGCAGCCTTGGCCGCAGGCTGCGCGTCGCAGCGCATCTCGAGCGCGCTGGAACGCTACGGCGTGCCGCCCGACAAGGCCGACTGCGTGGGCGACTCGCTCACCGACCGGCTCACGATCGCGCAGCTGCAGTCCCTGAGCAAGGCGGCGAAGGCCTACCGCGCCATCGGCGACGAGGGGCTGTCGATGACCCTGTTCGATCTGGCGCGGGTGGCCGCCGAACTGCGGGATCCGGTGATCCCGCTAGAGGTGGTGCGGGCAGGCGTGCGCTGCACCGCGCTGCCGCCGGGTTCGTCATTCGGTCGGTGAAGGCGGGCCGCGGAGCGGCCCCCTGGCCGGCCGGACCCGGACCGCTCAGTGCGCCGGCGCGACCAGCCAGTGCAGGCTGAACAAGCCTTGGGGATCGGTCCAGCACGGTCCCGCGGAGAAGCCCGCGGTCGCCGCCAGGGCGCGCAGGCTGCCGACGGTGAACTTGTGCGAATTCTCGGTGTGGAAGGATTCGCCTGCCGCCACCGCGAAGCGCTGACCGCAGACCGTCACCTCCTGGTCCTCGCGGCTCACCAGGTGCATCTCGATGCGCTGCATCGGGGCGTTGTAGAACGCCGCATGGTGGAAGGCCGAAGGATCGAAGTCCGCGCCCAGCTCGGCGTTGGCGCGCACCAGAAGGTTGCGGTTGAAGGCGGCGGTGACGCCCTGCGCGTCGTTGTAGGCCGCATGCAGCACCGACGGATCCTTCACCAGGTCGGCGCCCACCAGCAGCGCGCCGCCGCGCAGCACCGAGGCGGCCGTCTTCAGGAAGGCGCGCGCCTCGTCCGGCGTGAAGTTGCCGATGGTCGAGCCGGGGAAGAAGCCGATGCGCCGGCTCGACGCATCGCGCGGCGCGGGCAATTCCAGGCCGGCGGTGTAGTCGGCCACCACCGGCCGCACGTCCAGCGTCGGATGGCTGGCGCGCAGTTCCTCGGCCGCGGCGAGCAGGTGTTCGCCCGAGATGTCGATCGGCAGGTATCCCGCCGGCGCATCCAGCGCATCGAGGAGGATGCGGACCTTGTGCAGCGAGCCGGCACCGAACTCCACGATCTCGGCGCCCGGCCCGGCCAGCGCGGCGATGTCGGCGGCATGGCGGCGCAGCAGCGCGCATTCGGTGCGGGTGGGGTAGTACTCGGGCAGTTCGCAGATGCGGTCGAACAGCGCCGAGCCGGCGGCGTCGTAGAAGTATTTCGGCGAGATGCGGCGGGGCCGGGTGCCGAGCGCGGCCAGCAGGTCGCGGGCGAAGGCGCTTTCCGGGGCCGGCGCGCGGCGCGCGGACGGGATCGCGGGAAGGTCGAGATCGTAGAGGTAAGGCGTCACGCTGCGTCCTTTGCCAGCCGAAGGCCGGTGAATTGCCAGCGCGCGGCCGGCGGGAAGAAATTCCGGTAGGTCGAACGGGCATGGCCCGGCGGCGTCGCGACGCTGCTGCCGCGCAGCACCACTTGGCCGACCATGAACTTGCCGTTGTATTCGGCGGCCACGCCCTGCATCGGGCGGAAGCCGGGGTAAGGGTCGTAGGAGGAGCGGGTCCACTGCCAGGCATGGCCATGCAGCTCGCGCATGCCGGGGTGCGATGCGGCCGCCTCCCACTCGAACTCGGTCGGCAGCCGCGCGCCGGCCCATTCGGCGTACGCGGCCGCTTCGTAGAAGCTGAGTTGCGCGACCGGCGCGTCCGGGTCCATCGGCTGGACGCCGTGGATGCCGAACACCTGCCAGCCCTGCGCCGGCGGACGCGGCACCAGGGCCAGCCGCGGGTCGTCCGGCTCGAGCCAGTAGGGCGGGGCGGTCCAGCCGTGGGAGCGCACCGCGGCCCAGCCGTCGGACAGCCAGAAGCGCGGTTCCCGGTAGCCGCCGTCGGCGACGAAGCGCGCGTATTCGCCGCAGGTCACCAGCCGGTCGGCGAGCCGGTAGGGCGCGAGCAGCGCCCGGTGGCGTGGCGTCTCGTTGTCGAAGGCGAAGCCCGTCGCCCGGCCGGCCTCGCCGCCGGCGCCCGCGCCATGGCCTATCTCGACGATGCCCCCCTCGAACGCGAGCCAGCGCACCGCGTCCGCGCCGTCCGGAGCCGCGCCGTCAGGCGGGCGCGGCCCATCTTCGCCATGCGCACGCAACGCGCCGCGGCGCGCGCCCTGCCGGTAGGCCGGCAGCAGCGGATTGCAGGAGAAGGCGTGCAGGATGTCGGTGACCAGCAGTTCCTGGTGCTGCTGCTCGTGGTGCAGGCCGAGTTCGAGCACCGGAAGGGCCTCGGCCCAGGTGCCCTCGTCGCACGCGCCGACGAAGCGGTCCACCGCCCCGTCCACGTGCGCGCGGTAGCGCCGCACTTCGGACGCGCTCGGCCGGGTCAGCACGCCGCGCTGGTGGCGGGCGTGGCGCGGTCCGAGGGCTTCGTAGTAGGAGTTGAAGAGGAAGAAGAAGGATTCGTCGAAGGCCCGGTAACCGGGCTGCAGGCGGCGCAGCAGCACTGCCTCGAAGAACCAGGTGGTGTGCGCCAGGTGCCACTTCGCGGGGCTGGCGTCGGGCATCGACTGCACCGACTGGTCCTCGTCGGACAGCGGGTAAGCCAGCGCCATGGTGTGGGCGCGCACCGAGCGGAACCGGTCGATCCATGCCTCGCGCGAAGCGGGCGAAGCATCGATGCACAGGTCGGGGAGCGGCAGCGCGGAAGGATGGGACATGGCGGCGGAAGGCGGCGAGCCAGGACAGGGCGTACAGGACGGCGGGCGGACCGCGAGGGCCTTCGCCCGCGTCATCCGCCCGCCGCGCGTTTCATGCGGATCCGTCGCCGGAGCGGCGCCCGGCATCCGCCGGGAGCCGTCCGGCGCGCGGACGCGCCGGCTGCGCGTCGACCGCGCTCACTTGCCGTACTTGGCCTGCACGTCCTTGACGCAGGCGTCCTTGCTGTCGCCCGACATCGCGTCGCAGCGTTCCTTGGCGGCCTTGTATTCCGCATCGCGCTTGTCTTCGGCGGCGTCCTTGCGGGCGTCGGCCATCTTGGCCGGCGATGCGTCGCCGGCGCGCACGTCGGCGGCGGTCTTGGCGACCTTGGCGTCGGCCTTGGCAGCGGTGTGGGCCGCCTTGGCGTCCTTCACGCAGACGTCCTTGGCGTTGCCGCTCAGGTCGTCGCACTTCTCTTTGGCGACCTTGTAGTCCGCGTCGGCCTTGGCTTCGCGGGCCTTGCGGTCATGGCTGGCGCTGGGCTTGTAGCGCGCTTCCAGGTCGGCCTTGGCGGTCTTCTCCATGCCTTCGGCCTCGGCCTTGCACACGTCCTTGGCGTTGCCGCTCATCGGGTCGCACTTGGCCTTGGCGGCCTTGTAGTCGGCGCCGATGCGGTCCTTCTCAGCGCTGTACTCGGCGCGGGTCATGGCTTGGGCGCTGAAGCCGAGGGCGCAGGTGGCTGCGATGGCCATCGAGAGCAGGGTCTTTTTCATGGTTTTCCTCCTGGACGAACAGGTCGTGTCGGTTGCTTGGGATCGTTCGGCGGATCGCCGGTCACACGTGCTCGAAGAACTGGCTCGGGTTGCGCCCGTGCCAGTCGGAGAACTGGCGCTCCGCCTCGTCCTTGGTGAGTCCGTGGCGCTCCTGGATGCGGCCGAGCAGCTGGTCGCGCTTGCCGTCGATGACGTCGAGGTCGTCGTCGGTCAGCTTGCCCCACTGCTCCTTGACCTTGCCCTTGAACTGCCTCCAGTTACCTTCGATGCGATCGTTGTTCATGGCGATCTCCTTTCGTTTCTGGTGAGAGCATGTCCGCCCCGCCCGGCCATGGCGCGCCTCAGTGGAGGCGCGCTGCAGCACTGAACGTTGCGTGAAAAAAATGTATTTGCTTATGCCCCTACGACCGATAGGAAACGCGCACGACAGGGTGTAGGCAGGGGACTACGGTACCGGACAGGACCGGAGGATTGCCGTGTTCCGTGCCGTATGCCAGGCGCCGCACGCATGCATGGGAGGCCATGATGGATGCTCGGTGTTTCTCCCAAGTGGTCCTCGCGGTACGCCCTGCATACGATGGCTCCGACGCCAGACCGGCGCCGCAACGCCAGCCGAACAGGAACGCATGACCGACATCCTTCTGCGCACCGAGCGGCTCACCAAGACCTTCGCGGGATTCACCGCCGTCGATGGCGTCGACCTCGCCGTGCGGCGCGGCAGCATCCATGCGCTGATCGGTCCCAACGGCGCCGGCAAGACCACCTGCTTCAACCTGCTCACCCGCTTCCTCGAACCCACGGCGGGCCGCATCGTCTTCGATGGCGCGGACATCACCGCGCTGCGGCCCGCGGCGGTGGCGCGGCGCGGCATGGTGCGTTCCTTCCAGATCTCGGCGGTGTTCCCGCACCTGACGCTGCTGCAGAACGTGCGGCTGGCGCTGCAGCGCCGGCTGGGCACCGCGATGCATTTCTGGCGCAGCGACCGGAGCCTGGAGCCGCTCGACGGCCGGGCGATGGAACTGCTGCAGGAGGTCGGCCTGCGCGCGCTCGCGGACGAGGCCGCGGTCAACCTGCCCTACGGCCGCAAGCGGGCGCTGGAGCTGGCCACCACGCTCGCGATGGAGCCCGCGCTGATGCTGCTCGACGAGCCGACCCAGGGCATGGGCCACGAGGACGTGGCCCGGGTCACCGAACTCATCCGCCGGGTATCGGCCGGCCGCACCGTGCTGATGGTGGAGCACAACATGCAGGTGGTCTCGACCATCGCCGACGCCATCACGGTGCTGCAGCGCGGCGCGGTGCTGGCCGAGGGCGACTACGCCACTGTCTCGCGCGACCCGCGGGTGATGCAGGCCTACATGGGCACCGCCGAGGGCGAGCTGCAGGGAGCCCACTGACATGGCCGCATCGCCCATGCACGCCTTCGCCGACGCCTTCCCCCACAGCCAGCCCTCCGCGCACGAGGACGACGTGCTGGTGCCCGCGCTCGACATCCAGGACCTGCAGGCCTGGTATGGCGAGTCGCACGTGCTGCACGGCATCGACCTGCGGGTGATGCCGGGCGAGGTGGTGACCCTGCTGGGCCGCAACGGCGCGGGCCGCACCACCACGCTGCGCGCGGTGCTGGGGCTGGTCGGCGCGCGCACCGGATCGGTCCGGGTCCACGGCACCGAGACCGTCGGCCTGCCCACGCACCGCATCGCGCACTGCGGCATCGGCTACTGCCCCGAGGAGCGCGGCATCTTCGCCAGCCTGAGCTGCGAGGAGAACCTGCTGCTGCCGCCGCGCCTGCGCCGGGCGGCGCCGCGCGACGGCGAGCCCGCGGCCGCCGGCATGCCGCTCGACGAGATCTACGCGATGTTCCCCCACCTGGCCGAGCGCCGCCACAGCCCCGGCACCCGGCTGTCGGGCGGCGAGCAGCAGATGCTGGCGGTCGCGCGCATCCTGCGCACCGGCGCGACCCTGCTGCTGCTCGACGAGATCTCCGAAGGCCTCGCGCCGGTGATCGTGCAGGCGCTGGCGCGCACCATCGTCGCGCTGCGCGACCGGGGCTACACCATCGTGATGGTCGAGCAGAACTTCCATTTCGCGGCGCCGCTCGCCGACCGCTTCTACGTGCTGGAGCACGGCCGGGTGGCGGAGCACTTCTCGGCGGCGCAGCTCGGCGAGAAGCGGCCGCTGCTCGACCGCCTGCTCAACGTCTGACGCCGCGCCCCGCCGCACCCGCCCGATTCCGCCCGACCCCGCCGATCCACGACAACGCAGACCAGGAGGCCCGCCATGCAACCTTCCCGCCCCATCGGCCGCCGCGCCGTCGCCATCCTCGCGGCCACCGCCGCCGCCTGGGCCCTGCCCGCGGCCGACGTCCGGGCCCAGCAGCCCGCGCAGGACAAGGTGCGCATCGGCTTCCTGACCGACATGTCGAGCCTGTACTCGGACGTGGACGGCAAGACCGGCGCGGTGGCCATCCAGATGGCCATCGACGACTACGGCGGCAAGGTGCTGGGCCGGCCGGTGGAGCTGGTGTCGGCCGACCACCAGAACAAGCCCGACATCGCGGTGACCAAGGCCCGCGAATGGATCGACACCCAGGGCCTGACCATGCTGATGGGGGGCACCAACTCCGGCGTCGCCCTGGCGCTCGCGAAGGTGGCCGAGGAGAAGAAGCGGGTCTACTTCAACAACGGCGCCGGATCGACCGCGCTCACCAACGAGCAGTGCAGCCCGTACACGGTGCACTACGCCTACGACACGGCCGCGCTGGCCAACGGCACCGGCTCGGCGGTGGTGGCGCAGGGCGGCAAGAGCTGGTTCTTCCTGACCGCCGACTACGCCTTCGGCCACGCGCTGGAGGCCGACACCGCCCGGGTGGTCAAGGCCCAGGGCGGCACCGTCGCCGGATCGGTGCGCCACCCGCTCAACGCCTCGGACTTCTCGTCCTTCCTGCTGCAGGCGCAGAACTCGAAGGCGCAGGTGCTCGGCCTCGCCAACGCCGGCGGCGACATGATCAACGCGGTCAAGGCGGCCAAGGAATTCGGCATCAACAAGACGATGAAGATCGCCGGCCTGCTGGTCTTCATCAGCGACATCCACAGCCTGGGCCTGCGCAACACCGAAGGCCTGCTGATGACCACCAGCTGGTACTGGGACCAGAACGACGCGAGCCGCAAGTTCGCCCAGCGCTTCTTCGAGAAGACCAAGCGCATGCCCGGCGACATCCAGGCGGCCGACTATTCCACCGCCATGACCTACCTCAAGGCGGTGGACGCCGCCAAGACCACCGACGCCGACCAGGTGATGGCCAAGCTCAAGTCGATGCCGATCGACGACTTCTACGGCAAGGGCACGATCCGGCCCGACGGCCGCTACGTGCACGACATGTACCTGATGCAGGTCAAGTCGCCCGCGGAGTCGAAGAAGCCCTGGGACTACTACAAGCTGGTCGCCACGCTGCCCGGCGACAAGGTCTTCACCCAGAAGGCCGACTCCAAGTGCGCGCTCTGGAAGTGACGCGGCGCCGCCCGCGCTGACGCCCCCGACGCGCCATGGACATCCTCGGCGTCTCCGTGCCGGCCCTGCTGAGCCAGGTGCTCCTGGGCCTGGTCAACGGCTCCTTCTACGCGATGCTGAGCCTCGGGCTCGCGGTCATCTTCGGCCTGCTCAACGTCATCAATTTCGCGCACGGCGCGCTGTTCATGATGGGCGCGGTCCTGACCTGGATGGCGGCCGAGTACCTGGGCATCGGCTACTGGCCGATGCTGCTGCTGGCGCCGCTGGCGGTGGGCCTGTTCGGCATGCTGGTCGAGCGCCTGCTGCTGCGCCGCCTCTACAAGCTCGACCACCTCTACGGGCTGCTGCTGACCCTCGGCCTGACGCTGCTGGTGGAAGGCCTGTTCCGCTCGGTCTACGGCGCCTCGGGCCTGCCCTACGACACGCCGGAACTGCTGGAGGGCGCCACCAGCGTCGGCTTCATGATGCTGCCCAACTACCGCATGTGGGTGGTGGCCGCCTCGCTCGCGGTGTGCCTGGGCACCTGGTTCGCGATCGAGAAGACCCGGCTGGGCGCCTACCTGCGCGCCGGCACCGAGAACCCGCGCCTGGTGCAGGCCTTCGGCATCGACGTGCCGCTGATGGTCACGCTGACCTACGGCTTCGGCGTCGCGCTGGCGGCTTTCGCCGGGGTGCTGGCGGCGCCGGTGACCCAGGTCTCGCCGCTGATGGGGCAGAACCTGATCATCGTGGTGTTCGCGGTGGTGGTCATCGGCGGCATGGGCTCCATCCTGGGCTCGATCCTGACCGGGCTCGGGCTGGGCGTGGTGGAGGGCTTCACCCGGGTGTTCTGGCCCGAGGCGTCCTCGACCGTGGTGTTCGCCCTGATGATCGTGGTGCTGCTGCTGCGGCCCGCCGGCCTTTTCGGCAAGGAGCGTTGATCCGATGAACACGCTGGCCCCGCCTTCCGCATCCGCCGCCGCGCCTCCGGCCGCCGCGGCCCCCGTCCCACCGGCGGCGGCGTCCCGCACGGGCACGCCCGGCGTCACCGCGCTCGGCTACGGCCTCTTGCTGGCCGGCCTGCTGGCCGCGCCCTGGCTCGGCGCCTATCCGGTGCTGGTGATGAAGCTGCTGTGCTTCGCGCTGTTCGCCGCAGCCTTCAACCTGCTGCTGGGCTTCACCGGCCTGCTGTCCTTCGGCCATGCGGCCTTCCTCGGCGGTTCGGCCTACGTCGCCGGCCACGCGATGAAGGCCTGGGGGCTGACGCCCGAGCTGGGCCTGCTGCTGGGCACGCTGACCGGCGGCCTGCTGGGGGCCGTGTTCGGCGCGCTGGCGATCCGCCGCCAGGGCATCTACTTCGCGATGATCACCCTGGCGCTGGCGCAGATGCTGTACTTCGTCTGCCTCCAGGCGCCCTTCACCGGCGGCGAGGACGGCCTGCAGGCGGTGCCGCGCGGCAAGCTCTTCGGCGTGGTCGACCTGTCGAACGACCTGACGATGTACTACGTCGCGCTGGCCATCGTGGCGGCCGCGTTCCTGCTGATCGTGCGCACGGTGCGCTCGCCCTTCGGCCAGGTGCTCGCCGGCATCAAGGACAACGAGCCGCGCGCCGTCTCGCTCGGCTACGACACCGCGCGCTTCAAGCTGCTGGCCTTCACCCTGTCGGCGGCGCTGGCCGGGCTGGCCGGCGCGCTCAAGACGCTGGTGCTGGGCCTGGCGACGCTGGCCGACGTGCACTGGACCGCCTCGGGCCAGGTGGTGCTGATGACGCTGGTCGGCGGGCTGGGCACCTTCTCCGGGCCGCTCGCCGGCGCGGCGATCGTGGTGTTCATCGAGAACCGGGTGGGCGAGGTCGGCGCCTTCCTCGCCGCGGCCACCGGCATCGGCTGGTTCGCGGGCCTGGGCGAGTCGGTGACCATCGTGACCGGCTTCATCTTCGTGGTCTGCGTGATGGCCTTCCGGCGCGGGGTGATGGGCGAGGTGCTGGCCTGGCGGACGCGCCGCCGCGCGGCCCGGAGCGACCGGCCTGACACGCCGGCCTGACACGCCGGCGCCCGGGAAGCCCGGGCCCGGCCGCCGTCGCTGCCGCCACCCGCCTTCCGCCTTCCGCTTCCGCCGCCACCGCGGCAGCAGCAGCGGACCGGCATCGGGGACCGCGCACGGCGCCACGGCCGACTGCGGCGCCGGAGCCGCCGGCGCGACGGGCGCTACAGCCGCAGCGGGCCGGCGTAGCCGGTCATCTCCAGGTAGCCCCGTCCGATAGGGTGGCCCGCGGTGTCCCGCAGCGCGCTCAGGCCTTCCCAGTAGACCGCGCCGGTCGATGCGCGGCTGTCGAGTTCCTGGTCGTCCTGCAGCGCTTCGAGCAGGAACTCGCCCGCCGGGCAGCGCACCCGCCAGGCCACCGGGTAGGCGACGCCGGTCCGGCCGCTGGTCCAGCGGCGCAGGGGCGCGAACGCCACCTCCTGCGGGCCGAAGGCCCGCGGCGCCCCGCCCGCGGCGCGCAGGGAGCCGCCGGCCCACAGCGCGCTGCCGTCGCGCCGGCGCAGCCGGAACAGGGTCAGCGCGCTGCCGTCGAACAGGTTGATGCCGGCCCAGTCCCAGCCTTCGGCCTCGGGATGCAGCAGCTCCTGGCTCCACTCGTGGTCGAACCAGGCCGCGGGACGGTCGGCCAGCGCGGCGACGGTGCCCGCCGCGTCGACCGGGAAGCGCGTGCCGCCGACCGTGAGCGATCCCGCCACCGCGAGCTGCGGCAGGCTGTAGTAGTAGCTCGCCTGCGCCGCGTCGGGCCCCTTGCGCGACAGGCCGGCGTCGCCCTGCAGCAGGGGCGGCTGGGTCTCGCGGAAATCGAGCGCCAGCGCGAAGCCCTCGGCCGGTAGCCGGGCGCGGTAGGCGCCGTCGGGCGCCCGCACCAGCGACCAGTCGCCGAGCGCCACCGCGGTGTCCTCCTCCGACGCCCAGGCCTCGCCTTCGCGCGGCCGTCCCGACCAGCGGGCGATGCGCTGGTCGTGCAGCAGCCGGCCGGACCGCAGGTCGGTCACCGCCGCATGGGCGAAGACCAGCTGGCGCGCGGCGAAGCGCGAGCGCAGGGCCTGCGCCGCCTCCACCCGCGACCGGAAGAAGGTCAGCTGGAAGCCGAAGCGCCGCGCGTCCGCGGGCGCCGCGCCGGGCGGCGTGCTCGACGCCTGGCCGGTGACGTACCACCACTCGGTGCGGAAATCGTTGTGCGCGCCCCGATCGCGCGGGAAGGACAGCGCGCGCGCCGGCAGGGCGCCGGCCGGCGCCGCCCGTCCCGCCGCCGCGGCCAGCCCGGCCCAGGCCAGCAGCCGCCGGCGCGGCAGCGCGCCGTGCCCGCCGAACGGACCGCCGTCCGGCGCGCCGCCGCCTGCGCCGCTCCCCGCGCCGGACGGGTCGCGCCCGTGTCCTGCATCCATCACCAGTCCTCCTTCACCGCCATCACCGCGTCCCGGCCGGCCGCGGCGCCGCCGGCGACGCGGGCGGTCAGGGTGCCGGCGGCCACCACCGCCAGCGCCACCGCCAGCAGCCGCCCGACCGGGACGCGCAGGTCCATCGTCCAGTGGAAGCTCTGCGGGTTGACCACCGCCACCAGCACCACCGAGACCGCCAGCCCCAGCAGCAGCCCGGCCACCGCGCCGGCCCCGGTCCAGGCCGCGCCTTCGCCGGCCACCACCGCCAGGATCTGCTGGCGCGTCAGCCCCAGGTGCGCCAGCAGGCCGAATTCCTTGCGCCGCGCCAGCACCTGGGCGCCGAAGCTCGCGGCCACGCCGAACAGGCCGATGCCCACCGCGACCGCCTGCAGCCAGTAGGTGACCGCGAAGCTGCGGTCGAAGATGCGCAGCGAATTGGCCCGCAGCGCCTGCGCGGACGCGAACTCGATCAGGTCCGCCGACGCCGCGCCGGCCCGCTGCGCCGCCAGGGCGCGCACCGCGCGCCGCACCCCGTCCTCGGACGCGCCGGGCGCGAGCCATAGCGCGAGGTCGTTGGCATCGCGGTCGCCGGTGAGCCGCTCGAAATCGGCCCGGTCGATCGCGACGGCGCCGAACTGCCGCACGTAGTCCCGCCAGACGCCTGCTACGAAAAATGTAGCTGGAGGCCCAGGCGCTGCCTGCGCCGGGCTGCCGAACGCCTGCGAAAGCGGGGCGAAATCGGTGCCCGGCCGGGCGCCGTACAGGTCCACCATCGCCTCGCTCACGTAGACGCCGATCCGGCCCGGCGGCACCGGCAGCGGGGCGTCGAGCATCGGCAGCACCTGCGCCGCGCCGCGGTCCAGCGGCCGGGCCAGCAGCGCCACCGCCGGGCGCGCCGGATCGAGCTGCAGGCGCTGCTGCCGCAGCGTCTCCACCCGCTCCACGCCCGGCAGCCGGGCCACCGCCTGCACGAAGCCGGGATCGAAGCCTGCCGATTCGGCGTTCGCGCCGCGCACGTAGAGCCCGGCCGGCAGCACCGCGTCCAGCCAGTCGGTCACCGAGTCGCGGAAGCTCGCCACCATCACCGTCAACGCCACCGCCAGCGCCAGCGCGGCCACCACGCCGCTGACCGCCACCCCGGCGGTCTCGCGCATGCGGCGCGCGCGCTCCAGCGCCAGCAGCGGCAGCAGCCGGCGCGCGACCAGCGGCCGCAGCCGCTCCAGCATCACGCCGATCAGCCACGGCAGGCCGGCGATGCCGCCCACCAGCAACAGGCCGACCGAGACGTAGGACGCCAGCGGAATGCCTGCCACCGGCGGCGCGAAGGCCATGGCCGCGCCCAGCGCCAGCAGGGCGGCCGGCAGCCAGCGCGCACCGCGCCCGCCCATTCCCGCGCCCAGGCCCTTGAGCGTGGCGGCCAGCGGCAGGCGTTGCGCCGCCCGGGCCGGGAAGAAGCCGCCCGCCAGCGCGGCCGCGACGCCCAGTGCGCCGTAGCCCAGCGCCGCGGCGCCGTTCCACTGCAGCGCCGGCGCCACGCCTTGGAAATAGCCGCCGCCCAGGTCCCCGCCGAGCAGCCGCAGCGCCGCGGCGGCGAGCCCGGTGCCGAGCGCGATGCCCGCCGCGCTGCCCGCGATGCCCAGGGCCATCGACTCGGCCAGCACCAGCCGCAGCCGCTGCGGCGCGGTCAGGCCCAGCACGCCGAGCAGGGCGAACTGCCGTGCCCGCTGTGCGATGCCCAGCGCCAGGACCGAATACACCAGGAAGGCGCCGGTGAAGAGCGCGATCAGCGCCAGCACCGTCAGGTTGACCCGGTAGGCCCGGGACAGGTCGCCCACCCGCTGCGCGGCGTCGCCGGGCTCGGCCGCCGCCACGTCCGGCGGCCAGCCGGGCAGGGCGCGCAGCTCCTCCAGCAGCCGCCGGCGGTCGGTGCCGGCGGCGAGCCGGAGGTCGATGCGGGTCAGCCGGCCGACGCGGTCGAACAGGTCCTGCGCCGCGCCGATGTCCATGACCGCCAAGGGCGTCCCTCCCGCCGCGACCGTGCCCGCCAGCCGCACCGGCCGCATTTGCGGCCCGGCCTGCAATTCCAAGGCGGCGCCGGCGCGCTGCGCGTCGCGCAGCCCCAGGGCCTGGCGCGCGGCCGCGTTGAGGTAGACCGCGTCGGGCGCGAACAGCGCCAGCCGGTCGGCGCCGTCGAGCGCCACCGGGGCCAGCGTGGGGGCGATGCCGCGCGCCCGCAGGCCGTCGATGCCGATCACCCGGATCGGCGTCCGGCGCGCGCCGGCCCCCGGGCGCGCGGCCGGATCCCGGTCCGCGCGGACGCCGGGCCCGGGCGCCGGGCGCCGGTCCGGGCCGGAAGCATTCGCCGCCGGCCCGCGGCCGTCGGGGGAGTCGCCGGCGGCAGGCGCCGGAGGTTCGCCGGGGGCGGGCCGTGCGCCGGCTTCGGCCAGCGTCGCGATCTCCAGCACCGGCGCGGCGAGCGCCACGCCCGGGTGGCGCGCGACGGCGTCGAAGACGCGGTCGTCGAAGGTCTCGCGCACCGCGCGCAGCTCCAGGTCGGGCTGGCCGCCCACGGCGCGCACCGCCTGCGAGAACTCGTCGAGGGCCGAAGCGTTGATCAGGTGGACCGAGAAGGCCAGCGCCACGCCCAGGGCCACCGCGAGGACGGCCGCGCAGTGGCGCCAGGGGTGCTGCCGGGCTTCCTGCCAGGAGAAGGTGCGGAGGAGGGCGCGCATCCCGCCATTGTGGTGCGCGTCGGCGGGCGGCGCGGCCCGCCGGGGTTTCGCCTCAGGCGGGGAGGGCGATCCGTCCGCGGTCGGCGATGAAAGTCTCGAAGCTGGCCAAGTCGAGCGGGCGCGAGAACAGGTAGCCCTGGCCGTAGTCGCAGCCGGCGGCCGCCAGCAGGTCGCACTGCTCCTGGGTCTCGATGCCCTCGGCCACCACCGCCAGGCCGATGCGGTGCGCCATCGCGATGATGGCTTCGCACAGCGCGAGGCTGCTGCTGCCGACCGCGAGGTTCGCCACGAAGGAGCGGTCGATCTTGAGGAAGTCCAGGTCGAACAGCGTCAGGTAGGCGAGCGAGGAATAGCCGGTGCCGAAGTCGTCGATCGCCACCTGGATGCCGGCATGGCGGAACTTGGGCAGCTGCTCCGGCGCGGCCGAGTGCGAATCCATGATCACGCTCTCGGTGATCTCGACCAGCATCGCCTCGCCCGGCAGGCCCAGGCGCTGCAGGTGCGCCAGCCAGGCCGCGTGGTCGATGCCGCCCTCGCGGTACTGCACCGCCGAGGTGTTGATGCTGATCTGGAATTCCGGGTCGTGCGTCGCGCGGCAGCGGGCCGCGACCCGGGCGCCCTCGCGGAACACCCAGTCGCCGATGCCGACGATCAGGCCGGTGTCCTCCGCGACCGGGATGAACTCCGCCGGGCTGACCACCCCGCGCATCGGATGCCGCCAGCGCAGCAGCCCCTCGGCCTTGCGCACCCGGCCGGTCGCCAGCTCGACGATCGGCTGGTAGTGCAGTTCGAACTGCTCCAGGGAAAGCGCGCTGCGCAGGTCGTTGGTCAGGCGCATCCGGTCCTGGGCGGTCTTCTGCATGGCCGACGTGAAGTAGCGGCAGCGGTTGCGCCCCTCGTCCTTGGCGGCGTACATCGCCTGGTCGGCGTTCTGGATCATCGCGTCCGCGTCCACCGCGTCGTCGGGGAAGCAGGTGATGCCGATGCTCGACGACAGGTAGATCGGCTGGTTGCCGAGCAAGAAGGGCTCGGCCATGCGCCGCAGGATGGTCTCCGAGACGTCGGATATGCGGTCGGGGTCGTGCAGGTCGGCCAGGATCACCGCGAACTCGTCGCCGCCCGAGCGGGCCACGGTGTCGGCGTCGCGCACGCAGGACAGCAGGCGCCGGGCGGCTTCCTGGAGCAGCAGGTCGCCGGTGCCGTGGCCGAGGGTGTCGTTCACCGCCTTGAAGTTGTCCAGGTCGAGGTAGAGCAGCGCCATCTTCGCGTCGTTGCGGATGGACTGCAGGATCTCGCGCGCCAGCCGTTCCCGGAACATCGCGCGGTTCGGCAACTGCGTCAGCGGGTCGAAGTTGGCCTGCTGCCAGATCATCTGCTCGGACTGCTTGTTCTGGCTGATGTCCACGTCCACGCAGTACAGCTCGGCGTTGCCGCGGCTGTCGTACTGCATGGTGTGGCTGGAGAAGACGTTCACCGGCGCGCCGTCCTTGCGGCGCAGCACCAGCTCGCCCGAAGGGATGGGCTTCTGGTCGGCCAGCCACTGGTCGATCGTCTCGGAGACGAACTGCCGCTGGTCGGACGGGATGATCAGGTCCTCGATGCGCCGGCCCATCACCTCCTCGCGGGAGTAGCCGTAGAGCTTCTCGCTGGCGGCGTTCCAGTAGATCACCCGGTGGTTGCGGTCGTAGCCCTGCACCGAGATGTTCTGCACCTGGTCGCACAGGGACTGGAAACGCTTCTCGCTAATGCGCAGGTGCCGTTGCTGCAGCCGGGAGGTGTACCAGAGCCCGCCGAGCAGCACGGCCGACGCCAGCAGGCCGACCGCGCCGAAGGCGTGGCAGCCCAGCGCGATCTCGTCCAGGCGGCCGACGCCGGCCGCGACCGAGGCGCCGCACCGCGCCTCGTGCAGGGCGTAGAAGAGCAGCCAGGCGAACGCGCCAAGCAGCAGGACCTGGAGGACGATGAGGCTGATCGGTAAGAGCTTGACTTTCATGGAATTGGCGGGACGCTCCGGCGAATGGTGCCGATGAACTGCAACAGTCTGTCTGCCCACTGTCGGCCCACGCAAGCAAGCACCAAGAGTAGCCCGTTTTATCGAGCCGTAAGCAATGAAAAACCAGGTAAAAAACCTGGATTACATTTCGATACTATCGCATTTCAGCCGGAGCACGCGATCGGCCCGGCCCGCCGCCTCGGACGAGTGGGTCACCAGCAGCAGGGATGCGCCCTGCGCGCGCGTCTGGCCCACCAGCACGTCGAGGATCTGCGCGGCGGTGCCGGGGTCGAGATTGCCCGTCGGCTCGTCGGCCAGCATGAGGCCCGGCCGGTGGACCAGCGCCCGTGCGATCGCGACCCGCTGCAACTGCCCGCCAGAAAGCTGCTGCGGCAGGCGGCCGCCGAGGCCGGTGAGGCCGACCGACTCCAGCACCTCCCGCACCCGCGCGTCCGCCGAGGCGCCGGCGCGGCCGAGGAGCATCAGGGGCAGCGCCACGTTCTGCGCCACGTCGAGGTGCGGGAGCACGTGGAAGGCCTGGAACACGAAACCCACGTGCTCCCGGCGCCAGATCGCCCGGCCGGTGTCGTCCAGCGTCCCGAGGTCCACGCCGTCGACGACCACGCTGCCGCCGTCCCAGCGGTCCAGGCCGGCCAGGCAGTTCAGTAGGGTCGACTTGCCCACGCCCGACTGGCCGACGATCGCCACGAACTCCCCCGGCTCCACCCGGAAGCTCAGGTCGCGGAAGACCTGCACCCGGTCGGGCGGTGCGCCGTAGTGCTTCGTGAGGCCGCGGACGTCCAGGCTCATGCAACCGTCCCTGCCGGAGCGGGAGCGCCCTCCAGCATCGCCTCCATGCGCCGCATCGCCTGCCGGAGCGCATCGGGCGCGTCGGCGGCCACCACCTGCCGGCCGGGCATGGAGCGCAGCCAGGTCATCTGGCGCTTGGCCAGCTGCCGGGTAGCGGCGATCCCGCGTTCCCGCAAGCCGTCCCGCGCGCTTCCGGAGGTCGGGGCTCCCGCCGCGCTGGCGCACGCGTCCAGGAACGCCCAGGCCTGGCGGTAGCCGACGCAGCGCATCGACGGCAGGTCAGGATGGAGATCGCCCCGGGCCCGCAGCGCCTGCACCTCGTCCAGGAAACCCGCGTTCAGCATGGCGTCGAAGCGCTGCGCGATCCGTTCGTGCAGCCAGCCGCGCGCGTCCGGTTCCAGCGACACCAGGCATCCCGGGCCGCACAGGGGCGGCTGCGACCGCTCCGGCGCCGCATGCCAGGCCGACAGCGGACGTCCGCTGCAGCGGAAGACTTCCAGCGCGCGCTGGATGCGCTGGCTGTCCTGCGGGGCGAGCCGGGCCGCGGTGACAGGGTCGGCACGGGCCAGTTCCGCGTGCAGGGCCGGCCAGCCTTCGGCCGCCGCCTGCCGGTCGATGGCCGCGCGGATTTCCGGATCGGCCGGCGGCATGGCCGACAGCCCTTCGAAAGCCGCCTTGAAATAGAGCATCGTGCCGCCCACGAGCAGCGGAATCGCACCGCGCCGCCGGATGGCCGCGATCGCCCGGGCGGCATCCTGCAGGAAGTCGGCGGCGCTGTAGGCCTGGAGCGGATCGCGGATGTCGATCAGGTGGTGCGGAGCGGCCGAGCGTTCCGCCGCGCTGGGCTTGGCCGTGCCGATGTCCATGCCCCGGTAGACGAGGGCGGAATCCACGCTGACGATCTCCACCGGCGCGCGGCGGGCGAGGCGCTCGGCGATCGCCAGCGCCGCGCCGGTCTTGCCCGACGCCGTCGGGCCGGCCAGGGCCAGCACGGGCCATTCGTGGAAGGATCGATCGGAAGTCATCGGGCCAGGGGCGTCCAGCATCGGAAGGGGAGATTGGAGGGCGGGCGCGGCGCGCATGGCCGGCACGGCGAAGATTGAGCGTCTTTGCGGGGATGCAAGCCGGCGCCGCCGTTTCGGCGGAACGGGACCTGCGGCGGACGCCGGGCGTGCGGGGCACGTCCCGTCCTCCGGCGCGAGGGGCGATACGGCGCAGCCACCCGGTGCCGCGGGCCATGGATTATCCGGGGCGGCGCGTTGGCCACCGCATCGCGCGCGGGTTCCGGCGTCGCTCGCGCGGCAGAGGCACCGGGCGCCGCCTCGGCGTCCTGGTCGGCGGGGCAACATGGGTATCATCGGCCATCCCATGCGGAGCGCTCCGCATGGGCCTTCAAAGTGGATGGCAAGGAATCCTTGCCGCAAGCCACCTGCCCGTAGCTCAGTTGGATAGAGCATCAGCCTTCTAAGCTGAATGTCACAGGTTCGATTCCTGTCGGGCAGGCCAGGATCCGGTGCTGCTGCTGCTGCGACGACGCGCGGTTTGCGGGCGCGCGGCACTGGTAAAAATTTGCGGAGGCTGCACGGAGTTTCCTCCGGATACGGGTTAGAATAACGGGCTGTTCGGGGCGTAGCGCAGCCTGGTAGCGCATCTGGTTTGGGACCAGAGGGTCGCGAGTTCGAATCCCGCCGCCCCGACCAGCGTGGATAATATTGATATATAATCGTCGATATTCGTGAAAACGAATTTCGACTGAAATCGGGGGTATAGCTCAGCTGGGAGAGCGCTTGCATGGCATGCAAGAGGTCATCGGTTCGATCCCGTTTACCTCCACCAATTTCGATGCGAATGGTTGGTTCGGTTGATAATAGATAGGCGCAGGATGTTTCCGGCGCGAGTTCCCAGGTTTTGACCCTATCGTCTAGAGGCCTAGGACATCACCCTTTCACGGTGAGTACCGGGGTTCGAATCCCCGTAGGGTCGCCAAGTCGTAGCGCTTGGCCTGCAGCATGCGTGCTGGAGGCGGAAGCTATCTACCAGGAGTGGTAGTTCAGTTGGTTAGAATACCGGCCTGTCACGCCGGGGGTCGCGGGTTCGAGTCCCGTCCACTCCGCCAATGAAATCAACGGGTTGCAGCAGAAATGTTGCGGCCCGTTTTTCTTTTCTGCGCGGCGTGTCCTAGCCGTGTCCTAAAAATCGGACGCTACCCATCCAGTTTCCGACCTCGCGGGAGCCCCGTCTCGGTTCTGTGCTGTATGGGACTTGTCGCGATTTCGCAACGCGACGCTTAAGGTTCGCGAACTGGGGTCAACCTAACCTCTGTCGTCACTCACTTGGAACGCCAAGGCGAAGCGCTCGCGCGAGTCAGAGGCGATCGAGATTTCGAAGTCGAGCATCCAGGGACCGAAGGTTGTTGTCCGATCTTCGACCACCACCTCGCCGTGACGCACGTCAAGCACTTGGCGCATGGTCGTCGTGTCGCTGCGCTGGATGCGGTACGAATACTGGTCGTGCCGGCGATAGTTCTTGCGCAGCCAGCCGACGATCTCCGCAATCTCGTGGTCTGCCTCGTCCCGCCCCTTCATCGGCCGCCTGCAGAAGAAAACGGTGCGTGCCCCGTTTTCCGCATCGGTCGACTCTTCACGCCACTTGAAGACCAGCGGCTCGGTTTTTGCTCGTTCTCGTTGTGTCATGCGAACGGATTCTTGACGGTCTTGGCTTGCGTCACCTGAACCTGTGCGGGCAAGTTCGCCTCGGCTTCGAGCGCCTCAACGATCTTGGCAGCCAGCGCCTGCAGCTGCTTCGCGCGCGCTAGGCCTTCTCGGTCCTTGGTCAGCACCAGGTCGCCAGTGAGCGTGACCCGGTCGATGCGGTTGCCGATCTCCAGGTCGCCGATGCGGATGACATCGGCCTCATCTGCGTAGGGGGTGAACGCGATGTCGTCTTCGGTACTTGCCATGGGATGCTCCTACGATCGGTCGATTGTGGGTCGGTTCCGATGCGCCGTTCGTGGGCGCCATCCATCAGCGCCCGGCGCGCGGGATCGCCTCCATTACGGAGCGCGAGAGATCCTTCAAGGTGTAGCCGCCGTCGTCCTCGCCTGCAGGCAATAGCACGGCATCGCGGTCCGAGCGCTGCGGCCGGTGAGCATCGTCCCGGTTCTTCTTGCGCCCGCCGCCTTGTGTGTTGATCGGGCGGGGCAGGGACATGCCCGCATCCCGGATCGCCTGCGCAACGCCCGGAAGGGCTTGCACTCCGACGAGCTTGCCCAGGTCCGATACGCTCATCGCCGCATAGTCGCGGGTCTCGTCGTTGGTCACCAGGTAGGCCCCGGCCTTCTGCTGTCGCGGGCTGTAGACCACCTTCCAGATGTGCGTCGGTACCAGCACGTTGCCGATCTGCTTCAGGTCCCCGCCGAGGAAGGCCGGGCCCGAGACCACGTACAGCTCGCCCTCGTCGATCGCGAGTTGGCGCACCGCACCTTCGATGCCCGCCCAGACCCCGGCGTTGTTCGCATGCACCTGCGGCACCATGTTGGCCAGGCTAAAAGATTCGGCCTGGGCCGAGCGGGTCGGCATGTCGCCGTTGGGCGCCATGTGGCCGCGGTCATAACCCGAGCGCGAGTAGTCCGAGAGCTCGGCGCGCTCAGGGGCGGGGAGGGCGGACTCTGGGTGGAAAGAATCCTTGCGCGAAAGCGTCCGCGCGGCCTCGAGGTTCGCGCGGGTCAGATGCTCAGCCGCGTAGAGCGGCGTGCGGCTCAAGCCCGAGTGCAGAACCGCATAGGCCTCGAAGCAAACCTCGCGCGTGCGGGGCTGGAGCTTGGGGTTGGTGATGACTGGCGCGGCGCCTAGAGCAAAGTGCTGGGAGCAGGCGGTGGCGGACCAGCCGAGTGCGGGTAGCAGTGCCGAAAGCACCAAAATAGCAGAGAGAGCCTGGGAACAGATGGAGAAGCGCATGCGCATGAAGTATGAACGCATAGAAACCAATTACCTTGATCACTAGCTTTCAAAGTAAGTTACGTAAAGCACATCTGACAAGATCAAATCCGAGCGCTTAGTTGATATCGATAGGGCATCATGAAGCAAAAATGGCAGATCTCCTGCATTTCAATCAGCTATATATAGGTCGCGATCCAGGATGCGTGTAGCCACGCGCTTGATGAAGCTAACCTGAGGTGGACCATCGAGGTCATGGCATCAGATGTTTGGACTTGCTTATGACAAACTGGATCTTAGATCGCGAGACGTCACCGGCTGCTAAAAATTTAGGCAGGCGAAAGGTTGCTTCGCAGCGGAAGCTGCCCTTCGGGCTATCCTCTCGGCCGACCAGTACCGGCTGAAACTGGAATCTTGCTGCAACTCACGTAGGTTCATCGATGCATAAGCTCGTCTCCGATCGAATCATTCTCATCGACCCAGGCAGCGTCCAAATATCTGAACTTGTTCGATTCAGAAGATCAAACCGAGATCACTTACAGCCTTGGGAGCCGTTGCGCAATGAGTTCTACTCGGAGCAGGGCGTTGAACACCAACTGCGCGAACTTTCAACGCAAGTCAGCTCTTGCGCGGCAATGCATTGGTTCCTGCAGTTGAAGGATGACGATACAGTCGTCGGCACCTGCAGCTTCAACAACATCATGATGGGTCCATTCCAAGCATGCAATCTTGGCTTTTCCTTGGATCACCAGCATCAGCGCAAAGGATTCATGCATGAGGCATTGACTTTCGCGATAGAGCACGCATTCGCCGCCAAAGCAACCCATAGAATCATGGCAAATTATCGACCCGAGAATATCAGAAGCGAGAATCTGTTGATTAAACTGGGATTCGTTAGGGAAGGCTATGCGAGGAGTTATTTGAAAATCAATGGCAAATGGGAAGATCACATCCTGACATCACTGATTCGCGATATCTGATCAATCGATCCTGGACTGCGTGCGGCTTACTCTGCATTCCAAGGCACCGTCAGCTTCCAGCTTCTTTCAACGAGACAACACGTCATGGAAGCATGCATAGAATTGAACTCCGACAACATCGAACGATTTGCTGCCCTCTACCTGTCAGTTTTCAACTCGCCGCCGTGGAATGACGGATGGTCATCGCAAGCTGTGACGGAGCGCCTATCTAGCTTCGCTGCGATGCCGACGTTCACAGGCTTGGGCATGGAGAAGGATGGCACGCCCGTGGGGCTCGTCCTCGGGTGGGGAGAGCGATGGGTGCGCGGTTGGGTCTTCCATCTCAAGGAAATGTGCGTCGCTGCCCCCCTTCAACGCCTCGGCACCGGGAGTCGGCTGATGCGGGAATTCGAGCAGAGATTGCGTGCCCAAGGATTCCGCGGCGTGACTCTGCAGACTGGCGCGCATGCACCTGCGCGCAGTTTCTACCTCGCTCTGGGTTACGAGCCGATCAATCTTGTGGTCCTCGGAAAGTCGCTGAACGGCAAGGCATGATCGCGCGGGATGATCGACGTATCTAGGACATCACAGTAGAGGCCAATCTCGCCCCGACCCACACCTCCAACCTTCGTTAGCCCATGACATTGCGCTTGAGCAAGTTCGCCGCGGCTGCCTGCATCGTGTCGTCGGCCCAGGCGTACGCGGATCCGCCCTGGCACTCGACTGTGCTGGAGGTGCAGGGGCCACAAGGCCCATTGCGGGGTACCCTTCTGGTGCCTGCCGATGCCGCCTCCGGCGGGGCCGTCGTGCTCATCGTTCCAGGCTCCGGTCCGACGGACCGCGACGGCAATGGGGCTTCAGGCCTGCGCGCAGCGAGCTACCGATTGCTCGCAGAAGGTCTTGCGATGCAAGGAATCGCCACACTGCGGATCGACAAGCGTGGGCTCTTCGGAAGTGCCTCCGCAGTATCGAATCCCAACGACGTCACGATCAGCGCGTACGCGGACGACGTGGCGCGGTGGGTGTCCGCCCTGCGCCAACGGTCGCAGGCATCCTGCATCTGGGTGCTGGGCCACAGCGAGGGGGGTGTCGTGGCCCTGGCCGCGGCGCCACATGTGCCTGGGATATGTGGCTTGGTCCTGCTCGCCACCCCCGGGCGTCGTATCGGCCAAGTGCTCCGGGCGTAACTGGCGGCCAATCCCGCCAATGCGCCGGTCCTGGACCAGGCGTTCGGTGCGATCGATGTCCTGGAGGCAGGCCAACGGTGAGCGTCCAGCCGGCCCACCTTGCGGCAAGCGAGCGTCTGCTTCAGGCGGGCTGCCACCGATGCGGCAGCAAGTCTTCGATCCGGCTGTTGAGCTGCGTCGGCAGCCGCTGCAGAACATCACGCAGGTAGGCCCAGGGCTCGTGGCCGCACATGCGTGCCGACTGCACCAGGCTCATCACCACCGCCGCACGCTGTCCCGCCAGTTCGCTGCCCACGAACATCCACGCCTTGCGCCCCATCGCCCAGGGCTTGATCTGGCGCTCCAGGTGGTTGTTGTCGATGGGCACCGCGCCGTCATCGAGGTGGTGCGTCAGCGCCGTCCAGTGCTTGAGCGTGTAGTCGATGGCCGCTGCCGTCGAGCCCCCGTCGGCTACGCGCTGGCGCTCCAGTTGCAGCCAGGCGCCGAGCTGTTCCCAGAGCGGCCGGGCCAGTGCCTGCCGCCCGTTCCGCCGCGCTTCATCGCTCAGGCCGGCGAGTTCACGTTCGACCGCGTAGATGCCGGCGAAGCGCTGTATCGCCTCCTCTCCCACGGCGCTGGTGCCGGCCTTGGCGAGTTCGTCGAACTTCCGCCGGGCGTGCGCCACGCAGGCGGCCGCCTTGCGGCCTGGGTGCAGCCGCTCGTCGAGCACCAGGTCGTAGGCGCTGTAGCGATCAGTCAGCAACGTGCCTTGCCAGGCGGGCAGGCCGGCACGCTCGTCCCCGGCCAGGAAGGCATGTGGGTACTGCGCCCCGCGTCCACGGGCGAACTCGTAGACCACGCCCGGCGTGGGATCGTGGTGGCTGCGGGCATAGGCCCACACATACGCCTTGCGGGTCTTGCCGGCGCCGGGATCCAGGAGCGCCACCGGCGTCTCGTCGGCGTGCAGCACCCGGCTGCCGAGCACGAAGCGCTTGTGCGCGTCGTACAGCGGCTCCAGGGCCGCACCGGCCTGGCCGGCCCAACTGGCGAGCGTGGAGCGCGGCGTATGCACGCCGGCCCTCGCGTTGATCGCCTCCTGCCGGTAGTACGGCAGGTGGTCGGCGAAGCGGCTGATGAGCGTATGGGCCAGCAACCCGCTGGCGGGCAGGCCTGCGTCGATGATCTCGGCGACGGCAGGCTGCTGCTTCAAGGTCTGGCAGCATCGGCAGGCCCACTTGCCATAGATGTGACGATGCACGATGAACTCCGCCGGGATGATGTCGAGCCGCTCGCTGACGTCTTCGCCAATGCGCACCATGGCGCGGCCGCAGCCCTCGTGCGGGCAGGTGGTGTCTGCGGGCTCGTGGCGGTGCTCGACGCGACGCAGGTGCTCGGGTAGCGCCTGGCGCCGCGGCCGGCGCGCTGGGGGCTTCGGGGATGCGGCCCGGCCGGCTTGCTCGGCCTGCGCGCGCAGTGCATCGAGTTGGGCTTGCAGGCCCGCTTCATCCTCGGCCAAGGTCTCCTCGAACAGGCGCCGCTGATCGGCGTTCATGGCCTCGGTCCTGGCGCCGAACTTCCAGCGCTTGAGGCGAGCGAGCTCGAACTGCACCTTCTCCAGCCTGGCCTCGCGCAGCGCGATCTCGCGGTCCTTGCGTTCGATCTCTTGCGCTTTGCGCTCTATCTCCCCATCCTTGTGCTGCAACTCGCTCGCTTGCCGCTCGATGTGCTGGAGCATCTGCCGGGCCAGTGCCGCGACGGCGTCCGGCGACAGACCTTGCAGGTCATGGGCCTTGAAGTCGCGCAGGTCGAGCATGCGCAGCATCGTGCCAGGCACGGACGGGCAGCACCATCGGCACAACTGCCGTTGTCAGCGCACGGCCGTCATGCCCGGCAGATGCGTTGCAGCTCTGGCAGACGCTGCCAGGGCAGGCCGAGCACCAGGGCGTCGAACTGGGCGCGCCCGAGTTCCAGCGCGGCAGGTCCATCCGAGGCGATGATGGCCCAGGTGAAGTGGCCTGCGTTGAGGCGACGCGCTGCGCACCACACGCCGAAGCCGTCGTGCACGAGCAGTTTGATGCGGGTGCCGCGGGCGTTGGCGAAGAGGTAGCCGTGGTGGGCTTGAGCAGCACCGAAGACCTGCACCACGCGTGCGAGCAGCCGGTCGGCGCCGGCACGCATGTCGACAGGCTCGACGGCGAGCCACATGGCGTCGATGCGGATCACCGCAGCAGCTCACGTATCCACGCGGCGCATTCGCTGGCGGCGCTGGTCGGCCAGGTGACGGTGATCTTCGTGGCGCCACGCTGCAGCTCGATGCGGATGTCGGCGACCGGCACTGCCGCGGCTGGTGGCGGAAGGCTCACCGGGACGAACAGCGGCTTGGACTCCGGTGCCTGAACATCGTGGACCGCGGCTTTGGCCAGGGCGCCGCCTGGCGGCCTCAGTTCGGCCTCGCGGACCCAGCGGCGCAGCAGGTTGGCGTTGATACCGTGGGCCATCGCCACGGCAGCCATCGACATGCCGGGTTGCATGCAACTGGCCACGGCATCGGCTTTGAATTCATCACTGTGCAAGCGACGCCGCCGGCGTGCGCTGGATTGTTGATTGGAGATAGTGTTCACGTGTCCACCAAGAGTTGATGGATACGAGCCTCCTATGCCGCCGGGCAGTATTCAAGATGGGGCGACTGGACGCTCACGGCCAACGCGTCGATGTGGCGATGTTCCATCCTGCGCTGCAGTCTTTCTTCAGGCCCGCGGTCCAGGGGTTCCTGATGGACAGCTTCGCCGTGGATGCCGCGCAGTTGGCAGCCTCCATCACGGTGCCGATCCTCATCGTTCAAGGAGACCAGGATCTTCAGGTCTCGGTCGAGGAAGCGCGCCTGCTGGAGGCCGGAGCGGCGAGTCATGCGAGTCTAGTCATGCTGGCAGGCATGAACCATGTGCTCAAGACCGTGCCGGCCGGTGATCGGGCGGCAAATCTCTCGGCCTACCACCGCGAGGATCTTCCCTTGGCGGCAGGGCTGGTGGATACCATCGTGGAGTTCGTCAGAAGATGAAGAACGCCCAGCACAGCTCTGATGCCGTCGTTGGCCTTGCGCGGACAGTCGGTGCTCCGCTGGGGATCAATCGAACCATGGCTTTCACTTCGCAACCGCACCTCGAACACAAGCTTGTCGAGATGGTTGTCGCATCCCATGAACTGATGGCTACGCTCCAGGCAGCACGCCTCCTCGGGCTGCGATCGTGGTGCATCGGCGCAGGTGTCATCCGCTCGTTGGTCTGGGATGCTCTGCACGGCTTCAAGCACCGCTCGGCTGTGGACGACGTGGACCTGGTCTACTTCGACGCGGATGCTCCACGGGAACACGATGCCGAGTTGGAGAAGCAGCTTCGCTCGATCCTGCCGGACGTGCGTTGGGAGGTGACGAATCAGGCGAACGTTCACGGATGGTTCGCCCGGGACCTGGGGCAAGCCGTGCCGCCGATTCTGTCGCTGGCGGACGGCATCGCAACATGGCCGGAATTTGCGACTTGCGTCGGCGTGTTCCTGCGCAAGGACGGTTCACTGGGAGTCATCGCCCCGCATGGGCTCGATGATCTTTTCAATCTACGCGTTCGCCACAACCCGCTCAGGGCGAGCGTTGAAACGTACCGGCAGCGCGTCGAAACCAAGCGGTTCGGCGAGCGATGGCCTTTGCTTTCGATCAGCATGGAGGGAGGGCAGAATCCGGCCAAGAGCGGCCATTCGCCCGCATTGAACGAATGACCGCTCTACTCGATGCCCAGATTCAGTATTTCCAGAAAATCTGCTGGATCGCCTTCGTGTCGCGGGTCTTCGTCATGGCCAAGGCGAGGAGGATGCGGGCTTTGCCCGGGTTTTGATCCTCAGCGACTACGTAGTCGTTCTTGTCGTCGTTGGTTTCCCCATTACGCACCGTGAATCCGTAAGCCAGTCGAGTTGTGCGAACGATGATCGGGCCCTTGGTGCGCGTCTCTTTCAAGGGCGCATCCATGTAGTCGGGCACGCTGCCGGCACCGAAGCCAGCCCAGACGATGCCTTTCGCGCCTGCGCCGGTGAAGGCATCCAGCGCAGTACGGTTCATATTGCCATGCGTGTAAACCACGTCGGTCTGCGGCATCGAGCGGATCTGCTCGATGTCGAACTCGGATTGCATCGTGTGGGGACGGGCGGGCATGCGGTAAATACGAGGCTGGCCTTCCACGATCATGCCCAGGGCGCCGTACTGCGAATGGAACGTCTCGACCTTGAGGCTCTGCAATTTGGTCAGATCGCGCGCGCTGTGAATCTCGTCGTTCATCACGACCAGGGTTCCCAGGCCTGCGGCCTGCTTGCTGCCCGCCACGGTCACGGCGTTGAAGACGTTGAGCGGTCCATCCGCACTCAGTGCGGTGCTCGGGCGCATGGCACCCGTGAGCACCACCGGCTTGGTGCTCTTGAGCGTCAAATTCAGGAGGTACGCCGTTTCTTCCATCGTATCGGTGCCATGGGTGATGACCACACCATCCACATCGTTGGATTTCAGCAGCTCCGACACCCGGCTGGCCAGCTTGAACCAATGCTCGTTGTTGAAACTCTCCGAACCGATCTGCAGCAACTGCTCCCCACGTACATTCGCGATATTGCGCAACTCAGGAACCGCCGCGAGCAGCTTGTCGACGCCAACGACCGCCGACTGGTAGGCATTCACGTTCGCGCTGGAAGCACCCGCGCCGGCTATCGTGCCTCCGGTCGCGACAATGACGATGTTGGGCTTCGCCGGCACTGCAGGCATGGTTTGCGACCAAGCAGAGGTGCCGAGCGTCAACAGGGTCGACGCCATCAGTGCGCCTTGGAAGCCTTTCAGCAGTTTTGCCAGATTCATGGAACGTACTTTCGCGGCAGAACCGCAGGAGTTGGGAAAAGGAAAGGAAACGAGCGTCTCGCGGCCGACGCCGGATGGGACTGAGGACAACGAGGCGACAGCAACCGCTACCACGGCCACGCAGTGGACATTCCGATGCCTGACGCCTGAGCTTGCCGCTGGATGAGTCGTGCGACCGTCAGATCCTGCAGGGCCAGCCCTGTCATGTCGAAGAGCGTGATGTCGTCCCGCTGGCGATCCACGGAGGCCTCGCCTCGCATCACGTCGCCGATCTCGGTGCAGGGCGCGTCCGGAGCCCATTGCAACTCGCCGATCTGCCGCGCCTGCGCTTCGTCGTCAACGAAGATCCGGGCCCGCTCCAGGAGGCCTTCCGGCAACTCACGCTTGCCGCGGGTATCGGCACCGACGCAATTCAGGTGTGTGCCGGGGCGCACCGCAGCCGCATCGAAGAGCGGACCGCCCCCAGGCGTGGCGGTAATCACGACATCGCTTGCCGCGACATCCGCATTGCGGTCGGTCGAATGACGGACCAGGCACCAGGCACTGAACCGCTGCTCGAAAGCCGCATCCGGCCGGCCGTCCGCCGTCACGTAGCGGACGTCGTTGAGCTGGGGTATGAGCCGGAGCGCATAACGCAGCTGGACACTGGCCTGAACGCCCGTCCCGAAGATGCACAAGCGCCGGCTGTCCGGGCGGGCCAGCAGCGCCAGGCCGTGGCCGCCTGCGGCACCAGTGCGTTCGGTGGTGATAGCATTGCCGTCGATCAGACAGGTCGGCCGGCCGGTGGCAGGATCGAACAGCATGACCGTCGCCTGGTGAGGCTCCCCACCGCACTGCCGGTTGGAAGGCCAGAATCCCGCCGCCTTGAAGCCCAGCAGGCCTTGCGACTGCACGTCGCCGGACTTGATGCCGAAGATCCCGCCCGTATCCAATCGCTCGCGCACCACGGGGAAGACGCGGCCTGCCCGCTCGCTATGCAGCGCGAATGCCTCCCTCACTGCGGACAATACGCCGTCCGGCTCCAGCAGCGTCTCGACGTGCTCCTTGTTGAGCATGAGCAGACGGTCGGCCCGGCATGCGACATCGCTCATGCGAACATCTCCGCGATGGCATCGGCATTCTTGATGCCCGGAGCCGTCAGGATCACCACCGTCTCTTCGCTTTCGTGGATCGTGCCGGCCTGGATCAGGTGGTCGAGTCCGGCGATTGCCGTGGCCGAGGTGAGTTCCGGCAGCAAGCCCGTGCGGGCAGCTTTCTTGAGCGCCTCCACAATGGCTTGCTCTTCCAGCGCCACGGTGGTCCCGCCGGTGGCACGTACTGCAGAGACGATCTCGCGCAACCGCAGCGGGTGGGAGATTGCTGTGCCTTCGGCGACCGTCTTGCGCACTTCGCGTGCCACCGGCGTCGTCACGCCCGCCTGGAAGCTCGCATCGATCGGCGAGCAGTTCAGGGGCTGGCACACGAAGAGCCGGGGCATCTTCGTGATCTGGCCAGCGCGCATCAGTTCGGAGAACGCCATGAAGCAGCCGAGCGCATTACTTCCCGCGCCGGCGGGCATGACGATGTTGTCGGGCACGCGGAAACCCAAGTCTTCCCAGATCTCGTAGCCGATCGTCTTCGTGCCTTCGAGGAAGAATGGCTGCCAGTTGTGGCTGGAATAGAAGGTGTCGGCGGACTGCCGGACCGCTTCGTCCTCGCAGGCCTGCCGCGGCCCGTCGACCAGTTGCACTTCGGCGCCGTAGGCGCGCATCTGCGCGATCTTTGGTTTGGACGCATAGGCCGGCGCGAGGATCTTCACCCGCATGCCTCCGGCCGCGCCGTAGGCCGACACCGAGGCGCCGCCGTTGCCCGAGCTGTCTTCCAGCACCGCATCCACGCCTTGCTGGCGCAGGACGGACAGCATCACCGTAGTGCCCCGGTCCTTAAAGCTGCTGGTCGGGTGGAACCATTCCAGCTTGAAGTGCGGCCGGTGTGTGCCCCAGGATTTCTGAATCAGGGGCGTGCAGCCCTCGCCCATCGAAATGGGGTCGGCCACGTCCACCGGCAGCGACGCCCGGTACCGCCACTGCGAGCGGCACCCACGGTCGATGTCGTCACGCGACATGCCACCCTGAGGCGTGATCAGTAGCGGCTTTCGGTCATCGGAGCACCAGCGTGGCACGTCGAGCGGAAAGGTCTGGCCGCTGACCGGTTCGATATAGAAGGAAGCAGTCATCTCTCGGGTTTCCTGGTCTCAAGGAACAGCGCGTTGCGGGACATCCATCGCATCGACCGAGTCCAATTTCTCGATTGCCGCGGGCATGTCGGTCCGCTGGCCTTCCCAGTACGCGATGGCCATCGTGGCGACGCCGTTACCGACGACGTTGGTCACGGTGCGGACCACATCCATCAGGCGGTCCACGCCGAGGATCAGCGCAAGACCGGCCAACGGGATGTCGGGGAACATGGCGAGCGACGCCGCCAGCGCAACGAAAGCGCCGCCGCTGACCGCCGCCAGCCCCTTGGTGGTCAGCAGGAAGACGAGGAGTAGCGCGAATTGCTCGCCAAGCCCGACCTGCACGCCTGCCGCCTGCGCGATGAACATCGCTGCGAGGGTCATGTAGAGCGACGAGCCATCGAGATTGAACGAGTAGCCGGCAGGTACGACGAAGCCCACCACGTTCTTGCCGCAACCAGCCGTTTCCAGTTTTTTGACCAGGCCGGGCAAGGCGGCTTCACCCGAAGTCGTGGTGAAGGCGATGATCAACTCTTCCTTGATGTGGACGATGAACTTCCACAGGCTGAACTTGGTCAGGTGCGCCACGGTCCCCAGGACGACCACGATGAAGATCAGGCAGCCGAACCACACCAGACCGATGAGCTTCAGCAGCGGCAGGAGCGACGCCAGGCCGAACTTGCCGAGCGTGAAGGCCACGGCACCGAACACGCCGATGGGGGCGAGCCGCAGGATGACCCCCACCACCTTGAACGTCGCATCGGTGATGAGCGTGAGGATGTCCACCACCGGCTTGCCCCGCTCGCCGATGGCGTAGAGGCCGTAGCCGAACAGCAGCGAGATCAACAGGATCTGCAGCATCACGCCCGATGCGAGCGCATCGAGCACGGTCTTCGGAATGATGTTGAGCAGGAACTCCGTCGTCGTCAGGGTTTTGGCACCTTCGGCGAATTTGGAGACCGTCGCAGCGCCATCGGCCGGAATGGAGAGGCCGATGCCTGGTTGGAAGATGTTGGCCAGCACGAAGCCCAGGATGAGTGCGATGGTGCTGACGATCTCGAAATAGACGATCGCCCGGAAGCTCAACTTGCCGAGCCCGCTGCCCTGACGCATCCCGGCGAAGCCGGTGACCACCGTGAGGAAAACGATGAGCCCCGCGACCATTTTGATGAGCTTCACGAAGCCGGTGGCCAGGGAGTTGAGTTCCACACCGTACTTGGGCCAAAGCAGGCCGACGACGATTCCCAGCGCCAGTCCGAGCGCCAATTGAAAGGACAATGAGTAGTAGATCGGCTTCTTTGTGTGTGCGCTGGGCATCAAGGTAGACATTTCATTCCTCCAGTTGATCGGGTTCTTCAATTGGACCTTTTGTCCAACAATGTAAATTCAGTAAAGCAACTGCCGTACCAAGTCCGCCGTCCATGCCGATGCCAGCAGCCACACCACCGAGCCACGTGGGTGAGCGCTGCTCGGTGCACCGAATCGAAGCGTATGAGGCAGAAAAACGCACTCTTTTGGACGATATGTACAAAACTAGACTTTGCGTGCAGTGTAGCGATGCACGTTCGCCTGCAAGTCCGTGCGAACCCTGACAAACCGACCAACTATGGATAAGATGTCCAGATGAAGAACAAGGCTCACACCTCGGAACAGCAAGCCATCCTCGATCAGGTCAAGCACATCGCCGCAGCGCTGGGAGAGACCCTGGCGCCGTTCACCGAAGTCGTCGTGCATGACTTGCGTTCGCCGAAGCACGCCATCCTCGAGATTCACAACAATCTGTCAGGTCGCAAGGTAGGCGATCCCGCTACCGAACTCGGCCTGGCTCGCATCGCGGATGACCAGTACCCCCAGGTCCTGGCCAATTACGCGAACCAGTTCTCCGATGGTCGCCGCGCGAAAAGCACGTCCATCGGCATCAAGGATTCGGAAGGTCACTACTTCGCAGCGTTGTGCCTCAACGTGGACATGACCGTCTTTCGCGGTATGTCCAGCATGATCGAGCAGTTCTCGGCCACCAATGGCGAGGGTGGGAAGGAGTCCTTGGACACGGGCAACGCGGACACGATCCGGGACCGGATCGACCGCTTCGCGATGTCACTCGCGACCACGCCGCGGGCCTTGAAGACCGAGCAGCGCAGGGATCTTCTGCAGACCTTGAAGGGAGAAGGATTCCTGGAGATCCGACGCTCCATGGACACGGTGGCTCAGCACCTCGGGGTATCCCGAGCGACGGTCTATAACGACATCAGGTGATGGCTCAGAACGCAGGAATGCCGAAAACTGCCATTCGTTTTTGATCAGTCAGGGGCTGCTCTGGGCCCATTGCTGCCGATCGAGTGACTGCAGTGGCGGGCCGAAAAACCGCCACTCAACATGCGAACACCACGCGACGTGTCCCCTTTATGGAGATCCAAGTCGAGCTACTGCCGTTTGGTGTGTCAATCGCGGTGTAGCGCCTTCAGGTAAATATCCACCTGCGTTCACGGCCACCTCGGGAGAAGACCTCAAGCTTTTCATCGAAGGTCTTTCCGCTCCGGAGTTCATCAGCCGTTCTGGAAATGAAATTGGCATTTCCGTGACTGGTGATGCTCAGACCTGGCCTATCGCCGGCACGTGCGGCCCTCTCTTCGACCCACACTTCATCAGAAAACTGTTGAAGTTCGTTGGAAACGTAGGCCAAGATTTTGATCATAATGTTGTGCACCGCCCTTCCGTACCCGAGCGTTTCTTGTTTGCTTGGGAGATATCCCTTGTGAATAACGTTATTTCGGAACTCAACGTTCTTTTTCTCCACTAGCGGCGCCGGTTGCTTCACTTCCTGTAGATACAGCATGCAGAACGCACCGAGCTGTCGTTCCGATTGCGAGCCGATCTCTTTCCACGCGAGTTTTACGTCTTCAGCTGCAATGCCGTTCTTCTTGCAAATCACACGGATGAAGAATTCGTGAAGGCGCTCAAGAGACGCAGCGAAACTGGATACGGCTTCCCGAAAGTAGCCGTCCTGGAATGCAGCAATGCCGAAATCGAAGAGCAAAGAGAAGCGAGTTGTCTCCAGCGTTTGGAGTATCTGGTGGCCCCGTTCGCACATGCATTCGAATAGAAGTTGATCATTCAATTCAACTTCCACCCTCGCCGAAGACCCTGGGACTTCTATCGCGCATTGAGTGCAAATTGTCGAGGTGCGCATGATGTATTCCTTAGAAAGTAGTGCCTGCCGGAGGCTACGCGCTGCTCAAACGCTGATGAGCTGGCTTCGACATCTAGTTCGCCCCGCCGCCAGCCTACCGGAAAGCCGACGGTCGCCGAGGACTGCTCCTGGCCGACTGTAGCCGTTGCTTGAAAGGGTGCGAAGGGCCCTAAGCGGAAGTCTGCCTTGCTTGTTAGCAGTCGATTTTGATGTGTCAGCGATTACGCATGTCGAGCCGTTTAAACCGAAACTGGACGACCTCGGCACCAGGCGGGGCCTCGCCAAAGTCAAAGACGAAACCTAAGACTTCAACGAGACCTGCCGATTCGTCAATTACCTTTCCACAACCTTCAAATCCGGAATGGTCATTACCCTCCAGTCTCGCCGTACTTACAGCAGCTTTTTCGTCAGGAGGCCAGTCTTCGAAGTACGGGGACTGCACTGCGTCAGCCATGGTTGGATAAAGTCTATTGGGAACTGCTTGGCCAACTACGTGCGAGCAAGGATGACAGAACGCCACCACGGTGCTCACACCATTGGCTAGGGTCACGTCAGCAGAGTCCTCACCAACCCAATCAATACTTACGCCAGTAAGTTCCTTCATTATTCAGAAGTCTCCATAAATGTCCGCTTTTGGCCGACTGTAGCCGCTGCTTGAACTAGTGCGAGGGGCCCTAAGCGGCCATTAAGCGTTTTTAAGGCAGCCGAATCATCGCGCCAAGACTAGCGCTATTCGGCGCTGTTGCGGCCAAAAATCAGGATATCGCTTGAGCTGGCGACGATGAACGTTCGCCCCGTGTATGAGAAGCCGAACGCTCGCAATTCCGACTCCATAGCGACCTTGTGAAATCGACTGGGTTTTCGCTGGAGGAAGTCAAATAACGAGGCGAACGGTTCAAGGATCAAAACCTCTTGCTCCGGCCATTCGCGAGTCAATATCTCCACGGACCACCCATCTTGAGTAGATGTAGGTAATCCGCCTCCTTGTCCCCCAGCAACCCGCAAAGTCAGCCCTTCAAGGGGACCTATTCCTTTTGCTTCTAGGTGTCTGGTGTCCTCAAAATACTCACTGTCGTCGCGTGCGATCCGCTCCCCTGTCGTGCAATTGATTACGCCACGACCAGCATAAGAGACCACGAGGAGAAGTTCGGACTCACGGTCAAATCCGACAGCCCGAAGACCGCCTACTGCGACCATCGAAATCTTGCGCCATGGCGAAGGTGGCTCAGTCAGTTTCAGCGATCCAAGTTCGGCGCGGAGTGGGTCGAGATGAGGGGTCTTGGTCATCGATGAAATGTCCAGTTATGGCCGATCTCAGCCATTCGATGGCAGCAGAACACCCTGCTAATCCATCAATATAGAAATTCGTTGGCCCGTATTTCTTCCACAAACGATCGTGCATTAGTTTTATTGACAACTTAGATCTACTTATTAATTTCAAATAAGATTGAAATTGGAATACTCTGAACATTTGGCAACTCAATCGCTAAGCTATGGATTTCATTTCCTGGGGGTCGAGAAAAACCTCCAAGAACTGCAGCCTTGCGTATAATGGCTTCATTTTCATTAATTTTATTTCTATCAAGAGCATCCACATTAATTATTTTTTCAACTTGTCCTTTATATCCAATTATGGCAATAACTCTATTTTCCGGCGTGAATGCATTTTTTTCGTTGGTTATGCTGGCCACCTGCTTAACAAATGCATCCGAATAATTGACTAGCTGCTTTTCATATGTTTTGTCGTGTACATAACGTATTCCAGGGCCTAAATTAGCTTCAATGAGAGCTGCGCGAACAGCGCCTATTTTTGTCGTGTCTATATTTTCATCCACTGTGGCTTTCTGCGGCGCTGGCAAACCTTCTCTTTTTGACTCATTCTCATTCTGATAGAATTCAAAGTTCATGGGAACGTTGAAAGTTACTGAGGCTGGTTTGCCTGAAACTACATTTGGTTGAAATTGCCATTGTGATACGGCATCTACAGCCGCTTTCGCCAAGGAGGATGAGGGATTTCCAATTACACTGATTTGCACTACTTTTCCCGTTTCGTTAATTCTTGCCCGCAACACCACACTCCCCTCAACATTACATATTTTTGCCCAACGCGGGTACGAAGGAGGAGGCGCCCACAACAAACGTGGAGGGCGTTCAAGATGCTTGAATTGAAGATCTGTCTCTTTAAATCTGTTCAAGTCATAAGCAAGCTGAGCCCCGGCATTCTCACTGTAATACATTTCTGCTGAATATATAATCTTTCTGCATATTTCATTGCGGTCAATCAGACCAATATTTGATTTATTCGCGCAGCCCTGCATTAAGAATGACAATGCAATTAATGCGATCTGCGAATATGAAAATTCAAATTTATTCATGGATCATTGCTTTCATTTATTTGATAGGATGTAATAAATCAAATGAATATTCAGAATGCCTGGTTGTGGCCGACTGTAGCCACTACTTGGACTGGTGCAAAGGGCCCAGAGCGGTCGGCAATTCATCGGTAAGTCGAAAGATGAATTTCTACAGCCTCTGTATCGGTCAGACGAAGCTTTGAACCTCCAAAACCGTCGAAGAGGAGGTGGTGGCCGATGTGGGACCGCTTGTCGGTCCTGGTGAAATAGTCTGCTGCCCAAGCGACAAGCTTCTCAGTGCCCGCGTCGAATTGCTCCCCGCCTTGTTCGGCTGCGCGCTCATTCCCACGGTGCCGGATTCGCTGGTGGCAGAGCTTCCAATCCATGTCGAGCCACAACATCGCGTGGGCATCCGGCAAGAAAGCTTCTGCCAATTCCCCAAAAACGCCTTCAACAATCCAACTCTGCAGTGCGCGCGCCCGCAAGATGGACTCGGCGATCTCGGTAGCGGACCTTTTCGCGTTGAATCCGCCGGGCTGCCAGAAAAATTCATCCAAATGCACTACCGGTGTATGCGTGACGTTCGCAATCCTGTTGGCCAGCCAAGTCTTGCCACTACCACTGTTTCCCAGGATCACCAACTTCATAGGTCGTAGCCTGTTGTCGTGCTTGAAAATGTCTGCTTCTGGCCGAGGCTGTGTGAAAACACAATTCTTTGCCGGAATTCAAGCGCTCCGGAAGAATCCGACCTCTCAGATCGAGTCACAACGCACCATCGCAAGGTCGCCAAGGGGTAAGGCACCCCCGAAAACACGGAGGTTGAACGTTTTCACACAGCCTCGGCCGGTTTCTGCCTTTCGATGTTCGACGGCGAATGTCTCACATCAGTCTGTAGCCGACTGCTGTCGGGACAGATTTTTCATAGCTTCTATGCCTCTGCTGTTGATCGACATGCTGGATAGCGATTGCACGAGAGGAATGGCCCGTGTGGTCCCTTGCGTGGGACCATCACACCTTGCTTGCATTTGACGCAGACCATCGTTTTGCTCGATTGATCGCCAGCGGGTCGATCGCCTGATGGCTCGCCATCAATCGCCAACAGAGCGTCCGCAGACTGAACCTTGAGCTGGTGTTCCTGGATCAATTCGACGACGAACGGCGACATCCGCCTCGCCAAGGTCACCAGCAGCACCGAACGCCGTGCTCGGGTGAGCGCCACGTAGAAGATCCGGCGTTCTTCTGCAAACGCGAAGCGCTCGGCCTCCGGCATCGCCAGCTGCAGCACCGGATCGTCCGCCATCGCGCTCGGGAAACTCCTGCCGCCCGAGCGGGCTGCGACCATCCGCGGAACGATCACGTAGTCGGCTTCCAGCCCTTTCGATCCGTGGATCGTCATGAACCGCACCTGCAGGCGGTCCTTGAGATCCTGATGGGGCGGGACGAACTGCTCATCGCTGCGGTAGCGACCCAATACGAAGACGGTCGCGATCCGGCCCGGTGTGGACGCGGAGGAGGAGGTAGGCCGCATACCGTGTGCGGGCGTCGACTCTAATTGCTGGGCCAATCCGGCATGCAGCTGCTGCAGCCACCGGCGAATCGCTGGAGCGATCTGCCGGTCGTCCTCTGCCTCCATCACTCCCAGCGCCGGAAGCTCGTCCTGCGATGGCTCCGGTGCATGGGATACCACTTGCTTCCGGAGCTGGTCCGGATGCTTGAGCACGAAGCTGCTCGAGACATCGCACAGCGACTGCGGGCAGCGGAAGGTACGCTCGAGCCGCAGTACCTGGGACGGTCCGAACCAGTCGGCGAAGCGCGTCATGACCGAGAGGTCAGCACCTGCGAAGCGGTTGATGCTTTGCCAGTCATCGCCGACCGCGAAGAGGCAGCGCCCTGGCGCCTGGACCAATGCCTTGACCATGCGCGCCCGGGCCCAGCTGGCATCCTGGAACTCGTCGACCATCACCAGCGTGAACGGGCTCTGCCAAGCACCGGACTCGAGGTGCTGCGCCGCCTGGTTGAGCATGTCCTCGAAGTCGATCGCGCCAGCTGCTCGCAGCTCGTCTTCCCACGCCGTGCGGATCGCTTCGAAGAGCTGCAGGAAGATGCGGTGGCGGAAGTAGAAGCGTGAGCCTGGCAGGTCACCGGCAGTCTTGGTGTTCTTCCGCGTCCGCTGGGTTACTGTGCTGTCATCCAGACGCCGGTAGAGGGCATCCGCATCCAGCTGATTGCTCTTCGCGTGGGTGAGGAAGGTCCGGAAGGTTCGCAGCAACTCTGCATGCTCGAGCACCTTGCGCCCCGGCACCGGGCGGTCCGGATTCGGATCCAGCACGATGCCGCGCCGTGTCAGTTCACGTGCGAGCAGCTCGAAGGCCTCACCAGACCAGAGCTGCGCCATCGTGGTCTCGATCAGCGCTGTGCCGTGCGTCCGGTGCAGCTGGCGCTTCCACGCCACGCCGTCGAGGTAGCCCGAGAACTGCTTCGGCGGCTGCCCCTTGGCATCGAGCGCCCAGTGCTCATGGAAGGTGTCAATCGCCGGATAGTAGAAGTCCGGGCAATACCGCCGGTGCTCGGGATCTGCGGTATCGATGGGGTAGGGCGCTTCGTAGCGATAGTCCACCCCTTGGTAGAACAGCCAGTCGGCGATCAGGCGCTCGCCCTGGCTGCGCACGATCTCGCCGCGCAGCGTGCGGAAGCCGGTCATCCCGACTTTGCCCGTGGCTCGATCGGCCCGGTCCCAGTCTTCCGGATTCGATTCTTCTTCGCCGAACGCAGGCAGGTCCCGTCCCAGCACCACCCGGAACAGATCCCACTGCATGCGGAAGGCAGGATCGCGATCGCGCAAGTCGTCGACCAGCCCCATCATCACTTCTTCAGTGCGGGAAGTGCTTTCGACCCAGGGGGCAAGCATGGGCCGCTTGCCAGTGGCCCGCCCGATCACGTCCATCCCGAAGCCGTGGAAAGTCCGCGCGACGATGCGATCGGCCTCGAACCCCATCGGGGTCAGCCGATCGCGAATGCGCTGCTGCAACTCAATCGCGGCGTCCTTGTTGAAGGCCAGCAGCAGGATGTGCTCCGGGGCCGCCAGCTGACGGTGCAGGGCATAGCCCGCCTTGGCCACCATGGTCGAGGTCTTGCCCGACCCGGCCGAGGCGATCACCTGGATGCGGTTGTCGAAACAGATCACCGCGCGGGCCTGCTCTTCGGTGAGCGGCGACTTCTCGACCTGGTCGAGGAAGGGTTGGGCCGCAACGAGCTCTTCGCGCAGGTGGGCATCGTTGAAGGCCTTGGCGATCGCGGAGAACACCGGCTGCCAGAAGGCCAGGCTCTTGCGAACGGCCTCGGACAGCTGTTCGCGACAGGCCGGGAAGTCTGGATCGCCAAGCACTGCGGAGAGATCGGCTAGGGGTTTCGAAGCAGACCAGGCCGCGACGAATTCGGTCGTCAGCCAACCATGGGATTTGAACTGCTGCTGAATGGCCGAAGTAGCCGAGCTTGCCCAGTCGACGATGGGTGGGGCGCAGACATCGATGCGGGCTACCAGCTCGGCGATATGCAATTCGCGCCGACGTGCTTGGCAGGCCTTAGCCAGATTGCGTTCGAGCGAGGAGGCGTCGGCGCGCGAGAGGCCTCGCAGCGTCAGGGTAGGTCGCCCCGGCACCACCACGTTCAGCGAAGACCAGAGCCAACGCCGCTCGACGGTCCACCGCTCGCCGGTCAGCAGCGCGAACCGATGGACACGACCTTGGATCGTGAGCGTGAGTTCCTTATCTGAAGTGGCGGTATCGAGTTGGAATGTCCAGTCAGTGTTGATGACCCATCGCCATCGGCGAAGCCAGGGGGAGGGGGACCACATCCCGACGAAATGTCTATCGGAAGGCGAGACGACGGGTTTGGTAATCAAGCTTGCGTCCGCTTCAAGTAAGTTTCGTCATAACGCGATATTCATACCCCACCAACCGCTTCCGTACGACTACAGACCATGAGAATTATTTTTGCAATGCCGTCTTCGTTGTGTCTTTCGCCGCGGCAGGCTCGGCCACGTACTCCACTAGATCACCCATCTGGCATCCGAAGAACTCGCAGAGCTTGGCGAGGTTGTCGGTCGTGGTGTTGAACGGCTTGGGTCCCACCATCTTCGACAGAGTCGTACGCACGATGCCCGTGGCCTCGGCCACCTCGGTGAACGTCAGCCGGCGCTGTTCGCGCTGCTCGAACTCTTCCATCAACCGCCGCAGTTTGAATCGGACCATGTGCACCTCTGCGCGCGATTGTGCCGGAGCGCTACGGACCGCTCGGCGCGCAATTTCTAAAAGTTGCACAGAAATATATATTCGTTCACCATGGGTTCCTTCGAAACTTTGGAGAACGTAATGAATGACGCAGCAGCAAGTAACGGTTGGGGGCGGTCGAACCTAGGTTCGGCGCTGGTAGGGGGAGGTGACGAAGCCAACACCGAGCAGTCCAAATCCCGCTTGGCGCGCTACAGCCGCACCAATCTGGGATGGGCGGCAGGGCTCCTGGACGGGGAGGGATGCATCCGCATCGACAAGCGCGAGAGCCGCATGCATGCCGCGCCCGCCGGCCAGACGGTCTATTCGCTGGAGGTGACCATTGCTCAGCCTGCGCGGATCAATCTCGAACGGTTCCGCGAACTGATCGAAGTCGAAGGTTCGCTGGTGGCGTCCCGATCGCTGGACGGCCAGCGCTGGATCTATCTGCTGAGCTATCGCGATGCGGATGCGGGTCAACTCCTGCAAACGGTCGAACCCTATCTGGTCGCGACAAAGCCTCAGGTGAAGGTCGCGATCGACTTCCTGGTGCAACGCAGCCAATGGCTGAGGAAGGCGAGTCCATCCCTGGATGGGGAAGCAGTCTCACAGTGGCATGCGCTCTGCGAAGTCGCGCGTCTCAAGCTGCAATCGGCCAAGCGGGTGGCGTGATGGATAGCAAAGAACCGAAAGACGATGGTTTGGACGGCGGCTCGGGCAATGAATCCCGGCTGGGGAGGAATGGAGCCATCCGACGCCGAGGTTCCTATGCCGACCAGCGAGAAGTAGCGCGTTGCATCCAGGATCTGGTGCAACTTGCCCACCGCGTCCGACTTGCCGAGCAGGCAGCGATCGAAGCCGAGGCGCGGCAGCAGGATCACTTCGTCGATTCGCTCATGGAGCAGGGCCTGGACTTGTCGAGTGCCATTCAGGTGGCAGAGCAGATCCATGCGTCGGAACTGGCCGATCTTGTGGAGCACGAGGTGGGTGGCGGTCCTGGGATCACCTCGGATGACTCTGACGAGGACATGTATGCCGAGGCCGAGGCGGAAGAAGCTGAGGTGGCTTTCATGGGGCCTGATCCGTTCGCGCTGCGGCTCTATGCTCCGGAGGAACTGGATGCAGCTTTGCGCCAAATTCCCAAGGATCGAAGCCGGCATGTGGTGCGGAGCTTCCTGTCCGAGCTTGGAGAACGGGGACCGGACCGGCAACTGTCGTTCGCGCCGCGGCCGTCCGCCCTGACCACACTGGCCGAGCGCTTTCCCAACTTCGCGGAGGTGACGGACTATCTGGCGGGTCGGGCGGCGCTGGCGAACCTGACGCCGAGCAGTCCACTGCAATTCCCGCCGTTACTGCTTGAAGGCGAGCCCGGCATCGGCAAGACCGCGTTCGCGACGGCACTGGCCGAGGTCATGGCGATGCCGCTCCTCGCGCTGCCGATGGCGCACAGCAATGGGCCGTTCATGCTGGGAGGGCTCGATGTGAGTTTCGAAGGCGGTGGGCCGGGTCTGCTGGCCCGGTCGGTCGCACTCGGCAGGGCAGTGGATCCGCTCGTGCTGCTCGACGAGATCGACAAGGTCTCGCTGCGGCCGAACCACGATCCGCTGGGGCCGCTGTATGCGCTGTGGGAACGCCATACGGCCGAGTATTTCCGGGACGAGGGCTTGCCGCTGACGCTCAATCTGTCGGCGGTGCGGTGGATCGCGACGGCCAATGGATCAGAAGGGCTGCATCCAGCGCTGCGCTCGCGCTGCCAGGTGTTCCGCATTCCTGCGCCGACGCCGGATCAGACCCGGGGGATCGCGCAACGGGTCTATGCCGATCTGGTGGCGCGACAGCCTTGGGGGCGGCACTTCGATGCGGCGTTGCCGGATTCAGTCGCGGAGCTGTTGTCGCAGTCCTATCCGCGGGAGCTGACCCGGCGGCTGACCGATGCGTTTGCCAACGCTGCGCTGGCGGGACGGCTATCGCTGCAGGTGACCGACGTGCCCCAGGTGGCTTCAGTCACACGACCTCCCGGCTTCTTTTGATGCATGCGGCGGATCTCCGCCCATCCATTTCCTTCGATTCCCAAATCCAAAAATCTGTTTTTTCCGAAAGCCCCATCATGAATTCCTTCGACCATGGTTCCTACCGCGATATCGACGAGGACGGCTACAACCGTCTGTACGACTACGAGGACGACGAGTCTCCCGCACCGAACCACCAGCAGGCACTGCAAGAGTTCGAGGCGCTCCATGCGCCCGCGGTTCAGCCCTGGTCCCGGCCGGCGGCCGGCGGGCTCCGCACGTTCCGGCGCGGTCGCAACCATGCCTTCGATGCACCTGGCTTCCTGGGGGAGTCTTTCCAGCAGTGGCGCGACCGCACCCCGCCCGGCTGGCATGGCATCCTGGCGGAGACCCTGCACCGGCTCGAAGCGGTCATCTCCATCGATCGCGATGCAGTAGAGCGTCCGTGGCGGATCGTCCCGGAGCGGCCCAACTTCTTCGATGATCTGACCTCCGAGGAGATGGATCTGGCGTTCGACATCACCGACGCACGACGCGAAGACCTGAAGATGTTGGTACTCACCGTGACCGGCACGGCGTTGAAGTTCGACGGATCGCTCTTCGTGAGCCGGGGCGCGGTGCTGAAGGGCATCCTGCGCAAGGCAGAAGCCGCCTCACGCTGCACCTGCCGGCAGTGCGGGGCGGTGGGCAAGGCGCGGTCCCGGACCGAGGATGCGATCCAGTGGGATGCCGAGCAGGGCTGCAATCGGCGGTTCCCGGATGTCGAGCAGGTGGCAACGCTCTGCGCCCGCTGCTTCGCTCCCATCGTGATGCGAGCGCAACTGCGCGATCTGGATCGCCTGGTGATGCATGCCCAGCAGCAGCGCTGCTCGGTGCGGCAGCATCAGCTGCCCGAGTGGATGCGCAGCAGCTTCGTCTGTCAGGCGCGGGATGACCTGCTGACAATGGACCGGGAAACGGAGCCAGGCTGGGATGACCCGGCGATGGAGCCGGAGGCATTCCGCCGGTGGGCCAGGCAATGGTTCCAGATCGGCGGAACGCTGCGGCTCAGCGAGATCCGGCGGTGAGCTTCGTCGGGGAGAGGAAGGTCAGGAGAACGCCGGCTCCGTCAGCAGGCCGGCACCTCTCCTGAGTTTCCAGGTCACGGATATTTGATTTTTCGACTTCCGACCTTTCGACTTCCTTCTTTGCTTTCTCTTCCTTGCTCACTCCAGGAAGATCGCCTCCGGCCGCGCTGCCAAATGGCGCGCCACGCCGCGGATTTGCAGGCAGCTCTTGCCGAACACCCAGGCGGCATAGAGGAAGAAGATCCCGAGTCCGAAGAGCGGCAACAGCACGATGTTCAGCAGGAGCATCAGCCCGGTGAGGCCGTACATCAGCCAGGCATGCTGGCTCAGCTCCGTCGCATAAAGCCGGCCATCCGGTCCCCGCAGGCCGAAGACCGTCCATCGCTTCTTTCCCCGCTGCAGGACATGCAGCTCGATGGGCTGGCCTTGGTCGACCGCATGCTCGAGCTTGCCGATCAGGCCCCCGTGGGCGTCGACCCGGTGGAGGATCCGGCCGTCGGTGAATTCGAGGAAGGACAGCACGCTGTGGCCGTGGCCGATCTGCGCGGTGATGGTGCCGGAGCCGAGCTCCTGGATGGTGCCGTGGAAGACTTGGACGCTCATGATCGATTTCCTGGGGCTGGGGCGATTGGATCGTTGAGAGGCGAGAAGTGAAGACGAGTACCGAGAACGCAGGTCGACGACTCAGCGGCTCGGCATCCAGCCATCGGAGCCCTTGACGAGGCGCAGCTGCGAGACGTTCTTAGTGCGCCCAGCCATCGGGTTCGTCGCATCGACCTCGACATCGCAGACATAGGCGTTCGAGCCATCGGCCTTGCAGCCGAGCTTCTTGATGCTGTGCACCTCGACCTTTGCGCCGCGGCCGGCGAAGGCGGCCATCTGGGTGTTGAACTGGGCGAAGCCGGACTGCAGCACCTTCTCGATGTCGCCGGAGGAGGGCTCGCCGCTGCAGGCGGTGAGGAGCAGGGCTGCTGAGATCGGCAGGAGCGCCGACGAGATGCCACGTAAGCGGGAGGAGGGTGCGGAGGAACGGTTGAAGCAAGAGGTCATGGTCGATGTCCTGGAGAAGCGAAAGGGCAGGGCGTGGCAGCGCACCAGCTATGGGGGCCGGTGGCTACAAATGGATTGAGACGCGTGGGGTGGAAGACCGGGAAGGGACCGCGAGGCGCCTCATGCCCGACCCGATCACCCCCTGTTCAGGACAACACGCACATTCGCTGGCCCTTGAGCGCTTCGAGTTGCGCCGGCGTCGGCATCCGATCCAGTGGCCCGGCCACCGGTGCATCCGCACTGTCCATGCTCTGCAGGGTCAGGAAGACCGGGCCACTCGCTTTGGTCACCGGCTGGCCATTTGCATCGACCACGACCGCCGCCTCGATCCGGCCGATGGCCTTCTTCGGGCAGCGCTTGAGCGCCATGGCTTCGGTCGCCGCCTGCTGCAGCGTGAGCGTCGGTGCTGCCTGCGCGGGCAGGCCGTAGCAGCCCCAGACCGTTGCCAGCGCGGTCAGGAGGGATCGGGCCCGACGCGAGATCCGGTGCGATCGATAGGACGAAGACGGCATGGTGTGACCTCGGTGGCTGTTGTTCTTCATCGCGCGACGACGCGCCCGAGCACCGCGTCCTTCTTGTCCCTGAGCTCGATCGCCGCGATGACGCCGTTGATCTGCGGCTGTCCCTCGTTGAGCCAAGCCTTGGTCGGCTGGATGTAGGTGCGCACCGTGATCCCTCCCGAAACCCGGGCCTGCTCGATCCGCTTGGCCTCCTCCTGGCTGGACGGCGTGTAGAACCGCAGGTTGCCGGGATCGGATACCGTGAAGCGGGGCATCACCGGCTGGTCGTTGCCGCTGAGGTAGCTGTATTCGACCCGGGTGATGTCGCCGAGGTCGAAGCGGTTCTTTTCGAAGTCGTAGGCCTTCGCAAGGTACGCCCGTGTCGACACCTGGACCGGACCCGGCTGCGTGGCCTTGACCTTCTCCCGGATCGCCGCCACCCGCTTCTGGACGAGGTCCCGTTTTTCGAAGGCATCGAAGGGCATCTGCGCCCGGCGGTCGTAGAGCTTGACCAGCTGCTCATCAGCCACCGGGTCCTTATTCATCGCGAGGAAGAGCTCGATGAACTCCTTGTCCTTCTGCAAGAAGCGGTAGCGCTCGAGCGGCAGCGCCTGGAGCTTGACCCCGCGGGTGCTCGACGGATCGTCCGCGCAGGACTCCACCACGTACGACTGCGGAGACTTGCCACGGTCGATGCCGCGGTACTGCGGCGCTGTCGCTTGATAGAACGCGTAGATCTCCTTGACAGCCGCCTCAGGCGAAGACGATACCACCCGGACCTTGCGAGGGGAAACGGCCTCGAACTTGCCGCCGCGGGCTGCGTTGGTCCAGAAGTTGGACCCGGAGCCATCCGGGTTGACCTGGGAGACGGCGCAGAGGTAGTCGCGCGTGTCCTGCGGGCCGGGTTCGATGCGGTCGGCGGCGAGAGCAGGAATTGCGTGCAACGTAGCAACGCCGACCACCGCAATCTTGCGCAACGCATGACCAGAAGTGGATTTGAGGGACTGGGGAAGAAAGGTTACCGGCATGCGAGTTGTTCTGTTCGAAAGATTTGGCCAAAGCGATGTCGACCAGCAGTTGTCAGGGCGTGTCCGCACAACCCATCCCAAGCGAGGCGATTGGACGGTCGACACCGAGTACAGGAAACGCCCTCTGCGTCCTGCTCTTAGCGAATCAGCCTCTGGCGAGACGCCGGAAGACCACTCGTCTATTAGACAACCAAACGCATAGTGTGTGTACTCATAGTGTGTGCGTTGCAAGACTGCGACGGTGCGCAAGTCCCGTCCCAAGCTGCCTGGCAAGGAGAAGGTCCAGTTGACCTTCGGAGCGTCCGTGCGTGCCCGTAGGGAGGAGCTCTTGTTGACTCAGGAAGAAGTGGCGGCTCGTGCCGAACTCCACACCAATTACGTCTCCAGCGTCGAGCGGGGGGAGCGGAATCTGGGGTTGCACAACATCGTGCGGCTGGCCTTTGCGCTGGACATGCCGGTGTCGATGCTCGTGAGTAACTTGGACGCGGGATAGCGGCGTAGTCGAGCAGTCCTTTGGACTAGATCGGCGCCATGGCTGTGAGAGCGTGAGCTAGACGCCCGTTCAACTATTACGGCGTAGCGACTTTCTCGCAGCGCTTCAAATGCATGAATGCGTGGCCGTAGTCATCATCGACCTCTAAGCGGACGAGCTTGGTAAGTTGGTTGGCAGCTGTCCAACGAGGTCCGATACTCCTCACGCCCGAGCCACCGGCACCTCATCCCACCGCGTCATGTAGCAGGGCGTGCGCAGCTCCTGCCGCATGGTCCACTCCCGCTGATCCCGCCCCAGCCCCGCGCTCGCGATCTGCAACGTCCCGCGCCCGTAACGCTGGTTGATCCGGTCCATGGCCGCCATGAGCCGGGCGCGAGCCGGGGAGTCCTCGTCGAGTCCGAGCTCGCCCTGCTCGATGCCCTGGGACTGCAGGTCGAGCAGATGCACCCCCGCCTTCACGAAGTTGTAGTTCGGCCGGTAGATGCGCTCGAGCCCCGCGACCGCCGCGGTCACGATCTCCCCAGTGTCGGCGGTCGGCCGGCGCAGCGGGATCCGGGCCGCCCGCGAATACTGGCGATCATCCCGCCGGAACGGCGAGGTATGCACGAAGACGAGGACCTGCCCTGCGAGCGATTCTTCCCGCCGCAGCTTCTCCGCCGCCCGCGATGCGAATTCGCTCACCGCCTCGACCAGGTCCGGCAGCTGCGTCACCACCCGGCCGAAGGAGCGGGTGCTGGCGATCTCCTGCTTCGGCGGCGGTGCGTCCTCGAGCTCCAGGCAGGGTAAGCCTTGCAGCTCCCGCACCGTCCGTTCGAACACCACCCCCCACCGGCGACGGGCTGCGGCCGGATCCATCCAGGCCACATCGAGCGCTGTCCGGATGCCCACCGAATCGAGCTGCGCCCCGATGCGCCGCCCGATCCCCCAGACCTCGGTCGCCGGCGTGGCCTGCAAGACCGCATCCAGGTCCGAGGCGGGGAGGGCACCGAGATGGAAGACCTGGGCGAACTCCTTCGGATAGCTTCCCGGCTTGCGCTCCGCCGCCTTGGCCACATAGTTGGCGAGCTTGGCCAATGTCTTGGTCGGCCCGATCCCGACTCCACAAGGCAGCCCCACCCACTGCAGGATGCGCTCACGCACCGCCCGGGCCCGAGTGGCGAGACAGCCCCGCAGCCCCTGCAGCCCGATGAATGTCTCATCGATGCTGTAGATCTCCTGGCTCGGACCCAGCCCCGCGGCCAGGCTCATCAGCCGGGTGCTGATCGCCCCGTAGAGCCCGTAGTTCGCCGAGAGCGCCACGATCGACGCACCCGGCAGTTGCTGCCGAATCTGGAAGTAGGGCATGCCCATCGTGACGCCGAGCGCCTTGGCTTCCTCAGACCGGCTGATCGCACAGCCGTCGTTGTTGGACAGCACGATCACCGGCACCCCTTCGAGCGCAGGCCGGAAGATCCGCTCCGCGGACACATAAAAATTGTTCGCGTCGAGCAGGCAGTACACGGCCCCGAGCCTCGAAAGATCTGGACCCTAGCGCTTGACGAACTTCGTGATCGCGCAGGTCACGATGCCGAAGACCCGCAGCGTCTGTCCGTCCCGGGGATGGATCGGCGGAAAGGTCGGGTTCGCCGCCTCCAGATAGAACCGCCCGGCACGTTGGCGCAAATACTTGACCGTGAACTCGTTGTCCACCATCGCGACCACGATGTGGCCCGGTGCGGCCGGCAGGGCCCGGTTGACCAGCAGCATGTCGCCATCGTTGATGCCCGCCTGGACCATGCTGAGACCCGATGCGCGTACGAAGAAGGTTGCCTGCGGATGGGTGACCAGCTCGCGGATGAGATCGATCTCGACCGTGTCGAAGTCATCGGCCGGGGAGGGGAAGCCCGCCTTGATGGCACCATCGATCCTGCGGACCCAGAGCGGTGTGGCCGTCAGAGGTTGGACGAGCGCCGGAGGCAGATCGGCCAGCACCACCAGTTCCAGGCCAGCGGACGGCTGCGCCAGGGTCTCATCGGTCGAGGACATTCCAGCTCCTCCCGCCATCAGCGCAGGACGCGGATCTCGAAGAAGCCGCCGAAGTCCTCGGGCACTGCGCAGCCCTTCAGCCCGGAACTGCGGCACACCTCGGCCACGGATTCCCAGAAGCGGACGAAGTCTCGGTCGGCATGGCTCGCATCCTGGTCCCGCTCCACCAGCGCATTCCACTGCTGGTACGTCTCCACCACCTCCCGCTCGGAGCCCAGCAGCCGATGCAGCTTGATCCGATAGCGCTCCTCGGCGGCGGTGCGGGCGGCGTCATCGAAACCGGAATCTCGCAGGTGGACCGAGTAGCGCATAGCAGAGTCGTGGGCTGTTTGTTTGTACAGTGGATAATGTACTGGGAATTCGTACAGTCCTAAGGGTCTTGTGCGATGCGCGTGGCGCAGCGACGGAAAAATCCAACGGAAAGGGCAGGGGCGAGGAGGAGTGAGAAGTGACGGTGAAAGACAACACGAGCACGCGATTCCGATGGCGCATCGCTGACTGGGAAGCGCGAACCAGCAGCAACAGACCCCATCCGCGAATCAGGCCATCATGGGCCATGTGCTCCCACTACGAAGCCGTCCGCGATCACGAGCGACTCCAGCGCCACTTCAAGATCGCGCTGCCCGATCGGCTGGGCAAGGAAGACCTCTGGCCCGGCTACGAAGGCCTCTTCATCCGGCGCCCGGCCGAGGCCGATGCCGGCGACGAGGCGGTGCCGGAACGCGAGGCCCTGCCGGGGGTCTTCGGTCTGCTGCCCCACTGGGCCAAGGACGAGACGCTCGCGCGCCGCACCTACAACGCCCGCTCAGAGACCGCCCACGAGAAGCCGAGCTTCCGCGACGCCTGGAAGCAGGCCCGCCACTGCATTATCCCGGCCGCCTGGATCTACGAGCCCGACTGGCGCAGTGGCAAGGCTGTGCCCACCCGCATCCAGCGCAAGGACGGCGAGCCCATGGGCATCGCCGGGCTGTGGTCCACCTGGAAGAACGGACAAGGCGAGACCATCCACAGCTACACCATGCTGACCGTCAACGCGGACGACCATGCGCTCATGCGCGACTTCCACAAGCCGGGCGACGAGAAACGCATGGTGGTGATCCTGCCCACCGGGGCCTATGACGACTGGCTGCGGGCGCCGGTGGAGAGAACGCAGGACTTCATGCACCAGTATCCGGCAGCGCGGTTAGAAGCGCACGCTGAGTCAGCGAAGAAAAATTGAGCTGTTGAAGACAAGCCAGCTCGATCCACGCCTTGCTACCGTCGCTACATGATCGCCAAAGACATCAGAGCAGCGGAAGCTATCCTTCAGGCTACCTTCTTGGACAGCCGGTTTCGGCCAGAAGCGGCCATTCAGTGAGCGTCCAGTCGCCCCATCTTGAATACTGCCCGGCGGCATAGGAGGCTCGTATCCATCAACTCTTGGTGGACACGTGAACACTATCTCCAATCAACAATCCAGCGCACGCCGGCGGCGTCGCTTGCACAGTGATGAATTCAAAGCCGATGCCGTGGCCAGTTGCATGCAACCCGGCATGTCGATGGCTGCCGTGGCGATGGCCCACGGTATCAACGCCAACCTGCTGCGCCGCTGGGTCCGCGAGGCCGAACTGAGGCCGCCAGGCGGCGCCCTGGCCAAAGCCGCGGTCCACGATGTTCAGGCACCGGAGTCCAAGCCGCTGTTCGTCCCGGTGAGCCTTCCGCCACCAGCCGCGGCAGTGCCGGTCGCCGACATCCGCATCGAGCTGCAGCGTGGCGCCACGAAGATCACCGTCACCTGGCCGACCAGCGCCGCCAGCGAATGCGCCGCGTGGATACGTGAGCTGCTGCGGTGATCCGCATCGACGCCATGTGGCTCGCCGTCGAGCCTGTCGACATGCGTGCCGGCGCCGACCGGCTGCTCGCACGCGTGGTGCAGGTCTTCGGTGCTGCTCAAGCCCACCACGGCTACCTCTTCGCCAACGCCCGCGGCACCCGCATCAAACTGCTCGTGCACGACGGCTTCGGCGTGTGGTGCGCAGCGCGTCGCCTCAACGCAGGCCACTTCACCTGGGCCATCGTCGCCTCGGATGGACCTGCCGCGCTGGAACTCGGGCGCGCCCAGTTCGACGCCCTGGTGCTCGGCCTGCCCTGGCAGCGTCTGTCAGAGCTGCAACGCATCTGCCGGGCATGACGGCCGTGCGCTGACAACGGCAGTTGTGCCGATGGTGCTGCCCGTCCGTGCCTGGCACGATGCTGCGCATGCTCGACCTGCGCGACTTCAAGGCCCATGACCTGCAAGGTCTGTCGCCGGACGCCGTCGCGGCACTGGCCCGGCAGATGCTCCAGCACATCGAGCGGCAAGCGAGCGAGTTGCAGCACAAGGATGGGGAGATAGAGCGCAAAGCGCAAGAGATCGAACGCAAGGACCGCGAGATCGCGCTGCGCGAGGCCAGGCTGGAGAAGGTGCAGTTCGAGCTCGCTCGCCTCAAGCGCTGGAAGTTCGGCGCCAGGACCGAGGCCATGAACGCCGATCAGCGGCGCCTGTTCGAGGAGACCTTGGCCGAGGATGAAGCGGGCCTGCAAGCCCAACTCGATGCACTGCGCGCGCAGGCCGAGCAAGCCGGCCGGGCCGCATCCCCGAAGCCCCCAGCGCGCCGGCCGCGGCGCCAGGCGCTACCCGAGCACCTGCGTCGCGTCGAGCACCGCCACGAGCCCGCAGACACCACCTGCCCGCACGAGGGCTGCGGCCGCGCCATGGTGCGCATTGGCGAAGACGTCAGCGAGCGGCTCGACATCATCCCGGCGGAGTTCATCGTGCATCGTCACATCTATGGCAAGTGGGCCTGCCGATGCTGCCAGACCTTGAAGCAGCAGCCTGCCGTCGCCGAGATCATCGACGCAGGCCTGCCCGCCAGCGGGTTGCTGGCCCATACGCTCATCAGCCGCTTCGCCGACCACCTGCCGTACTACCGGCAGGAGGCGATCAACGCGAGGGCCGGCGTGCATACGCCGCGCTCCACGCTCGCCAGTTGGGCCGGCCAGGCCGGTGCGGCCCTGGAGCCGCTGTACGACGCGCACAAGCGCTTCGTGCTCGGCAGCCGGGTGCTGCACGCCGACGAGACGCCGGTGGCGCTCCTGGATCCCGGCGCCGGCAAGACCCGCAAGGCGTATGTGTGGGCCTATGCCCGCAGCCACCACGATCCCACGCCGGGCGTGGTCTACGAGTTCGCCCGTGGACGCGGGGCGCAGTACCCACATGCCTTCCTGGCCGGGGACGAGCGTGCCGGCCTGCCCGCCTGGCAAGGCACGTTGCTGACTGATCGCTACAGCGCCTACGACCTGGTGCTCGACGAGCGGCTGCACCCAGGCCGCAAGGCGGCCGCCTGCGTGGCGCACGCCCGGCGGAAGTTCGACGAACTCGCCAAGGCCGGCACCAGCGCCGTGGGAGAGGAGGCGATACAGCGCTTCGCCGGCATCTACGCGGTCGAACGTGAACTCGCCGGCCTGAGCGATGAAGCGCGGCGGAATGGGCGGCAGGCACTGGCCCGACCGCTCTGGGAGCAGCTTGGCGTTTGGCTGCAACTCGAGCGCCGGTGTGTAGCCGACGGAGGCTCGACGGCAGCGGCCATCGACTACACGCTCAAGCACTGGACAGCGCTGACACACCACCTCGATGACGGGGCGGTGCCCATCGACAACAACCACCTGGAGCGCCAGATAAAGCCCTGGGCGATGGGGCGCAAGGCGTGGATGTTCGTGGGCAGCGAATTGGCGGGACAACGCGCGGCGGTGGTGATGAGCCTGGTGCAGTCGGCGCGCATGTGCGGCCTCAAGCCCTGGGCCTACCTGCGCGATGTTCTGCAGCGGCTGCCGACGCAGCTCAACAGCCGGATCGAAGACTTGCTGCCGCATCGGTGGCAGCCCGCCTGAAGCAGACGCTCGCCTGCCGCAAGATGGGCCGGCTGGACGCTCACGCCATTCACCTCATCCTCGCTCTGGACTGATTTCCTCAGTCACTATGAAACCCAGCTCGTTCGCAAGCATGCGCGCCGCGGGACACGGGCTGGGGACCCCCACGCGCACAGAGAATCCTTCCTCGAAGACGGCGTACGATCTCGCGGACTCGAATCTGCAACGGATCTCCTCACGAATCGCAGCCTTCATGACAGTGCCGGCGTTGTCCAGCAGGATGACTTGTCCTTCTAAATAGGGTACTTCGGCGAGTCCAGCGTTGACGACCTGGCGCAGCGTGACTTCTACGACGTCCGCTTCCAGCATGAAGGCAATGACCGTTGCGATGAACGATGCTTCCAGTCGCTCGCCTATATCACCATGCTGCCCGCAAGGCATGCCATCAATCCAAGTGCCGGAATAAGTGAAGCGACGATCAGGGCCCGCACGGGTAGACGCCGAACCAGGCGCAGTCGCGTGGATCCAGAATTCGAAAGCGGGGTTGTTTCGCATGCAATCGCGTCAGTCTGTGAGCGCTGTTTCCGATGCGCTGTCGGCGACCTCTGAATCGTAAAAATTCCCACCAGTGGCCCAACGCTAGTTTTGCACGAGCGTCGTTCGGTCCCGACAGGGCAGGTAGGCGTCGAGCGCCGGCTGGTAGGCCCGAGTCGACACGCCCATCAACCCCAGCACCGAGTGGAAATACTCATCGTGCGACACCCGCGCATCGCCGCGCCCGCGCAAACAGGCTTCGGACAGCTTGTCGACGCGCGCGAAGTCCGCCGACAGCCAGGTCACCCAGGGCACGTGCTTCTGCACGTCGGGCGCGAGGGCGTAGGGCATGCCATGCAGGTAGAGGTTGCCTTCGCCCAGCGACTCGCCGTGGTCGGACACGTAGAGCAAAGCGTTGTCGGTGTTCGTCGGATTGCGTTTCAGCCACTCGATGGCCTGGCCGAGGAACCGATCGGTGTAGGCGATCGAGTTGTCGTAGGCGTTGCGCAGCGACTCGGGATCGCAGTCCTGCAGCGAATTGCTGGTGCACTCCGGGAGGAACTTCTTAGCGGAGGCTGGCGAACGCTGGGAATACGCCGGGCCGTGGCTGCCCATCTGGTGCATCACCACCACCACCCCGCGCTCGCGCTTGGCCGGGTCGAGGGCCTTGAGGCGCGCATCGAGTTGCTCGAGCATGACGCCGTCGAGGCATTCTTCGCCCGTGCACAGGCCGGTGGGCGAAGTCTTCGCCGTCGCGGCGTTCGGCACCCGCGCGCACACGCCCTTGCAGCCCGATTGATTGTCCAGCCACAGCACCGCGAGGCCCGCCCGCTGCAGCACGTCGAGCAGGTTCTCGTAGTCGCCGGTGCGCTGCAGGTATTGCTCGCGCGGCAAGTGGGAGAACATGCACGGCAGCGACTCGGCGGTGCTGGTCCCGCAGGACCAGGCATTGCGGAAACTGATGACTCCCTCGCGTTCGAGTTCCGGCGTCGTCGGACGGCCGTAGCCGTTGATGGCGAAGCGGTCGCTCCGGGCGGTCTCGCCCAGCACCAGCAGGAGCAGGCGCGGACGTGATGCGTTGCCCACCTGTTGCGGCGCAAGGTGCGCATCGTCTCCCAGCACCAGCAGCGGGCCGGCCTTGCGCTCGAACGGCTTGGCGGCGAGTCGGACGATCGCCGTCACGCTGGCCAGCGGATTGACCAGGAAGCGCAGGTCCTTGTAGTTGCGGTTGGCCGATGCGAGCGGCTGGAACGTGACTAGCACCGCCGCTACCGCGATCGCGAGCGAACCGAGAGTGAGCGCAGGATTGCGCCAAAGCTGGCGTCGGACACTCCCGTAGGCCACCGGCAGCCGCCAGACCAGCCATGCCGGAAGTGCCGCGAGGAAGACCAGGCTCGCCAGCAAGGATGCGCTGAACAGAGCGGACGCCTCCTGGCGGTCGGTCTGGAGCGCGTTGGTCAGCATGGCCGGCGTGATCAGCACGTTGTAGCTGTTCATGAAGTGCCGCGCGACCACGGTGCTGAACAGCAGAACGATGATCGCGGGCTTGAGCGTGGGTCGCCATGCGAAAAGCCCGAGCAGCGCGGCCAGCGCGGCCCCGAGGGTTAGCCAGATCGCTGCCGCGAACAGCTTGCCGTTCAGGCCGTCGATCAAGTCGAGCTCGACCAGTCGATGCCAGAGCGCGCCGTTGCCGACGAACGTCATGAAGGCAGACACGGCCAGGACCAGCCACACCGGTGAGATCGGCGCAATCCCGGTGATCGGATTCAGAGCGCGGGCTTTCACAGCACCACCTCCCGCTGAGGGGCACCGACGCGATTTGCGACTAGGTCGATCACCCAACCGACCGTCCAGCACACCCACCCCGTCCACAAGGTATGGCTCATGAAATGCGCCCCGCGGATCTGCTGGACGAACCCGAGTCCGAAGCCCGCCACCACCGCCAACGCCAGCCAGGCACGCGCCATCGCCGGCAGGTCGCGCCGCAAAGCGAACCAACCCGTGACGAAGGCGAAGCCGACGCTCGCATGGCCGGCGGGGAAACAGCGTCCTCCGCCGCCATCGGAGGATGTCCAGCCGAGCCAGTGCGAGCGGTACTGTGCGAGGCCTCCGAAGGCCGAGAGGTCGTAGGGGCAGCTGGTGTGGCTGCCGCTCTTGATGATCGCCACCGCAGCGGATGCGATCACACCCCCGATCGCCAGCTGGAAGCGGCGATTGAAAGGCACGCGGCGCAATGTGCCGACCGGCCAAATGACCAACCCGCAAAGCAGACACGTGATTGCCCAGGCAAAGTTGCGCATGCCCGAATGCAGGACCTCGCTCAGCCACCAGTTGTCGCGCAGCGGAAATCCGGCGGGACCACCGAACTGCTCAGCCAGGCGGAGGTCCCATCCAGTCAAGTCCCAGCACACACAGAGTGCGAGCAGAGTGATCGTGATGGCGGCGAGCGAGGGCGACGTGCGTGGTGAGGCATGCATGCAGGCGAGGATCGTGAGCCTGTCTTAAGAGTCACTTAAGTCCCTGTGCGTCGACCAGCGTCATGCGGCTTTGCCAGGATCACGCGGGCCATGTCTCGGCCCAATCCGTCCAAACGTGGCTCACATCCCGCTCGTTGAGCGGCTTCGATATCAAGCTGCTGGAATGGCTGCGTCGGTTACCGGGCGAACGAGCGGTGGTGTCGCAAAGGCCATGCGGCGGCTGTCGGACTGCCTGCCCCGCAGTCCTCAGACCATGGGCTATGACCGCTCGGGCCGCTGCTGCGGGTGCTGTCGCACTGAGGCTTCGGTTGCGCACCCGGGGTGTAAAAAGGCTCGAGCCGAGGACCCGAGGGTCTGGGCGGTCCACCGCGCCAGCTTGAAGCACAGGGCAAGGAATGCGGCCAAGAGCATGCCGGCTGCGATGTCGAGCGGGAAATGCGCACCGCTGTACACCCGCGCCCAGGTGGTCGTCGCGGCGCACACGCAGAGCCACCACCCCAGTGTGCGCAAGTCATTCTGCTGGAAGCAGGCGAAAGCGAGGCACCACATCGCTGCCGAATGCGCGCTCGGGAATCCGGCGCGTGCGGAATGCGCCAAATAATGCGGGCTCAGTCCCAGCATGAAGGGCCGCGGACTATTGGCCATGTTCGCGATCCCATGGGACACGATGGTCGCAACACCGCAGAGCAATACGACCGAGAGCAGGAAGCGTCGCTGGCCCTGGAATCGCCAGGCTGCCCAGACGATTCCGATCAGCGCGAGCCAGACGCCGTTTCTCGACAGCCAGAGCGCCACCGTCAGAACCGCCTCGGTCGGCTCGAATCCTGCCGCCATCCGAGCGAAGAGCTCTTGATTGAGCTGCTGCACCCGATGGATCTTCATCATGCACAGGGCTTCGGGAGCTGGGCAGTAGAGCATTCGTGCAGCCGTCGCTTGTCAAGGCGCTGGATGATCGCGTCGATACCTTAAGGTTTCGTTATGGGTTTTGACCGCTGGACGCCGTCACCACATCGAGCCGATTGATTGCATCGAGTCCTTCGCACCCTTCTACGCAGCGGCTACAGTCGGCCAGAAGCAGACTTTCAAACCAGCCCTCCTCCGCGAGTACGCACGGCGCCGAAGACGCGCGCCGGCAGCCCGTTTTTGTCTATCAACCTGGCTGCAAATTCGAGCCGGTCGCCCCACCAAGCACGGCCCGGATCTTTCGCGCCATGTCCTCGAGACGGTAGGGCTTGTAGATCAGATCGAACTCGGATCCCACATCCACGTTCGGCGCGGACATGTCGCCGGCGTACCCCGTCGTCAGCAGGATGCGGATGCCAGGCACGCGCTCCCGCATCGCTCGCGCCAGCGAGATACCGTTCATGCCTCCCGGCATGATGATGTCGGTAAAGAGGAGCTGCGGCTTCTCGTCATCAGCCAGTGAGTCAACCAGCCCAAGCGATTCGTTGGCGCCCAACGCGACGGTCACGTGGTAACCGAGGCTCGTCAATAGATCCTCCGCCGTCTTCGCCACTTCCGGCCGGTCGTCAACAACCAGGATCCGCTCGCTGCCGCCGCGCACCGTCGTCCGCATCGCACTGGTGCCTCGCGCCGGTCGCACCTCGGTCTGCGTGGCCGGGAAGAACAGCCGCACAGTCGTGCCGAGCCCTAGCTCCGAATAGATCTGTGCGGTGCCGCCGGACTGCTTCGCGAAGCCGTAGACCATCGACAGGCCGAGTCCGGTGCCCTTGCCCTCTTCCTTCGTCGTGAAGAAGGGGTCCATCACCCGCTGGATGATCTCCTTCGGGATGCCGGTGCCGGAATCCGTGACCGAGATGGAGACGTAGTCGCCTTCGGGCAGCCCGCCGAAAGAGACGCTGTCGGCATGATCGACCGAGACGTTGGCGGTCTTGATGGTGACCTTGCCGCCCTGTGGCATCGCATCGCGGGCGTTCAGCAACACGTTGAGGAGTGCGACCTCAAGCTGGCTCGGATCGAGCTGGCAGTTGTGCAGGTCCGGCTCGAGCTTCAGTTGGACGTCGATGCTGCCGCCGCCTTGGTTGCCGAAGGCCTGCTCGACGATATCGACAATGCCGTTGGCCGTGGCGTTGAGGTTGATGGGCCGGCCTTCGAGCCGTTGCTTGCGCGAGAAGGCGAGGAGCTGCTGCGTGAGCGAGGCAGCGCGCGTGACCGATTGGCGCGCATTGTCGACGTTGCGCAGGCACTTCTCGCGGTCGATCTCTTCCACGCGCAGTTTGAAGTTGAGCAAGTCGAGCTGCCCCGCGATGACCTGCAGCAGATTGTTGAAGTCGTGCGAGATGCCGCCCGTCAGCTGCCCGAGTGCTTCCATCTTCTGGGATTGCGCCAAGGCTTCTTCCGCATCACGCCGCCGGCTCACGTCGAGCTGCGATGCGAAGTAGTAGACGAGTTCCTTCTTTTCGTTGAAGACCGGCGAGAGGAAAAGCGCGTTCCAGAAGGTCGAGCCGTCCTTGCGGTAATTGAGGATCTCGGTGGAGTGCTCGCGGCGTTGCTCGATGGCCTCACGGATGCCGGCGACCGTGTTGCGGTCCGTGCCGGGACCCTGCAGAAACCGACAGTTGACCCCCGTGATTTCCTCCGGCGCGTAGCCGGTCATCGAGAGGAATGCCCGATTGGCAAAGATGATCGGGTTGTCCGGCTGGTGCGGATCAGTCACGATCATCGGCATGCGGGTCGTCTCGATGGCCGCGAAGAAAATGTCGTTACGGTGTCCGGCGATCGCACCAGGCTTGGAATCAGTGGAGCTGACCTCGGGCTTTGGAGAGCCGGTGACCGGAGGCTTTTCGCTAGAAGTGGGCATCCGCCGAGTATCTGCGAAAGCCCTGACCAAACGCTTTCAGCTGACTAAAGTCTGGCGACTCAACGCTTGCCGCAGCATCGCACCCAGCATCCTGGCCCGCCCCGCGTCATCGATGCTGAAGAGCGGCGCCACGATCGGCTCGAGCTGCGGCATCTCTGCAAAAGCCATCGGCAATCCGCTGAAAGTCCGATCCACCACAGCTTCCTGAAATACGACCTTCATCGAATGATGATGTGCATCACCGCGGATGCGATCAATGAGCTCGCGCACGACCGGATTCGGTCCTTCCACCACTTGGCAGAAATATTGCGGGGTTGCCAGCAATCCACTAGTGATGTCGCATGCAGCGTTCCGTAGCTTGGATCGCTCAAGCATCCGCGGCATCCATGACGGCGGCATGCTGGAACAACTCACATAAATCGTGCGGATCAATGAGGCGGACATGGTCTTGCAGTGGTGAACCGCGTTGAGTGTCCATGCGGGCAACCGCGCCTTTGTAGGACAAAGACGAGGGATCGAGTCTGAGGCAGGGGGAATTTCCATCATCAGTCTGAAGCGGTCCTCAA
>JAQIJO010000012.1:0-71375 GCA_036946225.1 Xylophilus ampelinus
TGGTCGGCGACATCATCGACGGCTGGCAGCTGCGGCGCTCCTGGTACTGGCCGCAGGCCCACAACGACGTGGTGCAGAAGATCCTGCGCAAGGCGCGCAAGGGCACGCGGGTGGTCTTCGTGCCCGGCAACCACGACGAGTTCGCGCGGCGCTACGTGGCCCACGACTTCGGCGGCGTCGAGGTGCTGGAGGAATGCGTCCACCTGACCGCCGACGGCCGGCGGCTCTGGGTGATCCACGGCGACCTGTTCGACGGCGTCATCCAGTGCGCGAAGTGGCTGGCCTACACCGGCGACGTGAGCTACGAGCTCGTCCTCATGCTCAACCGCTGGTTCAACCGCGCCCGGGCGCGCATGGGGCCTGCCGTACTGGAGCCTGTCGCGCTACCTCAAGCTGAAGGTCAAGCGGGCGGTGAGCTACGTGACCGACTTCGAGGCCGCGGTGGCGCGGGAGGCGCACCGGCGCGGCATGCACGGCGTGGTCTGCGGCCACATCCACCATGCCGAGATCCGCGAGATCGACGGCATCCTGTACTGCAACGACGGCGACTGGGTGGAGAGCCTGACCGCGCTGGTCGAGCACGCGGACGGCCGGCTGGAGATCGTCGACCGCAGCGCGGCGGTGCAGCACCAGGTCCGCGGCCGACGCCGGCGCGCGTCCGGCGCGGAGCCCGAGGCGGCGGGGCCGGCGGCGCCGGCGCAGCCCGCGCCGGCCGCGCGCTCAGGCGGGCTGCAGGATGCCGCGCGGCATGCCGGAGGCCAGCGCCGCCCGCACCAGCAGGTCGGCGAGGATGTCGGGCACTTCGAAGACCGCCCGGTTGTCGACCTGGCGGACGCGGGCCTGGTAGCCGGCAAGGTCTGAAAGCATCGCCTCGGCCGCCGCCGGCAGCTTCTTGAGCGAGCGCACCACGATCCCCACGCCCCGCTCCTCCACCCACCGGGCGTTGTAGCGCTCCTGGGGCATGGTCCAGGCGTTGGAGAAGGTGATCACCGGCAGGCCGCGCTGGACCGCCTCGCTCAGGCTGCCCGGCCCGGGCTTGCCGACGAACCAGTCCGCCAGCGCCATGTAGCGGCTCACCTCGTGGGTGAAGCCCAGCGCCGCGTGGGGCGCAGCGCGGCGCATCCGGCGCAGCGATGCGGCCAGCGCCGCATGGTGGCCGCACAGCAGGATCAGCTGGTGGCCGTCGAGCAGCCGGGCGATGCGCGGGATCTGCATCGACCCCTGCCCGCCGAACAGCACCAGCCCGGTCGGGCGCGCCGGGTCCAGCCCCAGCGCCAGCAGCTCGCGCGCGCGCTCCACCCGGATCGGCGCATGGAAGGAGGGGTGCAGCACCATGCCGCTGGTCAGCGACAGGTCGGCGTCGCGCAAGCCCGCGGCGCGCGCCTGCGCCAGAGCGCGCTCGGTGCCGCAGACCAGGTGCTGGCGCTGGCCGGGCTCGATCCAGAAGTGCGGCGGCAGGTCGGCCATGTCGGTCATCACCGTGGCGCAGGGCACGCCGGGCAGCGCGCCGGCGAGCGATTCGCACAGCGCGCGGTTGAAGTTGGGCACGAGCGAGACCACCAGGTCCGGCTCGGTGCGCAGCCAGTGCTGCTGCAGCGTGCGCACCAGCGTGTCGTGCGCCATGCGTATCACCGCCTGCAGCAGCTTGAGTTCCTGCGCCAGCCCCAGGGTCCAGCCGCGGGCGAGCCGCGCGTTGTAGAGGGCTTCCGGGTCGACCCCGGTGGCCCGGCGCAGGCGCGCGCCCGGGTCCAGCACCTCGGTCAGGTTGACCAGGCGCACCTCCCAGGGCCGGCGCTGCAGCTCGATGGCCTTCTGCAGCGCGAGCGCCGCCGCGCGGTGCCCGCCGCCCGCGTTGAAGTAGACGAGATCGACGATCTTTTTCATGGCGGGCATCGTCGGCACCCGCCGTGACGCGGCGGTGACGGAAGCCGCGTCTCAGCCGGGCAGCAGCATCAGGGGCTCGCCCATGCGGATGCGGCGCCCCTCCGCGACGCCGGGCGCGAGCCGGAAGCCCGGCGGGGCGAAGACGATGATGGTCGAGCCGTGCTCGAACCAGCCCAGTTCCTGCCCCTTGGCGACCGGCACCGCGCAGGGCACCTCGTTCGGCCCGCGGTACTTCAGGTGCAGCCGCAGGTCGGGCGCGTGCAGCCGCAGGCTGGCGACCAGGATGGCGGCCACCGGGACGATGGCCACCGGGTGCCCGCCCGGCCCCAGGCGCAGCCGCAGCACCGCGCGCTCGTTGTGGCAGAAGAGCCGCTCCACCCGCCGCAGCGCGATCGGGTTGACGTTCCAGGTGTCGCCGCTCAGGTAGGTCACGTGCTCCAGCCGGCCGTCGTGCGGCGCATGGAAGCGGTGGTACATCGCCGAGGTCAGCCGCAGCGTGGCGTAGCTGCCGCCCGCGAAGGCCGAGGCGTCCTGCGACGGGCCGAACAGCTCGTCCATGCGGTAGGGGAAGCCCTTGGCCTGGAAGAGCCGGGTCCCGTCGACCGGGCCGCAGGCGCCGACGATGCCGTCGCAGGGGCTGGACAGCACCGCCGGCCGCGGATCCACCGGCCGGGCGCCCGCGCGCAGCTCGCGGGTGAAGCAGGCGTGCAGGCTGCGGAAGCGCTGCTCCTTCGCCTCGTCCAGGTCGAGGTCGGTGAACAGCCGCCAGGCGCCGATGGACAGCCGGGCGAGCCAGGGGCTCTCGATGCGGCTGAAGCGCCCCATCAGCCGCGTCAGGGCGATGCGGGGAACGCGGTTGGTGAGCAGGAAGTTCAGGTCCTCCTGCTGGACGATGCGTCGGAGTGCGCGGGCCTTCATCGATTTGTCAATCCTCGCTGGTAGACAGGCGCGGTTCCACCGGAGCCGCACCATGAACGAAACACTGTCTTCCCTCACCGCCCTCTCGGCCGCGGCGCTCGGCGCCCTGGCCTGGAGCCTGCCGCGCGCGCGGCGCCGGCTCGCGCTCTCGCGCGCCAAGCACCGCTCGCTCGCGGGGCATTCGCGCATGGCGCAGCGCGTCGTGTCGCTGATCCCGGGCTACGCCTACGACGAGGCGCGCTTCTTCGGCTCCGACGATGCGCCGCCCGAAGTCCAGGCTCGGCGCCGCGCCGCGTTCCGCCGGCTGTGCGAGGACTTCGCGCAGCGCTGGCCGGAGACCGCCGCAGCCACCGCCCGGGCCCGCGAGGGCCTGTCGGACCTGCGGTTCACCGGCAGATACCGCGTGCCCTTCCAGTACGCGCCCCACCTGCAGCGGCACCTGGCGATCGGCAGCTTCCTGCGCGCCTCCGAGGGCGTGCAGGTGGAGGACCTGGACGGCAACCGCTTCTACGACCTGACCGGCTCCTACGGCGTCAACCTGCTGGGCCACGAGGCCTACAAGGAATGCATCGCGCAGGCGGCGCAGGAGGCCGGCGCGCTCGGTCCGGTGCTCGGCGCCTACCACCCCCGCCGTGCTCGACAACGTCGAGCGCCTGCGCGCGATCTCCGGCCTGGACGAGGTGTCCTTCCACATGTCGGGCACCGAGGCGGTGATGCAGGCGGTGCGCCTCGCGCGCTACCACACCCGCCGCCGCTACCTGGTGCGCTTCGCCGGCGCCTACCACGGCTGGTGGGAGGACGTGCAGCCCGGCCCCGGCAATCCGCTGCCGCCGCGCGAGACCTACACCCTGCAGGACATGAGCGAGCGCGCCCTGCAGGTGCTGCGCGAGCGCCGCGACGTGGCCTGCGTGCTGGTCAACCCGCTGCAGGCGCTGCACCCGAACGCGCCGGCCGCGGGCGACTCCTCGCTGGTGGACAGCTCCCGCCGCGCCGGCTTCGACCGCGCCGCCTACGCCGACTGGCTGCGCCGGCTGCGCGCGGTCTGCACCGAACGCGGCATCGTGCTGATCCTCGACGAGGTGTTCGTCGGCTTCCGGCTCGCGCCGGGCGGCGCGCAGGAATACTTCGGCGTGCGGGCCGACATGGTGACCTACGGCAAGACGCTCGGCGGCGGGCTGCCGGTGGGCGTGGTCTGCGGCACCCGGGCGCTGATGAAGCGCTTCCGCGAGGAGCGCCCGGCCGACATCTGCTTCGCCCGCGGCACCTTCAACGCCCACCCCTACGTGATGGCGGCGATGCGGGCCTTCCTGCAGCGGATGGAGCGGCCCGGGACGCGGGCGCTCTACGACGAGCTCGACGCCCGCTGGAACGCCCATGCCGACGGCTTCAACCGCGCGCTGGCCGCCGCCGGCGTGCCGGTGCGGGTGGCCAACCTGTCGACCATCTGGACGGTGCTCTACACCCGGCCCTCGCGCTACAACTGGATGCTGCAGTTCTACCTGCGGGACCACGGCCTGGCGCTGAGCTGGGTGGGCACCGGGCGGCTGATCTTCAGCCTGGACTACGGCGAGGCGGAGATGCGCGAGGTGCGCGAGCGCTTCGTCGCCGCGGCCCGGCGGATGCAGGAGGACGGCTGGTGGTGGGACGATCCTGCGCGCACGGACCGCGGCATCCGGCGCGGCATCCTGCGGGAAATGCTGCGCCAGCGCCGCTGAGCGCTCAGGACGGGTGCCGCGCATGCGGCATCGGGTCCAGCAGCTCGCCGCGCAGCAGATGCAGCGGCGCCCGGTGGTAGAGCGCGATGTCGTGGAACGGGTCGGTCAGGATCTTGAGGAGCCAGACCAGCCCGGTGCGCAGCCGGTCCTGCATCCAGAGCTGCAGCACCCGGAAAAGCAGGCCGGCCGCCGCCAGGGCGAGCCAGGCGGCGCCCACCTGGCGCAGGTAGGCCGGGAAGTCCGCGGCCGGCGCGACCAGGCCGAACACCGTGGGCGACAACCAGGGCACCGCCGGCACCAGCAGCCAGATGCCCAGCAGGATTGCCTTGCGGTGCATGTTGTAGCCCACCTTGACCTCCTCCTTGTAGGCGTCGCTGACTTGGTTGACCCGGTCGAAGCCGCGCGGCTCGAAGAAGAAATGGCCGGACTGGCGGGTCGCCATCGAGAAGCACCAGCCGACGACGGCGGCCATCGGCGGGTCGATGAACAGCAGCGCGTAGGCGACCACGAAGCCGATCGCGCTGACGAAGTGCAGGCTCTGGTTGATGCGGCTCTGGTGGTAGAAGCGGTGGTCGTCCCAGCGCAGGACGCGCAGCTCTTGCAGGATGTCTTTCACGGTGCCCCCGGTGTCGATGGAAAGGGAGGGCCATCGTCGCGGGGGCGCGTGAAAACGCCATGACGGCGCGGGGCCGCCGGCCGCCGGGACGCGCCGCTGTCATCGAACGGTCGCGCGCGGCGTCCAGCATCGGCGCATGCAGCACCGCCCCCGCGCCACCGGCCCGACGGCCGCCTCCCCCTCCCCCGACGCGCGGCGGCCGCTGCGCATCGCCTGCGTGACCGAGACCTACCCGCCGGAGGTCAACGGCGTCTCGCTGACCGTGGCCCGGATGGTCGAGGGCCTGCGCGCGCTCGACCACGAGGTGCAGCTGCTGCGGCCGCGCCAGGCCGGCGAGCGGCCGCTGCTGACGGTGCCCCGCTCGCGGGAAGTGCTGCTGCCCGGGCTGCCGATCCCGCGCTATTCCGGCCTGCGCATGGGCATGCCCTCCGGCCGCGCGCTGGCGCAGCTCTGGGCCGCGCGCCGGCCCGACGTGGTGCACATCGCCACCGAAGGCCCGCTGGGCTGGTCCGCGCTGCGGGTGGCCTCGCGGCTCGGGCTGCCGGTCTGCTCGGACTTCCGCACGAACTTCCACGCCTACACCGAGCATTACGGCATCGGATGGCTGCGCCGGCCGATCCTCGGCTACCTGCGCGGATTCCACAACCGCACCTCCTGCACCATGGTGCCGACCGAGGCCTTGCGGCGCGAACTGGCCGATGCCGGCTTCCAGCGCCTGGAGGTGGTCTCGCGCGGCGTCGACACCGCGCAGTTCTCGCCCATGCGCCGCGACGCCGGCCTGCGCGCGCGGTGGGGGGCGGACGGGGACACGCTGGTGGTGGGCTGCTTCGGCCGGCTCGCGCCGGAAAAGAACCTCGACGCGCTGCTCGAATCCTTCGCGGCGGTCCGGCTGCGCGTCCCGGGCGCGCGGCTGCTGCTGGTGGGCAGCGGGCCCCTGGAGGCGCGGCTGCGGGCCGCCTGCCCCGACGCCATCCTGGCCGGGCAGCGCCGCGGCGCGGACCTGGCGGCGCATTACGCGTCGGCCGACCTGTTCCTGTTCCCGAGCCTGACCGAGACCTTCGGCAACGTCACCATCGAAGCCATGGCCAGCGGGCTGCCGGTGGTGGCCTACGACTACGCCGCGGCCTCGCAGGTGATCGCCGCGGGCGAGAACGGCGTCCGCGTGCCCTTCGGCGACCGCCGGGCCTTCGTCGACGCGGCGCTCGCGCTGGCGCAGGACGCGCCCGCGCGCCGCCGGCTCGGCGCGGCCGCGCGCGAGCGCGCCCTGCAGCTCGACTGGTCCGCCATCGTGCGGCGCTTCGAGACCACGCTGCGGATCTCGATGCGCCACCGGGCGCGCGCGGCCCGGCTGCCCGGCCTGGGCGTGCAGCCCTGAGCCGGCGCCCGCCCCGCGCGCAATGCGCGGCCGGTCCGCCGGGGACGCGCGGCGCCCGGCCTCAGGCGCTCGGCGGCTGCGCGGCGGCCGGATTGACCTGCGCGACCAGCGCGTAGGCGCGCTGCACCGCCGGCCGCGACTCGATCGCCCGGAACCAGCGCTCCAGGTTCGGGAAGCTGCCCAGGTCCTGCTGCTGCTTGCGGTGCGGCACCACCCAGGGATAGCAGGCGATGTCGGCGATGGAGTAGTCGCCCGCGACGAATTCCCGGTCGGCCAGGCGCTTGTCCAGCACGCCGTAGAGCCGCGCGGTCTCCTTCACGTAGCGGTCGATGGCGTAGGGGATCCTCTCGGGCGCGGCGGTGCCGAAATGGTGGTTCTGCCCGGCCATCGGCCCGAGCCCGCCCATTTGCCAGAAGAGCCACTGCAGCGCCTCGGTGCGGCCGCGCGGGTCCTGCGGCAGGAAGCGACCGGTCTTCTCGGCCAGATAGAGCAGGATGGCGCCGGATTCGAAGACCGGCACCGGCGCGCCGCCGTCGGCCGGCGCCCGGTCCACGATGGCCGGGATGCGGTTGTTGGGCGCGATGGCCAGGAAGTCGGGCGCGAACTGCTCGCCCTTGCCGATGTCGACCGGATGCAGGCGGTAGCCGAGCCCGGCCTCCTCCAGGAAGATGCTGATCTTGTGCCCGTTGGGCGTGGTCCAGTAGTAGAGGTCGATCATGGCGCGTCGTTCGCGAGCGGTTCGGGGAAGCGGGGCCGGGGATCGCCGTCACGGGCCGGCCGCCGGGCGGGCCCGGCAGTATGCGGCGTCCGGCGGATCGCTGCACGGGACGCGCCGCCGCCCGCGCCGCGCGGCCGTCCGGGGGCGTCAGGGATGCCAGGTCGAGACCACCGGCGGCGTTTGCGGCGAGACGCTGCCCGCCAGCGCGTAGGACAGCGCGTTGGCCGCGTCGATCACCGCCTTGGCGTGGGTCTCGAGCACCTCCTCGGTGAGGCGCGAGGACGGACCCGAGATGCAGACCGAGCCGAGCAGCTTCCAGTGCGTGCCGAACACCGGCGCCGACACCGTCGACACGCCCTTCTCCCGCTCGCCGATCGAGAGGCAGTAGCCGCGCTGGCGGATGCGCTCGTAGACCGCGCCGCGCTGGCCCGAGAAGGCCAGGATCACCCGGCCCGGCGAGCCCTTGTCCAGCGGCAGGGCCTCGCCCATGCGCGCGTGGTGGCGCAGCGGCTGCACTCCCTCGACCCGCATCAGGCAGGTGCGGTAGTCGCCCTCGCGCACGTAGAAGGCGGCGCTCTCCCGGGTCGACTTCGAGAGCTTGCGCAGCATCGGCTCGACCACGTTCTGCACGTCGAAGCCCGACTGGTAGCGTGCGCCGAGCCAGCCGGCGGCCGGGCCCAGGCGCCAGGCGCCGTCCTCGCAGGGGACCATGTAGCCGGTCATCGCGAGGGTGCGCGCGATGCGCAGCGCGGTGGTCTTGTGCAGCTGGCAGCGGCGGCTCAGCTCGGCCAGCGGGAGCTGCGACTCGCCCAGCCCGAAGGCGCCGAGCAGCTGCATCGCGCGCATCACCGCGATCACGCTGCCGGTGCTGGGCTCCGTCGCCGGATCCTCCGGGGCCGGCGCGGCCCCGTGCCGCGCCACGGACGGCCCGGCGGCCCGCGCCCGGCGCTCGCCGACGGACACGGCCGCCGTCTTGCTGGAAGTATTTCGCATTTCAGTACGCGTTTCGTTTGATGAAACACCATTGTATTGCTTGAAACACCTGTCTAGAGTCTGTCATCTCGCCCGCGGCACCCCTGCGGCGGGCACGACAAGGAGACAAGCAGATGACCGCTTCCCATGCACCCCATGGAGTCCGCCGCCGCATGGCGATCGCCGCCGGCCTCGCGGCCGCGGCTTGCGCCGCAGGCGCCCCCGCCTTCGCCCAGGCCGACTACCCGGCCAAGCCGATCCGGCTGGTCGTGCCCTTCCCGCCCGGCGGCGGCACCGACCTGATCGCCCGCACCGTGGCCCAGCGGCTCACCGAGACGCTCAAGTGGACGATCGTGATCGACAACCGTCCCGGCGCGGGCGGCAACCTCGGCGTGGATTCGGTGGCCAAGGCGCCGGCCGACGGCTACACCCTGGTGCTGGGCCAGACCAGCAACCTCGCGATCAATCCCACGCTCTACCCCAAGCTGCCCTACAACCCGCTGAAGGACCTGGCGCCGGTCGTGCTGCTGTCGTCCTCGCCGATCGTGGTGGCGGTCTCGGTCAACTCGCCCTACAAGACCTTCGCCGACGTGGTCGCGGCCGCCAAGAAGAAGCCCAACACCATCACCATGGGCTACTCCGGCAACGGCACCGTCGCCCACCTGGCCAGCGAGATGGCGCAGAAGACCGCCGGCATCGAACTGCAGCACGTGCCCTACAAGGGCGCGGCCCAGGCGATGACGGACCTGGTCAGCGGCCAGATCGACATGTACATGTCCTCGGTCCCGACCCTGCTCGGCCAGGTGCGCAACCAGAAGCTGCGCGCGCTGGCGGTGACCTCGGCCAAGCGCTCCGGCGAGCTGCCCGACACGCCGACGCTGGCGGAATCGGGTTACAAGGATTTCGACGCGGTGACCTGGTTCGGCATCCTCGCGCCGGCCGGCACGCCCGCCGGCATCGTGAAGACCCTCAACGCCGAGATCAACAAGGCCTTGCGCGATCCGGCCGTGGCCTCCAAGCTCAAGTCCGACGGCGGCGACGTGCTCGGCGGCACGCCGGAGCAGTTCGCCTCCCTGCTCAAGACCGACACCCAGCGCTGGGGCAAGATCGTCAAGGAATCGGGCGCCACCATCGACTGACACGCGCCGACCGGCCCGCCCCCCGCCCAGGCACCGCACGACCGCCCGCCATGGACACCGCCGCCACGCCCGCCCGCGCGCCCGGCGCCGTGCCGTTCTCGGCCGGCACCGCGCCGCCGCGCACCGCGGCGCCGGCCGGCGCCTGCGACTGCCACGTGCACGTCTACGACGCCCGCTGCCCGGCCGCGCCGGGCGCGCGCCTGCTGCCGCCCGACGCCTCGGCCGACGACTACCGCCGGCTGCGGGAGCGCACCGGCACGCAGCGGGTGGTCCTGGTCACCCCGTCCACATATGGCAGCGACAACCGCTGCATGCTCGACGGCCTGCGATCGCTGGGCGCCGACGCCCGGGGCGTCGCGGTGATCGACGGGCGCGAGCCGGACGCCGAGCTGCGCCGGCTCGACGGGCTGGGCGTGCGCGGCGTGCGGCTCAACCTGTCGCTCGGCACGACCGGCGGCCCGGAGCAGCTCGAACCGCTGGCCCGGCGCATCGCCGATCTCGGCTGGCACCTGCAGCTGCTGATGGCGCCGGACCTGCTGGCCGGGCTGGCGGACGTGCTGCGCCGCCTGCCGGTGCCGCTGGTGTTCGACCATTTCGGCCGCATCGCGCCGGACGACGCCGGCCGCCACCCGGCCCATGCGCTGCTGCTGCGCCTGCTCGGCGAAGGCCGCGCCTGGGTCAAGCTGTCCGGCGGCTACATCGTGAGCCCGCTGCGCAGCACCGACGACCCGGCGCTCGACCGGCTGGCGCGCGGCTACCTGGACGCCGCGCCGGAGCGGGTGGTCTGGGGCAGCGACTGGCCCCACGCCACCGCCTCGGCAGGAACGCAGCCGATGCCCGACGACGCCCGCCAGCTCGACCGCCTGGCCGACTGGACCGGCGACGCCGCGACGCTGCGGCGGGTGCTGGCGGACAACCCCCGTGCGCTGTACGGCTTCGAGGCCTGACCACGCCCACATCGGAGACAAGAACCATGCATCCCACCCACCGAACCACGCCCCTGCGCCGCCGCGGCCTGCTCGCGCTCGGCGCCGCCGCCCTCGCGGCCGCCGCCCTGCCCGCGGCGCACGCACAGGCCGACTGGCCCGCCGGCAAGCTGATCACCTGGGTGGTGCCCTACCCGCCCGGCGGCAGCACCGACGTGCTGGGCCGCAACGTGGCGCAGCGCCTCGGCGCCTCGCTCGGCACCACCGTGATCGTCGAGAACAAGGCCGGCGCCACCGGCACCATCGGCGCCGCCTACGTCGCCAAGGCCGCGCCGGACGGCTATACCCTGCTGGGCACCTCCATCGGCCCGCAGGCCATCGCGCCGCACCTGATGGGCAAGCTGCCCTACGACCCGATCGCCGGCTTCGCGCCGGTCGCCGCCATCGGCACCATCCCGCACATCCTGGTGGTGGGCGCGAACCAGCCCTACCGCAGCGTGGCCGACCTGGTGGCCGCGGCCAAGGCCCAGCCCGGCAAGCTCGCCTTCGCCTCCGGCGGCAACGGCACCATCCTGCAGATGCAGGGCGAGCTGCTCAGGCAGCAGACCGGCGCGCAGTTCGTCCACGTGCCCTACAAGGGCGACACCCCGGCCCTGCAGGACACGCTGGGCGAGCAGGTGAACTTCATGTTCGCGCCGGCCGCCGCGGCGCTGCCGCACGTCCAGTCCGGCAAGCTGCGCGCGCTGGCGGTGACCTCCGCCGCCCGCCTCCCGGTCCTGCCCGAGGTGCCCACCATGGGCGAGGCCGGCCTGAAGAACTTCGTCGTCGAGCAGTGGCAGGCGGTCTTCGCGCCCGCCGGCACGCCGGCGCCGGTCGTGCAGCGGCTCAACCGCGAAATCAACGCGGCGCTCCGGGACCCGGCCGTCGCCGCCCTCGCCGGGAAGCTCGGCGTGACGCTGACGCCCGGCACGCCGCAGCAGCTGGGCGACCTGCAGAAGGCCGACTCCGCCAAGTGGGCGAAGGTCATCCGCGACGGCAACATCAAGGCCGAGTGAGCGGCGCGGACACGCTGCCGACCGCACGCCCCCGCCCGCACGTTCCCCGCGCCCCCGCCGGCCCCCCGTTTCCCCTCCCTTTCCTCCACCCACCGTCCCAGAGACACGACACCATGAGCCAACTCCCAGAAATCGTCCGCGAATTCGAGCGCGTCGCCCCCGAGGTCGTCGCCAAGGCCAAGACCTTCCAGGCCGCCATCCTGGCCGACGTGGCCGGCCGCCGCGGCACCATGCACGCCCGCGTCGCGCCGGTCGACGCCAAGATGGTCGTCGCCGGCCCGGCCCTCACCGTCGAGGTCCGCCCCGGCGACAACCTGATGATCCACGCCGCCATCGCGCTGGCCCGACCCGGCGACGTGCTGGTGATCGACGGCAAGGGCGACCAGACCGCCGCCCTGATGGGCACGCTGATGATGAGCGCCTGCAAGAAGCTGAACCTGGGCGGCGTGATCGTCGACGGCGCGATCCGCGACCGCCTGGAGCTGCTGGACCTGGGCTTCCCGGTCTTCAGCGCCGGCTTCAATCCCGCCGGCCCGACGAAGTTCGTGCCCGGACGCATCAACCACCCGATCTCCGCCGGCGGCACGGTGGTGAACCCGGGCGACCTGGTCGTCGGTGACGCCGACGGCGTGGTGGTGATCGAGCGCGCCAAGGCGCCGGCCATGCTGGCCCTGGCCGACAAGAAGGTGGCCGACGAGGCCAAGCGGCTCGAGGCCATCGCCCGCGGCGACACCGCCTCGGCCTGGCTGCCCGCCGCCCTGCGCGCCGCCGGCGTGCTGAAGGAAGGGGAATCGCTGTGAGCCGCCGCAGCATCCTCGTCACCGGCGCCGACCTGGCGCCCCAGGCCCTCGCCCTGCTGCAGGACTTCGAGATCGTCTACGCCGGCAAGGCCCCGACGGAGTCCGACCTGGTGGCGCTGTGCAAGGCGCACGACCCGGTCGCGATCATCGTGCGCTACGGCAAGGTCGGCCCGGCGGTGATGGACGCCGCGCCCGCGCTCAAGGTGATCTCCAAGCACGGCAGCGGCACCGACACCATCGACAAGGTCGCCGCGAAGGCGCGCGGCATCGAGGTGGTGGCCGCCGTCGGCGCCAACGCCGCGGCGGTGGCCGAGCAGGCGCTCGCGCTGCTGCTGGCCTGCGCCAAGTCGGTGGTGCCGCTCGACGCGCGCATGCACGCCGGCCATTGGGACAAGGCCACGCACAAGAGCCTGGAGCTCGGCGGCCGCACCGTCGGCCTGCTGGGCCTGGGCGCGATCGGCCAGCGCTTCGCGAAGATGGCCGACGCGATGGGCATGCGGGTGCTGGGCTTCGATCCCTACGCCAAGGACCTGCCAAGCTACATCGAATCCGCGGACCTGGAGACGATCTGGCGCGAATCCGACGCGATCTCGCTGCACTGCCCGCTGACCGACGAGAACCGCGGCCTGCTCAACGCCGAGACGCTGGCCAAGTGCAAGCCCGGCGTGATCGTGGTCAACACCGCGCGCGGCGGCCTGATCGACGAGGCGGCGCTGCTCGACGCGGTGCGCTCGGGCCATGTGCGCGGCGCCGGCCTCGACAGCTTCGCGGTCGAGCCGATGACCGCCGGCCATCCGTTCCAGGGCCAGGAGCGCATCGTGCTGAGCCCGCACATCGGCGGCGTGACCAGCGACGCCTACGTGAACATGGGCGTCGGCGCCGCGAAGAACCTGCTGGCCGTGCTCGCGCGCCAGACTGCCGCGGCCTGAGGCCACCGCGTCCCTTCCGCCGCGCGCCGGCGGCGCGCCCGCCCGCAACCGCCCGCAGAGGCCCCGGGCGCGCCGCCCCCGGGCTCTGGCCCCGGCCACCCCGCCACCCCAGGAACCCCAGGAGACATTCATGGATTTCCCCCAGCCCAGCTCCGGCAGGTCCACGGCGTGCCGTGGTCCGCAGCTCCGGACCGCGCCCGCACAGCGCAGGCGCCCCCTACCAAATCCGGCCCTGGCCCCCGTCCTGCTTGCGCTGTCCGCTCTCTTTTCGGGAGCAGTCTCGGCGCAGCCGCAGACCTACCCCACCAAGCCGGTGCGCATCGTGGTCGGCTTCTCCGCTGGCGGCCCAACCGACGTGGTCGCGCGCGCCTTCGCCGACTACGCCACCCGCGCCCTGGGCCAGCCGTTCATCATTGAGAACAAGCCCGGCGCCAACACCATCCTGGCGGCCGAAGCGGTGGCCGGCGCACCCGCCGACGGCTACACCCTGCTCTTCGGCGCGACCAACCACGCCATGATCCCGGCGCTCTACAGCGCGCGGATCAAGTTCGACGCGGTGCGCTCCTTCGCGCCGGTCTGCACCGTGGCCGCGAGCCCGACGGTGCTGGTGGTCGGGCCCTCACTGAAGGCGGCCACCCTCGCCGACTTCCTACAGAAGGTCCGGGCCGAGCCGGGCAAGCGCACCTACGCCACGCCGGGCACCGGCAGCTCGGGGCACTTCGCCTCGGAGGACTTCACCCGCCTGACCGGCACGTCGATGAACCACATCCCCTACAAGGGCGCGGCGCAGGCGGTGACCGACCTGATGGGCGGCCAGGTGGACGCCTCCTTCGCCACCCTGGGCTCGGTGCTGCCGCAGGTGCAGTCCGGCAAGCTGACTGCGCTGGGGGTGGCCGCGCCGCGGCGTTCGCCCCTGCTGCCGCAGGTGCCCACCTTCGAGGAAGCCGGCGTCAAGGGCTACCGGGCCGACGCCTGGTACGGCCTGCTCGCGCCGGCCGGCACGCCGCCAGCCATCGTCGCCGCGCTGGAGAAGGGGGCGCAGGAATTCGCCCGTGCCCCGGCCACGGTCGAGAAGCTGCGCGGCCTGGGGCTCGATGCCCAGAGCACCTGCGGCGCCGCCTTCGGCACCCAGTTGCAGCGCGAGGTCAAGGACTACGCCCAGAGCGCGCGCACCCTCGGCCTGCAGACCGAATGAGGCCGCGCGCGGCGCATCCCCTCCCGCGCCGCGACCCTCGGCCTTCCCCATGCCTTCCATCCATCCCACCACGAGGAGACATGCCATGACTTCCTTCCGCCCGACCTTCGCCCTCGGCCGCCGCACCGTCCTCGCCGCGGCCTGCGCCTTCGCCGCCTTCGCGGCACAGGCCGCCTTCCCCGACCGCCCGATCACCATCGTCGTGCCCTACGCCCCCGGCGGCGCGGCGGATTCCGTCGCCCGGGTGATCGGCGCGCGGCTCGCCGCCAAGCTCGGCGGCACCGTGATCGTGGACAACCGCGCCGGCGCGAGCGGCACCATCGGCGCCGCCTACGTCGCCAAGGCGTCGCCCGATGGCTACACCGTGCTCTACGACGCAACGCCGTACTCGATCAATCCGCACCTGTTCCCGCGCATGCCCTACGCGAAGGACGCGCTGCAGCCGCTGTCGCTGGTGCTGCTCGCGCCCAACGCGCTGATCGTCAAGGCCGACTCGCCCTACAAGACAGTGGCCGACCTGGTCGCCAGGGCCAAGGCCGAGCCGGGCAAGCTCAACTTCGCCTCGGGCGGCAGCGGCACGGTGCAGCGCCTCGCCTCCGAGCTGTTCCGCCAGAAGCTCGGGCTCGACATGGTGCACGTGCCCTACAAGAGCGGCGGCCCCGCCATCGCCGATGTGATGGGCGGGCAGGTCGACTTCATGTTCGGCACCGTCGCCGCCACCTACCCGCTGATCTCCACCGGCAAGCTGCGCGCGCTTGCCGTGTCCTCGCCGCAGCGCTCTCCGCGCCTGCCGGACGTGCCCACCGTGGCCGAGACGGTCGTGCCCGGCTACGAGGCCTTCGAATGGAACGGACTGCTGCTGCCCGCCAAAACGCCCAAGGACGTCGCCGACAAGCTGCAGCAGGCGGTGGTCGAGGTGCTCAAGGAGGACGAGGTCCAGCAGCGCCTGAAGGACCTGGGCGCGCAGCCCGTGGGCTCCACCCCGGCGGAATTCGCCGCCTTCCTGAAGAAGGAAGACGCCAAGTGGGGCGCGGTGGTGAAGCAGGGCAACATCAAGGCCGACTGAGCGCGATGCCGGCCGTCGACGCTTCCTCTCCCGCGCCGCCGCTCGCGGAGCCGGTGCCGCATTCGGTCGGCCTCGCGCGGCCGGCGCGCCGCCTGCCGGCGCTGGCCTGCGACAGCCACATGCACATCTTCGACCCGCGCTTCGCGCCCTCGCCGCACTGGACGCGCCGGCCGCCCGACGCGCCGGTGGCCGCCTACCAGCGGCTGCAGGAGCGCCTGGGCACGGCCCGCGCCGTGGTGGTCACCCCGTCGACCTACGGCACCGACAACGCCTGCACCCTCGACGCGCTGGCGCAGCTGGGCGACCGCGCCCGCGGCGTGGCGGTGGTGCATGCCGACGTGCCCGCAGCCGAACTCGACCGGCTCGCCGCCGGCGGGGTGCGCGGACTGCGGGTGAATTTCGTCACCCCGCAGTCGTGGGGCACGACCACGCCGGAGATGCTGACCACGCTCGCCGCCAAGGCGGCGCCGCTCGGCTGGCACATCCAGGTGTTCATGCACCCGGAGCAGATCGTGGCGCTGGAGCCGGTGCTCGCCGGCCTGCCGGCGCCGCTGGTGGTCGACCACCTGGGCCGGATCGACCCGGCGGAGGGCCCGGGCGCCGCGGCCTTCGGCGCGCTGCGCCGGCTCCTCGACGGCGGCCGGGCCTGGGTCAAGCTCTCCGGTGCGTACATGCGCTCGGCCGACGGCGGCCCCGGCTACGCCGACACGCTGCCGCTGGGCCGGGCGCTGGTGCGCGCCGCGCCCGATCGCCTGGTCTGGGGCAGCGACTGGCCGCACACCACCGAAGCCCCCGGCACGGTGGACGACGCGGCGCTGGCCGACCTGCTGCAGGCCTGGTGCGCCGACGACCCCGGCGCGGCGGACCGTATCCTGGTCGACAACCCCGCGCGGCTCTACGGCTTCGGCCCCGCGCCGGCCTGAGCCGTGCGCGCGGCCGGGCCGCCGCACGCCGCCAGGCACCCGCCCCGGACCGCAACGCACTGCACTGCACTGCACCGCCAACCGCCGCGCCCTCCGCGCGTCCGACCCGCAACGCTTTCGTCCTCACATTCCTACATCCACGCGCCGGCCCCGCCGGCGGCCACCGACCACCACGCCATGTTCCTGCTCCATCCTCCGACCGTGCGCGAACTCGCCCCGTTCAGCGCCATGCCCGACCGCTTCCGCCGCCCCGAACGCAGCGACTGGGCCGACGCCAACCGCGGCGGCACGCCGACCGACTCCTTCCTCGAAGGCCCGGTGTTCGACGGCGACGGCAACCTCTACCTGACCGACATCCCCTGGGGCCGCATCTTCCGCATCGACCCGCAGGGCGCCTGGGCCCTGGTGGCCCAGTACGACGGCGAGCCCAACGGCATGAAGTTCCTCGACGCCGGCACGCTGCTGGTCACCGACTACAAGAACGGCCTGGTGCAAGTCGAGATCGCCAGCGGCCGGGTCTCGCCCTTCCTGCCGCGCCGCAACAGCGAGCGCTTCAAGGGCGTGAACGACCTGGTGTTCGGCACCGACGGCGCGCTCTACTTCACCGACCAGGGCCAGACCGGCCTGCACGACCCGACCGGCCGGCTGCACCGCCTGGGCCGCGACGGCCGGCTCGACACGCTGCTGGACAACGTCCCGAGCCCCAACGGCGTGGCGCTGTCGCCGGACGGCAAGGTCCTGTACCTCGCGGTGACGCGGGGCAACTGCGTCTGGCGGGTGCCGTTGCTGCCCGACGGCAGCGTGTCCAAGGTCAGCCAGTTCTTCACCTCCCACGGCCCGAGCGGCCCGGACGGGCTGGCGGTGGACGCGTCCGGCCGGCTGCTGGTCGCCAACCCGGGGCTGGGCTACGTCTGGGTGCTCAACGGCCGGGCGGAGCCGGTCGAGGTGCTGCGCGGCCCGGCGGGCGCCTCGATCACCAACCTGGCCTTCGGCGGGCCGGACCGCCGCACCCTGTACGTGACCGACTCCACCCACGGGCAGGTGCTGCGCGCGGAGATGGACGCGCCCGGCCTGCCGCTCGCGCGGCGCTGAACGGTCCGCCGGCGCCCCGGCCCGCCGCGCGGAGGCCGGACCGCCCTCCGGCGCGGGGCCGGGACGCGGCGCGGGCCGCCACGGGCGAGGGATACGCGGAATCCGGCGGGAATTCCATGCCTTTTCAGCCTCCAGCCCGCATCGCACCTCCGCCTGCAGCTCCTTTTTCGATAGCGTATCGATAGCTGTAGCCGATGCGCCTGCATGCCCGCACGCTCAGAAGCCGTAGAGCGCCGCCGGGTTGTCGACCAGCACCGCCTGCCGCAGCGCGGGCGTCGGCAGCCAGGCGCGCAGGTCGCGCGCCAGGGCCTCGGCCGGAACGGCGCGGTAGGCGCTGACCTCCAGCCGGCCGCGGCCCGGATCGCGCGCGGTGTGCGGCCAGTCGCTGCCCCAGAGCACCGCCGATGGCGCCGCCGCCAGGAAGCGCGCGGCCCAGGCGGCGGCGCTGCCCGGATCGCCCAGCCGGTAAGGCGCCGACAGCTTCACGAAGACCCGGCCGGTGCGCAGCAGCCCGCACACCGCGTCCGGATCCGGGCCGGGCGCGCCGGCCGCCATCGCGAAATGGTCCAGCACCACCGGCGCCGGCAGCCGGTCGAGCCGGTCCGTCAGCCCGGCGACCACCGCCGGCGCGGCGTAGAGCTGCAGGTGCCAGCCGAGGTCCGCAACGCGGGCGCTCCAGCGCGCCAGCGCCGCGCGGGCGGCCTCCAGGTCGCGGCCGCCGGCGCTCTCCAGGTTGACCCGCACGCCGCGCACGCCCCGGGCGTGCATCGCGCGCAGTTCCGCGTCCCCGGCGTCGTCGGGCGGCACGGCCACGCCGCGGCCGGCGCCGTCGAGCCGGTCGAGCGCGTCGAGCGCGCAGGCGTTGTCGGTGCCGTAGACGCTGGGCTGCACCACCACCGCCCGGCCGAGGCCGAGCCGCGCCAGGTGCCCGCGCAGCGCTTCCACCGGCGCCGGCCCCGGGGTGTAGCGCCGGTCCGCCGCCATCGGATGGCGGTCGCGCGGGCCGACCACGTGGACATGGCAGTCGCAGGCGCCGTCCGGCAGCGCGCCCGCGCCCTGCGGATCAGGCGGCGGCAAGCGCGCCCTCCCGCGCCACGCGCTCGGCGAAGGCGCGGCCGGTGGCCGCGGTGCCGAGCCGGCCGCCCACGTCGCGGGTGGCCTCGCCCGCGGCGATCGCGGCCGCGGCGGTCTCCTCGATCGCGCGGGCCGCCCGCCCGAAGGCCGGCAGGCCGCGCCGCTGGCCGTGCCAGCCGAGCAGCTGCCCCGCCGAGAGGATCAGCGAGAACGGGTTGGCGATGTCCCGGCCCGCGATGTCGGGCGCGGAGCCGTGCGCCGCCTGCCCCATCGCGTGGCCGCGCCCGGCGTTGAGCGAGCCGCCCAGGCCGAGGCTGCCCGACAGCTCGGCCGTCAGGTCCGACAGGATGTCGCCGAACATGTTGGTGGTCACGACCACGTCGAAGCGCTCCGGGGCGCGCACCACGTGGGCCATCATCGCGTCGACGATGAAGTCGTCCACCCGCACCTCGGGGAACTCGGCCGCCACCCGGCGGCACTCCTCGATGAACATGCCGTCGCCGATCTTGAGCACGTTGGCCTTGTGCACGATGCTCACGTGCCGTCCGCGGCCCATCGCCAGTTCGAAGGCGGAGCGGGCGATGCGCGCGCAGCATTCGCGGGTGATGCGGCGCAGCGAGACCGCCACATCCCGGGTGATCAGCATCTCGCTGCCGCCGGACTCGATGTTGCGGTCCGCGTAGAAGCCCTCGGTGTTCTCGCGCACCACCACCAGGTCGAAGGCGCCGACCTTGTTCGGCAGCCTGGGCCAGGTGCGCGCCGGGCGGATGTTGGCGTAGAGGTCGAGTTCCTTGCGGAAGAACTTCGACGGGTTGATCTCGCCCCGGGCCTCGTCCTTGAAGTCGTAGGTGGCCATGGGGCCGAGCATCAGGCCGTCGGCGGCGCGGACCTTCTCCAGCAGCGCCGGCGTGACCGTCGCGCCGTGGCGCTGGAGCGATGCGTGGCCGGCGATCTCGTGCTCGAAGGCGAGGTCCAGGCCGAAGCGGGAGGACACCGCCTCCAGCGCCTCCAGGGTGGCGGACATGGTTTCGGGGCCGATGCCGTCCCCGGGGATGATGACGATTTTCATGCTGCGGCTTTCTTGCGGTCGGGTAGTGGAAGTCGGGTGGCGGCGGGGCCGGCGCCGCTCATTCGAGCGTCGCGCCGGTGGACCGGACGAGGCGGGCGTATTTCGCGATCTCCGCCCGCACGAAGCGTTCGAAGCCCTCGGGCGTGCCGGGCGCGACGGCGCTGCCCTCGGACTCCAGGCGCCTGCGCAGCTCGGGCTCCGCGAGGATGCGGTCGATCTCCTGCGCGAGGCGGCGCACCGTCGCGTCCGGCGTGGCGCGGGGCGCGAAATAGCCGCCCCAGAGGCTGAAGTCGAAGCCCGGCAGGGTGTCGGCCACCGGCGGGACCTGCGGCAGGGCCGCGACGCGCGCCGGCGTGGAGACCGCCAGCGCCCGGACGCGGCCGCCCTGCAGGTGCGGCATGATCGACGAGGCGCTGGCGAAGAAGAACTGCACCTGGCCGCCGACCAGGTCGGTGATCGCCTGGCCGGCGCCCTTGTAGGGGACGTGGACCATGTCGGCCCGCGTGCCGGCGGCCAGCGCCGCCGCAGCCAGGTGGCCCGGCGTCGCGACGCCCGAGGACGCGTAGGCCACGCCGCCCGGCCTGGCGCGCGCGGCCTGCACCAGCTCGGCGAGGCTGCCGTGGGGCGAGGCGGCGGGCACCGACAGCACCAGCGGCGCGTTGCCGACCAGGGCCACCGCGCGCAGGTCCTTCTGCGCGTCGTAGCCGGGATGCTTCATCGCGGTGCCGTTGATCGCGATCTCGCCGGTCTGGCCCAGCAGCAGGGTGTGGCCGTCGGCCGGCGCCCGGGCCGCCAGCCGCGCGCCGAGCGCGCCGCTGGCGCCGGGCCGGTTGTCCACCACCACCGGCTGGCCCAGCGCCCGCGCCAGGCGGTCGCCGACCAGGCGGGCGAACACGTCTCCCTGGCCGCCCGGGGCGTAGGGGACGATCACGGTCACCGGCCGCTCGGGCCAGGGCGCGGCGCGGGCGGCGCCCGTCCCGGCGGCGCCCAGCGCGGCGGCGCAGGCGCCGAGGAAGCGGCGCCGATCGGGATGCCGGCCCGGCGGATGGTGGGAGCGGGGGTCGCTGCCGGACATGGGGGAATGCATCGCGGGTCTCCTGGGGGGTGGGTGCGGGTCGGGGCGTTCGTCCGGTCGCGGCCGCTGGGCGGCGCCGGCGCGGAGCGGGCGGCGGGGTCCGGCTTCAGCGCAGCTGCATGCCGGGCCGTTCGGCGACGCCGCGCCAGAGCGCCAGCTCGCGGTCCAGCGCCTCGCCGAAGCCGGCGGGCGTCAGGCGCGCCGGGTCGGCGCCCTCGTGCTGCAGCCGGCCCCGCACCGGCTCGGCCGCGGCCGCGTCGTTGACCGCGCGGTTGAGCGCCTCCACCACCGCCGGCGGCGTCTTCGCCGGCGCGAGCACGCCCCACCAGGTGGTCACGTCGTAGCCCGGCACGCCCGATTCGGCCAGCGTCGGCACCGCGGGGAAGAGGCGCGAGCGCTTCGCGCCGGTCGTCGCCAGCAGGCTCAGCTTCCCGTCCTTCAGGTGCGTCTGGATCGTGGGGACCGTGGCGAAGAACAGGTCCACCCGGCCGGCCAGCAGTTCGACCGTGGCCGGCGCGCTGCCCTTGAACGGCACGTGCGTCATCGCGAGACCGGTCCGCTGGCGGAACATCTCGCCCGCCAGGTGGTTGATGCTGCCGTTGCCGGCCGAGCAGTAATTGAGGCCGTCGGGCTTGGCGCGGCCCGCCGCCACCAGCCCGGCCACGTCCGCCACGCCCAGCCCCCGGGAAGCGACCAGCAGCAGCGGGCCGCGGCCGATCATCGCGACCGGCGCGAAATCCTTGTGCGGATCGAAGGGCAGCTTCGGCTCGACCGCGGCGTTGGTCGCGAAGGTCGAGGTGGCGAAGAGCAGCGTGTGGCCGTCGGCCGGCGCCTTGGCGACCAGGTTGGCGCCGATCGCGCCGCCCGCACCGCCGCGGTTGTCGACGATGACCGGCTGGCCGAGCCGGTCGGCCAGGTTCTTGGCGATGTCGCGGGCGATGCTGTCGGTGCCGCCGCCAGCGGCGAAAGGCACCACCAGCGTGATCGGCCGCGCGGGCCAGGCGGCGGGCGCCTGCGCGATCGCCGCGGCCGGCGCGGCGGCCAGCACGGCGGCGGCGAGCAGGGCGCGCCGGTGGCGGGAAGGATGGTTCATGCGTCTGTGTCTCCGTCGGGTGCCGCCGCGCCGCGCGGAAGGCGCGGATGCGGTGCGGGGCGGATGATCGGCGCGCCGCCCTTCGCTGTAAATTGCAAAGAAACTGGCCATTGATACGATCCGCGCATGAATTTCGACCTCTCGGACCTGCGCGCCTTCGTCTCGGTGGCCGACCTCGGCAGCTTCCGCGCCGCCGCCGAGGCGCTGCACCTGTCGCAGCCGGCGCTTTCCCGCCGGGTGGACAAGCTGGAGCAGGCGCTGGGTTTCCGGCTGTTCGAGCGCACCACCCGCAAGGTCGAGCTCAACGCGATGGGCCGCGCCTTCCTGCCCCGGGCGCGGCACGTGCTCGGCGAGCTGGAGGCCGCCCTCCTCGGCATGGTGGACCTGTCGGAGCGGATCCACGGCCTGGTGACCGTCGCCTGCATCCCGTCCGCGGTGCACAACTTCCTGGCCGGCGTGGTCCGCGACTTCCACCGCCGATTCCCGGGCATCCGGGTGCGGCTGCTCGACCAGACGGCGGCGGACATCCTGCTGTCGGTGTCGCGCGCCGAGGCCGACTTCGGCATCACCTACCTCGGCGCGCAGGAGCCGGACCTGGAGTTCGAGCCACTGGCGGCCGAGCCCTTCGTGCTGGCCTGCCGCCCGGACCATCCGCTGGCGCGCAGGCGCCGGGTGCGTTGGGCCGAGCTGGCCGAGCACGCCTGCGTGGTGCTGGCGCCCGGCAGCGGCAACCGGCTGCTGCTCGACCAGGGACTGGCGCGGGTCCCCGCCCGGCCGCGCTGGGCCTGCGAGGTGCAGCACGTGCCCGCCCAGCTCAGCCTGATCGAGGCCGGCGTCGGCGTGGGCGCGGTGCCGCGGCTGGCGCTCGCCGGCGCTGCGGGCGCGTCGCTGGTCGGCATCCCGCTGGTCGAGCCGTCCCTGGCGCGGGAGGTGGGCATCGTGCGCCGTCGCGGCCGGCCCGCCGGCGCGGCGGCGCAGGCCTTCGGCGAAGCGCTGCTCGCGGCGCACCGGCAGGAGACCGCGGGACGCGGCGCCGACGGCGAGGCCGGCGCGACGGCACGCCCGCGCGCCGCGGCGGCCCGCCGGGGCGCGCGGGCCGCCAGGGCCGGGATGGCCGCGAAAGCCAGCGCGGCCGGGACGGCCGGGACGGCCGGGACGGCCGGGACGGCCGCGGACGGCGCCAGCCTTGCGCGCCGTGCGCCGGCCCGGGGCTGAGAAGGCGCAGCGCCGCGGCGGGGCGGGCTCTGCGCGCGCCGCCGGCGGAGTTCAGCCCCGCGCCGCCTGCCCCCGGTGCGCGGCCGGCGCGCGCGCCGCGGCGTCGCCCGCGTCGAGGCAGGCGATGCGCATCGCGTCGTGCAGCGCGCGCAGCGGCCGGCTCTCCGCATCGGCCTTGCGCATCACCAGCGACAGGCGCAGCACCGGCGCGCCCCGGCCGAGCCGGACCACCCGCACCGGGTAGCTGCGCAGCAGGGCCGGATCGGCGACCTGCACGATCGAGATGCCGAGGCCGGCGCTCACCATCGCCACGATGGCCGCGGCGCTGTCGAACTCCAGGCTGCTGCGGATCTCGCCGAGCTGGGCGCCCACAAACTGCGCCGCCAGCGCTCCGGTGACGGTGCCGCGGTCGTAGCGGATCCATTCGTGCGCGCGGAACAGCGCCGCGAGCGAGGCCTCGGTGGACGCGGGCGGCGCCACCAGCACCAGCTCGCGCCGCAGCATCTCGCGCCACAGCAGGCGGGCCGATCCGCCGCGCTCGGGCTCGGCCACCAGCGCGGCGTCCAGCTCGCCGGCCTTGACGCTGGCGGTCAGGCCGCTGCTGCGGCCCCGCGCCGGCCGCAGTTCCAGCCGCGGATGTCGCTCGCGCAGGATGCGCATGGTGGCCGGCAGCAGCACCGGCTGCATCGATTCGATCACCCCCAGCCGCACGATCCCCTCCACCGCCACGCCGCTGCGCTTGCGCAGCAGCTCCAGGCCCTGCATCGGCGCGCGCAGCAGGCCCGCCAGCTCGTGCGCGAGCGCGGTGGGCCGGACCTGCAGGCCCGAGCGGTCGAACAGCGGCTGGCCCATGTACAGCTCCAGCTGCTTCATCTGCATGCTGACCGCGCTCGGCGTGACGTTGCGCTCGGCCGCCGCCGCAGCGAAGGTGCCGCCGCGCAGCACCGCGTCCAGGGTGGCGAAGGTGTCGATCTTCATCAAGGAACCTTATGGAAAACATCAAATAGCATCGCTATTCTGAAACACCGGGCGTCCCTAGACTGCGGCCATCGCATCGCCGATGCGTACCGCGTCCGCAGCATTCCCCCAGGAGACACGCCCATGACCGCCCCCCTCCCCGCCTTCGGCCCCCGGGCCTGGACCGCCGCGCAGGCCGCCGCCGACACCGGCTGGATCCAGCGCCTCTCGCCCGAGGAAGTCGCCGGCTTCCGCGCCGCCCTGGCCCACGCGCGGGCCACGGGCAAGGACCTGCTGGCGCTGGAGCAGGCCGATTTCCCGCTGCCCCCGGCCTCCCGCGGCGCCCTGGAGCGCGCCATCACCACCACCCAGGGCCGCTGGGGCATGTGCCTGGTCAAGGGCTTCCCGGTCGACGAGTGGACCGAAGCCGAGACCCGCCTCGCCTACTGGGGCATGAGCCTCTACATGGGTGTGGGCCGCACCCAGAACCGCGCCAGCCAGTGCATCAACGACGTGCGCGACGAGGGCGCCGACTACAAGGTCAAGGGCGGACGCGGCTACAACACCAACGCCGGCCTCGACTTCCACCAGGACTCCTGCGACGTGGTGGCGCTGCTGTGCCGGCGCACCGCCAAGCACGGCGGCACCAGCAAGGTGATCAGCTCGATCGCGCTGCGCGACGCGGTGGCCGAGCTGCGGCCCGACCTGGTCCCGGTGCTGCAGCAGCCCTGGTTCCACAGCTACCAGGGCACGCAGGACCCGTCGCAGCCGCCCTTCTACCGCTGCCCGATCCTCGGCGACGACCCGCAGTTCTTCTGCGCGCGCACCAACCGCAAGAACACCATGGCCGCCCAGCGCGACTTCCCCGAGGTGCCGCGCCTGACGCCGCAGCAGGAGGAGGCGCTGGACCTGCTCGACCAGCTGATGCCGAGCGAGGCGCTGTGCTATTCGATGCAGCTGGAGCGCGGCGACATGCAGCTGCTCAACAACTACGTGACCCTGCACTCGCGCACGCCCTTCGAGGACTTCGAGGAAGCCGACCAGAAGCGCCACCTGCTGCGCCTGTGGCTGTCGGTGCCGGGATCGCAGCCGCTGCCGCCGCAGTGGGCCGAGTACTACGGCGACGTGCGCGCCGGCGCGGTGCGCGGCGGAGTGCGCGGCAGCTCGATCTCGCAGGAATTCCTCGACTACGAGAAGCGCCAGGCCGCCGCGCTCGGCATGCCGGTGCGCGACTGGGCGCCGGTCGTCCGCAAGGAAGAGATGGCCGCGCTGCTGGGCGGCTGACGCGGCCGCCCTGGCGGATCCGGGGCGGGGCGCGGGCTCCGCCCCTTTTCCGCATGCATGCATGCGCCGCAGGCGGACGCCGCGCGGCCGGCGCCCGATCCGGCGCCCCGACACGCACCACGAAGAAAGAGAGACGAACCATGCACCGACGCCAACTCCTCGCCCGCCTCGCCGCCGCCGCCGCGGCCGGCGGCCTTCCCCTGCGCGACGCGCTGGCGCAGGGCCAGCCGGTCCGGCTGCTGGTGGGCGCCACCCCGGGCGGCGGCACCGACATCGTGGCCCGCGCCCTGGCCCAGGAGATGTCCCGCACCCTGGGCCGCCAGGTCATCGTGGAGAACCGGCCCGGCGCCGCGGGGAACATCGCCGCGCAGGCCACCGCGGGCGCGGCGCCGGACGGCGGCACGCTGCTGCTGAGCTACACCAGCCACGCGATCAACGCATCGCTCTACCCCAGCCTGCCCTTCGACCCGGTCAAAGACTTCACCCCGCTCTTCGGCGTGGCGAGCGCGCCGGCCATGCTGGTGGCCCGGCCCGACTTCCCCGCGAAGGACGTGGCCGGGATGATCGCGCTGGCCAAGGCCCGGCCCGGCAAGCTCAACCTCGCGATCGCCGGGATCGGCGGCGCCAACCACCTCGCCGGCGAGATCCTCAAGCGCGACGCCGGCATCGACATCGTCAGCATCCCGTACAAGGGCACCGGCCCGGCGCTCTCGGACGCGATGGCCGGGCAGATCGACCTGGTCTTTTCCGGCGTGGCCGCGGCCCAGGAGCTGATCAAGGGCGGCAAGCTCAAGGCGCTCGGCGTCAGCAGCGCCAAGCGGCTGCCGCTCTACCCGCAGGTGCCCGCGATCGCCGAGGCGCTGCCGGGCTTCGAGTACAGCGCCTGGTACGGCCTGTTCGGCCCGGCGAAGATGCCGCCGGCGCTGCTCCAGCAGTACGCCCGGGCCGCGCGCGAGGCGCTCGAAGCGCCCGCGGTGCGCCAGCGCCTCGCCGCCGAGAGCCTGGTGCCGCTCGACCTGCCGCCGGCGGAGTTCGACCGCTTCGTGCGCAGCGAGATCGTGCGCTGGGGCAAGGTGGTGGCCGCGACCGGGGCCAAGCCCGAATGAGCGCCGCACCGACCGACGCCGGCCGCGCCGCGCCCGGATCGCTGCGCGAGCGCCTGCGCCGCGCCCCCGCGCTGCTCGCCCCCGGCGTGTACGACGCCCTGACCGCGCTGCTCGCCGAGCAGGCCGGCTTCGAGGCGCTCTACCTCTCCGGCGGCGCCGTGGCCTACACCCAGTTCGGCCGCTCGGACGTCGGCCTGACCACCGCGAAGGAGGCGGCCGACACCCTGGCGCGCATCACCGACCGGGTGCGGCTGCCGGTGATCGCCGACGCCGACACCGGCTTCGGCAACGCGCTCAACACCCAGCGCACGGTGCGCGACTTCGAGCGCGCCGGCGCCGCGATGATCCAGCTGGAGGACCAGGCCTTCCCGAAGCGCTGCGGCCACCTGGAGGACAAGGCGGTGGTGCCGGCCGCCGAGATGTGCGGCAAGCTGCGCGCCGCGCTCGACGCGCGCCACAGCCCCGAGACCCTGATCCTGGCGCGCACCGACGCGGTGGCGGTCGAGGGCCTGGACGCCGCGATGGACCGCGCCGAGGCCTACCTCGCCTGCGGGGTGGACGCGCTCTTCGTCGAGGCGGTGCGCGACGCGGACCAGATGGACCGCGTCTGCGGCCGCTTCGCGTCGCGGGTGCCCCTGCTCGCCAACATGGTCGAGGGCGGCAAGACCCCGGTGCAGTCGGCGGACGAACTCGGCGCGCGCGGCTACCGCATCGTGATCTACCCGGGCGGCACCGCCCGCTTCGCGGCCTGCCAGCTCCAGGCCTATTACGCCAGCCTGCGCGCCGCCGGCACCACCGCGCCGATGCGGGACCGGATGTTCGGCTTCGACGAACTCAACGCGCTGATCGGCACGCCGGAACTGCTGGCGCGGGGGCGCGGCTACCGGGGCTGAGAGCGCCGGCCGGTGCCTCCGCGGGCCGGCCAGGTCGGTCAGGCCGCGGAATCGACCAGCACCAGTTCCGCGTCCGAGCGGGCGGTGACCCGGAAGGTGTCCACGTCGCGGATCGCGGCGCCATCGCGGGCGCCGAGCGCCACCCCGTCGATCTCGACCTCGCCCGCGGCGGGCACCAGGTAGCCGCGCCGTTCGCGCCCCAGGCGGTACTCCGCCGTCTCGCCCGCCTTGAGCGTCGCGCCCAGCACACGGGCATCGGTCCGGATCGGCAGCGCGTCGTCGTCGCCCGGCAAGCCGCTGGCCAGCGCCACGAACTGGCCCGAGCGGTCGGCCTTGGGGAAGGGCTTGGCGCCCCAGGACGGCGCCTCGCCGCGGCGGTCGGGAACGATCCAGATCTGGAAGATGCGGGTGGTCACCGGCTCGAGGTTGTACTCGGCATGGCGGATGCCGGTGCCGGCGCTCATCACCTGCACGTCGCCCGCCTCGGTGCGGCCCTTGTTGCCCAGGTTGTCCTGGTGGGTGATCGCGCCCTCGCGGACGTAGGTGATGATCTCCATGTCGGAATGGGGATGCGGCGGGAAGCCGGTGCCGGCGGCGATGGTGTCGTCGTTCCAGACCCGCAGCGCGCCCCAGCCCATGCGGGCCGGATCGTGGTAGCCCGCGAACGAGAAGTGGTGCTTGGCATCCAGCCAGCCGTGGTCGGCACCGCCGAGTTCTGCGAAGGGACGTCGTTCGATCATGGTGTTGCTCCTGCGTCGCGGATTGCGATGGGAGAACTCTACGGCCGATGGATCATCTATGGAATGGAAAATATGGAAAACCATCCATTCTATTATTTGCATCCCATCGCACTCTCCCGCCGGACGGGATCAGGCATCGAAGCCGGGGTGGACGCGGTCGAGCCGGCGCAGCAGGCCGGGCCAAGTGAGCGAGGCGCCCCTGCCCAGGCGCACCGCCTGAAGTTGCTGCCGCGCGCCGGCCAGCACGGGCGCGGGGATGGGAACCAGTTCCTTGTCGCCGGCCAGCGCCCGCACCTGCACCATGCAGGCGGCCTCCAGGCGGTGCATCCCCTGGAAAGCCTCGGCCACCGACGACCCGACGGTCAGCAGGCCGTGGTTGCGCAGGATGAGGAAATTGCTCTCGCCGAGGTCGGCCACCAGCCGCGGCTTCTCCTCCTCGTTGAGCGCCAGGCCCTCGTAGTCGTGGTAGCCGAGCGAGTGCAGCACCGAAAAGGCGAACTGCGAGATCGGCAGCAGCCCGTCGCGCTGGGCCGACACCGCCATGCCGTTGAGCGAATGGGTGTGCATCACGCAGGCCGCGTCGTGGCGCGCGGCGTGGATGCAGCTGTGGATGGTGAAGCCCGCCGGATTGATCTCGAACGGCGAGTCCATCGTCTTGCGGCCCGCCAGGTCGATGCGCACCAGGCTGCTGGCGGTGACCTCCTCGAACATCAGCCCGTAAGGGTTGATCAGGAAGTCCTCGGTGCCGGGCACCTTGGCGGTGATGTGGGTGAAGATCAGGTCGTCCCAGCCGAACAGGGCGACCAGCCGGTAAGCGGCCGCGAGGTCGACGCGGGTGCGCCATTCGTCGGGGGACACGTGCGCGCGCACGCTGGGGATGTCGAGGGTTCGGTCGTTCATGCCCGCGAGTCTGCGGCGACCGCGCGCGGGCTCAACCGGGTCTTCCCCAGCAAGGTGTCGCCTGCGGCACACCCGGCCGCGGGCAGCGCGCCGGCTCAGGCGGCCTGCGCGCTGCCGGCGGGCGGGACGGGATCGCCGTCCGCGCCGTCGCCGAAGCCCTCGCGCTCCAGCAGCGCGCGGCACTGGACGATCAGGGCCTGCAGCGGCGCCCAGGCGGCCTCGACCTCCGCGTGCGCCGCCCGCAGCCGCGCGACCGCGCGTTCGTCGCCCATCGCCCGCGTGGCCGTCCAGCAGTAGGACGCGGCGTCGGACGGCGCACCGAGCCAGGAGGCGCCGGCGGACTGCAGGCATTCGGTCCAGATGCGGTAACGGTCGACGTAGCGGGCCGCCAGTCCGTCGAGCCCCAGCGCGCCGAAAGCGCCCTGCACTTGGTCCGCGAGCGTCTGGCCCAGGCGGAAGGCGATGTAGATCACCGCCGCGCGGGGCACGGTCACGGTGGACTGCGACGCATCGCCGTCGGCGGGCAGGGTCAGGGTGTAGGCGCTTTGCGCGGCTGCGTTCATGGAAGGGCCGGGTCTTTTCGGTTCGCGATCGTCGCGGTGGGGAGTCGTGCCGGTCGGCCCTCCCGTCGAGGAGGGAAAGCCATCCGCCGTAGCGCTGCGAGGTCGCCTCGGTCGGCGCAGCATCGTAGGCGCGCTTTATGTATCAATTATGAAACTTAAGAAACCAATCATCATTGAAATAGAATTGGCAATCAAAGTTACAGTCTGATGTAATCGGGCATGAGCGACGCCGCCCCGACCGAGGGCCGCGCGCATCCGGGGGAGGTCACCATGGGAAATCTCCAGATGACAAGGCACAACCTCGCGCGTTCCGGGAGCATCCCGGCATCGCGCCTCGACGCACCGTCCGCCGGGCCCCCGCCCTGCGGCGCGACCGCCCGCGCCGCCTGGCGCGACCGGGACCCGGGCGGACGCACGCGGACGGCCGCGGCCGCGCTCCTGGCGCTGGCCGCCGCGGTCGCCGCGCTGCACGCCCTCCCGGCGCGCGCCGCGGACGCGCCCGCGGCGCAGGCGCCGGACGCGATCGCGCTGGTCAAGCGCGTCTCCGGCACGGTCGAGCTGGTGCGCGGCAGCGCACGGCAGCCGCTCCAGGAAGGCCAGCCGCTCGTCGCGACAGACCGCCTGGTCAGCGGCGCCGACGGCATGGCCGCGGTGGTCTTCCGCGACGGCACCCGGATCACCGTGGGCGCCTCGACCGACCTGCACCTGCGCCGCTACGCCTTCGAGCCCAAGTCGGACGACTACGCGTTCGACGTGTACCTCGCCAAGGGCCGCACCGTCTACGCCTCCGGCAAGATCGGCAAGCTCGCGCCGCAGTCGGTCCGGCTGGACACGCCGACCGCCACCGTCGGGGTGCGCGGCACCCGGCTGATCCTGGAGGCCGAATGACGCGGGGGACCGGATTCGGCCGATGCCTGCGCGGCGGCGCGTTCTCCGCCGGGCTGCTCGCGGCCGCCCTGGTCGCCGGCTGCGCCACGCCGCCGCCGCCGCAGCCGCGCACCACGCTCGTGCTGCTGCCGGACGACGACGGACGCGTCGGCAGCGCCTCGCTCAGCAGCGCCCAGGGACGGCAGACGCTGACCGAGGCCTTCAGCGCCACCTCGACCGTGGGCACCGCCAGCGCGCCTTCCGACGCCCGCGCGCTCGGCAGCGCGGCGGTCGATGCCCGCTACGCCAGCCTCCTGGGCGCGCAGCCGCTGCCGCCGCGCAGCATCACCCTCCATTTCCTGCTGGACCGTTCGGTGCTGACCGAGGCCTCCAAGGCCCAGCTGCCCGAGCTGCTGCGCGTCGCCCGCGAACGCAAGCCGACGGTGATCAGCATCTTCGGCCATGCCGATGCCACCGGCACCCGCGAATACAACCTGCGGCTGTCCATGGAACGCGCGCAGGCCGTCGCGCGCTGGCTGCGCCAGAGCGATCCGGAACTGGACCGCCTCGATGTCCGCGCCTTCGGCAGCGCCGAGCCGATCGACGAGCCCGGCGTGCGTCCGACCGACCCGCGCAACCGCCGGGTCGAGGTGCAGATCCTCTGAGCCGGCCGGCCCGGATGCGTTCGCTGCACTTCGCCCACCAGCTCACCCGGCGGCAGGTCGCCGGGTTCTTCGCGGCCGGCCTGGCGGCCGCCGCCGCGGCGGCGCTGGCGCTGGCGCTCCGCCCCGCGGCGCTGGAGCGGGCCGATCATCTGCTGCTCGACGGCATGCTGCGCCTGTCCGCGGTGTCCGCGCTGGCGCGCGACACGGTGGTGGTCGACATCGACGACGTCAGCCTCGCCGCCGTCGGCCAGTGGCCCTGGCCGCGCTACCAGGTGGCCACGCTGGTGCGGCGCATCGCCGAGGCCCGGCCGGCCGCGATCGCGCTCGACATCGTCTTCCCGGAGCCCGATCGCAGCTCGCTGGCGACGCTGCGCGAGAGCTTCCGCCGGGACTTCGGCCTCGACCTGGCCATCTCGGGCATCCCGTCCGGGCTGCACGACAACGACGGCTACCTCGGCCGCACGCTGGCCGCCACCGGCGCCGTCGGCGCGCACTACCTCTACTTCGACCACCACACGGCTGCGCCCGCGGCGCGGGACGCCGCGGCGCGGGCCGCGCTGCCGCGGGACCCGTCCTTCGGCCTGCTGGACCTGCCGCAGGCCACCGGCATGCTGGCCAACATCCCCGCCATCGGCGACCGGCTCGAACGCAGCGGCTTCGTCAACAACCGGGTGGACGACGACGGCGTGCTGCGCCGCGTGCCGCTGCTGATCGGGCACGAGGGCCGGGTGCACCCGAGCCTCGCGCTGGCGGCGGTGCTCGAGGCCCGCGGGCTTTCCGGCGTCCGGGTCGAGGACACGCCGGACGGCCCGCTGCTCCATGCGGGCCCCCTGGCCGCGCCGATCGACGCGCGCGGGCAGGCGCTGCTGCGCACCGCGCAACGCCCGTCCGACTATCCCGCGGTGTCGGCGGTGGACATCCTCAACGGCGCGTTCGCGCCGGACGCGTTCGCGGGGCGCATCGTCTTCATCGGCAGTTCGGCGGTGGGCCTGAACGACTTCCACCACACCGCGGTGGATCCGCGCTTCCCCGGCCTGCGCATCCAGGCGGCGGTGGCCGAGAACCTGCTGCACCGCGGATTCGTGCGCCGGCCGGCCTGGGCGCCCGACGCGGCCACCGGCACGGCGGCGGCCGTGGCCCTGGCGATGGCGACCCTCTTCGCCTTCGGCCGCGGCAGCCCTTCGCTGCTGCTGGGCGGCCTCGCGATCGGCCTGCTGCCGGCGGCCGGCGGCCTGCTGTTCTTCCTGCGCACCGGCGGCTTCGTGTCCGCCGCGGCGCCGACGATGGTGGCGGCGCTGCTGCTGGTCGGCGGCTTCGTGGCGCGCTACGCCATCGAGCGGCGCCGCGCCGGCACCTGGCTGCGCCAGCTCGAGAACGCGCGCGAGATCACCATCGAGTCGATGGCTTCGGTGGCCGAGACGCGCGACCCGGAGACCGGCGCGCACATCAAGCGCACCCAGCACTACGTGCGCGCGATCGCGCTGGAGATGCGGCGCGCCGGACGCCATCCCGACGTGCTGACGCCGGACTGCATCGAGCTGCTGTTCCTGTCGGCGCCGCTGCACGACATCGGCAAGGTCGGCGTGCCGGACCACATCCTGCTCAAGCCCGGCAAGCTGACCTCCGAGGAGATGGCGGAGATGAAGCGCCACGCCGACTACGGCCGGCAGATCCTGCTGAGCACCGCGCGCCGCATCGACGGCGAGAACTTCCTCACCCTCGCCGCGGACATCGCCGGCAGCCACCACGAGAAATGGGACGGCAGCGGCTATCCGCAAGGCCTGGCCGGCACCGCCATCCCGCTCGCCGCCCGGATCATGGCGGTGGCCGACGTCTACGATGCGTTGATCAGCCGCCGCTGCTACAAGCCGGCCTTCACCCACGAGCACGCGCTCACGCTGATGCGCGAGCAGCGCGGCACCGGCTTCGACCCCGAGGTGCTGGACGCCTTCCTCGCGATCGAATCCCGCATCGTGGCGATCGCGGCGCGCTTCCGCGACGACGAACACGAGGCAGCGCCGGCGGCGGCCGCCGCCGCTCCGGTCACGGCGCCGGCCGCGCCGGTCCCGCTCCGCGAGGGCACGCCCGCGCCGGATGCGCTGCCGGTCGCCGCGGCACGGAGCGCCGCCGAACCGCAGGCCCTGCCGCCGGCCTGGAATCGCGCGGGCGCCTGAGCGCGGCCCGCGACCGGCCGCGGGAACGGCGCCGGGCCCGCCCCGGAACGGGAGCGCGGGCTCAGAAGTGGTGCCGCAGCGACACCAGCACGCTGCGGGGCGCGCCGGGCATGACCTGCGCGGCGCTGGTGGAGGTCGCCCAGTAGCGCCGGTCCGCCAGATTGCTGACAGCCACCTGCAGTTCGGTCGCGCCGAAGCGGTAGCCGGCCAGCGCGTCCAGCCGCGCGTAGCCCGGCAGCCGCACCAGGTTGTCGCGGTCGGCGTAGCGGTCTCCCACGTAGACCACGCCGCCCTCGGCGTAGAAGCCCTGGCGCGGAGCGTAGCTCAGGAACAGGCTGCCGTTGCGCCCCGAGGTGTTGGTCGGCCGCTTGCCGCTGTAGCGCGGCTCGGCGCGCACCACCTCGGCGTCCTGGAAGGCCATGCCTCCGCGCAGGTACCACGACGGCGCCAGCCGGCCCGCGAGTCCCGCCTCCAGGCCGCGCGAGCGCTGCAGACCCGTGAGGATGACCTTGCTCGGATCGTTGGGATCGGTGGTGCGGCGGTTGTACAGCTCCAGCTGGTAGGCTGCCACGGTGCTCGACAGCGCGCCGTCCAGCCACTCACTCTTGACCCCGGCCTCGAACTGGCGGGTGAACTCGGGATCGAGGTCGTTGCCCGACGCGCCCGGCGTGATGCCGATCAGGCCGCCGCCCACCGGCGCGAAGTTGCGGGTCCAGGAAGCGTAGAGGCTGTGCGCGGCCACCGGCGTCCACACCACGCCGACGCGCGGGCTGACCGACGAACTGCCGCGCGCTTCCTGCCGGCCGGTGAGGCGCGACGAGGAATCGACCTCGAACCGGTCGTGGCGCGCGCCCGCCAGCAGCTTCCACCGCGGGGCCAGGTCGACCTGGTCCTGGAGGTAGAGCGCCCGGGTGTCCACCCGGTGCCGGTTGTCCGAGCTGGCCGCCAGCGCCGCGACCGGGCGGCCGGCAACGAGATCGGGCGCGAACAGGTCCACCGACGGCGCCGCGCCGGTGCGCAGCAACGAGTCCCGCGCCTGCGCGCCGGCTTCCGCGCCCAGCAGCAGCCGGTGCCGCATGCCGGCCACGGTGCGGCTCCCGCTCAGTTCCACGGTGTTGAGCAGGTTGCGCTGCCGCAGGTCCTGGGTCCATCGCTGGCGCGAGACCGCGACCGCGCCGGTGCGGGCGTTGAGCACGCCGTCGGTGGGATAGGTGTTGTCGAAGGTGCTGCGCAGCGCGATGTAGCCCAGCGTGTAGCGCAGCGACCAGTCGGCGTCGAACGCATGGGTCCAGACCGAACGGAAGGACTGCGCCTCGTCGCGCAGGAAGTCCCGCGCGGGATCGCCGTAGGTCGTGGCGATGTCCACGCCCGCGGGCAGCGCGTAGCGCGACAGCGTGCCCGCGGGGCTGCCCGCCGCTGGCGCGCTGCGGATCGACGGGATGCCGCGGTCGGGCGTCCGGTCGTAGAGCGCGTAGGTGTACTGCAGCAGCCAGCTGCTTCCCTGGCCGTCGTCCCAGCGCAGCGAGGGCGCGAGCGCGCGGCGCTGTCCCGAGACGTGGCGGCGGAAGCTGTCGGCGTCTTCTGCGCTGGCGCTCAGGCGCGCCGCCCACCGCTCGGACAGCGGACGGTTGACGTCCGCCGTCCCGCCGCGCAGGCCGTGGGAGCCTGCGCGCAGGTCGACCCGGCCGGAGGCCTCGGGCTGCGGCTGCTTGCTGATGCGGTTGACCACCCCGCCGCCGCTGCCGCGGCCGTAGAGCACCGCGGCCGGTCCCTTGAGCACCTCGATGCGGTCGATGGTGGTGAGGTCGCGCACGTACTGCGCGTCGTCGCGGACGCCGTCGAGGAACAGGTCGCCGCTGCCCGAGAAGCCCCGCACCACCAGGCTGTCGAACCGGGTGTCGGCGGCGTTGTCGATGCCCGGCACGCCGGTCAGGGCCGCGCCCAGGGTATTGCGGCCGTAGTCCAGCGCCTTCTCGACCGGGACCGACTCGATGCTCTGGGGCACCTCCTTGGCGGGCGTGTCGGTGCGGGTCGCGGTCGAGACGGAGTGGCGGCGGACGTCGGCGCCGGGCGCGTCGGCGGACGCGGGCACGCGCACCTCGGGCAGGTCGGTCTGGGCGGAGACGGTCGCGGGCAGCAGCGCGCATGCCGCCAGCAGGGGCAGGGTGTTCTTCATACGGGTCGGAAGGGAATGGGATCCGGGGACGGATCGGGAACGCCGCGACCCGCGGGGCCGCCGGCGAATGGGGAGAGCGGAAGTCGGGGACGGGGCGACCGGCCGCCCGGCTCAGAACTTCGCGCGCAGCGTCACCTGCAGTTCGCGCGGCGCGCCCGGCAGGATGAGGTTGTCCACGCTGCCGTGGCTGGACACGTAGTAGCGGCGGTCGGCCAGGTTGCGGAGGTTGACGCCGACCTCGTACTGGCGGCTGCGCCAGCTGCCCGCCAGGTCGGCGGTCAGGTAGCCGGGCAGGGTCACCAGGTTGGTCAGCGAGGCGTAGCGCGCGCCCACGTAGTTGAGCCCGCCGCCGGCGCTGAAGCCGTTGCCGAGGTCCTTCATCGTCCACAGGAATGCCGAGTTGCGCGGCGTCAGGGCGGGCGTGCGGCCCAGCGCGGGCACCTGCACCACCGGCAGCTGCGAGGAGGCCGTGGTGGCGACCGATCGGGTCATTTCGCCGTCCAGCCAGGCGTAGCCGGCGCTCACGTCCCAGCGTCCGGGCAGGCGGCCGTTGGCGGTCAGCTCCAGGCCGTTGGTGCGCTGGGTGCCCACGTTGATCTGCCGGGCGGGATCGGCGGGGTTGGCGTTCTTGATGTTGGTGCGCTCCAGCGCGAAGAGCGCCGCGGTGGTGCTGAGCGCGCCGTCCAGGAAATCGAGCTTGGCGCCGATCTCGCGGTTGGTGGTGATCTCGGGCGCGTTGCCCGCGTTGGACGCCGAGAGCGCGAAGGTTTCGGCCGACGGCTGGAAGGAACGGCTGAACGAGACGTAGTAGGACTGCGCGTCCGAGGGCTGCCAGACGAGCCCGGCGCGCGGGCTCACCCGCTTGTCGCTGCGCTCCAGCGGCGCGAGCGCGCGGTCGAAGGCGGTCGCCTGCCCGAAATCGTCGTAGCGCATGCCCAGCAGCGCCTTCCAGCGGGGCGCGAGCGTGACCTGGTCCTGCAGGTAGACGGCGCGGGTGTCGAAGCTGCTGTTCGACGGGATCGCCGAGGCGGCCGTGTAGGTCGCCGCGGTGAACGGCGGGACCCCGCCCGCCGGGTCGAAGATGCCGACCCGGTCGATGGCCCCGAGCGAGAGCGACTGCGCGCGCTTCTTCTGCCGGCCGAACTCGGCGCCGGCCAGCCATTCCTGGGCGAGGCCGCCCAGCGTGGTGCGCCAGGTCAGGTCGGTCTGGTTGAAGATGCCGTGCTCGTCGCGCAGGATGGCGCTGCGGGTGCGGCCCACGGTCAGCCGCACCGGGTCGGTGGTGCCGCTGGGCAGGGTGTTGAAGCGGTCCAGGGCGTAGTCCGACCAGCGGGTCACGTTGCGCACCGACAGGGCGTCGCCGAAGCGGTGGTCGAAGGTGGCGGTGAAGGAGCGGACCTCGGTGGTGGTGGTGTCGTCCTGCCGCGCCCGGGACGAGCCGTAGTAGGTGCCGGGGCGCACGTCCACCGGCCGGCCGTTGAGCGCCGGGATGCCGAAGTCGGTCAGGCGCTGGTCGCGGGCCTGGGTGTACTGCAGCACCAGGCGGGTCTCCGGGGCCAGGCGCAAGGCGAGCGACGGCGCGAAGTGGTAGCGGTCCAGGAACTGCTGGTCCCGGTAGCTGCCGGAATCCTCCCGCGACAGGTTGAGGCGCAGGGCCGCGCCCTCCCCCAGCGGCCGGTTGACGTCCGCGGTCAGCCGCCGGAAGCGGAAGCTGCCAGCGCCCGCCGCCACCTCGCCGAAGGCGCGGTCGAACACCGGCTTCTTGGTGACCCGGTTGATCAGGCCGCCCGAGGATCCGCGCCCGTACAGCACCGCCGACGGTCCCTTGAGCACTTCGATGCGTTCCACGTCCGCCAGGTCGCGGAAGTACAGCGCGTCGTCGCGCACGCCGTCGACGAACTGGTCGGCGATGGCGGAGAAGCCGCGGATGACCACCTGGTCGCGCTGGCCGTCCCCGGAGCTGAAGGCCACGCCGGGCACGTTCTTCAGCGCGTCCTGCATCGAAGCGGCGCCCTGGTCGCGCAGCAGCTGCCGCGGCACCACGTTGACGCTCTGCGGGATGTCGCGCAGCGCCGCGCTGCCCTTGGTGGCGCTGCTGGCCGCGGCGGGGCGCGTAGCCGCCGGTGCGGTCGTCCGCCGCGGCGTCGATCGTGACGGTGCCCAGGGTCGCTTCCGGCGCGGCGCCGCGGGCCTGCGCCTGCGCGGCGCCGTGGATCGTCAACAGGATCGCATAGGCGATCGGGGTCGCTGCGCGCGCGGAAGCGGGCAGTAGGTGGACTGGCATGGCGGATTCCCTCGGTGTCGTTGTAATGCGGACGGCGCGCGCGCCCCGGCCTGCGGCCTGGCGTGCGTCCATACGTCAATGATTATAAGAATGATTCTTATCAACTTTACCGAAACTTCATGCGCGGGAAACGTTCGGGGCACCGAACGGTGCCGTTCTGTCTCCGGGCCATCGCCGTCCGCCGCGGACGGGGACCGGCCCTCGGCCGGCCGCCCCCGCTGGCGCCTCAGGCCGCGAGTCCGGCGTCGCGAATGCGCGCCGCACCGCCGCGGCGCGACGCGCGGCGCCGCAGCGCCACGCCGGCGGCCGCCAGGCCGAGCAGGGTCAGCGCGTGGCTGCCGGGTTCGGGCACCTGGGCGGCGAGCAGCGCCTCCCGTGCGGCGAAGGCCAAGTCCGGGTTGTTGGAGAACACGCCGTCGATGCCCCAGCCGAAGAACTTGTCGTATTCGGCGAGGCCCTGGTCGCCGAGCTTGCTGAAGGTGTAGCCGTGCACCAGCAGCCCGAGCCCGTGCGCCTGCTGGATGAATCCCTGGCTGACGCCGCGGGTGCCGCTGATGGATCCACCCACGCCGTCGGCGAAGCCGGCGATGTCCGTGAGCTGCGCCAGGGTCAGCGCGCCCGGCGTGGAACTCAGCACCACCAGGTCGAAGTCCAGGCCGAGCGCCGTCTGCTTCTGCTGGATGCTGCGGATCGTGTCCGCGGAGAAGGACTGGATGTAGACCTTGTCGGTCCCCTTGAGGCCGTTGGCCGACAGCGTCTGGAGGATCTTGTCCTCCATGGCGGGATCGGCCTGCTTGGCCTCGGGGTAGATGCCGATCTCGCGGCCGCTGCTGGCGCTCAGGGTGCGCGACAGGTCGATCACCTCCTGGAAGGTGGGCACGCGGTAGGCATCGGGAGAAACCGGCTTGAAGTCGGTGTCCGGGCTCGCGGGCTTCACGTCGACCGTGAGCTGCTTGATCTCGGCGAGGGTGTAGTTGGAGACGTTGTAGTTGCCGTTGCGCGGACCGAACACCGCCTCGACGTTGGTGGTGCGCGAGAGCGTGCTGTCGTGCATCGCGACCAGCTGGCCGTCGCGAGTCAGCTGCAGGTCGGGCTCGATGTAGTCGGCGCCCATCCTGACCGCGAGTTCGTAGGCGGCCAGGGTGTGCTCGGGCTGGTAGCCGCTCGCGCCGCGGTGGCCGATGACGATGGGCGCCTGGCCGCCGAGCTGCGGCAGCGCGTGCGCGGCCGGGGCGAGCGCGCACAGGGCGAAGGCGATCGGCGCGAAGCGCGCGGCGGGACGGGGAATGCGGGCCATGGTGGATCTCCGGGAGTTGTAGGGATGTTCATGAATTGAATATGAACATCTCAAGTCTAGGCATGCCGCATGTCCGCCCCATGACGCCGCCGCGGGGGGACGACCGCAGGATGCGGGCGTCGCGGGCCGACGCGCTCCGTCCGCATGCGCAGGGCGCACCGGCCTTCCGCTACCATCCGCCCCCGCATGGTCCGCCCTCTCCTGCTCCTGCTGTCCGTCGCCCTGGCGGGCTGCGCCGCGGCGCCGCCGGTGCGCATCGAGGCCGCCGCCGGCTACTGCGCCCCGCCCCTGGCCTACCGCTACGGCCGGACCCTGGCGCCGGCGGCCGACGCCGACGCGGCCCTCACCCCGGCACTGCTGGCCCGCTATCCGCGCCGCAACCTGCTCACCGCCAACGCCGTGGGCATCCTGCCCGCCTTGCGGAAGCTGGCGGACCTGTCGGCCGGACCGCCGGACCTGGCCCGGGAAGTGGCGCAGCTCCGGCAGCGGCAGGCCATCCTCTCGCAGGTGGTGCTGTCGATGAGCGCCATCGGCAGCCTGGCCGCGGAACTGGACTGCGAAGGCGAGCGGGCGGACCAGATGGCCGGCTACCTCGCCAGGCTCGACGGCATCCGCACCCAGCGCCTCAACGTTCTGTCCATCGTGGTCGGCGCGCTCAGCGGCATCGGCACCACCGTCGGCGACGGCCGGGACACGCAGTACGCGTTCGGCGTGGGCGGCGGCCTCCTGGGCGCGGGCCTGGGCCTCCTGACGCTGACGCAGGACGGCCACACCAGCGACTTCGCGCACCCCCCGCAACCTGCTGTCCGACGTGTGGAACGAATCGCCCGCCTCCACCGCCTGGCCGCCCGCCGTCTGGCGCATGCTCACCGACCCGGCCTTCAGCAACCAGGGCCGGACGAGCATCGCGCACAACATGCGCGAGCGCTGGCAGCGCTACGGCCAGCTCGCCCAGCCGGATTCCGAGAAGGGCCGCGGGCTCACCGCCCTGCTGTTCGGCCCGGGCGGCAGCTACTCGGCCGTGCAACTCAAGTTGCGCGCCGACATGCTCAACGAGATGCAATCGGCGGTGCGGCTGCTCGAGCAGGAGCTGCAGGGTCTGCTCCTGGTCCTCGGCGAAACCGCCGAGGACTGAGCCGGGCGCGCCGCCGGCTCGGCGGAGCGGGTCACTTGCCCGCGACGTCGAGCAGTTCGATCTCGAAGGTCAGCGTGGCGTTCGGCGGGATCACGCCGCCCGCGCCCCGGACGCCGTAAGCGGTGGCGGGCGGGCAGACCAGGCGCGCCTTGCCGCCGACCTTCATCGTCTGCACCCCTTCGGTCCAGCAGGGGATCACCCCCCGGAGCGGGAAGGAGATCGGCTCGCCGCGCTTGTAGGAGCTGTCGAATTCCTTGCCGTCGGCCAGCGTGCCGCGGTAGTGGACCTTCACCGTGCTGCCGGGGCCGGGCTGCGCGCCGTTGCCGGCCTTGAGGTGTTCGACGACCACGCCGGAAGGCAGCGTCTCGGCGGAGGCGGCGGGCAGCGCGAGGGCGGCGGCGATCGAAACGACGAAAGAAGCGGGGATGTTCATGGAAGCGCGTGGAGGTGAAGTGCGCGTGGCGCGCGGTTGACGGGATGGGGAGGCGGTCGCCGGGCCGCCGGCCGGCACGCGGCTTGCCGCGCACCGTTCGGAGGTCCCATGAGCAATCCCCCGAGACGAGAGATTTCACCCTACTTGAGCCTCGACGGTCGCAAGTTCTTCCTACTCGCGGAAGAATCTTCCGACGGCCGCTGGCGTGGCAGTGTCTCCATCCTGGAAGACGGCGTCCGTGACAAACGGTTCATGTGCCTGCGGACGCGCGCGACCCGGGACCACGCCCGGCACGAGGCGATGGTGCTGGCCCTCACCCTGGCCTTCCCGGCGCTCCGCAAGCGCTTCGTCGACCACGAGATGAACCGCCCGGCCGACCACGAAGCGGGAGACTGGTGCGCATGGATAGGCCGGTGAGGGACGGACCGGGTGCCTGATCGCGACGGACGTCCCGGTTTACCCGTGCCGGGCAGTGGGCGCGAGCGGGGCCGCGCCCGCTCACATCATCCGTTCGCGCAGGTTGGACAGGACCACCAGCGTCCCGGCCACCATCAGGGCGATGATCAGGACCGAGAACAGCACCAGCAGCAGGTCGGCGCGCGCGGAGCGCCTGAGGCTGACGTGCAGGAAACAGCGCAACTGCACCACGGCCTGCGCGAGCCCGAGCCCGAGCACGACCGCCAGCAGGTCGCGGGCCGGCAGGTGCAGCCAGCGCACCGCGGCGAAGGCGGCCGCGGTGAGCAGCAGCGCCGCCGCGTAGCCGGCGAGGTAGGTCCGGGTCTCGCGCCTGCGCTCGTCCGGACGGGCCGTCGCCTCGCGCGCCCCCGCCGCCTCCCGCTTGCCGGCGTTCATCGCATCATCCCCGGCAGGTAGACGACCGAGAAGATCGCGATCCAGACGATGTCCAGGAAGTGCCAGAACAGGCTGAGCCGCAGCAGGTTGACCTTGGTCCGCGCATCGAGTCCGTGGACCAGCGCTTGCGCCACCATCACCACCAGCCACAGGCAGCCCGCCGCCACGTGCAGCCCGTGGAGCGGCACCAGCGCGAAGAAGGCCGAGAGGAAGCCGCTGCGCGACGGATGGGCGCCATGGGAGAGCATGGTCGCGAAATCGCGCCATTCCATGGCGAGGAAGGCGAGGCCCAGCGCGAGCGTCACGGCCAGCCAGCCCAGCATGCGGCGGCGCGCGCCGCCGTCGTGCTTCATCGCCAGGACCGCCAGGCCGAAAGTCAGGCTGCTGGTGAGCAGCAGCACCGTCTCGACCAGGATGGGCGCCATCTCGAACTCGCTCGCCGGGCTCGGCCCGCCCGCGGTCGATGCCACCATCGTCCCGTAGACGGCGACGAGCAGCGCGAAGATCACCGCGTCGCTCATCAGGAACATCCAGAAGCCGAAGACCGCGCCTTCCGCACGGTCGTGGGCATGCGGATCGGTTCCGCCCAGGTTGATGCCGGCGTGGCGCAAGGCGGGAAGGGTCATGGCGCGACCTCGGCGCGTCCCTGGTTGCGCGGCGTGGCCTCGGCCTGGCGCGGCACCGGCGCCGCCCGGCGCAGGGCGTCGTGCCAGCGCCGCTCGGTCGCCGCGACCTCCTCGGCCGACAGGGTCCGCTCGGTGTCGCGCAGGAAGCTGCGGGCGACGAGCCAGGCGATCGCCAGCAGGCCGCCGAGCCCGGCCAGCCAGCCGATGCGCCAGACCAGGCCGAAGGCCATGGCGGTGGCCGAGAGCCCGATGGCCACGCTGGTCGCGCTGTTGCGCGGCAGGCGGATCGCCCCGTAGGCCGCGGCCTCGCGGTAGTAGCCGTCCCGGCGCTTGCCGTCGTAGAAGGGGTCGCGACCGCCGACCTGCGGCAGGATCGCGAAGTTGTATTCCGGCGGCGGCGCGGACGCGGACCATTCGAGGCTGCGCCCGTCCCAGGGATCGCCCGCGAAGACCCGGTTCCGGTCGCGGTCGCGCACGCTGACCCGGAGCTGCACGGCCAGGGCGGCGACCGCCGCAGCCAGCACCAGCGCGCCGGCCAGCGCCGCGAGCAGCCACGGACGGAATTCCGGGTTCAGGATCTCGGCGGTGCGGCGCGCCATGCCGCTCGCGCCCAGGACGTAGAGCGGCATGAAGGCGAGGTAGAAGCCCAGCACCCAGCAGCCGCAGGCGATGCGCCCCCAGCGTTCGTCCAGCCGGAAGCCGAAGGCCTTGGGGAACCAGTAGGTGTAGCCCGCCAGCAGGCCGTAGAGCAGGCCCGGGATCAGCATGTTGTGGAAATGCGCGACCAGGAACACGGTGTTGTGCACCATGTAGTCGAGCGAAGGGACGGCCAGGAGGATGCCGGTGAAGCCGCCGATTACGAAGGTGGTCATGAAGGCGAGCGCGTAGAGCATTGGCACGGTGAAGCGCACCTCGCCCCGGAACATCGTCCAGATCCAGTCGTAGATCTTGACGCCCGTCGGCACCCCGATGGCCATGGTGGCGATGCCGAACACCGCGTTGATGCTCGAGGACTGCCCCATGGTGAAGAAATGGTGCACCCAGACGGTGAAGCTCAGCACGGCGATGACCATCGTCGCCGCCACCAGCGAGGCGTAGCCGTAGAGCCGCTTGGTGGAGAAGGTCGAGACCACCTCCGAGTAGATGCCGAAGGCCGGCAGGATGAGGATGTAGACCTCGGGGTGGCCGAACAGCCAGAACAGGTTGGCGTAGTTCATCATGTTCCCGCCGAGCTCGTTGGTGAACATGTGGAAGCCGAGGTAGCGGTCCAGCGCCAGCAGCGCCGTCGCCACGGTCAGCGGCGGCGTCGCGAACACCATCAGGATGGCGGTGCACAGGCTGGTCCAGCAGAAGAGCGGCATCCGCATGTAGCCCATGCCCGGGGCGCGGCACTTGAAGATAGTGCAGGCGATGTTGATGCCCGCGATGGTCGTGCCGACCGAGGCCAGCGACACCGCCCAGATCCAGTAGTCCGGCCCCACGTCCGGGCTGAACGCGATCCCGGTGTAGGGCGGATAGCCGGTCCATCCGCCGGTGGAGAAGCGCCCGACGACCAGGCTGGCCATCATCAGCCCGGCCGCGCCCCCGGTCAGCCACAGCGCGATCGAATTGGCCCAGGGGAAGGCCATGTCCCGCGCGCCGAGCTGCAGCGGCAGCACGTAGTTGATCAGCCCGGTGAGGAAGGGCATCGCCATGAAGAAGACCATGATCGTGCCGTGGGTCGAGAACAGCTGCGCGAAATGGTCCGCCGACACGACGCCGGGTCCGCCGACCGCGGTCGCCTGCTGGACGCGCATCAGCAGCGCTTCCGCCACCGCGCGCGACAGCATCACGAAGGCGACCGCGACGTACATGATCCCGATCCGCTTGTGGTCGAGGCTGGTCAGCCAGTCGCTCCAGAGCGCGCGCCACCATCGGCGGCGGGTCAGGAGGATCGCGACGGCGAGCGCGCCGAGCACCACCAGCGCGCCGGCGCCGGCGGCGATGATCTCGTTGGCGCTGGGATGCTGCCAGGCACGCACGAAGGGCAGGTCCTGCCAGGAAAGGCGTCCGAGGGGTGCGGACCAATCGGCGGAGGATGGAGGCAAGGGTGCGCTCATCGCGCCTTTCCGGTGGCGTGGGAGGGGTGGCCGGGATCGGTCGGCGGGGGCGCCGGCGCTGCGGACGGCACGGCGGCACGCGCCCAGGCATGGCCGTGCGCCGCGCCGCCCGATTCCGCCAGCACCTGCTCGAAGAAGCCCGTGGGCACCGAAGCGTAGGCCACCGGCCGCGCGAGACCGCGAGCGGACAAGGATCGCCAGGCCGCGGAATCGAGCGCGTTGCCCGCGGCGCGGGCCCGGGCCAGCCAGGCGCGGTAGGCCTCGTCCGGCATCGCGAGGACGTCGAACTTCTGGTGCGCGAATCCGTCGCCGTTGTACTGCGTGTTCTGGCCGAGGTAGCGCCCGTCGCGGTCGGCCGCGAAATTGAGCCGGGTCCGCATGCCCGCCATCGCGTAGATCTGTCCCGCGAGCTGCGGCATCAGCATCGACTGCATGACGGTGGCGCTGGTCAGCTCGACCTGCACTGGACGGCCGGTGGGGACGGCGAGCTGGTTGACGGTGGCGATGCCCTCGTCCGGATAGACGAAGACCCATTTCCAGTCCAGGCCGATCGCCTGGACGCGCAGCGGCGCGCCGCGTTCCGCGAGGCGGGTGTAAGGATCGTCGCGCCGGGTCGCTGGCCACAGCAGGCAGGCCAGCAGCACGACGATGCCGATCGGCGGGATCCAGATGAAGCCTTCCAGCGTCCAGGAAAAGGTCCACTGGGGGCGGTACGCATGGTGCGTGTTGGACAGCCGGTAGTGCCAAGCGATCACCGGCACGAGGACCAGCACCGGCAGCGCCACGAAGACCAGGATGCCGCACACGATCAGGAAGAAGTGCCGCTCGTGCGCCGCCACCGGCCCTTGCGCATTCATGAAACCGTGGTCGAGCACGCTGCAGGCCTGCAGCAGGAGCGGGAGGGCGGCGAGCGACAGGACCGCGCAGGATCGACCGGGCTTCATCGCGGCGATCGTATTCCGGCGCGCCGCCGCGGAAGTTGCCGTGCGGTTACAAGTGGACGCCGCGCGACACTGCTCTGCGCATGGGACGCGCGGAAGGCGCGAGGCCGCGGCGGACGGCCTGCACCGACGACGCAGCGCAGGCCCTTGACTCCCCGGCTCCAACCATTCCAGGAATCCATCCGATGAACCATGTGCAACGTTTCCACGTCGGCAAGCGCCTGTCCGAAACCGCCGTCCACAACGGGACCGTCTACCTGGCGGGCCAGGTGGCGGACGACGCCTCCAAGGACATCGCCGGACAGACCGCGGAAGTGCTGGGCATGGTCGACCGCCTGCTCGCCGAGGCCGGCAGCGACAAGTCGCGCATCCTGATGGCCACCATCTACCTGGCCGACCTGGCCGACTTCGACGGCATGAACGCCGTCTGGGACGTCTGGGTCGATCCCGGCAACGCACCGCCCCGCGCCACCGTACAGGCGCGGCTCGCCCGGCCGGGCTGGCGCATCGAAGTGGTCGTCACCGCAGCATCGGCTTGAGCCGAGGAGGCCGGAGACGGTTTTTCCGCACGGGTCCGCGCGCGCCGTGCGGGCCAGGCCTTGCGCAAGCCGGGCTCCGGCGCCGCATTTATCCAATGCCCGCATCGAAAATCCGCGAGTGGATGGAATTTTCAGGCGATCATTCGCCGATCGAAGCGCCATGAAAAACGGGCCGCGGCATTTCTGCTGCGACCCGTTGATTTCATTGGCGGAGTGGACGGGACTCGAACCCGCGACCCCCGGCGTGACAGGCTCTTATGTTGGACTGCTGTGAATTGCAGTGGAGCTCAATATTTTATTAAATTCAACAACTTAGAAATTTCTTCACGCATCCACGTACACTCATCTCCACGGACATCCAGCGATTTTTAGGACACCGTTAGGACACGGCCCTTCGCTGGTCCGCCACCGGTCGACGAGGAACGAGCATGCCCCTGCTGACAGTGCGCGCCATCGAAGCGCTCAAGCCCCGCGAGAAGAGCTACAAGGTCACGGTCGACCGCAACCTCTATCTGCGCATCGCTCCCAACGGGACCAAGCGCTGGCTCGTCCGCTACGTGATCGAAGGCCACCAACACCAGGCGGTCCTCTCCTGCCCTTATGGCAGCTCCGGCACCGGCGGTGCCATGTCCCTAGCCCAAGCCTGCGCCGAAAACCTGCGAATCCAGACCCTCGCACGCAACGGCGTCGACGTTCAGAATGAGCGTGCCCACGCCGAAGCCGAGCGCGCCAAGTCGCAGGCCGCCGAGCAGGCAGCCAACGTCACCTTCAGCGCCCTCTTCTCCACCTGGCTTTCCAACGGTGTCCTGCGCAAGGACGACAACGCCGAACTCGTGCGCACCTTCGGCAAGGACATCCTCCCCGTCATCGGCCACCTCCCCGTCCGCGAGATCACCGATACCCACCTGCTCGACGCCCTGCGGACCGTCGGCCGCGTCCGCGGTCGCGCCCGAACCGCCGAGCGCATGCTGAGCGAACTCCGGCAGCTCTTCGGCTGGGCCATCAAACGCCCGCCCTGGAGCGGTCTGCTGATCCATGGCAACCCCGCCCTCCTCGTCGATCTCAAGCATGTCGTGCCCGCCGGCTACAAGGCGACCGTGCGCGAACGCATCCTGACCGCCCCCGAGATCCGCGAAATGCGCGATATCTTCGAAGTCATGGAAGCCAGCTACGCCGGATCCAACAACCGGCGCAGCGCGACACGCCCTCTCAAACAGGAGTCCCAACTCGCGCTCTGGCTATGCCTGGGCATCGGCTGCCGCATCGGCGAACTCCTCATGGCCCGCTGGGACCACCTTGACTGGACCGCCAAGGTCTGGCACGTCCCCGCCGCCCATACCAAGACCAACGTCGCCTGGGAAGTCCAACTCTCCGACTTCGCGATCGAGCAATTCCGCAAGCTCCAGCAGTGGACCGGCCACAGCGCCTGGTGCTTTCCCAACCGGGATGCAACGGACCACGTTTTCGTCAAGACTGTCAGCAAGCAGGTCGGCGACCGGCAAGTCCGCTTCAAGGAGCGCAAGTTCTTGGAGCACCGCACCCACGACGACAGTCTCGTCCTGAGCCAAGGCAAGAACGGCGAGTGGACCCCCCACGACCTGCGCCGCACGGCGGCCACGCTAATGCAAAAGCTCGGCGTCAACCCCGACGTCATCGACCGCTGCCAGAACCATGTGCTCCTCGGCAGCCGCGTCCGTCGCCACTACCTCCACCACGATTACGCCGAGGAGAAACGGGCTGCCTGGCAACTCCTGGGGCATCACCTCACGACGATTCTCCAACAGCCTGAGAACATCGTGGAGTTCCCTCCGCAGCGCGCGGCTTGATGTGTGCAACATTCCACGGTGGACGCTTACCCGCTGCCAACGCCTGGCTTGGACTTGCACCCAACGAAGTCATCGTCCAAGCACGCGGTCAGTTATTTCGGTATGAAGCCAGTTTTGGCCGAGACTGAAACAGCATTCGCGCTTCTAGCACTCAAGGAGTGCCGGAATTCTCTAAATTTTCGACTTTGAGCGACACCGTCTTCAATTGCGCGCCCAGCCTTTCCAAAGCTGTGCTCAAAGAGTTCGCAAGCGTGTCTTGTACCTCGAGCCATTTGACGATCCCGGCGTCCGCGATCATCGTCAAATTCTCTTCGGAGCGTTTCAATGCGCTGCACAACAGCTCTGCATGCTGTGCTTGAAGCGCAATCAAATTCGACATTCCATCGTCCAAACCTTGAAGTAATTGTTGCTCCAAGTCCGTGGTCTTTTTGCTCAATGCTTTGGCAAGCATTTCGTGCCGACTGGTCGAGTTCGACTTCATATTTTTGAAGCTCATCGACAAGAGTTCTAATGCTTCGCCCTGCTGCTTCACATAGCCTTCCAACATGATCAATCTTGTCACGAGCGAATTCAATGTGATTGGTTCGATATTGCCTGGCATAGCTTTGCTCCATAACCAAAAATGAATGATGCGCCTTGAACTCATCGTCTGAAAGCACCCCCTCAAGCGATGTGATTTTGCGAATACTCTCAGGTCGAGCTCGCGGCGGATTCAGCCAAGGATTTGGTGTAAACATCAATTGTTTGGTCTTCAGAAGATCAATGCTCGAGCATACGACATCACCTTCAGGGCGTGTGTAGATCTCGGATGCCACATCACTCTTTCTCAAATTCGATTTAACCCCAACCACGATATTTCTACAGTATCGCTCAAGATTGTATTCAGCCCGCTTATTCAAAGCATCTTCGAAATTTGATCTAGAGAGTGCTCCATTAGCAAGAGACCGCAAAACCCTAGGATCTTCTTGGACTTGGTCACTCGCAAGAAGTGATTTATGTTGGCCGCCGTTAGACTTGATATTTTGAGCATCCCAATATGCCATCATCCTGAGACGCTCAGCGATGAAAACCTCTTGCGGTGTGATCAAAATCGATTCAAACGAAAAATCCCTGCGATACATCTCGCCCTGCAGCCTCACACGTATTCCACTCTTATACAAGATTGTGACTGAATCATCCCGGACATGCTCAATAGTTCCATATCTCCCAAGAAACAGCAGCATTTCTTTGTGATCTCTGATGAACCCTGATAAGACGGCATCTTCGCACTCTTCACCCAGTGAATCATTCACCGTCTTAGCCACCTCAATGCCTTGCCGTTCCAAGTAAGAGACGAATGGCTTGCGCGGAGAAGGCCTATACAGCCTCTTTCGCCTAGGATCGCCCGGCCGTGCGTAACCGTAGCGCCAGTCGTACGCGTCACTCAGATAGACGTAACCCATATCATTCGGCCAAGGCACGGGGTTGAACGGCCTTTGTGTCAAAAGGTCGACACAGACTATGAACGTATGCATATCCACTCGACATAAATCGTTCGGAAGATGTTTTCGCATAGGCGAACTCTGATGGACGATGTCATCAAGATTAACTCTGCGGCGGTGCACGCAGGCGTAGTAAGCAATACGCTCAGAATTCAAACCCGCAGATGCGAAGCAGATTTCGTCTCTCAGGCGACTCTGGATTTCCTGATTCGACGGCTGATCGGTCGCAGCCCAGGGTGTGACCGAATGCTTGAATTTCTGTTGGTAGGGCACCTTCTCCGCAATCCGTAGTACAGACTCGGGTGACCCCCCCAAGATCTCGATTCCTGCTCGAGGTCGTCCACGCGCGTCAACGGGACTGAAGTGGTAAGTCGCAGCACTTCGCGGCGAAACACCCTCGGTCGACTCAAAGATCGTCATTGTCATAGCCGACCCCTGCGAAATGCCAGCGAATCAAGTGGTTCAACTGTTGAATTTCTTCAAATACTTTCATCATCTCCAAGGCATTGGAAGAGACACTTAATTCATCGACGGATTGCGCGATACGAACCACCAAGTTAAATACCATTGTGAGTTGGCACAGGTACTCCAATGAAGCTTGTTCGTCTTCGCTGGGCTTAATGTATGGCCGTCTGGTTTTAGCAGACTCAACATCGTCGATGTTTGAGTCTCTTTGCACCAGCAAACGGATGTACGCTGTTTGGGTGATTTGAAGTTCTTCAGATTTTTCTTCTATCGCAGCATTCTCGTCTGCATGAAAGAAAAACGACTTCCGTATCAGTTTGGCGGACATACATGGACTTCCGAGGCATACGAAGTAATCTGGCTACATGGTCTGGCTGATGCTCCTCCATCATCGGAGAGCCCGGCCGCGACCTCCTAGTTCACCGGATCCGAGCACATTGAAGAGGCAGCAATCGGTTCGCGACACAAGCGTCGGTTCCATGTAAGCATGCAAACACGCTTGCAGAGGATCGACTTCACGTGACCTCACTAATTGACACCAAGTGACTTGGATCATTATTCAGCCATTCTTGACAGCTGCATTGATACGACACAGCAATGTACCGCTGACGGATGGCATTAATTTTCAGGCGACGTGAATTTATGCCTATTGGAGGTGACGCCCCTCCTCGATGCAATTAACGATTCGACGAGTTTTTCGAGTTCAGCTCGCGATGCGCCACCAATCACGGCAGCTTGATAGGCATCAATCTCCGTTCGCACCCAAACACTTGCAGTGCCGATCTTCACCGGAGGCGGAAAAATCTTTTGGACAACATGCGAATAAACGGTACTGGCAGATATACCCAATTCACCTGCGACCAAATCTATCCGCAAGAATCGCGAAGGATTCGATTCAGCAGTAGAATTCCCCCGTTCGGAATCGACAGTAATATCAACCCCTAATGAACCTGCATCCCTAGACAATGGTCTTAATCTCATGACGGCTTATCCGATGGAGAGATCGAGCTGATCTGCCATAGCAGATCGAGCACAACTTCACGATCGGCCCTTTCGTTGGATGTTGAACTTTGAGTGGAGGCTTCTTTTGGCGGACGTCCCTGTGTCCACCAATCAGCACTCCATTCGCTAGCCCCGAAAGTACCATGCACCTTGGTCAAAGATCCATAGTCTCGCAGCGTGTGGTCCAGCCGCTACCGATTAATAAAAATGACTATCGCTCAATACTCGAATAATATTTAGAAGATGATATTCAGACGCTGATAAAAATGCAGGAGAAAAAATTTTTGAGCCAGTTCAAGATTCACGAAATGATAAATTTCACGAATGTTTATGAGAGGCGCTAGCGAAAACATCATGAACCACTTATATCATCCCGCAGTCAAGCGCAAAATCTTCGCAAGTCATTGATTCGTATGGAGCGCTCATCATCCTGCATATAGGCCTTGTTGAAACATGTCGCTGTCTCAGAAATGCCTCGAAGATAATTTTTGACCACACCAAATCCACAGTCCGAACTCAGGCTTGCAGCGCGGCATCACCATTAGCTGCCCCGCCTTCATCCATGACCTTTCCTCATTAGCATGCCATGAATCAAATAATATGACTTTCGTTTCTAAAAGTTACAAAATAGTTGCGATCTCTTCCGTCGACGGCGCCGCACGCCAGAGATGCACGCGGTCAGAGTCTTGAACATCGGTCCCCCAAACTCACTCACATGATTAAAAAAAGCTCGCTCAACTACGAACCTGCGTCTCAACGATTGGTGGTTTTAAGCCAAAAAAGTACGCACGACACTGCCATCTCATCCAGCACTTACAACCACATAGGTAATTTTTTAGCGATCAAAGTTGAATTCTTAGCTCAAAAATAACTCGCCCCTCACTTGGTAGTGCCACTTGCTGTGCGCTTTATTTCCAACATCAAAAGGTCAAGTTCGAATGGCTAACGCCAGAACTCAATTTTTGGCGGCGGCGATTTTCCACCAAGATACAAGATTGACCTGCCTTAGTCATACCCTATTCGAACTTCGGCGACCTCTTTCAACCTTTCAACCAAGGGCCTTTTACCATCTAGCCATTGATACCTAAGACTAAGTGCGAAGTTGAGGGCATAGAACCTAAAACGCTTGCCGAGGCGCAAATCATGTTATTAAATAATGACGAGCCCGCACACTAAGTTGTCGAAATGTGCATCCAAGCTGTTTGATGACTTCATGACCGATTTACTTTTGCATGATATACAGATAACTTTGCAAGGCAATTGGCATATGTACGAGAAAATCCGACCAGCCCAAGCCAATTCAAACATCAAAAATGATATGTGCTAATACCAGCCTCGTCATATTAAGAGCATATAGGGATGCCCCGGCTTGCCAAGCCTCCAATTCGTGATGCCGGGAAGGTAAAGATTGCACGCGTACATCCGAACTGGTGCGGCAGTTCACTACCACGGTCCCTGATGGAATTCGCTGGCCAAGCTCTCATCGACTAATCACGACATCGCTTGCCGCGATATCCGCATTGCGGTCGGTCGAATGATGGACTAGGCACCAAGCACTGAACCGCTGCTCGAAAGCCGCATCCGGCCGGCCGTCCGCCGTCACGTAGCGGACGTCGTTGAGCTGGGTCATAAGCCGGAGCGCATAACGCAGCTGGACACTGGCCTGAACGCTCGTCCCGAAGATGCACAAGCGCCGGCTGTCCGGGCGGGCCAGCGGCGCCAGGCCGTGGCCGCCTGCGGCACCAGTGCGTTCGGTGGTGATGGCATTGCCGTCGATCAGACAGGTCGGCCGGACGGTGGCAGGATCGAACAGCATGACCTTCGCCTGGTGCGGCTCCCCACCGCACGCCGGTTGGACGGCCAGAATCCCGCCGCCTTAAAGCCCAGCAGGCCTTGCCTTCCCAGGCCCGCCAAGCCATGACCTCCCGGTCGCAGCAGTCCTTCGTGAGCATGGCCGTCACAGTCTGGCCGGAGTCGCACTTGATTTCCAGGCCATCAGAACACCACCGCAAGTCACTGCGCGAGACCGCCACACGGCCCTCATGCGTGCGTGCTGACTGCGTCGGCGCGGTGCCTTGGGCAGCAGCAGGCCGACTGCTGCCATCACGCGATAGACGCGCTTGGCATTGACCCTGGGACCACCCTAAGCCGCGCGCTGGCGGTTGACCAAGGCACAAGCGCGTCGATAGCCATAGCTGGGCAGCTGCGCAATCTCCCTCGGAGACCGACTGCGCAGGCAATTGGACACCCGAACGATTGCGATTCGGTCTGCCGAGATCTGCGCCACCACGCTCCAAGTCGCACAGGCCGGCTACGGCTCAATCGAAGGATTGGCCACGCATGTGCGGGTCGAAGGCGATTGGTCGGATCCGCAGCGAACCGGAAGTCTCGTCGGCCTTTACCAGTTCAGCGACTTCGGCACCTACCTAGACGAGCTGCGCGCAGGCAGGACAGTGGCCGTCGAAGATGTCGCGCGCGACGGCCGTACCAATGCCCACGCTGAGGCGTTTGCTACCTTGCACATTCGCTCTTTCCTGAATGTGCCGCTGATGCACGAGGACCAACTAGCCGGCCTCTACATCGTCCACCACGATCAAGCACGGCCATGGACGACCGATGAAATCGATTTCGTCCGCAGCCTCGCCGATCGCACTTGGACGGCGATCGACGCGGCCAAGGTCATGGAGCGAATGCAGACGGTCACAGCTGATCTCGAACTTGAGCTGCGCCGGCGTTCGGCTGACCGCAATCTGCTTTGGCAGCTCTCTGACGATCTGATGCTGGTCTCGCGCTTCGATACCCGCATCGTCGCTGTCAATCCCGCATGGCGCAAGGTGCTAGGGTGGCGGGAAGAAGAACTAGTGGACCGATCCTTGCTCGAACTCATCCATCCGGACGACCTCGAACGCACAGTCGAGGCAGCGCAGGTCATCCAAGGCGGTGCGACCTTGTCGTCCTTTGGCAACCGCTACCGGTGCAAGGACGGCAGCTACCGCTGCATTTCCTGGAGCGCTGGACCCGCAGAAGATTTCCTAGTGGCGACTGGCCGTGATGTCACAAGTGCCTATGAGCAGGAAGAAGCCCTGCGCCAAGCCGAAGACCAACTGCGGCAAAGCCAGAAGATGGAAGCTGTCGGCCAGCTCACGGTTGGCATCGCGCACGATTTCAACAATCTGCTGACAATCATCAGCACCTCGGTCCACCTGCTCCGACGCAAGGGGCAAGCAGACCTTCGTTTCATCCGCTTGGTCGACTCCATCGACGGGGCGGTGGGCCGGGCATCGAAACTCACCGGACAGCTCCTGGCCTTTGCACGCAAGCAGAGCTTGAAGCCGGTTGTTTTCGACGCCGAAGCCAACATCGTCGCCATGGCAGAGATGCTGCAGACCCTCATCGGCTCGCGTGTCACTCTCTCCATCATTGGCGATGGGGCGGGCTACTGGGTCGACGCCGATCCGGGCCAATTCGATACCGCCATCGTGAACATGGCCGCCAACGCGCGCGATGCGATGCAGCGCGTGGGATCGCTGACGATCGTATTCGAGCGCGTCGACAGCAAGACCGAGCCGGGACGCCGTTTCACCTCGGTCGCTGTCAGGGACACCGGAGCAGGCATCGCCGCGGAAGACCTGCAGCGAATCTTCGACCCGTTCTACACGACCAAGCCCGTTGGCGAAGGCACCGGCCTCGGTCTGTCACAGGTCTTCGGTTTCGCACAGCAATCGGGAGGCGATGTGAAGGTCCGCAGCGCCTTGAATCAAGGGACGACCTTTACCCTGTGCCTTCCCGCTGCGACACGGCAAGTGACCGAAAAGCCTAAGGCTGCACCACCATCGATCGGATCGCAGTCTGGTGGCACCGTCTTATTGGTCGAAGACAATCTGGACGTGGCGACCGCGGCCCAGGCGGCCCTGACCGACATCGGGTACTCGGTGTATGCGTGCCCGAGCGGTGCGGAGGCGTTGGCCATCCTGGAGAGGATGGACGAGACGTTCGTCGCGGTTTTCAGCGATGTGATGATGGCCGGCATGGACGGAGTCGCCCTAGCCCGTGAGATCCGGCAGCGCCATCCTTCGCTGCCGGTTCTGCTTGCGAGCGGATACAGCGATGTGCTGGCTCGATCGGAAGCGTTCGAATTTCCCTTGCTCGCCAAGCCATACGGGCTGGACACTTTGGCGGCGTCGTTGCAAGAGGTCATTAGAGGAGAGTGACCAGTCCTTCAGAGGTGGCAATCGGCCCTTCTCACCTGTACAGACGGCGGCTACAGACGGCCAGAAGCGGACCATCTACATCTCCTGGCAGCGAAGCAAGAGCCCAGCCGTCGATATGGCAAGATTGAATTGCGCGCTCAGCGTCGGACCGACTCACAAATCAACGCTTAGCCTCAAATGAAATTCGGATACACCATCGTCTACGTTCCAGACGTCGAAGCCTCGCTACTGTTCTTTGAGCAAGCATTTGGTCTACAGCGGCGGTTCCTGCACGAGTCTGGAACGTATGGCGAGTTAGAAACCGGAAGCACGACCCTTGCCTTCGCACAGCATACGCTTGCATCCACAAACTTTCACGGCGGTCATGTATCCGCTTCAGAATCTGAGGCACCTTTGGGCATGGAACTCGGCTTTGTCACCGACAACGTTGAAGCTGCGCATACGCGCTCGCTGGCTGCGGGGGCTACCGAATTAGCCGAGCCTCGCACCAAGCCCTGGGGACAAGTCGTGTCGTATGTGCGCTGCCCAGATGGCACGCTCGTGGAGCTTTGCTCCCCCATGGACGGCTAACGTCGGCTTGCTCGTTCCGGTAAAACGCTGACATTCAACGTCCCATCCCGAATCTCAGCAACCACTGTACGGTGGCTGTTTACTCACGACCGTCGAGCGACTGCAACGGGCCCTTCGCACCCGCCCAGGCAACGGCTATAGTCGGCCAGGAGCAGTCAGTTCCACCATAATTGCTCAGTGCTCGATACGCTTCACCTCAAACGCCGCAAGGCGTTTCAACAGAGTTGATGAAGTGCATGGACTAGAGCATGCGCTGACATGACATCGATGGAAAATTTTCTTGGACAGGACGATGCGGGCGGAACGAGTGGGTTTTTGGATCGATGTGGAAGCAGTCCGTTGTGAACCGAATGGGTTCCGCCCTTGGTACCGCATCCGATCGAGCCATGCTTCACTTTTTGAACTCGCCATCGAACGGACCCTGGAAGACCGCTACCGATCTGAAAAATTGGCAATGTCTGCCGGTCTTGCCGCTGCAGAAAAAAATCATCGAAGAAGCTCTAGTTGAGTACATCCAGAAATTTTCAGCTGACTAGGGCATCGTGAATGCTTCGAGCATTGAAATCACAAGAGACGATTCGGGCCGAGATCAGCGACATCGCTTTCCACAAGCCTGGAATCGCCGAACTTTGGCGCGAGGAGCCCTATTTCATTCCGCAACGCCGGCTCGACTGGAAGCTCCATGAATGCAACTGGGACCTCGTGATCGTCACACGGGTAAGCCCACGCTTGCAAGCGGCGCTCGAAGAAGCCGCTGCCGAAGTGCAGACGCGCTGGAATCTTGGAATCAATCCTCGCGGCAAGAATGCAGAGATATGGATAAACGCCTATGGCGAGCCGTGAGCATCGCCTGGGGATAGGGAGGCGCAGCGACGCTCCAGTTGAATGTGCGAACGGTGTGCTTCACGATTTTGCTGATCAAATCGGCTCACTGACGGTTCAGCAAATGCTGTTGGTTTAAAGACAGCAACGGGCCCTTGGTGATGTTGCCCCTGTATTCCCGGCCCCGTCCTATTCGCAATAAAGCGCCCGGTCAGCCCCTGCGGCCTGTTGCCGCCTGAACTCCCGAGGCGAACGCATTTTCAGCGACGAGTGCGGATGCACCTCGTTGAAGTGCTCGAAGGCCGCTGGCAGTTGTGCCAGCACCGTCCGTGCGTCACGCAGGTCCATGCGAGCCACGTAGTCCCGCTTGAAGGTGTTGACGAAGCTTTCGGCCATACCGTTGCTCTGCGGGCTGCACACGGGCGTGTTGATGGGCCTGAGCCCCAGCGAGCGCGCCAGTGCCCGGGTCTCGGCTGCGATGTAGGCCCCACCGTTGTCGCTGAGGAACTCCAGCTGCTGGCCTGCCGGCACCGCCTCCACCGCGCCGAAGCGGCGCTCGACCGCTTCGATGAGCATCTCGCGCACTGGCTCACCCGGAAGTCCCTTGCCTTCCCAGGCTCGCCAGGCCATGACCTCACGGTCGCAGCAGTCCTTCGTGAAGGTGGCTGTCACGGTCTGACCCGAGTCGCACTGGATCTCCAGGCCGTCGGAGCACCATCGCAGGTCACTGCGTGAGACCGCCACACGACCCTCATGGGTGCGTGCGGACTGCCGTCGGAGCGGTGCCTTGGGCAGCAGCAGGCCGGCTCCTGCCATCACGCGATAGACGCGCTTGGCATTGACCCTTGGAGCATCCCGCGCCGTGCGCTGGCGATTGACCAAGGCGCAGGCGCGCCGGTAGCCATAGCTGGGTAGCTCCGCAATCGCCTGGCGCAGTTCACCAAGCAGCGCGGCATCGTCAGTAGGCGTGCGCTGGCTGCGGCCATCGGTCCAGTCCTCATCGCGCACCAGCAGGGCGCGCACGTGCGAGCGCGCCAGCCCCATCGTCCGGCAGACCGTCTTCACTGGTCGTCCCCGGGCAACAAGGGCGAGCGCGCAATCCACTAATGAGATGGTCCGCCTCGCTCCTCCCCACCACTACCCACCGTGCGATGGCGGGAGTACAACGCACGAACCGCCACCCCCTGCAGGAGACCGTCATGAGCACCGAGCAATGCACCGCCGTCACCTATGGCATCGACCTGGGCAAGACCTGGTTCCACGTCGTGGGGCTCGATCCTTCGGGCAGTCCGGTCAAGCGCGCCAAGCTCAATCGATCCACCATCACCCGTTTCTTCGTCAATCTTCCTGCCGCGCTGGTCGGCATGGAGGCCTGCCCCGGATCCCAATGGCTGGCGCGCAAGCTCCAGGCTCTGGGGCACCGGGTGCGCATCGTGCCGGCGCAGTTCGTCAAGCCGTACGTGAAGTCCAACAAGAACGACACCATCGATGCCGCGGCGATCGCCGAAGCCATCACCCGGCCCACCATGCGGTTCGTCCAGGTCAAGCATTGTGAGCAGGTCGACCTGCAGGCGCTGCACCGCAGCCGCGATCTGCTCATGAGCACGCGCACGCGCCTCATCAACCAGATGCGGGCTTTCTGCCTGGAGTACGGCGTGGCCATGCGCAACGGCGTCGGAGCCTTCAAGGCCGCATTGCCCACCGTCCTGGGCGACGAGGCCAACGATCTGACGCCCGGCATGCGTGAGCTGCTGGTCGATCTCGCCCAGGAACTCACCATGCTCGAGGACCGGATCGCGCAGTTCACGCGCAAGATCAACGCGCAGGCCGACGCGTCCGACAGCGCCCGGCGCCTGACGACAATTCCCGGGGTGGGACAGCTCACCGCCACCGCGCTCGTCGCGGCCGTGGGCGATGCACGTCAGTTCAAGACCGCACGCGACCTGAGCGCCTGGCTGGGGCTCACTCCCGCGCAGTATTCGACCGGGGGCAAGACCCACCTAACGGGCATCAGCAAGCGCGGCAACTCGTACGTGCGCAGGCTCCTCATCCATGGCGCGCGGGCCTGCAGCATGCATCTGGACCGGACGAAGGATCGATTGGGATCCTGGATCGAGCAGATCGAAGGACGCCTGCACCACAACAAGATGGTGGTCGCCCTGGCCAACAAGCTCGCGCGCATCGCGTGGGTGATCCTGACCAAGCCCGGGGCGCTCTACGAACGTCGGGCGCCTGAGCTGGCGGCCTGATCCATCCGACCTACCAACCAAACATCCACCAACCGATCCCTTCTCGTTTCTGCCTTCCGAAGTTTGCTGAGCTCTGGATTGATGACGAAACAGTCGATCGACGCAGCGTAAGCCCGACAAAAAAAGCGGTTGTTCCAACCCGGTCCACTTATTGGGAACGGTGCGTGCGGATCTCATCATGGCCTGGCTGCAACCGCAGCCCACTCGCGAGAGGCCGGATACATTTGTGCAAACTGCCTTCGTCCGAGAAAAAGTGCTTGGCAAATGCGAGGCGGACCATACATTTTTTTCGGCGGCGTACTCCACGGCCTCCTTGAGGATTTCGTTCTCCAGGGTCTTCTTGCCGAGCACGCGCTGGAGCTTGGCGATTTCCGCGCGGGCAGCAGCCAGCTCGGACGCCGGCACCACCGCCTCGCCCGCGGACACAGCCGTCAGAGCCCCCTGGCGTTCGAGCTTGCGCCACTGGAACAGCAGTCCCGCCGAGACGCCTTCCTGGCGGGCCACCAGCGACACGCTCATGCCCGGCTCGTAGGTACGCTGCACCAGGGCCGCCTTCTCAGCCGGGGACCAGCGCCTGCGGCGCTGGTCCTTCACCAATACCTCTACTGACTCCGTATGCCTAGTCATATGCACAGTCCTGTTCCTATCTCCAAAGATAAGCGACAGGACGGGGCCGGGGAATCAGGGGGCTATCTCATTGGCACCCTTTCAAGCAACGGCTACAGTCGGCCAGAAGCGGACTTTCGCAGTAGTCCCCTCATCCCTTGTACGTCACCAGCCGCTGGAACCGCCAGATCATCCAAGGTCCGCACAATGCGCCCAGGCCGACCGTGCTCCACGCCCATCCCCAGGCGTTCCCGGGCGTAGCCAGATGCGCCTGTCCCCAGTCCAGCGCCATGCCGAACACCCACGGACTGATCGCCCCGGCGCCGAACCCCATGACGGACCGCACGGAGAACGCGGCCCCGAGACGATGGGCCGGCACCACATCGGCCAGGGCGGTCGAATAGACGGACGAATCGGCGATGGCCCAGAGGTTGTAGAGCGCCCCGAAAACGGCGAGCGCTCCCACCGGCGCCGCCCAGAGCCAACCGAAGGTGAACGAGCACAGCAGGCTCGCGCAACTCGCCACCATCATGACGCGTGCCCGGCCGTGGCGATCCGACGCCGCACCGCCCAGCACGCTACCGGCGACGCTCACCAAGTGCGCCGCCGCGGCCAGAGCGATACCCTGCGCCGCAGAGAGTCCGCCGCCCTGCGCCGCGAAGGCCAAGAACGCCGGCAGCCAGGCCCACAGCGCCATCAGTTCCCAACAGTGCGCGGCGTAGGCGGCATTGCCCGTCATGGCTGGCTTGTCGCGCAAAGTCTCGCTCAACGCGCGGCCGACCGGGTAGGCCGTTGCAGCTGTAGGCAATGGATCCGGCCGCATGCGCGTTAGCGCGCAGACTGTCAGCACTGCCCCAGTGGCGACCATCGCCGCGACCACCAGCACGATGCTACGCCAGGGCAAAACATTCGCCAGCCCGGCCACCACCACCAGGGAGAGGCCGTAACCCAGCGAGGACGCGCCGATGAACGCTCCCATGGCGCGGCCCCGGCGCGCCGGCAGAGCATTCGCGGCGAGCAACTGCAGCCCCGGGCTGTAGCACCCGCCGGCGCACAGCCCGGTCAGGCCGTAGAGCAGCGCGGCGGACGCCGGCCCGCGCGTCCCCAAGGCGAAGAGAGTCGCCGCCAAGGCCGTCAGCACGCTGCTCGCCAGGAAGACTAGCCGCGCGCCGATGCGGTCGGCGACGAGGCCGACGCCGAAGAGCGAGACCAGATAGCCGACATGCCAGGCGCTCTGCACCAATCCCGCGCTCGATGCTGCGAGGCCCCATTCGGCCATGACCCGCGGCAGGATGCCTGCCCACACCGTCGCGACGGTCGCCTGAAACATGCGGGTGATGCAGAGCAGCGTAAGCCAGCCGGCCTTTGGCGTCTCGTTTGTCGCCGCGGTGCCGATCCCCGATACGCTGGCCATCATGCGTCGACCAGGTTGCGCTGCATCAGCACCGTATCCAGGTTCTGGCCGAACTTGCGGCCTACCTGCTCGAAGACCCCCGCATGCCGGAAACCGTGACGCTCGTGGAGCCGGATCGAGCCGATCGTGTTCAAGTCGCGTACGATCACCGCCACCATCTGGCGCAGTCCAACCTGCCGGCACTCCTGAATCAATGCCTGGAGCAGCCGCCGCCCGACCCCGCGGCCTTGGTAGTCGGGATGCACATAGATGGATGTCTCCACCGTACCGATGTAGCCGATGCGGGAGCGGTATCGGCCTGCGTAGGCGTAGCCCGCGACTTGATCGTCGTCGAGCGCCACCAGCCAGGGCAGTCCCTCTCGCCGCAGGGCGTCGTGGCGGCGGTGCATCTCCGCCACTGACGGCGCCAGCTCTTCCATGGTGCAGACAGATGTCTGCACGTAGGTCGCGTAGATGGCTTGGATCGCAGGAATGTGCGATGAGCCGGCGGTGACGATGGCCGACGCCTGCAGTGCGGGAGCGGGATTGGCTGTTTGCATGCCCTGCATGGTCGCGCTGTGGATCGAATAATCAAAGGTGCTGCCGGTTCTACGGTGTATAAGAAAAAGCTATGAGCTTACCGTTCACTCTCAATCAATTGGAAGTGTTCACGCTGGTGCTGGACACCGGCAGTTTCTCGGCCGCGGCTCAGCAGATCGGGGTAAGCCAGCCGGCGGTGAGCGCGCAAGTGCGCGAGCTGGAGCGCAAGCTGGGGACAAGGCTGCTCGAACGCGTGGGCCGATCCGTCGGCCCGACGCCGGCGGGCATCACCCTGGCCGGCCATGCGCGTGCGCTGCTCGACGCAGCGCAGCAAGCAGCCGAAGCCGTGTCGAGCCATCAGGACGGCATAGGCGGCACGGTGCGGTTTGGCACCGGAGCGACAGCTTGCCTGCACCTGCTGCCGCCGCTGCTGCAGCGCATCCGTGCGGCATACCCGGCGCTGCATGTGGTGGTCTCCACAGGCAACACCGACGACATCGTGCGGCGGGTAGAGCTGAACGCGCTCGACCTGGCATTGGTGACGCTGCCGGTGACCGGGCGGGCGGTGACCGTGGAGGCTGCCTTGCGCGACGAGTTCATGGCGGTCGCTGCCCGAGAGGCACCGTCGCTGCCCGATGCCATGCCGGCCCAGGCGATTGCGGCGATGCCGGTCGTGCTGTTCGAGCCGGGAAGCAACATCCGGCTCCAAGTGGAGTCGTGGTTGCTCGCCGCCGGCGTGCGGGTGCGTCCCGCCATGGAGCTTGGCAGCATCGAAGCGATCAAGGAGATGGTGTCGGCGGGGCTGGGTTGCAGCATCCTGCCGGCGATGGCTTTGCGCGATCCAGACCGGACGCGGCTACAGTCCCGGCCGCTGCAGCCGCCGCTGTGGCGCGATCTGGGTCTGGTCATGCGGCAGGACAAGCCGCTGACGCGGGGCATGCAGGTGCTCGCGAATGCTGTGATGGGACGGCCTTTTTGAGCACCAGCCTGGGAATTGAACGGCTGCTTTGGGCCGATTCTGTTGAAAAACTCGGTCAAGCGCACTGGATGAAGGTGCCTGCGCCACAAGTCGAGGCGCAGTTTTCCCTTTCTCTGCGCTCTCATGCCCTGTTTGATGATTCAGTGGAAGGTTTCGCCTCAGGCGGACGCACCTGTGCCTTGGAACGGCGGTCCATGCGACGTCAGCTTAGCAAGGCGGCGCAGGTTTTGAACCGCCGCTGCCAGCGTGAATTCATCTGCGGCCCCGCTCAGCCCGCGCAGACGCAGTCGGTCGAGCTTGAGGATGCGTTTGAGATGCGCGAACAGCACCTCGACCTTCTTGCGTTCGTGACGTGATCGTTGGTACTGCGCCGTGGCGTCGATGCGCCGGGCAACATCGCGTGCCTCCTCATGGATGCTGCGAGCAATCTTGCGGTTGGGCGTATGGGGACAGCACTGCTGCTTCCTCGAGCAGTCGGTGCAGTCTTTCTGGCTGGCACGGTAGATGACGGTATCGGCCTTGGTGATCCGAGTTCGCTCGATCTTGAAGACGCGGCGGTCGCGGCGCAGTTCATGGCCTTCAGGGCAGAGGTATGCGTCAGCCTCTGCGTCCCATTGGAAGTCGTTGCTCGACAGGATGTCGTCCTGGCGCCTGGTCTTGTCCCAGACTGGTATGTGGGGCTCGATTCCCTTGTCCTGGACCATCCAGCCCAACATCGGCGCTGTGCTATAGGCGGTGTCGCCGATCAGGCGTCGGGGCTTGATGTCGAAGCGCTCCTCCACTCGATCCACCATCGTCTTCGTGGCATTCACCTCCGCTGAACGATGCGCGGGTGTCGCTTGCACGTCGAGGATCACACCATGCTCGGTGTCGATGAGGTAGTTGGTCGAGTAGGCAAAGAAAGCCGGGCCCCCACGGGCAGCGGTCCAACTCGACAACGGATCGGTCGGCGAGAGCCGTCGCGGCACGGCTTGCTCGAATGCATCGTCGTCCAGCGACTCCAGATACTCGCGCACCGCGTGCGTGCTCAGCAATGGGTTCGACCAGTCGATGGACTGGTCTGGGGGGATGCCGCGTTGCCTGCTCGCATCGGCCGCAATGATGCTGGCGTCCACCGCGAATCCTTCGCCTCTGACCAGGCCTGCGGACATGCACCGACGGACGATCTCATCAAACAGCCAGCGGAAGGTGTCGCTAGCCCGGAAGCGCCCTTGGCGGTTCTTGGAGAAGGTCGAATGGTCAGGCACTGGGTCTTGCAGGCCGAGGCGGCAGAACCATCGATAGGCCAAGTTGAGCTGGACCTCTTCGCACAAGCGCCGCTCCGACCGGATGCCGTAGCAATACCCACGATGAGCATGCGGACCATGAGCTCGGGATCCACTGAAGGGCGACCTGTATGGCTGTAATGCTCCTTCAAGTGCTGGTGCAGCGCGCTCAGGTCGAGACAACGTTCGATGCTTCGCAGCAGGTGGCCTGAGGGGACGTGATCTTCAAGGTTGAAGGCATAGAACAACCGCTCTTGCCCAACCGATTGGCGACCCATCATGTCGAAGCTCCATCACCTCGTTGACCCTCTGCAAATTTTGCCCAACGAGCGCGGGTGGCGGGGGGGTTTTCAACAGAATCGACTGAAAGCTGCCGGTCGTACGCACGCAAATGAAAGACGGCTGTACCACACAGTAGGCACGGCAGCACTCACGCGCACGGCATGCGTACTGCGACCAGCGGTGCTAGAGCCGAAGGGGCGGATGACGCAACGAGACATTGTCTTTTGCATTGACATGTGGCCAACAGACAGCACGCTGCGAGGTGTACTCCGGACTCGTCGAAAAATTCGTCGCGTTACAAAACCATGCTTGGGCAATGCAACGGGATGGACTTAGTGGCGCCCGCGCTCGACATCAAGCTGCACGAGGTGGGGCGTGGGTGAACATGCGTCGCGACTAGCTAGTCCTTCCTGTGAGCCTATGCGAGCATCGATCGATGCTCGTTCATGCCTCCTCGGAGGCCTTCTCAACCACAACGCCATGCGTTTCTTCCGTGCGCGCATGTTGTTCGGGCATTGTTTTCAACTTCGCCAACAGCACCTGCACCGGATGCGGAAGCTGCACGCCGTCCATGATGTCTACTTGGCAGCGGCACGAATAACCCGTGGCCGCGAGTCGGCCGGCGTAGAGCGGGTCGCCGACCACCTTGGACCAACTCAACTCGTAGATGGCCTCAGACGTTTCACGGTTGGTCTTCTCGTGCCCGTACAGGCCGGCCATGCCACAGCATCCGCTTCGAACGAGCGACACCTTGATGCCGAAATGCGCGCAGACCTCGGCCCACGCGAAGGTAGCCGCCGGTGCGTTCGTTCGCTCGGTGCAGTGGGGAAGCAGGCCCCAGGCCGCTCCTGTGGCGGCGGGCAAAGCCACCACTTCATTCAAGTGGCCCAGCAGCCATTCTTGGGGCAGCAGCACGTTGGGCGCAGCTTGCCCCAAGACCTTGACGTACTCTGCGCGGTAGGCGAGCGTCATGGAAGGATCCAGTCCGACCAACGGGACGCCAGTCGCGGCAAGCTTGCTGAGCATGTCGGCGTTGACCGCGGCGGTCTTCTCGAACCGGCCTAGCAGGCCGAGAACGTGCTGCGGCTTGCCGTTAGGCATGAACGGCGCGATCCAGGGCGTGAAACCCAGGCGTGAGATCAATTCGCACAGGTCCAGCACCACCGCGGTGTCGTAGTTCGACGTGAATGCATCCTGCACGATCACGACGCTCCTGCCGCGCTCCTTCGCCGACAGCGCGTTCAAGGTCGAGGCTGTCGCCAGCTTCGCTCCTCGCCGGGCAGCCTCCCGCCACAGGTCAATGCCCGACATCTCCGGCAACGACACGAGACCGGCGGCGCGTGCGGCCAGCCGTGCCAGTGGGTTGTGTGTCAGGGCATTGAAGAGCCGTGGGTTGCGCGCGAACTTCGGCAACCAGCTCTCAAGCGCCGCGACCAGGCTGTGTTTCATAGGACGGAGGTACCGCCCGTGGTACAGCTCCAGAAACCGCGAGCGGAACGCAGGCACGTCGACCTTGATCGGGCACTGGCCCACACAGGACTTGCAAGCCAAGCAACCATCCATGGCCTCCTTGACTTCTTGAGAAAAATCTTCTCTTCCTAGCATCAAAGCGAGAGAATTTCGTGCGCGACCGACGGTGGCCCGGGCTCTTTCCAGCCAACCGGCCGATCGAAGCCGATCCGCCTCGTCCAAGGGATTGACGCCTTCGGCAGCCACCATGCGCAGCCACTCGCGCATCAGCGACGCCCGTCCCTTTGGCGAATGACGCCGCTTGCGGGTCGCCTTCCACGACGGGCACATTGCATCGTCGGCGTCGTAGTTGAAGCACGCAGCGTTGCCGTTGCAATGCAACGCGTCGTCGTTGGCTTTGCGCACGAAGAGTGGAATCATGCGGTCAAATTGCCCGCGGGTGGGAACACCATCGATCTTCGCGAGCGAGAAACCTGGGGGGCTTGCGATCTTGCCCGGGTTGAGCTGGTTGCCTGGGTCGAAGGCGGCCTTGATCTCTTGCAAGCGGGGATACAAGGTGCCGAAGAATTCCGGCGCGTACTCCGAGCGAAAGCCTTTGCCGTGCTCTCCCCACAACACTCCCCGGTACTTGCGCGTCAGCGCGAACACCTCATCGGAGATCTCCCGCAGCAGCTTCTCTTGTTCCGGATCCTTCATGTCCAGAGCGGGCCGCACGTGCAGGCAGCCTGCATCCACGTGCCCGAACATGCCATAGACCAAGCCCCGTCGATCCAGGGCCGCGCGGAACTCCGCGATGTAGTCGGCCAAGTGCTCCGGCGGCACCACGGTGTCTTCGACGAACGGGACGGGACGTCGCTCACCTTGCATATTGCCAAGCAGACCGACGGACTTTTTGCGCATCGACCAGATGGCCGATGCAGCGGCTTCGCCACGGGCGATGGTGTAGCCCCACCGCCCCGCCGACTGGGCATCTGCGTCGAGCGCTGCTCGCACGCGTGCGACCTTGGCGACGAGCGCGTCCTCGTCATCGGCGAGGAACTCGACGATGTTCACGCCCTGCGCCGGCCCCTGTTCATCGTCGGGAAAGTAGTCCTTCACCGCCAGCCAGTGAATCGCCCCGGCTGTACTAGACACCTTAGAGCCTCAAACCTGAGGCCCAATAGGAGGTGCCATGACGACCAAGCAGCCATACCCCGAAGAATTCAAGATTGAAGCGGTCAAGCAGATTACGGAGCGTGGCCACCGGGTGGCCGACGTATCTGCGCGGATCGGCGTAAGCCAGCACAGTCTGTATAAATGGATCAAGGCTTATTCCGTGCCTTCGTCCGAACGACAGTCGCAGACCTCCCAGGCAGAGGAGCTGCGGCGGTTGAAGGCCGAACTCAAGCGAGTGACTGAGGAGCGCGACATCCTAAAAAAGGCCGCCGCGTACTTTGCCAGGCAGTCCGGGTGAGGTACGCGTTCATCAAGCAGCACGAGCAGGATTACGGCGTGCGGCGCATGTGCCATGTGATGCAGGTCCACCCCAGCGGCTACTACGCATGGAGGGTAGAACCGCAGAGCCCGCGTGCCGAGGACGACCAGCGCCTGCTGGGTTTGCTCAAGCAGGCATGGCTGGAGAGTGGCGGTGTCTATGGCTATCGCAAGCTGACACTGGACATGCGCGATTTAGGCGAGCGTTGCGGCAAGCATCGGGTGGCCCGTCTGCTCAAGGCACAGGGGCTTCGCTCGCAGACCGGCTACGGCCGCAGACCAGGAATGCGAGGTGGCAAACCCTCCGTGGTCGCGCCCAACCACCTGCAGCGTCAGTTCACGGTGGCCGAGCCTAACCAGTCCTGGGTCACGGACATCACCTACATCCGAACCCATGAAGGCTGGCTCTATCTGGCCGTCGTAGTCGACCTGTTCTCCAGGCAGGTGGTGGGGTGGTCCATGGCAAGCCGTATCGACACTGGCTTGGTTCTCGATGCACTGCTGATGGCGCTATGGCGACGCCAGCCGCAGGCACCCGTCGTGATTCATTCTGATCAGGGCTGCCAATTCACAAGCCACGAGTGGCAGACCTTCCTGCGTGACCATAACCTGATCAGCAGCATGAGCCGACGCGGTAACTGCCACGACAACGCAGTGGCTGAGAGCTTCTTCCAACTGCTCAAGCGCGAACGCATCCGCCGACGCATCTACACGACCCGCAGTGAAGCACGCAGCGATGTCTTCAACTACATCGAGATGTTCTACAACTCCCAACGCCGTCATTCATCGGCAGCCGGACTATCGCCGGTAGAGTTCGAGCAGCGACATTCCCAACGGCTCAAGAGTGTCTAGAAAAACCGGGGCGATTCACAGATCGAGTCCTCGCGGGCCAATGCGAGCACCTTCGCGTCCACGGTCTCGCTGGATGCGGCCTCGAGCTTCATCAGCGAACCGGCGTCCCGCAAGGCCGCATCGAAGCTCCCGTAGCGAATGTTGAAGAGCGCCATGCAGTGAGGGATACGGGTGAGCCGAATCTTGGCCTCCGTGACGAACGCAAGGCTGCCCTCGGCACCGCAGATGATGGAACTCAGGTTGAAGTTGCCGCAGTGGTCGCACAAGTGCACCAGGTCGTACCCCGTGACACAGCGGTTGAGCTTCGGAAACTTGTCAGCGATGAGGTCTGCGTCCTCGGTCCTGATCCGATCCAGCAGACGATGGATCATGCCGACACGGTCACCGCGACGTTTCACGTCGTCGAACTCTCTCGGGTTCAGGGGGCGCGAGTGCCACGGGGTGCCATCAAGCAACACCGTGCTCAGTTCAAGGACGTGGTCACGCGTCTTGCCGTAAAGGATCGACCCCTGTCCGCTGGCGTCTGTTGCGATCATGCCTCCGATAGTGGCGCGGTTGGACGGCGAAAGTTCCGGGGCGAAGAACAGACCGTGCGCGCGGACTGCGTCATTGAGCTGGTCCTTGACCACGCCTGCTTGAACCCGCGCCCATCCTTCCTCGGGGTTGACTTCGAGGATCGTGTTCATATACCGAGACATGTCGACGGACACGCCGCTCGTCAACGACTGGCCGTTGGTGCCGGTGCCTCCGCCCCGCGGCGTGAACGACATGCCCGCGAATTTCGGCTCGTTGGACAGCTTCGCCACGAGGACGACGTCCTGGTCAGAGCGCGGGAAGACGATAGCCTGGGGCGCCACTTGATAGACCGAGTTGTCCGTGCTGAACACGGTGCGGTCTGCGTGGGAATGCGAGGTGTCTCCCTTGAATCCACGGAGATGCAGCTCGGCAAGGAAGTCAACGGTCAGCGACGTCGGCGCATCGCTTGGGATCAGGCGTGGGATCATGACAGGGCTCGGTTCGGAGCGGTGACAGCATAGGTCCTCGCACGCGAGCTGCTGCCAGCGAAATCAACAACCGACCGGCGGCCGAGGTGCTGCCGGTCGTGGGGCGCTGCGATCCCGCAGCGTCAGTCGTTCAGGGTAGGCAAGCCGGCTTGCTTCAACGCGCCGTTCAGCCATGGCGACACCAACTCACCCTGCTCGATCTCGGCGATGCGCTGCTGCTCGGCCGCGATCTTCGCGTCCGCCGCGTTCAGCACAGCTTCCACGTCCTCGCGCGGGATGACCACCACGCCGTCGACGTCGCCAACGACCAGGTCGCCCGGATTGACGGCAACGCCAGCCACCGACACCGAGGACGCAAGCTTGCCCGGCAGACCCTTAGTGGGGCCACATGGGTTCGTGCCGGCGGCAAAGATCGGAAACGAACCCGCGGCCAGCGCTTCGGTATCACGCGACGCTGCGTCGACGACGAAGCCGCCCAGCTTGGCTGCAGCAGCTTGCGTCACCATCAGATCCCCGAACAAGGCGCAGGTGGCGTCACCTTTGCCATCGACGATGACGACATCGCCGGGTTTGGCGACCGCCAGCGCGACATGGAACATCAAGTTGTCGCCAGGCCGCACTTCCACGGTGAACGCAGGACCGCACACCTTCATGTTCGGATGGAGGGCACGGACCCGTGCGTTGAGCGCACCTCGTCGGCCGGCCACGTCGCACAGGATGGCAACTTGGTATGTGCGAGCGCGCTCGATCAGCGCGTCGCTGACGCGCGTGAACGCTGCGGTATCTTGATAACTCATGTTGTCGTTCAAAGGTAATGTTTCAAGCGGTATCAACATGCCACCTCAACGTGCTGAAGCAAACGCTTGCGGCGCTGCACGAAGGTGTCCCACACCTCAGGGTTGACGAGCCGTTCTGGGCGGACGCCGCCGAGCATCGCGACCACCTGCTCCGCGGCCATCGACGCCACGTTGCGGCGACCTTCGTGCGACACGCCGGCCGTATGGAACGTCGCCACTACATTGGGCAGCGCCAGTAGGGGATGGTCGAGTGGAGGCGGCTCGGGGTTCCACACATCAAGGCCAGCTCCAGCAAGGTGGCCCGAGCGCAGCGCGTCGGCCAGAGCGTGCTCATCGTGGATGCCGCCCCGCGCCGTGCTGACGAAGATCGCGCCCTTCTTCATCGCGGCGAAGCGGGTTGCGTCGAAGAGATTCAGCGTGTCCTTGTCACGCGGGCAATGCAGCGAGACGATGTCGGCGGTCCGCACCAGCGTGTCCAGATCGACCTTCTCGGCACCGCGCGCGCGGATCTGCTCCGACGTCAGCAGCGGATCGAAGGCCAGCACGCGCATGCCGAAGGCATTGGCCAGGGCCGCGGTCCGTGTGCCAGCATGCCCGAGCCCAACAATGCCTAGGCTCTTGCCGCCGATGTCGTTGCCCATCAACGACTCGCGGGAGAACCCACGCGTGGCCCGCAACTGCCGATCGGATTCGACGATGCGGCGCGACACCGACAACATCAGCCCGATGGTCATCTCCGCGACCGCCGCCGAATTGCCGCCGATCTGGCTCACCACCGCCACACCCGCTTGAGTGCAGGCTTGCACGTCCACGGTGTCGAACCCCGCACCGGTGGACGACACGCACAGCAGTTCCGGGCACCGCGCTAAAAGCGGCGCGTGGGCGTGAAACTTCAGGGGCAGTTCATCCTTGGCTGCGGTGATCTGGTAGACGTGGCTACGCTCCAGAATGGCAAACGCCGTCTCGTCGTCGCCGTTGACGGACGCAACGGTCAGCTCGATATTGGATTCACGGCCAATCCGCTCGTCAAAGACCGGGTTGATCCACAGGTCGAAGCGCGTCACGCGCCAAGGATTGATATGTGGCATGGAAGCCTCTCGGGTTGGTTCTCGCGTTACTGCTTGGGCAGCGTCTTGACCAGCTCTTGCAGCGCCGCCTTGTTCTTTTCGAGCGACTTTTGCCACTGGGCACCAGACATGTAAGCCAGCACCGGCGCGTCAGACGATGCGGTGGCGATGAACTCGGGGTCGCGCAGACTTTCGGCGATCGCGGCATCGAGCTTCTTGACGATGTCGGCCGGGACGCCCTTGGGCGCGGCGAAGCCGCGTTCCGACGTCATCACAGCCTTCACGCCCACCTCGGTAGCCGTGGGCACGTTCGGCAATGCGGGGGAGCGCTTTTCGCCAAGCTGCACCAGCGCTTTGATCTGTCCCGTGCCGTTGCCGTGCAACTCTGGGACCTCGCCTGCGCTGACCAAGCCGTAGGTCAAGTGGCCCCCCATGACATCCGTTTTCTGAGCCGCCGTTCCCTTGTAAGGGACGGCGTTGATCTCGACCTTGCCTTCCCTGGCAATCAGCGCGATCGCTAGCTCGCCGTTGGTGCCGACACCGTTGTGACCAAAGCTCAACGAACCCGGCTTCTCCTTCAACGCTGCGAGGGCCGCCGGCAAGGTTTGAACAGTATTCTCGTTGCGGGTGACGATGACGGTCGGATCGTCGACCACGCGCGAGATCAGCGTGAAGTCCGACACCTGGTACTGCGTCTTCTTGATCATCGGGATGTAGACGAAGCCAGGCACGTTGACTACTGCCAGCGTGTACCCGTCGGGTTTGGCATTCTTCACGTACCCGGTGGCGATCTCCCCCGCAGCACCAGGCTTGTTCACCACGATGAACTGCGCTTTCGCGCCGAGCCGCTTCTGAACGAACGGGAGCAGCTTGCGGGCCATCAGGTCAGTGCCGCCGCCGGGTGCGAAACCCACGACGACCTCAATCGGCTTGTCGTCGGGCCAGGCGGCCATTGCCGGTTGGACAAGGGCAGCGGAGAGTGCGGTGCCGGCCGCCAAGAGCGTCAATTTCACGTTTGTCTCCTTCTATATAGCCCTGGATGATCCTGAAGGAGATGATGTCGCACAAGCGATTTATAAGAATGGCGAACTAGTCGTTTTAAGAATACTTCGGGTTAGGCACGATGTGTCGTGAATGCATCGTGAAGTCGGCTGACCGCACCACATAGGAACGCATCGTCCCGAGCAACTGGCGGGCGTCGTCAGCCCGTTGGAAGAAGCAGTAATTCAAGCTGGGCAGCACCGGATCGCTCTGCAGGGCCACCAACGCCCCTTGCTCGATCCACATGGACATGAACTGCGCGGCAGGAAACTGATGCCCAAGTCAGCAGACACAAGCGCAACGATCGCCATGAGGCTGTTGCACGCCAGCGTCCGCTGCAGCGCAATGCCTTTCTCCGCGGCCCATGACTCGATCGCGCGCGTCAAACCCGACCCCTCCGTCATGACGATGACGGGATGCATCTCCAGGTCGCGCTGCCGCAGCAGGGTTCCCGGTGCAATGCGCTCTGGCGAAGCGACCCACGAGAAATCTACGCGGCCAACAACAGTCGACGCGACCTGATTCACCTGGCTGGGACCCGGTGCGATTGCAAAGTCCAACTCTCCGCGCAGCACTTTTCGCTCAAGGTTGCGCGCAAGG
>JAQIJO010000013.1:0-38575 GCA_036946225.1 Xylophilus ampelinus
ACCTGGACCAGCACCTCGATCACCGCGACCTCGTCGAAGTCGCCGATGTCCGGAACCTTGATTTCAATCTGGCTCATGCGAATGTCTCCTTACAGCAGCACGCGCCGGAAGTCGGCCAGGACCTGGCCGAGGTAGGCGTTGAAGCGCGCGGCCGCGGCGCCGTCGATCACCCGGTGGTCGTAGGAGAGCGACAGCGGCAGCGTCAGGCGCGGCACGAACTGCTTGCCGTCCCAGACCGGCTTCATCGCGCTCTTGGACAGGCCCAGGATGGCGACCTCGGGCGCGTTGATGATCGTGGGTGAAGTGGGTGCCGCCGATGCCGCCGAGCGAGCTGATCGAGAAGCAGCCGCCCTGCATGTCGCCGCCGCCGAGCTTGCCGTCGCGGGCCTTCTTGGCGAGTTCGCCCATCTCCTGGCTGATCTGCAGCACGCCCTTCTTGTCGGCGTCCTTCAGGACCGGCACCACCAGCCCGTTGGGCGTGTCGGCCCGCGAAGCCGACGTGGAAGTACTGCTTGTAGACCAGGGTGTCGCCGTCGAGGCTGGCGTTGAACTCGGGGAACTTCCGGAGCGCCGAGACCACCGCCTTGATGACGAAGGCGAGCATGGTCACCTTGACGCCGGACTTCTCGTTCTCCTTGTTGGTGGAGACGCGGAAGGCTTCCAGCTCGGTGATGTCGGCCTCGTCGTTGTTGGTGACGTGGGGGATCATCACCCAGTTGCGGTGCAGGTTCGCGCCGCTGATCTTCTTGATGCGCGACAGGTCCTTGCGCTCGACCGCGCCGAACTTGGCGAAGTCGACCTTGGGCCAGGGGATCAGGCCCAGCTCGCCGCCGCCGGCGGCGGCCGGCGCGGCCGCGGGACGCGCGGCGCTGGCCGCCTTGGTGGTGGCCTGGCCGGACATGACGGCCTTGGGTGAAGGCCTGGACGTCGTCCTGGGTGATGCGGCCCTTGTCGCCGCTGCCCTTGACCTCCTCGAGCGGCACGCCGAGTTCGCGGGCGAACTTGCGGACCGCGGGCGAGGCGTGCGGCAGCTTGCCCGAAGGCGCCGCCGTCGGCTGGTGCGCCGGCACCGCGGCGGCGGGCGCCGCTGCGGACGGCGCCGGGGCCGGGGCGGGCGCCGAGGGCGCGGCGGAGGCGGCCGGCGCGGGCGCCGGGGCCGGCGCGGCGGAAGCGGAGGCCGGCGCCGGCGCGGCGCCGGCCGCGCCCTGGAGCACCAGCACCAGGTCGCCGATGTTGACCGTGTCGCCGACCTTGACCTTCACGTCCTGGACGATGCCGGCGGCGGACGACGGGATCTCCATCGACGCCTTGTCCGATTCGACCGTGATCAGGGACTGCTCGGCCTCGACCTTGTCGCCGGCTTGACCAGCACCTCGATCACCGCCACGTCCTTGAAGTCGCCGATGTCGGGCACCTTGACCTCGACCGGGCCGGCGGCGTCCGGGGCGGGCGCGGGCGCTGCGGAATTGCTAGCGGCGGGCGCAGGCGCGGCCTGGGCTGGCGCCGGGGCGGGCGCGGAAACCGCGGGCGCCGGGGCCGGCGCGGCGGCGCCGGCGTCGGCCGACTCCAGCACCAGCACCACCGAGCCCTCGGAGACCTTGTCGCCGACGTTGATCTTCAGCTCCTTGACGGTGCCCGCGGCGGACGACGGGATCTCCATCGACGCCTTGTCCGATTCCACCGTGATCAGCGACTGCTCGGCCTTGACCGTGTCGCCCACCTTGACCAGTACCTCGATCACCGCGACTTCGTCGAAATCGCCGATGTCCGGAACCTTGATGTCTACCAATGCCATCGTGTGTCTCCCTGTTGCCGCGTCAGGCGTAGAGCGGGTTGGTCTTGTCGGCGTCGATGCCGTACTTGCGGATGGCCTCGGCCACGGTCTCGGCCGGCAGCTTGCCCTCTTCGTGCAGCGCGGCCAGCGCGGCGACGACGATGTAATGGCGGTTGATCTCGAAGTGCTCGCGCAGGCGGCTGCGGAAGTCGCTGCGGCCGTAGCCGTCGGTGCCCAGCACCTTGTAGCCCCGGCCGTACGGGATGTACGGGCGGATCTGCTCGGCATAGCTCTTCATGTAGTCGGTCGAGGCGACCACCGGGCCGCTGCGGGTCGAGAGCTGCTGGTCCACGAAGGACTGGCGCTTCTGGCCGGTCGGGTGCAGCAGGTTCCAGCGGGCCACGTCCTGGCCGTCGCGGGCCAGCTCGTTGAAGCTCGGGCAGCTCCAGACGTCGGCGGCGACGCCCCACTCGGACTGCAGCAGCTCCTGGGCCGCCAGGCTTTCGCGCAGGATGGTGCCGGAGCCCAGCAGCTGGACGCGCTTGTCGCCCTGGCCGCCTTCCTTGAGCAGGTACATGCCCTTGATGATCTGCTCCTCGGTGCCCTCGCGCAGGCCGGGCATCGCGTAGTTCTCGTTGAGCAGCGTCAGGTAGAAGTACACGTTCTCCTGCTTCTCGACCATGCGGACCAGGCCGTGGTGCAGGATGACGGCGACTTCGTGGGCGAAGGTCGGGTCGTAGCTGATGCAGTTCGGGATGGTGCCGGCCAGGATGTGGCTGTGGCCGTCCTCGTGCTGCAGGCCTTCGCCGTTGAGCGTGGTCCGGCCGGAGGTGCCGCCCAGCAGGAAGCCGCGGGCCTGCATGTCGCCGGCCGCCCAGGCCAGGTCGCCGATGCGCTGGAAGCCGAACATCGAGTAGTACACGTAGAACGGCACCATGATGCGGTTGTTCGTCGAGTACGAGGTGGCGGCGGCGATCCAGCTGGACATGCCGCCGGCCTCGTTGATGCCTTCCTGCAGGATCTGGCCGGCCTTGTCTTCCTTGTAGTACATGACCTGGTCCTTGTCGACCGGGGTGTACTGCTGACCGTGCGGGTTGTAGATGCCGACCTGGCGGAACAGGCCTTCCATGCCGAAGGTGCGCGCCTCGTCCACCAGGATGGGCACCACGCGCGGGCCCAGGGCCTTGTCGCGCAGCAGCTGCGTCAGGAAGCGCACGTAGGCCTGGGTGGTCGAGATCTCCCGGCCTTCGGCGGTGGCTCCAGCACCGACTTGAAGGTGTCGAGCGCCGGCACGGCGAAGCTCTCGTCGGCCTTGGTGCGGCGGTGCGGCAGGTAGCCGCCGAGGGCCTTGCGGCGCTCGTGCAGGTACTTCATCTCCGGGGTGTCGTCGGCCGGCTTGTAGAACGGCAGGTCGGCGATCTGGCTGTCCGGGATCGGGATGTTGAAGCGGTCGCGGAAGGCCTTGATGTCCTCGTCGCCGAGCTTCTTGGTCTGGTGGACGGTGTTCTTGCCTTCGCCGATCTTGCCCATGCCGAAGCCCTTGACGGTCTTGACGAGCAGCACGGTGGGCTGGCCCTGGTGCTCCTGGGCGGCGTTGAAGGCGGCGTACACCTTCTGCGAATCGTGGCCGCCGCGCTGCAGGGCCCAGATCTCGTCGTCGCTCAGGTGCTCGACCATCTTCAGGGTGCGGGGATCGCGGCCGAAGAAGTTCTTGCGGACGTAGGCGCCGTCGTTGGCCTTGAAGGCCTGGTAGTCGCCGTCGTTGCACTCCATCATGATCTTGCGCAGCGCGCCGTCGTGGTCCTTGGCCAGCAGCGCGTCCCAGCCCTTGCCCCAGATCAGCTTGATCACGTTCCAGCCGGCGCCGCGGAACTCGCCTTCGAGCTCCTGGATGATCTTGCCGTTGCCGCGCACCGGGCCGTCCAGGCGCTGCAGGTTGCAGTTGATGACGAAGATCAGGTTGTCGAGGTTCTCGCGCGCCGCGAGGCCGATCGCGCCCAGCGATTCCACCTCGTCCATCTCGCCGTCGCCGCAGAAGACCCAGACCTTGCGGTTCTCGGTGTTCGCGATGCCGCGGGCGTGCAGGTACTTGAGGAAGCGGGCTTGGTAGATGGCCATCAGCGGGCCCAGGCCCATGGACACCGTCGGGAACTGCCAGAACTCGGGCATCAGCTTCGGATGCGGGTAGCTCGACAGGCCCTTGCCCTTGACCTCCTGGCGGAAGTTGAGGAGCTGCTCCTCGCTCAGCCGGCCCTCGAGGTAGGCGCGGGCGTAAATGCCGGGCGAGACGTGGCCCTGGATGTAGAGCAGGTCGCCGCCGTGGTTCTCGGTCTCGGCGTGCCAGAAGTGGTTGAAGCCGGCGCCGAACATGCTGGCCAGCGACGCGAAGGAGCCGATGTGGCCGCCCAGGTCGCCGCCTTCGGGCGGATGCAGGCGGTTGGCCTTGACCACCATCGCCATCGCGTTCCAGCGCATGTAGGCGCGCAGGCGCTGCTCGATCTCGAGGTTGCCGGGGCTGCGGGCTTCCTGCGAGGGCTCGATGGTGTTGACGTAGCCGGTGTTGGCCGAGAACGGCATCTCGACGCTGTTCTGCCGGGCGTGCTCCAGCAGCTCTTCCAGCAGGGAATGGGCGCGTTCGGGACCGGCGTTCTCGATCACGGCGGACAGCGCGTCCATCCATTCGCGGGTTTCCTGGCGATCGCCGTCCGTCTGGGAATCGTGGGGGCCGGGCACGGCGGTGCCGGACAGGTTGTCAGGTTGGGCGGACATGGCTTTTGTCTCCTGCGGGTTGAGGTGCCTCCGGGCGGCGGCACGGGCGAGCGAGTGTCGCACATTCGATCGGCATTTCAAATCGTGCGCATTGATTTTGCATTATGAAATATTCGCGGCACCCCCGGATCGGCGCGCGCCGCGGGACACAGAAATGCGGTGCAATACCGGTGCGGCGCCCGGACGGTGCACCGTTCACCCTACGCCGCTCCGGCGCGCCGCGCGCGTTCCGCCACTCCTCGTCACTTCCTGTTTCATGCGCTTTCGCTCTTTCATTCCCGGGCTGCGGCCGCTGCGCTCCCTCGCCGTGGGCTGGCGCTCCTGGTGGCGCGCTCTGTCGCCGTCGCGCCAGGACCGCCTCGCCATGCTGGCGCCGCTCGCGGCGGTGATCCTCTTCCTGGCCGCCATCGTGGCCGCTTTCTGGTACCTGCGCATCGAGGAAATCGAGCGGGAGCACGAGGCGGTGCGCCGCGACGTCGAATACGCCCAGCAGCGGCTGCGGCTGCGGCTGCTGGAACGCCAGGAGCAGCTGATGCGCATCGCCCGCGACATCGCCAACGGCGAGGTGGATGCGCAGGAGTTCGTCAAGCGCGCCGATTCGCTGACCTCCCAGTACCCCGAGCTGCAGGCGCTGACCTGGATCGACGACCGGCGCGAGGTCCTCGCCACCCGCGCCGCGCCGGCCATGCCCTTCGCCCTGCTGCGCAACGCCGGCGACATGCTCCGTCCCGGCGAGACCGAGAGCGTCTACGCCCTCGCCCGCGACCTGCTGCAGCCGGTCTATTCGCAGCCCGCCGGCGGCGAGAACCCGTCGCAGCTGCTGCAGCTGCAGCTGCCGATCGCGGTGCAGGGCCGCTTCACCGGGGTGGTGCTGGGCGAGTTCTCGATCGACGGGCTGCTGCGCTACGGCGCGCCCACCGAGGTGCTGGCCCGCTACGCGGTCACCCTGCTCGACAGCGACAACCGGGTGCTGGCCGGCACCCCGCTGCCGCCGCGCGACGGCGCCGGCCGGCTGCTGCCCTGGGCGCCCCGCGCCAACGAGTACCAGGTGCCGGTGTCGCCGGTGGGCAACGGCCTGGTGCTGCGGGCGCAGGCCTACAGGACGTCGCTCGGCGTGGTGGGCAACGGGCTGTTCTGGCTCGTCGGCGCGCTCAGCCTCATCACCGCCTGGATGCTGATCGCCACCTGGCGCCACACCCGGCGCCGGGTGGCCGCCCAGCGCGCGCTGGTGGCCGAGACCAACTTCCGCCGCGCCATGGAGAACTCGATGCTCACCGGCATGCGGGCGCTCGACATGCAGGGCCGCATGACCTACGTCAACGCCGCCTTCTGCCAGATGACCGGCTGGACCGAGGCCGAGCTGGTCGGCCAGACGCCGCCCTACACCTACTGGCCCGACGACGACCACGAGGTGCTGATGGCGCGCCTGGTGGACGAGCTCAGCGGCAAGACCATCCACGGCGGTTTCCAGGTGCGGGTCAAGCGCAAGTCCGGCAGCATCTTCGACGCGCGGCTCTACATGTCGCCGCTGATCGACCCGAACGGCATCCAGACCGGCTGGATGACCTCGATGACCGACATCACCGAGCCGAACCGGGTGCGCGAGCAGCTCTCCGCGTCCTACGAGCGCTTCACCGTCGTGCTCGAGTCGCTGGACGCGGCGGTCTCGGTGGCGCCGCTGGGCAGCCACGAGCTGCTGTTCGCGAACAAGCTCTACCGCCAGTGGTTCGGCTCCAACACCGACGGCCACCTGCAGCTGGTGGCCCAGGCCGGCGTGCCCGACGACAGCGGCGACGACACCACCGACGAGGTCGACGGCCTGATGGGCCTGCCCACCGACAGCCTGACCGACGCGCAGGCCGGCAACGCCGAGATCTTCGTGCCGTCGCTGGGCAAATGGCTGGAGGTGCGGTCGCGCTACCTGAACTGGGTCGACGGCCGGCTGGCCCAGATGGTCATCGCCACCGACATCACCCCGCGCCGGCAGGCCGAGGAGCAGGCGGCGCAGCAGGCCGAGCGCGCCCAGTCGGTCAGCCGGCTGATCACCATGGGCGAGATGGCGTCCAGCGTGGCGCACGAGCTCAACCAGCCGCTCGCGGCCATCGCCAACTACTGCAGCGGCATGTCCACCCGGATCCGCAACAAGCAGATCGGCGAGGAGGCCCTGCTAGAGGCGCTGGACAAGACCGCGCGCCAAGCCCAGCGCGCCGGCCAGATCATCCAGCGCATCCGCTCCTTCGTGAAGAAGAGCGAGCCCAACCGCACCCTGACCGACGTGGCGCCCATCGTCGGCGAGGCGGCCGAGCTGGCCGACATCGAGCTCAAGCGCCGCAACGTGCAGCTCAGCCGCTACGTCGCCGCGCGCCTGCCGCGCCTGATGGTCGACCCGATCCTGATCGGGCAGGTGCTGGTCAACCTGATGAAGAACGCCGCCGAGTCGATCGACGCGGCGCAGCGCCCTTCCGGCCGGCGCAGCGTCGAGCTGCGGGTGGTGCCGCGGCAGCTGGACGGCCAGGCGGTGGTGGAGTTCTCGGTGCTCGACTCCGGTCAGGGACTGGCGCCGGAGGTCCTCGAACGCCTGTTCGAGGCCTTCTTCTCGACCAAGTCCGAGGGCATGGGCATCGGCCTCAACCTCTGCCGCAGCATCGTCGAATCGCACCAGGGGAGGATGCAGGCGGAGAACATCTACAATGGAAACGAGGTGATCGGATGCCGGTTTTACTTCTGGATTCCGGTCGTTCCCGCCCCTCCCGCCATCGCCGCCCCCAGCGTTTCCGAGACAACCGAACCCTGAGTCACAGGACGAGAGACTGCATGAATTCGATTCCCAAAAAAGGCATGGTCTATGTGGTAGACGACGACGAGGCGGTCCGCGATTCGCTGCAGTGGCTGCTCGAAGGCAAGGACTACCGCGTGCGCTGCTTCGAGTCGGCCGAGGCCTTCCTCGCCCGCTACGACCCGCGCGAGGTGGCCTGCCTGATCGCCGACATCCGCATGGGCGGCATGACCGGGCTCGAACTCCAGGACCGCCTGCTGGAGCAGAAGTCGCCCCTGCCGGTGGTCTTCATCACCGGCCACGGCGACGTGCCGATGGCGGTGGACACCATGAAGAAGGGCGCGCTGGACTTCATCCAGAAACCCTTCAAGGAAGACGAACTGCTGGCCGTCGTGGAGCGCATGCTCGACCGCGCGCAGAGCGTCTTCGCCGACTCGGCCGAGGCCGCGAACCGCGGCGCTCTGCTCGGCAAGCTCACCTCGCGCGAATCGCAGGTGCTCGAGCGCATCGTCGCCGGCCGCCTCAACAAGCAGATCGCCGACGACCTGGGCATCAGCATCAAGACCGTGGAGGCGCACCGCGCCAACATCATGGAGAAGCTCGACGCCAACACCGTCGCCGACCTGCTCAAGATCGCCCTCGGGCCGACAGCCGCCAAGGCCTGACCCCCCGCCGCCTCCGCACGATCGCTACATATTCCATAGCTGCCAACGCCCGTCGGACTTGCGCCAACGGGCGTTTTCATTTGCCAACCGCTCCCTGCCCCTGCCCATGACTGCCCGACTCATCGACGGAAACGCCCTCTCCCAGCAACTGCGCGCCGACGTGGCCGCCCGCGCCGCCGCCCTGCGCGCCCGCGGCACCGTGCCCGGGCTCGCGGTGGTGCTGGTCGGCGACAACCCGGCCAGCCAGGTCTACGTGCGCAACAAGGTCAAGGCCTGCGAGGACAACGGCTTGCACTCGGTGCTGGAGCGCCATCCCGCCGACCTCTCCGAAGCCGCCCTGCTGGCCCGCGTCGAGGCGCTCAACGCCGACCCGTCCATCCACGGCATCCTGGTGCAGCTGCCGCTGCCGCCGCACATCGACGCGCAGAAGGTCATCGAGGCCATCGCGCCCGAGAAGGACGTGGACGGTTTCCACGTCGCCAGCGCCGGGGCGCTCGTGACCGGCGGCGAAGGCTTCTGGCCCTGCACGCCCTACGGCTGCATGAAGATGCTCGACTCCATCGGCTACGACCTGCGCGGCAAGCACGCGGTGGTCATCGGCCGCAGCAACATCGTCGGCAAGCCGATGGCGCTGATGCTGCTCGCGCGCAGCGCCACCGTCACCGTCTGCCACAGCGCCACCGCCGACCTCGGCGCATTCACCCGCCAGGCCGACGTGGTCGTCGCCGCCGTCGGCAAGCGCAACGTCCTGACCGCCGGCATGGTCAAGCCCGGCGCGGTGGTCATCGACGTCGGCATGAACCGCGACGAATCCGGCAAGCTCTGCGGCGACGTGGACTTCGCCGGCGTGCGCGAGGTGGCCGGCTGGATCACCCCGGTCCCGGGCGGCGTCGGCCCGATGACCATCACCATGCTGCTGGTCAACACCCTCGAGTCCGCCGAACGCGCCGCCGGGAACGCCGCGCGCGCCGCCTGAGCGCCCTTGAACCTCCGGCGCCCGCCGCCATCTGAACCGCCATGAGCAATCCCCTCCTCGACTTCACCGACCTCCCCCTGTTCGACCGCATCCGCCCGACGGACGTGGCGCCTGCGCTCGACGTGCTGCTGGCCGAGGCGGAAACCGCCCTGGAGCGGGTCGCGGCGCCGGACTTCCCGGCCGACTGGAAGGCGCTGGCCTCCACCCTTGACGTGGCGACGGAGCGCCTGGGCATCGCCTGGGGCGCGGTCAGCCACCTCAACAGCGTGGCCGACACGCCCGATCTGCGCGCCGCCTACAACGCCGCCCTGCCGCGGGTCACCGAGTTCTGGACCCGGCTGGGCGCCGACGAGCGGCTCTACGCGAAGTACAAGGCCATCGATCCCGCCACGCTCGATGCCGAGCAGGCGCAGGCCCGGCGCAACGCGGTGCGCAACTTCGTGCTGTCGGGCGCCGAACTGCAGGGCGCCGACCGCGAGCGCTTCGCCGCCTTGCAGGAACGGCAGGCCGAGGCCAGTCAGAAGTTCAGCGAGCACGCGCTCGACGCCACCGACGCCTTCGCCCATTACGCCGACGAATCCGAGATCGCCGGCATCCCCGCCGACGTGCGCGAGGCCGCCCGCGCCGCGGCCGCCGCCGACGGCAAGCCCGGCTACAAGTTCACCCTCAAGCTCCCGAGCTACCTGCCGGTGATGCAGTTCGCCGACAACGGCGAGCTGCGCCGCACCCTCTACACCGCCTACGCCACGCGCGCCAGCGAGCAGGGCGATCCGAAGTTCGACAACACCGCCCTCATCCGCGAGATCCTCGCCCTGCGCAAGGAGGAGGCGCAACTGCTCGGCTACCCCAACTTCGCCGAGGTCTCCCTGGTGCCCAAGATGGCCGAATCGCCGGCCCAGGTGGTCCAGTTCCTGCGCGACCTCGCCGCCAAGGCGCGTCCCTACGCGGAGCAGGACCTGGCCGACATGCGCGCCTTCGCCGCCGAGCAGCTCGGCCTGGCCGACCCGCAGGCCTGGGACTGGCCCTACGTCTCCGAGAAACTCAAGGAGGCGCGCTACTCCTTCAGCGAGCAGGAGGTCAAGGAATACCTGCCCGCGCCCAAGGTGCTGGCCGGCCTGTTCAAGATCGTCGAGACGCTGTTCGAGGTGTCGATCCGCAAGGACGTGGCCCCCGTCTGGCATCCGGACGTCGAGTTCTACCGGATCGAGCGCGCCGGCGCCGAGCCCGGCGGCGCGCCGGCCCTGGTGGGACGGTTCTACCTCGACCCCTCGGCCCGCAACGGCAAGCGCGGCGGCGCCTGGATGGACGACGTGCGCGCCCGCTGGCTGCGTCCGGACACCGGCCGCCTGCAGACGCCGGTTGCGCATCTGGTGTGCAACTTCGCCAGCGGCGTGGGCGGCAAGCCGGCCCTGCTGACGCACGACGACGTCATCACCCTGTTCCACGAGTTCGGCCACGGCCTGCACCACATGCTGACGCAGGTCAACGAGCGCGACGTCTCGGGCATCAGCGGCGTCGAGTGGGACGCGGTCGAGCTGCCCAGCCAGTTCATGGAGAACTTCTGCTGGGAGTGGGACGTGCTGCGCCACATGACCGCCCACGTGGACACCGGCGAGCCCCTGCCCCGCGCGCTGTTCGACAAGATGCTGCGCGCCAAGAACTTCCAGAGCGGCCTGGCGACGCTCCGCCAGATCGAGTTCTCGCTGTTCGACATGCTGCTGCACAGCGAGCACGATCCGGCGGACGATTTCATGGGCCTGCTCGCCCGCGTGCGCGACGAGGTGGCGGTGATGCGCCCGCCTGCCTTCAGCCGCAGCATGCACACCTTCAGCCATATCTTCGCGGGCGGCTACGCCGCGGGCTATTACAGCTACAAGTGGGCCGAAGTGCTGTCCGCCGATGCCTACGCGGCCTTCGAGGAGACCCTGGGCGAGGACGGCGCCCCGAGCGCCGAGACCGGCCGCCGCTACCGTACCGCCATCCTGGAAGCCGGCGGCAGCCGTCCGGCGATGGAATCCTTCAAGGCCTTCCGCGGCCGGGAGCCCAGCCTCGACGCGCTGCTGCGCCACCAGGGCATGGCGGGATGAATGCCGGCGCCGCGCAGGCCGGTGCGCCCGCGCGGTCCGCGTCGCCCGCCTCCGCCACGATCCAGGGAATGACCATGCCGAACGCACGCACCGCCGGTCCGCCGCGCCGGGCGGCCCGCCTTCGAGGCGGGGCGCGGGCCGCCCTGCTGTCCCTGTTCGCCATCGGGGCGGCCCTACCGGCGTGCCCGGCGGTCGCCCAGCAGGTCTACCGTTCGGTCGACGCCCAGGGCCGCCCGGTGTTCTCCGACCGCGACCTCGGCCGCGACGCGCGGGACACCGGCATCGCCGCCACGGCCACCGGCACGGGAGCCGCGGGCCGCGACGCGCTGCTGCCCTACGAACTCCGCCAGACCGCGCAGCGCTATCCCGTCGTCTTCTACAGCAGCGCGGACTGCGGCGCGCCCTGCAGCGCGGCGCGGCAGCTGCTGTCGGAACGCGGCGTCCCCTACGTCGAACGCACGGTGGGCACCGCCGAGGACATTCGGGCCCTGCAGCGCATCAGCGGCGGATCCTCGCTCCCCTTCGCGACCATCGGACGCCAGTCGCTCACCGGCTTCTCGTCGGCCGAATGGAACCAGTATCTGGACGCCGCGCAATATCCGCGACGTTCGGAGCTGCCGGCGGGCTACCGCCAGCCCGCCCCGACGCCGCTGGTGGCGGCTGCGCCCGCGCGCGGCGCCGGCCCGGGAGCGAACTCCGCGCCGGCTTCCGCGCCGGCCGCTCCGCCCGCCGCGCAAGGCGCCGGCGGTGCGGCGCCCGGTAATCCGGCAGGCATCCGCTTCTGAGCCGTCCGCTCCGGCGCGTGACCGGAGGCCTCAGAACGCGAGCGTGCGCACCTCGCCCGCGGCGGTGCCGAGGAGGCAGACATCGGCCTTCTGCGCGGCGAACACGCCGACCGTCACCACGCCCGGCCACTGGCTGACCCGCGTCTCGAATTCCAGCGGCTGGTCAATCTTCAGCCCGCGCACGTCCAGGATGTGCTGGCCGTTGTCGGTCACCAGCGGCTGGCCGTCCGGCCGCATCCGCAGCGCGGCGCTGCCGCCCAGGGCCGCGAAATCGCGCACGATGCGCTGCGCCGCCATGGGGATCACTTCCACCGGCAGGGGGAAAGCGCCCAGGGTGCGGACCAGCTTGGACTCGTCCACGATGCAGACGAAGCGCTGCGACAGGGCCGCGACGATCTTCTCGCGGGTGAGCGCCGCGCCGCCGCCCTTGACCATGTGGCCGGCGCCGTCGATCTCGTCGGCGCCGTCGATGTAGACCGACAGCCGGTCCACCGCGTTGGCGTCGAACACCCGGATGCCGAGCGCCTGGAGCCGCGCGGTGCTGGCCTCGGAGCTGGAGACCGCGCCGGGGATGCGGTCGGCGATGGTGGCCAGCGCGTCGATGAACTTGTTGACGGTCGAGCCGGTGCCGACGCCGACGATCTCGCCCGGCACCACGTAGTCGAGCGCGGCCCGGCCGACCAGCGCCTTGAGCTGGTCGGGGGTGAGCGCGGGCGTGGAGCCGGAGGCGGTGGAGGCAGAATGGGTCATGGGGGAGAATCGCAGGAAGAATTCCGGAATTATCTTCAATGCCCGTTGTGCCCTATCCGCTCGTACGTCCCCTCCTCTTCCGACTCGACCCCGAAGCCGCGCACGACCTGACCCTGCGCTGGCTCGCCCGCCTCCAGGGCACGCCCCTCGAAGCCGCCTGGCGGCAGCCGCGGGTCAGCGATCCGGTCACCCTGGCCGGCCTGCGCTTCCCCAACCGGGTCGGCCTGGCCGCCGGCCTCGACAAGAACGCGCGCTGCATCGACGCGCTGGGCGCGATGGGCTTCGGCTTCGTCGAAGTGGGCACCGTGACCCCGCTGGCCCAGCCGGGCAATCCCAAGCCGCGCATGTTCCGCCTGCCGGAGGCCGAAGCCCTGATCAACCGCCTCGGCTTCAACAACGGCGGCCTGCGCGCCTTCCTGCACAACGTGCAGCGCTCGCGGCTGCGCCGGCCGGACGCCGCCGGGCGCCGCAACCCGATGCTGCTCGGGCTCAACATCGGCAAGAACGCCGCCACCCCGATCGAGCGCGCGACCGACGACTACCTGGCCTGCTTCGACGGCGTCTATCCGCATGCGGACTATGTGACGGTCAACATCAGCTCGCCCAACACCCGCAACCTCCGCGACCTCCAGAGCGACGCGGCGCTCGACGGCTTGCTCGGCGCCATCGCCGAGCGGCGGGCCGAACTCGCCCGGCGACAGAACCGCCGCGTGCCGGTCTTCGTCAAGATCGCGCCCGACCTGGACACCTCCCAGGTGGACACCATCGCCGCCACCCTGCAACGGCATGCGATGGACGGGGTCATCGCGACCAACACCACCATCGCGCGCGACGCGGTGCGGCACCTCCCCCATGGCGAGGAAGCCGGAGGCCTGAGCGGCGCGCCCGTCCGCCTGGCCAGCGACCGCGTCATCGCCCTGCTGCGCGCCCGGCTCGGACCCGGCTTCCCGATCATCGGCGTCGGCGGCGTCCTGAGCGCGCGGGACGCCCTGGACAAGCTGCAGGCCGGCGCGGACGTGGTGCAGCTCTACAGCGGACTGATCTACCGCGGCCCGGAGCTCGTCCACGAGGTCGCCGAAGGGCTGCGCCGCGGACCGCTCGCGACGCGGACCTGACGCGCATCTCCTACGCGCGCGGCCTCCGCGGACCGACAGGCGCGTCCCGGGAAGCTCCGAACATGCGACAGGGGCGCAAGACGCGCCGTCTTCCAACATCCATCCTAGGAGCTTCCAATGGCCAACCAGATCGACTCGCCGACCGGCGTCCCGCAAAAGGATGACAAGCAGGGCACCACCTCCGAACAGACCAGCGCCGAGAAAGGCGAGCAGATCAGCAAGACCGTGCGTAAGGTGTCGGAATCCACGTCGACCCATCCGGCGGACGAGCCGACCGGGACGTTCACCACTTCGCACGCCAACCCGTGAGCAGGCGCCGCCGGTCGGCCCCGCGCGGCCGATGCCCGACTGCGGCCCGCCGTCGCCGAGGGGCGGCGGCGCAGGCGCAGGGATGCCGACGCGCCGGGCGAGCCGGGGATCCCGCCGGCAGCGCAAGCCGATCGCTTTCGATCCCCCACCTGTCCTTTTTCCATCTGAAAATGTGACGTAACTCACTTATCTCGCTTTTTTGCACCCATGTGCGGATGTTGCGCTCAAGCTTGGCTATCGCGGGCCGATAAATAATCCAGCCTTGCCCCGAACGGGGCCCCGCACCCGGACCCATGCCGCCATCCATCCGCCCCATCGCCCGCCTGCTCGCCTGCATCGGTGCCCTGTGCCTGGCGGGTTGCGACATCCCCGGCCTCGGCCCGGACCCGCGGATCGCCCAGCGCGAGGCGGAAGGCGCGGCCATCGGCGGCGCCTGCCGCTACGCGCTGCGGGGGATCGAGGACTGCTACACGCTCAATCCCAAGGCTTCGAAGTCCAGCATCTTCACCGGCTGGCGCGACATGGACCAGTACATGCGCGAGAACAAGATCGAGGGGGTGGCCTCGGTCCTGGCGCCCAACAAGGACGGTGCCGCGCCCACGGCCGGCGGACCGGGCAACGCCCTGCTGTCGGATGCGCCCGGCACCCGTCCCGCCGGCGCGGCGGGCAAGGCGCCGCCGGCGCGCAAGCCCGCGCCGCTCTGAGCGGCCTCAGTCCGCGCGCCGTTCGAAGACGGCGATGCTCTCGACATGGGCGGTGTGCGGGAACATGTTGACCACGCCGGCCGTCACGCAGCGGTACCCCGCCTGGTGCACCAGCAGCCCCGCGTCGCGCGCCAGCGTCGCGGGATTGCAGCTGACGTAGACGATGCGCTCGGGTGGCTGCCATTCGGCGAACCGCGCCGCGTCCACGTCGGCGGCGGGCGCCGGCGAATGCCCGTCGGCGCCGGCCATGCCGTCGGCGTCCTGCGGGGAGGTTGCCGCGGACTCGCCGGCTTCCGCGCGCCGGCGCTGCTCCAGTTCCATCAGCGCCTTGCAGAGCGCGAACGCCCCTTCCCGCGGCGGATCGACCAGCCACTTCCGGGCATTGCCGTCCGCCACCAGCGTGGCCGGGGTCATGTCGAACAGGTTGCGGGCCACGAAATCCGTCGGCGCCATCGGACGGCCGCTGCGCGCGCGGTTGCGCGCGTAGTTCTCGCGGGACCGCGCGACCAGGGTCTCGCTGCCTTCGATGCCGAGCACGCTGGCGGCCTGCGTCGCCAGCGGCAGGGTGAAGTTGCCCAGGCCGCAGAACCAGTCGATCACCCGCTCGTCGGGCCGCACGTCCAGCAGCCGCAGCGCGCGCGCCACCAGCACCCGGTTGATGTGCGGGTTGACCTGGGTGAAGTCGGTCGGCCGGAACGGCATCACCACGTCGAACTCCGGCAGCGCGTAGTCCAGCGGCGCGGAAACGCCGTCCGCGGCCTCCTCCAGCAGGTGCACCGTGTCGGGGCCCTTGGGTTGCAGCCACCACTGGACGCCGTGGCTGCGGCCGAACGCCACCAGCCGCGCGCGGTCCGCGGCGGACAGCGGCTCCAGGTGCCGCAGCACCATGGCGGTCGTGCGGTCGCCGCAGGCCAGTTCGATCTGCGGACAGGTCTCGCGCGCCTCCAGGGAGTGGATGAGCGCGCGCAGCGGCAGCAGCATCGCGCTGACGTGCGGCGGAAGCACCGGGCAGACCGACATGTCGGCGATGTAGCGGCTCTTGCGCTCGTGGAAGCCGATCAGCACCTCGCCCTTCTTGCGCACGTGCCGGACCGACAGGCGGGCGCGGTAGCGATAGCCCCATGCGGGCCCTTCGATCGGGCGGGACACCGTGTCGGCGCGCACCTTCGACAGGTGCCAGAGGTTGTCTTCCAGCACGCGCTGCTTGACCGCGATCTGCGCGGCGGGATGGAGGTGCTGCATCTTGCAGCCGCCGCAGGCGCCGGTGTGCAGGCCGAAGTGCGGGCAGCCCGGGTCGACCCGCTGCGCGGACTCCCGGTGCAGGACGGTCAGCGTCCCCTGCTCCCAGTTGTTCTTGCGCCGGTGGGTCTGCACGCCGACACGTTCGCCGATCAGCGCGCCCTCGATGAAGACGACCTTGCCGTCCTCCCGGCGGGCCACGCCTTGCGCGTCGAGGTCCATGGCGGTGACTTCCAGCCAATCCGCGGGCTGGGCGGCGGCCGCCGGGGGACGGTCCGCCTGTTCTGTATCTGTTCCGGTGGGGTGAGTCATCCCCGGATTGTCTCAGCCCCTCCTCCGACGCCGGCGGAGGGCGCCGCGGTCCGGCCGAAGCGCTGCCGGAACGGTTACATGAAGGTCGATCCATACGCAATTCGTTGCTTTGGCGCAGCAGCGATTGCAACAGGCCCCGCAAGGGAGGGGCTGTGGCGGAGAATGCACTTTTACGTCTTGCGACGCTTTGTCCGGCTTGCGCCGCGACTCCCCGCGCCGGATGCAGCCCGCCCGCATCCGGCCCTTGCGCCACCGGATCGTCGTGCCCCATCCTTCACGCCCTCTCGCCATGCACCGCACCCACCGACCGACCGTCTTCCGCCGCCCGTCCCTGCTCGCTTCGCTCCCGGGCATCGCGGCCCTGATGCTCGCCGGTTGCGGCGGCTCCGGCGGGGCACCGGAGCCGGCGCCCGGACGCGGCAGCCTCGTGGTGTCCCCGCCGGCACCGGTCGCGGACTTCACCGCCGCGCAGCTGGCCGCGCGGCTCGCGGCCGATCCGCAGGGACAGGCCCTGCTGCAGCTGGCGGGGGCGCCGCGCTGCGGCGTCGAGGCCCGCGCCCTGCACTACCGCACCGTCGGCGCCCAGGGCGAGGCCACCGACAGCACCGGGGTGCTGATGCGGCCGACCGGCACCGACGCCGCCTGCCAGGGCGCGCGGCCGATCGTGCTGTACGCGCACGGCACCGCCACCGACCGCCGCTACAACCTGGCGGCCGTGGCGGACGCCGGCAATCCCGCCACCCCGGAATCGAGCCTGCTCGCGGCCATGTACGCTGCCCAGGGCTTCACCGTCGTCGCCCCGAACTACGCCGGCTACGATGCGTCAGCCCTCGCCTACCACCCCTACCTCAACGCCGACCAGCAGTCGAAGGACATGATCGACGCCCTGACGGCGGCGCGCACCGCGCTCCAGGCGCTCGGCACGCCGGACGCGGGCCCCCTCTTCCTCACCGGCTACTCGCAGGGCGGCCATGTGGCGATGGCCACCCACCGCGCGCTGCAGGCCCAGGGCACGCCGGTCGCGGCCTCCGCGCCGATCTCCGGCCCGTACGCCCTGGCGGCCATGGGCGACGCGCTCTTCTACGGGTCGGTGAACCTGGGCGCGACGGTGTTCGCACCGCTGATCGTCACCAGCTACCAGCAGGCCTACGGCAACCTCTACCGCAGCACCTCCGACATCTACAGCAGCTTCTACAGCCAGGGCATCGACCGCCTGCTGCCGGCGACGGTTCCCGTCGACACCCTGGTGGCCCAGGGCCGCCTGCCCGCGTCGGCCATGTTCGACAGCACGCCGCCGCAAGCGCCGCCGGGATCGGGCCTGCAGCGCCTGCTCGACGGCATCACCCCCCCGTCGCAACCTGCCGGGCAGGCGGCGCTCTTCGCGATGGGCTTCGGTCCCCGGCCGCTGCTCAACAACAACGCGCGGCTCGGCTACCTGATGGACGCGATGGCGAACCCCGACGGCGCGGCGCCCGCGCTGACGACCGGGTTGCCCGCCGCCGCCCCCGCCGATCCGCTCCGCCAGGCGTTCAAGAGGAACGACCTGCGCGACTGGTCGCCGCGCAGCCCGGTGCTGCTGTGCGGCGGCAACGCGGATCCCATCGTGTTCTACGGCCTCAACACGCAGACGATGGCGCGCCTCTGGACGCCGCCGTCCGCCCTGGCGCCCGCCACGACCCCGGTGGTCGCGCTGGACGTCGATTCGCAAGCCACGGGCGCGGGGGATCCCTACGCCGCGCTCAAGGCCGGATTCGCGCAGGCCAAGGCATCCGTCGCGGCGGCCGGGGGCGCGAACGCGGTCCTGGCCAGCTACCATGCCGGCCTGGTCCCGCCCTTCTGCAGCGCCGCGGCGCGCGCTTTCTTCCAAAGCGCGCTGGCCGCGCGTTCCTGAGGCCGGAATTTCCGCGCATTCGGAGGATCGTTCGCAAAATCTGCGCCCCGGGTCCGGAAGCGGCCCCGATTCGGGCTAGAATCCAAGTCTTGTCGGCGTGTAGCGCAGCCTGGTAGCGCACTTGCATGGGGTGCAAGGGGTCGCGAGTTCGAATCCCGCCACGCCGACCATTCTTCCCACGGGCCACGAAAGCGATTTCGTGGCCCGTTTCCTTTTGCGCAGCACCGCCCTGCGCATCCATGGCGCACCGCAGCGCCTGCCGGCAGGCGCCTCCAGGCGCAGCTGCCGGCCACGCCCCGTCCCGGCGGCGACGCGCAGCGGTCCCAGCGGCGGGCCGCGGCCGTGGCGATCTCCGCGAGGCGATGCATCCCGTCCGGCGCGGCGCGCGCGGCGGAACGCTCGCCACCGTCCGTACGCCCTTTCACGACGGGGTCACACGCGCCCGCGAACCTCCGGGGAGGCACAACCGCCGCCACGACACGACACCCAGAGGGACTCCCGATGCCATTTCCGACCCGGCGGCCGACGCCGATCCTGCGCGCTTTCGCCGCGGCTTGCGCCACCGCCCTGCTCGCCTCCTGCGGCGGCCACGGGGGCGCGGCCGCCCCCACCGCGGCCGATCCGCGCATCAAGGCCGCCTGGGTCGAAGTCGGCGCCGGCGGCAGGACCATCGTGCGCGCCGTCACCACGGCGGGCAGCTGTCCCTTGATCTCGGTGGACGGCAAATTCGCGCCCATGGGCCTGCGCGCGGCCGCGGGCACCCCGGCGCAGCGCACGACGGCCAGCGATCCGGCCGACTCCAAGCCCTCCGCCTTCCCGGTCACCACCTGCGAGAGCCTGCCGGCCGCGGGCGTGTCCGAAATCGTCGTCGGCGGCCGCGCGTTGCCGCTGCCCAAGGCCGAGCCGCAGCGCATCGCGGTGCTGGCCGACACCGGCTGCCGCATGAAGAAGGCCGACAACGCTTTCCAGGCCTGCAACGACGGCAGCGCCTGGCCCTTCGCCGCCATCGCCGCGACCATCGCCGGGATGAAGCCCGACCTGGTGATGCACATCGGCGACTACCACTACCGCGAGAACGCCTGCCCGAACGACATCGCCGGATGCAGGGACAGCCCGTGGGGCTACGGCTGGGACACCTGGGAGGCCGACCTCTTCCAGCCGGCGGCGCCGCTGCTGGCGGCGGCCCCCTGGGTGGTCGCCCGGGGCAACCACGAGGAATGCGCCCGCGCCGGCCAGGGCTGGGCGCGCTTCCTGGACGTCCGGCCCTACGGCGCTTCGCTCAGCTGCGACGACCCGGCCAACGACGCCACCGCCAACTTCAGCGACCCCTACCCTGTCCCGCTGGGCAGCGGCACGCAGGTCGTGATCTTCGATTCGGCCAAGGCCGGCAACGCGGCTTTCGGCGCCAGCGACTACCGCTTCCCGATCTACCAGGCGCAATTCCGCGCGGTGGCCGCGCTCACCGCGGACGCGTCAAAGACCTCGCTCTTCGCCAACCACCATCCCATCCTGGCCTTCGCCCCCATCGCCGGCGGCGCGCCCGCGCCGGGCAACGCCGCGCTGCAGGGCGTGATGAAGACGCTCAACGCCACCGCCTACTACCCGCAGGGCGTCAAGATCGCCCTGCACGGCCACGTGCACGACTTCCAGGCGCTTAACTTCGGCAGCGCGCACCCGGCCACCTTCGTCACCGGCAACGGCGGCGACAACGTGGACGTCAACCTGCACGATCCGTTCCCGGCGAACGCGACGCCCGCGCCGGGCGTGGTGCTGGACCGCATCACCCACACCAACACCTTCGGCTTCATGATGATGGAGCGCAGCGGCACCCGCGCGCCCTGGCTCTACAAGGCCTACGCCAAGGACGGCAAGTTGCTGACCACCTGCGTGCCGAACGGCTCGAAGATCCAGTGCGACAAGACCGGCTTCCTCGCGCCCTGAGCCCGCGGCCGCGCGCGGGATCGCGGCAGGCCCGCGCCGGACTGGGGGCGGCATGCCTGCTGTTCCACGCGGCGCTGGCCGCGGCGGCCGCTCCGGCGGAGCCGCCGCGCGTGGTGGAGCGCATCGGCGCCACGCCGCGCTACGCCGCCATCGTGCCCGCGGCCCGGCCGCTCGCGCAGCCCGCGGCCGAACGCATCGCGCTGGGCCGGCGGTTGTTCTTCGATGCGCGCCTGTCGCAGCCGCGCGGCACCAGCTGCGCGAGTTGCCACGATCCGGCCCAGGCCTTCGCCAGCTTCAACGGCGGCCGCGACGGCGTGGCGGGCGGCAGCGTCCGCGGCCGGCTCGGCGTGCGCAACCCGCCCTCGCTGGGCTACGCCCGCTACCTGCCGCCGCTCTACTTCTACCAGGACGACGACGCGCCCGCGCCCGCGCCGTTCGGCGGGCTGATGCTCGACGGCCGGGCGGACACGCTCGGGGCCCAGGCGCGCGAGCCGCTGCTGGCGCCGCACGAGATGAACCTGCGCACGCCCCGCGCCGCGGCGCGCCGTCTCCGGGAGGCGGGCTACGGGCCGGACTTCGAGGCGCAGTTCGGCGCCGGCGCGCTCCGCGACCCGCAGCGCGCCCTCGCGGCCTTCGGCAGCAGCCTGGAGGCCTACCTGCAGAGCGACGAGCTGTCGCCCTTCGATTCGCGCTTCGACGAAGCGCTGCGCGGCGGGCCGGCGCTGACGCCGCAGGAGCAGCGCGGACTGGCGATCTTCCGCAATCCGGACCGGGGCAACTGCGCGTCCTGCCACACGGTGACCGCGACCTCCAGCAACCCGGCGCGCTCGCTCTTCACCGACTTCGGCTACGAAGCCCTGGGCGTGCCGCGCAACCGCAGGCTGCCCGCGAACGCGCGGCCGGACGCCTTCGACCTCGGCCTGTGCCGCACCGCCGCCGCGCGCGGATGGCCCGACAGCGCTGCCTGGTGCGGCTACTTCCGCACCCCCAGCCTGCGCAACGTGGCGGTGCGCCGGCGCTTCATGCACAACGGCGTCTTCGATTCGCTGCGCGACGCGGTCCGCTTCTACGCGACGCGCGCGACCCGGCCGGCCGACTGGTACGGCGGGCATCCGGTCTTCGACGACCTGCCGGAGGCGATGCGCGGCAACGTCAATACGGTCAGCACGCCGCTCAACCGGCGCCCGGGCAGCCCGCCCGCGCTCAGCGACGCGGATATCGACGCGCTCGTCGCCTTCCTGGGCAGCCTGACCGACCGGCGCTACGCCGCGGCGGCGCCGGCCCGCGCGGCGGCCGGGGCCGCTCCATCGCAGCGCCGCTAGGGCGGCGGAACGACCCGCGCCGGGCCGGGCGCATGGCGGATACCGCCGGGCCGCCTCAGGCGGCGCCGGAAGGCGCCTGCTCGCGGCGCGCGCGCTCCAGGTCGCGCGACACGGCCTTGGCCTCCAGGCCGTACATGCCGGCGAACTCCTCGACCGACGCGCCGCTCGCCTCGAACGCGCGCAGCAGCGCCTCGCGTTTGGCGGTCGCGGCCCGGTGCGCCGCGAAGGCCTCGTCGAGCAGCGCGTTGGCTTCCTCGTCGCGGCCGCGCACCAGGGCTTCGTAGGCGTCGAGCGACAGCCCGGACGCCTCGAACGCCCGCACCAGCTGGGCGCGGAGCTTGGGCCGCAGGTCGTCCTTGGAGCGGGCCTGCCGGCGGCGCCAGACCTCGATCAGCGCCTGGTGCACGTGCTCGGGCGCGAGGTTCTCCACCGCGCGGCCCTGCAGGTCGTAGCGCTTGCGGCTGGACGCCACGCTCTGCAGGTAGCGGGTCGAGCGGGCATGGAAGCCCAGCGCGGCCTTGAGCGCGTCCTTGTCGAATTCGCCCGGGTGGGCGTCCAGCAGGTCCTGGTAGGTGCCGAGCTTGAGGGGCAGGAAGTCCGCGCCGAACATCTTCGGGTAGAGCGCGTAGAGCTTGTCGAGCACCGGGCGCACCTGTTCCGCGCGTTTCGGCCGCGCGGGCTTGGGCTCCGGGGCCGCGGACGGCTGCGCGGGGCCGCCGTCCTGCAGGGGAGCTTCGGTCGCTTCGGGCGCCTCGGGGACGGCGGCGGCTTCGGGGGATGGGGTCATGGACACGTTGGGCATGGGAAGCGGAATCCCCGCCATTGTCGTGGATCGCCCGGCGGCGTCCCCGAACGCGCGGCCGGCCCGCCCCGCGGACGCCGTTCCGCGGCCATGCGGCATGATCCGGTGCCCCGGCGCGCCCGCCGGCATCCGCCGGGCGCGCGCCTCCTCCGCCGTCGACTCCCCGTCCTTCCATGACCCTGCCACCGCCCCCCCTCCCCGACAAGGACGCGATCGAGCTGCTGCCGCCGTTCCCGGGCCTCGACCTCGACCGCATCCACCGCGTCGCGACGCCGCAGGAAGCCGCCGCGGCGCTGCGGGCGCTGGAGGGCGCGGCGGTGCTGGGCTTCGACACCGAGTCCAAGCCGACCTTCAACCGGGGCGAGGTGTCCGACGGCCCCCACGTGGTGCAGTTCGCGACGCCGGACGGCGCCTGGATCTTCCAGCTGCACGAGCCCGCCTGCCGTACGGCGGTGACCGCGCTGCTGGAGTCGCCGGCCATCGTCAAGGCCGGTTTCGGCCTCGCATCGGACCGCAGCCAGCTGCTGCGCAAGCTCGGCGTCGAGATCCGCAGCCTGGTGGACCTGGACGACGTGCTGCGGCGGCGCGGCTACCGCAAGGCGGTCGGCGTCAAGACGGCGGTGGCGCTGCTCTTCGGCCAGCGCTTCGGCAAATCGAAGAAGACCAGCACCTCCAATTGGGCGGCGCCGCAGCTGACCGAGGGCCAGCTGCGCTACGCCGCCAACGACGCGTACGGCGCGCTGCGGATCCACCAGGCCCTGGCGCCCGATATCGCGGCGCCCGGCGCCGCAGACGCCCCCGGCACGGGCCGCGGCGGGGACGCCCCGTCCCGCAAGCGCAGCGCGCGCGGCGTCGCCACCGACGGCGCGCCGCCCCGGTCGGCCGTCGGCGGGCGGCCGGCGGCGGCCGGCGCCGCGGGGACCGGGGGCCCGGAGGGCTCCGGCGGCCGCCGCGCGTCGGCGGTGCGCCTGCGGTCCGCGGTGCCGCTGCTGCGCATCTTCGACATCGACCGGGCGTACGGCTTCTACCTGGACTACCTCGGGTTCCACCTCGACTGGGAGCACCGCTTCGACGCCACTGCGCCGCGCTACCTGCAGGTCGGCCGCGGCGCCTGCGTGCTGCACCTCACCGAGCACCACGGAGACTGCTGCCCCGGCGCCACGGTGCGGGTGCCGATGGAGGGCCTGGCGGCCTACCACCGCGAGATCGCGGGCCGCGACTATCCGTTCCTGCGGCCCGGCATCGCGCGCATGCCCTGGGGCGAGGACGTGCTGGAGGTGGTCGACCCCTTCGGCAACCGGCTGCGCTTCTGCGAGCCGGCGGAGGACGACGGGCCGGCGTCCCCGGGCGCGTCCCGCGGCTGAGCACGCAGTCGCCCGACCCGGCCCGGCTGCCCGGTCCGGCGCCGCCTACTGGCGGACGACGTCCGTGCCCGAGGGCGGCTCGAAGTCGAAGGTGGAGGCGGGCAGGGACGGATTGGGCTGCAGGTTGGCGAAGGACATCACCGAACGCTGGCCGAAGCTGTCGAGGATGTCGAGCGCGGCCAGCTGGTCGCCCCGGAAGCCGACCTTGATGCTCTGCAGCTGGCCGTCCTTGCCCTTGGGCGTGGCCAGCACCCACTGCAGGCCGTCGGCCTCGGGCTGCGACTGGAGCGCGAAGTCCTTGCGCAGCGCCTGCAGGTCGGGCGCCGAGGCGATCAGGGCCGCCGGGGTCGAGCCCAGCGCCTGGGCCTGCGGCCGGGCGGTGACCTGCTTGAGGTCGGCGTCGTAGAGCCACAGCGTCTTGCCGTCGGCCACGATCAGCTGCGGGAAGGGCTTGCGGTAGTCGAACTTGAACCTGCCCGGACGCTGGTACTCGAACGTGCCGGACGACACCTTGCTGCGCGCCGGCTGGCCCTCGCGGCCCGGCGAGGTCACCGTCTGGGTGAAGTCCGCCTTGCCGCTGCGCGCGGTGCGCATGAAGTTCTCCAGGCTGGCGAGCCCGTCGGCGCTGGCGATCCGGGCGATGCCGGCGAGCAGCAGGCCGGCGGCGATGCGGGTCAGGGAGGAAGAGGTTCGCATGGGAAACATCGTCGCGCCGCAGTGTGAATGCGGGGTGTGCGCTATGAAAAAAGGAGTAACAAACCGGCGTGGCCGGACGGCCGCGCCACGGGTGCGGCCGCCGGGGCCTGTCCCGGCGCGCCGGCCGCGGACCGGATCAGTCCTCGCTGCTGCGCGCGGGCACGAGGATGTCGCGCTGGCCGGCGCCGTTCATGGCGCTGACCAGCCCGGCCTTCTCCATATCCTCGACCAGGCGCGCGGCGCGGTTGTAACCGATCTTGAGATGGCGCTGCACCAGCGAGATGCTGGCCTTGCGGTTCTTGAGCACCACTTCCACGGCCTGGTCGTACATCGGGTCCTTCTCGCCGCCCTCGCCCTCGCCCGCCGGGTAGTCGGTGCTCTCGCCGTCGACGGTGCCGCCCTCGAGCACGCCCTCGATGTAGTTGGGCTCGCCCTGCGCCTTGAGGTAGGCCACGACGCGGTGCACCTCGTCGTCGCTGACGAAGGCGCCGTGCACCCGGACCGGGAAGCCGGTGCCGCTGGGCATGTAGAGCATGTCGCCCATGCCCAGCAGCGCCTCGGCGCCCATCTGGTCGAGGATGGTGCGGCTGTCGATCTTGCTGCTGACCTGGAAGGCGATCCGGGTCGGGATGTTGGCCTTGATCAGGCCGGTGATCACGTCCACGCTGGGCCGCTGGGTCGCCAGGATCAGGTGGATGCCGGCGGCGCGCGCCTTCTGCGCGAGGCGGGCGATGAGCTCCTCGATCTTCTTGCCGACGACCATCATCAGGTCGGCCAGTTCGTCGATGACGACCACGATGTGCGGCGCGCGCTCCAGCGGCTCCGGCGCATCCGGCGTCAGGCTGAAGGGGTTGTAGATGAACTCCTCGCGCGCGGCGGCCTCGTCGATCTTGGCGTTGAAGCCGGCCAGGTTGCGCACGCCGAGCTTGCTCATCAGCTTGTAGCGGCGCTCCATCTCGGCCACGCACCAATTGAGGCCGTGGGCCGCCTGCTTCATGTCGGTCACCACCGGCGCCAGCAGGTGCGGGATGCCTTCGTAGACCGACATCTCCAGCATCTTGGGGTCGATCATCAGCAGGCGCACGTCGCGCGCCTCGGCCTTGTAGAGCAGCGACAGGATCATCGCGTTGATGCCCACCGACTTGCCCGAGCCGGTGGTGCCGGCCACCAGCACGTGCGGCATGCGGGCCAGGTCGGCCACCACCGGGTTGCCGACGATGTCCTTGCCCAGCCCCATGGTGAGCATCGACTTGCCGTCGGCGTAGACCTGCGAGCCCAGGATCTCCGACAGGCGGATCGACTGGCGCTTGGCGTTGGGCAGCTCCAGCGCCATGTAGTTCTTGCCGGGGATGGTCTCGATCACCCGGATGGACACCAGCGACAGCGAACGCGCCAGGTCCTTGGCGAGGTTCACCACCTGCGAGCCCTTGACGCCGGTCGCCGGCTCGATCTCGTAGCGGGTGATGACCGGGCCCGGCATCGCCGCGACCACCCGCACCTGCACGCCGAAGTCCTTGAGCTTCTTCTCGATCAGGCGGCTGGTCATGTCCAGGGTTTCCTGGGCGACCGTCTCCTGGCGGCCCTGGGGGCCGTCGAGCAGGTCCACCTGCGGCAGCCGGTGGTCGGCGCCCGCGGCGGAGGCCGGGACCGGCGCGGGAGGCGGCGGCGCGGCCGGCCGGCGCGCGGCGGCGGGCGCCGCCTCAGGCGCGGAGGACGCGGGAGCCTGCCGCGGCGGTTGCGGCGCCGGACGATCGTCCTCGTCCCAGGGCAGGGGACCGGCATCGTCGTCCCAGGGATCGATGCGGGCGTCGAGCACCGGCGGTGCGGCAGCTGCGGCGCGCGCAGCGGGTGCGACGGGCGCGGGCGCTTCCGGCGCGGCGGCCGCCGCCGGGCCCGGGGTGGACGACGGCGCGGGCGCGGCCGGGGCTTCCGCCGGGGCCGCCTGGGCGCGCGCGGCGGCCAGTTCCGACGCCGGGATCTCGCGCAGCTCGCTGACGTCGATCACGTCCTCGATGTCGTCGTCGCGGGGCTCCGCGGCCGCGCGGGCGGCGCGCTTGTCGGCGCGGCCCTTGCGCGCGCGGGCCGGGGCCGGCGCCGGCGGCTCCTCGTCCGGCTCCTCCATGTCCAGCGCCGGCTCGGCGCGGCGGCTCGCGCGGCGCAGCGACTCCTCCTCGTCCTCGCGCGCCTGGGCGGCCCGGCGGCCGGCCTCCATGTCCTGGGCGATCTCGCGGCGGACGCGGCGCAGCTGGATGCCGTTGTAGACCCAGCCGCCGAGACGCTCGGCCACATGCCCCCAGGAGAAGCGGAACACCAGCGCGATGCCGGCGATCATCGCCACGATGCCGACCAGCCCCGAGCCGGTGAAGCCCAGCCACTTGGTGCCGGCCGCGCCGACGAGGTAGCCCAGCACGCCGCCGCCCTGCCCCGGCAGGTAGGACTCGAAGCGGTACATGCGCGACCATTCCAGCCCGGTGCTCGCGCACAGCAGCAGCGCCAGCCCGAGCCAGAAGGCCTTGCGGGTGCGCCACCAGGGCATGTCGTCGAAGTCGTCCTCGCGGCGCGTGGTGCCGCCCGACATCCAGCGGGCGAAGGACACCAGCCAGGTCCGCAGGCCGGCGGCGAAGGCCCACCAGGCGGAGAAGCCGAACAGGAAGTAGCTGGCGTCGGCCAGCAGGGCGCCGAAGCGCCCGCACCAGTTGCGCGCCGCGCCGCCCGACGCGACCGCGCCGGTGGTCGACCAGGCGGCGTCCTGCGAGGAATAGCTCAGGAAGGACAGCAGCCAGAAAACCAGGGCCAGCAGGCCCAGCACCAGCATCAGCTCGTGCGCGAACCCCGTGGGCGCCGGGCGCTGCGGCTGCCGGCCGGCCGTGGGGGAATTCAGGGTATTGAGAGAGTACGTCATAGGAAAAGCCGCCGCGAGCTTACTCCAAGGGCCTGCGCGCAAGCCAGCGCCAATCGGGGCGATTGGCGAAAGGGCGTTCCCGGCGGACGGCCGGCGCGCGATACTCGGGTTCCCGCCGGGCGCCCCGCGCCCGGCACCGGCCCGGCCCCGCCTCCCGGCGTCGCCGCCGCCGCCGGACCGCGGGGCGGCGCGACGCCCGGCCCCGCGCGCGCTCCGCCCCTTCCCCGCATCCGTTCCGCGAAAGACTGCACACGCCATGACGACCTCCGCCGCCACCCCCGCCACGCGCCACGCACAGGTCCTGATCCTCGGCTCCGGCCCCGCCGGCTACACCGCCGCCGTCTACGCCGCCCGCGCCAACCTCAAGCCGCTCCTGATCACCGGCATGGCCCAGGGCGGCCAGCTGATGACCACGACCGAAGTCGACAACTGGCCGGCCGACGTCCACGGCGTGCAGGGGCCGGAGCTGATGCAGCGCTTCCTGCAGCACGCGGAACGCTTCAACACCGAGATCGTGTTCGACCACATCAACCGGGTCGATTTCTCGAAGCGCCCGTTCACCCTGGTCGGCGACAGCGGCACCTACACCTGCGACGCGCTCATCGTCGCCACCGGCGCCTCGGCCAAGTACCTCGGCCTGCCGTCGGAGCAGGAGTTCATGGGCCGCGGCGTCTCGGGCTGCGCCACCTGCGACGGCTTCTTCTACCGCGGCGAGGACGTCTGCGTGATCGGCGGCGGCAACACCGCGGTCGAGGAGGCGCTCTACCTGTCCAACATCGCCCGCAAGGTCACGCTGGTGCACCGGCGCGACAAGTTCCGCGCCGAACCGATCCTGATCGACAAGCTCGCTGAGAAGGTCGCCGCCGGCAGCATGGAGCTCAAGCTGTTCAAGGAGCTCGACCAGGTGCTGGGCGACGCGTCCGGCGTGACCGGCGTGCGGCTGCGCGACACGCAGGGCGGCGCGACCGAGGACATCGCGCTCAAGGGTTGCTTCATCGCGATCGGCCACCACCCGAACACCGACATCTTCCAGGGCCAGCTGGAGATGAAGGACGGCTACATCGTCACCCGCTCCGGCCTGCAGGGCATGGCCACCATGACCAGCGTGCCCGGCGTCTTCGCCGCGGGCGACGTGCAGGACCATGTCTATCGCCAGGCCATCACCAGCGCCGGCACCGGCTGCATGGCGGCGCTCGACGCGCAGCGCTTCCTGGAGCAGGACGGCGCGGTCGCGGCGCCCGGCGAGGTGCCGCAGGTGGTCGAGAAGCTGGACGCCGCCGGCCATGCCACGCCGGTGGAGGCGGTGGGCGCCGCGGAGTGATTTCCGCTGCCGTGGCGATGCGTCGAGGGATGTGGGTATAATCCGCGGTTTTGCCGAACCGGCCCCTTGCCTGCAGGGGGACGGCCCGGCGGAAAAATCCCTTCTACCGCCACAGCGCGGCGATGCCGGATCCGGGTGCAGGCTTTCTGCTTCCCGGGCGGCGGAGCGTGTGGCGAGGTGCGGCGAAAGCTGTTAAATCTTTTCTCGGAGTGTCCAGATGGCACGCGTATGCGAAGTGACGGGCAAGGGCCCGATGGTGGGCAACAACGTTTCCCACGCCAACAACAAGACCAAGCGCCGGTTCCTGCCGAACCTGCAATCCCGTCGTTTCTGGGTCGAGAGCGAGAACCGCTGGGTGCGCCTGCGCGTTTCCGGCGCCGCGCTCCGCCTGATCGACAAGAACGGCATCGACGCCGTGCTGGCCGACCTCCGCGCACGCGGCCAGGCCTGATCCCGTCCATCCACCTTACTGAGGAATACGCACCATGGCCACCAAAGGCGGACGCGAGAAGATCAAGCTGGAATCCACTGCCGGCACCGGTCACTTCTACACCACGACCAAGAACAAGAAGACGATGCCCGAGAAGATGCTGATCACGAAGTTCGATCCCAAGGCTCGCAAGCACGTCGAGTACAAGGAAATCAAGCTGAAGTGATGCCCGCCCCGCACGGGGCAGCGCTCTTCCGGGAAAGCCGCCCGACCGCGAGGTCCGGCGGCTTTTTCACGCCCGGCGGGGCACCGTCGCCGGATCGGCCGGCGCGGCTTCGAGCATGCGGGCGGCGAGCAGCCCCAGCTCGCGGTAGGCGTCCTCCACCGCTTCGGTGAAGGGCAGGCCGCAGCTCAGCCGCACGAACCGGTCGTAGCGGCCGGTGTTGGAGAACATCGCGCCCGGCGCGATCCGGATGCCGCGGGCGAGCGCCTGGTCGAACAGCCGCAGCGTCGAGACGCCGGGCGGCATCTCCAGCCACAGGCTGAGCCCGCCAGGCGGCAGGCTGAGCCGGGTCCCGGCCGGGAAGTGGCGCAGGATGGCGCGCGCCGCCTGGGCCCGCTGGTCCTGCAGGCGGGTCCGCAGCCGCTGCAGGTGGCGCTCGTATTCCGGCGAGAGCACGCTGCGCGCGGCCAGCAACTGCGACCAGCTCTGCATGTTGCGCGTGCGGGCGAACTTGAGCATCTGGATCCGGGCATGCCAGCGGCCCCCGTTCATCCAGCCCTGGCGCAGGCCGGGGGCGAAGCTCTTGGAGAGCGACGCGCAGTAGATCACCTGCCCGCCGGCGTCCCAGGCCTTCATCGGGCGCAGCGGCCGGGTCGATTCGACGAACTCGCGGTAGATGTCGTCCTCGACCAGCGCCAGTCCGTGCTCGGCGCAGAACTCCACCAGGCGGCGCTTGTGGGCATCGGGCATCACCGAACCCAGCGGCATCTGCAGGTGCGGCACCGCCACCACCGCGCGCAGCCGCGGATGGCTGCGCACCGCCAGGTCGAGGGCCTCGATCGAGATGCCGGTGGTCGGACTGCAGGGGATTTCCAGCGCCTGCAGGCCCCGCGCCTCGATCGCCTGCAGCAGGCCGAAGAAGGTCGGCGATTCCACCGCCACCAGGTCCCCGGGCTCCGCCACCGCCTCCAGCGCCAGGTTGACCGCCTCCGAATTGCCGCTGGTGGCCAGCACCTCCGCGGGCGCCACATGCAGGCCGAAGCCCACCGCATGGCGCGCCATCGCCGCCTGGAACTCGGGATGGGTGCTCGGCGCGGACGGGCCGCGCACCAGGATGTCGGGCTGCTCGCGCAGCAGGGCCATGGCCAGGCGGTTGAGCGCCGGCGCGTCGAATAGCTCGGGGGCCGGCATCGCGCTGCCCAGGTCCACCCGCAGCGGCGAGGCGCGGCGGGCCTTGTCGAGGATGACCGAGATGCGCCGGTTGATGCCGACGAAGTCGTCCGGGTCCGGCGCCAGCGGAACGAGCGCTTCGGGTTCGCGGGCGCCCGGCAACCGGTCGGTATCCGCATGGCGCACGAAGTAGCCCCGGCGCGGACGGGCCTCCAGCAGGCCCTCGTCCTCCAGCAGGCGCAAGGCATGCAGCGCGGTGGACAGGCTGGTGCCGTGGCGCTGCATCAGGGCGCGGACCGAAGGCATGCGGCTGCCCGCCGGCAGCGCGCCCTGCGCGATCGCCTGCCGGTACCCGGCGGCGACGGAGCGGTAGAGCAGGTCCCCGGACGGGGCATCGGGAATGCGGGGCACGGGACGGAGCATGCGCCCGATCTTGCCCCAAGCCGATGCGGCGCAACAGAGACAGTCGGGCCCGCGCGGGACCGGAACAGCGTCGGAACGCCGCGGCTGATCGGCCGCGCGGCCGGGCCGCTGTGCCTGGGCGGCGGGCGAGGGCTTGCCTACGCTTCCTGCATCGCCCCCCACCGGCCGCCCGGCCAGAAAGCAGACGCGCCATGCCGCCAACCGACGCCCTCCTCCCGCCCTCCGACGCCATCGACGAACGCATGCGCACCGGGCAGCAACGACTGGTCTGGCTCGACGCCGGCGCGGAGATCCGCTGCCTGCAGGGCCACCTGCGGCTGCGCGCCGCGTGGCTGGTGCCCGACGCGCTCCCGGTGCGCCACGACTGGGACCTGCCCGCGCACGCGGCGTGGCGCAGTCCCCGGGGCCAGTGGATGCAGCTGGCCTGCCTGCAGGACGCCGCCGTCGCGGTCCGGTCCTCCGCGCCGGCGCCAGGTGCGGACCGCAGACGCGCTCCGCCGCCGGCCATGAAAAAACACCCGGAGCCGCGAGGCGCCGGGTGGTCCTGGGAGCCCGCCGCAGCTTGGCTGCGGCGGTGGGCGGAACGCTTCAGGCGCGCGCGGCGCGCAGCCTGATCGAGAAATCGCGCAGGGCGGCGATGCCGCTCGCCTCGGCGCGGTGGCACCAGGCCTGCAGGTCGGCGGTCAGCTGCTCGCGGGAATGGGAGGTGTTGAGCCAGAGCTGGCGCAGTTCCTCGCGCATGGTGACCATCTGGTCGAGCACCGGGTGGGCCTGGCGCGCCTGGGCCAGGTGCGGCTGCACCGATGCCGGCACCTTCTCGGCGTCGCGGTGCATCCAGCGCTTGGCGGCGCGCAGCGAGGACACGTCGGCCTGCTTTGCCTTCAGCAGCGCGAGCTCGTCCTTGCACGCACGGCGCACGCCGCGGGCGTAGCGGGCCATGACCTCGTACCGGTTGGCGATGATCACCTCCAGCGTCTTCTCGTCGGCCACCGCCTTGACGTCGCCGAGCTGCATGCGCGGCGCCACCTTCTTGACCTTGGCCCAGCCGATCCGCTGCATCAGGCTGATGTAGACCCAGCCGATGTCGAACTCGTACTTCTTGACCGAGAACTTGGCCGAGGTCGGGTAGGTGTGGTGGTTGTTGTGCAGTTCCTCGCCGCCGATGATCAGGCCCCAGGGCGACAGGTTGGTGCTGGCGTCCTGCGCCTCGAAGTTGCGGTAGCCCCAGAAGTGGCCCAGGCCGTTGATCACGCCGGCCGCCCAGAACGGGATCCAGAGCATCTGCACCGCCCAGACGGTCAGGCCGATGCCGCCGAACAGCGCCACGTTGAGCAGCAGCATGATGCCCACGCCCTGCCAGCTGAAACGGCTGTAGAGGTTGCGCTCGATCCAGTCGTTCGGCACGCCATGGCTGAACTTGGCGATGGTGTCCCGGTTCTTGGCTTCGGCGCGGTACAGCTCGGCGCCGCGCCACAGCACGGTGTCGATGCCGCGGGTCTGCGGGCTGTGCGGATCCTCGTCGGTCTCGCACTTGGCGTGGTGCTTGCGGTGGATGGCGACCCATTCGCGGGTGACCATGCCGGTGCCGAGCCAGAGCCACAGCCGGAAGAAGTGCGAGGGGATCGCGTGCAGGTCCAGCGACCGGTGCGCCTGCGCGCGGTGCAGGAAGACCGTCACGGCCACGATGGTGAGATGGGTGGTGACCAGGGTGTAGATCACGACCTCCCACCAGCGGAGGTTCAGCAGGCCATGGCCCAGCCAGTCGATGACCGCCTGGAAAACCGCCGAATCGGAAAGGAACATAGATGGATACCTCGTGACTGGAACGTCTTGGGGATGTGCGCAAAAAAGCAGCACCGATTTTAGTGCGCCGGCCGATGGGATAAGTTCATGGTGACCTTAGGATTTGTCCCGCTATTCGGCCGATCCGGGCGCGGTGGGCGATTCCTCAGGCCGCGCGCGTCCACGCCGCCGCGAAGAAGCCGTCGGTGTCGTGGCGGTGCGGCCACAGGCGCAGGTACTCGCCGCCGGTGGCCGGACCGCTGTAGAGGCCGGCGCCGTCCGGCAGCCTGGCCGGGGCCAGGGCGTCGCGGGCGTCGAGCGGCTGGAAATCCCGGTGCGCGGCGCTGAAGGCCTGCGCGATGGCCTCGTTCTCCGCGGGCAGGATGCTGCAGGTGGCGTAGACCAGGCGGCCGCCGGGCTTGAGCAGCCGCGCGGCGCTGTCGAGGATGGCGGCCTGCTTGGCCGCCAGCTCGGCGATGTCCGCGGGCGACTGGCGCCACTTGAGATCGGGATTGCGGCGCAGCGTGCCCAGGCCCGAGCAGGGCGCGTCCACCAGCACCCGGTCGATCTTGCCGGCCAGGCGCTTGATCCGGTCGTCCCGCTCGTGGGCGATGGCGGCCGGGTGCACGTTCGACAGGCCGCTGCGCGCGAGGCGCGGCTTGAGCGCGTCGAGGCGGTGGGCCGAGACGTCGAAGGCGTAGAGCCGCCCGGTGCTGCGCATCGCCGCGCCCAGCGCGAGCGTCTTGCCGCCGGCGCCGGCGCAGAAGTCGACCACCATCTCGCCGCGCTTCGGGTCGACCAGCAGGGCCAGCAGCTGCGAGCCCTCGTCCTGGACCTCGACCGCGCCGCGCTCGAAGGTCGCGAGCTTGGTGAGCGCGGGCTTGCCGTCGACGCGCAGGCCCCAGGGCGAGTACGGCGTGGGCAGCGCGCGGATGCCGGCGGCGGCGAGCTCCTTCTGCACCGCCTCGCGCTTGTCCTTCAGCGCGTTGACCCGCAGGTCCAGCGGTGCCGGCCGCTGCAGCACCTCGGCCAGCGCGGGCAGCTCGTCGCCCACCTGCTCCCGCAGGGGCGCGACCAGCCAGTCGGGCAGGTTGAAGCGGTGGCGGTCGAGCAGGTCCTCGGGGCGCACCGCGTCGCACTGGTCGAGCCACTGCTTCTCCTGGTCGGTGAGCGCGCTCTTGAGGTAGTCGCGCGGGCCGTGGAAGCCGAGGATGGCCAGGCGGCGTTCGCGCGGTCCGCTGCCCGAGGGCGCGAAATGCTCGTAGAGCAGCTTGCGGCGCAGGACGTTGTAGGCGGTCTCGGCCAGGGTGGCGCGCTCGCGCGGGCCGAGCGAACGGTGCTCGCGGAAGAAGCGCGACACGACCGCGTCGGCGGGATGTTCGAATCGGAGGACGTTCCTGACCAGTTCGGCGCAGGCGTCCAGCAGGGCTTTGGGATGCATAGCCTGCTATTGTCCCACCCCCCGTTTCCATTCAACCCGTTCCGACGCTTTCCCGCCCGCCATGCCCGACGACGACCTGCCCGCCCTGCCGACCCCGATCCCGCCCGGCCGCTACCGCCACTACAAGGGCGGCCTCTACGAGGTGATGGGCCTGGTGCGCCACAGCGAGACCCTGCAGCCTCTGGTGCTCTACCGCGCGCTCTACGGCGACTACGGGCTGTGGGTGCGGCCGGCGGCGATGTTCGCCGAGACGGTCGAGGTCGACGGCCGGTCCTGCCCGCGCTTCGCGCGGATCTCCGACGACGAGGCCTGAGCCCCGCGGCCGCGGCGCCGCGGGCCGTCCCCGCCCTCCCCCGCGGCGCCGAAGGCCGCGATTGCGGACGAAATCCGGTGCCGCCGCGCGTCGGACGGTCGCCTGCAGCTACTCTTTCGATAGCAATTCCGCCAGCACGCGCGGATACAGCAGGTGCTCCTGCGCGAGCACCCGGCCGGCCAGGCTCTCCTCCGTGTCGTCCGGCAGCACCGGCACCGCCGCCTGCCCGAGGATGGGGCCCACGTCCAGGTCGTCGGTCACCCGGTGCACCGTGGCGCCGGCGACCGCGCAGCCGGCGGCGATCGCGCGCCGGTGCGTGCCCAGGCCCGGGAAGGCCGGCAGCAGCGACGGATGGATGTTGACCAGCCGCCCCGCGTAGCGCGCGACGAAGCCGGCCGTCAGGATGCGCATGAATCCCGCGAGCGCCACCAGCGCCGGCGCGTGGGCGTCGATGCGTTCGGCCAGCGCGGCGTCGAAGGCCTCGCGGTCGGCGAACGCGGCATGGCTCAACGCCTCGGTCGCGATGCCCTGCGCGCGGGCCCACGCCAGCCCGGGCGCGTCCTCGCGGTTGCTCACCACCGCCGCGACCCGCGCGCCCAGCCGGCCGACCCAGTCGTCGCGGCGGGATGCCTCGACGATGGCCTGCATGTTGGAGCCGCCGCCGGAGATGAGAATCACGAGGTTTTTCATAGGGGCGGCATTATGGCCGCCCGTTCCGCCCCGTTTCCCGCCCTTCCCGAGGATTTCCCGAATGCCCCTGCGCCCCCTGTCCACCCTCGAAGCCCGCGTGCTCGGCACCCTGATGGAGAAGGCCCGCACCGTTCCCGACAGCTACCCGCTCACCCTCAACGCGGTGGTCGCCGGCTGCAACCAGAAGTCCAGCCGCGATCCCCTGATGCAGATCGGCGAAGCCGAGGCGCAGGAGGCGCTCGACGGCCTCAAGGCGCTGACCCTGGTCTTCGAGACCAGCGGCGGCCGCGCGACCCGCTACGAGCACAACGCCGAGCGCGGGATCGGCGTGCCCGGCGCCGCCGCGGCCCTGCTGGGGCTGCTGATGCTGCGCGGACCGCAGACCGCCGGCGAGCTGCGCATCCATGCCGAACGCTGGCACCGGTTCGCCGACATCTCCTCGGTCGAGGCCTTCCTGGACGAGCTGGCCGAGCGTCCCGAGGCCAAGGGCGGTCCGCTGGCGGTGCGGCTCGCCCGCGCGGCCGGCGCCCGCGAGGCGCGCTGGGCGCACCTGCTCTGCGGTCCGGTCGACGAGGCGCTCGCGTCGGCGGGCCCGGAAGCCGGCCCCGGACGGTCGGCCGGGCCTGCGGCCGACGCGGACCTCGCCGCCCGGGTGGCCGCCCTGGAATCCGAGCTGCGCGCGCTGCGCCTGCGGCTGGACGCGCTCGCGCCGCCCGAAGCCGACGCCGACGCCTGAGGCAGCGGACCGTTTCCCGGCACGCGCCGGCCCCGCCGGAGCGGCGGCCCGACGGGCCGTCGCCCCGGCGGGGCCGGGGAATCGTCGCCGGCAGGCCGCGGCCTGCGGCGATCAGCCGCGCTGGCGGCGACGCGCCACGGCCAGGCCCGCGAGGCCCAGGCCGATCAGGGCCAGGGAACCGGGCTCGGGCACCGGATTCGGGACCTGGTAGCCGACGACCAGGTTGTCCATCTCGAACGCGGGCGCGGTGGTGCGGAAGCTGAAGGAGCTGAACTCTTCCGACGCGTCGAAGAACAGGTTCACGTAGATATTCGAGCTGTCCGCCGTCTGATTACCCGAGATGCCGTTGAACAGGTTGATCAGCTGGGTGCCGGTGACGGTGGTGATGACCTGTCCTGCGCGGTTGTAGAAAATCAGGTCGTTGTAGGTATCGATCGAACCGTAGTACAGGCCGAGGTAATTCAACGACGCGTTGTCGCCCAGGCCCTGGAGCAGGTTGCGGTAATTGAGGTTGACTTCGGCGGTGGTCGATCCGCTGCCTTGCCGGGGGCCGTAGGCGTAGTAGGTGCTGTTGCCGGCGGGCGCAGCGTAGGCGCCCGTCACGCTGCCCTGCGCGATGCCGAAGCCGCCGCCGGAGACGGTGGTCACTTCCACCAGGTTCGACGGCGTGTTGATCCCGCCGCCGCCGCCCGGCAGGTCGAAGGTCTCGACGAAGACGTTGCCGGTGTTGGTGTTCGACTGCCCGACCAGCCTGCTGGTCTTCGCCGAGCCGTCCAACGGCACGGCGTAGTCGTAGGTCACCTGGAAGGCATGGGCACCCGCCACGGTGGCGAGGGCCGCGAGGCCGGTGGCCAGCCGCATGAGCGTTTTCTTCTGCATGGGAGTTCCCTTTCAAAAAAGACATACTCCATTCAGCAAGAACGGGGCCACAAGGGAAAACCCAATGCCATTAATCACTTGCCGAATCCCCTCGAATTTGAGTGTAATGGGCGTCGACATTTCGGGTTTTTATCCTACTTGCCAAGGTAATTATTCCTACAGAAATAATAAATACAGGACGACAACCCGCATGATTATCTCCCTTGACTTCTTAATCGAGCAGGAACGTGAGGGCGCTCCGCAAACGAAAAAGCCCCGCGGAGCGGGGCTTCGGATCGGGGCGACGATGCCCGCGGCTCAGGCGGCCTTGCGGCGGCGCGCGATGCCGACGGCAGCCAGGCCCAGGCCCAGCAGCGCCAGAGAGCCGGGTTCGGGCACGTTCTGGACCACGTTGAAGCCGACCGCCAGGTTGTCCATCTCGAACGCGCGTCCGGTGGTGCGGAAGCTGAAGGAAGTGAACTGCTCCTCCGGCGAGAAGAACAGGTTCACGTAGATGTTCGAGCTGTCGGCGAACTGGTTGCCGGATATGCCGTTGAACTGGTCGATCAGCTCGCCGCCGGTGACGGTGCGCAGCAGGGTGCCGTTGCTGCTGTAGAACAGCAGGTCGTTGTAGCGGTCGATCGAACCGTAGTAGAGGCCCACGTAGTTGAGGTAGGTGTTGGGACCGATCTGGCCCGACAGGTTGTTCAACAGGCCGGTGTAGTCCAGGCGCACTTCCGAGCTGGACGTGGACGACCCCTGGGCCGGACCGTAGGCGTAGTTCGTGCTGTCGCCGGCGGGCGTGGCGTAGACGCCTGCCAGGCTGCCCTTGGCGAAGCTGAAGCCGCCGCCCGAAACCGTGGTGACGCTGACCAGGCTGCTCGGCGTGTTGATGCCGCCCTGACCGTTCGGCAGGTCGAAGGTCTCGACGAACACGTTGTTCGTGTTCGTGTTGTTCGGGCCCACGAAGCGGCTGGTCTTGCCCGAGCCGTCGTTCGGCGTCACGAACTGGTAATCCACGGTCACGGCGTGGGCAGCGGCGGCCGATGCCAGGGCCGCCGTGACGAATGCGGTGCGCAGGAAAGAAGACTTCATGGATCCCCCGGTCTGTTGTACAACTGCTGAATTTGCAGTTGTAAAACGATCAGCAAGGACCGCGCCAATTTCTAAAAACCTTTAATGGCAATCACTTGCAAGGAACCCAGGCATCCGAGTGTAAAATCTCCGGCACCCCGTGAGCTCCGAATCCAGGGAGCGCGGAATGGAAGGCGTCATGCGGCCCGGTGCCTAGAACCCCAGCGCGTGCGGCAGCCAGGTCGAGATCGCCGGCACGAAGGTGAGCAGCCCCAGCACCGCCAGGTGCGCCAGCAGGAAGGGCGGCAGCTCCCGCGTCAGCGCTGCCAGCGGCACCTTCGTCGCCACCGAGGTGACGAACAGCAGGCCGCCGACCGGCGGCGTGATCATGCCCAGGGTCAGGTTGACGATCACCACCATCGCGAAATGGATCGGGTCGATGCCCAGCGCGCTGGCGATCGGCGCCAGGATGGGCACCAGGATCATCACGCCCGGCAGCGGCTCCATGAAGATGCCGAAGAGCAGCAGCAGGATGTTGACCGCGACCAGGAAGACGAGCGGCGACAGGTTCCAGCCGACGATGGTCTCGGCCAGCTGCTGGGGAATGCCTTCGATGGTCAGCACCCAGGCGAAGGCGGCGGACGCGGCCACCACCAGCAGCACCGAGGCGGTCAGCAGGGCCGAGCGCGCGGCGATGTGCGGTAGCGCCTTCCATTCGAGCGTGCGGTAGATCCACTTGCCGCAGGCCAGCGCGTAGAACACCGCCACCACCGACGCCTCGGTCGGGGTGAAGATGCCGAAGCGGATGCCCACCAGGGATCAGCACCACCAGCATCAGCGCCGGGATGGCGCGGACGCTGTTGCGTACCATCTCGCGCCCGGTGGGCCGCGGCTCGCGGGAGCGGTAGTCGCGCCGGACGCAGACGCGCCAGTTG
>JAQIJO010000014.1:0-15199 GCA_036946225.1 Xylophilus ampelinus
CCGGCCCCGGGCGCTGCTCCGCACCGCCATGCGGCCGATGCGCGACAGCGCGCCGCCGCGCCGCGCGTCGGCTTCCGGCGGCAGCAGCCGGCCGGTGGCCAGCGGTTCGCCGTCCTCGCCGAACGCCACCGCATGCAGCGCGGCGCCATCGAGCGCATCCATCTCGATGTCCAGGGGCACGCCCTGCTCCTGGACGAAGACTTCGCGGCGGACCGCCGACGCGGCCCGGCCGAGCCGGGTCCAGGTCCCGAGCTGCAGGCCGGGCGGGCCGGCAAGCGAGGATTCGGTGGCGGCGTCCGGCGCAGGCGCTGCGGCGGAGAAGGCCGCCTGGAGCGCCGCGGCCGCGTCGGCATGGCCGCGCAGGGCTTCGGGGACGGCGCGGCCCATCTTGAAGAATTCGTGCGCCACGCCCCGGTAGATCTCCAGGTCCACCGGCACGCCCGCGGCGCGCAGCTTGTCGCCGTAGGCGATCGCGGCGTCGCGCACCGGGTCGCATTCCGCGAGGCCGATCCAGGCGGGCGCGACGCCGTCGACGTCGTCGGCCAGCAGGGGCGCGAAACGCCAGTCGTCGCGCCGGGCGGCGTCGGGCAGGTACTGGTCGAAGAACCAGTCGATCATGGCCTCGGACAGCACCGGTCCGCGGGCGTAGCGCCGGTGGCTGTCCGTGTCCTGGCGCGCGGCGCATCCGGGATAGATCAGCAGCTGCAGCGCGAGCGGGATGCCGGCATCGCGCGCCAGGATGGCGGCCACCGCGGCCAGGGTGCCGCCGGCGCTGTCGCCGCCCACGGCGATGCGGCTCCCGTCGAGGCCCAGGCGCAGCGCGGCGTGCGCCTGCAGCCAGCGCAGCGCGTCCCAGGCGTCGTCCACCGCGGCCGGGAACGGATGCTCGGGCGCGAGCCGGTAGTCGACGGAGACCACCGCGCAGCCGGCGCGCCGCGCCAGCTCGCGGCACAGCGTGTCGTGGGGTGTCGATGCCGCCGACGGTGAATCCGCCGCCGTGGAAATAGAGCAGCACCGGCAGCCGCCCCGCCGACGGCGCGTGGAGCCGGGCCGGCAGCAGCACATCGCCGCGGCCGGCGATCCGGAAGTCCTCGACGCGGTCCAGCGCCGGACGCGGGATGTCGAGCACGCCGGCGCCGGCCGCATAGGCGGCGCGGGCGGCAGCCGGCGGGAGGGTGTGCAGCGGCGGACGTCCGGCGCGGGCCATGCGCACGACCACGCTGCGCATGACCGGCGTCAGTTCGGCGAGCACCTCGTCGGGGATCGCGGGTTCGTGGGGCGGGGATTCGGAGGCGGAGGAAGGGATCTGGGGCACCGGGACGCTGGCGGGTCGGGGGTTGGTCGGGCGATCGCGTGCGGACACGCTGCCGCGGCGGGAATGGGAGCGGCGGATTGTCCCCCGGTTCAGAAGAACAGCGCCGCCTCGCTGCTGCGGGTCCATTCGGCCGGCGCGCAGGCCATGACCGCCTCGGAGTCTAGGCCGAGCGCCAGGCCGACGATGTCCGGGAAGGTGGTCGCGCGCATCGCATCGCCGAAGCCGGCTTCCCGCCCGCGCACCATCCATCCCGCGAGATGTAGCAGCGCGGCGAGCGGTTCGCACTGCTCGCGGGCCAGGGGATCGTTCTGGCCCTGGATCGCGGCGATCAGCTCCTCCGGGAAATGCCAGTGCCGGGCGAAGCCCGCGCCCACATCCGCGAAGGTGTAGCCGAGCTCGCGGGATTCCAGCGCCGGGCGCTGGGGATCGAACACGCCGGCCGCGTCGTTCAGCGCGCGCATGGTGTGCGGCATGCCGGCGTGCATCGCCATTTCGCCGACGGCGTGGACCAGTCCGGCGGTGAAGGCCGTCGCGCCGGCCTGCCCCGCCATGCCGGCCAGCGCGCGCGACATCTTCGCCATGTCGAGGCTGCACCGCCAGAACTGCAGCATGTCGAGCCCCGGCGTCGCCCCGAACGCGCAGGCGAGCGTCGCCACCAGCGCCAGCGAACGGACATGGCCCAGACCGAGCATCGCCAGGGCTTCGGAGACGCTGGCGACCTTCGCCGGACGGCCGAAGATCGCGGCGTTCGCCAGCCGCAGGAGCCGGATGGTCAGGGCCGGGTCCTGGCCGATCAGCTGGTTGATCCTGCGGAGGTCGGGATCGTCCTTGTCGAGTTCGGCCAGCAGCTGGGTCACCACCCGTGGGATGTTGGGTAGCGCGGTCGGATGGGCGAGCAGGTCATCCAGGGTCATGGCTTCGGATGTTCTCAAATCGGTCGCTTCGATGTGTGACGGCTCGTTCATTTATCTTTATGCGATGACGTAACTTACATTTCTAGCGAAGATGCGGCCTGGAACGGCCGTGCGGGATCAGTCGGCGGCTGCGAGATCGTGGCGCACGATGGCGTAGCCCCGGTCGCTGTAATGCTTCCAGCGCAGGCGGGCGGACTGGCGTTCCGCGTCGCCGCTCTGCGGCACGATCTCGATCAGCCGCCCGAACTGGCCGAAGCCCGGCGGGACCGCCTCGCCGAGGTTGATCAGCAGCTCCCGGTGCGGCAGCGGGGCGGCCAGGTCCTCGGCCAGCAGCACCGGCGAGGCCGCGATCACCGCCGCCGGCGCGCCCGCGTCGCAATGGGCGAGGAATTCGGCGGGCGCGAAGGACCACAGGGCCTGGTCGACGCGGGCGAGCTGCTCCTTCGGCCCGGCGACCACCAGGCGCGCGCCCTGCCCCATCGCCTTGCGCACCAGCCGGCAGGCATGGGCGAGCCGGTCGGGGACGTTGAAGTGGAAGGCGATCTCGGTCATCGGGCAGGACGTTCGGCTGGGAGGCGCTCAGCGCTTGGCGGCCTTGCGCGCAGGCGGCCGGGCGGCCTTCTTCGCGGGGGCCGCCGGCCCGCTGCGCGCCGGGGCCGCCCCGGCAGGCACGGCGGCGGCGCGCTGGAGGTACTCCAGCAGCAATCCGACCGGCCGGCCGGTCGCGCCCTTGGCGGCGCCGCCCTTCCAGGCCACGCCGGCGATGTCGAGATGGGCCCAGGGGAACTTCTCGGTGAAGCGCTGCAGGAACTTCGCCGCCGTGATCGCCCCGCCCATGCGGCCGCCGATGTTGGCCACGTCGGCGAAGTTGGTCTTCAGGCCTTCGGCGTACTCGTCGTCCAGCGGCATGCGCCAGCAGGGATCGAGCGCGGCCTCCCCCGCCTGCGCGAGCGCGTCGGCCAGGGCGTCGTCGGGCGAGAACAGGCCGGCGCGCACCGCGCCCAGGGCCACCACGCAGGCGCCGGTCAGGGTCGCGACGTCGATCACCGCACGGGGCTTGAAGCGCTCGGCGTAGGTCAGCGCGTCGCACAGGATCAGCCGGCCTTCCGCGTCGGTGTTGAGCACCTCGATGGTCTGGCCGCTCATGCTGGTGACCACGTCGCCCGGCTTCATCGCGCGGCCGCTGATCATGTTCTCGCACGAGGGGATGAGGCCGACCACATTGATCGCCGGACGGATGTCGGCCAGCGCGCGGAAGGTGCCGAGCACGCTCGCCGCGCCGCACATGTCGAACTTCATCTCGTCCATCTCGGCGGCGGGCTTGATGGAGATGCCGCCCATGTCGAAGGTGATGCCCTTGCCGACCAGCACGGTCGGCGCCTGCGCCTTGGGCGCGCCGGTGTAGCGCAGCACGATGAAGCGCAGCTCCTCTTCGGAGCCCTGCGCGACGCCGAGGAAGGCGCCCATGCCGAGCTGCTCCACCTCGCGCGGGCCGAGCACCTCGACCTGGATGCGGCTGCGGGTGCCGGCGAGGCTCTGCGCGGCCTCGGCCAGCAGGGCGGGCGTCGCGTGGTTGGCCGGACGGTTGCCCCATTCCTTGGCGAACTCGATGCCGGCGACCGTGCCGACGGCATGGTCGAAGGCGCTGCGCAGCGCAGCGTCCTGCGCGTCCGGGACGGCGATGGTGAGCCGGGCCAGCTTGCGCGGCTCGGCGCTGGGCTTGGTGGCGGTGTAGCCGTAGCTGGCGTCGGCGGCCGCGAGCACCGCGGCGCGCAGGGCCTGCGCATCCGCCGCCGCGGGCAGCAGGACCGTGAGGCGGGCCGGCGCGGCGGACTTGAGCGCGGCGCAGGCGGCGCCCACGGCCTGCCGGACCGTGCGCGCATCGCCTGCGCCCGCGTCGGCCAGCACCAGGTGGCGCACGGCGAATCCGGCCGGCCGGTAGATGGCGAGCGCCTTGCCGGGCTTGGACGGCAGGTCGCCGCCTGCGCGCGCCTCCGCCGCCAGGCGGGCCAGGGGCGAGGAATCGGCGGCCGCCGGTGCGTCGCCGGCCAGCAGGACGACGAGCGCGTCGCCGTCGTGGGTGCTCGCGGCCGATGCCGCCAGCGTCTCGAGTCGGAAGTCCATAATCCCCTTTTGAGTCGAAACCGATGTTATTCCATTCCTCCATACGCAAGGAACTCGGCCGGAGCTTCGGCGCGACCCTGGTGGTGCTCTCCACGGTGGTGGTCACCATCCTCCTGATCCGGGTGCTGGGACAGGCCTCGCGCGGCAACGTCAACCCCTCCGACGTGCTGCTGGTGATGGGCTACACCGTGCTCGGCCAGCTGCCGATCATCCTGGCGCTCAGCCTCTTCATCGCCATCGTCGGGACGCTGTCGCGCATGTTCCGCGACAGCGAAATGGCGATCTGGTTCGCCGCCGGACGCGGGCTCGGCGCATTCCTGCCGCCGATGCTGCGCTTCGCCTGGCCGGTGCTGGGCGTGATCGCGGTGCTCTCGCTGATGGCCTGGCCCTGGGCCAACACCCAGATCCAGGAGCTGCGCAACCAGTACGAGCGGCGCGGCGACATCGACCGCGTGGCCCCGGGACAGTTCCAGGAATCGGCCAACGGCAACCGGGTGTTCTTCATCGACCGGGACAGCCCCAACGCGCAGACCGCCAGCAGCGTGTTCATCGCCACCTTCGATCCCGGCCGCGAGACGGTGACCTCGGCCCGCAACGCCCGCCTCGAGACCATCAACGGCGACCGCTTCGTGGTGCTGTCGAACGGCCAGCGGCTGGAGAACACCGCGACCCAGCCGGCCGCCAAGCTCAGCGAGTTCCGCGAGTACGGCGGCCGCGTCGGCACCGCCGCCGCGGCCCTCGCGGACCCGGACGCCACTCCCTTGAAGGCGGTGTCCACCGCCGAGCTCCTGGCCGATCCCACGCCGCAGAAGCGGGCCGAGCTGGCCTGGCGCATCGGCCTGGCGGTGGCGGGCCTCAACTTCGTGCTGCTCGCGCTCGCCATCTCGAACGTGAACCCGCGCGCCGGGCGCAGCGGCAGCATGCTCATGGCGCTCTTCGCCTTCGTGCTGTACTTCAACTTCCTCAACCTCGGGCAGAACTGGGTGGGCACCGGCCGGGTCTCCTTCGGCGGCTTCCTGCTGATGCTGCACGGCGGGGTGGCGCTGCTCGCGCTCCTGCTGCTGGCCAAGCGGCACCACCAGTGGTCGTGGGCGCTCCGGCGCCGCCGGCCGGCGCCGGCGGAGGGCGCGGCATGAAGACCATCCGGCGTTTCCTCTACCGCGAGATCCTGTCGGCGGTGGCCTTCGTGGCGGTCGGCTTCCTCGCCCTGTTCTTCTTCTTCGACTTCGTCGACGAGCTGCGCTACATCGGCAAGTCCGGCGTGCTGGAGTACAAGCTGGTCCACGCGCTGGCCTTCGTCACCCTCTCGCTGCCCAACCACCTCTACGAGCTGCTGCCGATCGCGGTGCTGATCGGCACCATCTTCGTGATGGCCCGGCTGGCGCAGAGCTCCGAATTCACCATCATGCGCACCAGCGGCCTCGGGCCGTGGCGGGCGCTGCAGACGCTGCTGGCCCTGGGCCTGGGCTTCGTGGTGCTGACCTTCGCAGTGGGCGACTACGTCGCGCCCGCGAGCGAGAAGGCCGCGCAGTTCATCAAGTCCCGGGCGCAGGGCCGCCTGAGCACCGGGCTGACCGGCGCCTGGCTCAAGGAGCAGCAGGACTACAGCAGCTACGCGGTCAACGTGCGCGAGCTCGACAGCACCGGCACGATGCACCAGGTGCGCATCGTCGAGACCGACAACCAGGGCCACATCATCTCCACCACGCGCGCCGCCGCCGCGCGCTTCGGCAACGACGACGCCTGGAACCTCACGGACGTGGTCCGCAGCGATTTCCCCACCGGCGCGCGTCCCGGCGCCGCGCCGGCCCGGGTCGACACCCGGCACCTCGCATCGCTGCGCTGGCCGACCCGGATCACCGCGGAGATGGTGGCCGCCTCGCTGCTGCGGCCCGAGCGGATGCGCGCGCTGGACCTGTTCCAGTACATCCGGCACCTCGACGCGAACGGCCAGTCCGCCCAGCGCTACGAGATCGAGTTCTGGCGCAAGGTGTTCTATCCGCTCTCGTGCCTGGTGATGGTGGTGCTCGCCCTGCCCTTCGCCTACCTGCACTTCCGCTCGGGCGGCATCGCGACCTACGTCTTCGGCGGCGTGCTCGCGGGCATCAGCTTCTTCCTGCTGAACAACGTGTTCGGCTACATCGGCAACCTGCAGAACTGGCAGCCCTGGCTGGCGGCCTCGGCGCCGGGGATCATCTACACGCTGCTCTCGCTCGCGGCGTTCGGCTGGCTGGTGCTGCGCCGCTGAAACGCCGCGTCCGTCGCAGGCGCCCCGGCGCGCCTGCGGTGCCGCCCTCGGCGGCCGCGGTTTGCTCTCGATCCAATAGCAAAGAGCGTAGGCGCCACCTGGGCTCCTACGCTCTTTTCTCATGCATCCTTCTCCGTCGGGCCGCCTCCGCGGCCTCCGGGCGCCCTCCGCGGCCCCGGCCTCCGGCGCGCCGGACCGCTACTTCTGCTGCGGCTCGGTCACGAATCCGATCTTGCGCAGGCCCGCCTGCTGCGCCGCCGACATCGCCTGCGCGACCCGTTCGTAGCGCGCCTCCTTGTCGCCGCGGATGTGCAGCTCGGGCTGGGGGTCCTTGCGCGCCTCCACGGCGAGGCGGGGCGCGAGCTCCTCGTCGCGGATGGCGGCGTCGTCCCAGAAATAGCCGCCGTCGGCCTTGATGCTGAGGCCGATCGCGGTCGGCTTGGCGTCCTGGGGCTGGCTGGACGCGCGCGGCAGGTCGATGTTCACCGAATGCTTCATGACCGGCACGGTGATGATGAAGATGATCAGCAGGACCAGCATGACGTCCACCAGGGGCGTCATGTTGATCTCGTTCATCACCTCGTCCGCGTCGTCCTGGGTTCCGAAGGCCATGGTCAATTGCCCTTCCGCAGCGGATGCACGGTGGCGGGACCGTTGCTGCTGCTCACGCGGGCGCCGGTGACGAAGTAGGCGTGCAGGTCGTGGGCGAAGCTGTTGAGCTTGAGCAGCACCGACTTGTTGCCGCGCACCAGGGCGTTGTAGCCCAGCACCGCGGGGATCGCCACCGCCAGGCCCAGCGCGGTCATGATCAGCGCTTCGCCGATCGGGCCGGCCACCTTGTCGATCGACGACTGGCCGCTGGTGCCGATGGCGACCAGCGCGTGGTAGATGCCCCAGACGGTGCCGAAGAGGCCGATGAACGGCGCCGTCGACCCCACCGAGGCCAGGATCGCCAGCCCCGACTGCGCGCGCGCGGTGAACTCGTCGATGGCGTTGCGCAGCGCGCGGGTGATCCAGTCGCTCACGTCCAGGCTGTCGTGCAGGTGCGCCTTGGTGTTGCTGTGGTGGGCGGTCGCCTCGCGCCCTTCGAGCGCCAGTTCCCGGAACGGGTTGCCCGCGCCCTCGCCCAGCTTGGCGAGCCCGGTGCCGAAGTCCTCGCTGTGCCAGAAGTCCTCCGCGTTGCGCGCGAAGCGCTTGAACTTCATCACGTCGATGGCCTTGAGGATGATGACCACCCAGGACGCGACCGACATGGCCAGGAGGATGACCGCCACGGTCTTGATGACCAGATCCCCCTGGGACCAAACGCTGCCGATGCCGAATTGCGAATCCATACTTACTCCGGGTTCTCAGGTTCTAGGAATCATTCGAGGACGAAATTGAGCGGCACGTTGTAGCTCATCGCTTCCGGCACGCCGTTGCGCTTGCCGGGGACGAACTTCCAGCGCATGACGCTGTCGAGCGCGGCCTTGTCCAGGCGCTCGAAACCGCTGGACTTCTGCACCTGCACCTGCTGCGGCAGGCCCTCGGCGCTGATGAGCACCCGCACCACGACCGTGCCCTGCTCGCCCAGCCGCTTGCTCATCGGCGGATAGGCCGGCTTGGGGTTCTGCAGGTAGTCGGCGTTGCTCGAGGGCATCTCGATGCGCGGCGGAGCGGGCGGCGCCGGGGGAGCCGGCGGCGCGGGAGGGGGTGCGGGCGGCGCGGGCGGAGCCGGGGGCGCGGGTGCGGGCGGCGCCACGCTCCCGACGGGCGCGTCCGGCGAGGGCGTCGGGTCCGCGATGGCCACGGGACGCGGTGCGGGCGCGGGCGCCGCGCGCTTGGGCACCGGGGGCGCCGGCGCGGGCTTGGGCGGCGGCGGCGCCGGCCGCGGGGGCGGCGGCGGCGCGGGCGGCACCTGCGGGACGGGCGCGGTGATGATTTCGCTCTCGATCACCTGCACCGGGGTGACGATGTCGCGGTCGACCCGCGACATCGTCGTCTGCATCGCCCAGAGCACGGCGGCATGGATCGCCAGGACACCGCCGGCGATGGCGACGGTGCGGCCTCCCGGCGGGTGGGGCTGGTTTTTCGGAAGGACGGTCATAGGACATGCCGTTCGCCGCGGTTCCGGCACGGACCGGGACTGCGGCGGAGGCTTGCGGGTGCATGAGGATGGGAGGCCGGCGCCTACTTGCGGAAGATCCACCAGGCCGAACCGACGACGAGGATCAGGCTGGGACCGACCGTGGTGAGGAATTCCATGGCTTGCACTCCATCTGCGAGCGGACGAGGTGGACCGCCTGGGCTTCGCTGCGGATGGCCGCCACCGGATGGGACGCGGCGCACTGGGCGACGACGTCCCGCGCGCAGTTCTCGCACTGTCCGCACTGCGTCGCCACGCCGAGCTCGAACTGGATGTCGTCGAAACTGAGCCCGGCCTTGGCATGTCGAATGATTTCCCGATCCGAGACCCGATGGCACACACACACGATCATGGCAAATGCAGCGACTGGCGACTGGTGGTGAAGAATGCGCGAAGTATAAATGCGAATTCATCGCATTACAAATCCTCTATCCGCTCCATGGAGCATCCCTATGATCTGGAGGGGCGTTGGCGCGCCTCACCTGAATAATTTCTGTTGTCTTCGGACGAGAAAATCCGCAGGATGAATCTTGTGTATCAACTTGTGTGAAAATTCAGCATCCTCGTACGGCCTGGACATCACTTGAACAAACCTGCCCCCCTCGTCTTCTGGCTGCTGGCTGCCGGTGTGACCTCGGCGTCGGCCATGTCCCTCGGTCCGTCGCCGGATTCGGTCTCGGTGGGCCGAGCGCTCGACCTGCGCTTCCCGCTGCAGGGCGATCCCCGCGAAACCGCGGGCTCGCTGTGCCTGTCAGCCGAGGTGCGCTACGGCGACGACCGGATCTCCGAGAGCAGCGTGGCGGCCGAGGATGCGGGGGGCGAGGCGCGCTGGGTTCGCGTCCGCACCACGGTCCCGGTCAACGAACCGATCGTCTCGGTCCGGGTGCAGGCCGGATGCGAGTCTCCCCTGGGCCGCAGCTACACCTTCCTCGCAGGCGCCCCGGTCCAGGCCTCCTCCGCGGCCATGCTCCCGGCCATCGGCGCCGCGCCCCGCAGCCCGGTCTCCGCCACGCCGCTCCCCGCGTCGCCCCGTCCGGGCGACGGCGCAGGGAGCCGCGCGGGCACCGGGTCGGCGGGCCGCGCGGCCCGGAACGATGCGGGCCGCTCCACGCCCCCCCGGACCGCGGCCAGCGCACCGGTGCGGCCGCGTCCGCCCGCGGGCGCCCGGCGCGTCGAGCCCACGGTGGCGTCGGGGCCGCGGACCGCGCAGGGCGCCGTGGCCTCCGACGCAGCGCCGGCGAAGTCCGCGACCCAGCCGATCCTCAAGCTCGAGGACCCGTCCTGGTACGGCAACTCGCCCGAATCCCTGCGCCGCAGCGATGCGCTCGCGAGCCAGCCCGCCACCTCGGACGAGGAACGCAAGCGCGCGGCCGCCGAATGGGAGCGCCTCAACGGCGGTCCGCCGGCTCCGGGGGCGGGCGCCGTTCCAGCCGCCGCCGCTGCTCCTGCGGCGGCCGGGCTCGACGACCAGGTGGCGCAGATCCGGGCCGAACTCGCCGCCGCCCGCAAGGAGATCGCACGCCTGCAGAACGAGGTCACCGCGCGCGCTGCGCCGGTGCCCGAGGAAACCGACTACCGGTCCTACCTGCTCGCCGCCCTGGGCGCGGTGGTGGTAGGCGCGTCGGGGGCCTGGCTGCTCGGCCGCAGGAAACAGCGCAAGGCGGAGGCCGGCGCCTGGTGGCACGGCGATCCCTCGGTCCAGCCGCAGGGTGCGCCGGGCGTCGCGGCGTCGGCGTTCGGCGCCGCCGGCGCCGAGACGCAGAGCGAGCTGTCCTCGGTCTCGGGAAGCGATCTCGCCTACCCGGTGTCGGTCCTGCCCGAGGACCTGGAGCGCAGCTCGATGTTCCCGGACTTCATGCGCCGCGACGCACCGTCCACCCTCCCGCCCCACGACGAGGCGGGCGAGACCCTGCCGCACGACGATTCCTTCGCGCCGTCCGCGGCGCCTGTCGCGTCGGCGGCCGGAGGTCCGGGCGCACCGGCCGCTCGCGCCCCTGCACCGGCGGCCTTCGAATTCGACCTGCCCGCGCCGCAGGCCGCGCCGGCGCAGGCCGAGGCACCGGCGGAACCCGCCGCATCCCCCTGGAAGGACCGCTACCTGGACCTCGACCTGGACCTCGACGCGCCGGCCGACCCCGCGGAGCCGGTGGCGCCGCCCGCCGAGCCGGCCCGCGTCCCGCCTCCCGGCCCCGCGCCGGTGGACGGCGGGAACCTGATCGACTTCGAGTCGACGGGCCTCGGCAGCTACGTCACGCCGTCTTCGCGAGAGCCTCGGGGTTGAGGAGGTTGCTCGGACGGCCTTCGATGAAATTGACGATGTTCTCGAAGGCGGCGCCGAAGTACAGCTCGTAGCTGTCCTGCTCCACGTAGCCGATGTGGGGCGTGCAGATGCAGTTCTCGAGCTTGAAGAGCGGATGGCCCTGCAGCGGCGGCTCGCTCTCGAAGACGTCGACCGCGCCCATGCCCGGCCGTCCCTGCACCAGGGCCGCGGCGAGCGCATCGGGTTCGACGAGTTCGGCGCGCGAGGTGTTGACGAACAGCGCGGTGCGCTTCATGCGCTGCAGGTCCTGCAGGCCCACGCATCCGGCGGTGGACTCCGTGAGGCGCAGGTGGACCGAGACGACGTCGCACTGCTCGAAGAATTCCTCCTTGCTGGCCGCCGCCTGGTGGCCGTCGGCCAGCGCCTGGGCCCGCGACGCCTCGCGGCCCCAGACGCGCACGTTCATGCCGAAGGCGCGGCCGTAGCCGGCGACGAGCTGCCCGATGCGGCCGTAGCCCCAGATGCCCAGGGTCTTGCCGCGCAGGCTCATGCCGATGCCGAAATTCGCGGGCATCGAGGCCGCGCGCAGGCCGGACTGCTGCCAGGCGCCGTGCTTGAGGTTGGCGATGTACTGCGGCAGGCGGCGCATCGCGGCCATGATCAGCGCCCAGGCGAGTTCGGCGGGCGCCACCGGCGAGCCCACGCCTTCGGCGATGGCGACACCGTGGTCGGTGCAGGCCTGCACGTCGATGTGGCGGCCGGCCTTGCCGGTCTGGGCGATCAGGCGCAGCCGCGGGAGCTTTTCGAGCAGGGGCCGGGTGATCGCGGTGCGCTCGCGGGTGAGCACGATGACCTCCGCATCCCGCAGCCGCACCGCCAGCTGGCCCACGCCCTTGACGGTGTTGGTGTAGACCTTGGCGGAATAGGCGTCCAGCCGGGCCGCGCAGCGCAGCTTGCGCACGGCATCCTGGTAGTCGTCGAGGATCACGATATTCATGGCTTATTGTGCATCGCCGGCCGGCGCTTGCGCGCCGGCCAGGTGCAACCCGACGTGACCGCCATCCGGCCGCGGGCGCCTGCCCCCCGCCGCCCGGTCGTCCCTCAATCGTCGCCGAACAGGCCGCTGGCGCGCCGCACCCGGCGCGCGACCGCCGCCTCGAGCACACCCGGCGGCCCCGGCCCGCCTCGGCCAGGCTGAACCAGTGCCGGGCGCGGGTGATGCCGGTGTAGACCAGCTCGCGGGTCAGCACCGGGCTCAGGCCTTCGGGCAGCACCAGCGAGGCATGGTCGAACTCCGAGCCCTGCGCCTTGTGCACCGTCATGGCGTAGACGCTCTCCACCGCCTGCAGGCGGCTCGGCAGCACCCAGCGGATGCCGCCCCGCCCGTCGCCGGACGGGAAGGCCACGCGCAGCGTCCAGCGCGCCGCGCCAGGGGCCGCGTCGCCTTCCGGCTGGGGCAGCGCCAGGGTGATGCCGATGTCGCCGTTCATCAGTCCCAGCCCGTAGTCGTTGCGGGTCACCAGCACCGGGCGGCCCAGGTACCAGCCCTGGCTGGCCGGCAGCAGGCCTTCGCGGTGGAGCAGGTCGGCGATCCGCCGGTTGAGGCCCTCGACGCCCCAGGCGCCGCGGCGCAGCGCGCAGAGCACCTGGAAACGCGCATGCGCGGCCAGCACCGCCTGCGCCCAGGCGTCGAAGGCGGCCGCCGGCGCGTCGGCCGGGGGATGGCCGTCGCGCATCACCGCGAGGTAGTGCCGGTAGCCGACCGGCGGCGCCGCGCCGCCGGCCGCCGCGCGCGGCGGGAAGCGCGCCGCCGCGCCGTCGATCGCCCACTCCCGCAAGGCCCGGCCGTCGTCCTCGGACAGCGGCAGGCGCGCGAGGTCGCGGTAGCCCTGCGACCAGAGCGCCCGCAGCGCCTCGGCACCGCCCGCGTTCACCGCCTCGGCCAGGCGGCCGATGCCGCTGTCGGCGGTGAAACGGTAGCTTCTGCGCAGCATGGCGACGGCCTGGTCGAGCGGCGTCCCGGCCGGATCCAGCAGCCCGTCCGGAACCGTGCCGCCGCTCACCCCGCGCAGCCAGCCGGCGGTGGCGGGCAGGTAGTGGCCGGCCTGCGCCCTCCGGCAGAGTTCGCCGAGCACCGCGCCCGCCTCCACCGAGGCCAGCTGGTCCTTGTCCCCCAGCAGGACGAGGCGCGCCTGCGCGGGCAGCGCGGCCAGCACCGCGGCCATCATCTCCAGGTCCACCATGGACGCCTCGTCCACCACCAGCACGTCGACCGGCAGGGGATGGCCCGCGTGGTGGCGGAAGCGCCGGCTGTCGGGCCGGCTGCCGAGCAGCCGGTGCAGCGTGACCACCTCGGTCGGGATGCGGGCGCGGATCGCCTCGCCGTCCGGCAGGCCGTCGAGCGGCAGGCGCCGCACCGCGCCGGCGATCGATTCGTTGAGCCGGGCCGCGGCCTTGCCGGTCGGAGCCGCCAGGCGGATGCGCAGCGGCCGTCCCGTCCCGCCCGTCCGCAGGCCCAGGCCCTGCAGCAGGGCCAGCAGCTTGACGACGGTGGTGGTCTTGCCGGTGCCGGGCCCGCCGGTGACGATGCCGAAGGCGCTGCCGGCCGCCAGCGCGCAGGCCATCTTCTGCCAGTCCGCCTCCGGCGCTTCGGCCCCGTCGGCCCGCGGGAACAGGCCGTCCAGCAGTTGCCGCACGGCGTCCGCCGGCAGGGCCTGGCGCAGTTCGGCGCCGCGCGCGAGGCGCTGGCCGATGGCGCTGCGCACCTCGTGCTCGTACTGCCAGTAGCGCCGCAGGTAGAGCCGCGCGCCCGCCAGCACCAGCGGCGTCTCGCCCGGTCCCGCCGAGGCCAGCCGGGGATGCGCGAACGCGGCCAGCCAGTCCCGCAGGCCGACGCCGGCCAGGATGTCCGCGGGAAGCGGCGGCTGCTCCTCGGGCGCATCGCCCTCGGGCGGCAGCGACAGGGCGAAGTTGCCGTCCTCCAGCGTCGCCCGCAGGTCCAGGCAGACGTGGCCGCGGCCCAGCTGGTGGCTGGCCAGGGCGGCGCCCAGGATCGCCAGGGGCGGCGCGTCGGGCACCTCGCGGGCCAGGAAGTCCGCGAAGATCCGGTCCAGCTCGCGCAGCCAGCCGCGCGCCGTCCAGCGCGCGAGCAGGTCCTGCATCTCCGGCAGCGAGGCGATGCGCGGCGGCTCCGCGTCCGCCTGCCCCGCGAACAGGTCGCCGGTGGGATCCTGCGCGCTGCGCGTCCTGCCGGCGCGCCTCATGGCCGCCCCTCCCCGGCCACGGCTGCGCCGTCGCCGTCGTCGCCGCCGGCGAAGATGCCGTCGAGCGCGTCGATGAGCGCGCGCGGCGGCCGCTCCAGGTGCATGCCCCGGCCCGGCGCGCCGCTGCCGCGCAGGAACAGGCAGAGCGCCCCGCCCACGTGGCGGTCGTAGTCGTAATCGGGCAGGCGGGCGCGCAGCAGGCGGTGCAGCGCGAAGAGGTAGATCACGTACTGCAGCTCGTAGCGGTGGGCCAGGACCGCGTCGCGCATCGCCTGCGGCCCGTAGGCGCCGTCGTCGGGGCCCAGCCAGTTGGATTTGTAGTCGGCCACGTAGTAGCGGCCGCCGTGCTCGAACGCCAGGTCCACGAAGCCCTTGAGCATGCCGTCGAGCCGGCCCGGCAGCAGCGACGGCCGCGGGGCGCCGCCGAGGGTGTGCCGGCGCACCAGCCCGTCGAGCCGCGCGAGGTCCACCCGGCGCACCGAGAACCAGAATTCCATCTCCACCTGGCAGGCGGCGAGCGCGTCCAGCCGCACCGGCGCGCCGTCGGCGACCGGGAAGCCGGTCCGCAGGAACTCGGGCAGCCATTCCGACAGCGCCGGGATCCAGCGGTCCCAGCCGCGCAGGCGGCAGCGCCGCGCGATCCGGTCGCGCGCCTCGGCCGGATCGGCCGCCACCTGCGCGAAGCCCCGGCCGGCCGCCCATTCGAGCAGTTCGTGCAGGAAACTTCCCGGCTGCGCGCCGCGCGGGAAGCCGTGCAGCCCCTCGCCGGCCGGCCCCGGCGCGTCCTGCGCGGCCGCGTCGAGGCTCTCGGCGTCGAGGCTCTCGGCGTAGATCGCCTCGGCCGCGGTGTCGGCCGCCGGCGCCGCCTGCGCGGGGGTGTCGTCGAAGCCGCCGGCGGCGTCGATCCGCAGGCCCGAGTAGCTCGCGATCCGCCAGGGCTCCGTCCGGCT